>NZ_JOEI01000015.1 GCF_000718095.1 Streptomyces scopuliridis RB72 | reverse complement strand
CATACACACCCCCCGCCCTCACCACCGCCAACATCGCCACCACCACATCAACCGACCGCTCCAACAACAACCCCACCCGCGACTCCACACCCACACCACACTCCACCAACACCCGAGCCAACCGCCCAGCCCGCGCGTCCAACTCCCCATACGTCAACGACACATCACCACACACCACGGCCACCGCACCCGGCGACTCGGCCAGCCTGTCCGCGAACACACCCACGATCGATACCTGCTGGACTGACGGCATCGACTGCCCACCCTCGAACATCGTTGATTTCCCCGTATATCTCGTGAATGTGTCGCCGTGGGCACACGCGCGCGGTAGGGGCGCCCTCTCAGCCCTGTCGTTGCAGGGCCCGGCCGCCGTACTGGAGGAGGGCGACGGGGCCGCCGACGCGTTCCCTGACGAACCTTCCGATGATCGGCAGGGCGTCGTGGACCCGGTCCCGGGCGACGAAGAGGTCGTCCTCGTGGATGGTGAGCAGGTAGTCCGAGTAGTCCTCGCGGGTGAGGAACAGCTCTCCCGAAGCGTCGGCCACGACCATCAGCAGCAGATCGCCGTTGGTGTAGCTGCCGAGATAGTCACCGAGGTCGCCGACCTGCGGGGCCTCGGGGTGCGGCAGGCTGTAGTGGCCGAGGTCGAGCCCGTTCGCGCGCAACTCCCTCACCAGGTCCTCCCACAGCTTGGGCCCCGCTGTGGAGTTGGTGGTCACGGCGAGCGCCGTGCTGCTGCCGGGATGGATTCGGAGGTTGCAGGTGGCGCCGCCGACCGCGCCGTCGTGGCCGAACCACGCGTCGTCCCCGTTCCTGTGGCACATCAGGCCCAGGCCCCAGGCGTCGGCGAGGCCGAACGGTTCGGCGTCCGGCACGCTGTCCCGCATCTGGAGGATCGCGTCCTCCGGCAGCAGATGCCGGTGGGCGAAGGTGTCACGGTCGTCGAGGTGCAGTCGGGCGGTGGTGACCAGGTCCCGCGCGCTTCCGGCGAGGCCGCCGGCAGCCGCCAGGGAGAGTGCCGTCATATGGTCGACGGGCTCGGCTTCGTCGCTGCCCGCGCGTATCGCGTGCCCCTCCGCCCTGGTCCTGGCCGGCTGGTCCGCCCCGGGTCTGGGGTCGTGCAGAAAAGCGGGCTCGATGCCCAGCGGGCGCAGCAGGCAACTGTCCATCGCCGTCCACCAGTCCATTCCGGAGACGGCCTCGATGACGGAGCCGAGCAGGCAGTATCCGGTGTTGGAGTACGAGAACGCGAGGCCGGGCGGGAAGAGGTTCGGCTCTTCCCCGCATACGGTGGCGAAGCGCCGGTACGAGGGGCCGCGCATGTCGGCGTATTCGATGCTGTCCGCCAGGCCGGCTGTGTGGCTGAGGAGTTGACGGACCGTGCCGGTGCCGAGGAGCGGATTGGTCGCGCTCTTCAGCTCGGGCACGAGTCCGGAGAGTGGTTCGTCGAGGTCGAGGTCGCCGTCGGAGACGAACTGCATGGTGAGGCCGGCCGTGAAGAACTTCGTCACGGAGCCGAAGGGGAAGGCGGTGTCAGCTGTCACCGGGTTCTTCGTCCGGACGGATTCGACGCCGACCGTGTGCTCCGTCAGGGCGCCGTCGCGGTAGAGGGCCAACTGCGCGCCCGTAACGCGATGTTCGCGCGCGAGTTCTTCGAAGATGTCCGCGACGCGGTCCGGCGATCCGCTCGTACCCACTGAAGACTTCCCCCCGCTGTCCGGTGTCTCACTGCCCCCAGGCTCTCCCTCCGGACCCGCTTCCGCAATCATCTTCGACGGCAGTGGAAACCCCCTGGTCAGAGGGGATTTACTAGGTGCGCGAGCTAGCTCGATCCCATGGTGACGGACACGACCGTCGCTCCGGCGGCGATCGCGAACACCGCCGCGGAGATGATCAGGAACCGGAGATTGCCCAGGTTGACGGTCCAGCCCATGCCCACGCGCCGGGGCACGAGGATGGCGGGATCGTCGGCGTTGACGTAGACGGTGCCGGCGCCGTACCAGTGGCGGTCGTCGTCGCGCGGTACCAGCCCGGTCCCCTCGTCCGGGGCACCCGGGCCACCGAGGCCAACCGAGCCCATGCCGTTCGAGCCACCCGAGCCGTCCGCGCTTTCCAGCACCAGCCGGCTGCCCCCGGGTCCCATGCGTACGAGCGGCACGGACACGGCGACGGCCGCGAGCAGCGGTACGCCGATGACCAGGGCCAGCACGGCCCCGGAGCGGCTGTCGCTCCACATCATCCCGGAGAGCCCGAGCAGCATGAGGTTGAGCAGCGCGGCGATGCCCAGCAGACTGCGTGCCGTCAGACTGAGGTAGCGGCGGTGCTGGGCGGCGCTGCTCCGGGGCCGCGAGACATCCAGGTCCGCGCGGGCGCGCAGGACGGCGGCGACTGTCCCGATCACCATGGCGGTCAGCAGGATCTGGGCGAAGACCAGGCTGAACGCGGTCCAGAAGGTGGTCGTGATCTCGCGGTAGACGGTCCCGTTCGCTGAGCGTTCCGGGAGCGCCATCATCTCGGGCAGCTGCGGGTAGACGATCGCACCGGCGACGGCGGTCACGACGACCACCACGAGCGAGGGAATCGCCCATGCCCAGGGGAGCCGTACGGGGTCGGTGCGCAGGGAGGTGTCCATGACCGCGCCCTGCCGTACGTGCTCGTACCAGTTGCCCCGCTCCTTCGCGCGGGCGAGGGCGCGGTGCGCGCTCAGCCACAGCGCGGCGGCGATGACGCAGAGCACGGCCGCCGCCACACCACCGACCGCGACGCTGTCCAGCACGGCGCCGATAACGAGGGCGGCGACGGTGACAATGAGGGTGGCCCGCAGTAACAGGGCGCGGTAGCGGCGGCGTTGTTCGCTCACTTCGGGGGCGTCCGCCTTGTCGGGCGGTACCCGTACGCCGAAGGGAACGGAGTGGGGGTTGAGGAGCGGGCTCGGCGCGGCGTACAGGGTGGCCCCCAGCGCCAGCAGGATCCCGGAATTGACGAGCAGGCTGACAAGCACGGTGTTCACCTAATCCAATTTCTCGCATCGGCCGCCTGCCTTGCAAGCGCCTTTGGTCAGGACTGAAACCCGCAGGTCGAACGGGTTTCCCCGGGAATTGTCCGGGTGTTATTACCGATCGGTATTCACTGCGCGGCCACGCGCCCGTCGTGCATCATGGCCGTGTGTCATGGTGCACGACTCACCCGGAGATCCGGGAATGAGCGGACGGGGGTTCACTCGGGCATGAATAGAGGCGAACGCAGAAATGACGGACCGACTGGTCACACTCAGAGAATTCATTTCACCTTCAAGGACGTAATGAATTTTCGACTGCACAGATCTCTCGGGCCTGTCCCCGAGTCCCTTTTCGCGCTTGGGGTTCTCCACCGGAATAACGACGACGCGTTCTCCGAATGGCGCAAGACGGTCAAGGTCCGGCAGGGCCGGCGCCTCCATCAGCTGCTGAGTCTGGCCGAGAGCCTTGCCGCCTCCCCCGGTCTGCTGTCGATCACGCTGTCGGCGTCGGGAAAGGTGAGAGCCGGGGTCAGCGGCCTTCCGTCCCCCCAGGCCCCGTCCGCCCAAGCCTCTCCCACCCCTCTTCCGGCCTTTCTCCGCGAGTTCGCGGAGGAGGCGATCCAGCCGTACTGGCCCCGGATTCACAGCTTCCTGGAGAGCGAGCGCGAGGCAAGCGGCCGGCTCATGTTCACCGGCGGCATGCACGAGCTGTTCCGGGCCATGGATCAGGGGATCCGCTGGCAGCCGCCCGTCCTGACGATCCCGAGCGACCGGGCACGGCCGGCCGAGGTACGGCTGCGAGGTTCCGGTCTGCTGCTCGCGCCCTCCCTCTTCCTGTCCGGTCCCCCGCGTCTCTTTCTCGACGAGGCCGCGCCGGAGAGAGCGCCGATCCTCGTCTACCCGGTACATCCCGACCCCATGATGGCCTCCGCCCTGTGGAACCTCACCCAGCCGAAACAGTCACTGTCCGCTCTCGTCGGAAGCACGCGCTCCGCGGTGCTCCAAGCGCTCACCGAAAGCCGTACGACGACCGAACTCGCCCAGTATGTGGGGGTGTCGGCCGGTTCGGCGAGCCAGCACGCCAGCGTGCTGCGCAACGCCGGGCTGGTGTCGACGACCCGTACGCGCACCTGCGCGATCCACACCCTCACGCCGCTGGGTGAGGCTCTGCTGAAGGGACCGCCGCCCGAGCCGCCGGCGCACCCCGGCTGATCCCCGCCCCCCTCCTGGTCCACCGGATCCGCCGGCGCCCCTCATCCCTGCCCACCCCCCTCGCTCTGCTTGGCGAACCCCTCCAGGGTCGTCCGTACGTACGTCAAGACCTCCCCCTCCGGAACGCCTCGTACCACCGCTTCGGCCAGGAGCGTGCGCAGCCGCTGCTCCCAGTCGACCCCCACCCGCAGCTCCGCCGTCGCCCTCCGCACGTCCGGGTGGACCACCGCTCCGCTCTTGCGGTTGATGCGGATGATGCCCTCGCGCCGCAGCAGGTCGTACGCCTTGTTCACGGTGTGGAAGTTGATCGCCAGGTCGACGGCGAACTGCCTGGTGGAGGGCAGGGACGCGCCAGGCGCCAGCAGGCCGTCGGCGATGGCTTCCACCACCCGGTCCCGGATCTGCTGATAGATCGGGACCTCGCTGTCGAGATCGAGTACTAGATGCACAAGCTCACTCTATCTGATATACAACTACTAGAACAGATGGCCACGGCAGGACCGCACCCCGGGTCCCAGAGGGAGGGATGGATCCCATGGCAGAGATGAAGGTTTCCGGCGCGGAGCTGACGGTCGAGTTCAGCCGACGGGAGCAGACCTGGCTCCACCGCAGCTCACTGACCGTTCCGCTGGCGAGTGTGCGCCAGGTGACCCGGGTCGACCGTCCGCTGAGCGTCGCCCGCGGTTCTCGCAACGGCCTGGTCGTCTCGGGGTTCGCCAAGATCGGCTTCTGGGGCGTCATGGTCGGGCCGCGTCAGCTCGTGGCGGCCTATCGCGGCAAGCCCGGCCTGCACATCCTGCTCGACCGCACCCCCGACGGTGAGAAGGTCGACGAACTGGTCCTCTCGCTCGACGACGCGGACCAGCTCGCCGAGCTCGTCGGACAACGCCTGGGGAAGAGCTGATGAACCAGCCGAACTACCGGATCGAGGTGACCGGCCTGACCAAGCGGTTCGGGCCGGTCACCGCGGTGGACAGTCTCAGCTTCTCCGTGGAGCCGGGCGTCATCACCGGCTTCCTCGGCCCCAACGGGGCCGGCAAGACCACGACCATGCGCATGATCCTGGGCCTGGTCACCCCGACCGCGGGCACCGCCACGATCGGCGGCAAGCGGTACGGGGAGCTGCGCCGGCCCTCCGAGATCGTCGGGGCGGTGCTCGACGCCTCGGCCTTCCATCCCAATCACTCGGCGCGCGACCATCTGCGGATCTACCGCACCATGGGCGGCCATCCGGCGGGCCGCGTCGAGGAGTTACTCGACCGGCTCGGCCTCGCGCACGCCGCGCACCGCAAGACGCGCACCTTCTCCACCGGGATGAAGCAGCGGCTCAGTCTCGCGACCGCGCTGCTGGGCGACCCCCAGGTGCTGCTGCTCGACGAGCCGAGCAATGGCCTCGACCCCGAGGGCATCGCGTGGCTGCGCCGCTTCCTGCGCGAACTCGCCGACGAGGGGCGCACCGTACTGGTGTCGAGCCATGTGCTCAGCGAGGTCCAGCAGATCGTGGACGACATCGTGATGATCCGGCGCGGCACGCTGGTCGCGGCCGGCCCGCTGCGGGAGATGGAGCGGTTCAGGCCCTCGACCGTACTGGTCCGCTCCCCCGACGCCGAGGCGCTCAAGAAGGTACTGCTTCGGGGCACTTCGGACGGGGTGGCCGCGCAGAGCGTCGAGACGGGGCACGACGGCGCGCTGCGGGTGCAGGGGCTCGCGACCGCGCAGATCGCCGATCTGGCGTCGGCCGCGAGGCTGCGGGTGCATGAACTGCTCACCGAGGACACGAGTCTGGAGCAGCTGTTCTTCGAACTGACCGCGGACAGCGAGGGGGACGCCCGATGAACGCGCTGATCAAGGCGGAGTTCCGCCGGCTGCTGGCCACGCGCATGTGGCTGTGGGCGCTGCTGACCGCCGTCGTCCTGGGCGGTGGCATGGTCGGGCTGCTGACCGCCGTCGGACCGGAGAATTTCTCGCCGCCCATGCCGGGACTGGAGACGGAGGAGGGTGTCCTGTCGGTCTTCGGGATGCTGGGCTTCACGGTCTTCGTCCCCGCGGCGCTGGGCACGCTGGCCATGACGTCGGAGTACCGGCACCGTACGGCCACGTTCACGTTCCTCTTCGCCCCGCAGCGCTGGCAGGTGCTCACCGCCAAGCTGGTCACCTTCGGCGTGGCCGGTCTGGTGTACGGGCTGGTGCAGACCGCCGGCGCGGGCGCGGGGTTCTTCGGGGCGCTCGCCGCCCGCGGGGTCACTCCCGGGCTGGCGACCGGCACGGTGATCGAGCTGCTCCTCAGGCTGGCGCTGACGATGGCGGTCTACACCCTGCTCGGGGTGGCGATGGGCGCGCTGATCCGCAATCAGATCGTCGCTCTCGCGGTGGTGATCGGCTATCTCTACATGGGCGAGCTGATCCTGATGATGATCCCCGGGGTCAATCTGCTCTACCCGCTGCTGCCGGGTGGCGCGACGGCCTCGCTCACCAGCTTCACCTATCTCGCTGATGTCCTGGCGGACGAACTGTCCACCAGTCCGGTGTCGTTGCTGTCACCGGTGGGCGGCGGACTGCTGCTGGCGGGTTACGCTCTCGTCGCGGCGGCCGTGGCCGTACTGGTCCCCATGCGACGGGACGTGGTCTGACGGCCGGACCGCGGGTACGGAGCGATGCCGGACTCCCTTCCCCCGGCACTCGCCCGTACACGCAAAGGGCGGGTGCCCCGGACCGCATTCCGGGGCACCCGCGTTGCTTCTGCTCCACTCGCGTGGCCGTTCGTGGCCGGACGCGCCTGGCGCCCGGTGTGTCAGGCGGGGACGCCGGCCTTTCCGGCCGGTACCGTCTCGCCCTCCATCTCGCGTATGAGGCTGGCGGGGCGCATGTCCGTCCAGTTCTTCTCCACGTAGTCGAGGCAGGCCTGCCGGCTGTCCTCGCCGAAGACGACCGTCCAGCCGTCCGGGACGTTCGCGAACGTGGGCCACAGCGAGTGCTGGTTCTCGTGGTTGACCAGTACGTAGAAAGAGCCGTTGTCGTTGTCGAACGGGTTCTCCATGAGTTTCCCTTCCCCATGTCCGGGTTCCGGACTTCCCCCGGCCCCCCGCGGCATGATCTCCCAGCCGCTTCAGCCGGTTCAACTGTTTTGCCTGGGACCAAAGCGTCCCCAGCCGGAACCTGATATTCGATGTGTGCCGATAGGCGGATGGATGGTGCGTGGTGGTACGTGGACGGTGCGCTGACGCGATGCGCCTGACCTCGCCGGATCAGCTGTACTGCGCGAAGAATTCGAGCAGCGCGGCATTGACTCCGTCGGGGCGTTCCAGATAGCCGTAGTGACCGGCGTCACGGATCTCCGTATAGCGGGATCCCGGTATCGCGTCGGCGACTTCACGGCTGAAGTGCGGGGGCAGTATCAGATCGTCCGAGAAACCGATGACAAGGCAGGGCCTGTCGATTCCCCGGTAGGCGTCCAGCCGGTTGGTGGTGATGTCGATATCGAGCTGGGCGCGGTACCCCGGCAGCTGCGACACGGGCGCGAGTTCGAAGATGTCCAGCCAGTCCCGGACCTCCTTGTCCTCGCTCAGAGTCGCGGGCGACAGATTCTGCAGAGCGCGGAGGGTGGCCCCGTACAGCGGTGTCATCGTGCCACCGTTGTCATGGAACTCCCGTTCCGCTCGCGCGTGTGCCCGGCGCATGAAGTCCGTGCGCCCGCGCGTTGCCATCAGTACGAGCTGACTGACCAACTCAGGCCGGGCCAGGCAGAGTTCCTGGGCGACATGGGCACCGAGGGAGGTGCCCACGAGCCGGCAGGGGCCGAGGTCGAGCCGCTCGATGAGCCCCGCCGTGTCGGCGATCAGGTCCTCGATGGTGAAGCCCCCGGCGCAGGCGTCGGTCGGCGGGATCCCGCGGTTGTTGAACGTGATCACCCGGTAGCCGGCCGATGTGAGGGCGGGCACCTGGTGGAGGTGCCAGGAACGGCCGCCCGCACCCGAACCCATCACCATCACCACCGGTTCGCCGTGGCCGGTGTCCTCGAAGCTGAGGTTGATTCCGTTGACGCGGCTGATCGGCACGTACGTTCTCCGTTCTGCTGTCGTTCCGGCTCAGGCGTCCGCCACCGACAGGGCGCCCCGAGGACCCGCGTCCCGTGCGTCCTCCCAGTACGCGCCGAAGAGCGCCGCCTCGTCGGGGACGCGTGCGGGGATGGGCCTGGAGACGGTGGTGTGGTTGAGGAAGTGCCGCCAGGTGACATTGCCCGAGACACTCGACCCTCCCCAACTCCCGCTGGAGAGCGTGGTGGTGAAGGGCACGCCACTGGCGAGGCTGCCGGTGTTGGTCATGGTCGACTGGTTCACCACGACACGGCAGTGGGAGACGGCCTCGGCCAGCCGCATGACCCGGTCCGTCCTGGCCGTGTGCACGGCGCAGCTGTGCCCGAGGCCGCAGCGCTCCGAGATGTTCTGCACCAGCCGTACGGCCTCGTCGAAATCGGTGTAGACGGAGACGGTCAGCAGCGGGGAGAGCTTCTCCCGCAGCACCGCGGAGTCCTGCCGGGGGTCGGCGCACCGGACGACGAGGACGGTCACCTTCTCCGAGGCGTCGAGGGTGACCCCGGCGGCCCGTGCGATGTCCGCGGCGGGGCGTCCGATCAGCTCGCGGTTGAGTGCGCTGCCGTCCGGCCACAGCAGCCGGACGACGCGGGCGGCCTCCTCCTCGGTGCAGAGATGGGCGCCGGCGCGTGCCAGTGTCTCCTCGAACGCGGCGGCGATGGAGTGGTGCACGAGCACATTGCTCTCGGACGAGCAGGAGGTGCCGTGGTTGAAGCCGGCCCCGTGCTGGATCTTGCCGACGGCGTCCTCAAGATCCGCGGTCTCGTCCACGATCACCGTCGGGTTGCCGACGCCGGCGCCGATCGCCGGCGTACCGCTGCGGTAGGCGCGTCGTACCGTCCCTGCCCCGCCGATGGCGACGACGGAGTCAGCGGCGGCCATGAGCTGTTCGCCGGCCTCACGGCCGGTCACGGGCAGACACTGCACCAGATCCGGGGGCGCCCCGATCTCCGAGAGCGCGGCACGCATCACGTCCAGTGTGGCGAGTGCGCTGCGGTGTGCGCGCGGGTTGGGGCTGAAGACCGACGCGTTACGGGTCTTCAGCATCGGCAGGGCGTTGCAGATGATGCCGGGGGCCGGAGCCGTCGCGGGGCTGGCGACGGCGATCACCCCGAGCGGTTTCGCTATCTTGACGAGCCCCAGTTCCGGCTGTTCCTCCACCACGCCGACGGTCCGCGCGCCGTGCAGATCGTTGAGGATCCCCAGCACGCGTCCGCGTTGCAGGGTGTACAGGTCCTCGATGTCCCCGAGGCCGGTCTCCTCATGGCTGAGGCGGGCGAGTCCGCGCGCGGTCTCCTCCCGGTAGCAGTGCCAGCCGACGGCCATGACGGCCCTGTCGGTGTCGGCCTGCGACCATGACGCCACTTCCGCAACCGCCGCTCGGGCTCGGCGTACGGCTTCCTCCACGGATTCGCTGATCACAGCTACTCCCCTACGGCGGTCGCTGAGGCGCGGCCCCTGGAGCACAGTGACGCGCCTTCATCCCGGCAGGTCGTCCAGCAACTCCCGACCTCCCGCAGAGAACTTCACGTTCCTGCCCGGACAACGTAACCACAGAGAAACCAGCGCGGCCACAGTTTCTGTTGTCGGCAAATGCCCTGTATTCACGGGCCCGGCGAGACTCCGCCGAACTGTTCTATTTGGGCTCGGCCAAAACTCCCGACAGGGCGGCCATTTCTGTACGCTGCGGAATTCCACGGAATTGCGGCCCCCTGGCGCGGAGCGGTGGGCGCACCGGTCAACGGGGGGCCGCCGACGCACCGGTCAGTCGCTGATCCAGCCGCGCGCACGGGCCAGTTCGACGATCCGGGTACGGATCCGCTTGATCTGATCGGCCGTCAGCGTCCCGTCGGCGTCGAGGAGTACGTCGGTCAGCTCGCTCCGGAATCCCGCGGCGCCCGGCTCGTCCTCCGCCGCCCCGCTGTCCGCTCCGAACTGCTCGGGCCGGCGTCGCGAGGGCTGGTGGATCAGACGGATCTCGGACGCCTTCGGGCCCTTCTCGCCCATCTCGACGAAGAACTCGACGTCCCGGCCCGCCTGGTAGAGGTACTTCTCGTCCAGGAGATCGTTCGCGTGCATGAACACGTCCTCACCACCCTCGTCCGGGTTGATGAATCCGTACCCACGCGTCTCGTCGAACCGCTGGATCTTCCCCGTCTTCAGCACAACCGCACCTCCGCGACCACCACAACCAGCCCTGATTCAGCCCTCACAGGATGGTACGCCGCACGCCGACGCGCCACCCCTGAAGAATTCATGATCCGGGCAGTGAATCGGCCATGACGGTTCGAGGACGCCGACACTGTCTGCACAACTCAGGCCGTGGCACCGTCGGCGGGTGAGCCCTGGTTCCTTCCTCTTGGTCCACGCCGTACCGGTGTGGCCTCCGGAAGGACCGGGCCAGCGATCCGCGCACGCCGGGCCTACCGCGCACCGGCGAGCGTATTGTCGGCCGCACTGCCGACGCCACGGATTCACCACTTGCTTACGGGGGCGTTACATGCAGAGAATCCATTTCACCGCGGCAGATCTTGCCCGAACCCGGCTGCAGAGCACACTCGGACCTGTCGCCGAGGGCGTCTTCGCACTCGGTGTGCTCACTCAGTCCCGCAACGCCGACTACGCGCGATGGCGAGGCGACGTACTCGGCCGGCTGCGCGAGACCTCCTCCCTCAACAGACCGCTCGTCCCGCTGCTCCGGGCCCTCAAGGCGCCGGACGACCTGCTGTTCCTGCTCGACTCCTCGCCGGACGCGGACACTTCGGCGCTCGCCGCGCTGTCCATGACCCGTACGGACGCGGCCCGGCTGGCCGTGGACATGTGGCGGGCCGGGGTCGCCCCGTACTGGGACAGCATCCTGGAGCGGCTCGACAGCGAGTGCGACGCGCACGGACGTATCGCCATGACGGGCGGGGTCGAGCAGTTGCTCGCCACGCTGCACCCCCGGATCGTATGGAACCCGCCGGTGCTGGAGATACACGACGGGCTGGAGCTGGACGTCCACCTCAGGGGCCAGGGCCTGCTGCTCAACCCGTCGGCGTTCCTGCCGGGGCTGGTCGGCCGCGTCATCGCCGCAGAACGGGACAGCGACCAGCCCGCGTTGGTCTTCTCCGTACCGCCGGATGCCGCCGGTCTGTTCGCGATCCCGGACGACCCCGAGGTCACCGGCGGCCAGGCGCTCAGCGCACTCGTCGGCCAGACGCGCGCCGCCGCCCTGCGCGCCCTGACCAACACCTGCACCACCAGCCAGCTCGCCGCCCGGCTCGGTGTCTCCCCCGGCAGCGCGAGCCAACACGCCTCCGTACTGCGGGAGTCCGGGCTGATCACCACCCGGCGGGTACGGAACTGTGCCCTCCATTCGGTCACCCCGCTCGGAATGGCGCTGCTGGGCGGCCGGCTGAGGAAGGCCCCTTCCACGGCTCGTCTCGGTACGCGTCCGGCCTCCGTGAACTGAACCGCCGCGTCCGAGAACAGTAGGATCGATCCGTATTTCATCTCCACATGCTTTGGCGGTCGGCAAATGTCCCGGCCGGGAACATGAGAACTTCATATCCTGCCAGTGAATGCGGGACTGTTTGCCCGTCACATCGCTGTGCGCAGAATCAATCCCGCAAGAGACAACAACTGACAGCATGAAAGGGGAACGATCGTTATGAGCCACGCCATCACCTCCCTCCTCGGGTCGGACGCACCGGCGGCCGGCGGGCGTCATCTCGTCATCGAGGACCTCGACTCGATGCCCGAGCAGGGCGTCGCGCTGCTGAGCATCTGCATCAACGCCTCCCCCATCGCCCCGGCGTTCAACGGGCACGAGCAGCACCAGGGATGACCGAGGCGGGGGGAAGCGGGCGGCGGCCGTCCGCCGGCGACGGGGCGCGTCTTGGCTTCAAGAGCCATCTGCGCGCGACGGTCGTCCCGGGAGAGGCGGCCTATCTGGTGTCCCAGCGCGGTGTCACCGCGCTGTACGGGGACCACAGCGAAGTGCTGGTACCACTGCTCGACGGCACCCGCAGCCCTGACGGTGTGCTGCGTGACGCGGCTCCCGCGCTGAGTGCCGAGGAGGCCGCCGCCTCGCTGCGGGCCCTCGACGCGGCGGGACTGCTGCGGCTGCGCCCGGCCACGGCGGAGAGCTCCGCGGCGATAAAGGGCTCCACAGCGGTGGAGAGCCCGACCGCACCCCCCTGCCCCGATCGGGCCGCCGAGGCCTACTGGGATCTGGCCGGGCTGGACGGCGTACGTACGCTGGACACGCTCGCCCGGACGACGGTACGCCCGGTGGCCCTCACCGATGTCGACCTGGAGCAGGTCGGCGCCGCGTGCCGCGCCTCGGGGCTGACGCTCGCGCCTCCGGGCACCGAAGCGGACCTCTCGCTCGTCCTGTGCGACGACTATCTCTCCCCCGGGCTGCACGAGGTCGATGCCGGGCACCGCGCGGCCGGAACGCCCTGGCTGCTGGTGGGAGTGGGCTCCGCGGCTCCCTGGATCGGACCGGTCTTCCGCCCCGGCGAGGGCCCGTGCTGGCACTGCCTGGCGACCCGGCTGCGCGGTCACCGCTCCTCCGAGCGTCCCCTCCAGCGCGCGCTGGGCCTGGAGGGACCGCCGCAGCGACCGCCCGCCACACTGGCGGCGGGCAGGGCCATCGCCGTACAGCTCGCCGTGCTGGAGGCAGCGAAGTGGCTGGCGGGGATACGGACCGCCTCCCACGGCTCAGTGAACACACTGGACACACTGGGGCTGCACACCACGGCCCACCCCGTGGCGCGGCTGCCGCAGTGCGCGGCCTGCGGGGATCCCGGTCTGGTCGCCCGGCGCGTCGGCGCTCCGTTCGTACCGGTGTCACGGCCCAAGGCCGTACAGGACCTCAATGGCCACCGGGCGCTGACCCCCGCCCAGATGCTGGAGCGCTACGGCTCTCTGGTGGATCCCGTCACCGGAATCATCAAGGAGATCCGGCGCGCCCCGGGGAGCCCGGAGTTCGTCAACGCCTTTCTCTCCGGCCAGAATCTGGCCATGCGCAGCGGGACCCTGGCGGGGCTGCGGGCCGGGCTGCGCTCCCTCAGCGGCGGCAAGGGACTCACGGAAGCGGAGGCCCGTACGAGCGCGCTGGGTGAGGCGGTGGAGCGCTACAGCGGGACCCGGCAGGGCGACGAACCGGTGATCCATGACTCCTTCCACGCCCTGGGCGAGACGGCGATCCACCCCAACTCCTGCCAGCTGTTCGACGATCGGCAGCTGCGGGACAGGGACCGGTGGAACGCGGGCGGCTCCCGGCTGCACTACGTACCACCCCCGTTCGACACGCACCGCCCCACCGACTGGACCCCGGTGTGGTCGCTGACCGGACAGACCCAGCGACTGCTGCCGACCTCCATGCTGTACTTCGGCGAGGAGGAGGCACCGGATGGCCTGTGTGCCGACTCCAACGGCAACGCGGCCGGCAGCAGCCCCGAAGACGCCCTGATCCAGGGGTTCCTGGAGCTGGTGGAGCGGGACGCGGTGGCGCTGTGGTGGTACAACCGGACCCGGCAGCCGGGTGTCGATCTCGACGCGTTCGGGGAGCCGTACATCGAGCGGCTGCGCGAGGGTTACCGTACGGTGCGCCGCGAGGTGTGGGCCCTGGATCTCACCTCGGACTTCGGCATCCCCGTGATCGCGGCCCTGTCCCGGCGCACGGACAAGCCCGCCGAGGACATCGTCTTCGGCTTCGGTGCGCACTTCGACCCGCGGGTGGCGCTGCGCAGGGCCCTGACGGAAATGGGCCAACTGCTGCCCCTGGTCAGCGAGGTGACGCCCGAGGGCGGCGGCTACCGCGTCACCGATCCCGAGCCGCTGGAGTGGTGGCGGCACTCCACGGCCGCCAACCGCCCCTATCTGCGGGCGGATCGGGACGTGCCGGCCTTCGGGCCGCGCGACCTGCCCTACGCCCCGGCCGGCGATCTGCGGGAAGACATCACCGCCATCACGGAGTTGACGCGCTCGCGCGGGATGGACCTGCTGGTACTCGACCAGAGCCGACCCGATCTGGAACTCCCTGTGGTGAAGGTGATCGTCCCGGGGCTGCGGCCCTTCTGGCCACGGTTCGCGCCAGGACGGCTGTACAACACACCGGTGGAGCTGGGGAGACGCACCGAGCCCACCCCATACTCGCAGCTGAACCCCATACCACTATTCGTCTGACCACACGAGCGGATTCGTAAAGTCCGCGTAACGGAGCGGCGATTTCGTCCCGGCACCGCCCGATCTCAGCACATCCTTCACGACGATCACTTACGCTCTTCACGCAAGGAGGTTCGACGGGGAAGGCTGCGAAGACACACGATCATGCGAAGTCGCGACGACGGATCCACTGAGAATGTCCGGCCGGGGGAGAAGGACGAGGTGACGCGCGGCCCCACGACCCCACCGGATCTGCCGGCCCCTCAACTGGCCCGCGTCATCCTGACGATCGCTCTTCTCGGCTATCTGAGCGTCACCATCATCAATCTCGCGGGAGTGGACCACAGCGCCTTCTCCCTCACCGCGTCCCTCACCGGCATGCTGCTCATCTTCCTGCTGCAGCTGAGACATTCCAGTCCCAGGGCCCGCCGGGCCCCCACCTGGCAGAAGTCGGTGACGCTCGGCGCGCAGGCGCTGCTCACGTATCTGCCGATCGCGGCCTTCCAGTCCCAGTGGGGAGCGATGGCCGGTTTCCTCGCGGGGTCCCTGCTGCTCCTCCTGCCCGGCCGGCGTGCCTGGTTCGCCTATGGAGCGGTGGGGATCAGCATGCTCATCCCCCCGATCGTGGATCGGCTCCCGCTGCGGGAGGCGTTCTATCTGTGCCAGTCGACGCTGCTGACCGGACTGGTCGTGTACGGGCTCTCGCGGATGGCGGAGCTCGTCCGGGCGCTGCACGACACCCGGGTCGAGTTGACCCGTATGGCGGTCACGCAGGAACGGCTGCGGTTCGCACGGGACTTGCACGATCTGCTCGGCTACAGCCTCTCCGCGATCACACTGAAGAGCGAGCTGATCCACCGGCTGGTGCCGACGCATCCGCGGCGCGCGATGGACGAGATCAGCGAAGTCCTGGCGATCTCACGGCAGTCGCTCGCCGATGTGCGTACGGTCGCCAGCGGGCTGCGCGGGCTCTCGCTGGAACAGGAGCTGGGTTCGGCGCAGTCCCTGCTCTCCGCCGCGGATGTGAGGGTGCGGGCCACCATCCGGCTCGGGAAGATCAGCCAGCAGGTCGACACCGTACTCGCCGCGGTGCTGCGGGAGGCGATCACCAATCTGCTGCGGCACTCACGCGCCTGTGTCTGCGACATCGAGGCCGTCCAGGAAGGCGGGCTGGTACGGCTGTCCGTGTCCAACGACGGTGTCGACCCGGCGTACCGCGACTCCTCGCCGCACAGCGGCAGCGGTCTGGGGAACCTGGAGACGCGGCTGCGGGCCGTGTCGGGCCGGCTCTCCGTCGCACGCGGCGCCGACGGGACGTTCCAGCTGACGGCCGAGGCGCCCGCCCATCTGATCAGAGGAGTGCCCGATGTGGACGACGACATCTACGCCCGGGGCTCCGCGGCCTGAGGGCTGGGACGTGCCCTGCTGGATCCGGGGAGGAGACCCCATTCATGGCCATACGCATTCTGCTGGCCGAAGACATGAACATGGTCCGCGGAGCGCTGGTGGCTCTGCTGAACCTGGAGAGAGATCTCAAGGTCGTCTGTGAACTGGAGCGCGGCGACCATATCCTGCCGGCCGCGCTGGAGCACCGCCCCGATATCGCGATCATCGATATCGATCTGCCCGGGATCGACGGACTGACGGCGGCCGCCCGGCTGCGGGAGTCGCTGCCCGAGTGCCGGACCCTGATCCTCACCAGCCTGGGCCGGCCGGGAACGCTCCGGCGCGCGCTGTCGGCGCAGGTCTCCGGCTATCTGCTCAAGGACGCGCCGCCCCAGGAACTGGCCACCGCGGTACGGCGGGTGGTCGCCGGCCACCGGGTGATCGACGCGCAGCTCGCGCTCTCGGCATGGGACGGCGCCGAGTCGCCGCTGACCGAGCGGGAGACAGAGGTGCTGCGGAGGGCGGCGGAGGGGTCGGAGGCCAATGAGATCGCCCGGGAGCTGCATCTGTCACCGGGCACCGTACGGAACTATCTGACGACGATCGTGGCCAAGCTCAACGCGCGGAACCGGGTGGACGCGATCAGGATCGCGCAGGAGGCGGACTGGCTGCTGTAGCAGCCGTAGGCGCGCGCTCAGGCGATTCAGGCGATGTCATCGAGGCCGCCGCCGAAGTCTTCCACCGGTACGGCCATTCCGGCCGCGGCCAGATACTCGATGATGTCCTGGGTCACCGCTCCCGGCAGCGGCAAGGCGGCCGACGCCTGGTCCGGGGTGATGGGCCAGGCCAGCATGCCGACCACCCAGGCCGCCTCGGGCCGGTGCAGCAGCACCCGGTGCGGTGAGCCCACCGACTCCAGCGCGAACCCCGCCGCCTCCAGCGTGAACGACACCCCGCGCGGCATCCGGACGGGGCGCTTCGGCGGCAGCCGTACGGGGGTGAAGGGTGCGGGCCGGGCGACCGGGAACACCGAGAGCAGCGGCCCTTTGAGATCGTCCAGGCCGAGCGTACGGACCACCAGGTGGGAGAGCCGCTTCAGCACCGGCAGCAGGACCAGATACGTATGGGCCCGGGGCACGATGCTGCCCGGCCGGGGTTCGAGATTGGCGAGGAGAACGGGCCCGAGCTGCATCCGGCGCAGCGCCTCGTGGACGACCGGATGCGCGTCTCCGATCCGCTCGGTCCCCCACCGCCCGGTCAGGACGAGCGTCTGACCGCCGGCTTCCGTGGCGACGGCGACATCCTCGCTCAGCGACCAGAGGTTCACTGTTCGATGCTCATCCGCCGTTCCCAATGCAGCCCCTCGTTTTGAAACGGCCATGTACCGATCAGTATGTGGGGGTCGGCGAGGCCCGGGGGAGCGAGAACGTCACGAATACCACGTGGAGATTTCACGCGGGCGCGCGAGCGCGGCGCCTTGCGGAATGGCCGGGCGCCCCCCACCGTTGTTCGAATATGTACGCAGACACGGATACGATCCGCAAGATCCTCACGCAGAGCGGCGACACCTGGGCCGTGGTCGGACTGTCCAACAACCCGTCCCGCGCGGCCTACGGCGTCGCGGCGGTGCTCCAGCGCTTCGGCAAGCGCGTCGTGCCGGTCCACCCGAAGGCCGAGCCGGTCCACGGCGAGCAGGGCTACGCCTCGCTGGCCGACATCCCCTTCCCGGTCGATGTCGTGGACGTCTTCGTCAACAGCGACCTGGCGGGCGGGGTCGCGGACGAGGCGACGGCGATCGGGGCGAAGGCCGTCTGGTTCCAGCTCGGCGTGATCGACGAACAGGCCTACGCCCGCACCCGCGCGGCCGGCCTCGACATGGTCATGGACCGCTGCCCCGCCATCGAGATCCCGCAGCTCGGCTGACGCGCACGCTCGGCCGACCCCGCCCCTTCGCCTGACGCGCCGCGTCCGGGACTCCTTCCCGTGACGCGGTCAGACGCCCAGGCCCTCCAGAACCACCGCGCCCGGCAGTCCGCCGAAGATCTTGCCCGGGACGATCAGCTTGCCGCGGCGCCGGCCGCTGCCGATCAGGACCCATTCGGTGTCGAGCACCGCCGAGTCCACCAGCAGCGGCCAGGACGCGGGCAGTCCGATCGGGGTGATTCCTCCGTACTCCATGCCCGTCTCGCCGACAGCGGTGTCCATCGCGGCGAACGAGGCCTTGCGCGCGCCCAGTTGTCTGCGGACCACACCGTTGACATCGACGCGCGTGCGCGAGAGCACGACACACGCCGCGAGCGTCGACTCGCCGCCCCGCTTGCCCGCCACCACCACGCAGTTCGCGGACTGGCCGAGCAGTCCGGGGCCGTAGTGCTCGGCGAAGACCGCCGTGTCCGCGATCGCGGGGTCGGTGTCGACGTACACCAGTTGTTCGGCCGGTATGCCGCCCTGCCACCCGCGTACGGCGTCGGCGACGGGCGGCGTCAGTTCTTCGAGGCAGTCAGGGGCGGGTCTGGCGTTGTCGAAGGGTCCGAGGGGAGCGCGCATGGATATCACGCTAACAGCCGCCCCGTCACCACGAACCGGGCGTCTCAGCGTACGGGCGGGATCGACACGGACATGATCATCTCGACCGTATCGGCGCCTTCGTTGCGGTAGACGTGCGGCACATTCGCCTCGAAGGCCGCCGAGGCGCCCGCCGGCACGGTGTGCGGTTCGCCGTCGACCACAAGGGTCAGTTCCCCGGCGGTCACATGGAGCAGTTCGGTGGTGCCCGGCGGATGCGGGTCGGAGGCGCAGGCCTCCCCCGGCCGCAGGATCCATTCCCACAGTTCGAGTGGTCCGCGGGCCTCGGTGCCGACCAGCAGCGTGGTGCGGCTGCCCGCGGGCGTGGACCACATCCGTACGGCCTGGCTCTCCGGCACGATCCTGACCTGTGGGCCCTGCTCGTAGTCGAGGAGGGTGGTGATCGAGACGCCGAGCGCGTCGGCGAGCTTGACGGTGGTGCCGACGCTGGGGTTGGTACGGGCCTGCTCGATCTGGATGATCATGCCGCGGCTGACCCCCGCCCTGGCCGCCAGGGCGTCGAGGGTGAAGCCCCGTTCACCGCGCCAGCGCTTGAGATTGCGGGCGAGCGACTGCGTGAGCTGGTCGAGGTCCGACACGTTCCGTCCAAATATATTCAATGGAATAGCTCAATGGACTGTACTGCGGTGTAGTGCACCCCATCGTTCATCGCACTGTACTGCGAAGCCCCGCATGACCCCGCCACTCGCGGCCGATGTGACCGTATGGTTGGCTGAAAGCAGTTGACCACACCGGGCCTCAACGGGCCATCAGCGGGCATCCGGAGCAGCGAACGGACATCGGCGTCCCGGCTTCGGGCAGGGCAGACACGGTGTTATGCGCATATGGCAGGGGCTTCAGCGGTTCTTTCTATCTACCATGCCTCCCCTGGCCGGTGGGTGACTTCGGGACGAACTCCTCCGTTGAGTGGGCTCCGGCCGTTCTCTGTGTTCCATGGGCGCGTGGCCTGGTTAGCATGAGCGCCACATGTGGTGTGGAAGATCACCGTCCCCATCGGTGTCAGATCCCGCCCGTGCGGCCGAAGCGCGCTGGTCGGCCGGTCTTTATCCCCCGCACTCAAGCACCAGAGGGACCGCGGAATGTCAGTGCCTGTCGCCCCCCGCCCGCGCCGCATACGCAGGGCACGGTCTCTGCCGCTCGCCGTACCCCTGGGCCTGCTGGTGGTGGCCGCCGCGGCGGGAGGCGCCGTGGCCGCGACGGCGCCCGCGGCGGCCCGTACCTGGGTGGCCGCCACCGTCGCCGTCGCCTGGGGGTGCCTGGCGGTCACGGCCGTCACCGCCGCGCTGCTGCTGCGCCGCGGCCGGCGCGGCGCGGTCGCCGCCGAGCACGAGACGCGGGCGGCGCAGTCGCGGCTGACCCAACTCGGCGCGGAATCCGCGCATCTGCTGAACGTCACGCTCCCCGCGGTGGTCAAGAGAGTCCACGACGGCGCGAGCGCCGACGAGACGCTGGAGTCCACCCCGGCACCGTCCGATCCCCAACTGCGGCGCCTGCTGGAGATGTTCACCACCGAGGTCGCCGGCTCCGCACAGCGCGCGGCCGACGCGGCCGACGAGCGCGAGAGAGCCCACGCCCAGCTGACGCGGGCGGCCGACGAGCTGGATCTGCTCACCAGCAAGACGCTTCCCGACGCGCTCGGCGGGCTGCGCACCGGCGGCTCCGCGGACACCGTACTCGGCACCATCGAGCCGCCCTCCGATCCGCGGCTGCGGGTCCTGCTGGACACGGTGGTCAGGGACTTCGCCACCAGCGAGCGACGGGCCGCGGCGGCGCAGGCGGCCAGCGCCAAGGCGCTGAGCCGGGTGCAGGCGAAGGCCGTGAGCATGCTCGCGGATCTGCGCGAGATGCAGGACCGGTACGGCGAAGAGGTCTTCGGGGATCTCCTCAGGCTCGACCACAACACCTCACAGCTCGGACTGCTCACCGACCGGCTGGCCCTGCTGATGGGCGGCCGCGCGAGCCGCGCCTGGAACAAGCCGATCGGCATGGAGAGCATCCTGCGCGGCGCGGTGGGCCGGATCGCCGCGTACCAGCGGGTCAGGCTGCACTGTTCGAGCAGCGCCGCGATCGCCGGATTCGCCGCCGAGCCCGTGATGCACCTCCTCGCCGAACTCATGGACAACGCGGCGAACTTCTCCCCGCCGATCGACGAGGTCCATGTCTATGTCGAGGAGCGCACCGCCGGGATCGTCGTGACCATCGAGGACAGCGGGCTGAAGATGGCCGCCGCCGCGATGCGCCGCGCCGAGGAGTCCGTCTCGGGACGGGTCACCGACCTGGCGATGCTCCAGGGCACCCGGCTCGGGCTCGCGGTGGTCGGCCGGCTGGCCGCCAAGTACCACATCAGTGTCAACTACCGGCCGTCGTCCCGTGGCGGTACGGGCGTCGTGGTGCTCTTCCCGCCGCAGCTGATGGCCCAGCAGCGCGGTATGGCCCCGGAGCAGTCTCTGCGGCGTCCGGCCCCGGAGGCGACGCTCCCCGCCACCCCGCCGGTCGCCTCAGGCCCGCGGGCCACGGCGGACCCGTCGGCCCCGCACCGCTCGCCTGCTCCGGCCGCCCCGCCGGTCTCTCCCGTACCGCCCGCCCCGTCCGCCCTGGTGGACGGCCCCCGCGTGGCGACGCCCAACGGTCTGCCGGTCCGCCCGCCCGGCCGCACCATGGCCGCCGCCGACCGCGGCCGGCCGCAGCCGGAGTCGGAGAGCGAGGGCGCACGGCCGGGCCGCGACGCGGGCTCCCAGTTCGGGGCCTTCCACCGTGCGCGCCGCGCCTCGGAGGGCCGCTCGACCACCGTCGGCCACACCGACGACGCGCCCGGAACCGGCGGTACGAACGGACCTGACGGTACGTCCGGGACCCCGGCCGAGTAAGGGCCGCCCTCTCCCCGTACGGCGCCCGGGGTCTTGGCGCCCTTCCCCACCCGGAACGCGAGATTGGAGGCACGGGCAGGTGACCGGTCCGCCCGGTACCACCCGCCCCACGCACACCATGCAGACCACTGACAACAGCCTGACCTGGCTCCTTGAGAGCCTGTTGGAACGCACCCCCGGCACCCGGCACGCCCTGGTCCTCTCCCGTGACGGGCTGAAGCTCTGCTGGAGCCGTCATCTCACCCTCGACCAGGCCGACCAGCTGGCGGCCATCTGTTCCGGCATCCAGGCGCTCGCCCAGGGCGCCTCGGTGGAGTTCGGCAACGGCACCGGCGGCGTACGCCACTCGATGACCGAATTCCACGGCGGGCTGCTGTTCATCGTGGAGGCCGGTGACGGAGCGCATCTCGCGGTCGTGGCCGAGGACGGCGCCGACCCGGGTGTGGTGGGCCATCAGATGACCGAGCTGGTCGAGCAGATCGGTGAGCATCTGCGGGCCGAGCCGCGCGGGGTGGTCCAGGAGAGTTCTCCGTCATGACCCCCCGCCGGCCCGTCGACACCGGAGATCCCGACCGGCTGTACACCGTCACCGGTGGCCGCAGCCGGGTCGACGACGACTCGTTCGATCTGGTCACCCTGATCGTCAGCGAGTGCGAACCGACAGCGGGGATGCAGTCGGAGCATGTCCGGATCCTGGAACTGTGCCGTCATCCCACGGCGGTCGTCGAGGTCTCCGCGGAGCTGAGGCTGCCGGTGACGGTGGTACGGATCCTCCTCGGTGATCTCCTCGCGACGGGCCGGATCACCGCCCGGCATCCCCGTGCGGCACGCTCCGCCGAGCTGCCCGACTCCGCCCTTCTGAAGGAGGTGCTCCTTGGACTCCGCAACCTCTGAGCTTCCCGCCCGTACCCCGCTGGCCGACGCCGCCGAGACCGGTCTGAAGATCGTCATCGTGGGCGGATTCGGGGTGGGCAAGACCACCCTCGTACGGTCGGTGAGCGAGATCCGGCCGCTCAACACCGAAGAGGTCATGACACAGGCCGGGATCGGTGTCGACGAGACCGCCGGGCTGACCACCAAGACCACCACGACCGTGGCCTTCGACTTCGGCCGGATCAGCCTCAACGATCGTATGGTGCTCTATCTGTTCGGGGCGCCCGGACAGGAGAGATTCTGGTTCCTCTGGGACCGGCTCTTCTCGGGCACGCTGGGCGCGGTCGTGCTGGTCGACACCCGGCGGATGAGCGAGTCCTGGTACGCGATCGACCGGCTGGAGCACCACAGGACACCGTTCGTGGTCGCGGTCAACCGGTTCGACGACGATGTCTCGGCCTTCTCACTGGCGGAGATCCGGCAGGCGCTCTCGCTGCCGGATCATGTCCCGCTGATCGACTGCGACGCGCGGGTGCGTTCGTCCGGCAAGAGCGTACTGATCAACCTCGTGGACCACCTCTACGAACTGGCCATGGCCCGGGAGATGACCCCATGACCGATCCCGCAGCCCCCTCCCCCGACCAGGCCGTCCCGCCGCCCGGCTGCCCCGCGCACGCCGGCGCGCAGGAGGACGCTGTCGCGCTGAGCGGCCTGGAGTACCAGCAGACCCCGTCCCAGCTGTACCGCACGCTGCGCAGGGAGCACGGCGCGATCGCGCCCGTCGTGCTCGACGGGGGCATCCCCGCCTGGCTGGTGCTCGGCTATACCGAGGTCTCGTACGTCACCAGCCACGACGAGCTGTTCGCCCGTGACTCACGGCGCTGGAACCAGTGGCCGTCGATCCCGCCCGACTGGCCGCTGATGCCGTTCGTCGGCTATCAGCCGTCGGTCATGTTCGCGGAGGGCCCGGAGCACCAGCGCAGGGCCGGTGTGATCACGGAGGCGCTGGAGGCCATCGACCAGTTCGAACTGGCCCATACCTGCCGTGAGATCGCCGAGGGGCTCATCGACGGCTTCGCCGGCAGCGGGCAGGCCGAGCTGATGAGCGCGTTCGCGCACGCGCTGCCGATGCGGGCCGTGGTCCGGCTCTGCGGAATGCCCGCCGACGGCGTGGACACCGATGATCTGGTCCGCGATCTGCGCATCTCGCTGGACGCCGCCGAGGGCGATGACCCGGTCGCCGCCTATGTGCGGGTGATGGAGCGGATGCAGCAACTGGTCAAGGACAAGCGGGACCACCCGGGGCCCGACATCACCTCGCGGATGCTGAGCCACCCGGCCGGGCTGACGGACGAGGAGATGGTCGTCGACCTGATCACCGTCATCGCCGCCGCGCAGCAGCCGACCGCCAACTGGATCTGCAACACGCTGCGACTGCTGCTGACCGACGACCGGTTCGCGCTGAACGTGTCCGGCGGCCGGCTCAGCGTCGGGCAGGCGCTGAACGAGGTGCTGTGGCTGGACACGCCGACGCAGAACTTCATCGGGCGGTGGGCGGTGCGCGACACACAGCTCGGCGGCCGGCACATCAAGGCGGGCGACTGTCTCGTCCTGGGGCTCGCCGCGGCCAACACCGATCCGCAGATCTGGCCGGAGGGTCATATCGGCCCGGAGAACTCGGCGCATCTGTCGTTCAGCAACGGTGAGCACCGCTGCCCCTACCCGGCCCCGCTGCTCGCCGATGTCATCGCGCGCACCGCGGTCGAGACGCTGCTGGAGCGGCTGCCTGACGTGGTGCTCGCGGTCGAGCCGTACGAGCTGAAGTGGCGGCCGTCCATCTGGATGCGGGGGCTGACCGCGCTGCCGGTGAGCTTCACCCCCGTCGTGCAGTAGCGGCGCCGTACGGCCGGTCGCCGTCGGCGCGCGTTCCCTCGCGGCGTACGGCCGCCGGGCCCGGAAACCCCGGGCCCGGCGGGTGCCGTCAGCCCTTGGCGGGAGTGAACCGCACGGGCAGCGTCTGCGGTCCACGGGTGAACACGCCCTGCTCGACCGGGTCGAACCCGTCGGCGAGCCGGATGTCCGGCATGGCGTCGAGCAGTTGGTTGACGCCGGTCTCGACCTCCGCCTTCGCCAGCAGGGCGCCGACGCAGAAGTGCCGTCCGAGCGCGAAGGCCAGATGGTCGGCCGCCGCGGAGAACGCGGTCGTCGTGGTCAGATCCTCCCGGAAGATATTGAAGCGGTCCGGCTCCTGGTAGCGCGAGCCGTCACGGTTGGCGGCGCCGATCAGACAGGTGACCGTGGCTCCCTCCGGTATGGTCCCCCCGCTCACCTCGACCTCCTTGGCCGTCTGCCGCATGATCATGTGCACCGGCGGGGTGAACCGGAGCGTCTCCGCGAAGGCCCGGTCGATCAGCGCCCGGTCCTGCTGTACGGCCGCCAGCTGGTCGGGGTGGAGCAGCAGATTCGCGAAGACGCTGGCGATGGCCTTGTCGGTGGTCTCCCCGCCGGCGGCCAGCAGCAGGCTGCAGAACGCCTTGATGTCCTCGTCGCTCATCCGTACGCCGTCGACCTCGGCGGCGCAGAGCGTGGAGAGCAGATCGTCCCCGAGGTTGTCGCGCCGGTCCTGGATGATCGGCAGCATGTACTCCGCGAACTCTACGCGCGTACGCTCGCCGGCCGCCGCGACCTCCGCGTCGCCGGAGAGGTTGCCCAGGAAGGCGATGACCGCGGTGTACCAGCCGTGGAACCGGGCGTGGTCGGCCTTGTCGAGGCCCAGCATGTCCGCGATGACATTGACGGGGAAGCGGGTGGCGTAGTCCGTCACCAGATCGGCGGATCCGGTGTGCCGGAAGGCGTCGATCAGTTCACGGGAGTTGCGGTCGATGACCGGCAGGAACTTGTCGCGCAGATCGCTGCCGCGGAAGGCCGGGGCGACCAGCGCCCGGCGTACCGCGTGCTCCCGGCCGCTCATCTGGAGGATCGTCTTGCCGTGCACCGGCTCGATCTGCCAGTCGTAGTTGTCGGTGGTGAACACCGACTCCTTGTCCTTGAAGGCGCGTTCGACATCCTCGTAGCGCGAGATGATGTAGCTCTTCGTGGCCTCGTGCCAGATGAGCGGCGCGCTCTCCCGCATCACGCGATAGGCCGGATACGGATTCTCGGCGAACTCGGCCGACAGGATGTCGGGGACCTGATGTGCGGTGGCCATGGAGCTCCTTGGTCAGTACTGGCCCGATCAATAACGGGCGACTCCACCAAGGTTATTGATCAACCGTCATCAGATACAGCCATTCTCCTGGCCGACCTGAGCTCTGTGCGCCAGGAGCGGTCGCTTACGGTGTAACTCCGATCAGCACGGAGGAGACGTCATGACGGCACGGCCACTGATCACCGGCGTGGGCGGAAAGGCCCCCGGCATCGACCCCGCCGCGTTCACCGCGCCGACGTCCGTGGTGGTCGGCGATGTCACCGTCGCGGCGGGTGCGAGCGTCTGGTACCACACCGTGCTCAGGGCCGACTGCGGGCCGATCGTGGTGGGCGCCGACAGCAATATCCAGGACAACTGCACCCTGCACTGCGATCCCGGCTTCCCGCTCACGGTCGGCGAGCGCGTCTCGGTCGGTCACAACGCGGTGCTGCACGGCTGCACGGTCGAGGACGATGTACTGATCGGCATGGGCGCCACGGTCCTCAACGGCGCGCATATCGGCGCGGGGTCACTGGTCGCGGCGCAGTCGCTCGTACCGCAGGGCATGCGGGTGCCGCCGGGCTCGCTGGTCGCGGGCGTGCCCGCCAAGGTCAAGCGTGAGCTGACCGAGGAGGAGCGGGCGGGGATCAGGCTGAACGCGGCGGGCTATCTGCAACTGGCGAAGGCGCACCGCGAGACTCACGGTC
Organism: Streptomyces scopuliridis RB72; assembly: GCF_000718095.1. GTDB lineage: Bacteria > Actinomycetota > Actinomycetes > Streptomycetales > Streptomycetaceae > Streptomyces > Streptomyces scopuliridis. Next base: position 122,975 of record NZ_JOEI01000015.1, on the reverse strand, counting down.
TCTAGGTACTAGTCCGCGGCGGGTACGGGATCCGGCTCGCCAGCCGACGGCTTCGGCTCCGCGGCCTTCTTGGCGCGGTTCCTGAGAACGAGCATGGACGCGATCCCGATCAGCACCGCGAGCAGCAGACCGAGCCAGGAGAAGCGCTTGAGCCAGGCCTCGGCGACCACACCCACCGAGTAGACGACGGCGGTCGTACCGCCCGCCCAGACGATGCCGCCCAGGATGTTGGCGATCAGGAACTTCCAGTACGGCATGCGCAGGACGCCCGCGAGCGGCCCGGCGAAGATCCGCAGCAGGGCGACGAAGCGGCCGAAGAAGACGGCCCACATGCCCCACTTCTGGAACGACCGCTCCGCCATGGCGATCTGGGCCTCGCCGAAGTGCTTGGGGAACTTCGCCCCGAGCCGGGCGAGCAGCGGCCTGCCGCCCTTGCGGCCGATGGCGTAGCCGATCGAGTCACCGATGATCGCCCCGGCGGTGGCGCAGGCGCCGAGGATGTACGGGTTGATGTCGCCGTGCTGCGAGGCGAGCAGCGCCGAGCTGACGAGGACGATCTCACCCGGCAGCGGGATACCGAGGCTTTCGAGCCCGATGACCACCCCTACCAGGAGGTAGACGCTGACCGCGGGGACGGTCTCCAGCCACTCCTGGACGTGCAACGCCGGTTCCTCTCATTTGCTTCCGCTGCCCGGCGTGCGCCTGGCCAGGCGCACGCCGGGCAGCCTACCTGGTGGGCGGGTGAGGTCAGGAATTCGGGCGGAGCGTCCAGACCACGGTCATCTCTCCGGTGACCGCTCCGTCCTCCCGGGTGAGGGTGACGGCCACCGGGAATTCCGGCCGCTCTCCGGCGTCCAGCTCCGCGACGACGTCCGGCACGGGCCGGCCCAGCGTGGCGGTGGCCGTGACGATCCCCTTGGCAAGTTTCTTGTAGCCGATTTCCGCCGTGACAGCGAGCGGGACCGCACGCTGGAGTTGGTCGCCGAAGGCGGCGAGCACGATGGCGCCGCTCGCCGACTCGGCGAGGGTGAACATCGCTCCGGCGTGCGGTCCGCCGACGTGGTTGTGGTAGTCGGGCCGGTCGGGCAGCCGGAGGACAGCCCGTTCCGCCGTGGTCTCCAGAAACTCCAGTCCCAGGGTCCTGACCATGGGAACGGTGGCGGCGAGCAGCTCGCCGACGGACATCTGATCTGTGGTCATGGAGCCCGATGTTACCTGCGAGTAGCGGAGCTTCACCATCCCCTGACGGGGCGGACGTGGCAGCCGTCGCGGGGCCCCTCTATCGTTACTCGCCATGTGGCCAGGACAGCAGCCGCCCGGGGGCGAGCAGAACCCGCAGGACCAGAATCCCAATCCGTACCAGCAGCCGGGGTACCAGCAGCCGAATCCCTATCAGCAGCCGGGGTATCAGCAGCCGGGCTACCCGCCGCAGCAGCCCGGACAGGAACAGCCGGGGTACCAGCAGCAGCCCGGCTATCCGCAGCAGGGATACCAGCAGCCCAACCCGTACCAGCAGCCGACGGTGCCGCAGTACGCCGTACCGGGCCGGCCCGGTCCCTCCGGTCCCGGACCGGACAAGAAGAAGAACACGACGGTCATCGCTGTCGTCGCCGCCGCGGTGGTCGTGATCGCCGCCGCGGGCACCGCGTTCTTCGTGATGGGCGGGGACGACAAGAAGACCGACAAGGCCGCCGACGACGCCAAGGCGTCCTCCTCAGCGTCCCCGTCCGAGGAGCCGTCCGCCGCCCCGTCCGCCGACAACCCCCGGGACGGCTCCGCCGCCGAGCCGACCATCGAGGGCTGGAAGGTCGTGACGAACCCCAAGCACGGGACGCAGTTCGACGTTCCGGCCGACTGGGAGGTCAGCAAGCCGGGCGTGATATCCGGCTTCGAGGACGTCAAGAAGGGAGACGGCTCACCCGCCATCACCTTCTCCGCGCCCGCCTTCTACAAGTCCAAGTGGTGCTCCCAGGACACCGACAAGGACGGCAAGATGGAGGACAGCAGCCTCGGCGGCACCGGCACCAAGGGCGGCAGGGGCGCCAAGGACACGGCGTCGGCCGCGCAGAACGAGGCGGGCAGCTGGGTCTGGGCCGCGTACGCCCAGGAGGAGCCCGAGGCGTCGCTCAAGGAGAAGGTGAACGTCAGCAAGTCCGAGGCGTTCACCACCACGACCGGGCTCAAGGGCCACTTCGCGACCGCGGCGACCACGGGTCTCACCAAGAAGAACAAGTGCGACACCGACGGCAAGTCGATCGCCTTCACCTTCGCCAACGCCAAGGGCGACTTCTCGACCTGGGTGCTCTACGCCAACAAGGGTGTGCCGGACGAGATCCCGGACGAGACGATCAAGAGGATCATGAGCACTGTCCGGCTGGCCGGGGCCTCCTGACGGGAAGGTGACAAAACCGGTTGGCAAGGGGGACCATCCGCGGGGATAGTCCCCGGGTGACCTCTCCCCCCGACGCCGACGCCGGCCCGCGACGCCCCCGCCGCCCTCACCGTCCCCCGTGGGCCGGCCGTAACTACACACTGCTGACCGCCGCGGCGATCGCCACCAATCTGGGCAGCCAGGGCGCGCTGATCGCCTCGGCGTTCGCGGTGCTGGAGTCGGGCGGCGACGCGGGCGACGTGGGGCTGGTGGCGGCGGCCCGTACCGTTCCGCTCGTTCTCTTTCTGCTGGTCGGCGGGGCGCTGGCGGACCGGCTGCCCCGGCACCGGGTGATGGTCGCCGCCAACGCCGTCAACTGCGTCTCGCAGGGCACCTTCGCCCTCCTGGTCCTGACGGGCGACCCGCGGCTGTGGCAGATGATGGCGCTGGCCGCGCTGGGCGGTACGGGCCACGCCTTCTTCAGCCCGGCTTCCGAGGGCATGCTGATGTCCAGCGTCAAGGGCGAACAGGCGGGCCGGGCCTTCGCGCTCTACCGGATGTCGATGCACGGCGCCGGGATCGGCGGCGCCGCCCTGGGCGGGGCGCTCATCGCGGTGATCGGCCCCGGCTGGGTGCTGGCCGTCGACGCCGCCGCCTTCCTGGTGGCCGGGGCGCTGCGCGCCTTCCTCGATGTCAGCCATATCCCGCCGCGCGAGCCCGGCGGCGGGATGGTCGCCGATCTGCGCGACGGCTGGCGGGAGTTCATCGGCAGACCGTGGCTCTGGACGATCGTCGTCCAGTTCGCGGTGGTCAACGCGGTCGTCGTGGCGGCCGAGTCGGTGTACGGGCCGCTGGTCGCCCGCGACGAACTCGGCGGGGCGGGCCCCTGGGGTCTGGCACTCGCCGCCTTCGGCGCGGGCACCGTGGGCGGCGCGCTGGTGATGATGCGCTGGAAGCCGCGCCGGCTGCTGCTCGCGGGCACGCTCTGCGTCTTCCCCCTCGCCCTGCCGTCCGCCGGGCTCGCGGTGCCGCTGCCCGGTGCGGGGCTGATGGTGGTGATGTTCCTGACGGGGCTCTCGGTCGAGGTCTTCGGGGTGTCCTGGATGACCGCGCTGCATCAGGAGATCGCCGAGGAGAAGCTCTCCCGGGTCTCCGCGTACGACATGCTCGGCTCGATCGGGATGATTCCGGTGGCCACCGCGCTCGCGGGACCGGCGGAGAGCGCCTTCGGGCGCACCTACGCGCTGTGGGGCTGCTCGGCGCTGGTCATCGTGCTGACGGCCGCGGTCCTGACCGTGCCGGACGTACGCCGGCTGACGCGGCGGACCACCACACCGGCGGCGGGGACGCGGAAGGTTACGGAGACCGGCGCCGTGTCAGCCGATGCTGAAGGCGCCGTCGGGCGGGCGGGGTGACGGGACGGCGCCGCTGTCCCGTACCGGGCTCGCGTCCCCGATGAACCGCCGGAGCGACGCGCCGTGTTCGACCCGGGCGGGGAAGGCGTCGGCGGCGGTACGGCGGGCCAGGGCCGCCGTGTCGATCTCCGTGTGCGAGGCGACCAGCACGGCGTTGCCGAAGCGGCGGCCACGGAGCACGGCGGGCTCCGCGATCAGCGCCAGTTCCTCGAACACCGTGGCGAAGGTGGCCAGTTGGGAGCGGAGGAAGCCGAAGGGCGCCCCGTCGGCGAGATTCGCGGCGTAGACCCCGTCCGTACGCAGCACCCGCGCGGCCTCGCGCGCGTACTCGACGGAGGTGAGATGGGCGGGCACCCGCGAGCCGCCGAAGACATCGCCGACGAGCACGTCCACGGAGCGGTCCTGGGCGGCTTCGAGCCAGTGGCGTGCGTCCGCGCCGTGCACGGTGATGCCGGTGCCGTCCGGTATCGGCAGCAACTCCGCGACCAACGCCAGCAGTCCCGTGTCCGCCTCCACCACACACTGCGTGGAGCCGGGCCGAGTGGCGGCCACATAGCGAGGAAGCGTGCAGGCCCCGCCGCCGAGGTGGAGCACGGTCAGCGGATCGCCCTCGTCGCCCGCGCGGTCCACGACATGGGCGAGGCGCCGTACGTACTCGAACTCCAGATGGGTCGGTTCGTCGAGGTCGACATAGGACTGGGGCGCACCGTCGACCGTCAGCAGCCAGGCACGCTCCCGGTCCACATCGGGCAGCAGCTTGGCGGTGCCGCTGTCCACGGCGCGCATGACGGGGATCGCTTCGTTCACGCTCCCATTGTGCGCCGCCCGCGCACTCGCTTTCGGCCTCAGCCGGCCAGGACGGCGGCGACGGCCTCGGCGTGGGCGGCGGCCTGTGCCAGGCCCGCGCGGGCGGCGGGGGCCCGGCGGGCGGGGTCCAGACGGTTACGGCCCATGGCCTTCCTGGCGGCGGAGCCGGGGGTGATGACCTCGACCCGCGCGCCCGCCGCGGTCAGCGCCGCCGCCTGGGCGCTCGGCGCGGCGATCACCTTGTTGCCGGAACCGGTGGGCGAGATGACCACGACCCGGTCGTATCCAGCGGCCAGCTGGACATTGGCGGGCGAGTACACGCCTCCGTCGATCCATTTCCGGCCCTCGATGGTCACGGGCGGCCAGGCGACGGGGACCGCGCTGCTCGCCGCCACGGCGTCCACGAGCGGTACACCGCTGTCCTTGTCGAAGATCCTCAGCTCCCCCGTGACCGCGTCGACCGCCGTGACGGCGAGCGCCCGTGCGGGCCAGCTGTCGCTCCCGACCCGCCGGGCGATCACGGCCCTGCGCTGCTCCTCGGGGACGGTGGGGGCGGCGAGCGCCAGGGCGCCGAGCTTCTGTCCGTACTCCTCGGGCGTACGCGAGGTGAGCAGGGCGCGCGCGTAGCGCAGGATCGCGCCGGGGCGCAGACGCCCGGGTATCTCGAACTCCTCGCCGCTGATCTGCTGTTCGTAGAGTGCGTCGATGCCGTGCGTCCCGGCGGCGAGCTGGGCGCCGAGCGCGGCACCCGCGGAGGTGCCGATCACCAGATCCACCGCGGCCGGATCGGTCCCGGCGAGCGCGAGGCCGTGCAGCACTCCGGTCATCCAGCCGATTCCGGTGACTCCACCGCCGCCCAGGACCAACGCCGTGCCCGCCATGCGCTCCGCCTCTCCCCCCGGGCCGGCCGCTTGCCGGACGGCGCCACAGAGGCAGTCTCGCAAACGGCCTCGCGCCCGCCTCCCCGGGGTACGGGGCGACGGGCGCGGGCCGCGTGGAGTGCGGGGCGTCACAAGCCCGGCCCGGCGGACGCGGTCAGAGCAGGGACGTGACCGTACCGGCGCCGACCGTACGGCCGCCCTCGCGGATCGCGAAGCCGAGCCCCGCCTCCAGCGGGACGTCACGGCCCAGCTCCACGGTCAGCGTGACCGTGTCCCCGGGGCGTGCGACGGCCGTCTCGCCCAGGTCGATGTCACCAACCACATCCGCCGTACGGATATAGAACTGCGGCCGGTAGCCACTGGTGACCGGGGTCGTCCGCCCGCCCTCGCGGGCGGAGAGGACGTACACCTGCGCGGTGAAGCGCCTGCTCGGTACGACACTGCCCGGCGCCGCCACCACATGGCCGCGGCGGACCGCGTCGCGCTGCGTGCCGCGCAGGAGCAGCGCGACATTGTCCCCGGCCTCGGCGGACTCCATCGGCTTGCCGAAGGTCTCCAGCCCGGTGACGACCGTCTCGATACCCGCGCCGAGCACGTCCACGCGGTCGCCGACCCGTACCGTGCCACGCTCGACGGCGCCGGTGACGACCGTGCCGCGCCCGGTGATGGTGAGGACGTTCTCCACCGGGAGCAGGAATGGCGCGTCCGTGTACCTGACAGGCATCGGCACATACGTGTCGATCGCGTCGAGCAGCGCCTCCACGGCCCCCGTCCAGCGCGGGTCGCCCTCCAGCGCGCGCAGCCCGGAGACCCGGACGACGGGCGCCGCGTCGCCGCCGTACCCGTGCTCGGTGAGCAGTTCGCGCACCTCCAGCTCGACCAGGTCGGTCAGCTCGTCGTCGCCCGCGTCGGCCTTGTTGAGGGCGACGACGATGTGGTTGACGCCGACCTGGCGGGCGAGCAGGACATGCTCGGCGGTCTGCGGCATGATCCCGTCGAGCGCGGAGACGACGAGGATCGCCCCGTCGAGCTGGGCCGCGCCCGTCACCATGTTCTTGATGTAGTCGGCGTGGCCCGGCATGTCCACATGCGCGTAGTGCCGGGTGTCGGTCTCGTACTCGACGTGCGAGATGTTGATGGTGATCCCGCGCGCGGCCTCCTCCGGGGCCCGGTCGATCCGGTCGAACGGCACGAACGTGCCGGTCCCCCGGTCGCTGAGGACCTTGGTGATGGCGGCGGTCAGGGTGGTCTTGCCGTGGTCGACGTGACCCATGGTGCCGATGTTCAGATGCGGCTTGGTGCGCACGTATGCCGTCTTGGGCATGTTCGCGTGGTTCCTTCCCGGAACTCGAAGCGTGAGAGGGACCCCCGGGCCTTGCCGACCCTCCCCCTGCGGGGTCCGCCGGACGATCCGGGAAGGGTCAGCTTCGGGCGCCGCCGAGGGGCGCTGCGGGCGCCGCCGCGACTGCCGCCGCAGGGGGCGCGGTCGCGGTGAACGCCGCCGCGCAGGCCGCGTACGCGAGGGAGAGCCCGGCGAGGAAACCGGCGGGGAAACCGGCAGCCTTCGGCGCGTCCGCGACTGCGGACGGCGCTGCGGGGAAGGCGTACCGGAACATGTCGCCGATCCTGGACCATGGCCACTGTTCACGTCGAATGGTTTTCTCCGCCACGGGAGTTCATATGTGTCGGTTAGCATCCCCGAATGCTCGACACCGTCCCCAGGCCGCTCCCCAGGCCGGCCCCCGAGCCTTCACCGGGCCTCGCTGTCCGCTGTTTCCGGGCGCTGCTCTCGCCCTGGTCGCGGTTCGCCCTGCTCGTCGCCGTGCTGGGTGCGGCGGGCGCGGCGGTGCTGCTGTACGAGCCGCAGAAGCTCCTCGCCGACGGCTGGCCGCCGCAGTTCAGCGGCGCGACGGCCGTGGTGCTGTTCGCCGTGGCGTACGGGCTGTGCGCCGTCGCGTTCGTACCCCGTCCGCTGCTCAGCCTCGCCGCGGGCGCGCTCTTCGGGTCGGCGTTCGGGCTGCTCGCCGCGGTCGCGGGGTCGGTACTGGGCGCCTGGATCTCCTTCGGGCTCGTCCGCTTCCTCGGGCAGGGGGCGCTGCGGCCGCTGCTGCGGGGCCGCTGGCTGACGGCGGCCGACGGACAGCTGAGCAAGCACGGCTTCCGGTCGATGATGGCGCTCCGGCTCTTTCCCGGGGTGCCGTTCGCCGCGGCCAACTACTGCGCCGCCGTCTCACGTATGCGCTGGGCGCCGTTCCTGCTGGCGACCGGGATCGGAACCATCCCCAACACCGCGGCCTATGTGATCGCGGGCAGCGAGGCGTCGTCCCCGACCTCGCCGATGTTCCTGATCGCGACGGGGTTCATCGTGCTCACCGGGGTGGCCGCGGCGGTCGTCGCCTGGCGTCAGCGCCACCGCCTCCGCCGCCGCTGATCTCATCTCACCGCGTATCGCGGCGCGTCACGGCGCGAGCCCGAGGTCGCCGCCGGGCGGCGGTGCGGAGAAGCGCGCCACATCGGCGTCCGTCACCTCCGTCAGTTCCCTCGGCGACCAGCGGGGCCTGCGGTCCTTGTCGATGACCTGGGCCCGGATGCCCTCCTGGAGATCGGGGAAGGTCAGCGCGGCGCACGAGGCGCGGTACTCCTGGTCGATCACCTGCTCCAGCGTGGCCGTCCGCCGGGCCCGGCGGACCGCGACGAGGGTGGCCTTCAGCGCGGTGGGCGAGCGGGTGAGCAGCGTCTCGGCGGCGTCCTTCGCCGCCGGCTCCCCGCTGCCGCGCAGACGGTCGATGATCTCCTCCACCGAGCCGGCCGTATAGCAGGAGTCGATCCACTCGCGGTCCGCGTCGAGCCGCCCCTCCGGCGCGGTCGTCCCGTACCGGCGCGCGATCTCCCGTACGTCCGCCGCCTCCCGCACCTCGGGCCCGGCGAGCGCGGCGCGCAGGTCGCCCAGCCTGTCGGAGGGTACGAAGTGATCCGCGAGCCCGCACAGCAGGGCGTCCGCCGCGCCGATCGTCTGGCCGGTGAGGGCGAGATGGGTGCCCAGCTCGCCGGGCGCCCGGGAGAGCAGATAGGTCCCGCCGACGTCGGGGACCAGCCCGATCGCGGTCTCGGGCATGGCGACGGCCGACCGTTCGGTGACGATCCGTACGCTGCCGTGCGCCGAGACGCCGACGCCGCCGCCCATCACGATGCCGTCCATCAGCGCGACATACGGCTTGGGGTAGCGGGCGATCCGGACATTGAGCCGGTACTCGTCACGCCAGAAGGCGGGCGAGGCGCCCGCGCCGGTGCGCGTGTCCTCGTGGATCACGCGGATGTCGCCACCGGCGCAGAGCCCGCGGTCACCGGCGCCGGAGATGACCACGGCCGTGACGTCGTCGTCGCCCTCCCACGCGGCCAGCGCCTCGTCGATCGTCCGCACCATGGGGTGGGTGAGGGCGTTGAGAGCGCGGGGCCGGTTGAGGGTGAGGTGGGCCGTGCGGCCCGCGCGGGCGGTCAGTACCGGTTCGTCGTGGGCCATGCTCTCGCTGGTTCCTTCCCTGGGCGGACGCGTCGGTCTGGTCGCGCCCGTCCAGTATGGACACGCTGATCCGGGGGCCTCTCACCGGTCGGATCACTCACCGGCCTGGGGCCGCCAGGCCCTGTCTGACAAATCGAGCCCCGCCCTCCGGGCGGACGGCGCTATTTGTCAGACAGGGCCAGCGCCTCGATGATCCGTTCCGCGGCGAGCGTCGCGGTCAGCGTCCCGTCCCGTACCTCCCGCTCCAGCGCGGGCGCCAGCTCCCGTACGCCCGGGTGCTCGCGCAGCCGGTCCAGGAGGTGGTCGCGGACCATCGCCCACGTCCAGTCGACCTGCTGGTCCCGGCGTTTGTCCGTCAGCCGGCCGTCGGCGCCGAGCACCGCGCGATGCTGTTCGAGCCGTTCCCATACGGTGTCGAGGCCGCTGCCCTCCCGCGCGCTGCAACTGAGCACCGGCGGCGTCCAGGCCGCGTCCACGGGGTGCATCAGCCGTAGCGCGCCCGCGAGTTCGCGCGCGGCGGAGCGAGCGTCGTGTTCGTGCGGGCCGTCGGCCTTGTTGACGGCGATGACGTCGGCCAGTTCGAGGACGCCCTTCTTGATGCCCTGGAGCTGGTCGCCGGTACGCGCCAGGGTGAGCAGCAGGAAGGAGTCGACCATATTGGCGACGGTGGTCTCGGACTGGCCGACCCCCACCGTCTCGACGAGCACCACGTCGTAGCCGGCGGCCTCCATGACGATGATGGTCTCGCGGGTCGCCTTGGCCACGCCGCCCAGCGTGCCCGCGGTCGGCGAGGGCCGTACGAACGCCGCCGGGTCGACCGCGAGCCGTTCCATCCGGGTCTTGTCGCCCAGGATGGAGCCGCCCGTCCTGCTGGAGGACGGGTCGACGGCGAGCACCGCGACGCGGTGGCCGAGACCGGTGAGCAGCGTGCCCATCGCGTCGATGAACGTGGACTTGCCGACGCCGGGGACCCCGCTGATGCCGATCCTGCGGGCCTTCCCGGAGTGCGGCAGCAGCTCGGTCAGCAGCTCCTGGGCGAGCCTGCGGTGGTCGGGGCGGGTGGACTCCACGAGTGTGATGGCACGGGCGATATACGAACGGGAGCCGTCCAGAACGCCCTTGGCATAGCTGTCGATGTCGATCCGTGGGGGCACGCGCTCACCGCTCTGCGCCGAGGGCGGCTTCGCCGGAAGTGGCCTCTCCGGAAGCCGGCTCCCCGGAAGCGTCATGGCCCAGCGAGGCCGCGAGCGCGGTCAGCAGATCGCGCGCGGCGTCCGGGATGACCGTGCCGGGCGGGAAGACCGCGGCGGCCCCCGCCCGGTGCAGCTCCTCGATGTCCTGGGGCGGGATCACCCCACCCACCACGATCATGATGTCCTCCCGGCCCTCCTCGGCGAGCTGTTCGCGCAGCGCCGGTACGAGCGTGAGGTGCCCGGCGGCGAGCGAGGAGACGCCGACGATGTGCGCGTCGGCCTCGACAGCCTGCCGCGCCACCTCGGCGGGCGTCTGGAACAGCGGGCCGACATCCACGTCGAAGCCCAGATCGGCGAAGGCCGTGGCGATCACCTTCTGGCCGCGGTCATGGCCGTCCTGGCCCATCTTGGCCACCAGGATGCGCGGCCTGCGCCCTTCGGCCCGTTCGAAGTCCTCGACGGCGGCGCGGGTGCGCTCGACGGCCGGGGAGGTGCCTGCCTCGTTCCGGTACACACCGGCGATGGTACGGATCTGGCCGGAGTGGCGCCCGTACACCTTCTCCAGGGCGTCGGAGATCTCACCGACGGTGGCCTTGGCGCGGGCCGCGTTCACCGCGAGGCCGAGCAGATTGCCCTCCAGTCCGGGGCGCGCGCCGGCCTCGGCGGCGGCGGTGAGCGCGCGCAGCGCGTCCTGGCAGACGGCCTCGTCGCGTTCGGCGCGCAGCCGCCGCAGCTTCTCGATCTGCTGGGTGCGTACCGAGGAGTTGTCGACCTTGAGCACGTCGATCTTCTCGTCGGTCTCCACCCGGTACTTGTTGACGCCGATGACGGGCTGGCGTCCCGAGTCGATGCGCGCCTGGGTACGGGCGGCGGCCTCCTCGACCCGCAGTTTGGGGATTCCGGCGTCGATGGCCTGCGCCATTCCGCCGGCCGCCTCGACCTCCTCGATGTGCTGCCACGCGCGCCGGGCGAGGTCGTAGGTCAGCTTCTCGACATACGCGCTGCCGCCCCACGGGTCGGTCACCCGGCAGGTCCCGGACTCCTGCTGGAGCAGCAGCTGGGTGTTGCGGGCGATACGTGCCGAGAAGTCGGTGGGCAGGGCGAGGGCCTCGTCCAGCGCGTTGGTGTGCAGCGACTGGGTGTGGCCCTGCGTGGCGGCCATCGCCTCGACGCAGGTGCGGGTGACGTTGTTGAAGACGTCCTGTGCGGTGAGCGACCAGCCGGAGGTCTGCGAATGGGTGCGCAGGGACAGCGACTTGGCGTTCTGCGGGTCGAACTTCTTGACCAGCCTGGCCCAGAGGAGCCGGGCCGCGCGGAGTTTGGCGATCTCCATGAAGAAGTTCATGCCGATGGCCCAGAAGAAGGAGAGCCGGGGCGCGAACGCGTCCACGTCGAGCCCGGCGCCCAGCCCGGCGCGCAGATACTCCACGCCGTCGGCGAGGGTGTACGCCAGCTCCAGATCGGCCGTCGCGCCCGCTTCCTGGATGTGGTAGCCGGAGATGGAGATGGAGTTGTAGCGCGGCATCTTCTGCGAGGTGTACGCGAAGATGTCGGAGATGATCCGCATCGAGGGTTTCGGCGGGTAGATATAGGTGTTGCGGACCATGAACTCTTTGAGGATGTCGTTCTGGATGGTCCCGGCCAGCTTCTCGGGCGGTACGCCCTGTTCCTCGGCGGCCACGATGTAGAGCGCGAGTACGGGCAGGACCGCGCCGTTCATCGTCATCGACACGCTCATCCTGTCGAGCGGGATGCCGTCGAACAACTGGCGCATGTCATAGATCGAGTCGATGGCCACGCCCGCCATGCCGACGTCGCCGGTCACCCGGGGATGGTCGCTGTCGTAGCCGCGGTGGGTCGGCAGATCGAAGGCGACCGACAGGCCCTTCTGCCCGGCGGCGAGATTGCGCCGGTAGAACGCGTTGGACTCCTCGGCGGTGGAGAACCCGGCGTACTGCCGGATGGTCCAGGGCTGGTTGACGTACATCGTCGGGTACGGGCCGCGCAGATACGGCGCGATGCCGGGGTAGGTGCCGAGGAAGTCGAGCCCCGCCAGATCCCGCGCGGTGTAGAGCGGCTTGACGGCGATGCCCTCGGGCGTGTCCCAGAACAGTTCGTGGTCGGTCCTGCCGCTGTGTTCCTTGACGGCCGTACGCCACTGGTCCTCGGTGGTCCCTGCGCTGTCGCCGGGGCCGAGCCCGATCTCGGAGAAGTCCGGGATCCCCATCACGCCACTCCCATCCGGTCGAGGACGGAGGTGAGGACGGCGATCGCGTCGCCGCCCGCGACGACGAACTCGTCGACTCCGGCCCGTACATAGGTCTCACGCTGTTCGCCGGGGCGGCCGGCGAGGAACACCTGGAGCGCGCCGGCCGTCTTGAGCGCCTCCGCGACGGGCGCGGCGCTCTCCGCGTAGAGCGCGTCGCTGGAGCAGATACAGGCGACGGCGGCCCCGCTGCGGGTGAAGGCGTCGGCGACGCTCTCCGCGTCGACCGTCACCGGGTCGTGGACGGGTTCGATCCCGCCGGCCTGGAAGAGGCTGGTGGCGAAGGTGGCGCGCGCGGTGTGCGCGGCGGCCGGTCCGAGGGCGGCCAGGAAGACACGGGGCCGGGCGCCGGTGGCGGCGAGATACGCGTCGGAGCGGGCGCGGAGCGTCTCGTACGCCTCGTCGCGGCGTACCACCGGCAGTCCGCCGCCGGGCGGCTTGGGCGCCGGGTCGCGTTCCACCGGGGGCTGCGCGAGCTGCGGGAACTCACTGACGCCGGTGATGGGTTCACGCCGCCTGGCCAGCCGGCCCGAGCGCTCCTGCCACGTGGCCGCGAGCCGCTCGGCGATCAGTCCGTCGTGGAGCGCGGCGCGCTGGCCGCCGGCGCGTTCGATCTCCTGGAACCACGCCCAGGCGGCGTGCGCGAGATCGTCGGTGAGCCGCTCCACGTACCAGGAGCCGCCCGCGGGGTCGATGACCCGGCCCAGGTGGGATTCCTCCAGCAGGATCGTGGAGGTGTTACGGGCGATCCGGCGGGCGAAGGCGTCGGGCAGCCCGAGGGCGTGGTCGAAGGGCAGTACGGTCACGGCGTCCGCGCCGCCGACCCCGGCCGCCATCGAGGCGACCGTGGTGCGCAGCATGTTCACCCAGGGGTCGCGCCGGGTCATCATCACCGACGAGGTCACGGCGTGCTGGCGCTGCGCCCCGGCGCCGGGGCCGGCGCCGCAGACCTCCGTCACCCGGGCCCAGAGCCTGCGCGCGGCCCGGAGTTTGGCGATCGTCAGAAACTGGTCGGCGGTCGCCGCGTACCGGAACTCGATCTGGTCGCAGGCGGCTTCGACGGAGAGTCCGGCCGCGGTGAGATCACGCAGCCAGCCGACCCCGGTGGCGAGGGAACAGCCCAGTTCCTGCGCGTCGGAGGCGCCGCCCTCGTGGTACGGCAGCGCGTCGACGGTGATCGCGCGCAGGCCGGGGTACTCCCGGTCGCAGAGCGCGGCGAGTTCGGCGGCCTCGTCCGTCAGACCCGTCACTTCCCGTCCGGTACGGGCGAGTTCACCGACGGGGTCCGCGCCGAGCGTGCCGCGCGCCGCGTCGCGGGCCACCCCGCGCTCCTCGTACAGCTTGAGCAACGCCCGTGCGGCGGACGGGAATTCGGCGCCGGCGTCGAGGGCGACCGGCGCGAGGTCGAGATAGACCCCGTCGAGCGCCGTGGCCAGCCCGGACACCGGGATTCCGGCGGAACCCACCGACAGCCAGAGGGAGGTGACCCCGTTCTCCAGGTCGGAGAGCACGGCCTCGTTGGCGCGTACGGGATCGGGGAGCGAGTGGCGCTGCCGTACGTCCCAGCCGGAGACCACGCCCCCCTCGGGACGGCCGCCTCGCGTGAACGGCGCGAAGCCGGGATAACCGGAGTCTCCGGGCGCGTCGGCGGCGGTGTACAGCGGACGGGCGGTGAGCCCGTCCTGAAGCGTGGTGGAGAGCGCATCCTCGGCGGCCGGCCCCGAGAGATCCCGACCCGACTTACGCAGAACGCCTGCCACCAGGCTCTGCCACTGCTCGCGGGTCGCATCGGGGAACTCGCCGGCCAGGGAAAGCCCGTCGTCAGGCAGGACCGTCATGCCCAGATGTTAGGGCAGCCCGGCCAACGGGCAGCAGAGCGCATCGCTGTGACGTTGCCCTCGTCGAAATGCCACGGGTGTAGGTCATTCATGACGCGGAATGTGCCAGGGCTCGAACCCGCGGCAACAGGGGCCACCCCCGTCCCGTAACCCACAGACGCTACGCTGCCCACCACCACCTCAGTGAAGAGCCGGTATGAGTAGGACCACTCACCCATCCATATGATCGAACCCGCGCTTCGACCGTCAGCCCTCAGTCCGTCACTGCGCCGCTGTTCCGCGGGCCAGTGCTTGATCATCTCTTGGATGGCGTAGTACCTCATGTCTTGGTTCGAATCTTTCATCCTCGGGCTCGTCCAGGGGCTGACCGAGTTCCTCCCCATCTCCTCCAGCGCGCATCTGCGGCTGACGGCGGCCTTCGCCGGCTGGCACGACCCGGGTGCGGCGTTCACCGCGATCACCCAGATCGGTACCGAGGCGGCGGTCCTCATCTACTTCCGCAAGGACATCGCCCGAATCGTTTCCGCGTGGTGCCGCTCGCTGGTGGACAAGTCGATGCGTAGTGACCACGACGCCCAGATGGGCTGGCTGGTCATCGTCGGCTCGATCCCGATCGGTGTCCTCGGCGTGACGCTCAAGGACCAGATCAACGGCCCGTTCCGTGATCTGCGGCTGATCGCCGTCACCCTGATCGTGATGGGCATCGTGCTCGGTGTCGCCGACCGGCTGGCGGCCCGCGACGAGACCGGCGGCAAGCACCGCGCGATCAAGGAGCGCAAGTCGCTGAAGGATCTGAGCGTCAAGGACGGTCTGATCTACGGCTTCTGCCAGGCGATGGCCCTGGTGCCCGGCGTCTCGCGCTCGGGCGCCACGATCAGCGGTGGTCTGCTGATGGGATACTCCCGTGAGGCGGCGGCGCGGTACTCGTTCCTGCTCGCGATCCCGGCGGTGCTCGCCTCGGGCGCGTTCGAGCTGAAGGACGCGGGTCAGGGGCATGTCGCGTGGGGACCGACCCTCTTCGCGACTGTCATCGCTTTTGTCGTTGGATATGCCGTTATCGCCTGGTTCATGAAGTTCATCACCACGAAGAGCTTCATGCCGTTCGTGATCTACCGGATCCTGCTCGGTATCGCGCTGTTCGTCCTGGTCGGCACGGACACGCTGAGCCCGCACGCGGGCGAGTCGGCCGGCTGACCGGGGCCCGCAGGGGGTGGCCGTGCGGCGGGGTGGACGTGCGGGGAGCGTGTGAGCGAAGTGTGAGCAAGGACGCTCCCTGATCGGCACCGGGACGGGGCCGCCTCCCCCTAGGCTTGTCACATGTCCTCTTCCTCCGCTTCCGCATCCCCGGCATCCGACGCCGTCGCGGCCAACGAGCGCATCCGCGCGCTCGTCGACGCGGCCGAGACGTCCGACGGGACGTGGCCGGCGGAGGCGTACGAGGTCCTGCTGCTGGAGTGGGCCGCGGCTCTCCACGACAGGGTGGACGAGGCCGCCTAGAACAGGCCTCTTTGAACGCCCTGCCCTCAGGAACAGGGCGGCTGCGACGGGGTTCCCTCCGGCAGCAACTTCCGTTCGGCTTCGGTGTAGTCGCGATCCGCGGCGGCGCACAGGGTGCGGAACTGGGTGTCGGGGTTCAGGTCGAAGGTCTGGCGCAGGCGGCCGGTGTCGATGGTCAGGCGATGACCGTGCACGAAGCCCGCAATCCAGTTGCCGCCCGCGACCGGCAGAGTGCCGGAGGCTCCGTCGCCCGTCAGGTCGTAGAACTGGACCTGCTTCTTGTCAGAGAGGTACGTGACGACGCTGTCGCCGGAACCGATACCGACCAAAGCGTCGTTACTCGCGCGGGGCGCGCTGCGAGCAAGCTGCTTCCTGCGGTCGACGTCCCAGACCATCACCTGACCGTCCACGTTCTGCACGGCGAGATGTGAGCCGTCCGCGTCGAAGGCGAGCGCGCTGGTGAAGGAGTCGGTGGCGAACGGCACACTGATGGCCGGTCCCGGCAGCGTTGTGACGCGCCGTTGGGACCATACGTCCCACAGCAGGATCTCACCGCGCTGGGTTCCCGTCCTGGTGACTGCGGCGACCTGTCCGGGGTGCCCGGGACGGGCGATGAGCTGGCTCCTCACGAAGATCTCGCCGGTGAGGCCGGTGCCGGCCCAGTTCGGTGCGGGGTGGACGAGGAAGCGCCGGGTGCGTACGGCCGCGTCGGCCGCATCAACGCGGGCGAGCCTGCCGTCCACGGTCAGCAGAACGATCTCGCTGCCCTGCAGCGCGGCGACACTGTCCACTTCACCACCCCGCAGCTCAGTGACACTGTCCAGTTCCTTCGCCTTCGGCACGACGTCGTCGAGCGGCACGCTGTCGCGCAGGTCCTGCACGGAGTACGACCGGTAGAGGTTGCCGCTCTCGCCCCACACCACGATCCGCTTCGAGTCAGCCGTCCACGTGGGTATCCAGTCCACCGTTTCGGCAGGTGGCGGCAGTGACACCGACTGGTGGCGGGTGCGGGAGGCGTCGAGGACCTCAAGGCGCCGGTCGGTGACCAGGGCGACGAAGCGCCCGTTCGGCGACACGCTGTACTTTCCCGAGTCGGCCCGGAACCGCTCGCCGCCCACCGATTCGGCGCGCACCGCCATCAGCGTCGTGCCGACGGGCACGAGAACGGTGAGCCCGCCGCCCGCCAGCGCGGCGAGCAGCCCGAACAGACCGCGTGCGGCGGCCGGTTCGGCGCCCGCGTACTCCTCGAACTGGTCGACGAAGATGACGTGTCCGGCGCTCGCTCCCCGGGCGAGAACCCCGCCGCGCAGCTCGGCGGGCACATCGCCGCCGGTCTCCAGGAGACCTGCCAACTCCTCGGCCCTGGCGAGCCGTTCGACCTCACCGAGCTCCGGCTCCAGGATTCCGGTCAGCGCGCGGGCGAGTACGGCGGCCGCCCGTACCCCGGGCACGGGCCGCAGCTCGGACACGCTCATGCCCTCGGCCCGTAGCCGGGGCAGCACGCCTGCCCGTACGAGGGACGACTTGCCGCACCCCGAGGGCCCCGCCACCAGCGTCACCGGCCGCCTGCGTACGGCCGTGTGCACCCGGGCGGTATCGCCCTCGCGGCCGTGGAAGAACTCCGCGTCGGCCTCCGTGAACGGCGCGAGGCCCTGGAACGGGCAGCGCGGCCGTAGCGTCCGTTCGTCGACCAGCTCGGCCGAGGGCAGCAGATACGCGGTGCGCTCGCCCAGGTGCGCGGCGACCGTCATCCCGACGACGCCGTCCTGCGCGTCGTCCCAGACCGGCGCCCCGCTGAACCCCTCCTCGATGCGCGGCCCCGGCTCCTGGGCCTCCATCTGCACCCAGCCCGCGCCCTGTCCGGCACGCAGCGTGCCCGAGGCCCATACGCCGTCGTCGGCGCCGTCCGGATAGCCGAGTGCCCGGAACGTGTGCCCCCATACGCCGGTCCCGTCGACGAGCGGTACCGGCCGGGCGCCCTCGACCGCCGCGTCGAGCCGCAGCAGCGCGACGTCCGCCCCACCACCCCGCCAGGACACCACGGTCGCCCGCGCCCGGGGGCGGCCACTCAGCAGCGGAAAGTCGAGGTCCACGGGGGTGCCGGGCGCTGACTCCTCGGTATCCGGCACCCCGAGCGCCCCGGTGACGACATGGGCGCAGGTGCACACAACATCGGCGGCGACGAGGAACCCGGCGCCGATCACCTCACCGTCGGCCGAGAGGATCCGCACCTGCGACGCCTCAAGGACATCGCTCCCCCGTAACGCGGCCATGGACTTCCCCTCTGCCCACCGTGTCACGTGCCACCCGACACGCCAGCATCCCCGGCGCGATCGCCTCGCACAACTCGCCTAGCCCGGAGCACAGTTGAAGCTGCGGCCGCAGCGCGACCCGCACGTAGCGCCTCGCTGTTCTTCGTCCGGCTCTCTGTCCGACTTCTTTGTCCGACCCACCCCGTTGACCTCTCTTTGGCGCGCCCTTACGGTTTCGGCGTTCGGAATCACAGATGGCGTTCGATATACCGAACATCAACCTCCGTGAACCTCCGCCCCCCGAGAGGGAGACCGCATGAGCCGCAGTGAAATCCCGAGCCGCAGAGTGGTGTTGAAGGGCGCTCTGGCCGCCGGTGCCCTGGCCGCGGCGCCGGGTATCGCCCACGCCGCGCTGCCCGGTACCGGCCACGCCGCGCCGCCTGGATCCACGTACCGCAACCCGCTCGTCGAACAGCGCGCCGATCCGTACATCCACCGGCACACCGACGGCCGTTACTACTTCACGGCGACGGCTCCCGAGTACGACCGCATCATCCTGCGCCGCTCCCGCACCCTGCGCGGCCTCTCGACCGCCGAGGAGTCGGTGGTCTGGAGGAAGCACACGAGCGGTGACATGGGCGCGCACATCTGGGCGCCCGAACTCCACCACATCGACGGGAAGTGGTACATCTACTTCGCCGCGGGCCGCAGCGACGATGTGTGGAAGATACGCGTCTGGGTGCTGGAGAACGAGCACCCGGATCCGTTCCAGGGCACCTGGACCGAGAAGGGACGGATCGCGACCGCCTGGGACACCTTCTCGCTCGACGCCACCACCTTCACCGCCCGGGGCACCCGCTATCTGGCGTGGGCGCAGCACGAACCGGACACGGACGGCAACACCGGTCTCTTCCTCTCCCGGATGGCGAACCCCTGGACCTTGACAGGGCACCAAGTACGCCTGAGCACGCCCGAGTTCGACTGGGAGTGTGTGGGCTTCAAGGTCAACGAGGGGCCGGCCGTGATCGAGCGCGGCGGGCGTGTCTTCATGTCGTACTCGGCGAGCGCCACCGACCACCACTACTGCGTCGGTCTGCTCACCGCCGACGCCGGCGGCGACCTGCTCGACGCCGCCTCCTGGACGAAGTCCCCCGTACCCGTCTTCACCAGCAGCGACACCACTCGCCAGTACGGTCCGGGCCACAACTCCTTCACCGTCGCCGAGGACGGGCGTACCGACGTCCTCGTCTACCACGCCCGGCAGTACAAAGAGATCACCGGCGACCCGCTGAACGACCCCAACCGCCACACCCGTATCCAGGAGCTGGGCTGGAAGCCGGACGGCACCCCCGACTTCGGCATCCCCGTCGCCGACGCACCGGCCCGCGTGCCCGCCGCGACGACGCGGTACACGATGACGGCGTTCACCAATTCCAGCGAGTCCAATATGTATGTGTACGAATCAGCGGACGCGCTGACGTACCGGCTGCTGAAGGGGCCCGCCTACACACCGCCCACGGGGCTGATCCGCGACCCCAGCCTGATCAGACACACCGACGGTTACTACTACCTCGTCCACACCACCGACTGGACGGGCAACACGATCGGGTTCGCCCGCAGCAGGGACCGTACGACCTGGCAGTTCGTCGCCCAGCACACCCTTCCGGTGAGCGGACTGGCCCGCACCTGGGCTCCGGAATGGTTCGTGGACACGGACGGCAGCGTCCATGTCGTCGTCTCGCTCGACACGACGAACACCTTCACCTTCCGGCCGCATCTGCTCACCGCGACCGACGCGTCCCTCACCCGCTGGACCACCCCGCGACCGGTGGCGGGGCTCGACAGGGCCAACTACATCGACACGTTCATCGTCCGGCACGGCGGCGTGTACCACGCGATCACCAAGCAGGAGACGACCAAGTACCTGGAGCACGCGGTCGCCGACAGCCTCGCGGGGCCCTACACCTTCACCGGTACGGGCGACTGGGCGGGCTGGGGCAGTTGGCGCGAGGGGCCGGCGCTCGTGCAGCTGGACAACGGCGGCTGGCGGATCTACTTCGACGGATACGCGGAGGGGAAGTACTACTACAGCGACAGCCTCGACGGGCTGCGAACCTGGACCCCGATCCGGGAACTGCCCGGACTGTCAGGCTTCGCACGCCACTTCACCGTGCTGAGGGAGCGCGTCTGAGCCGAGCCGCCTTCCCGGGTGAGCGACGCCCCCACCCCGCCCGCCCGCCTGCCTGCCGGTCCGGTCAGGTCGCGGCGGTGGGGGCCACCGGCGTCCGGGAGGCGACCGGCGGGATCGACGTCCGCTCGGGCCGGGGCTCCGGGCTGACCAGGCAGTCGAGCGCCTCCTCCACCCCGGACGCGACCTGGATGACGAAGCGTTCCTCCTGACTGATGAAGCCGTCGGAGACCATATTGTCCAGGAGCGTCAGCAGCGGATCGAAGAAGCCGCCCTGGTTGACCAGGACAAGTGGCTTGTGGTGAATGCCCAGTTGATTCCAGGTCGCCACTTCGAGCAGCTCGTCGAGCGTGCCGAGGCCGCCCGGGAGCACCGCGAAGCCGACCGCGAGGCGGTACATCAGCGCCTTGCGCTCATGCATCGTCTCCACGACGATCACTTCGGTGCGTGACTCGTCGGGCTGCTCACGTTCGTACAACTGGCGGGGGATCACGCCGGTTACCGGCGCCCCGGCATCCAGCACCGCATCGGCGACGGCGCCCATGATGCCGACGCCTCCCGCGCCGTAGACCAGTCCCGTCCCGCGCTGTGCCAGCGCCTCGCCGAACTCGGTGGCGAGCCTCAGATGCTGGGGGCGGGCGCCCGGCCGGGCGCCGCAGAACACACCGACTCGCTCCACCCGCGACGCTGGCATGGTCATATCCGTCTCCGTCTCTCTGGCCCGACCCCGATCGGCACATAACGTATCCGAACGGCTACGTTAAGCGAAGAGGGCCTTTGATGCCCCCGCTCACCGCCCCTCTCCACATGGGCCGATTAATAGCACTAAACCCCCAAAGGGATTACTTACCGGGTCATGTGGCGCAGGCAGGGGCATACCGCTGGGGCGAGACGTTTGCTGTGGAGTACGGCGGGAGCGGTACGGCCCGCCCGCGGCGTGGCGGCCGGACTTGCCCGGCCGCGATGAGCCCGACTCCGCGGCTCTCCCCTTACTGCCGGGGCCCATGACGGCCTACCGGTCAGGACCAAGATATGGAGGCTGTCGATGGTGCCCGCCATGCAAGGTGACGAACGCGAACGATTCCTGGCCGACACCCATGTGGGTGTCCTGGGAGTCACCGACCCCCGTGGAGTCAGAGCACCGCTGCTCGTCCCGGTCTGGTACCGGTACGAGCCGGGCAAGGAGGTCGTCGTGCAGACCGGCAGGGCGTCGCTCAAGGCGCGTCTGCTGAAAGAGGCCGGCCGGTTCAGCCTGTGCGTGCAGGACGAGACCGCCCCCTACCGCTACGTCAGCGTCGAAGGTCCGGTGACGTCCGTCGCGGATCCGATGGACGCGGCGGAGCGCGAGGCCATGGCCCATCGCTATCTGGGGGCCGCCGAGGCGCGGGACTACCTCGCGGGGACGCGGGACCAGCTCATCGACGACATCACTTTCCGGATGCGTCCGGAGCGCTGGCGGAGCGCCGACTTCGCCGCCTTCGCCGCCGAGTTCGCCGGTGCCGACGGCCCTCGCTGACCCGCCCCCGACAGCGACGGAAGGCAGAACCGCATGACCGACACCGACCCCCGCACGGACGGTATCGACAGCCATCCCGACCCCACGACCGGCCGCCTCGGACCGGCCGTCACGCCGCTCACCGCGGGCTTCGGGCACCCTCCGAGTCCCGGCCATCCTCCGGACCCCGGCGACCCGCCGGACTCCGCCCTGCTGGACCCCGGCTATCCACGGAACAGCGGCCTCCCGGAGCTCTTCGAAGCGCGCGCCGCGGCCGCCCCGCTCGCGCTCGCGGCCCGCCACCGGGACCGCGTCATGACATACGGGCAGCTCAGCGCCGGCTCCGACCGCCTCGCGGCCCGGCTGCTCGCCGCCGGTGTCGAACCGGGCTCGGCGGTGGGGGTGTGCGGCAGCCGCTCGCTGGAGGCGCTGGTCGCGTTCCTGGGCATCCTCAAAGCCGGCTGCGCCTACGTACCCCTCGACGAGGACCATCCGCCGGCCCGGCTGCGGGCGATGGCCGAGGACGCGGGCGTCCATGTCGCCGTCGTCCTGCCCGGCAGCACCCGCCGTATCCGCGGCCTGCACACGCGTGTCGAGCTCGACCGGGTCACCGACGCCGCTCCTCCGGACGCCGCGAATGGCGCCCCGCCGCCGGTCGCGGCGGCGACCGACCGCGCCTATGTGATGTTCACCTCCGGCTCCACGGGCAGGCCGAAGCCCGTCGCGATCGCACACCGCGGTGTGGCCCAGCTGGTCCTGTCGGATCCCCAACTACCCCCGCCGGGCCCCGGCGACGGAGTGCTGCATGGCTACGGCCTCTCCTCCGACGCCTCCACGATCGAGATCTGGAGCGGACTGCTCGGCGGCGCCTGCCTCGTACTGGTGGACCGGGAGGAACTGCTCGCGCCCGCCGTCCTGGAGGAGCGGTTCCGTACGCACGGCGTGACCGTCGCCTACCTCACCACCAGCGTCTTCCACCATCTGGCCAGGACCCGGCCCGGCGCCCTGAGCGGACTGCGGTTCGCGTCCGCCGGCGGGGAGGCGATGGACCCCGGCCTCGCCCGCGCCGTACAGACCGCCTGCCCCGGCACGACCCTCGTCAACTTCTACGGGCCCACCGAGAACAGCGTGGTGTCCACCGCGTACGTCCTGCCGAAGCTCACCGGCGACGAGACCCGCGTTCCCATCGGCCGCCCCTTCGCCACCTCCACCTGCCACGTATTGCGCCCGGACGGCACGCCCGCCGCGCCGGACGAGGAGGGCGAGCTGTACGTGGGCGGGGACGGCCTGGCGCTGGAGTACATCGGGGACGCGGAGCTGACGGCGGAACGGTTCGTCAGCCTGCCCGTCGACCCGGGTGGCCGGCTGTACCGGACCGGTGACCGTGTCGTACGGGGCCCCGACGGTCCGCTGGAGTACCGGGGGCGGCTGGACCGTCAGGTCAAAGTGCGCGGCCAGCGCATCGAACTGGACGAGGTCGAGGCGCGGTTGCGCAGTCACGCCGAGGTCGGCGAGGCCGTCGTGGAACTCCGCGACGGTGTCCTGGCCGCCTATCTCACCCCCGCGCGGCCCGGCGGCACCCTTCCGGTGGACGCGCTGCGGAGGCACTGCGTGCGGTGGCTGCCGGCCCAGGCGGTGCCGACGCTCATCGCACGGGACCGGTTCCCGGTGACCAGCGGCGGCAAGGTCGACCGCAAACGCCTGCTGGCCGAGTCGCGGCACGACGAGGTGAGCGCGCCGCGCGGGGAGACGAGGGAAGACGCCCGGTACGGCTCCGGGCCGGGCCGGGAGACCCGGTCCGGCCCCGGCGCGGAGGCGGACGGTCCGCTGGAGGCGCTGGCCGAGGTGTGGCAGCTGGTGCTGCGCGTACGTCCCGCGCCCACGGACAACTTCTTTCTCATCGGGGGCGATTCCCTGCTGGCGGCCGAAGTCGTCGCCCGTACGCTCGCGTTGCTGAATCTCGACGCGGCGCTCGGCAGCGGCCTGATCCGGGCGCTGCTCTCCGATCCGACGCTGGAGGGTTTCGCGGCCGCCGTCGGCGCCCATCTCCGCCGGCCGGCCGGCCTGCGGCAGGCGGGCACCGCGCCGGGGGCCCCGGAGGCGGAGGTCGACTTCGTACGCGAGACCGCACTCGGCTTCTCGCTGCCGCCCGCCCGGACGCCACTCCCCCAGCCCGGCGACCCCTCGGACGTCCTGCTCACCGGCGCCAGCGGTTTCGTCGGGGCGTTCCTCCTGGACCGGCTGCTGCGGGACACCACGGCCCGTATCCACTGCCCGGTACGGGCCTCGGGCGCGGCGCACGCGGAGCGACGCGTCCTGGCCGCGCTCACCCGCTACGGCCTGCGCGCGGACGACGCGGCGCGGCAGCGGCTGGTCTGCTTCCCCGCGGACCTCGCCGCTCCCGGACTCGGTCTGTCCCCGGAACACGCCGACGGTCTGGCCGCGTGTCTGGATCTGATCGTGCACAACGGCGCCCAGGTCAACTTCCTCTATCCCTACAGCGCCCTGCGGGCCGCCAATGTCGAAGGCACCCGCGAGATCATCGGACTGGCGGCCCCCCGCCGGGTGCCGGTGCACTTCCTGTCCACGGTGGCGGTCCTCGCCGGCTTCGGCACCGCCGGTGCGCGCGAGGTCGACGAGGACGTACGGCTGGACCACGCGGACCGGCTCACGATGGGGTACGCCGAGAGCAAGTGGGTCGCCGAGGGCCTGCTGCGCAACGCGGCGGAGCAGGGACTTCCGGTCGCCGTCTACCGTCCGTACGAGGTCACCGGGGACCGGCTGCACGGCGCCTGCAACACGGAGACCGCGATCTGCTCGCTGTTCAAGACCATCGCGGAGACAGGGCTCGCTCCCGACATCGCGCTGCCGATGGACTTCGTACCGGTCGATCATGTCGCGGAGTCCGTCGTATATATCGCCACCCGGCACCGCGCCACGGACCGGGTGTACCACCTCACCAATCCGCGCCCGGCCGTGCTGCGTGACGTACTGGACCGGATGCGCGCGGCGGGGTGCGAGATGCGCATGCTGCCGTACGGGGAGTGGGTGGGCGAGCTGGTACGTCATGTCTCGCGCCATCCCACCAGCCCGACCGCGCCCTTCGTGTCCCTCTGCGTGGACCGGGCGAACCAGGGCGACATCTCGGTCAAGGAGATGTATCTGGACGGCGTCTTCCCCCGGCTGAGCCGCCGTAACACCGAAGCGGCTCTGGCTGGGAGCGGGCTGGACTGCCCGCCGGTGGACTCGGTGATGCTCGACCGCTATCTGGAGTACTTCTTCACCTCGGGCTATATGACGCGGCCCGCGGTCGCGCCGGTCGGCGCGGCGGCGACGGTGTCCTAGGTCCTGTCCGAACCGGAGATGCGGCACCGGCGGCCGACGGTCGATGTCCAGCCGATCAGGCGAGTCGAAAACGGCCGGGTCGCGATTGGCCGCGTCGATGGAGATCAGCACCAGCTCACCGGCGGGGACCGGGACTCCGCCGACCTCGGCGTCCTCCCGTGCGATACGCGTAATCGAATCGCCCAGCATGACGGACCAGCGGTACAGCTCCTCCAGCGCGCCGGGCAGTGCCCGCGGCTCCCGCCTCAGCCGGGCGGCCAGCTCCGGGTCGCGTGCCAGCACCAGACCGCAGAGGGCCAGGAACCCGGCCGGGTTTCCGAGGCCGGACACGAACAGGAACAGCGCGATCTCCACCAGCTCCTGATGGCTCAGCGGGCGGTCGGAGGAGCGGTTCAGCAGGGCGAGACGGCCGAGGAGCCCGTCCGTGCCGATGCCCGTCATCCAGTCGTCGAAGCGGCTCAGGGGTGGCTCTCCTCGTCC
Organism: Streptomyces scopuliridis RB72; assembly: GCF_000718095.1. Lineage (GTDB taxonomy): Bacteria > Actinomycetota > Actinomycetes > Streptomycetales > Streptomycetaceae > Streptomyces > Streptomyces scopuliridis. The sequence continues at coordinate 97,427 of NZ_JOEI01000015.1, read as the reverse complement.
TCCGCGGCGGACTCCTCCGCCCAGATGCCACGGACATGGCCGATATGACGCCTCATCAGCTGCTCCGCGCCATCCGCGTCCCCCTCCTTGATCAGGTCGAGGAGTTCGGAGTGCTCGTGCGAGGAGGGGATGAGCTCGTCGTGCTCGGCCAGGATCTTGAGGCCGTAGATCCGTGACCGGGAGCGGAGGGAACGGACGGTCTCGACCAGATAGGTGTTGCCGGTCAGCCCCAGCAGCGTGAGATGGAACTCCATGTCGATCGTGACATGGGCGATGAGGTCCTGACGGCGGGCGGCGTCCTCGATGGCCGTGGCCAGCGGGCGCAGTCGCTCGATGACGGCGGGATCGACGCCCGCCTCGGCGATCCGCCGCACGGTGGGGATTTCGATGAGGGCGCGCAGGTGCGTGATGTCATCGAGGTCGGCGTCGGACAGTTCGGTGACCCGGAAGCCCTTGTTACGGACGATGTCGACCAGCCCCTCGCGTGCGAGATCGAGCATCGCCTCCCGTACAGGGGTGGAGGAGACACCGAACTGTTCGGCCAGGCTGGGCGCCGAGTAGACGACGCCGGGGCGCAGTTGACCGGAGATCACCGCACCGCGCAGCGTTTCGATGATCTCCTCACGGAGATTGCGCCGGCGGCTGAACGAGGGCAGTACCGGTGTGATGTGGTCGCCCTCGGGCATGGGACTTCTCCTTCGTACGGTCATAACTCGAAGCCTTCGGGGAACGGGTCGTCCGGGTCGTAGTGGTACTGGGCGGTGCCGGTGATCCAGGCGCGGCCCTCGATGGTGGGGATCACGGTGGTCAGGCCGCGAGGCGCTTCCTGGCCGCCGGGCACGTCCAGTGCGGCGGGAACGTCCGGTGCGGCGGGAACGTCCGGTGCGGCAGGAACGTCCGGTGCGGCGGAAACGTCTTGTCCGCCGGGAACGTCGTGTCCGCCGAGGACGCCCTCTTCGATGAGACGGCCCGTGAAGTGCGTACCGATGAACGACTCGTTGTCGAAGTCGGTGTCGAGCGCGAGTTCGCCGCGGGCGTGCAGCTGGGCCATACGGGCGCTGGTGCCGGTGCCACAGGGCGAGCGGTCGAACATGCCCGGGTGGATGACCATGGCGTGCCGGGAGTGCCTGGCGTCCGACCCGGGGGCGGCGAGATACACGTGATGGCAGCCGTTGATCTCGGGGTCGAGGGGGTGGACGGGACGGTCCTGGTCGTTGACCGCGGCCATGATGGCGAGGCCCGCGTCGAGGATGCGCTGCTTCTCCGTCCGCGCGAACGGGATGCCCAGCTTGTCCAGTTGGACGATGGCGTAGAAGTTGCCGCCGAAGGCGAGGTCGTACGGGATGTCGCCCCAGGGCTCGACCCGTACCGTACGGTCGAGACCGAGCGCGAACGACGGTACGTTGCGCAGGACGACCGACGTCGCCGCTCCGTCCGTCACCCGGACCTGGGCGACGACCAGCCCGGCGGGGGTGTCGAGGCGGATGGTGGTGACCGGTTCGGTGACCTCGACCATGCCGGTCTCCACGAGGACGGTGGCGACACCGATGGTGCCGTGGCCGCACATCGGCAGACAGCCGGAGGTCTCGATGTAGAGCACGCCGTAGTCGGCGTCGGGGCGGGTGGGCGGCTGCAGGATGGCCCCGCTCATCGCCGCGTGGCCGCGGGGCTCGTTCATCAGGAACTTACGGATGTGGTCGAGGTGTTCGATGAAGTAGCGGCGCCGGTCGGACATGGTGGCGCCGGGCACCACACCGACGCCGCCGGTGATGACCCGGGTGGGCATGCCCTCGGTGTGGGAATCGACCGCGTGGAAGACCCTGCTGCTGCGCATACGGTTTACCCGAGCCCTTCCGCGAGCGCCTTCTCGGTGGCCCGGCGCACGATCTCCTCGTGCTCGGGGGTGAGCGGAACGCGCGGCTGGCGGCAGGGACCGCCGTAGCGGCCCGCCAGATCCATGCTCGCCTTGATCGCCTGCACGAACTCCGTCCTGGAGTCCCAGCGCAGCAGCGGGTGCAGCGCCCGGTAAAGCGGCAGCGCGGTCTCCAGATCACCGGCCGAGGCGGCGCGCCACAGCGCGACCGAGGCACGGGGGAACGCGTTTGGATAACCGGCGACCCAGCCGGGAGCGCCCGCGACGGCCAGCTCCAGCGCGACATCGTCGGCGCCGCACAACACATCGAGACCGGGGGCGAGTTCGGCGATCCGGTAGCTACGGCGGACATCGCCGGAGAACTCCTTCACGGCGACGATCAGTCCCTCGGCGTGGAGTTCCGCGAGCAGTTCGGGCACCAGATCGACCTTGGTGTCGAAGGGGTTGTTGTACGCGACGACCGGCAGGCCGGCCCGGGCGACCTCGCGGTAGTGCGCGACCACCGCGCGCGGGTCGGCCCGGTAGGAGTTCGGCGGGAGCAGCATCACGGCCGCGGCGCCCGCCTCGGCGGCCTGCTCGGCCCAGCGGCGGGCTTCGTCGGCGCCGTAGGCGGCCACACCGGGCATGACCGTGAAGCCCTCGGGGGCGGTCTCGACCGCCGTGGTCACCACACGGGCGCGTTCTTCCGGCGAGAGGGTCTGGTATTCGCCGAGCGAGCCGTTCGGGGTGACACCGTCGCATCCGTTCTCGGCGAGCCAGCTGACGTGGTCGGAGTAGCCGTCGAAGTCCACCTCCAGCCGGCCGGTGGAGCCGTCGCGCAGCGGCAGCGCGGTGGCGACCAGCACGCCGTGCCAGGGCTTGCGGTGAGGTTGTTGCTGTCGTTGTGGTTGTGGTTGTGGTTGCCCGGGCGCTGACGCGTTCATACGACCTCCACGGAGACTCTGTTGATTCGGCCGGCTTTGCTGAGGCTGAGCGGCGGGTTTCGCGGCCGCGGCCAGGGCACCGAGCGGCACCGGCTGCGCGATGGGCCTGCTCGCCATGGAGCGCAGATCGTCCTCGGTCGGAGCGCGTCCGGTGCGCGCGGCGACCAGACAACTGGTGGCGTACCCGCAGACCCGCCCCTGGCACAGCCCCATGCCGGGGCGCGCGAACAACTTCACCGCACGGGAATCGGTGGCGCCCAACTCCTCGATGACCTCGGTGATCGCGCCCGCCGTGACCTCCTCGCACCGGCACACCACCGTGTCGTCGTCGATCCGTCCGGTCCACCCCGGCCGCACCGGATACGCCTCGTGCAGGGCGGTGGCGAAGGAGCGCAGCGCCGCGCGCCGGTGCGAGAGACGGCGCACCGCCGCCGGGTCCGGGGTGGCGCCGACCGTGGCGTACGCCGCGTGGAGTCCGGCGAGCCGGCCCTCGGTCACGGACAGCTCCGCGCCGCCGACCCCGCAGACCTCCCCGGCGAGATAGACCCCGGGGACCGTGCTGAGCTGCCGGCAGTCGGCGGTGGCGACCAGGCTTCCGTCGATGTCTCGGCGCGTGTCGCAGCCGAGTTGGAGCGGGATCTCGATCTGGGGCGTGAAGCCGTAGCCGACGGCGAGGGTGTCGCAGTCCAGGCGGCGCTCGCTGCCCGGTACGGTCCGCCACCGCGCGTCGAGCGCGGCCACGGTGACCCCGGAGACCTCGCCTTCGCCGTGGGCACCGTGGGCGGCATGGGCGGCGTGGGCGGCGTGGGCGGCGTGGGCGGCGTGGGCGGCGACCACGGTCGTACGGGTCCGGTAGGGCACGCGGTGGCGCAGCAGCGTACGGAGGAACCCCGCGCCCTCGGCGAGTTTGCCGGGGTTACGGGCCACGGCGAGCGGATGCCGTACGAAGGCGGTGGGCAGCCCGGCCTCGAAGACCCCGACGACGTCCGCGCCCGCCTCGGCGAGACCGGCGGCGACGGCGAGAAGGAACGGGCCGGTACCGGCGACCGCGATCCGCCGGCCGGCGCGTACGCCCTGCCCTTTCAGCAGCGCCTGCGCGCCGCCCGCCGTGAAGACGCCGGGCAACGTCCAGCCGGGGAAGGGCAGTTGGCGGTCGTAGGCGCCGGTGGCGATCACGACTGTACGGCTGTCGATGACTCGCTCGGTGCTGTCGCGGGCGGTGTGGGTGGCAATGGTGTGGCTGGCGTGGACGGCGTCGGTGGCAACGGTGTGCGTGCGGAACCCGTACGGGGGCTCCTCGGCGGTCCGCTCGATGTGCCAGACGGAGAGCCCCGGCAGGTATTCGATCCGGTCGGCATGGTGGGTGAGCCCGCGCAGGAGCCGTTGGAATACCGGCCAGCCGTGGTGCGACGCCCCGTTGTCACCCTGGCGGTGGCGCCAGTACTGGCCGCCGGGACGCGGGGCCGCGTCGATCAGCGCGACGCGGGCCCCGGCGGAGGCGGCCGTGACGGCGGCGGCGAGACCGGCCGGGCCGGCGCCGAGGACGGCGAGATCGTAGCGGGCGTGCTGTGTGGCGGCGGGATCAGCACGCGAGATCGTCATGGCCCGCTCCCTCCTGGGTACGGACCCGGTCACCTGGCGCGGCGTCGACCAGACAAGCCCGTTGATTCGGCTGCCCGTTGACGGTGACCAGGCAGTCGAAGCACACCCCGATGCCACAGAACACACCGCGCGGAGCGCCACCGAGGCGGGTACGGCGCCAGGAGCGGTGCCCGGCGGCGATGAGCGCGGCGCCGATGGTCTGGCCCGGCGAAGCGTCGATCGTCCGGTCGTCGAACCTGAACCGGAAAGGGAGTTGAGCCTCGTCCTCGGCGTTCACGCCGCCACCAACTCCTCCCCGAACCGGTCCGGGCGGAACGGTGTGAGATCCAGGTCGGGTTCCGTACCGGCGATGACCTGCGCGATCAGATGTCCGGTGGCGGTGGACAGCCCGATCCCGGCGCCCTCGTGTCCTCCGGCATGGAGAAGCCCGGGGGCCCGTGGGTCGGCGCCGATGACCGGCAGATGGTCCGGGCAGTAGGGGCGGAAGCCCAAGTAGCTGCGGAGCAGCCGGACTTCGGCGAGGAACGGGAAGACGGCGATGGCCTGCGCGGCGAGCGTACGCAGGACCGGCAGCGACATCGAGCGGTCGAAGCCGACGCGCTGGCGGCTGGCGCCGATCAGTACGGTCCCGGCCCGGGTGCCCTCGACCACGACCGAGGTCTCCAGCCCGGCGTCGCTGCTGGCGACATTGGCGACGTACTCGGCGGTGTACACCTTGTGCCGGATGACCCGGGGCAGTGGCTCCGTGACGAGGATGAACCCTTTGCGCGGCAGCACGGGGACCGGCGCGCCCGCGAGCCGGGCGGTCTGTCCGCTCCAGGTACCGGTGGCGTTGACGACCCGGCCGGCATGGATCACGGGCGCCGTGGACGAGTCCGTACGGACGCCGGTGACGGTGCCATGGCCGTCGCGTACGAATCCGACGACCTCCGTCCCCGGCAGTACGGTGGCGCCGCGACCACGGGCGCGCTGGAGCAGCCGGGCCGCCGCCAGCATGGGCTGGACCTGGCAGTCCTGCGGGTAGTACGCGCCCGAGACCACGTCGGGCGTGATGTGCGGCTCCAGGTCGGCGACTTCACCGGAGGACACGTCGATCGCGTCGATCCCGGCCGCGCGCTGAACGGCGGTGAGCTTCCGGAGACCGTCGGCCGTGGCCCGCGAGGTGGCAACCACGACGCCGCCCTTGCGCTGATACTCCAACCGCTCGGCGCCCACGTCCTGGGCGACCTCGCTCCAGAGCCGTGAGGAGAGCAGCGCCAGATCGAGTTCGGGTCCCGGCTCTTTGTCGGAGAGCAGGATGTTGCCCTCGCAGGCGGAGGTGGTTCCCGCGGCGATCGCGCCCCGCTCGATCACGGTGACGCGGAGACCCGCGGCCGAACAGTAGTAAGCACAGGCGGCACCGACCATGCCCGCCCCGATGACAACCACATCTGGAGATCTCTCCGAGCTGCCCATGTCAGTAGCATGTCACATTGCAATGTGGCGCACCATGGTCCGTCAGCGGGCCTGTCGGCGGGCTTGCCAGTGGACTCTTTGTTCGGCCAGGTCCAGCCACTGATCGGCCTCGGCAGGGTGAAATGCCGGATGGCCCAGTCGATCATCCGAAGACTCAGGCGCACGCCGGTCAGGTCGGTGACCGGAGAGAGGGGTCCCCGGGGAAGCTCCCTTGTTCCTGGGGCCCGTTCGCGGGCTACGGGCCGGTGGGTGGGCTACGGGCCGGTGGGTGGGGCGCGGGAGTGGAGTGGGGCGGCCCGGCACCGGCTCAGCGGGCTTATGGGGGTGGGTAGTTGGGCTTCATGCCCCGCTGTTGGCGGTTCGTTGTCGGGTACGGGTTCATGCCGAGGGGTAGTCGGGGTGACCCGGTGCGTTTGATGGCGGGTGGGGGCCGCCCCTCAGGTTTCAGTTTCGCGGCTCCGGGCCGGGCGTCAAGGGCGCTCCTTCGTCGCGTCGGCAAGCCGATGACCTCCGGTCACCCTTGACTCCCAACCCTCCACCGCAAGTGCAGCTTCGTGGAGGGGCGGCCCCGGAGGGAGGGGTCCCCGGAGGGGATCCGTAGATGGGGACGGTTCATTGCCGACCGCAGGTCGGTGGCTGGGGCGCGGTTGTGGAGTGGGGCGGCCCGGCACCGGCTCAGCGGGCTTATGGGGGTGGGTGGTTGGGCTTCATGCCCCGCTGATGGCGGTTCGTTGTCGGGTGCGCCTGCCATCTGACCCGTATGTCCCACTTCGGCAAGGCATTCTGGGGCTCCTCCGGCGGGTAATGCGTCCTGGTGCCAGGTAACCGGGCCCCATGGCACATCACAGCCTCTCAACGGCCCACTTGCCGCCTCATCAGTCACACCCACCCCACCACCCACGCACCCCCACCAGCGGGGCATGAATCCCCACTCAAGGAGTGTCCGCAGACGCTGAGGCGGGGCCGGGCCGCCCCATTGCACTGGTGCGCCCCCACCCACCGGCCCTTAGGCCGGGAACGGACCCCAGGAACAAGGGAGCTTCCCCGGGGACCCCTCCCTCCGGGGCCGCCCCTCCACGAAGCTGCACTTGCGGTGGAGGGACGGGAGTCCAGGGTGGAGCGAAGCGGAATCGGCGCAGCCGACGCGACGAAGGAGCGCCCTTGACACCCGGCCTGGAGCCGCAAAACTGAAGCCTCAGGGGCGGCCCCCACCCGCCATGACGGATTCCGGGTGACCCCGACTACCCCTCGGCACGAACCCGCGCCCACCCCCGCATTGCCCCATGAGGCAGAACCCAATGCCCCCCGCCCACGAAGTCCGGGCTGGACCGTCCGCCGCGCTCGGCCCGAGAGTGGAGGGTGGAGGTCCAGGCAGGGTGAGCGGCACAGTCAGGGGAGACGGAGATGCGCGCACACGACCAGGGGCACGAGTCGGAGCACGAACACGGGCACGAGCATGACGAGACCTTCCGGTCCACCGCGCAGGACGGGGCCGCCGACGCGCGGGAGTCCGCGCAGACCTCGTATCTCTTCAAGGCAGCCGCCACCGGGCGGCCCGATGTGGTCGGGGCCGCCGGGCTGAGCAGTCTCCAGCGCTCCGTGGGAAACAGCGCCGTCGGAACGATGCTCAGCAGGGACGCGGCACCCGAGAAGGAGCCCGCTCCAGGCCCAGGGCACGAGACCGCGCCCAGCCCCTCGCAGGACCGCTCCCCCGTGCACGATGTGATCTCCTCCGGGGGCGGTTCGCCTCTGGACACCGATACCCGTACCGACATGGAGAGCCGTATGGGCGCGGACTTCTCCGACGTACGCGTGCACACCGACTCCGCGGCTCATGAATCCGCGAAGGGCGTCGGCGCCCACGCGTACACCGTCGGCAACCATGTCGTCTTCCAGCGGGACAGTTACGATCCGTCCTCACCCGGCGGCCGGACCACACTGGCGCACGAGCTGACGCATGTCGTCCAGCAGCGCAACGGTCCGGTGGAGGGGTCCGAGGCGCCCGGTGGCATCCGTGTGAGCGATCCGTCCGACCGCTTCGAGCAGGAGGCCGTCGCGAACGCCGACCGCGTGCTCTCCGAGCCGAGCCCGTCGCCGTCATCCGAACCTGCCCCGGCGCCCCCGCCCATTACCGCGGCCGCCGTACAGCGCCAGGCGACCGAAGACGAGGACGAGGAGCCGGCGAACGTACAGGGATCCTTCGTCCAGCGGGCCGAGGAGGGTTCCGAGGAAGAGGAAGAGGCCCCGCCCACCTGACCACCGCGCGGTACCCGACCCTCACTGCCCCACTCACTCACTCCGAGTTCGACCGCAGCGTCCCTCCCAGAAACAGCGACTCCGCGCAGCGCGACGGCCTCGGCGCCTGCACCGGCCTGCCCACCTGCCGGCAGTCGACGGTCATCGTGATCTCGCCGCCCGCCGGTACCAGAATGGGGGTGACGAAGTGGTAGTCGGAGTCACGGAAGTTCTCCAGTGCCAGGCGCAGTACGGGATCGTTCTGGCTGGACACGACGAGTGTTCCGGCGTCGCCCTGCGGGTTCTGGACCACGATGTCGGTGAGTTCGAAGGTGCTGCCGGCCGGCACCCGGTACGCGGATCCGCTGGCCGAGCCGCCACCCACCGCGTCCCTGACCTCGACGCGCGCGCTTGTCGGCGCGCCCGCGCCCTGCGCGCTGCCCGCGCCCGTTCCTGACCCCGAACTCGCCCCGGAGCCCGTTCCGTTCTGCCCGGCCCCGCTGTTCGCCCCGCCCTCGGCACCCGCCGTCGCACCGGCGTTCCCGCCCCCGGTTCCGGCCGTGGCTCCGCCGTCAGCCGTCCCACTGCTCGGAGACGCGGTCTTCTCCGCTGCGGACGCCACCGCCTCCGGGGTGATCGCCTCCCGGGCCGCCGACTTCACCGCGGGGCGCAGCAGCGCGTACCAGAGCCCGACCAGCGCGATCGCCACGACCGCCGCGAGGATGAGCGCGCGGGGCAGCCAGCCCGGCAGGATCGCCTGCTGCTCGTACGATCCGTCGAGTACCACCGGTTCGAGTACCGCTGGTTCGGATACCCCCGGTGCGTACGGCTCCTGGCCCCCCTCCGCCGCCACGAGCGCCGCGAAGACCTGGAACGTATGCGTCACCGGCGTACCGCGCCACAGCCGCTTGGCCGGCCGTACCCGCAGTTTCGCGAAGTCCGCGTGCCCGGGCGGTATCCGCAGTTCGGCGGTGGCGAAGTCGACGCGGGCGCGCTCGGTGCCGGTCCGGCCGCTGAGGCGCACGGTCGCCGGCGCGTTTCCCCTGTTGTCCACGGCGAGTTGGTGGCTGCCGCGGCGCGCGCCGTTGGAGCTGCGGGGCACCAGTTCCGAGGTCACCTCGGTGAACGGCGCCACGGTCACCCGCCCCTCGGGCACCACGGTCTCGCTCAGCTCGCTCGTCGGCACCACACGGATACCGAACGGTGTCTCGCCCGCGGGCACCGAGGAGTCGCGCGGCGGTGTCAGCCGCAGCACGACGGTGCCGGAGGCCCCCGGATAGAGGGACAGGGTCCGCGGTTCCACGGTCGACCACGCGGCGCAGGCTCCGACCACCTCGAAGCGGTATTCCTCGACCGTACTGCCGGAGTTGAGGATCTGTAGGGGTAGATCCGTCTGCGCGCCCGGCTCGGCGGTGACGGACGATGCGTCGAGGCTGGCCGTAAGACTCATACGTCGCACCGTAGGACCGCGCATTACCGTGAACAGCGGTCGGACAGGAACACTTTCGGGCAGATGTAGTGCCCATCGGGCGGCTGCGGATTTCGCGTCCGCACTCGGTGGGAATGGAGTATCTGCCGATGCGTAAGGCACCGACGACTCAGTCTGCCAGGTCCTATACGGCCCATGATGACGCCATCGGTTCGCATTTGCGGAGGGGGAAATTCGTGACAGACCGTACGATCGTTGGTTTACGCGCACAGGATCCGATCTCCCAAGCGGGAGTGGCCAGCCAGCTGCGGACCAGGCCGGAGGTGACACTTACCGGATGGGAGGACGGTGAACTCACCCCGCAGGTAGTCGTGGTGGTGGTGGATGTCATAGATGAGGAGGCACTACGGATGCTGCGCAATATCCAGCGCAGCGGTACGGCACGCGGAGTACTGGTGGCCACCGAGATCGATGAGCAGAAGCTGGTCAGCGCCGCGGAGTGCGGTGTCGCCGGGGTGGTCAGGCGTTCGGAGGCGACGCCTGATCATCTAGTGCGGGTCATTGTCGCCGTGGCGAACGGTGAGGGCCATGTGCCCGCCGATCTTCTCGGACGCCTTCTTGAGCAGGTGGGAAAGTTGCAGGGCCAGGTGCTCGGGCCGCGCGGCCTGCACTTCACCGGACTCTCCTCCCGCGAGATCGATGTACTTCGACTGGTCGCGGAGGGATACGACACCGCTGATATCGCGACCAAGCTCGCGTACTCCGAACGCACGATTAAGAACGTCCTGCACGCGGTCATGACCCGGCTTCAATTGCGTAATCGCTCCCACGCGGTGGCGTACGCGCTGCGCCAGGGTCTGATCTGAGCCACAGTTCGAACAGGCCCCAGTTCGAGCGAGGCCACGGGCCGACCAGATCAACAGGCCGAAAAGATCCACGGGCCGTAAAGATCCACAGACCCAGCAGATCCACGGGCCGAAAAGATCCACAGTTCGCACCGATCCGGGTTTTGATCTTTCAGCACAGCCACTCGCCGCACGGCTGCCCCAAAGGGCAGAACTCGGTTCCCGCAGGAATGACTCGCGCCCCGCTGCCCGCGGGGCGCGAGCACGGGATGGTGGGCGCCGGTGCGCCGATCTGGGGAGGGTTCCGTGCGGCGGTCTCAGCGGTTCCGGCAGTCCGCACGGCAACTGCCACAACAGCTCCTCCGGCGGTCGGCACGGAAGCAGCCACAACAGCCGTTCCGGCAGTCCGCGCGGAAACAGCCACGGCGCGGGAGCAGTGCCTTGCGCGTGCTGCCCTTCGCCCTTCTGCTGCTGGTCATGAGCGGCCTGCCCAGCTCCGCCGCCGAACCGCGCGCGGCCGTCCCCGTACCCGAACCGCCGGTCACCCCCGCCGTGGTGACGGAGCGGCTCGACCCGGGCGCGTCCCTCTCCGTGGACAAGCTGGTCCGTACGCCGGCCATCCCGCCGAAGCCCGACATCGTGCTGCTGGTGGACGGCACCCTGAGCATGGAACCGTCCATCGAGCAGATCCAGCGGAACCTCCCCGTGATCACCGAGAGAGTGACCGAGGAGCAGCCCGACTCGCGCTTCGCCGTGGCCACGTACGGCGACCAGCAGGTCGACGGCGACCGGACCTACACCGTGCTCCAGCCGTTCACGGACGACCTCGTCAAGGTGCAGGAGGGGGTCGACGCCCTCACTGTCGAACGCGGCCAGGGCAGCCGCGGCCCGTCCGAGGACTGGATCAACGCGCTGTGGCAGATCGCCAACGGCAGCGGCGGCCAGACCGAGTTCCGCGCGGACGCGAGCCCCGTGGTCGTCCTGGTCGGCGACGCCTCCAGCCACGACCCGAGCAGGGGGCACTCCCTGACCGACACGATCTACGCGCTCCAGGACCGGGGAGTCCGGGTGCTGGGCGTGGATGTCGCCACCGCGGTCGGTGACGGACTCAACGGCACCGGAGACGCCGGTGTCCCCGGCCAGATAGAGGACCCCCTGCACCCGCCGGGCCAGGCCGACAAGGTCATCGAGGCCACCCGGGGCAGCCTGATCTCCGGCGTCAACGCGGACGCGGTCGTGAAGTCGATCGCCGACGGCCTCGGCAATCTGCCCACCCAGGTCGGGCACCGGCTGGAGAGCTGCGATCCCGCCCTGACGGTGGCGCTCGATCCGCCCACCCGGACCGTCACCAGCGGCGACCCCGCCGCCTTCGACGAGACGATCACGGTCGCCGAGGACGCTCCGCAGGGACGGAGGCTGACCTGCACCGTCCAGTTCCTGCTGGGCACGAGCCCGCCCGGCACGGACACCGTCGGGCCGAACGCGGCGGCCGATCCGGAGCTGACCCAGACGATCAACATCGACGTCAACGATGTCGACGCGCCCGTGGTCGTCGTGGACGACCGTACGGTGGTGACCAGGGACCCGGACGGCGCCCGCGTCGAGCTGACCGTCACCGCCGTGGACGCCAACGACGGCCGTCTGCCCGTACGTTGTACCCCCGCGTCGGGCTCGGTCTTCCCGGTCGGCCGCACTCTCGTCACCTGCTCGGCCACCGACTCGAACGGCAACACCGGCACCGACACGGCCACGGTGGAGGTGCTGGAGCTGCCACCTGTCCCGCCCGTCCCGCCGGTTCCTCCCGCGCCCCCGGTGCCTCCGACGGCCGATGTAGCCGTGGACGTACAGATCGCCCCGTCGCGCACGTACACGGGCCGTGCCGCCCGTGCCCGCTTCGTTCTCACCAACGCCGGTCCGGACGCGGCGTCCGGTGTCATCGTCACGTCCGCCTGGCCGAGGACACCGGACGCGGGCAGACGTACCCTGGCCGGGCTGTCGCGCTGCACCCCGACCGCGCCGTGCACCATCCCGGCGGGCGGCCGGGTCGAGGTCACCCAGACGGCCACGTACCGGATGGCGATCAGCGGAGCCGTCCACGCGACCGCCGTCGCCACACTGCCCGACCGCAGACCGGCCAACAACACGGACCGGGGCACACTCCGCGTTCTCCAGCCGAAGCTGGCCGTCACCCCGCAGGTGGCCACACCGGGGCAGGTGGTGCTGGCACGGGGTACGGACTTCCCGCCGGGCTCGACCGTACGGCTGAGCTGGAGCGCGGGCATCACCGCCAACGGATCGCCGGTGACGGTGGGACGTGACGGTACGTTCGAGACGCAGGTGCCGGTCCTGCGCAGGGACCGGCTCGGGCCACGCGATCTCCGCGCGGACGTCACCGGTCTCGACCGGCTGACGAAGCCGGTCCTGGTCGTCCAACGCAAGCTCCAGCCACCGGACTTCGCGGGGCGCGGATGACGGCGGACCGGATGACGGGAGCGGGGTCGTCGTGATCCACGAGGTGGACGACGCGCTGCGCGCGCTGCTCAGGGCCGAGGTCCTCGAAGGCGCCCAGATCGCGGTGGTGTTCGACGCGCCGACCCGCGAATGGGCCGCCAAGGTCAACGCGCCCACGGTGAATCTGTACCTCTACGACATCCGCGAGGACATGCGACGGCGTGAACGCGGGCTGCACAACGAGTACGACGAGCGGGGCGCGGTCGTCGCCCGCCGCCGGCCTCCGCGCTTCTTCAAGCTCTCGTATCTGATCACCGCCTGGACGAAGCGGCCGGAGGACGAACACCGGCTGCTGTCCTCGCTCCTGGCCTGCCTGCTGCGGTACGAGGCGCTGCCTCCCGAGCGGCTGACGGGAACGCTCCAGGACATCGGGGTTGCCGTACCGATGACCATCGCGCTGCCACCGCCGGAGGACCGCTCCTTCGCGGACGTGTGGAGCGCGCTCGGCGGCGAACTGAAGCCGTCGCTGGACCTGGTGATCAGTGTGCCGGTCACGGCGTCGCCGACCTACGCCGCGGGTCCGCCGGTGGGCGACGAGGGGATGCGTGTCCACTTCGGTGACCGCGCGAGGGAGGGTCGCGCGGGGGAGGATCGCGCGCGGCGGCCGACCAGGGCGATGCCGGGCCGCGGGGCGCTTCCGCTGTATGGGGCCGTTGTCGACCGTCGCGGGGATGCGGCGGACGAGAGCGACGGTGGGGGAGAAAGCGAGGGCGCGGGCGAGGCGGTGCGGCGCCCCGGGCTGTCGCTTCGGATTACGGAGAACCGGGGCGATGCCTGAGCGCGGGCGGCACGACGGGGAGCGGCCCGATTCCGCTGGGGCCGAACAGACCGGGGGCGAACAGTCCGGGGGCGAACTGGCCGGGGGCGAACTGGCCAGGGGCAAACAGGCCGGGGGCGAACAGGTCGGGGGCGAACAGGCCGGGGGCGATCCGAACCTCCGACATCTCCTGACCTGTGCCGTACGTGTCGAGCGGCGCGTCCGCCGGGCGGTCGAGGCGCGCCAAGTCACCGACCCCCATCCGGACGACGCGTTCCGTGGCCTGTATCTGACGGAGGAGACGATTGCGCGGCTGCTGGACGAGGGCCGTACGTTCCCCGCTCCCGACGAGACCGATACGCCCGATGCGAGCGACGAGACCTGGGCGACCGATGGGCCACCGTCCCGACTCACCATGCTGGAAAGGGAGTTCGACCTCAGTCCGCTGGATGTCGAGATGCTGCTCATCGCGCTTCTGCCGGATCTCGACGACCGGTTCGAGGCGTTCTACGGCTACCTCAACGACGATGTCACCCGTCGCCGCCCGACCATCGGACTGGCCCTCGGCCTCTGCGGCCTCTCCCCGGCGGACGCGGAGGCCCGCGCCCGGCTCGGCCCCCGGGCACCGCTGCGCGCCGGCGGACTGCTGCTGGTGGAGGAGGCGGACCGGCCGTTCCTGGGGCGTGCGTTACGGGTTCCCGACCGCGTCACCGCGCACCTCCTCGGCGACGACAGCCCCGATCCCCGGCTGACCGGTCTGCTGGCGCCGTGGCACGCCGTACCGGGCGTGGGCGATCCCGGGCCGCTCGCCCGTACGCTCGGTTCCGGTGTCCGTCTGGCGTATCTCCGCGAGGAACAGGGCGGCGCGGGTACGGCGCTGGCCGCCACGGCGCTGAGCCTCGCGGGGCGCGGCGTACTGGGCCTGGATCTGTCCCGGCTGGCGGAGGACCCGACGCCCGTCGAGGCGGTGCGGGCGCTGGTACGGGAGGGCCGGCTGACGGGGGCGGGGCTGGTGTGCGCGCCGCTGGACGCGCTGTCGCGTGACCACCCGCAGACGCTCCGGCTCCTCACCGACACGCCGCTGCCGACGGTCCTGGTGGGCCGCGCCCCCTGGGACGCGGCCTGGTCGACGCGCCCGCCACTGCTGCTGCACGCTCCCCGGGTGGAACCGGCGGTACGGGCCGCCCTCTGGCGCGACGCCTACGCCGAGCCGGTCCCGGCCGATCTGGATGTCGGCGTACTGCTCTCCCCGTTCCTCCTCACCCCGGACCAGATCGAGGGCGCGGCCCGCAGCGCCGCCCAGACGGCCCGGCTGGACGGTGGCGCCCTCGGCCCTGACCACATCCGCCGGGGAGCCCGCGCCCAGAACGCCGCGGGCCTCGACCGGCTGGCCCGCCGCATCGAACCTTCCGTGACCTGGAACGACTTGGTCCTCCCCCCGGACGCCCACGCCCAGCTCCGCGAACTCACCGCCCGCGCCCGCTATCGCGACCAGGTCCTCGGCGAGTGGGGAATGCGCCCGGGCGGCGGCCGCGGCCGTGGCGTATCAGCCCTCTTCGCGGGCGACTCCGGCACCGGCAAGACGATGTCGGCCGAGGTGATCGCGGCCGATCTGGGTCTCGACCTCTACACAGTCGATCTGGCGACGGTCATCGACAAATATGTCGGCGAGACCGAGAAGAACCTCGAACGCATCTTCTCCGAAGCGGCCGGCGTGAATGGCGTCCTGCTCTTCGACGAGGCGGACGCTATCTTCGGAAAACGCTCAGAGGTCAAGGACGCCCACGACCGCTACGCCAACGTCGAGAGCGCGTATCTGCTGCAACGCATGGAGTCCTTCGACGGCCTCGCCATCCTCGCCACCAACCTCCGCGCCAACCTCGACGACGCCTTCACGCGCCGCCTCGACCTGGTCATCGACTTCCCCATCCCGGACGCACCCCAACGCCTCCTCCTCTGGGAACGCTGCCTGGGCCCCACTCTCCCCCGCGCCTCCGACCTGGACCTCCCCTTCTGCGCCGAATCCTTCGAACTGGCAGGCGGCAACATCCGCTCGGTAGCGGTAACGGCGGCCTACCTCTCAGCGGCCTCGGGCACCCCAGTAACAATGCCAACCCTGATCCACGCGATCCAACGCGAATACCAAAAACTGGGCCGCCTCACCCTGGCCTCAGAATTCGGCCCCTACCTCCACCTGCTGACCTGACCCCGCGACGACGCGACCGCCAACGGGGAGATGCGACTCGATCGCTGCTGTAGGACAACGCTGGCGATGTCGTCTGCAGGATCAGGATGAGGCGAACTGGCGGAGCGGAACGTGCCTGAGATCTGGGCCGGATGGACATCGACAAGAGGCATCACGACGCCGTGGTGATCAACGGGGACGGCGTGCGGCTGCTGTCCTGCCAGCTCAAGGACGGCGAATCTTCGTTGCTGACACTGATCGGCGACGTACTGAGCGATATCCGAGGATGTGTTGCGGGCCTTCGATCTCAACCATGGTGGCGCCGCCCTGGTGCGTGGTGCTGAACCAGGCATTCGCCCAGGCTCCGCAGTCATTGCGGTTGCCAGGCAAGGTGCGGCCAATCACGACGACTGGGGCTCGTCCGGTCGATCTTCGCGGATCAGTGCGCGGCAGTCTGGTGCAGGGGGTACCCCCTGCCGTTCAGGCTAAGGGGGAACATCGCAAGGCGGAGGATCGGGGTTGTGGATGGCCCGGCCATACATGGGCGACCCCGACATCGCAGCGAGCGTACGCGCCAGGCGTCACGGGCCCGCGAAGATCGACCGGACAGGACCTAAGCGCTTGTCCGAGTCGATATCGACCTGGTGGTTGGTGGAGCTGCAGAAGCCCTTGGACTGCTCGACGACCGTGCGGTCGCGGGTGGGCATCAGTGTGCCATTCGCGGTGAGTACAGCGTTCTTGCGGAACCGCCGGCGGCAATGGAGCGCAAGTCGCAGGCCGAGGTGGTTGATGACGCGGTCTATGCAGAAGTACAGACTCGGCGGTGACGATCCGGCGACGTCGCCCCATTGTCCGGCGTATCCCAAACGGCCACGGACAAGGCCGTTGCCCTCCTCTAACTTTGGCACCCGAGGAGTGCCGACACCGGAAGAGATGTCGATGATTGTTCAGGCAAATAGAAACGACTAATTCATTCCCCCTCCCTCAAGATAGAAATGAGTTCATTCGCCGGAAACTCGGAGTCGTCTGACCAAGAGGCCGTGAGGTTCATCAAAATGGGCCGAAATCTTCCCATATCCCGATCCGCAAGAGCCAGTCCCGCGACAGCTTGCAATTGAACATCAGTTAGTTCCAACGCTCCGACAAGGTACGACTCTGCAATTTCCGACCCGGATTGAGAAACAGCGTTTATGGCTAACCAACGCTCCTGCGACGAGACCGAATCATCGAAGATGATTTCCGCAAGCTGATCGATCAGTTCGTTCAGAAGTGCAGCTTTGTGGCCGCACCCAGGTAAAGTATCCCTTAGGATGGTGGAAGCTGCCATCGCGGCTGCTTTCCTGACATCTTCAGACGTAGCTCTTCTCAGCGCCTCGCTGACGAGTCCGGAATCCTCAGGCTGGACAATCCCGGCGATCGCAGATAGCGCAGTTGCGTGAGCAGCCTCATACTCATCGTGTTCTGCGGTCGCAACTTTTGACGGTGGCCGGCGCAAAACCACACGCGCACATTCGAGAACATCTTGCGATTCCCCTTCCAAAATATTCTCGCCACCGTGCCGCGACATAGATTCGCAATAATGATAGTAGCTCAGTGCTACACACATCGCATCGATATCTCCACTGCGCAACAGAACACCAAAAGAGTTGATCACGTCAGAATCACTCTTGGGGAACTCCAACTCTTCCCTCGCGTCCTCAAGGGCAGCATCGCCGAGATGACAATCTTCCCAGTCATACATCCTGCGTGACGTCCTTTCATCAGGCGTCGCCCCAAGAACAGCTGAAATATCACTCGGCGCATCGATGCTAAATTCTCATCACCGGTCTTCTCCCGGCTCGACCCTGAGAATCTCACCTCCCCTCGCGATATACTTCGCCCGCTCATTCTTTATATCTTCTTCAGTGAGCCATTCGATCGCCGCAGCGGGTATCTCACCAAATATGAGCACTTCCTGAGTTCGCACTACATCCTCAACAATCTTCTTCATCTTGCTTTCACTCTTCGTTAAGAACCACTCCCGCTGACCAGACTTCGTGGTCATGTCGCTGATATTTCTCGGTGAGATATAAGAGAGATCTATCCTGATCCTGTCTTTCTTCCCCCCAAAAAGCCTCCCTTGCGGATTTCGAATATCCCCAGAGAGGATCTTCGTCCCAGAGACGTAAGGGCTATTATTTGGCCGTCCATCAACGTGCGCCTCTTCCGGTATCACAGAGACGTTCTTTCGCGGAATACCCTTACCGGCCAAGATATTACGCCTGTCCCCAGGCGTCACGTTCCTCACGATATGCCTGGGCACTTCCTGGCCCTTCTTGTCCAATACATAATGATCATTTGCAGCAGCATCCCCCGCATAAATCACCTGATCCCCCCTCCTATCTAGCTCAACGTAATCTCTTGCCCTACACAACTGCCCAACCACGGTCCGCCTAACACCTTTCTTCTCATCTTTCTCAAGGAACAACACCCACGAATCATCCGTAAACGGATCCCAGAGCAGCCTATATCCTTGCTTGAGAGCGTCACGAACCGCCTCATTTCCATTCACTCTATTCTTGACATCCTGAATCTGCACTGGAGCAGTATAGTAGGAATTTCCGTGAATCGGGAGCTGCTCAAGCTCCCGATCGATCTCCTTGCGCAGCCGCTCAGCTTCGTCAGGAATGGAGAACATTTCAAATTTCGCTTCCGGGTTGATCTTCGCAAATACGTTCCACGTATAAGTGGACCCCGACCTTACCGCTTCCAGGGAACTCAGTCGGTATTTACGCTTAATTATGGCGAGGCGCGCCCTTAGGATTAGACCCAAGCGCTGCGACCCGCTCATCAACCCTTCCGCTTCGGTCACTGCACGCCGAAGCCTCTCCTCTTTCTGCGCAGTTGACTCCTCATTATTCTTTTTCTGCGGCGAACCACGAGATCCGTATGCATTCTTTTCACCATCGGTTTCCCGTTTCCCGCTGCCAGACTCTGCTTTGCTCTTCCTCTTGGCTTTGGACCAGATCCTCCTGGCAGTTTTGGCGATTTTGTCGACTATTTTGTCGATGGCTCGGTTTACTGGGCGGGAGACCTTTTCGAAGGCTTGTCTGACTCTGTTGGCCAGGCCGCCGATTCCCAGGAGTGAGGCGAGGAGGCCGATCAGGAGGGGGATGCTTGCCGCCAGGGCGGTTTCTACTGTTTTAGGGACGGCGGCTGCGGCGCCGTTGGCTATGGCTACTACCGCGTCCAGGACCGAATTGACGAATTCCACTATCTGGGCGCCCTGGATCACGATGAACGTGACGATGTCGATGATTCCCTTGACCGCTCGTATGAACGCCGAGGCGGGGTTGAGGAGGGAGAGAATCCAGGTGATGCCCGCCATGAGGACGGTCGGGATCAGATAGGACTTGAGGTCGTCGAGGATGGTCGACTTGAGATCGCCCGTCTCGGCGGTGATCTCCTGGGCGGCGCCGGCCGGGCCCTCGCGGGCCAGGGCCTGGGCTACCGGGACGGATTGTTCGGCCTTGGTCATCGCTTCGTCGGGGACGCCCTTGCGGGTGACGCGGGCTCGGATGTTGTCCCAGGTCAGGCCCAGTAGCGAGGCGATGAGCTGGATGATGCCCTTCAGGTCGAAACGGGACGGGATTTCGAGGCCTGTGCTGACCGCCGTGCCCAGGAGCCAGGAGACCAGGCCCTTTTGGAGGTGGGTGGCGATGTTTCCGATGAAGAGGTTCAGGCCCGCGCCGACCGCCGAGACCAGGTTTCTGAGGAAGCCGATCGGGTCCTTGAGGATCTTCATGACGGCGCCGGCGGCCTTGGCCAGGATGCCGAGGAGGAGGTTCTTCAGCTCGTTGATGGTCTGGATGACACCGACGACGGCATCCACGACCTTCGCGATCAGGCCCTTGTTCTCCTCTTCGAGTTTCTTGATCTCCTCATCGACGGAGTTGAGGGCCTCGGTGTATTTCTGGGCCAAGTCCTGGACCAGTTGCGTGGACTTGTCGTTGACCTCGGATTCGAGATCGTCAAATTTTCCCGCGAAATCTGCGGCTGCCTCCTCACCGAACTGCTTCAGATCGGCTGGGAGTTTGTCGACCTCGGCCTTCAATTCATTGCGGCCCGTGGCGATACGGGTCTTGGCCCGGCCCAGCTCGGTGCCGATGGTGTCGGCGATGGACGAGATGACGGACTGCATCTTGGTTACGTAGAGCTCCCGGGACTTCTTGAAGATGTCCAGGCCCTCCTGGGGGAGGCCCTTGAACTTGTCCCTGAGCCAGCGGCCCTTGCCGGTGAAGCCGGAGTAGCGCCTGTCCTTGTACTGCTTCATCCGGCGCTTGTGGTCGGCGGTGAAGTCGTCGCGGGCCCGTTTCTCGCCCTCGGTGAACTGTTTGTCGACCTTTCCGTCCAGGTCGCCGAGGATCTTCTCGACGTCCTTCTGCGTGGCGTCGAAGACCTTCTGGAGCTTGGCCGTGACCTGCTCGCGCTTCTTCTCGTCCGCCGACTTCGTCTCGCCCTTGCCGCCGTCGACCGCCTTGCCCGCGGCGGCGCGCTCGGCGGTCATGGCGCTCATGGCCGCCGCGCCCGACGCGGCGGCGCCCGCCTTCGCCGCCGACAACTGCTTGGCCTCGGCCGCGCGGCCCTTGGCTGGGGCGCTCGCGGTGTGCTGCTCCCCCTTCTTCTTCTCCGACAGCGCCGTGTCGAACTGCGGCTCGTTGCCCTTGGCCAGCTGCTCCTCGGTGACCTCGGCGTCCGCCATCTGCTGGTCGACCTGCTGATTGCCCTCGGAGAAGTCCAGGACCTTGTCCGGCTGTCTGTCCGGCACCGCGTCCGCCGCGCTGGGGGCGCCCGGGTTGCCCGGAGGCTGGTCCGGGCCCATCGGGGTGACCTGCTTCTCCTTGGCCTGCGAAGTGTCCGGCGCGGCCGTCGTCGTGCTCTCGATGTCCTCGGCCGACGACTTCTTGCCGTCCTTGACCTTGCCGTCGACCGAGTCCTTGATCGTGTCGGCCTTGCCGGAGTCGGCGAATCCGTCGGCCTCGTCGAGGTTCTTCGGCGCCTGGGCGGCGATCGCCTCGTTGACCGCGCCGACGAACGCGTTCTTGTCGAACTCCCCCGGCTTCGCCTCGTTCATCTTCTCGGCGTTGGCCGCCTTGCCCTGCGCCTGCTTGTCGTCCGGCGGCGCGACGGCCGCGTCCTGCGCCGATCTCGATTCGCTCGCCGCCGGCTTGTGCTGCTTGATCCGCTGCTTCTTCGCGGCGACGTCCTGCTGGACCTTGCGGAAGCCGGGCGCCTGCGAGGGCGGGGGCTTCACCACCTCCGCGTACCGTTGCGCGACGAGCCGCGACACCGCCGCGTTGCCCGCCCTCCCCTGGAGCCGCTGGAGGCTACGGGCGTTCAGCCTCGGGCCGGGGGCGGATGCCGCTGATACGTCAGGTGACGGTGCTACGTCAGGCGAAGGGGCCGTCTCCTGGGCCGGGGCCGAGGACCGGGGCGCGGCCGCGCGTACGGCAGCCGCAGAGCTCTTCTCCGGAGCGGCCTTCACCGCCGCTCCCGGTCACAGGTCCCCGACATACCAGCCAGGGTGTGGGCGCGTGCGGCACGCCCGGCAGCGTGTGCGGGACAGTGCCGGGGGCAGGATGCGTTGCCCGATCACCTGTCCCGGCGACTCTGCCTTTTCGGGCAGTCGGCTCGGTACGACGCGGCGGCCGAATGCCTGTTCCGGATGATCTCGCCCACGGCGAGAATCGCCCACGTTCCCTGATCAATCACGTTCTCTGATCAATCACGTTCTTTGATCAACCGCGATCCACGGTCCTGGTGCCCACGTTCCCGGTCAAGGAGAGTCGCATGCCGTCGTATCTGTCCCCGGGCGTGTACGTCGAAGAGGTCCAGTCCGGCTCGCGGCCGATCGAGGGCGTGGGCACGTCCGTCGCCGCCTTTGTCGGCTTCGCCCAACGGGGACCGTTCAACGAACCGACCCTGATCACCAACTGGTCGCAGTTCATCAGCCGGTTCGGCGAATTCGTCGAAGGCACCTATCTCGCCTCCTCCGTCTACGGCTTCTTCGCCAATGGCGGTGGGACCTGTTACGTGATCCGGATCGGTGCAGGCGAGGCGGCAGTTGGTGGGGCCGGGGAGCTCACTGCCGGCGCGGAGGCTCAGCTCGGGCCGTACACCGTACGGGCGTTGCCCGGTGTGACCGGTGAGATCACCGTGACCGTGGCCGATCCCGAGGGCGAGGATCCGCCGCAGGACGTGTTCAGCCTGGTGGTGGCCCGGGACGGCAAGGTCGTGGAGACCTACCCGGCGGTGTCGTCCAAGCGCAGCAAGGACAATGTCGCCTCGCAGGTGAAGGCGCAGTCGCAGCTGATCGAGGTACGGGAGCCGGGGCGCGGGCCCGCGCCGGGCAGACCCGAGGCGCAGACAGTGACGCTCCGGCCGGCGGATGACGCGGGGACCGCGTCCGGACCACTGTCCCCGGACGAGTACGTGGGCGACCCGGACCAGCGCACCGGCCTCGGCGGGCTGGAGGCCATCGACGAGGTCACCATGGTCGCCGTACCGGATCTCATGAGCGCCCTCGAACGCGGGGTGCTGGACCGGGAGTCGGTGATCTCGGTGCAGCAGGCCCTGATCAGCCACTGCGAGCTGATGGGTGACCGCATCGCGATCCTGGACCCGCCCCCCGGCCTGAGCCCGCAGGAGATCAAGGGCTGGCGGACGGAGACAACGGGCTTCGATTCCAGGTTCGCGACGCTCTACTACCCGTGGATCAAGGTGTTCGATCCGGCGACCGGCCGCAATACGTTCGTACCGCCGAGCGGGCACATCGCCGGCGTCTGGGCCCGTAACGACGCCACGCGCGGGGTGCACAAGGCCCCGGCGAACGAGGTCGTACGGGGAGCGGTCTCCTTGCAGACGCAGTTGACCAAGAGCGAACACGATCTGCTCAACCCGATCGGTCTGAACTGCATCCGCTCCTTTCCCGGTCGCGGTATCCGCGTCTGGGGCGCGCGAACGCTGGCGTCGGACCGCGACTGGCATTATCTGAATGTGCGCCGGCTCTTCAATTACCTGGAGGAGTCTATTCTGACCGGAACGCAATGGGTGGTGTTCGAGCCGAACGATGACGCGCTGTGGGCCCGTATCCGCCGTACGGTTTCGGCGTTCCTGGTCAATGAGTGGCGCAGGGGAGCGCTGTTCGGGCTGACGCCCGAGGAGGCCTTCTACGTCAAGTGCGATCGTGAGACGAACCCGCCGGAGAGCATCGACGCAGGTCAGGTCATCTGCGAGATCGGGGTGGCGCCGGTGAAGCCCGCGGAGTTCGTGGTGTTCCGGCTGTCCCAGCTGACCGGTGGAACGGGCGCCGTCGACGAATGACGAATGACGACGAGCGACGAGCGACGAGCGACGAGCGACGAGCGACGACCTGACAATTAGCGCAGAGGAGGCTGGTAGTGCCACTTCCCGATCTCGACAGTTCCGTCGGGCATTCCTTCGGTCTGGAATTCGACAGCGTCGTCATCAAGCAGATCACCGAGGTGAGTGGTCTGAAGATGGAACAGGACGTCATCGAGCTGAAGCAGAACACCGCCGACGGCAAATACGCCATCAAAAAGCTCCCGGGACGGCCCAAAGCGGGTGAGGTCACGGTCAGCCGTGGACTCACCGAGGACAACAGCTTCGAGCAGTGGGTCAAGGACTCCCGGTTCGGTCGGATGTCGGACGCCCGGCGCAACGGGGCGATCATCGTCTACGACTACGAGGGCATCGCGATCAAGCGCTACAAGCTGATCAACGCCTGGCCGAAGTCCCTGGAGATCGGCACGCTCAAGGCGGGCGACACCTCCGTGCTCACGGAGAAGCTGGCGATCACCTACGAGAGCATGGAAGTCGACTGATGCGGCGTGTGCTGTCGACCTCCGCGCGGGGTGGGACGGGCGATGAGGAGCGCACCGCTGCCCGGGAGTTCCCAGACGCCCACGCGTCACGTGAGTCCCACGCGTCACGTGAGTCCCGCGCGTCACGTGAGTCCCGCGCGTCACGTGAGTCCCGCGAGTCCCGCGAGTCCCGCGAGTCCCGCGAGACGCTACGGACCGAGTTCCCCTTCGAGCTGCCGCGCGGGTACGTGGACGACGCCGGCACCGTACACCGCAGCGGCGTGATGCGACTGGCCACCGCCCGCGACGAATTGATCCCCCTCCGGGACGACCGCGTACGGGAGAACGCCGCCTATCTGTCGGTGGTCCTGATCGCCCGCGTGGTCAGCCGGATCGGCACCGTCGACGACATCCACCCGGGCGTCATCGAGGACCTGTTCGCCTCCGACCTCGCCTTCCTCCAGGACTTCTACCGCCGGATCAACGCCGAGGGGCACACCCGCGCCGCCGTGACCTGCCCGTCCTGCCAGGAGAACTTCGCCGTGGATCTCGCCGGAGGTGGTCGCCCGGGGGAATCGTGACGTACGCGGCCGACCTGCTGTACGAGGAGGTCGCGTACCTCGCCTATCACTTCCACTGGCCGCTCGACCAGCTGCTCGATCTGGAGCATCCCGAACGGCGCAGATACATCGCACAGATCGCCCGGCTTACCGGCCACGAGTACGAGTAACGGGAAAGGCGAGGGGGGACGAGAGACCATGGGACTGCTGTCCTGGCTGCGCGGCGACCGGACCGCGGCAGACGCCGGTACGGCCACGGCAGACGCCGGTACGGCCACGGCAGACGCCGGTACGGCCACGGCGGACGCCGGCGCACCTGCCGGGACAGCCCGCCGCCCGGCAGCCGGCTGGCGCGAACTCCCGCCTGTGCAGCGTACGTTGACGACGCCCGGCCTGGTCACGGACCCGGACGGCTTCCGGGGATCGCTCGGCACCTGGCAGGACGCCACGCTCAGTACGCCGCTCGGCCACCTGGTCACTCCGCAGGCACCCTCAGGGCTGGTGCACGGGCTCGTCGCCTCCACCGGTCCGACAACGGCAACGGTGAGCCGACGTGCGGAAGGCGCGGAGCCGCGAGAAACGGAGGGCAGAGTGGTCACCTCCTGGCCGGGGGCGACGGGTCGCGTACAAGTGCAACCCCGTGCGGTTCCGCTACAACGGAGCGACTCCCTGGGGGAGATGGTCACGGCCGGTGTCTCGCCCGCCGAACTGCCCGTACGCCAACTGATCGGTGAGCGGCCGGTGGAACCGGCATTGCCCGTCACGCCTCCGCACGACGCACCTCCGCCCGCCGCGCCCTCCACGCCCGTCCCGGACGACGTGCCCACCGTCGGTACGTCACCAACTGGCCGTGGGCCAGCGCCCGTTCAACGGACCCATGCGGCGCCCACACCCATCCCGCCGGATGCGCGCCGGCCGCCGTCCCGTCCCCGTATGCCGGGCCTGGGGGCCCCACTGGCAGGTCTGCCGCCCACGGCACAACGGGAGATCGCGGCTCGCACCTCCGGCCCGGTGTCCGAAGCGACCCCACCGACCCCACAGGCCCAACCGACTTCACCAGTCCCACCCGGCCAGCCCGCCCAGCCCGCCCAACCAAGCGCACCCGAGCCCTCACCGGATATGGACGCCCCGACCGGGCCGCTGCTCGGCGAGACCCCACCCCTCACACCCCAACACACCCCGTACGCAACGGAGTCCGGAACGGAACGACGACCCGCCGCGTCCCCGACAGACCCCGACCCCGCCCCCGTCCCGATCCAGCGCTTGAGCGGTCCCCCCGCCCTCCCCCGGCCGACCGAACCGACCCCCGGTCCAGTGGCACCGCTCCTCGCGCAGCGTGCGGTCCCCCTCTTCGCCACCGGGCCGGACGCCCCCGTGGCCCCCGCGTCCGCCCCGGCCACCACCAGCACGGGCGCGGAGCCGTCGCCCGTACCGGTCCGGTGGGAACCCCCTGGTCCCGGGAGGACGACATCGGTCCAACGCTCCTATGAAGCACGGCCGTTGACCGCGGCCCGAGAAACAGTGACGAGGAACCCCAAGCCCCCCACCCCCACGTTCCAGGACGCCGGTTCCGCGGCCATCGCCGCAGGCGTCGCCCAGCGGATGGCCGACGGCAGCGTGGTCTTCAGCCGTACGCGCGTGATCCAGCGTGCGGCCATGACCAGCGAGCTCCCGGCCCCCGACCCCCTCCCCGACCCCGCACCCGCGCCGGAACCGGACCCCCTGCCGGCCGCCGTCTCAGACCCGGCATCGGGCTCCGACGACCCCGCGTTCCCGGACGCCACCACCCCAGGAGCGCCCGGAAGCGCCGAGTCCGCCCCGCCCGGCTCCCCGGCCCAAAGCGCAGGCACAGGCGCGGGAACAGGCGCGGGAACAGGCACAAGCACCGCCGCAGGCACCCCGCCCGTCACCGACGAACTCGTACGAGCGCTGTACACGCCCCTCAGCCGACTCCTCAAGGCGGACCTGCGCCTGGAACGCGAACGCGCCGGATTCCTCATCAACACCAGGCATTGAATCAACACCAGGCATTGACCTGATCAACACCAGCATGGAGAGGTACATGCCATGGCCCCGACCGACAACGACGATCCGGCCGTCAGCGTCTGCTTCGTCGTCACCATCGACGGCATCGAACTCGGCTCGTTCAACACCTGCGACGGTCTCGGCTGCGAAGTGGTGCTCGAAGCGCGCGAGGAGGGCGGTAACAACGGCCACGTCTGGCAGTTGCCCACCCGGCTCAAGTACTCGAACGTCAAGCTGTCCCGCCCGCTGACCCGGGAGACGGAGAAGGTCGCCAAGTGGTTCGCCAGCATGACGACCGGATTCAGCCGTAAGACCGCCCATATCGAGGCCAGGACGGGCGACGGCCGCAAGGTCGCGCAGTGGGGGCTGCTGGAGGTCGTACCGGTGCGCTGGACCGGTCCCTCCTTCACGCCCGAGTCCCCCAAGGTCGCGATCGAGACCATCGAGATCGCCCACCACGGCTATGTGATGGAGGGCTGAGCACGATGAGCGGGCCCATCGCCTTCAGCGCAGCCGGCACCTCCGGTACGGCCGCCTCCCGCGCGCCCGGCTCGGCGAGGCCCAAGCTGGAGCACGCCTATCTGGAGCTGCGTACGCCGCCGCCCGGCGGCAGTCTGACCCCCGGCGGGCCGTGCGGTCGTATCGACTTCCAGTTCAATCCAAAGGAGCTGAGCCTGACGAAGGCGGCGTCCTGGAAGCGCACCCCCGCCAAGGGCGCGAAGAGTTCCGGGCCGCCGGAGTACCAGGGGCCGCAGCCCAGCAAGCTCACGGTGGAGATGTTCTTCGACGCCAGCGACACCCAGGACAGCAGTGTGGTGACCTCGGTGGAGAAGCTGTTCGCCTGCTGTGTGCCGACCGACGAGACGCGCCAGCAGCAGCGTTCCTCGCCGCCGTGGGTGGTCTTCCACTGGGGCGGGCTCACGGGCTTTCCGGGCTATGTGAGCCAAGTGCAGGCGAAGTACACCCTCTTCACGACCTCCGGTGTGCCCATCCGGGCGCTCTGCCAGGTGACGATGGAGGAGATCAGCGGGGAGACGCCGGGACAGAACCCGACCTCGGGTGCGCTGGCGGCGCGGCGCGTGCACCGGGTGCGCGCCGGGGATTCGCTGCCGGGGCTCGCCCACCGCGAGTACGGGGATCCGGGCGCCTGGCGGGTCATCGCCGAGGCGAACGGGATCGACGACCCGATGCGGCTGACCAGCGGCCAGGAACTGCTGCTGCCCGCACTCGACGAGCTGGACCGGCTGCGCGAATCCGAGCGCGAGCGGGAACTGCCGAGGCAGAGGTGAGGGCGGATGGCCCAGCAGAGTGTCGCCAAGGCGCTGGTGATCGAGTTCGGTGGCAGTCCGCTGCCATCGGCCCTCGCCAACACACTGGTCGAAGGGTACGTGGACGACAGCCGCACGCTGCCGGACCTCTTCGTCCTGCGCTTCCGCGATCCCGGCCGGGTGCTGCTGGAACAGACCGGCCTCAAGATTGGCGGCGAGGCCCGGCTGCTGGCGCACGCGGGCGGGGGCCCCTCCGCGACACCGCTGCTGACCGGTGTGGTGACGGCCCTGGAGGTCGAGATCGACGACACCGGCACGTTCACGGTGGTGCGCGGGCTCGACGAGTCGCACCGGTTGTTCCGGGGCCGTCGCGTCGCCGGGTACCAGAACATGACGCTCGCCGACATCTGCGCGCAGGTGGCGCAGCGGGCCGGGCTGCGCCCCGGGACAGTCGATGTCGCGGGGCCGGTGCTGGAGCATGTGGCCCAACCCAACATCAGCGACTGGGAGTTCGTACGCGGGCTCGCGGAGGAGGCGGGCGCGCAGGCGTATGTCACGGACGGCCGGCTTCATATCACCAGGCCCGCCGAGGCCAGTGGCGCACCGGACAGCTCCGCGCGGGCCGAACAGAACCCGCTGGTACTGGAGATGGGGAGCAATCTGATCCGCTGCCGGGCCGGGGTGTCGTCGGCCGAGCAGGTCTCCGAGGTGGAGGTGCGCGGCTGGGATGTGGCGGCCAAACAGCCGCTGGTGGGCCGGGCGCCGGCGGGGAGTACGTCGACGCTGGCCCTCGGGGTGACGGCGGCCGAGGTGTCGGCGCCGTTCGGTGAGGCGAGTTTCGTCGTCACGGACGCCTCGTACGGGACGCAGGCGCAGGTGGATCAGGCCGCGAAGGCGCTGGCGGAGCGGATCGCCGGGTCCTTCGCCGAGCTGGAGGCGGTGATCCGGGGCAATCCGGAGGTGCGGGCGGGCAGTGCCGTGGCGCTCAATGCCGTGGGCGCGCCCTTCGAGGGGCGCTATACGGTCACCTCCTCGCGGCATGTCTTCGACCCCGTACGCGGCTACGAGACCTGGATCACCGTCTCCGGGCAGCAGGAGCGCTCGCTGTTCGGTCTGACCGGCGGCGGCGCGGGCTCGGGCGGTGGCGGCGCCGGAGCGAGCGCGGGCGGGCGCTGCTCGGGACTGGTCAATGGAACGGTGACGGACACTCAGGACCCGGAGGCGATGGGGCGGGTGAAGGTCCGCTTCCCGTGGCTGTCGGACGAGTACGCGAGCGACTGGGCGCGTACGGCGCAGTCCGGCGGTACGGGCGGCGGCGAGGCGTTCATCCCCGAGGTGGGGGACGAGGTACTGGTCGGGTTCGAGCAGGGCCATCTGGACCGGCCGTATGTGCTGGCCGGTCTCTACAACGGTCAGGACAAGCCCTCCCAAGGCGGAGGCAGCGGCGGCGGGGAGAGCACCACGGGCTCCGGTGGTTCCGCGGGCTCCGGTGGTTCCGGGGGCTCCGGTGGTTCCGGGGGCTCCGCTGGTTCCGGGGGCAGCCCCGGAGGCACCGAGCTGATCGACCCCACCACCGGCGCGGTCAACCGGCGCGCCGTCGCCTCCAAGAGCGGCAATCAACTGGAGCTGCTGGACGCCGCGAACGGCCCGCAGGGCGTACGACTGGTCACCGGCGACGGCAAGTTGAAGATCGACCTGGACCGCAGGGGCACCACCATCGTCGTCAACAGCGACGGCAGCGTGGAGATCGAGGCCCGGCAGCAGGTCTCGATCAAGGCGGGCAGCGGCGTGGCGCTGGACGCCGGACAGGGCGCGCTCGAACTCACCGGTGATTCCGTGAAGTTGACGGCCCGTACCGGGGTCCAGGTGGACGGAGGGACCGGCCGGCTCCGGCTGGCCACCAGCGGCGCGCTGGATGTGACGGGCAGTCAGGTAGCGGTCAACGGGACCTCGCGCACCGAGATCAAGGGCGGCAGCACCTGCTCCATCAACGCACCACTGGTCAAGATCAACTAACCGGCGAGAGGAGCACGCACAGATGTCGGCAGCCGCACGCGTCGGCGACCCCACCGGTCACCCCGGTACGGTCGGCCCGCCGGGCGTACCGTCGGTGCTGATCGGCGGCAGACCCGCCGCCACGGTCGGTACCCCGCACCAGTGTGCCGCCCCGCCTCCCGCCGTACATCCGCCGTCCGCGATCGTCGGGCCCGGCAGCTCCTCCGTACTGATCGGCGGCAACCCGGCGGCCCGGGTCGGTGACCGGGCGGGCTGCGGCTCGCCCGTCGTGACCGGCTGCCCGACCGTGCTGATCGGGGGCTGAGCGCCATGGGAGAGCAGTTCATCGGCGCGGGCTGGGCCTTCCCGCCGCGTACGGACGCCACCGGCTCCATCGCCCTCGTTGGCGGCGAACGCGCGCTGGAGGAGTCGATCCGGCTGATCCTGGCCACCTCGCCCGGCGAGCGCCCGATGCGGCCCGAGTTCGGCTGCGCCGTCAACGACTACGTGTTCGCCCCGGCGGACGCGGGCACGGCGGGGCAGCTCGCGTACGAGGTGCGTCTCGCGCTGGAGCGGTGGGAACCCCGTATCGAGGTGGCGGACGTGACGGTCCGGTTCGACGAGGCGGACAACGGGGTCCTCTATATCGACATCGGCTACACGGTGCGCGGCTCCAACGACCCCCGGAATCTCGTATTCCCGTTCTATGTGATCCCGCAGCACGAGGAGGACGGCGCGTGACGATTCCCAGCCCCGATCTGGACGACCGCCGCTTCCAGGGCCTGGTGGACGAGGCCAAGCGGCTGGTGCAGCAGCGCTGTCCCGAGTGGACCGACCACAATGTCTCCGACCCCGGGGTGACCCTGATCGAGGCCTTCGCCACCATGGTCGACCAGCTCGTCTACCGGCTGAACCGGGTGCCGGAGAAGAACTATCTGACCTTTCTCGATCTCATCGGGGTACGGCTCTATCCGCCGACGGCGGCCCGTACGGAGGTCACGTTCCGGCTCTCGGCGCCCCAGCCCGAGCCGGTACGGGTCAGGGCGGGCACCGAGGTCGCCACGGTCCGTACCGAGACCGAGGAAGCGGTGGTCTTCACCACCAGCCACCCGCTGTCCATCGTCCCCTGCTCGTTCGCGTATCTGGCCACCTGGTCGGCGGACGGCGAGGCGGTGGAGCGGTCCGAGGAACTGGCGCTCGGCCGCGAGGTGCCCTGCTTCAGCCGTACCCCCACCCCCGGCGACGCGTTCTATGTGGGCCTCTCCGCCGCGGTGCCCATGGGCGTGGTCGTCCTGCGGCTCGACTGCCGGGTCGAGGGCGTGGGCGTCGACCCGCGCCGCCCGCCGCTGCGCTGGGAAGCGTGGGACGGCACGGAGTGGCGGGCCTGCGAGATCGAGAAGGACGACACCGGCGGCTTCAACAAGTCGGGGGAGCTGATCCTCCATCTGCCGCGCACCCACACCGCCTCGGCGGTCGTACGGCGTACCGCCGGCTGGCTGCGCTGCCGGCTGCTTGAGCCCGAGCCCGGCCAGCCCAGCTATGTGGCGCCGCCGACCGTCCGCCGGATCACGGCCTTCACGATCGGCGCGACGGTCGAGGCCGCGCACGCCGAGACGGTACGTGACGAGGTCCTCGGTCCGGCGGAGGGCGTTCCCGGACAGAGTTTCCGGCTCGCGAGACCGCCCGTCGTCCCGGGCGACTTCGTGGTCGAGGTGGCGGACCCGGACGAGGGGTCCGGCTGGGCCGACTGGACCCGGGTCGACGACTTCGCCCACTCGGGACCCGACGACCGTCACATCACCCTTGACCCCAACTCCGGCCGGGTGGACTTCGGTCCCGCCGTACGGGAACAGGACGGCGGCCTGCGGTATTACGGCGCGGTCCCGCGCAAGGGCAGCGCGGTACGAGTGCGCGGCTACCGCACGGGCGGGGGCAGGCGGGGCAATGTCGCCAGGGGCGCGCTGCGCGTCCTGCGCAGCTCGCTGCCGTTCGTGGCGCGGGTGGAGAACCGGCGGCCCGCGCTGGGCGGGGTCGACGGCGAGACGGTGGAGAGCGCCAGGGTGCGCGGGCCGATGACGCTGCGGACGCTGCACCGCGCCGTCGTACCGCACGACTACGAACTGCTGGCCCGCGAAGTGGCCCCGGACGCGGCGCGGGTGCACTGCGTACGGGAGGGCCGGGAGGCGGACGCGGGCGGGGTGCGGCTGCTGGTCGTACCGGCCGGGCGCAGCGACGAACAGGGCCGGATCAGCTTCGACGAACTGATCCCGCCGCCGGACACGATGGCGCAGATCAAAGGGCATCTGGACGACCGGCGTCCGCTCGGGGCCCGGCTGATGGTGGAGCCGCCGTTCTACCAGGGCGTGACCGTCGTCGCCTTCGTGCAGGCGCGCCGGGGCGCCGTGCCCGAACGGCTGCGCGAGGCCGCGCTCGCCGCGCTCTACGGCTACTTCAACCCGCTGACGGGCGGCCCGGACGGACAGGGCTGGCCGTTCGGGCGGCCCATCCAGTCCGGTGAGGCGTTCGCGGTGCTCCAGCGGGTGCCGGAGGTGAATCTGGTGGAGGACGTACGGCTCTTCCCGGCGGACCCGATGACCGGGCAGCGGGGTGACGCGACGACGAGGATCACGCTCGACCGGCACGCGCTGGCCTTCTCGTACGAACACCAGCTGCGGATACGGGAGGTCTGAGCGATGCGCGGAACCGTCGCGGGGCTGTCCTCGCCGCATCCGCTGGTCGAGCTGCTGCCCGCGCTCTATCTGGAGCAGGACTTCCTGGGACGCTTCCTCTCGGCGCTGGACGATGTGCTCGCCCCGATCCAGCTGACCCTCGACAATCTGCCCGCGCATCTGGATCCGCGCAGCGCGCCCGAGGACTTCCTCGACTGGGTGGCGCAGTGGGTGGCAGCCGAGCCGCACGGCGAGGCGCCCGTCGGCGAGCGGCGGACGGCGGTGACGGAGGCGGTGGCCCGGCACAGCCGCCGGGGGACACGCGGCGGGCTGGCGGAGGCGGTCCTGCGGCGGACCGGTGTGGAGCCGGAGATCGCCGAGAGCGGCGGCGCCGGCTGGTCGCTGACCCCCCACACAGAACTGCCGGGCGAGGAGCGCCCGTGGGTGGTCGTACGGCTGCGGGTACCGGAGCCGGACGCGGTGGACCGGGTCGGTCTGGAGGAGCTGATCGAAGGGGAGATCCCCGCGCACATCGGGTACGCGGTGGAGATCCTGCCCTCGGCCGAGGCGTCGTCCGGCGGTCCCGGGGAGCGGCCATGACATGTCCCGAGTGCGGGCACCGCAACGCGCCGGGCACGGCGTTCTGCGCGTCCTGCGAGACGTTCCTGGAGTGGGGCGACGCGGAGCGGTCCGGTACGGGGACCGGTGCCGGGGATTCCGGATCGTCGCGGCGAACGCCCGCACCGGCAGCCACACCGGCTCCAACTCCAACGCCTACACCTACACCCGCACCCGCACCCGCACCCACACCCACACCCACACCCACACCCACACCCACAGCAATGCCCGCACCGGGACCGGCAGCAACTCCCGTACCCGGACCCTCAGATCCTCCCGCTCCTGAGCCGCCGGCCCCCGCCACCAGCGCCCCCGTCTCAGCCCCGACCCCACCCCCGGCCCCAGCCCCGGCCCCCGACCCGGAGCCCGTCGCCGCGGGTCCCCGCCGCCCGGGCGACCGGCTGGACTCCCCCGTACCCGGCCCCGGGGAGGAACCCGACGAGCCGGCCGGCGGGCCGGACCCCGACGCCGCGCCGCGCCCGGACCGCGGACCCGCCGTCCGCTGCCCCAACTGCCGTACGGAGAACACTCCCGACCGCACCCTCTGTCTGCGCTGCGGTCTGCTGCTGGATCCGGGACCGCCGCCCGAACTGCCGCTCTCGTGGTGGCGCCGCATCCTCGGCCGACGCAGCCGCCGGCGCGCCCTGCCGGCCGCGGGCACGCGTCCCAGGCGTCGCCTGTGGCGCCGCCCCGGCCTGGCCATTCCGCTCACCCTCGTCATCCTGGCCGCCGCCGTCTGGTTCGTACGCCCGCATCTTTCCGAGGCGTTCGACTTCACCAAGGACAGCACCGGCACTCCCGAAGAGCTGCGCCCCATCCGTGTCCGCGGCTCCAGCGCGCTGTCGGACCACCCGCCCCGGGACGCGTTCGACACGTACACCAATCGCTTCTGGGTCCCCGCCGAGGCCGGGCCCGGGCTCGGTGAGTATCTGGAGGCCGACTTCGAGGAGCCGGTACGGATGCTCAAGCTGGTCGTCTTCGCGGGCCGGTCGGCCAAGGAGGACGAGTTCCTCGCGCAGGCCCGGCCCGCCGCGCTGACCGTGACGCTGCGTTCCGCCGCCGACGAGCTCACCGAGAAGAGGATCACGCTCAAGGACCAGCCGGGCCAGCAGACCTTCGACGTACGGGGCTCGGACGTCGTACGGGTGCGGCTCGCGATCGACGATGTCTACGGCAACGGTCCCGGCCGCAGACCCGCCGTCGCCGAGATCGAGTTCTTCGGACGGCGCTGAATTGGGGCGGCGCCGAATGGGCCAGGTAGGTGTCCGGATGTCGATCCGACCACTCATGGCCCTTGGCCTGGGGCTCCCCCTGCCGGAGACTGAGCCGATGACACAGCGTGTGGATCTCGCGACCGTGATGGACCGTCTGGCGATCGATGAGGTGATCACCGGCTACGCCGTGGCCATGGACGACGCCGACTGGCCGGGGTTCCGTGCCCTGTTCACCCCGGACGGCCGCGCCGACTACACCGCGGCGGGCGGTATCGAGGGCCCCGCCGCCGAGATCGCCGACTGGCTGGCCGGCACGCTGCGGCCCTTCACCGTCCGTCAGCATCTGATCGTCAACCGGCGGCTGCGCATCCAGGACCTCGGGGGCTATCCGGGCGACCGCGCCGAGCTGCGGGCCGACTATCTCAGTCCGCTGCGGCACGAGTCGGGCGAGGACCTGATGAGCGGCGGCGGGTTCACGTTCGGGCTGCTGCGCGGTGAGGAGGGCTGGCAGCTGCGCACCGTGACCGTCCAGGAGAAGTGGCGGCGCGCCTCCGTACCGGCCGGCCTCGGCTGACCTGCGGAACACCCGCCGGACGCGCCGGCTCCGTATCCGCTTCGGTTCCCCCGATCGAGGGAAGGGACTGCTACACGGACGAGGACGGGCGAGGCGAGGAGGCGCGGCGCGTCCGCCGTGGCCACGGGCGCGCTTCCGGCCCTCGCCTTTCCTTCGCCGTCCCTCTGGTGGCTGGCGTATGGGGCGCTGGTGCCCTGGATGCTGCTCATACGGTCCGCGCCCACGGGCCGCCGCGCGGCGCTGGACGGCTGGCTGGGCGGTCTCGGCTTCATCATCGCCGTGCACCACTGGCTGATACCGAGCCTTCATGTGTTCATCGTGGTGCTGGCGGCGCTGCTGGGGCTGCTGTGGGCGCCGTGGGCATGGCTGGTACGCGCCGTGCTCGGCGGCGCGCCGTCCGTGGGGCGTGCCACCGTCGCTCTGGCCGTGCTCCCCTCGGGCTGGCTGATGGTCGAACTGGTCAGGTCCTGGGAGGGACTTGGCGGACCGTGGGGTCTCCTCGGCGCCAGCCAGTGGGAGGTCTCCCCCGCGCTGCGGCTCGCCTCGGTGGGCGGGGTGTGGCTGGTGAGTCTGCTGGTGGTCGCGGTGAACACCGCGCTGACCCTGCTCATATCGGTGCCCCGGGCGCGGAGCGCGGCGGCCCTCGGCCTCGTGGTGTGCGCCGTCACCGTGGGATCGGTGGGGTGGTGGGCGCCGGAGCCCGAACGGTCGGGCCTGGCACGGATCGCGGTCGTCCAGCCGGGCGTCGTCGCCGGCGCGGACGCGGTGGAGCGCCGGTTCGCACGCGGCGAGGAACTGACCCGCACGCTGGCCGGACAGGATCTCGATCTGGTGGTGTGGGGCGAGAGCAGCGTCGGCGCCGATCTGGCGGCCCGGCCCGATCTGGCGGCGCGGATCGCCGTACTGTCCCGCACGGTCGGCGCCGAGATCCTGGTCAACGTCGATGCGCGCAGTACGGACCCGACGGGCCGGGCGGGCATATTCAAGCGCGCTGTCCTGGTGGGGCCGAACGGTCCGACGGGAGATGTGTACGACAAGATGCGGCTGGTGCCCTTCGGCGAGTACATCCCGGCCCGTGCCGCGCTGGGCTGGGTGACGTCGGTGGGCAAAGCGGCCGGTGAGGACCGTATTCGCGGCACCCGCCCGTCGGTGATGGTGCTGCCGGGCGAGGGCGGGGGCGGACTGCGTTTCGGTCCGCTGATCTGCTTCGAGTCGGCGTTCCCCGATATGAGCAGGCGGTTGGTCAGGGACGGCGCGCAGGTGCTGGTGGCGCAGTCCTCCACCTCGTCGTTCCAGGACAGTTGGGCGCCGGAGCAGCACGCCTCACTGGCGGCGCTGCGGGCCGCGGAGACCGGCAGGGCGATGGTGCACGCCACGCTCACGGGCGTCAGCGCGGTGTTCGGCCCCGAGGGCGAACGGGTCGGCGGCTCGATCGGAACGGATCGTTCGACCGCCGAGGTCTTCGACCTCCCCCTGGCCCGGGGTACGACCCTCTACGTACGGTTCGGTGACTGGGCGGTGCATGGCGCGCTGGTCGTCCTGGCGGCGTTCCTCGCGGTGGAGGGCGCGCGTTCGCTCAGGCGGTGGACTGGTCCAGCGCCTCTCGTACCACCCGCTCGCACAGCTCGTGAGTCAGCAGCGCATCCCTCGCGCTGACCGTCTTTCCGGCCCGTACGGCGTCGAGGAACGCCAGCACGCACTGCTCGACACCGCGCTGGCGGGCCACCGGCACCCAGTCGCCGCGCCGCCGGACGCTCGGCTGCCCCTTGTGGTCGATGATCGTCGCGAGATCGTGGACGGCACGCTTGGTGTCCTGTCCCGACACTTCGAGGATCTCCTCCGTGGAGCCGCTCAGCCGGTTCATCACGCCGATCGCGGTGAAGCCGTCGCCCGAGAGCTGGAGGACGACATGGTGCAGCAGTCCCTGCCGGATCCGCGCCCGTACATCGGTGTGTTCGACCGGTCCCGGGAGCAGGAAGCGCAGCGTGTCCACGACATGGATGAAGTCGTCGAGGACGAAGGTGCGCGGGTCCTCGGGGAGACCCACCCGGTTCTTCTGGAGGAGGATCAGCTCGCGCGGATGCTCCAGGCACTGCGCGTACCCGGGCGCGAAGCGGCGGTTGAAGCCGACGGCGAGGCTCACGCCCCGCTCCTCCGCGAGGCGCACGATCCGCTCGGAGTCGGCGAGTTCGTACGCGATCGGCTTGTCGACATAGGTCGGTACGCCGGCCTCCAGGAGGCGGGTGACGATCTCGGCGTGCACGGCGGTCGGGGCGTGCACGAACGCGGCGTCGAGGCCCTGGCCGAGCAGCGAGTCGAGATCGGCGTGGCACCGCTCGGCCGGGATGTGGTGGATCTCGGCGGTACGCGTCAAGGTGGCGGGGGTACGGGTCTGCAGATGCAGCTCGACCCCGGGCAGTGTGGTGAGCACCGGCAGATACGCCTTCTGCGCGATGTCGCCGAGCCCGATGCAGCCAACCTTCACAAGGGCCTCCCCAGCCTGTCCTTACGCGTCGCTGACATGCGGGTTCGCATATCTGTCCGCATGTCTGTCCGCATTACTGACGTGGTGTCCCGGAAGCATACGTGTGCTGAGGAGGCCGCCAGTCGGCGATCCCGGCGAAGCCGCGCAGGATGAGTCCGGGCCCGAAGCGGGAGACGGCGACGATCAGCGCGTCCCGTACGGCGACGGCGACCGGATTGCTGACGGCGGTCATCCGGCCCGTTCTGGTGGCCTGGCGGACGATCGCGGTGGTACGCGGCAGCCGGTCGGCGGAGTAGGCGGCGAGCCCACCGACGCATTCGGCGGCCGCCCCGAAGTCGCCGTCCGGTCCGACATGGTGCGCGAGGACGATGGCGTCCTCGATGGCCTGGTTGCCGCCCTGACCGAGCGTGGGCTGCATCGCGTGCGCGGCGTCACCGAGCAGGGCGACCCGGCCGCTGTGGTACGCGGGCAGCGGTACGGCCATCTCATGGACGTCATGGCGCAGCACCTGCCCGGGATCGGCGGCGTCGATGATCGCCGGTACGGGATCGTGCCAGTCGCCGAAGAGCCGGCGCAGCTCCGCCCGCTCGTCCTCGGGCGCGTGAGCACCCTCGGGTGCCGTGGCCATGGCATACGCGTAGACACGGCCGTCCTTCAGCGGCTGGGTGCCCCACAACCGCCCCCGGCCCCAGGTCTCGTGCGGCGCGAACGGCCGCTCGGGGGCCGGGACGACCACGCGCCAGGTGGTCAATCCGGTGTAGCGCGGGCCGGGATGATCCGGGAACAGCGCCTGGCGTACGGCGGAGCGGATGCCGTCGGCGGCCACGACGAGTTCGGCCTCCAGCTCGCCGTCCGGCGTGCTGACGACAGCCGGCCGGCCGCCACCGCCCGGATCGGTGAGCACGGCGGCCGTACCGGTGCGTACCACGCCTTCGGGCAGGGCGGAGGCCAGGAGGGAGACGAGGGTGGCGCGATGGACCAGGACGAGGGGGCCGCCGAAGCGGTCGGCCGCGGCCTCGCTGCTCGTACGGGAGAGCCAGCGACCGCCGGGGGCGCGCAGCCCGCCGTCGCCCTGCCAGGCGGAGAGGGCGCGGACCCGGTCGCCGAGGCCGATGACATCGAGCGCGCGCTGCGCGTTGGGCGCGAGGCCAAGTCCCGCGCCGACCGGGGTGAGTTCCGGCGCGCGTTCCAGCACGGTGACCGCCCACCCCCGCTGACGCAGGGCCACGGCCGCGGTCAGTCCGCCGATTCCACCGCCGATGACGAGGGCGCGGGGCTGGTCCATGACGTCTCACTCTCCTCGGATCGCTTCTCGCACCGCAGCCGGAACTACAGCTGTAGTGACCTCACCATCACCGTACTACAGCTGTAGTGCGCGGGATAGATTGGCTCCATGGCCACACGCTCCACACGCTCCACCGGGTCCTCCCGCGCCGAACTGATCGCCGACACCGCCCTCACCCTGCTCGCCGAGCGCGGCATGCGCGGGCTGACCCACCGGGCCGTGGACGAGCTGGCCGGGCTGCCCCAGGGCTCCACCTCCAACCACGCGCGCACCCGGCAGGCGCTGCTGGAGGCGGCGGTACGGCGGCAGGCGGAGCGCGAGGCGCGGGTGCTCACCCCGGACGAGATGCCCGTCGGCACGGGTGGCCGGGGCGCACCCGTCGACGCGCTGGCGCTCGCGCTGCACCGCTATCTGACCGGCCACCCCGAACTGCTCGTCTCCCGTTACGAACTGGCGCTTGAGGCCACGCGCCGACCGGAGCTACGGGCCTACTACGACGCGGCGGGACGGCAGTTCCGCGAGCCACTGGTCGCGATGATGACGGCGGCGGGCTCCACCGACCCCGAGCGGCACGCGCTCTCGCTGGTGGCCTGGTGCGAGGGGCTGATGTTCTCCTGCGCGGCGGGCTCGTACCACGACTCCGTACCCTCCCTGGACGCGCTGCGCCTCGGATTCACCGAGCTGCTGCGCGGAATGCTCGGGACCCCGGGCGATTGAGCGGCCGAGCCGACGAGCCGCCCGGGACGATTAAGCCCTCGCCACATCGGCGGCTCATCCATGAGGATGTCCGCCATGACAACCGCTGAGGCAGCACCCGAGCGCACCGAACCCTCCACCCTCGCCGGCGAACGCGAGATGCTGGAGGGCTGGCTCGACTACCACCGCGAGACCCTGGCCCTGAAATGCTCCGGCCTGGACGAGAAACAGCTCAAGGAGGCGTGCGTTCCACCCTCCGATCTGACGCTGCTCGGTCTGGTACGGCATATGGCCGAGGTGGAGCGCGGCTGGTTCCGTAACCGGCTCGCCGACGAGCGGGCCGCGCCGCTCTACTGCACCGACGCCGACCCGGACGGCGACCTCCACCCCGGTGAGGCCGACACCTGGGAGGAGGCGTACACCACCTGGCGCGCCGAGATCGCCCGCGCCCGCGAACTGGCCGCGCCGCGCTCCCTCGACGACCTCGGCGAAGGACCGCCCAGCCGGCACACCGGCGACCCGTACAACCTCCGCTGGATCTACACCCACATGATCGAGGAGTACGCCCGGCACAACGGCCACGCCGATCTCCTCCGCGAACGGATCGACGGCACGACGGGCGACTGACCCGACCGAGGGAGCGGCGCGCGGGCCCGGTGTCACCCGTCCGGGCCAATCCGCGCTCTTCCGCTCCCCAACAGCGCCCCCAGCCAGCAGAGTTGCCCGAGTGCACCGAACCAACCGAACGAGAAGCGCGGCGATGATCCTGATGGGGGTGGCGGTCACCGCCGTCTCCGGATGTGTGGCCGTGGAGCCGCACCCCTCGCCCGGTCCCGCGCCGCGCCCGGGAACGAGCAGCGGCATCCAGGGCCCGGGGGCGCCGGAGCCGCTGATCATCGAGGCCCCGGCCAAGGAAGCACTGGAGGCGGCCGTCCCCCCGCCCGGCCCGGAAGCGGCGCCGCGCTCCTCCGCCGAAGCCCGCCCGCCGGCCCAGGACCGGCCGGCCCCGGACTGGATCAGCGGCTCCGATCGGCCCCCGGCCACGTCCCGGCCTGAGCCGCGGACTCAGGACCACCCCAAGGAACAGCGGCATTCCGCGCCGTCGTCCGCACCGGCCATCGCCGATGTCTGCGCCCTCGGAGAGCGGTACGGCCAGTGGCCGAAGGACAGCCCCCAGGCCCGCATCTGCCATGACACCTACGGCGATTGACCCCGTCCCGCACCGCCCCGCACCGTCGCCCCCCAGCCCCCAATCTCTCTGCCACTCGCGCTGTCACCGCTCGCGCAACAGCCGCTCCAGCCGGTCGATCCCCGCCCGGACCCCGTTCACATCCCCCTCGGCCCCCAGGGCGTCCGCCGCGTCACGCGCCCGGTCCAGATGGAGCCGCGCCGCCTCCGGCCGCTGGAGCTTCAGATAGTCGGCGGCGAGATTGAGATGGAGCGACGGATAGAAGGCCCGTACGACCGAAGAGGCCCCGGGCACACCCTCCCGGGCCTCCGCCCACCGGCCGCCGCCCGGCTCGCCGCCGTCCGCCCGACCGCCGCCCACCCCGCGCTCAGCCGCCGACTCCTCCCCCAGCCCGTCCGCGGCCGTCAGCGCCCGCAGATCCCAGGCCAGTTCATCGCCCGGGTCGTCCTGCGTATCCGCCATATAGTGCGCGAGGGCACAGCGGTGAAACGCGTCGCCCGCCTCCCCCAGCTCCGCCCAGAGCTCGCCGAACCGATTGCGCGCCTCCTCGCGGTCGCCGCCGTGGAGCAGTATGACCGCCTGCCCGATCCTGGTCATGACGGCGTCCTCCGACGCCTCCTGCCGCTCCCTCACTACCGCCGCCTCCGCATGCCGTCCATGTGCCGTCCCGCACGCCGTCCAGTACATCCGACGAACACGACGCTATCCGGCATGACAGGCCATGACCTTCAGGCTCGGGCGGACAACCCGAGCCTGTCGGCAGGCTCGGCGGATCAGCCGCGGTCGCCCAGGTCGGGGATGCGCCAGTCGATGGGCTCGTGCCCCTGCGCGGCGACGGCCTCGTTGATCTGGGTGAACGGCCGCGACCCGAAGAACTTCTTCGCGGACAGCGGCGAGGGGTGCGCGCCCTTCACCACCACATGCCGCTCCGTGTCGATCAGCGGCAGCTTCTTCTGCGCGTAGGCCCCCCACAGGACGAAGACCGCCGGGTCGGGCCGCTCGGCCACGGCGCGGATCACCGCGTCCGTCACCTTCTCCCAGCCCTTGCCCTTGTGGGAGTTGGCCTCACCCGCGCGGACCGTCAGCACCGCGTTGAGCAGCAGCACACCCTGCTCGGCCCAGGGCATCAGATAGCCGTTGTCCGGCACCGGGAGGCCCAGCTCCTCCTTCATCTCCTTGTAGATGTTCCGCAGGGAGGGAGGAGTCCTGACACCGGGCCGCACCGAGAAGCACAGGCCGTGCCCCTGCCCCTCGCCGTGGTACGGATCCTGGCCCAGGACGAGGACCTTCACCTTGTCGTACGGAGTGGCGTCGAGCGCCGCGAAGACCTCTTCGCGCGGCGGATAGACCGGCCCCTTGGCCCGCTCCTCCTCGACGAACTCGGCGAGCTCCTTGAAGTAGGGCTTCTGCAGCTCATCGCCGAGGACGCCGCGCCAGGACTCGGGCAGCATGTCGGTGTCGGTCACGTCAACAACCTCCGGTAAGCGATCACTTGTGCACCACTGAACCTACCGGGGGCCACTGACAACGGCCTCCGGCGGCTGGTGACAAAGGCCGCTACCAGCTGGCTTTCCGGTTCAGCTCCCACATCTGCATGACCGTCTGCGGATCGAGCGCCCGCTCGCCGCCGCCGATGTCGTCGGTCGACGCCACGTACAGCTTGCCCTGCCACAGCGGGAGGAGCCGTACGTCATCGACGAAGATCTCCTGGGCGCGCGCGAACTCCGCGTTCACCGCGGCGCGGTCGCTCACCCGCCGCGACCGGGGCAGCAGCTTCTGGGTGATCTCCGGGCTCTCGTACGGTGTGCTCAGCGCGTTGTTCGTGCCGACGAAGGGCGCGATGAAGTTGTCCGGGTCCGGGAAGTCGGGGAACCAGCCGCGCCCGAAGACGGGGTACTCCCCCTTCTGGTAGCCCGCCTGGAACTGCTTCCACGGCTTGCCCCGGAGGGTGATCCTGAACAGCCCCGACGCTTCGAGCTGGCGCTTCAGCTCGGTGAACTCGGCGGCCGTCCCCGACCCGTAGCGGTCCGTGGTGTACCAGAGCGTGAGGGGCACGGGCGCGCTGATGCCCGCGCCGTTGAGGATCGCCCTCGCCTCGTTCACATCGGGGTCGCCGTACTGGTCGAAGAAGCTGGTGGTGTGCGCGAAAATGCCCTTGGGGACCATCGAGTACAGCGGCTCGGCCGTACCCTGGTAGACCTTCGCCACGAGCGCGTCGCGGTCCACGATCTGCGCCACCGCCCGGCGTACCCCGAGCTTGCCGGCCGCCGGATCGGCGGGGTTGAACACCAGATAGCGGATATCGGCGCCGACGGTCTCGACCAGTTGGAGATCCTTGTTCCGGGGCCCCTTGTGCTGGAGTTCGACGACCTGCTCCGAGGTGAGACCCCGGTAGATGGCGTCGATCTCCTTCTTCTGCAGGGCGCGGAAGACCGTGTCGGAGTCCTTGAAGTACTGGATCGTGACGGCGTTGTTCCGGTGCTTCGCGAATCCGCGGTAGTCCTTGTTCCGGTTCAGCTCCGCCCGGTCCCCGTCGGCGTACGAGGCGAGTACGTACGGCCCGGAGCCGGTGATCCCGCTGTCCTGCCGCAGCCTGTCCATCGGATACTCGGCCGGGGCGACGAGGGACATGGCGGGCGTGGCGAGGATGAAGGGGAAGGTCGCGTCGGGCTTGCGCAGCCGGAAGACGACGGTGTCGTCCCCGCTCGTCTCCACGGTACGGAGGGAGTCCAGCAGACCGGCGGGTCCGCCCGGCACATTGATCTTCCGGATCCGGTCGAAGGAGTGCTTGACGGCCGCCGCGTCGAGCGGTTCGCCGTCGGAGAACTTCAGTCCGTCACGCAGCACGCACTGGAACACCTGGTTGGCGGCGTCGGTGAACCGGCACTTCCGCGCGGCATCGGGCTGCGGATACGAACTGCCGGTCGGAAAGCTCACCAGGGTCTGGAAGACATTGCGGAACATCTCCCAGGAGTTGTCCCAGGACGCCGCCGGATCGAGGGTGCTCGGCTCACTCGTCGTGCCGACGGTTATCCTCCGTTCGGCTTCCGCGTCATCGTCCGAGAACAGGCCGCATCCCGCGAGCAGAGACATGACCGCCAGAGCTGCGGCGGTCCGCCGAATTGTCCGGTTGAACACGTAACACGCTCCTTGTTCAGCCATGGATCGGCAGACCATACCGCAGCGCCCACCGGATCAATACGCTGATCCGGTGGGGCTTTTGGAGAGGTTGGGGCCGGGAATCGTCACCCCACCCCGGTGTTGAGGAAGATGCCCCCGTCGACGACCAGCGTCTGGCCGGTGATCCAGTCGGACTGGTCGGAGGTGAGGAACGCGGCGGCGCCGCCGATGTCCTCGGGCACCCCGAGCCGTCCCATCGGGTAGGCAGCCGCTGCCTCCGCCTCCCTGCCCTCGTAGAGCGCCTGGGCGAACCTGGTCTTGACCACTGCGGGCGCGATGGCGTTGACCCGTACCGCCGGCGCGAACTCGTGCGCCAGCTGAAGGGTCAGATTGACCATCGCCGCCTTGCTCATGCCGTACGCGCCGATGAAGGGGGACGCCGAGATCCCGGCGACGGAGGCGATGTTCACGATCGCGCCGCCGTTCTCCTTCTGCCAGGCCCGCCAGGTCCGCTGCGCGAAGCCGAGCGCCGAGATGACATTGGTCTCGTACACCTTGCGGGCCACGTTCAGGTCCAGCTCGGCCATCGGGCCGAAGACCGGGTTCGTCCCCGCGTTGTTGACCAGGAAGTCGACCCGGCCGAACGTCTCCATGACACGGGCGACGGCCGTCGCCTGGTGCTGCTCGTCGTGTGCCTTGCCCGCCACGCCGATCACCCGGTCCGAACCGAGCCTCTCCACGGCCTCCTTGAGCGCGTCCTCGCCCCGGCCGGTGATGCACACCCGGTCACCGCGGGCGACGAACGCCTCGGCCACTCCGTATCCGATACCCCTGCTCGCGCCCGTGATCAGGGCGACCTTCC
Source organism: Streptomyces scopuliridis RB72 (assembly GCF_000718095.1). Taxonomy (GTDB): domain Bacteria; phylum Actinomycetota; class Actinomycetes; order Streptomycetales; family Streptomycetaceae; genus Streptomyces; species Streptomyces scopuliridis. Next base: position 53,190 of record NZ_JOEI01000015.1, on the reverse strand, counting down.
CGCTGTCCGGCAACTGCCGCTCGGACTCCGGCTGCCGCGTCCGCTCCGTCATCTCCTCTTCCCCCGGCCTCAGTTGAGCGGTCCGCCGGCGACGTACAGGACCTGGCCGGAGACGAAGCCGGCCTCCTCGCCCGCGAAGAAGGCGATGGCGTTGGCGATGTCCTCCGGCCTGCCGACGCGCTGCACCGGGATCTGGCCCGCCGCGGCGGCCTGGAACTCCTCGAAGCCCATGCCGATACGGGCGGCGGTCTGGGCGGTCATCTCCGTGACGACGAAGCCGGGCGCCACCGCGTTGGCGGTGATGCCGAACTTGCCGAGTTCCTTGGCGAGGGTCTTGGTGAAGCCCTGGAGACCGGCCTTGACCGCCGCGTAGTTGGCCTGGCCGCGGTTGCCCAGCGCGGAGCTGGAGGAGAGGCTGACGATACGGCCGAACCCGGCGTCCACCATGTGCTTCTGGCACGCCTTGGCCATCAGGAACGCGCCCTTGAGGTGCACGTTCACCACGGTGTCCCAGTCGGACTCGCTCATCTTGAAGAGCAGATTGTCCCGCAGCACACCCGCGTTGTTGACCAGGATCGTCGGCGCCCCCAGCTCGGCCGCGACCCGCGCGACGGCGGTCTCCACCTGCGCGCTGTCGGAGACATCGCAGCCGACGGCGAGTGCCGTGCCGCCGGCCGCGGTGATCTTCTCGACGGTGTCCTTGCACGCCGCCTCGTCGAGGTCGAGTACGGCGACGGCGCGGCCCTCCGCCGCCAGCCGTACCGCGGTGGCGGCGCCAATGCCGCGCGCCGCCCCGGTCACGATGGCTACGCGCTGCTCGATGGTGGACATCCCTGTTCTCCTCGCCCTAGGCCCTGTCCGACAAATCCCGCCTGGCCCGCGACGCCTGGCACGCACGCTCGCCGCGTGCCAGACGCCGCGAGCCCCGCCCTCCGGGCGGACGGCGCTATTTGTCAGACAGCGCCTAGGCTCCTGCGGCTCCCGATCACCAAGACCACTGAGCAACCGCTTAGTAGGTCCAGCAGACAGACGCTAGAAGCCACGGCACGCGGTGTCAACGGCCGACGGCGCCGATGGCGGGATCCGGGGCGGACGTCACACCCCGGGCATCAACCCGCCCGCATCGCATCGCCCCCGCGAGCCGCTCGTCAGCGCACCAGCAGAGCGAGCAGCCGCTCGGCCTCCGCCGCCGGGTCGTCCGTCAATCCGGTGTGTACGGGACCCGGCTGTACGACGGTCGAGCGCGGCGCGATCAGCCACCGGAACCGCCTGCCCGCGTCGTCGTCCGCCGCCTGCCCGGCCGCGTCGCCGCCACGGCAGACGCTCTCGACCGCGTGCAGCGCCGCCCGTACCCCCAGAACATCAGCGCCCGGGTCGAGGATCCTCAGCTTGGCCTCGTCCAGATGGGTCCTGGCCGAAACGTAGGAGCGGGCGCGGCAGTAGACCAGCACGCCCGCGTTGAAACACTCGCCGCGTTCGACACGCGGCACGACCCGCAGCAGCGCGTACTCGTAGACGTCCTTCGTGCTCACTGGCCGCCGTCCTTCACGCTCTGCTCGTTCGCCGTCCGCCGCGTGGTCCGCGCTCCGGGCGTCAGCCGGTCGGCGAGCCAACCGGGCGCCCGCGAAGGGCCGTTCGTGGTGGGCGCGTCGAGGGTGATGCGCTCGTGGATCGTGCCGGCCCGCGCGAGCAGCGGCTCCACATACGCGCGGCGCAGCGCGTCGGTGGACTCGAAGCCGGGCTCGTCGACCAGCCACTCGTCCGGTACGTCGGCGGTGACCTCCGTCAGCAACTCCTCGGTGACCAGCGGCGCCAGCTCGGCGGCGGCCGACGCGATATCGGGTCCGAAGGAGGCGAGTACATGGTCGGAGGCGTTGTACGGCTTCGCCGCGGAAGCCCGCGCACCGGGCCAGTTGTGGTGCCAGATCATGGTGGCGCCATGGTCGATGAGCCACACGTCACCATGCCAGACAAGCATGTTGGGGTTGCGCCAGGAGCGGTCGACATTGTTGATGACCGCGTCGAACCAGACGATCCGCCCGGCCTCCTCCGGCCCCACTTGGTAAGCTAGCGGGTCGAAGCCGATCGATCCCGGCAGATAGTCCATGCCGAGGTTCAGCCCACCGCTCGCCTTCAGCAACTCCTGTACTTCCTGGTCCGGCTCGGAGAGTCCGATGACAGGGTCGAGTTGCATACGCACCAGTTCGGGGATTCTCAGCCCCAGCCTGCGGGCCAGCTGTCCGCAGATCACCTCCGCGACCAGGGTCTTGCGGCCCTGTCCCGCGCCGGTGAATTTCATGACGTACGTACCGAGATCGTCGGCCTCGACGATCCCCGGAAGCGAGCCGCCCTCACGCAAGGGCGTGACATAGCGGGTCGCGGTGACTTCGGTGAGCATTGCGCCAGGTTACTTCGGGGTGGTGAAGCGCCGCTCGGTCGTTTTCGCCTGTCAGAACACGCCCGGGGTTCCCTCGGCGTGCCCGTGAGAGAGACCTGGAGACCATGGAGACCACCGGCTTTCCGCTGCAGTTCGCCCGTACCCGCCGCTTCTCGCTGGGTGTCCCCCGGCAGTTCACCGTGTCACCGGACGGCGAGCGCGTGCTGTTCGTACGGTCCGTGTCGGGCGTCGATCCGCGCAGCCGGCTGTGGCTGTACGAGAACGGCGAGGAGCGGATTCTCGCCGACCCCTCGGACCCCACCGGCGACATGCCCGTCTCCGACGCGGAACGGATACGCCGCGAACGGGCCCGCGAGACCTCGGTGGGAGTGGTGGGGTACGCCACCGACCGCGAGGCGCGCGTGGTGGCATACGCGCTGGCCGGCGCCCTCTGGGTCGTACGGACGGACGGCGGCGCTCCATGGCGCGTCCGCACCGAGGGCCCGGTCGTCGATCCGCGTCCCTCGCCCGACGGCGCGCACGTCGCCTATGTCAGCGGCGGCGCGCTGCGCGTCGTACGCACCGACGGTACGGACGACCGGCCGCTCGCCGAGCCCGAGACCCCCGATGTGACCTACGGGATGGCCGATCACACCGCCGCGGAGTCCATCGGCAGGACGCGCGGCTACTGGTGGTCGCCCGACGGGGACGCCCTGCTGGTGGCCCGGGTCGACACCTCGATGGTGCGCCGCTGGTACCTCGGCGATCCGTCCGATCCGGCACGGGCGCCGCGCGCGGTGCCGTATCCGGCGGCGGGCACCGCCAACGCGCGGACGTCGCTGCGCGTTGTCAGGCTCGACGGCCGGCACATCCCCGTACGGCTGCCGGAGCGCGCCCCCGAGGACGAGGCTCCGGCGGGTGTCTGGCGGGACCCGGCCTTCGAGTATGTCGTCAGCGCCGGCTGGGAGAAGAGCGGCGGGCCAGTGATCGGTCTCCAGACCCGGGACCAGCGCACACTATGGGTCCTGGGCGTCGACCCGGCCGACGGCGAGGTCGAGCGGCTGTTCCGGCAGACCGACGAACACTGGGGGGAGTGGCCGCCGGGCGCTCCCCTGCACACCGCGTCGGGGAGGGCGGTCCTGCCGTGCGTACGCGGCGACGCCCGCTCCCTGCGGATCGGCGACGCCTTCGCGCCGGACGGACTCCAGGTCCGCGCGGTGCTCGGCGCGGTGGGCGAGCGGGTCCTCTTCACCGCGAGCGAGGAGCCCACAGAGACCCATGTCTGGTCGTACGCCCCGGACACCGGGTTCGTCAGGCTGACGGACGAGCCGGGAGTGCACACCGCCTCGGCGGGCGGCGACACCGTCGTCCTCGACAGCAGGACCCCGGACGGACACACGGTCACGGTGGTACGCGGCGGCGCCCCGTCGGGCCGGATCGCGGTCCTCACCGAACAGCCGCTGGTCACCCCCGAGCCGGTCCATCTGGCCCTCGGGAAGCGGGAGTTGCGCGGCCGGCTGCATCTTCCGTCCTGGTACACACCGGACGCGGGCAAGCTGCCCGTACTGCTCAGCCCGTACGCGGGCCCCGGCATGCAGGTCGTGACGAAGGGCGGCGGTTGGTACACCGCCGTGTGCCAGTGGTTCGCGGAGCAGGGGTTCGCCGTACTGGCCACGGACGGGCGTGGCACCCCCGGGCGCGGTGTGGAGTGGCAGCGGGCCATCCTCGGGGACCGGCTGACGCCCGTCCTGACGGACCAGATCGACGCGCTGCACGCGGCGGCCGAGCGGTACGACGCGCTGGACCTGGCGCGGGTGGGGATCCGGGGCTGGTCGTTCAGCGGCTATCTGGCGGCGGCGGCCGTACTGCACCGTCCCGAGGTGTTCCACGCGGCGGTCGCGGGCGCGGCGCCGGCCGACCGGCGGCTGTACGACACGTACTGGGAGGAGCGTTACCTCGGCCATCCCGGCATCCAGCCCGAGAACTACGACCGCTGTTCGCTGATCCCGTACGCGGACAGGCTGACCCGGCCGCTGCTGCTCGTCCACGGACTCGCCGACGACAATGTGTTCCCCGCCCATACACTGCGGCTCTCGGCCGCGCTGCTCGCCGCGGGCCGGCCGCACTCCGTACTGCCGCTGCTGGGGGCAGGCCATCTCGTCACCCGTGTGGGGCAGGCGGACACTCTACTGCGCCACGAACTCGACTTCCTCAGGAAGTCTCTCGGTATCTGAACACGGCGGCGGGTATAGCCGTACCTATCGCTGAACGGCCGACCGGCCGGCGCAGAGCCCATCAGGGAACGGAGCTCGGTATGACGGGAACGCAGGGGACCGCACGGGTCGTCGCACGCCGGACCGTGGTCGCGGCGGCGGGCGCGACGGGGCTGGCGGCGGCGCTGGTCGCGTGCGGCGGCTCGGACACTCCGGCGGAGTCCGCTGCCGGGAAGCCCGCGACGCCCGACGACGACGCGGGCGGCGGTGCGGGACTGACCGCTGTCCTCGCGAAGACCACCGAGATCCCGGAGGGCGGCGGGATGGTCTTCGCCGACCAGGGCGTGGTGGTCACCCAGCCCACGGCGGGCGAGTTCAAGGCGTTCTCCTCCAAGTGCACCCACGCGGGCTGCGCCGTGAAGGACATCTCCGACGGGATCATCCACTGCCCGTGTCATGGCAGCCAGTTCAGCGTGGCGGACGGCAGTGTGAAGGCCGGACCCGCGACGCAGCCGCTGCCCGCGACGCCGATCAAGGTCACCGGGGACTCGATCTCGCTCGCGTGATCCGACGCGTGGCCGAATCCCCCCACCCATGACCGGCGGCCGGCGGGCTCCACTTTTCGTCGGCAGAAGGTGAAGTCCTCCGGCCGCCCCACTCCGTCCTCCCCCTCCGGTCAGCCGCCGACCAGCTGGTTCGCGGCCCCGGCCGCTTCCCCCAGCGCCTCGACGGCGGCCCGGATCGACGGACGGCGGTCCGCGTCCGTCCGCCACACGGCGTAGACGTGCCGGCGCATCCGCTGCCGTACGGGCACGACCGCCACGCCCTCCGGCACGGGGCCGCGGCCCAGCCGGGGCGCGACACAGACCCCGAGTCCCTCCGCGATCAGCGCGAGCTGCGTGTGGTACTCCCCCGCGAGATGCGCGATCCGCGGCTCGAACCCCTTCGAGCGCAGCGTGAACATCAGCCACTCGTAGCAGAATTCGCCCTCGGGCCAGGAGACCCAGGGGTCGTCCGCGAACTCCTCCAGGTCCACTTCCGACCGGTGCGCGAGCGGATGGTCCGCGGGCATGGCCACATCGGGGACATCGTCGAGCAGATGCGCCGTCGCCAGCCCGCCGGGCACCGGCAGCCGCTTGTTGCTCCAGTCCAGCACCACGGCGAGATCGAGATCCCCCCTGATGACGCCGCGGATCCCGGCCTCGGGTTCCACCTCGCGCGAGCGGACCCGCAGCTCCGGATGATCCTCGCGCAGCGCGCGGATCGCCAGCGGGAAGAGCCCGCGGGCGGCCGTCGGGAAGGCCGAGATCCGCACTTCCCCGACCACCCGGCCGCGCTGCGCCTCGATGTCCGACTGCGCGACCTCGACCTGGGAGAGGATCCGCGCGGCGTGGTCGGCGAGCAGCCGTCCCGCGTCGGTGAGCCGTACGCCGCGCCCGTTCCTGGCCAGCAACTGCTGGCCCACCTCCCGCTCCAGTTTGGCCAGCTGCTGGGAGACGGCGGAGGTGGTGACATGCAGCCCCTCGGCCGCGCCGCTCACCGAGCCGTGGCGGGCCAGGGCATCCAGCGTGCGCAGGCGCTCCAGATTCAACATGTAAGCAATACTAATCAGAGTGGTGCACATAATCTCGCTTGTTCTACGAGATGGTTCACGCCAGGCTGTCCGTATGAGCACCGCCACCCCGCCCCGTCCCGGGCCGGACTCCGTCTCCCCCTCCCCCGCCGTTCCGGCCGCGCCCGCCGCCGCCGATCCGGCGCGGCCGGGCTCCCTCCGTACCCGCCCCGCCGTGGACTGGCGCATCCGGTTCGCGGTGCTCGCGCTCATCTGGGGCTTCAGCTTTCTGCTCATCAAGGTGGGCACCCATGGCTTCGCCCCCTTCCAGGTCACCTTCGGCCGGCTCTTCTTCGGTACGGCGGTGCTGGCCGTGGCGATGGCGGTGAAGCGGGACCGCCTGCCGCGCGGGCCCCGCACCTGGGGGCATCTGGCCGTCGCGGCGTTCTTCCTCAACGCGCTGCCGTTCTCGCTGTTCGCCTACTCCGAGCTGACGATTCCCTCGACGCTCGCGGGCATCTGCAACGCCACGTCGCCGCTCTGGGGCATGGCTCTGTCGCTGGTCGCGCTCTCCGAGGACCGGCCCACCCGGCGCCGGGTCGCCGGGCTCGGCCTCGGCTTCCTCGGTGTGCTGACCGTGCTGGGTGCCTGGCAGGGCTTCTCCGGTCTGGATGTCACGGGTACGGCGATGGCACTGCTCGCCTCGCTCAGCTATCCGATCGGCTGGATCTACGTACGCCGCACGCTGGCGGGCAACAGCAGCTCCCATCTCTCCCTGACCGGCGCGCAGCTCTTCCTGGCCACGCTGCAACTCGCTCTCGTGACACCGCTGTTCACCACTCTGCCGACCTCGCTCCCGGCGGGTCCGCTGCTCGCCGTGATCGTGCTCGGCGCGCTGGGCACCGGTCTGGCGATCCTGCTCCAGTACGGGGTGGTCGCCGAAGTCGGCCCGACGACGGGCCAGATGGTCACGTACTTCATCCCGGTCATCGCCACGGCGGCCGGTGTCACCCTGCTCGGCGAACAACTGAGCTGGAACACGCCCGTCGGCGCCCTGATCGTCCTGGCCGGGGCCGCGCTCACCCAGAGCAGGGCCAGGAAGCGGCCCGTAGCCGCGCAGGTCCCGGCCGCGCCTCAGCCGTAGCTGCGCGCGGGCGCCGGGCCGGCCGCCGATGCCACCGCGTCGGCGACCGGCCCGATGTCGTCGCCCGTCATGTCCGACACCGTCAGCCGTACGCCCGGCGGCGTGGCCATACGGAAGCGCGCCCCCGGCGCGACCGCCCAGCCCGCGTGCAGCAGCCGTGCCACCGCCCCGGTCTCGTCGGCCACCGGCACCCAGACGTTCATCCCGCTACGGCCGTGCGCCTCGATGCCCCGCTCCGCCAGGGCCCGTACGAGCGCGTCGCGCCGCTCGCCGTACGACCGCGCCACGGCCGGCACATCCACGGCCCCCGAGGTCCACAGCTCCACGACGGCGCGCTGGAGAAGCCGGCTGACCCAGCCGGGACCCAGCTGCTGACGCCCCGTCACCCGGTCCACGGTCAGGGCGTCCCCGGTGAGCACCGCGATCCGCAGATCCGGTCCGTACGCCTTCGCGGTGGAGCGTACGAACGCCCAGCTGCCGGTGGTCCCGGCGAGCGGGTGGAGCGGCAGATCGACCATGCCGTGGCCGTGGTCGTCCTCGATGAGCAGCACCTCGGGATAAGCGGCGAGCAGGGCGCGCAGATCCTCGGCGCGGGCCGCCCCCACCGAGGCGCCGGTCGGGTTCTGCGCGCGGTCGGTGACGATGACCGCGCGGACACCGGCCCGCAGCGCCCGTGCCAGTCCGGCGGGGAGCGGCCCCTCGTCGTCGACCCCCATCGGTTCGGGCCGCAGCCCGAGCGCGGGCACCAGATCCAGCAGACCGCCCCAGCCCGGATCCTCGACGGCCACCGCGTCGCCCGGTCGCAGATGGGCCGCCAGTACGCGTTCGATCGCGTCCAGCGATCCGGAGGTCACGGCGACCGGTCCGGCCGGCACCCCGTCGGCGTCGAGCCCCGCGCGGGCGAGCCGCGCGAACTCCGGGTCGACGGGCGCCTGTCCGTACAGCCCCGGATGGTCCGCGTTGTGCAGCGCGGCGGCGGCGAGGGCGTCGTGCAGCGGGGGCAGCAGCGCCGGATCGGGGTTGCCCTCCGACACATCGCGTACGCCCGGAGGCGCGTCGACCCGGATCGAGCCGCGCGCCGTACTGGCGGGGCGGGCCCGCACCCTGCTCCCCCGGCGCCCCGCCGTCTCGATCACCCCTCGGTCCCGCAGGCTCCGGTAGGCGGCGGCGACCGTATTCGGATTGACCCCCAGCTCCGTCGCCAACTCCCGCATCGGCGGGAGGACTTGCCCCGGAGCCAGCTCCCCGGAACCCACCGCGCGCTCCACGCTGGCGGAAATCTCCGCCGCGCGCCGACCCTCAATCCGATACTCTCCTAGCACAAAGAAGATTATGCACTAGTGCAATGGAGATCGCAATGCCGGAGAGCACCGCCGCCTACCAGCCCACCCCACGCACCGTCCCCACCCGCGCCCGCGAGCGGGCGGCATACGACCGCGAGCTGGTGCACGGGATACTCGACGAGGCGTATGTCTGCCACCTCGGTTTCGTCCGCGACGGCGCTCCGGTCGTCCTGCCGACGCTCTACGGCCGGGTGGACGAGCGGCTGTACGTCCATGGCTCGACCGGTTCGCGGCCACTGCGCATGACAGCGGCCGGCGGCGGTACGGAGCGCGCGGCCGAGAGCGAGGCCGGCCCCGGTCTCGCCGTCTGTCTGACCGTGACGCTTGTCGACGGTCTGGTGCTCGCGCGCTCCGCCTTCCACCACTCGATCAACTACCGCTCCGTCGTGGTCCACGGCATCGCCCGCCAGGTGACCGACCCCGAGGAACGGCGCACCGCGCTCGACGCGATCGTCGACCACGTCGTACCGGGCCGTTCCTACGACTCGCGCCCGGCGAACGCCCGTGAGCTGGCGGCGACCGCCGTGATCCGCCTCGATCTCGACGAGGTCTCCGCCAAGGTCCGCACGGGCGGCCCCAACGACGATCCCGAGGACCTCTCGCTGCCGCACTGGGCCGGGGTCGTCCCGCTCGCGCGCGGCTACGGCGCGCCCGTCCGGTCCGACGATCTCGACCCGGCCATCGCACTGCCGGACTATCTCTCCGCGCTCTGAGACGACACCACGGACGACACCACGCGGAGTTCGGGCGGCGGTGTCAGACGACCGCCGCCGCCCGGCGCCGTACAGCTGCGAGGCGCGCCTCGGCCAGCGCGAGACCGGTCACCGCCGCGAGCAGCAGGACCGTACCCAGCAGAGTCGCGACGGTCAGCCGCTCACCGAGCAGAACGACGGCGATCACCGCCGCGCTCACCGGCTCCAGCAGCATGATCACCGAGACGGTCGCGGCCCGCACCACCGCTGCCCCGGCAAAGTAGAGGGCGTAGGCGAGCGCGGTCGGCACCGCCGCGACGTACACCAGCAGCCAGACCACCCGGGCCGGTTCCGCGGTGTGCGGCAGCAGCCCCTCGCCCCAGGCGATCGGCAGCAGCAGGACCGCGCCGATGGCGAACGCCCAGGCGGTGGTGGCCATCGCGTCGCCACCGCCGCCCTCGCGCCCCAGCCGGCGCGTGAGCAGGGTGATCCCCGCGTACCCGGCCGCCGACAGGATCGCGAGCGCGATGCCGGCCGGGCGTACGGAGCCGCTCTCACCGCCGAGTACCAGCACTCCGAGCCCGGCGAGCGCGCCCGTCACCGCGACCAGACCGCCGCCGCCCAGCCGCTCGCCCATGGTCAGGCGGGCGCCGAGCGCGATGAGGACGGGGCCGGCGCCGAGGGTGACGACCGTACCGACCGCGAGACCGGTCGCTTCGACGGCGGCGAAGTAGGCGCTCTGGAAGACGGTGAGACCGATACCGGTCCCGAGGATCCGGAGCAGCCGTCGCCGGCGCGGCTCCGCGGGCGCGGGCTCCCGGCGCCGCCGGAGCGCGAGCGCGCCGAGCAGCAGGACGAGACCGCCCAGGCAGCGCCAGAAGGAGAGCGCGAGAGGGCCGAGGTCACTGACCCGGTAGACCAGCGAGGCGGCGGCGCCGGCGGTCCCCCAGGCGACCCCGGCGACGATCAGAAAGAACAGACTCCGCCCGACCGGCAGGCCGGAAGCAGCGGAAGATACAGGATTCGGCACGTGACGTCTCCGTGTGAAGAACGGGATGGGTGTGGTCGCTCGGCTCCGTCACGCGGGCAGCGACGAACCGCTCGGGACAGGGGCCTGTACGGCCGAGGTCCTGTCCGAGCCCGGTCTTCGTCAGCGGATGGCCGCCCGCGTTACGACGCGGGAGGCGGAAGAACGGTCAAGTGCATAATCGGCACCCTATGTCGTGGGGTGTCCGGCGGACAACCGCGCCGGGTCGCCCGCCCCCGTACCGCCCGCCATCGGCCCGGAAGGCGCCTTCGGCGTCGACGACTGGGCGATGAACGCGCCGGTCAGCACCACGACGCCGCCGATGATCTGCGGCGCGGAGAGATGTTCCCGCAGCAGCACCCAGGCCAGCACGGTCGCGACGACCGCCTCCAGACAGGCGACCACGCCCGCCACCTGCGGCGAGAGCCGGCGTACGGAGACCACTCCCGTCATATAGGCGAGCACGGTGGCGATCAGCACGATCCAGCCGAGCAGCAGGGCCGCGGCCACGCTCGCTCCGCCCATGTCGGCGCTCCCGCCGAGCAGCGACCAGTCCATCCCCCAGGGCCGGGCGACCACCGTCAGTACGACGGCCCCGACGAGCAGTCCGTACGCGATCACGCCCAGCGGATCGGCCGCGTCCTCCCCGTCGGCGCCCTGGTCCGAGAGGACGAAGTAGCCGACCTGGCAGCAGGCGGCGGCGAGCGCGAGGAGCACCCCGACCAGGTCGAAGCTCAGCCCGGCCCAGACCTCGACCACACAGGCGAGCCCGCCCACCGCGAGAACGACGCCGACCGCGGCGGCGCGGGTCACGGGCCGCCGCTGGACGAACCGGACCCAGAGGAGGACGAGCGCGGGGGCCAGATACTCGATGAGCAGCGCGACCCCGACGGGGATACGGGAGATCGCGGCGAAGTAGCAGGCCTGGACGCCCGCCACGGCCAGCAGGCCGAATCCGGCGAGCAGCGCGGGCCGTTGCCGTACCAGCGCCCGATGGCGCCAGGCCACCGGAAGCATCACCAGGGCGCCGCCGGTGACTCGTAGCCAGACGACATGGAGCGGGTCGAGCCCCGCTTCTATCAGCGGCTTGGCCGCCACGCCCGAACCGCCGAACGCGAACGCCGACGCCAGGGCAAGGCCCAGGCCGACGCTCCTCCCCTGAGACATGTGCATGGCGTCATCATGACAGCCGACGTCAGGAGCGTCATCCTCATGACGCCTGTCGAGACAGCCGAGGTCCGGCGGGACGGCACAGGACCGGCACGACGCGGCGGGCCGAATCGCCCGTGGTCAGACCGATCGTGACGTACCGGACAGCCGCCCGGCCAGCGATCGCGCGTCCACCCCGGCCCGTTCGAGCACATCGACCGCCCGGCACTCCCGGTCGGCGGCGAGCGCGGCGAGCAGATCGAGCCCGCCGGCCAGCGGCTCACCGCGCCGCTCGGCGCGCTCCAGCGCGCCCGCCATGGCGGTGACGGCCGGGGGCGACCAGCCCGTCACGGGGCGCTCCCGCACCACGGGCACGGCCCCGGAGTCCTCCACGGTCCCCTGCCAGCGCAGTCCGTAGCCGATGCTCCGCTGGACCAGATAGCCCAGCACCCGGGCCAGTTGGGGGCCGCCGCCGAACGCGGCCCGCACCTCGGGGTCGGTCTCCAGCAGTGAGTGCAGCAGATGGGCGGTGTCGACCTGCCGGTCTCCGTCGCGGTGCGCCCTTCTGCGCGCGCCCGAGACGACGGACGCCAGCTCCGGGGTGAGCCGGGCCTCGACCTCGGCGCGCGCGGACGCGGTATCGGGTCGGTTCGGTGCGGACGGTTCCGGCACTCGCGGAGGTGGGCTTTGCACCCTCTCACCCCATCAGTCCCGGGCTTGCGGAGCATCCCCGCCGGGGAGCATTCTCGCGTCCCACCGGAGTTGGGCACATCTGGACCGGTTCTCCTCCTTACGAATGAGATCGCCCCCCCTTCTCTCCCCGGTGAAGCGCGCCGCCTTGCCTCCGCGGACGCGGCGGGCAAGGGGGACACGCAGAGGCCCCGCGGCGCCTGCGATACAGGCATGGCCGCGGGGCCTCCAGTACGGGCCGAAGCGTGCTCAGTCCTCATCGGCGAGGATCAGATAGAGCTTCTTGCGTGATTCGGTGATGACCGCCAGAGCCTTCTGGCGCTGCTCGGGCGTACCGGTCTTCCAGACCTGTCCGAACGCCTCCATCAGCCCGAAGCCGGCCTGACGGATCTCGTTCATCGTGTCCCAGTCGATGCCCCGGCCGGCCTCTTCCCACGGGGCCTCGGGCCCCGATTCGGCCTCCGTGCGCCCGGTGTCGGTGAGCGTGAACAGCTTCTTGCCGCCCTCGCTCCGGCTGGTGATCAGCCCCTCGTCCTCCAGCAGCTGGAGCGTCGGGTACACCGAGCCGGGGCTGGGGCGCCAGGCCCCGCCGCTGCGCTCGCCGATCTCCTGGATCATCTCGTATCCGTGCATGGGCCGGTCCTTCAGCAGGGCCAGGATCGACGCGCGTACATCACCGCGCCGTGCCCTTCCCCTGCCGCCGCCGCGCCCGCGGCCACCGCCGCCGAAGGGACCGCCGAAGCCGGGCCCGAACGGCCCGAAGGCCCCGCGCCGCCCCTCGAAGTCGCCCCTGCCCGGGTGGCCGGGTCCGCAGGCGCCGGGTCCCGGACCGTGTCCGCGTCCATGCTCATGTCCATGGTCATGTCCGTGTGAACGCATCGCTCTGTCACTCCCTACATCGTTGATCTGTCGCGATGCGTCAACGATATATCGGAACAGCTCGCTCGGCAAGCATTATCGGGCCGCGGCTCCTGAGACTGTCAGCGAGAGATGGCACTTTTCAGCAGGATTTGACACTGCCGAACTGTGTTCGGGTAGCCGGGTCACGTTGCCGTGATCCGGCTACCCGACACGGCTACGGGTTGAGATCCAAGTCAAGGGCGAGGTGTTTCAGAGTCCGCACCACGATGCCGATAGACGGGTCGGTCGGGCGTGGCCCCGGACCGAAGCGGTCCCGGGCCCACGGGCGACGAGTCAGGCCACCGGCTGACGGCCGATGAGGGACAGCCAGTCGGTGGACGGCGGCCAGGTGCGGTACGGCATCCGGGTACGCAGATCCAGCGCGTCGGCGGCCCAGCCTTCGGCGGCCTCCAGAGCAGGCCGGGAGATCTGGTCGTAGGCGGAGGCGACCCAGACCCGGTGGAAGTGAGCCAGCTTCCACGGCTCGAGCAGGTGCTTCCTGATCCGTCCGGTCACTCCCTGTTCGCCGGCGGCCATGCCGAGCCAGACGATGCGGCCATGGGCGTCGACCACGAGGTAGAGGCCCGGAGCGAACGCCTCGACGGTGTCGACCTGCGACCAGTACGGGTCGCTGCTGCAGTAGCCACCCAGGGCGCGCGCAAGAAGCGGGACGTGCGGTGGCCGGAGGATCGGGCCCGGCGGCGGTGCGGCGTCTTTCGGTGTACGCGCCCCTGGCCGGATGCCACTCACTCGGCCTCCTCCGTCCCGAAGGTGAAGTCGCCGATGCCGCCGGTCGTCGTGCCGGTGTCGGTCGGCCGGTACCGGAGCTTCCTCAGGTACGTGCCGGCCTTCACCACGATGGGCTCCAGCTTGTCGAGCTCGTCCTGCCACGACTCCCGCTCCTCGGCGGTCATCTCTCTGTCCGGTCCCACCAGGGCATGCATGTCCTCGAAGTGTGTGGAGAGGGTTGTCACGGCCTTCCTCGCGTTGTCGACCAGGCCGGTGGTGTCCTTGAGCTTCTCCGCCCACTGCTCGCTGGGCGAGAGCGCGGAGGGTGTGCCCACTCCGCCATCCGAGTCGGTGTTCTCCACTGGCCAGTGGCTGGTGAACCACTCCGAGTCGGCCGGCTTGTCGGTGGTGGCGACGGACCCGTCGGCTACCCGGCGCAGACGGCCTGCCGACGCGCCCGGCCGCGGCGTGACCTTGTGGCCGGCGCGGAGCTTCATCACCTCGGCGAAGGCGTCGATGGCCTCGATGAACAGCCGGACCCCGTCGTCGGTGATGCGGGCCGCGACCAGCTTGGTGGACACCGCCCGGCGGTCGCCGGTGGAACCGTAGGAGCCGAGCAGCACCTTGCCGTTGACGAGGCCCGGTACCGCGATGTGTGCCAGCTCGGCGCGGGCGGCGTCGCGGCCGTCGCTCGGTTCGGCCGAGGTCGCCGCGGCGATCAGCTCGGCGGCGGACAGCCCGGTGGTCGGAATGCCCTGGCGCACGATCTTCTGATGGGGGGTGTCCATGGCGGCGGCCGGGAGGTCAACCCCGCCCACTGCAGCGGTGAGCAGCGCGCTGCGGATCTCTCCGCGGGTCTCCGCGTGCTTGGCCCTCAAGTGGGCTGGCGACGGCTCGACGAGAACCTTGGTCGTCCTGCGCAGGCTGGGGATGTCGCTGGGGAAGACCACCCGGTCCACCAGCCGGACGAGGTTCACCACGGCCTCGCGCGGGTCGTCATGCAGGTACGCGGCCGGGGTCGTGCCGGTGAGGACCGCGTGCTCCAGCTCCGTGATCGCGTTGTCGGCGTACGCGCGGTTGACCAGCTTCCGGCCGGATGCCATGGCCTGGTTGGTGCCGGTGAAATCGAGCGGGCCGCGCAGGTGGGTGCGCAGGTTGGTCGACGCCAGTGCGGCGTCGAAGTCCGGGCGCGCGCCCTCGGCCGGCACGTAGCCGATGACGAAGGCGGCGTCGGTGGTCGCCACCTGGAGCGCGGAGGCCGCCAGTTCCGCCCAGCGGCGGGCTTCCTGGGCCTCCTTGGCCTTCTCCGCGTCGTCCTCCGGGATCTCGATGTCCTCGGGGTCGATGCCGTCGTACGTGTTGAGCTGTGCGGTGTAGCGGTCCCGCCAGTCGGCCGGGTTGCGCCAGCGCTGGCCGTCGGGTCCTCCGAGGAGCTGCTGCGGCAGGCCGAGCAGGCCGACCGCGGGCTGGAGTCCGAACAGGTCGTGGCGGTGGCGGGTACGGTTCGACCCGGCAGTGGCGCTGGTGGTGTCCCACACCTGGCCAGCGACTCGGTAGCGCACAACGTGGTAGGTGGCCCGCTCGGACTGACCCGATACCGCGAGGTCCGCTTTCAGGTCGTACTTGCGGGCCTTCTCCGCTGCGGTCAGCCTGCCCTCGATAAAGGTCAGGTGCTCCAGCAGCGCCTCCTCCGAGTCGAACTCGACCTCCAGTACCGCCTGTTGGCCGCCGTCCGGCGCCTTGACCGGGACCACTCGCGGGGTGGCCACGTTGGCGTTCTGGGCGACGTCGTAGGCGAAGCGGATGTTGAACTGGTTGATCGCACTGGCCAGGCCGGGCTGCTTGACCCTCAGTTGGTAGAGGGTGCCGTGCTCGGTGCGCACCGGGTCCACGGCGGCGTCCTTGAAGCCCGTGACGACGACGCCGGTGCTCTTGTTGCCGCTCGTCGCGATCAGGGGCTTGAGGTTGATGGCCTCGGTGGCCATCCGCTCCAGGGCGCTTCGGTCGAGAGTGCACCGGGGATCGGCCAAACCGGCGTCGACGAACTGGGATCGGTACTCGGGCTCGTCGAGATAGGGAAAGCGACCGGAAGGGCGCTTGGGACGACGCGGCGACATACCGCACCTCTGCTTTCGTACGCAGGGACGGCCGGCTCTCGCCGCATTCCCTGAACGGATCGGGACGCGGAGTGGGACCGCCTCCCGCCTGTGCAGAGGTGGGTGCCGCCGCCGTACCGCCTCCCCGCCGCTGCGGGGCACTGGGCCGTTGCGACCACCTTGGACAGATCACCGCCACCCGGCCACCGCTGGCTCCTCGCAGGAACCGTAGTACTGGCCTCCCCGGACCGGGATCGGTCCACTGGGGCTGGTGCGGGTCACCGACATCGGTGCGCTCCACCACCCAGAGTACGTGCCAGAGCCGACAGTTGTCAGACCGTCAGCCGTAGCTGATCCCTCCTGCACAGCAGGGAAAGACGTCGACATCATCGCGACGGGAGGGGGATGCTTGCCCCTATGTCAGCCACACCCACCGTCTACGCGGACGAATCGAACTCAACCGGGGAAAATCTGCTCGATCCGGCTCAACCCGTCTTCTGCGCCGCAGTCGTACACATCGACGATCACATGGCTCGCCAGGTCGTGGACGACGTCAAGGCACGGCTTCCCCGGGGACATGGTGAACCGAAGTACACCTCATTGTCTAAGACGGACAAGGGACGATCAGCACTGCTGACAGCTTTCGAGTCCATGGCCGACGCAACGATCTTGGCGTATGTCGCGGACAAGCAATTCATGGTGACAACAAAGATGGTCGACCTGCTGGTCGAACAGCTGGCACACGAGACCGGATACAACATGTACGCCGACGGCGCTGCGGTCGCCTTGGCGAACCTGCTGCATGCGGGTGGCAGGCTGATGGGTGATGCTGACGCCTACGACCACATGCTCTACACATTCGTTGGTGCCGCTCGCCGACGTAGCCGTGCTAGCGCCGACGACTTGTTCGCTGCGATTTCTGCCTACCAGGTCACCACGCACCCCGAATTCTCCGATGTGTCTGAGATTCTGGGTTACACGCGGGCGCAAGCAGACGACATCATTGCGACGATCGCCTCAGGCGAACTTCTGGACGCGTTGGACCCGGCTGTGCCTTGCCTGGTTCCGCTCTGCCACGAGATGGGTCAGATACTCGGCGATTTCGCCTTGGTGCACGATGAGTCGAAGACCATCTCGCGCCACGCTGACACACTCCTCGCCTTGCACGAGCTGCCCGATCCTGCACGACCCGGACATCTGATGCCACGTTTGGCCATAACTAGCATCACTTTCTCCGACAGCAGCGCTGTGCCCCAACTCCAGATCGCCGACTGGGCAGCCGGCGCTACAAGGCAATGGGCGACCAATCTGGTCACGAAGCTGCCCGATCCGTTTGCAGAGAAGCTCAAGACGGTTGTAGAGCCGTGGCTTCACGGAGGAATCTGGCCTGACCTGTCTTGTGTCGAGAATCCCCGACGCCTCGGGTAGTTACCTCGCTGTAGCGGATTCCGCCACAAACGCGCTAGGCTAGTCCGCCCATCTGACCAATACGGTCGAGCTCAGCCGTCCACGGCTGGTCGACCATCAGCTCGTTGAACGCCTGAATTCCGAAGTACAGCAGCATGAATGCCATAAAAGGCGATGCCTCAGCTGGGTTTGGAGCCGAGCCGTATCGCGGAGCATCGAATAGGTGGATGACGTCTGACGCCGAGTCGTCGAAGAATGCTCGCGCGGCTGCGATGCCTGAGTGCGACAGCTGGGTCTCACTGATCCAGACCTCTTGGATACCGTTGCCGAGGCTACCGAGCAAATGGGCCGTTCCATTAAAGGTGTCCGTTGGCGAACTTGGGAGTGACGCCGTCGCAACGCTGTCCGCAGCTGCGGCGACCTCGTCGTCGTAGGTGAAAATTCCTCCCTCGTCCACGGCCTTCCGAAGCTTGCCGTGGGAGTACTGGAAGTGCTTGTTCATGGAGTCAGCCGCGGCCTCGCCGTCGCGAGCGAGCCATTGCAACTGGCTCATGTACTCGATCATCAGCCGCCGGTTGGGGGCGGCTTCGTGTCCGAGATTCGATCTATGCAGAAGCAGCACTGCACACGCTTGCCGATGCAGCGCGGCCACCAAGCCCCAGCCAATCATGAAGGGCCGACGTTCCAGCGGAGAGGGCGCGTGGTCACCGGCACCTCCGTCCTTCAGCAAGTTGGTCAACGCTTCAAGTCCTGCGAGAGCTTTATCATTTAGCTGACTTGAATCAGATGTCATGTCGATGTTTTCTCTTCGAACGGTTCGGCGTTTTCTCTATTTTGCGGCAGTGATAAAAAATCCACCGCGACACTCATTCACACCAGAAGCGCGCTTCCAGGTCGAGGAAGAATTGGCGTATAAACGCCAGGTTTTCGCGAGCCGCAAGTATCTCCTTCCCGCCGAAGCGGAAAACCTCGTAACCCTTGAGTCGTAGCGCACGGTCCTCTGCAACCATCTCTGAGTAGAGGTCGGCTGCGACCTCCCAGTTATCTGACCCCTTCGGCACTTCTCGCGCATAGTGGTGCTTGCCGTCCACCTCGATCACGATTCGCACTCCACCGGGCAGCAGCAGAAGGAAGTCCATGCGCTCCCGAGCGAGTCGGCGGGGCTTCTTGAGAAACTGCCGCTGGCGCTCGGTGAGCGGGTCGAAATGTACATAGACCTGAGGAAGAAGCGCGGGCTGCGACATTGCGTCCGGCTCAGCGTAGCGACTGACGAAGGCGTAGAAGAGGTAGCGCTCGGCCTCTGAGCCGAGGGACCTCTTCAGTCTTTCGTGCAGCGACAGGGCCACAGTGCGATCGTCAGCGTCCGCCATGTTGTTCTGCTCGCGCCACCAGTCGACGAGTTCGCCCCAGGTGAGTCCAGCGTCGGTCAGCGGGCGGTTGTAGACGAGGCAGGTGTCCGCGTGCTCGACGATCTCGATCGCACCGTCGATCATCTCGCTCATGATGATCTCGGGCTTGTAGCCAGTGGAAGCGAAAACGATGTTCTTCAGAGTGCCGTCGACACCGCGCAGGCCTTCCAATCGCTCGCTGGCAACCTCCAATTCGTCCAGCCGAGCCCGGATCGGATCGAATAGCTCTGCTAGGTAACCGCGGCGCTTCGCGTAGCCGCCTCCGCCGTCCATGCCTTTCTCGATCCAGTACCGGCGGAATCCCCCATGGCTACGAAAGGGCGGGTTGAAGTCGATGCCGTGCCTCCGCAGCACCGCCTTGAGGCAGCGGAGGAGTTCCTCGCTTCCTTCATCGTCGACGTTCTCACCGCCGCTGGTGCCGAAGGCTTCCAGTTCAGCGCAAACGAAGCGGACGATCGCCTGGGCGGCCTCCAGGTCCGGCACGTCTTCGAGCGGGCCGGACCTCAGTGCTGCAACGCGGTCGGTGTCCAGGACCTGCCGCACCCACGGTGTCCCGAGGAAGTCTCGCTGCACCGAGATCAGGAAGTCGCTCGCCTTCATGACGTCAGGCTACTGAAGACCTCTGACATTCCAAGGTCGCTCCACTGTGCCCTAGTTGGGCCAGGTCCTCGTACTTCGCAGGCCAGTTCGTCCTGATTTTCAGCAACGGGAGGACCGTGTAGCGTCGGCCTGCACGTTGCTGGGCTTGCTGGCACCGACGCCGACATCAGTTCCCGGCGGACAAGGTGATCGCAGAGATGACGTCCCACCTGTAGGTAGCGTTTTCTCGACGCAGTTCCACAAGGTCCGCGTGCGAGACGTGAACCGGGAGAGTCGGCCGGCCTCGGAGCTCGGCTACCTGGCTGATCACCGAATCTGCGGGGCGGGTCGTGTTGCTGTAGGCGATTCCAAGATGTGGACGGAAAGATTCGGTGGATCTTCCTCCAGCGGCTCCAGCCAACGTCCCCGCACGAGCGAGTATCGCGTGAAGGCTGATCAGTGGGTTCCACGGGGCAACGCTGTAGCGCAGGGCACCGCGTGACCCCGCCAGCGGGCCGACCTGCAGATCGAAGGCTTGGGGCGCCGTGTCCTGGGCCACTTGCACAACTCGGGCCAGGTCCCTTTCACCCATGGCGGCACTGTCGGCGACCTTGTTCAACGTGATGTGAAGGCCATCGGCAGGCACCAGGTCCAGCGCCGGGTTGGTAACGGCGTCCTGACAGGCGCGAGCATCGTTGATCAGCGCGCGCTCATTGGGGAAAGTGAGCATCCAGTAGTAGGCCCGGCCTCCGCTCCAACCGGGACGGTCCCAGTGGTTGGACATGTGCGATACGGCCTGGAAGGCCGCCCAGTCGTGTGCGGCAATCGCGTGGGGGTCGGCGAGGTCACGCGGAGGGTCGGACGGGAATGCCCGCCGGTCCCGACGCAGAACCGCGCTCATTCGTACCCCCTCGGCCGGACGGCGTTCGGGCCGTCTGCGTCGCTGTCCAAAGTCGCGCCCGCAGTGGGGTGCTGAGTCACGGAGCTTAACGGGCGGCGATAGCCGCCCGTCTCGTCGGTCCAGGTCGGGGCGGTCGCGTGAAGCTCGGCGGAACGGCGGAGATGAGCCGTGGGTGTTGCCCGCGCGGTTCACCGCACCGCTGCGATGCCAGGTGTCCACGGCGAGATGCCACGCGGGACGGTGCCGTCCTTGTCGATGATCGGGGCGAGGAACGCAGCGTAGTGGGAGAGCAGGGAGAGCCAGTTGTTGTCGGTGGTGCCTGTGGTTCCGTGCTGAATGCGTGCCCAGAATGCGCTGTCGCTTGTCCGCCAGAGTTGGTGGGTTCCCCGGGGCTGCTGGTCGCGGATGGGGTGCGGAGCGTACACATGCTCGCCTTGAGTCAAGGTGGTCCACGTGATGATGGACGCGGTCTGGCGTTTACGGTCGCTGAAGTCGGGGCGTCCACCCCGTCCGGTCGGGATGGGGATCCTGTCGGTGATCTCGTTCCAGGTCGCCGGGTCGATGCACCAGTAGCGCAGAGCATCGCGCCGACGACGGTAGTCGACCAGATCGTCTCGGCTGTCGAGTTCGTCGGCCAGCGCGTGGACGGCGAGTTCGAACTCCTGTGGGTCAGGCCGTGTCCGTGCCCAGTTGTGGACGGCCTTCGCATTGTCGGAGGCCCGGTGGGTGCCCGCGGGGTTGAGCGGCAGTCCCAGGAGCGTCCCGGCCTTGAAGAGCGAGCCACCGACTGCGATCTGACACAGGTGGAGCACAGCTGTTCGCCGGATGCTGGACGCCGGGATTCCGTTCATGTGAGCGAAGTACCTTTCGTACCAGCCGTCTTCGAGGAAATGGGGGATGTGCTGGGGGCCGAAGCGTGTTCGGCGGATGGGTCGTTTCAAAGCGCGGGGCCGTAGTTCCCGGGCGTAGGTCTGCAGCACGGGGGCGACGGCTTGCAGGAAACCTTGGGAACAGTCGGGTCTGGTGTCCAGGAAGTCCCTGCGCCATTCGCCGCTGCTTCGCCGGCGTGGGTCGTGCACTACCAGCAAGCGGACGTGCTCGCCCAGGTCACGGGGATTCTCCAGTCGAAGTAGCCGGTCGGCGGCGGCCAGAAGGGCCGCGCAGGGAGCGGAAGCCAGCGCGGGAGCATCGATGAGGCTCTGGGGCCGGTCGGCGAACGGCTGCTCTTCGCGCGGGGCTGCTTGGTCAGCGTCGAGTGCTTCGGCAAGCCCCGGGTCGGGGAGGATGTCGCGGGCACGAGGCCAGCTGGCCTTGATCAGCTGGCAAAGGACACGGAGGTCAGTGAAGTAGTTGCCGACTGCGGCCTCGCTGCCGAGCACTTCGGTGGTCGTCGGGCCAGCAGCCGACAGCAGGTCGAGCATGTGCCGTTGGAAAGCCATGATCTGTTCACTGGGGGCGGGCGCGGAGGCAGTACAGCGGTCGAGTCGGCCCTGGCAGCCGATTTCGGGGCCGTGCCCGGCGGGCCCCGTGGCCGACAGTGGGGACCGGCACTGGGCGGGGTGCAGCCCTGTGTCGCGCCAGCGGGGCAGCGCCCGGTAGGTGGTCCTGGTGACGGTACATAGCGCTGGTCGGCCGCAGTCCGGACACCGGTGTTCGAGGAACCGGTTGTGGGTGGGACAGGCGAAGACCGGCGGCAGCCTCCAGAGCCGGCGCCAGGCACCTCCGAATTCCTGCTCGATCGGCGTGTCCCCGCCGGCCAGGCAGTCAGGGCAAAAACGTGTCGTGTGGAGGAAGATCCAACGGTTGTGACGGCTCGATAGCTTCTGACGGTATGAGGAGGGAATGTTGGAGGCTGGCGGGTAGCGGAGCCCGAGAGGGCTCAGGAGCATGCCCGTGACCTCGTCTTCAGTGGTCTTGACCGTTCGCGCGAACCTTGTCCGTACGTCCTCTGGCATGTGAATGATGTGCGATACCGAACCGTTCGCACTCGCTGAGCGGGTCAGCCCTGTGGCATGTGCGAGGTCGGCCGGCGACGCTTCGAGCCGGTAGGAGAGCCTCATCAGGAAGCCGGGGAGCGATTCGTCGGGCAGCGGTGGAAGGCTGCGTGGCAGAGGCCTGATTGGGATCATCGCGTCTCCTGGTCACGCGACGGAGGAACTGGTGGCCGGGATTCCTTTGTCGTCGAAGGTCGTGTTTCTCGGCCTGGAGCCCGCCTTGGGCTCGGTCCGCGCCGGCTGGGGCGGAACGGTCCCCTCTTCACCGGCCTCCGCGTCGCGTTTTGGGTCGCGGACGCGGATGACGACCTCGTCCAGGAGGTCCTCGGTGAGTTCCTCCGCCTCGTTGTCCATCGCGAGTGCGGCGCCGTCCGCGATGAGCCGTTCGATGTAGCCGACCACTCCGCTGGTCCGCCGGAAGATGTACTCGGGCATCGTGCCGCTGGTGAGCATGTGCGGGCGGGCCTTCAGTAGACGCAGTTGGTCTTCCAGTCCGGCGAGGTGGGTGAGGAAGTCCGCGATCTCCTCGGGTGCCCCGTAGCGGAAGGGCTCGAGGTCGACCAGGTCGAAGCGGCGTTCTGTCTGGGTTGCCGCCTCATCGGCCCAGGTCAGTTCCGGTGTGGGAGGAGGGAAGTGCCACTGTTTGGTCTTGGGATCCTGCCGTCCCTCGCGTAAGAGTCCGGACAAGGGGATTCCGACACCGATCAGAACGAGGGTCACGTGCATGCTCATCAGGGCTCGCAGGAGGTCAAGGGTGTCCTGGTCGTCGATCCGGTGCAGCTTCAGCCGGGTGATGTCGTCCAGGATGAGTACGCGCGTTCGGTGGTCCCGGAGTGAGGTACGGACCCGCCGGACCAGTCGCGTGAGAGTGGGGTTCCTGCTGACCTCGTCGCCGAAGAATTCCAGGATCGCCTCGCAGGTCGACTTCGGCGTGGCTTTGACGGGCGTCTGTACGTAAGCGACTGTGCAGCGGATGTCCCGGGTTCCGGGCAGGGGTTCCGGGTCGAAGCGCTGACTCAGACTCAGCCAAAGGTCCTCGAAGGCTGCGGCTGCTTCGGCGGCGGTCTCGGTCTTCCCCTGGTTTCCGCCTCCGTTGACCATGATGCCGGGGCGGGTGGTAGGCCGTGCGTTGAGGGAGTTGGCCAGCATGCGTGAGTGCATCAGGCGCGAGACCGCCAGGCTCATCGGTGTGTCCTGCATCGGCAGGTTCGCGTGGGTCGCGCGGCGGTGAAGGTCGTTGAGACTCCGGCCGAGCGGGCTCCATGTGCGGTAGGTCTTCAGGTCCACCACCGGGGCGGGGAGGAAGTCGTTCCTGGTCAGCCGCCAGGTCGACCAGCCCTCGGCGGTCTCTCGCTCTGGTGGGTCACCGGGCAGCACGAACCGGGCCGTTCCGGGGTGGCGTCAGAGTGCTTGGCATCCATCACTTTTCCTCCGCTGTGGCGGGGACGGGGGCAGCGGCATGCGATATACCTTCGTCAGCCGGCAGGAGAGCGCGTGCCCGCTGGCGGGCTGCATCGCCCAGGCGCGGTGCCGGGGCCGGTGCCACCGGCACGGCCTCCTCGCGCCGCTGACGTCGTTCGTCGTCAATGGCCTTGTCGGCCTCCCGCAACCGGTCGGTCCACCGCGCGGGCGGCGGGGGGACCGCGAGGGCCGGCCGGTCGAGAGCGGCAGCCCGGCCCTGCGCGATCTCGCGGGAGCGCTCCGTGCGCTGGGCCTTCGTCATCCGGCTGGGCCACTGGTCGACAGGCGTGTGAGCAGCGATCAGGTCCAGGAGCAGGGGAAGCAGTTCGCGGTCGGACTGCGGCTTCAGCCCTGCCTGCTTTGCGGCAGTGAGGAGTTCACGTACGCGCGCGCCGTTGAAAGAGGGGACTTCCCCCTCGGGCGGCAGCCCCGTCCAGCGCAGGGTGTGCCAGGCGTGGGTGCGCGGGTCCTGGAAAAAGACCGCACGGGCGTCTCGGGGATCACGGTGCACATGCCAACGGTCCTTGCGTCGCCCGCCCTGGCCGGATGGCTGGTCCCGGTAGGCGTCCAAGGCATCGCCGTCGTACCAAAGTCCGCCGATCTTCACTCCGCGCTTGCCGTGAATGGCAACGACATGCCTCGGAAGGGCGCGGTAGTACAGATTCGGCGAGGGAATCTCCAACGCCCAGCCGCCTTGCGCCATCGCCGCGGCGAACAGCGTGTTGGGGCTGTGGTCGCCCACCGGATCCCAGCACGGCGCGTGCTCGCCCAAGCGCCTGTTCTGCCAGATCCGGACGATCCAGGTGGCCAGCAGGTGTTCCATCTGATCCACCGTCAAGGTGGCATCGGCTTCGGGATCGGCCCCCCGGTCGGCAACGTCCACCCCGGTGTAACCGGGCAGATATTCGAACAGTAGAGATCGAACTGCTCCAAACGCCCTCTCGCAGGCAGCCTTGTCGGTAGGCCTCAGGACACGCGCCGGCAAGATCCGCACCTGAAGCGCCTGCTGGACATCGACCAGGTGATGGTTGCGGTAGACGCTGCCGTGATCGGTGGTCACAGTCTCCGGGGCGAAGAAGGGCAGCGCGGCAACCTTGTGACCGGCGAACTCGGCAACCAGCGCGGCCGGGACTCCTGGGTAGGGCCATTCCATGTCCTGGTCCCAGTCCGGACGCATCGGCAGCGGCGACATCACGTCCCGCAGCATCATCGCAATGTCCGTGGAGGTATCCGAAACGAGCGTGAGCCGGAAGGCGACGAGCGAGTGGGTGTAGACGTCCATCGCCAGGCTGAGATGGACCGCGACCGGGTCATCGAACACCGACTCGCGGACCATCACCGGCAGGATGGTGGTGTCCAGGGCGACGACCTGGCCCGGCCTCTGGATCACCACGTGTTCACCACTGGTCTCCAACTCGGCGGAACGGGCGTACTTCTGCCGGGCCCGCCCGCTGCCGAACCATTCCCGCCAGACCACCCGCAGAGTCCCGTAGCTGGGAATTTTCTCGACAGCCTCCTCACCGAACTTCTCGCGGACGTACTGGTGGATCAGGCCGACCCGCACCCGCATGTTGACCTTCGAACGGTGCAGGGTGTCCGCGCGGACCGCGAGGATGGCCTCGCGGACCGGTTCGGTCACGCTGGGATGCCCCCGGGTGGCCGGCGTCCAGCGGTTGTCCGCGCACCCCATTTCGAGATCGGCCCGGCGCCTGGCCTCCCACCGGATGAGGGTGCGGTAGCTGACCTGGTCCAGGGCCAGCGCCTGTGCGTGGGCCGGGTCCAGGGCCTTTAACTCGGCTTCCTTCGTCCGGCGGCGCTGGGTGACCGTGGTGCGGTCCGGATCGTATTGCGGCCGAGGCTCCCCCGGGGCGGCCCGCAGCGGGTCCCCGCTGCGGTAGCCGGTCTCGATCTCCAGGAGATGCGCCCGACGGATGCGCATCAACTTGAGGCGTTCGGGCTCCAGGTCACTCGTGGTTTTCGGCTGGCGGCCCCGTCCTGATGCGGACGCGCCCGCCGTGCGGGTCGAGCGTCGGCAGTCCGGGTGGTTTGCGAGCATACGGAAGGTGGTCGGCACCCGTTTGCCGGTCTGCGAGGTAAGTACCACCCGGCCGTACTGCGGCTCGAGGTACTCCACACGCCACTCGGTCCCGTCGATCACGAGCAACTCGCCGGCAGCCAACTCTAGGAACGCGGTGGCGCTCACGCCGAGGCTCCTCTCACAGTTGCGGCCCACACCACAGTTCGGTCCTCCAACGGCTCAGACAGGTCAATGCCCAGTTGGCGATGCCAGAGCAGGTGCAGCAGCACGGCCCGGGCAACGGCTTCGATACCGCTGCCGACCGCCAACTCCCGGAAGGTGAACGGACTACCTGGAGCCTGAGAGGCCTTGAGGAGCGTTGCCTTCAAGCCCAGCGGATCCGTCATCGCTCGCCGTCGTGAGTAGAGCGAGTCCAAATTCGTGGCCACGTGCGGGCGCCACCCGGTCACGACCGTGTACCGCCAGCCCACTGCGAGTGCGGCTTCCTGCGACGCGGCGAAGCGCATCAAGTCGTCCTGGTCCATCCGCCCAGCCGGGCGGACATCGATCAGCCAGCGGCCACCTCTGGTCACCGCAAGAAAGTCCGGCGTGTGCTCGCGCCACCGGCCCTCCGCCCGGAACCGCAGCAGGAACGGCTGGGGCAAGAGCTCCAACAGACCACCGGCGAAGTCCAGTGCCACCAGGAACCGGTCCTCCTCCAGCGACTCGAATGCGTGCAGCCGCCCCGTACCGATCAAGGACTCCAGACCGGGTCGATGCCGCTGCTTGGTCCGCCAGCCGAACGGCCTCCACGGCCGACACCCCGCCAAAGGCAGCGCGCCCAGGCCAGCGACCGACCGGACAACCTCCGCCTTGCCGAACCGCCACGATGTCGTCCACCGCTCCGACCACCCCCGCTCCAGGTCGAGGACCGACCGGCGCGTACCGAAGGCATCGCACGGTACGGCGAGTTCGTCCCAACTGCACGCATGCGACCAGAGTGGGCTGGCGATCACGCCGTCGACGGCGCGCGGCGCCGAGAACGTCGACTGGGCAGAGCTATAAATCGATTCCATATCGACAGGGAACAGGCGTTACCACTCTCCGTGGTCGAATCATTCGATTTCGGTGACAACAAGACTGACGGTGCGCTACCGTGCCACCCCCCGCTGAAACGCGGTGTCAACCACGGCTGAAATCTCAGGCCCTCACCCCAGCTCGGCCTCGCCGATCAGTGTCAACCTGTGTTGAAAGTCTCAGCTCCGGTGACCTGTGTCAGTGGGTGTTGATCGATTGCCAGCGAAGGCCGATCGATTGACTTCTGTGCCATTTAGGGATGACTGTCTGTGGGGTTTGTGACAGTGGAGGATGACCGCAGACGGCGACGATCACTCTGCTCGACGGGTCTGTAGTGTGCGGCGATGACAAGAAGCGAGCGGCTCGCGGAGCAGTTGGATTGGTGCTGGCGCAAGAACCTGCGGCCACGGCTGGACGGTCTTACTGACGAGGAGTACTTCTGGGAGCCGGTGCGCGGCTGCTGGAGCATCCGCCCACGTGGCACGTCGGCCGCACCGATGTTGGAAGGCTCGGGGGAATGGACGATGGACTCCGCGTCCCCTGCCCCGGCGCCGGCACCGGTGACCACGATTGCCTGGCGGCTGGCGCACATCATCGTCTCGTGCCTGGGCTATCGGGTCGGATGGTACTTCGGCGGCCAGGACGTCGACTCCCAGACATTCGCCTACGCGGGGACCGCTGACGAGGCGCTGAAACAGCTCGATGAGATGTATGGGAGATGGAACGCGGGGGTCCGCGAGCTCTCGGACGCTGACCTGGACAATCCGCCCACGGTGGGTCCCGAGCGGTTTCCCATGGAGAACAGGGTCCTGCACGTCAACAGGGAGCTGATCCATCATGGCGCCGAGATCTCCCTGCTGCGCGACCTCTACCGCTGGCAGGACGGAGCCGGACCGCACCGAATATGACTTTCGGTAACCGGCGATCGAGCTTCGGAGACTTACGTGGAGTCCGTGACGCTCCATGGCTGCTGCCGCCGATAGGCCTCACGATCTTTAACCGCCGTTCTGCCTTCCCTACGTTCTCCTTCGGGACAGGACAGCGTCATCTTCCGTCGCCGATATGCCTTCTGGCGACAGCGCTGAGAGCATGTCCGGCGCTGTGACCTACGACTTCCTTCTGGCATAGGGCCTGAACAGACTGGGCAGCGCGGTGATTCAAGGGATTCGTTGCAGGTCGGGGCGAGGGCGTCAGCCCTCACCCCGACCGATTTGGGTGGAGCCGCAGGTCCCGGCAACGGGACGGGGCATGGGGTTGTCGCCGCACGTTGCTCTCCGGATGACCGGTAGGCCCGCTGACGGCATCTGGCTGAACACGTGCGCCGTCGTGACTGTCCGTGCCCGGGAGGCAGCGGGTGCCCGCAGACTTCGCATGTCCCCGGGGGTGTCGGTGTTGGGCTGTTCCAGGCGTGAGCGAACCGACTCTGCCAGCGGGGAGATGGAGCCACCGTGCGCCATCCCAGGGTTGTTGATCATGCGCGCCGTCGTGGTCATGTGCAGCTGCGCGCTGGCCTTACCCATGTCCAGCATGTCAATTCCGAGCAGTCGCGAAGCACGGTCCTCGTCGCACACACTGCCCCCTGCAGCTATGACGAGCAGCCCTCCCTTCGTGCAAACCGAACATTCGGTTAGCACGTGGAAAGGTGAAGCAACCAATGGCCGATGCTGCTTGTCAGCGCGTCCGCAGGCAGGGTTCGAGGATCAGGCGAGGCGGCGGCAAGAGCCGGGGGACTGCTTAACGCTCCGGACGTGATCGTGGAACGGATCGGCCCTCTCGCATGCGCAGGATCAAGGCGACCGCGTCCTCCGGGCGGGTTCCGGGAGTCAGAACTTCCTGCAAGAGGAGGCCGCGAATCGCGGCAATGGTGACGGTGGCCACATCCCGCGCTTCCTTGGTGTCGAGCCCTTCGCGTTCCGCGAGTGAGGACAGCATCACGGTCAGGTCGCCGATCGACTCTACGAACTCACGGAAGTCCTCGGGGCCGTACGCGGCCAGTCCGACGACGTAGAAGAAGCCGCGGGCACGCGACAGCTGTTCTGGCCGGGTGTAAGTACGCCAGATCGCCACAACGAAATCGTCGAAGGTGCCCTGCTGGGCGGCCTCCAAAAGTGCCTCGTTGTCACGGGATCGCTGCGCCTTGAGCATGGCGGCCAAGACGCCCGAGAGTGACCCGAAGTGGTATCGCAACAGGGCGTGGCTGGTCTCGATCCGGGCGGCGATCTCACGGAGCGACATCTCCGGCGGGGGAAGGGCCTCGCCGAAGGCGTCGAGAAGCCGTGCCAGGAGTCGCTCGCGCGCGCTGCCCTTGCGTTCCGAGGTTGACAGGATCACTCCCACAGTTTATCCATTGGAAAAGAAGGGTTGGCGGTTCCGTGTTGCTTCGCACATGGTCGCAGTCAGCTCGCAACGGCGGAGGATCGACGATGGGACCTGCTCATGTAGTCGGCGCGGCGGTCATCGACGGATCGGGGCGCGATCCCAGCAACCTCGACATCACTATCGAGAACGGCCGCATCACCCAACTCGGTGCCTCCAGCGCGCACGGCGAGCGTCTCGATGCCGAGGGATTGACGATGACGCCCGGCCTGATCGACGCTCACGTCCACCTGGGCCTGTCGAGCCCGATCCAGCCGCACTTCTCGTTTCAGATAAGCGCCGCCGAGATCGCGGCGGACATCTTCGCCACGGCCGGCGCGACGCTCGACGCCGGCTTCACCACCGTTCGCGACACCGGCGGGATCGACGGCGGTGTCGTCACCGCGATCGCGAAGGGCAAGGTCAGAGGGCCGCGCGTCCTGTCGTGCGGACCTGTTCAGTGCCAGATCGGCGGGCACGGCTACTACGGAGCCGAATGGGAACCCACCGAGCTGTGGAGCAGCCACCACCTCGCGGGCCTGTGCGCCCTCTCGGAAGACCCAGAACTGTTCTCCGACCCCACCAACGCCGTCCTCGTAATCCAGGCTGGCCAAATCGTAAAGGACCTCAGATGAGCACCATGTGGCAGGGCTGCCTCGCCCACACCGACTACTTCGAGATGCGCTCCAGCGGTGGGCACGACTACGGCGTCTGGGTCACCACGCCACCGCGCTACGACCCTGCCGCGGCGCAAGCGCCTGTCGTGTACGTGCTCGACGGCAACTGGGCCGTGGGCATGACCGCCCCACTCATCGTCACGCAGTTGGACCCCATGCAGTCGATTCAGCCCTACGTCCAAGTCAGCGTGGGTTACGCAGGCGAGGAAGCAGAGCACTGGGAGCGGTTGCGCAACCGCGACCTCGTGCCCCCCGGCGAACCCATCGCGAAGGAGTACATCGATGCGGTGGAGATGGGGGTCGAAGCGGGCACAATGACTCGCGAGCAAGCCGACGCCTACCTCGCTGAGTTGAGCGACAGCCGCGGGGATATGTTCCTGAACTTCCTTACCGACGACCTACACCCGCGGATCGAACGCGACTACGGCACAGCCCCGAGCGGTCACGGCCTCTTCGGCTATTCCTACGGCGGGCTCTTCAGTCTCTACGCCTGGCTCACCAAAAGCACCTTCTTCGAGAGCATCGGTGCGGGCAGCCCCGGCATTGTCAATGCAGACAGTCAGGTCTTCGCTCGTCTTCAAGCAATGGGTGACACCCTGCCTGCTACCAAGCTTCACGTGACCTTCAACGACCGAGAGATGCTCGGAGACATGGCGGTCTACCAGAATCTCGCGAAGAACGCGGCCACGTTCCTTCACCGCCTCACCTCACGCAGCGGATCCGTCACCAGCGCACTCATGCACGAAACGCACGTGACTGGGCTGCAGGCATCGTTCCTCAGCTACCTCAGGACCTGCCGTGCCCAGTAAGCATGGACGCCGCGGCTCTGCCTGACCGCCGCGCTGGGCGGCGGCGCT
This sequence comes from Streptomyces scopuliridis RB72, assembly GCF_000718095.1. Classification (GTDB taxonomy): domain Bacteria; phylum Actinomycetota; class Actinomycetes; order Streptomycetales; family Streptomycetaceae; genus Streptomyces; species Streptomyces scopuliridis. The sequence goes on along the minus strand of NZ_JOEI01000015.1, from coordinate 22,544 downwards.
CCTGGCCAGTGCCGCCGCCCCGAGTGCCTGGCACCACTCGCCGCACCCGACCGGTACGCGTTTCGAGCCCGAGCCGGTCGCGCCGGGAAGCGCGCCACCCAGAGGGAGGAACGGAACGGAGCAAGAGGCGCCCCAAGACTTCCATCGGTCTTTCGTGCATATCGTCCATGAACCGGCTGCCCGGCGGCGTGGTGCCATCTATGTTGCATTCGTATTTGAGTCAACTTCTCTGGAGGTGTGCGGGTGGCCGAGCGGGACTTCGTCAGCACGACGCCCCCTGCCGTGGGTATCGCCGAAGTACTCAGGCGACGGCTGCCCGCTGGCCGGGTGGTGACTGATCCGGACATCGTCGCCGGTCTCTCCCACGACCAGGCGGTGTGGGCGCCTGTTGGCCGAGCGGTGGCCGTCGTGCGCGCCAAGAGCACCGACGAGGTCCGGACCGTGGTTCGTGCGTGCCTGGAGCAAGGAGTCCCGTTGGTTGCAGTCAACGATGCGGGCGCCGCCGTCGGACAGCCGGACGAAGTAGGAGCGTGCCGACGCCTGCGTGTGCCGTCGTGCCAGTGCAGCCAGAACGGCTGTGAGGCGATCGCGACCACGTGCGGATCACGGTCCAGCAGGATCAGCCGGTCCCGCTCCAGCCACGACTCGTAGCCCACGTGATCCCGCATCGTCGACGAGTAGTACCAGCCCGCGAACCCGTGACCGTCCTTGCGCCAGCTGAACTCTCGCACCGGGTCCACAGCCTCAAACGGCGTATCCCAGCTGGACCCCAGCGACCGGCGCACGAGCGTGCCGTTGACGGAAAAGGCCAGGTCAAAAGCCTCAAGGGCAGCCTCTTCGAACACACCGACAGGTGCCCCCACCACGTCCCCCGCGTACCTGTACACCGAATGATCAACCTGCGGTGGCACAAACTAGCGCTGATCATCCTTCAGTGGCAATCGATCAGCGATCACTGGCACAGGTCACCGGCCACGGCTCCTCATGTGGGCCCGAGTAGGGTCATCCAGTCGTGTCATACGAGTAGTGGGGGCCGGTTCGTGAACCTGGGCGTTATCGGGCAGGCGGCCGGGTTGTTCGCCGTCACCAACATCGACGACATCCTGATCTTGGCGCTGTTCTTCGCGCAGGGCGCCGGACACCGCGGCTCCACCCGCAAGATCGTGCTCGGTCAGTACCTCGGTTTCGCGGCGATCCTTGCTGTGGCCGTGGCCGCCGCGTTCGGCGCCACGTTCCTGCCCGAATCGGCCATCCCCTACCTCGGTCTGCTCCCGCTCGCCCTCGGCCTCAAAGCCGCCTGGCAGACGTGGAAGAACCACCGCGACGGCGGGGAGAACGACGAAGCCGGGGCCAGGGAGGGCGGGCCGAACATCCTGGAGGTCGCCGCGGTGACCTTCGCCAACGGCGGGGACAACATCGGCGTCTACGTCCCCGTGTTCGCCACCGCCGGCGTCGGCGGGATGAGCGTCTACGCCGTGGTCTTCCTCGTCCTGGTCGCTGTCTGGTGCTTCGCGGGCAAGTTCTTCGCCACGCGCCCGGTCATCGCCAAGGCCCTCGCCCGCTGGGGCCACATCCTGCTGCCCGTGGTCCTGATCGCCATCGGCCTGCTCATCCTCATCGAAGGCGGCGCCTTCGGACTCTGAGCCGACACCGGCCCGAATGGCGCCTTGGCCTGCGGCTTTCCGCGCCTTCTACGCTGCACCCATGCGTATTCGAATCGTCGACGCCTTCGCCGACCGCCCCTTCACGGGAAACCCCGCCGGGGTGCTGCTCCTGGACTCCACCGGCTTCCCCGACGACGGCTGGCTCCAGCGGGTCGCCGCCGAGGTCAACCTGTCGGAGACGGCCTACGCCCATCCCCTGCCGCCCGGTGGCGACGCCGACTGGGCGCTGCGCTGGTTCACCCCGGCCACCGAAGTGGATCTGTGCGGCCACGCCACGCTCGCCACCGCGCATGTGCTGCGCTCCACCGGACGCGCGAGCGGCGCCCTGCGCTTCGCCACGCGCTCCGGGATCCTCGGCGCCCTCGCGCATGAGGACGGCTCGCTCACCCTGGACTTCCCGACGTCCTCGCTGACACCCGTACCAGTCCCGGACGGGCTCGCGTCCGCGCTGGGCGCCGAGCCGGTCGCGGTCCACGACACCTCGGAGCGGATCGGCGATCTGCTGGTCGAACTGGCCGACGAGCCGGCCGTACGCGCGCTCACCCCCGACCACGCCGCGCTCGCCGGTCTCTCCCGGCGCGGCATCATCGCCACCGCCGCCGCCGAGGACCCGGGCCGGGGTTACGACTTCGTCTCCCGCGGCTTCTTCCCCGGTGTCGGGATCGACGAGGACCCGGTGACCGGCAGCGCCCACACGGCGCTCGCCCCGTTCTGGTCCGCGCGACTGGGCCGTACCGAACTGACCGGCCTCCAGGTCTCCGCCCGTACCGGCCTCGTCCACACCTCACTGCGCGGCGACCGCACCCTGCTCACCGGCCGTGCGGTGACGGTCATCGACGGCGAGCTGCTCAGCTCCCCGTGACCACGGCCGAGGGGACGTACGGCCACCCCGTACGCCGGACATCCCGCACGCCCCCTCGCCACCCCGTCGCCCAGCGCGGAGCTACACCGTGGGCAGCCAGTCCACCTTCCCGGCCAGCAGCGCGTACCCGACGAACGCCCCGATGTCGAGCAGTGTGTGGGCCACCACCAGCGGCCCGACGCGACCCCAGCGCCGGTACAGCAGCACGAACACGACGCCCATCACCATGTTGCCGATGAAGCCGCCGATCCCCTGGTACAGGTGGTACGAGCCGCGCAGCACCGAGCTCGCCACCAGCGCGGCCATCGGCGACCACCCCAGCTGTCCGAGCCTGCGCAGCAGATAGCCGACGACGATGACCTCCTCCAGCACGGAGTTCTGCGCCGCGGAGAGGATCAGCACCGGAAACTTCCACCACACATCGGGCAGCGATTCCGGCTCCACCGTCAGATTGAAGCCCGCCGCCTGCATCACCAGATAGAACGCGAGCCCGGCGCTCCCGATACCGGCCGCGATCAGCGTGCCGCGGCCCAGGTCCGGCCAGGGCCGCCGCCCGTCGAAGCCGATGTCGCGCAGCCCGCTGCCCTCCCGGGTCAGCAGATGCGCGACCAGCAGGACCGGTACCAGCGCCGTACAGATCCCGAAGAGCTGCCAGGTGAGATCGAGCCAGGGCCGGCCGGGCGCGGCCGACGTGTTGAGCCTCGCCGCCTGGTCGCCCAGCGCCTCCGGTCTGGTCAGCGAGCCGATAAAGCTGATCAGCGCGGACACTCCGCTCGCGCCGAGCGAGAGCGCCAGGACGAGTACGGTCTCGGACCGCAACGTCCCGCGTGAGATGGCCTCCCGGGGATGGAAACCGTCCTCCTGGCCCGCCTCCGCCTGCACACCTGCCTCCAGTTGAGTATTCCCGCCTCATGCCTCACGCGGTGCCGCTAGGGTCTCGAATGCAGGTACGAAGATCGCGCGCGACAGGCCGGGGGAGCAATTCGCCGTTCGCGTGGCGAGGCTCGTTCTCGTCCACTCTTCCAGCCCTTGTACACCCTTCATGAAGGAGGGGCGCCACCGTCATGGGACGTCACAGCATGCCCGACGCGAAGGCGACCGGCACGGGCAGGGCCCGTTCACCGCGCCGTCGCACCGTCTCCATCGCCACCGCGCTGGTCCTGGCCGTGGCGGCGGGGACGGGGGTGGCGGCACAGAGCGGTCTTCTCTCCTTCGCGGATCCCTGCGCGGACGCTCCGGTACGGCTGGACCTGGCGGCCTCCCCCGATATCGCCCCCGCGCTGCGCGCCATCGCGGACCGCGCGCGTCAGGACCGGGTGACCACCGACGGCCACTGTCTCGACGTACGCGTCGAGGCACGCGAGAACTACCAGGTCGCCGCCGCGCTCGCCGACGGCTCCGGGACACCCGGCTACCAGGTATGGGTGCCCGACTCCGACGTCTGGGTGGAGCGCGCCAAGGGACTGGGTGACGGCATCTCGCTGACCCCGGCCGGTACGGTCGCCACCTCTCCGGTGACGCTGGCCACCGTACCCACGACCGCGCGGACCCTGGGCTGGCCCCGCAAGAGCTACACATGGGCCGAACTGGCCGCGACCGCGACCGGCGCGGACGGGCTGCTGCTCGGCTCGGCCGACCCCGCCCGCAGTGCCACGGGACTGCTCGCGCTCAGCAGCATCGCCGAGTCCTCACGGCAGAAGGGCGCCGACAGCGACACCCGTACCGCCGCCACCGCCGAACTCCTCACCCAGCGCGTCTCCGACACCGACACGCGTGTACTGGAGACGCTGGCGCAGGACGACTCGGGCGCGGAGAAGGGCAATCCCCGCCGCAATGAGGCGGTGCTGCTCTCCGAACAAGCCGCGTTCGCCCACAACTCCGAAGGCAGCGGCTCCACCAACCTCAACCTCTTCTATCCCACGGACGGCGCGCCCGTACTCGACTACCCGTACAGCCTGGTCGACGAGACGGAGCTGACCACCGACCAGAGCCGCGCCGCCATGCGGTTCATGGCGCTGCTCGGCGACGAGGCCGCGTACCGCACACTCCAGGAGCACGGTTTCAGGGTGGCGGACACCGCGCTGGACCCCACCCTGGTCCGTACGGCGGGCGGCCTCGCGCCCCAGCCGTACGACGGGAACGACGCGGGACCGCCGTCCTCCGAATCGCTTCAGCGAGCGCTCGGCCTGTGGACGGTGACGGTGCAGAGCGCGCGGCTGACGACGGTCGTGGACACCTCGGGTTCGATGGCGGCGCCCGTACCCGGCCGCGACGGCCAGAGCCGGATGGATGTCACGAAAGCCTCGCTCCTCCGGGCTCTCGCCGGGTTCACCCCCGAGGACGAGATCGGCCTGTGGGAGTTCGCCACCCGGCTGGACGGCGCCAAGGACTACCGCGAGCTGGAGAAGACGGCCCGGCTGGGCGAGCCGGTGAAGGGCGGCGGCACCCACCGGGACCGGCTCTCGGACGCCTTCACCGCGCTCAAGCCCGTCCCGGACGGCGACACCGGTCTGTACGACACGATGCTGGCCGCCTACCGGGAAGCGGTGGCCACGTACGTGAGCGGCAAGTTCAACGCGCTCGTCATCCTCACCGACGGCTCCAACAAGGACGACGACTCGATCTCACGCGCCGAACTGATCAAGCGCCTGAAGACCGTCGTGGACCCCCGCCGCCCGGTACCGCTGATCGCGATCGCGGTGGGCCCGGACGCCGACCGCGACGAGGTCGACACGATCGCCAGGGCCACCGGCGGCGCGGGCTACGAGGTGAGCGATCCCGCCGAGATCCAGGCCGTGATGTTGCGGGCGGTCATGCTGTCGGCCGGACTGACCGGCCCCGACTCGACGGCGGCCGACCGGTCCTGAACCGTGCCGTACGACCGGGGTCCGCCGGCCGTACGGCATGCCTCACCCGGTCCCGTCGAGGGAGGACCCCGGGAACCCTGGGCCCTGTCTGACAAATCCCGCCTGGCTCGCGGGCGAACGGCGCTATTTGTCAGACAAGGCCCAGCGGCCAGCTGTGCACCGGCTCGCCCTGGTGCATCAGCTCGCAGTAGCGACGGGTGGTGGCCGCCAGCGCGGCGTCCCGCTCCAGCCCGGCCTCCAGCGCCCGGTGGAAGGTGTCCACCTGCCACGAGGCCCCGTTCATCCGCCGCTTGCAGCGTTCCTCGATCACCCCGAGATAGAAGTCGCGGTCCGCCGGCTCGATCTGCCACGCGTCCAGACCGGCGGCGGCGAGCGGCAGCAGTTCGTCGCGTACGAGCTTCACCACCGGCACGGCCGTCAGACCGGCGGCCCGGCCGGGGCGCGGCCAGCGCAGCTCCGCATCGATCCCATAGCGGCAGGCGAGGTCGAAGTTGGCCGCCGCGTCGGCGAAAGGCATCCGGCTCCAGACCGGTCTGGCGTCCTCCGCGAGCGCGCGCACCAGCCCGTAGTAGAAGGCGGTGTTGGCGATCACGTCGGTGACGGTGGGGCCCGCGGGCAGTACGCGGTTCTCCACCCGCAGATGCGGTACGCCGTCGGCGACCTCGTACACCGGCCGGTTCCAGCGGTAGACCGTCCCGTTGTGCAGTGCCAGTTCCTGGAGCTCCGGCACTCCCCCGCTGTCGAGCACCCGCAGTGGGTCCTCGTCGTCGCAGATCGGCAGCAGCGGCGGGAAGTAGCGCAGATTCTCCTCGAAGAGGTCGTACGCGGAGTCGATCCAGCGCTCCCCGAACCAGGTCCTGGGCCGCACCCCCTGGGCCTTCAGCTCCGGCGGCCGGGTGTCGGTGGCCTGTTCGAAAAGCGGTGGCCGGGACTCCCGCCACAGCTCCCGGCCGAACAGGAACGGTGCGTTGGCACCCAGTGCCACCTGCACCGATGCCATGGCCTGGGCGGCGTTCCACACATCGGCGAACCGGTCGGGCGTCACCTGGAGATGGAGCTGTACGGAGGTACACGCGGCCTCCGGGGTGATCGACGACGAGGTGCAGGTGAGCCGCTCGACCCCTTCGATGTCGAGGGTGAAATCCTCGCCCCTGGCCGCCAGCATCTGTTCGTTGAGCAGGGTGTAACGGTCGACGTCGGAGAGATTCGCGGAGACCACGTCATGCCGGGTGAGGGTCGGGAGAATTCCGATCATCACGACCCCCGCGTCGACCTCACTCGCTTTGCGGTGGGCATATCCGAGGCCGGTACGGAGTTCCTCGGCGAGCTGGTCGAGAACCCGTCCGGCCAGCCGGTGCGGAGCCACGTTCACTTCCATGTTGAACATTCCGAGTTCGGTCTGGAAATCACCGCTCGCGATACGCTTCAGCACCTCGGCATTCATCATCCGGGGCATCCCGTCGGACCCCGCGAGATTCAGCTCGATCTCCAGACCCATCAGATTCTTGGGCCGGTCGAACCCCTCCTCCGCCAGGAGTCGCCCCAGCACCGCCAGGCACACCTGCAGCTTTCTGCGGTACTTCTGCCGATCGGACAGTCCGGAACCACCCGCTTCGACCTTCTCACCCATCGAAGTGTCCCTCCTCGATCGAGTGGGCAGCCCGCGGCACCGGGCGCTCGCGTCACGATCGATAATGCCCACACGGAGTGATCCGTAACGCCCCGCCGACGCCTCGTACCCGGTACAGTGTGGACATCGGTCGTGCGGCACATTCCTTTGGCATGGTGTGGTGTTCTGTAGCCACTGCCCGACCGGCCGCGAAAAACGCCGACGAGTTTCGGCCGTCCGTGGCGAATGAATCAGCCCAGGCCAGACGCCTGCGTTCCGCGCTTATCAGCAGAAACTACGCAGGAGATGGACTTAATAGTGCCTTGTCCGCAATATGCAGGACAGCTAGCAGAAACATGGCACGAACACGTGTCGTATAAACTCCCGTATACGAGGCAGAGAGTCGGCGTCCGGCCGTACAGCCCTGAGCCCACCTCTGACCCCGCACGCTGACAGCGACGTCCGCACCCGCCCATGCTCCACCTCAAGCGTCACCCCTGTCTCCTGAGTGAGAGGCAACCCACCATGCCGCTGCATGTCCCCCCGGCTCCCGCGCCCGCCCTGCGCAGCGTTCTCGCGGCACTCGGTTCCCCTACCGCTGTGCGCGATGCCCGCACCCCCGCTCTGCAGTCCGTCCAGGGACCGCTGAGCCCCGAGCTCCCGCTGCCCGTCCATGTGCTCGACCATGTCAGCCCGGCAGCCCGGGCGACCGCCCCGGCGGGACGTACGCCACGGACCAGGCTGGCCGGCTGGCGCTTCCTGATCCGCAGCGGGGACCACGCCGTCGCCGCCGCGGACACGATGCTCACCGCGGACGGCTGGGCCTTCTCCCGGTTCTTCGAGGGCCCGTACGTCACCGCGACGGAGCGGGCGGTACGGCAGGCGGACGCGCTGGGGACCGCGTACCAGCCCCGGCTGCTCTCGGTGCCCGAGCTCTACATGCTGACGCTCTGGCTGCACGGGGACACGGACGCCGACGCCTCCACGGGGTCCCCCGCGCCGGCCGACATCCTGGTGCCTCTCGCGCCGGCCCCGCCGGGCATCGCGGCCCACCGCCCGCACCGCGTCGCCGAGTTGCTGCCCATGATCGGCCTGCGGCTCGCGCCCGCGCCACTCCTGCGTACGCCGGCCTGAAGCCGGAGCGCGGGCAGCGTGCCCGCGTCATGTGTTCCTCCCGTACCCCGCGGCCGCTATGGTCGCGGGGTACCTTTCTGCTCATCCGGCCTAGCCCGGTTCGGCCACCCCGAACCACCCGAAAAGACGGTCAAGTTGAACTGAACCGCCCGGCTGGGTGACACGTCCTTAAGCAGAAGGAAGCGCTGCCGCGAAATCCCTGCGGATTGCCGTCCGTAGGGCAACACTAGGACTGGACCAGACAGAATACGGGGGGCGGCCATGACCACATCGAGCCGCAGGACACTCACTACGACACAGCGAAAGAACTCGCCCATGTGCCAGCACCAACCAGCCTGCCCCACAGCCGACTCCGCCGACCGCGACGCCGCCCGACTGATGGCTCACCACCCGGAGCAGGGCTGGAGTCTGCTGTGCAACGGCGTTCTGCTCTTCGAGGACACCGGCGAACTGCTGCCCGACGGGAAGATCATCGCCCCGCACCGGCCGCTGCGGACCGAACAGGTGGTGACGGCGGCCTGACGCCGCCCGGCGGCGTCCGAACGCCGCCGGAATGACTGGGGCCGGCCCGGAGACCTTCCTCCGCACCGGCCCCGACGCATGTCCGGCCCCCGTCACTGTCCGTACGCGTCAGTGGTCGTACCCGTCAGTTGTCAGTTGTCGTACGCGTCCAACGGCGGGCAGGAGCAGACCAGATTACGGTCGCCGAACGCACCGTCGATACGGCGTACCGGCGGCCAGTACTTGTCGGCCGCCGAGACCCCGGCGGGGAAGACCGCCTCGTCGCGGCTGTACGCGTGCTCCCACGCACCGCCCAACGCGGCGGCCGTGTGCGGGGCGTTGCACAGCGGGTTGTCGTCCGCGGGCCACTCCCCCGACGCGACCTTCTCGATCTCCGCGCGAATCGCGATCATCGCCTCGCAGAAGCGGTCGATCTCGGTCAGGTCCTCGCTCTCGGTGGGCTCGATCATCAGAGTCCCGGCCACCGGGAACGACATCGTCGGCGCGTGGAAGCCGTAGTCGATCAGCCGCTTCGCGATGTCGTCGACGCTGACGCCGGTCGCCTTGGAGAGCGGCCGCAGATCCACGATGCACTCGTGGGCCACCAGTCCGTTCGGACCGGTGTAGAGCACCGGGTAGTGCGGCTCCAGGCGCTTGGCGATGTAGTTGGCCGCCAGCACGGCGACCTGCGTCGCGCGCTTGAGGCCCTCGCCGCCCATCAGCCGGACATACGCCCAGGAGATCGGCAGAATGCCGGCCGAGCCCCACGGAGCCGCCGAGATCGGTCCGACGCCCGTCTCGGGGCCGGCCGCGGGCTGGAGCGGGTGGTTGGGCAGATACGGGGCGAGATGGGCCCGTACCCCGACCGGACCGACGCCGGGACCGCCGCCGCCGTGCGGGATGCAGAACGTCTTGTGCAGATTCAGATGCGACACATCGGAACCGAACCGGCCCGGCTTCGCCAGCCCCACCAGCGCGTTGAGGTTCGCGCCGTCGACATACACCTGGCCGCCCGCGTCGTGCACGGCCGCGCAGATGTCACCGATGTGCTCCTCGAACACCCCGTGCGTGGACGGGTAGGTGACCATTAGTACGGCCAACTCAGCGCCGTGCTGGGCGATCTTGGCGTGCAGGTCCTCGACGTCGACATCGCCGTCCTCGCGGGTCTTGACGACGACGACCTTCATGCCGGCCATCACCGCACTCGCCGCGTTCGTGCCGTGTGCGGAGGACGGGATGAGACAGACGGTGCGTCCCGTGTCGCCGTTGGCCCGGTGGTACGCCCGTACCGCCAGCAGCCCCGCGAGCTCGCCCTGCGAACCGGCGTTGGGCTGGAGGGAGACCGCGTCATAGCCGGTGACCTCGGCGAGCCGCTCCTCCAGCTCCCTGATCAGCGTCAGATAGCCCTGTGCCTGCTCGGCGGGCGCGAAGGGGTGCAGCGCGCCGAACTCGGGCCAGGTGACCGGCTCCATCTCGGTGGTCGCGTTCAGCTTCATCGTGCAGGAGCCGAGCGGGATCATGCCGCGGTCCAGCGCGTAGTCGCGGTCCGCGAGCCGGCGCAGATAGCGCAGCATCGCGGTCTCGGAGCGGTACTGGTGGAAGACGGGGTGGGTCAGATAGTCGTCGGTCCGCAGCAGCGCGCCGGGCAGCGCGTCCTCGGTGGCCGCGTCCAGCGCCTCGATGTCCCCGCTGACGCCGAAGGCCGTCCACACGGCGGCCAGCTGCGTACGGCCGGTGGTCTCGTCGCAGGCGATGGAGACATGGTCGGCGTCGGCCAGGCGGATATTGACGCCGCCCTCACGCGCGGCGGCGACGACCTCGGCGGCCCGGCCGGGGACCCGGGCGGTCAGCGTGTCGAAGTACGCGCCGTGCACGATCTCGACGCCGCCCGCACGCAGCCCCTCGGCGAGCAGCGCGGCGTAGCGGTGGGTGCGGCGCGCGATGGACCGCAGCCCCTCGGGGCCGTGGTAGACCGCGTACATCCCGGCCATGACGGCGAGCAGCACCTGCGCGGTACAGATGTTGCTGGTGGCCTTCTCGCGGCGGATGTGCTGTTCGCGGGTCTGGAGCGCCAGCCGGTACGCCTTGTTGCCGTCGGCGTCCACCGACACCCCGACGAGCCGGCCCGGCAGGCTGCGCGCGAACTTCTCGCGTACGGCCATGAATCCGGCGTGCGGTCCGCCGAAGCCCATCGGGACCCCGAAGCGCTGGGTGGTGCCCACCGCGATGTCCGCGCCCAGCTCACCCGGTGAGGTGAGCAGCGTCAGCGCGAGCAGGTCGGCGGCGACGGTGACGATCGCGCCGAGGCCATGCGCCTGCTCGATGACGGGCCCGAGGTCCCGTACGGCCCCCGAGGCGCCCGGGTACTGGAGCAGCACACCGAAGACGCCGCGCTCGGCCACCTCGGCGGGGATGCCCTCGCTCAGGTCCGCGACGACGACCTCGACACCGGTCGGCTCGGCGCGGGTCTCGATCACGGCGATGGTCTGCGGCAGGGCGTCGGCGTCCACCAGGAAGACGCCGCCCTTGACCTTGCCGACGCGGCGGGCGAGCGCCATCGCCTCCGCCGCCGCGGTGCCCTCGTCCAGCAGGGAGGCGCCCGAGGTCGGCAGCCCCGTCAGCTCGGCCACCACCGTCTGGAAGTTCAGCAGCGCCTCAAGCCGGCCCTGGGAGATCTCCGGCTGGTACGGGGTGTACGCGGTGTACCAGGCCGGGTTCTCCATGACATTGCGCAGGATCACCGACGGCGTGTACGTGCCGTAGTAGCCGAGCCCGATCATCGGCGCGAGCACCTGATTGCGGTCCGCGAGGGAGCGCAACTCGGCCAGCACCTCCGCCTCGGTACGGGCCCCCGGCAACCGCAGCGCTTCCGTGCTCTTGATGACGTCAGGCACCGCGGCGGCGGTCAGCTCGTCGAGCGAGCCGTAGCCGACCTGCGCCAGCATCTTCGCCTGCGCCGGCGCGTCGGGCCCGATGTGGCGCTGCTCGAAGGGGGTGCCTCGCTCCAGCTGGGAGAGCGGAATGCGGTTGACGGTCATTGCGGAGGCCTCCTGGTCGACGCGACCTGTGAGGGGCACCGGGACACGGGTGCCCGAACGGCCTCCCCCTCTGTCATCTCAACCTGAGAGCTTCACCGGCCCGCCCGGAGGCGGCCCGGCTTTCACCGTCGGTGAGAGCGGATGCCGTCCGACGCCCGCCCTGCTTTCCAGAGTGACCTCGTCCGTGCGGTACGGGGGCCTGAGAGATTCCGGGGAGGATTTGCTCCTTCGGCGCCTCCGGCCTTCTCTCCGGAGACTCTCCCGCACGGGGTCAGCAGCCGCTTGCCAGCCTACCAGCGCGGCCTTCGGCACAACTTTCGAGTGGCCGACGCCCGAGATCTGCACTTTTGTAGTATTCACAAGCAGTTGCGAGCAGTTGCGACCCGTTTGGAGGGACCGTGGAGACCGACATTGATCCGCGCAGTCTGATAGGCCGCAAGGCGTTCGACCGCAACGGCCATAAGCTCGGGACAGTGGACGAGGTATATCTCGACGACGCCACCGGAATCCCGGAGTGGGCCGCCGTCCGTACCGGGCTCTTCAGCCGCGACGCCTTCGTCCCCCTTGCCCCCAGCACGCTGTCCCAGGACGGTCTGCGGATCCCGTTCGAGCGCGCGCTGATCAAGGACGCCCCCGATTTCGGTGTCGGCCGGCATCTCTCGCCCGACCAGGAACTCCAGCTCTACCACCACTACGGCCTGGCCCTTCCGGAACCCGAACCACCCGAACGGCCCGCTTCCCTGTCCGACCGTGATGCGGAACGCAACTTCGGACGACTGGCCGGCCAGGACGACTGACCCGCCACCGCCGGCACCAGCGGCAGCGGCTCGGAGAGCTCCAGATCGGGGTCGTCGGCCCAGAAGGTCCGCACCCGCCCCGGCGGAGACCCCGGCTCCTCGAACCGTACGGTCACCCTCCGCAGGCCGCTGCCCTGCACCCAGCCCGCGCCGAACTCGCGATGGCGCACGTCGTGTCCCGCCGGGAATCGCCGCTCGGCGGGCGCGTCCGGCGCCTCGGCGGGCCCACCGCCACCGCTCCCGGCCGCTCCGGACGTCGCCGTCCCATCCCCGACCGCGCTCTCCGCACCCGCCGGCTCGCGCTCCCGCTCGTCCGCCGACGCCCGCGAGGCGGCGGCGGACTCGTCGGCCGCGGCCTGCGCGAAGAGATCCTCCTGCGTGTAGTCCGCGAGCCCCGTCACGCCCACCCCGAGCAGCCGTACCCCGCCCGTGGTGTCCACCGACTCCAGCAGCCGCCCCGCGGCCTCCCGCACCACGCCCGGGTCGTCCGTGGGCCCGCGCAGGGTCTCCGAGCGGGTCAGGGTCGAGAAGTCGTACCGCCGCACCTTGAGGACGACGGTCCGCCCCGAGCGCCCGGCCGCCCGCAGCCGCTCGACGCACCGGTCCGCGAGCCGGTCCACCTCCGTACGCACCCTGACCCGGTCGTGCAGATCGACATCGAAGGTGTCCTCGACCGACACGGACTTGGCGTCGCGCTCGGACACCACGGCCCGGTCGTCACGCCCGAGCGCCATCCGGTACAGCGACGCGCCGTGGGCCTTCCCCAGCAGCCGTACGAGTTCGTCCTCACCCGCCTCGGCCAGATCGGCGACCGTGGTCATGCCCGCCCGGCGCAGATGGTCCCCGGTCGCGGGGCCGACCCCGGGCAGCGTACGCACCGGCATGGGCCCCAGCAGGGCGCGCTCCGTACCGGGCTCTATGAGCACGAGACCGTCCGGCTTGGCCTGCTCGGAGCCGATCTTCGCCAGCATCTTGGACCCCGCGAGCCCCACCGAACCGCTGAGCCCCGTCACCGCCCTGATGTCCCTGCGCAGCCGCTCACCCGCCGCCAGCGCCGAGGCCGTGTCAGCGGCCGAGCCGCCCGCCTCCAGGTCCACGAACGCCTCGTCCAGGCTCAGCGGCTCCACCAGCGGCGAGAGCCTCCCCAGCAGCTCCATCACCTGCTCGCTGACCGCGCGGTAGAGCGAGAAGCGCGGGACGAGATAGGCGGCGTTCGGCGCCAGACGCCTCGCCTGGGCCATCGGCATCGCCGAGTGCACCCCGAAGCGTCTCGCCTCGTACGAGGCCGTGGAGACCACCCCACGCGGGCCCAGACCGCCGACCACCACCGGCTTTCCGCGCAGACTCGGCTTCGCCGCCTGCTCGGCGGCGGCGAAGAAGGCATCCATGTCCAGATGCAGGATCGTCGGCGCGGATCTCACATCACCGATGCTCCCTCACGCCACTGACAATCGGCCGGAGATACGGGTCGGAGATACGGGTCAGACAGCCCGGTCCCGGCGCCGTCTGGCCAGTTCATCGGCGGGGTTGTTGCCGATCAGCGTCTCGCCGGTGTCGATCCGCTCCCCATGGAGCTGGGACAGCGCGGCCTCGACATCCCGCCACACCACACCGACCGCGATCCCGAAGACCCCCTGGCCCCCCTGGAGCAGGCTCACCACCTCGTCGGGCGAGGAGCACTCGTAGACGGTCGCGCCGTCGCTCATGAGCGTCACCCGGTCCAGATCCTGGAAGCCGCCGGCCCGCAGATGCTGAACCGCCGCCCTGATGTTCTGCAGAGCGACCCCGGTGTCCAGGAAGCGCTTCACGATCTTGAGGACGACCACATCCCGGAAGCTGTAGAGCCGCTGGGTGCCCGACCCGTACGCGGGGCGGACACTCGGCTCGACGAGCCCCGTGCGTGCCCAGTAGTCCAACTGGCGGTACGTGATCCCCGCCGCCGCGCACGCGGTCGGACCCCGGTATCCGACCGTCTCCGCACCGGGGTCGGGGGCACTGCCGTGAAGCGGATACGGACCGCCCGCCGCCGTACTGTCGCCGCTGCTTCTCACGCCGACCCTCCGTCCTTGACCTGCCCTGTCGAAGGTAGGCAGTCACCCGGGGTGCGTCAACGATCGCCACACTCGCCACGCCGAGTGATAATCACCCTGAGTGTGGTTTCCCGTGCCCCTTTTTGGGGAAGGGCTGACCGAATGCGCTGACAGAGCCCGGCGCAGCGCTCACCGGCCGCTCACTGGCTGTTGGTCCCGAAGTCCTCCGGAGAGATCTGGTCGAGGAACTCGCGGAACTTCTCCACCTCGTCCTCCTGCTCATCCGGGATGGCGATGCCGGCATCGTCCAGAACCCCGTCACTGCCGTAGATCGGCGTGCCCGTGCGCAACGCGAGCGCTATGGCATCGGACGGCCTGGCGCTCACCTCGACCCCGCTCGCGAAGACCAGCTCCGCGTAGAAGACCCCTTCACGCAGGTCCGTGATCCGGACCTCGGTGAGCTCCTGGCCCACCGCTTCCAGCACGTCCTTGAAGAGATCATGGGTCAGCGGACGGGCCGGGGCCATGCCCTGCTGGGCGAAGGCAATGGCGGTCGCCTCCCCCGGTCCGATCCAAATGGGGAGGTACCGGTCGCCTCCCACTTCACGCAGGAGCACGATCGGTTGGTTGGAGGGCATTTCCACCCGGACACCCACAACGTCGAGCTCGTTCACACAGCAACCCTAGGACGTGCCCGGCAGGTTTGGGTAGTCGGACTCCCCCATGATCAGTCCGGCCGGACCCCGAGAGCCGTCCGGACCAGGGCCGCGTGGAGCCGCGTGGAGAGCGCGGCCAGCTCCTTCGTGGTCGCCTCCGCATGGGCCCTGGTCTGCGGGTTACGGTGCCGGCGCAGCGGCGAGACGACCTGTTCGACCAGCCCGGCCTCGCGTTCCGCGGCCGCCTTCATGACCCGCAGATGCCGGGGTTCCAGACCGAATCGTCCGAGATCCGAGACGAGCCGGGCCACGGTGACGGCCCCGGCGTCATAGGCGCCGTCCGGCAACGGCGTGATGAGGCCGTACGACTCCCACTCGTCGAGGAGGCTCTCGCCGACCCCGGCGGCGGCCAGCAGCTCGTCACGGCCCATCCGCGCGGCGGTCGGAACCCCCGGCTCCGCCTCCGGGACGGCGCTCAGCGGCCCCCGCTGGGGGCCCGGCAGCTGGACATGCTCGCCGCGCCCCAGGGCGTCCAGCTGCTCCCTGATGACCTTCAGGGGCAGATAGTGGTCCCGCTGCATCCGCAGCACCCGGGCCAGCCGCTCGACATCCCCGGCACTGAACTTCCGATAACCGGAGGGAGTCCTGTCCGGCTCGACCAGGCCCTCCGCCTCCAGGAACCGGATCTTGGAGATGGAGATCCCGGGGAACTCGTCCCGCAGCCTGGCGAGCACCGCGCCGATGCTCAGCAGCGGCTCGCCCGTGCGGGCGGTGCCGGATCCGGCACCGCCCTTCGGTGTGCGCAGCATGGACCTTCCCTGAGGGTCACACGCCCCGCTGGCTCGCGTAGAAGACCAGCCGGTACTTACCGATCTGGACCTCGTCGCCGTTCGCCAGCAGGACCGAATCGATCCGCTCACGATTGACGTACGTACCGTTCAGACTGCCGACGTCCGAGACGGTGAAGCGGCCGTCGGCGCCCCTGCGGAACTCCACATGGCGACGCGACACGGTCACATCGTCCAGGAAGATATCGCTCTCCGGATGGCGGCCGGCCGTGGTCAGTTCGCCGTCCAGCAGGAAGCGGCTGCCCGAATTCGGACCGCGGCGCACCACCAGGAGCGCCGATCCCATCGGCAGCGCGTCGACCGCCGCCTGCGCCTCCGGCGTGAGCGAGGGAAGCGACGTCTGGCCGGTCACCTCGGAGTCGTACGCCTCAAGACCCGAGATGGAGATCGTCGAGGTCGTCTCCGAAGCGCGCTCCGCGGGCACTCCGCCCCGCAGTGGCGCGCCACAGTTGGAGCAGAACCGACTGGCTTCGGCGTTTCGGTGTCCGCACCTCGTACACACAGGCATGGCCGACATAGAGGGATCCTCCTGCCGCGACTGCCCCCCGGGGACAGATGAGTCCTCGAAACCTATGCGGCCAGGACCGGCAGGGTCAACAGACGACGCGCCGGGCGCCTCGCCACCCACCTGGTCACGGAAGAGCGGGCGCTCGCCGCCCGGCTCCTCGCTCTGGCCATGGCGCGATGCGCGATGGCGGGCGGAGCCGCCCTCCTCGCGTGCGCTCTTGCCGAACAACTTCGCAAACAACTTCACGGGCGATTCCCCTTGACCGAAACAGACCCGCCCGTGGGGCAGGACGAACCCTGAATGAACACACCTGCCGACCCGGACATCTTGACAACGTCCGTATCCACCGGACAGTTTCCACCACGCACCACGCTGATCGTGCGCCGACCCCCCGCAACCTCATGCCCGCGTACGGCGACTGCCATGCGCCCCCGCCTCACTGCGCCGACGACCGAGCGTAGTCAGGACGCTTCGCCGGTCGCAAGGCATCCACGATGATCTTCTCAGCCCGCGTCACCGTGGCCGTGGCCTGCTCCTTCTCCAGCGTCTGGACCACTCCGCCCGGAATGTTGAGGGCGGGCTCCAGATCCTGTGGCTTGCCGATGACCTTGAAGACATACGGTGCCGTGACCGCCTTGCCATCCACCTGGACGTCACCTCCCGTACCCGAGAAGTATGTATCGGCGACCACCCTGACGTCATTGACCTGGATGGCCTCGGCGCCCGCCGCCCGCAGCTCCTGGATCGCGTCGAGCAGCATGTCCGGCTCGACCGTGCCGCTCGGGTCGTTGATGGTCAGCGTGATTCCGGGCCCCTGCGCCGCGACCGTGCCGGCCAGGATGCCCAGCTGCTGCTCCTTCTCCCGCGTCTGCTTGCGCGCCTCCTCGGCCTGGTCCGAGCTGGTCTCCAACTCGGTGCGCTGCGCGTCGAGACGCTGCTTCTCGTCCTCAAGGCGCTGCGTACGGTTGTCGAGCTCATCGAGGATGCGCACCAGGTCCTCCTGGCGGGCGCCCCGCAACGCGCTGTCGTCGTTGTTCGACGTGACCTGGATGGCGAGCCCGAGTCCGAGCACGAACAGCAGGACGGCGACGATCAGCTGGGCCCGGGTGACCCTCGGCGGCCACAGCCCCGCGGCCAACCGCTGGCGGCCGGTGAGCTGTTGGCGCTCCGGCTCCGACGGGGTGTTCGTACCGTCCTCGTTCCTGGGGGTCTCTCCGCCGTTCATCGGCCTCACGCCCGGAACACATGCCGGCGGATCGCGGCAGCGTTGGAGAAGATACGGATACCGAACACGACCACCACGCCGGTGGACAACTGGGCACCCACGCCCAGCTTGTCGCCCAGGAACACGATCAGCGCGGCCACCACCACATTCGACAGGAACGAGACGACGAAGACCTTGTCGACGAAGATCCCGTCGAGCATGGCGCGCAGTCCCCCGAAGACCGCGTCGAGCGCGGCGACGACGGCGATCGGCAGATAGGGCTCGACCACCGCCGGCACCTCGGGCCGGACCAACAATCCGACCACGACTCCCACGACGAGGCCCAGTACGGCGATCACGATGTGCCCTTCCCGGTGTTGGCCGCGCCCTGTCCGTTGCCCTTCCCGGCGTCGGCGGCCTTCGGCTCTGCTGTACGTACGATCAGGCTCGGCGCGGCAGGCAGACGCACGTCTTCCTGATCCGAAATGCTGGTACGAATACCGAAGTTCTCCTGGAGCGCGTGCAGATACTGACCGTCGGCGCTGTCCTGGAACGCGGTGCTCAGCTTCTTCCCGTCCCCCACCGCGAGCACCGTGTACGGCGGCACCAGCGGCCTGTTGTCGACCAGTATGGCGTCGCCCGCGGCCCGGATCGCGGACAGCGAGGTCAGCCGCTGCCCATTGATCGCGATCGCTTCCGCGCCCGACTCCCACAGCCCGTTGACGACCCGCTGCATGTCGCGGTCGCGCACCCGGCCCGTATCGGAGAAACCACTGCTCTCCCGCGGCCCGCCGCCACCGGACTCGGTGTCCTTGGCGTCATCCACCACGAGCTGCACACCCGGCCCCCGCACCGGCGTCGCGCCCGCGAGCAGGGCGACCAGTTCGCCCTGGTCGCCGCCGTGAGCCCGCAGGGCAGCGCGCTGGCGCTCACCCACCTCGGTACGCAGCTTCTCGACCGTGCTCTCCAGCGTGTCCGCCGTAGCGGTCTCCGCGTCGATCCGGCTGATGAGCTCCTCGCGCTCCTTGGCCACCACGGGCGCCGAGATTCGCGCCTGGGCCGCGCCGACAGTGACCACCAGAGCGGCCAGCACCAGACCCGCGGCGAGGCCGAGCTTCGCCTTGAGCGTGCGCGGCAGTCCGCCTTCTTCGGCGTCCCTGCGGGCCGCCGCCTCCGCGTAGCCCTCATCGAGGCTGTGGTCCATCACATTGTTCAGCAGCGACATCGACGCGTCGGGGCGCGGCGGCGGAGAGCCAGTGCTCCGAATGGGGGGCTGCTGCGACATGACGCACATCGTCGCACGTCGGGGGCGCTACCGCCGAATGGCCCCACCGGCGCGCCGGACGGCGGTCGATCACACCGTCCGGCACACCCGTGTCACACCCGCGAGCGGCCCTAGTGACCTGCGCTGTCCACGACCGACGACCACTCGTCCAGCAGCGCCTGCGCCGACGCGTCGTCCGGGCCTTCCGCCCACAAATGAGTGACGGCTTCGGCCGGGTCCGGCAGCACCATCACCCAGCGGCCGTCGGCCTCCACCACACGCACCCCGTCCGTCGTGTCCACCTGCCGGTCTCCGGCCGCCTCGACGACACTGCGCATGACCAGCCCCTTGACGGCCCAGGGCGTCGCCAGATCCCGGCGCAGCACATGGGCACGCGGAATACGGGCGTCGATCTGGCTCAGCGTGAGCTGCGTACGCGCCACCAGACCGATCAGCCGCACGAAGGCGGCCGTACCGTCCAGGACGCTGCTGAACTCCGGCACGATGAAGGCTCCACGCCCGTCACCGCCGAAGATCGTGGTCTCCTCGCGGCCCACCCGGGTCAGATCGTCCGGCGAGGTGGTCGTCCACTCAACCTGCGTGCCGTGATACGCGGCGACCTGCTCGGCGATCCTCGTGGTGGTCACGGGCAGCGCCACCCGGCCGCTGCGCCGCTCGGCCGCGACCAGATCGAGCAGGACCAGCAGCGCGCGGTCGTCCTCGATGATCCTTCCCCGCTCGTCGACCAGTGACAGCCGCTCACCGACGGGGTCGAACCGCACCCCGAACGCGGCCCGCGCCGAGGCGACGATCTCACCGAGCCTGACCAGTCCCGAACGGCGCGACTCGGCCGTCTCTGTCGGCCGGGACTCATCGAGGCCGGGGTTGATGGTCAGCGCGTCGACCCCGAGCCGGCCCAGGAGGCTGGGCAGTACGAGCCCGGCGCTGCCGTTGGACGCGTCGACCACGACCTTGAGCCCTGCCTCCGCGATGCCGGTCGTATCGACATTGCGCAGCAGCGAGCCGGTGTACGAGTCGAAGACGCTGGCGGGGAAGTGCAGATCGCCGATCTCCCCGGGGAACGCGCGGCGGTACTCCTGGCGCGCGTACACCCGGTCCAGCTTGCGCTGACCGCCCTGCGACAGGTCCGCGCCGCGCTCGTCGAAGAACATGATGTCCACGGAGTCCGGCACCCCGGGCGAGGTACGGATCATGATGCCGCCGGCGCTGCCCCGGGCCGTCTGCTGCCGGGCTACGGGCAGAGGCACGTTCTCCAGGTCCCGTACATCGATGGCGCTGGACTGCAGTGACGAGATCACGGCGCGCTTGAGGGCACGGGCACCACGTGAGTGGTCACGCGCCGTGGTGACGGTGGAGCCCTTCTTCAGGGTCGTGGCGTACGCACCCGCGAGCCGCACCGCGACTTCTGGCGTGATCTCGACGTTCAGGATGCCGGAGACACCGCGCGCTCCGAAGAGATGCGCCTGCCCTCTGGACTCCCAGATCACCGACGTGTTGACGAAGGCGCCGGCTTCGATGGTCTTGAACGGGTAGACCCGCACATTGCCCTGGATGATCGATTCCTCGCCGACGAGACACTCGTCGCCGATGACCGCACCGTCCTCGATCCGGGCGGCCCGCATGATGTCCGTGTTCTTGCCGATCACACAGCCGCGCAGATTGCTGTGCTGCCCGATGTAGACGTTGTCGTGGACAACTGCCTTGTGGAGGAACGCGCCGGTCTTCACGACGACGTTGGAGCCGACGACGGTGTGCTCGCGAATCTCCGCGTCGGCCTCGACCTTGGCGTAGTCACCGATGTACAGCGGCCCGCGCAGAACGGCGTCGGGATGGACCTCGGCGCCTTCGGCGATCCACACGCCCGGCGAGATCTCGAAGCCGTCGATATCGACGTCGACCTTGCCTTCGAGCACATCGGCCTGGGCCTTGACGTAACTCTCGTGCGTGCCGACGTCCTCCCAGTAGCCCTCGGCGATATAGCCGTAGACCTTCTTGCCCTCCTTCATCAGCTGAGGGAAGACATCACCGGACCAGTCCACCGACACGTCGGCCTCGACATAGTCGAAGACCTCGGGCTCCATCACGTAGATGCCCGTGTTCACGGTGTCCGAGAAGACCTGTCCCCAGGTGGGCTTCTCCAGGAAGCGCTCGACCTTTCCCTCTTCGTCCACGATCGTGATGCCGAATTCCAGTGGATTCGGCACCCGGGTCAGACACACCGTCACCAGTGCGCCCTTTTCCTTGTGGAACGCGATGAGGTCGGTCAGATCGAAATCGGTGAGCGCGTCACCGGAAATGACGAGGAAGGCATCGTCTTTCAGTGCCTCCTCCGCGTTCTTCACACTCCCCGCGGTGCCGAGCGGCTTCTCCTCGTTGGCATAGGTCAGGTCCATGCCCAGCTCTTCACCGTCACCGAAATAATTCTTGACGAGAGAGGCGAGGAATTGCACGGTTACGACGGTCTCACTGAGCCCATGGCGCTTGAGCAACCGCAGCACATGCTCCATGATCGGCCGGTTGACGACCGGCAGGAGCGGCTTGGGCATGCTTGAGGTCATGGGGCGAAGTCGAGTACCTTCGCCACCGGCCATCACGACGGCCTTCATGTCGGAAGCGTCCTCCTTGAAGAGACGGTCTCGCCGACTTCACCCGTCTGGACAGAGGCCCCATTGACGTCGGGCGCGGGCCGGCGACACTGCACGGCACCGCATCGACGAGCTCAGTCGGCCACGTTGTCCGCCTTGACAAGCCGACGGACCTGGACCACATACAGGATCCCTGCCCACCAATACAGACTTGTACCCCAAATGGCGAACGCCCATCCGAAAACTTCAGCGAGTGACGCAAGCCAGCCACTTCCGTCACTGAGAAGCAGGAGCGGGAAGGCATACATCAAGTTGAAGGTAGCCGCCTTGCCGAGGAAGTTCACCTGGGGAGGCGGATAGCCGTGCCTGCGAAGGATGGCCACCATGACCAGAAGCATCAGTTCCCGGGCCAGTAGGGCCACGGTGAGCCACAGGGGCAGGATCTCCCGCCAGGTGAGGCCAACCAGGGTGGAAAGGATGTAGAGCCGGTCGGCCGCGGGATCGAGAAGTCGCCCCAGGCTGCTGATCTGGTTCCAGCGGCGGGCGAGCTTGCCGTCGAGATAGTCACTGACGCCGCTCAGCATGAGCACCAGCAATGCCCAGCCGTCGCTCTTCGGCCCGCCGAACTCGGGGCGCAGGATCAGCCACAGGAAGAGCGGTACGCCGACGAGGCGGGCCATGCTGAGAATGTTGGGGATGGTGAGCACCCGGTCCGTCTGAACGCGAGTCTCCTGGACCTCCACCCGGGGGCCTCCTGTGTGGAACGTGCCAACGATGCTTCCTGACCCTACCCTCAGCGCCGGCACACGAACGCAGGGGGGTAAAGAAGGGGGACGAGGTATAACGTCTCACAGAATGCAGAAATGCCCCGCACCAGAAGGTGCGAGGCATTCCCACAATAATTGTTCGGCGGCGTCCTACTCTCCCACAGGGTCCCCCCTGCAGTACCATCGGCG
>NZ_JOEI01000014.1 GCF_000718095.1 Streptomyces scopuliridis RB72 | reverse complement strand
CGACATGGATAATCTCCCGCTCCTGACGATCGGCGTCACGCTGCTCACCTGTGTGCTCGCCGTCATCGGCGTGCACGTCTACTCGTCGGGCAAGGCCCAGCGGCAGGTACTCGTCGCGCGCATGTCCCAGACAGGACAGATCACCACGGCGTCCGGCCGCCGCCGGCGCTTCGTCGGTATCGACCAGTGGCTGCGTACGACGAAGCTCGGCAAGCGCATCGAGCGCAAGATCGCGGTGACGGGCCTCGATCTGACCCCCGGCGAGTACTTCGTGTACGTCGTGGCCGGGCTGCTGGCGCTGTACTTCACCATCGGGGCGATCTTCGCCCAGTTCTTCGGCCTGCTGGCGGCGCTGATCGGCGTCTGGGGCGGTAACGCCTTCCTCAACTGGCAGCGCGCCAAGCGCACGGAAGCCTTCATCAACCAGCTGCCCGAGCTGACCCGCGTACTCGCCAACGCCACCCAGGCCGGACTGGCGATGCGTACCGCCCTGGCGATGGCGGCCGAGGAACTCGACGACCCCGCGGGCGAGGAGCTGCGCAGGGTCGCCGACCAGCTCGCCGTCGGCCACTCCATGGACGACGCGCTCGGCGAGCTGGCCGACCGGCTGCCCTCGCGCGAGCTGGTCGTCCTCGTCACCACGCTGGTGCTCTCCAGCCGGGCCGGTGGCCAGGTCGTGAGCTCGCTGCGCAACCTCACGGAGACGCTGGACGAGCGCAAGGAAACCCGCCGAGAGGTCAAGACCATGCTCTCCCAGATCAGGGTCACCGCCGTGGCGGTGCCGATGCTCGGACTCGGCTTTCTGCTGGTGATCAACGCCATGTCGGCCGGAGCGCTGGACAAGATGACGGGATCGGTGCTCGGCCAGGCCGCGGTCGTCGTGGCCTTCGCGATGTACGGCGCGGGCTTCTTCCTGATCCAGCGCATGTCCCGGGTCCAGGTCTGAGTCCGGGTCCGAGGAAGGAGGAGAGAACATGATGGGTCTGCTGCTCGCGGTCGTTGTCGGACTGTCCGTCTACGGAGCCTTCCAGGGCGTCCGTCTCTATCGCGCCGACGCCAAACTGCCCGGCGACCTCGCCATCGCGCTGGAGGTCGGCGCCACCCGTACCACTGCCGTCGGTTCCGGTATAGACCGGCTCGGCATGCGTTACGCCCCGTCCGTGCTCCGGATGATGGGGCCCAAGCGCGTCGACGCGCTGCGCCGCCGGCTCGACATGGCGGGCAACCCCGGCGGTATGACGGTGGACCGCTACGCCGCCCGGCGCGCGGTCTACGGATTCCTCGGCGCGTTCGCCGCGCTGGCGCTCCTCCTGCGGGGCCAGCCGATCATCGCGATACTGGCCCTGGCGTACGGCCTGGTGTGGACGGACGTCATCATCCGCTCGCACATCGCCCGCCGGAAAGAGGACATCGAGCGCACCCTGCCCGACTTCCTCGACGTCCTCGCCGTCGTCGTCTCCGCCGGTCTGGGCTTCCGGCAGGCGCTGGAGCGCGTCGCGGAGAAGTACAAGGGGCCCTGGTCCGACGAACTCCGCATCACGCTGCGGCAGATGGACATGGGTGTCAGCCGGCGCGAGGCATTCGACCAGCTGCGCAGGCGCAACGCCTCCGAGCAGGTGTCGATGTTCGTCACCGCGCTCCAGCAGGGCGAGGAGCTGGGTGCCCCGATCGTGGACACGCTGATACAGATCGCCAATGACATGCGCCGGACCGACGCGCAGAACGCGCGGCGCCGGGCCGCCCAGGCCGTACCGAAGACCACACTCGTCGTCACGATGGTCATGCTCCCGGCCACCATGCTGCTGATCGTCCTGAGCTTCTACTACGGCTCCGGTGTCGACTTCGGGGACATCCTCGGACAGTGACCCCACCACGGCGGCCCAGCACGGCGGCCCCGCACCGGCGACCACATGACGCGTGAGCCCGATCCCCAGTACGGGAGGTGACCCCCATGGCCCAGAAGACCCTCATTCTCACGGGCGGCAACAACAGTGAGGTGCCGCGTTCTGCCACCGCCGACCCGAAGCACGTGCCGGCGCTGCCGATCCAGGTGAACGCCCTTCAGGCGCTGTGCCGGCAGGTCTTCGGTTTCCGGCTCGCGATGATCGCCCTCGCCGCGCCCTTCGCCCTCAGGAGTACGGCGTCGGGGTTGGCGATCTGGCTCGTCGGCTCGGCCGTGCTCGTCACCTTCATGGTCTCCTACGTCCTGCTGCGGGACTGGGAACGCTTCGGACCGATTCTGCTGCGCCATCCGCTGCTGCTCGCCGCCGACATGTTCTTCGGCGCTCTGCTGCTGGCCACGGCCTCCCCGGACTCGACGCTGGCGTATGTCACCATCTGCACCCCGCTGCTCGCCGGGCTGGTCTACGGCTGGCGCGGCGCCGCGCTCTTCGCCGTACTCCAGTCGCTGATCGTCGCCGGGGCCTACGCCGTCAACAGCGAGGCGGAGGCGGGCTTCAACGCGCTGCTGCTGCCGGGGCTGTGCGTCATGGCGGGCGCGATCGGCAGCACGCTGCGCAACCTCATGCTCGGCTTCGGCACCGCGAGCCAGGCGCTGACCGAGGCCCGCGCCCGGCTCGCGGTCAGCGGCGCGGTCGAGGAGGAACGCGCCAGGCTCGCCCGTGAGATGCACGACTCGGTGGCCAAGACGCTGCACGGCCTGGCCATGGCGGCGGACGGCCTGGCGAACTCGGCTGACCGCATGGAACCGCGCACCGTCAAGCACCAGGCCGAACTGGTGGCCCGCTCGGCGCGCCGGGCCGCCGCCGAATCGCGGGAGCTGCTCTCGGACCTGCGGCGGGAGTCCGGGCTGGACGGCGGGATCGACGTCCTGGGCGAACTCCACTCCCGTACCGACGACTTCGGTCGCCGCCATGGCATGTCCGCCACCTTCAGGCGGCTCGGTGAGCTCCCCGTACCACCGATCCCGCACGCCGTGGCCCGGCACGCGCTGACCATCGCCACCGAGGCGATGGAGAACGCGCAGCGGCACGCGAAGGCCGAATTCGTCCATGTCTCGGCCGGTGTGGCCGGGGACGTGCTGCGTATCAGCGTGTACGACGACGGACAGGGCCTGCCGCCCGGCACCACCCTCAACGACCTGCGCCGGGCCGGGCACTTCGGGCTGGTCGGCATGGTCGAGCGGGCTGCCTCCATCGGGGCCCGTATCCGCATCGGCAGGGGCCGGGCGGCGAAGGGTACGGAGGTACGGCTGGAACTGCCGCTGAACGCACTGCGACCTACAGAGGGGGGACAGTGGCCGCCGAGCCCCGTCCCACAGCTCAACTGAACATGACCTGACCGAACCGACCTGACGTGACCAGACCCGACACCCATTCGTCCCCACATTTGAGAGGAGGCCGCAGCCATGCCGGACGACATCTCCAGCACTTCCGGGCAGCACTGGACGCAACAGGCCCATGCCTCGCAGCACACGTCCTCGCACACCACACCGCTCAGCTCGGAACAGACCGCCGGAGTCCCCACATCCGCACCGCCGGCGGCATCCGGAGAACTCCCCGACTTCCCCCATACGATGCCGGCCGCGCCGCCCCTGCGCGTCGTGGTCGCCGACGACAACCCGGTGGTACGGGCGGGCCTCACCGTCCTGCTGTCCGGACGTGACGACATCGAGGTCGCCGCGGAGGCCCAGGACGGCCGCCAGGCGTACGAACAGGCCGTACAGCACCGGCCGGACGTGATCCTGCTGGATGTGCGTATGCCGGGGGTGGACGGGATCTCCGCCCTGCCTCATCTGGTGCGGCTGGCCCCGGTCCTGATGATGACGTACAGCCGGGAGAGCGAGATCGTCCACGAGGCGCTGCGACTGGGCGCGGGCGGCTATCTCGTCCACGGCGAGTTCACGGCGGACCAACTGGTCGAAGCGGTACGGGACATCAAACAGGGCAGGGCCCACTTCACCTACTCCGCGTCCAGCGCGCTGCTGGCGACGGTACGGGGCGGCGCCGGCGGGCGACCGGAGGGCGGGCAGCTCCCGGAGGGTCTGGGGACGGCGTTCACCGGGCCCGGATATTTGCCGAGTGTTCCCGAGCAAACGTCTGCGTCTGCATATGCGACCGCCGCCGGGCATCCGTCGCACTTTCCGCCAACCAACGCCCAGGTGGCTGCGGTTGACCCGGAGTTGAACGCGCAACAATTTGCTCAAGACCCTTCGCTTTCGCAAGCGAATGTGGGACATTCTCTTCAGGGGCGGCAATCGTCCGGGGCGGCCTCGGCGGCCCTGTACTCCGAACTGAGCCAGCGGGAGGTGGAGATCATGGACCTGATCGGGTCGGGAATGACCAATCAGCAGATCGCCGCGGCCTGCTTCATCAGTCAGAAGACCGTCAAGAACCACATCAACCGCATCTTCGCCAAGCTCAACGCGGGCAGCCGCGGGGAGGCCATCGCCCTGTGGCACGGGATCGCGCGCGGGGGGTCGGCGAGCCATGGCTGAACGCGCGCGAGACGACCGGGCATCCGGGACGGCGGGCTCCGGGATACCGGATTCCGTGCGGCCGGGCTCCGGGATACCGGGCTCCGCGATACCCGGCGGGGCCCAATCCCCGCGTTGGGCCCCGGGTTGGGCCCTCAGGCCCATGCTGAGGGGGTCGTCCCCGGCGTACGTTTCTCATGTCGCCAGCGAGACCGGCCGGGAGGAAGCCGGAAACGCGAACGACACCAAAGACTCGTACGAGTCGGCCGGTACACGGCCGGCCGACACCGGAGGAGAACACCATGTCGAACATCACGCTGAAGGCCGCCACCAACGCCAAGCTCTACGTCGGCACCTGGGCGAACACGGCCGTCACGGCGATGAAGCGCCGCAGCGACAAGGGTCAGGGCGCCGTCGAGTACGTGGGCGTGATCGTTCTGGTGGCGCTGATCATCGTGGCGATCGTGGGCACTGGTGTCGCGGACGACATCGCGAACGGCCTGTCGGACAAGGTCAGCGAGATTCTGGACGCCAGCTGACCGTGAAGCGTTCCGGTGAGGCAGGGCAGGCCGCTCCCATCTACATCACGATGGTGGCGGGCCTGCTCTTTCTCGCGCTCGCGCTCTTCACGGTCGGTCAGGCCGGTGCGAAACACAGTGGTGCGCAGTCCGCGGCGGACGCCGCGGCCTTGGCGGCGGCCCAGGAGTCCCGCGACGATTTCGTCAGCGTGAAGGTCCTGGAGAATCTGCTGAACCCCGCATTTTTGGACGACATCTTCAACGGCGACCCCATGGGCACCGCGGTCGGATGCGAGGCCGCGGAACGTTTCGCCGACCGGAACGAGGCCGTTCTGGTGACGGACGAACGCGGCGAAGGCTGCCGTGCCATGGAGGACAGGTGGGGCTTCAAGGTCCATGTCGAGACCAAGAAGCCGATGGGTGCCACCATCCTGCCGGGAACCGCGGACAAGAAGGCCGAGGCGTTCGCCACGGCGATCGTGGAACCCCGGTGCACCTTCAAGCCCGCTGAGGATGAGGAGAATCCGCCCACAGACGGCGAGGAACCGCCGCCGGACGGGGACAACCCGGGCGACACCGAGCAGGTGTCACCGGGCTCGCTCGAATGTGGCGGCACTATGTGGGACATCGATCCGGAGCATCTCGACCTGCTCCCGGACTCGGCCGATCTATTCTCCGTCCGACTGGCCCAGGACTGACCACCGCGAGCGAACGCAAAGGAACAGGATTAATGAGTCTGTGGCATGGGGCGAAGGCCCGGAGGGCGGCCGGGGCCGCTCTCGCTGTCGTGGCGTTGAGCGTCTCCCTGACAGCCTGTGGGGGCGGCGACGCGGACGGCAAGGAGCAGAACACCGGCGCGTCGTCCTCCGCTCCTGGCGACGAGAAGCCCAAGGAGAGTGAGGGGAGCGGCGGCACCACCGTCCCCGACACCAGCAAGACCTTGGCAACGATCAACGGCAGCAACGGGTTCCAGTTCGTCATCCACACCGCGACCCGCGACGATGGTGGCTTCCTCACGGTGACGGGGACGATCAAGAACACCAGCGGCAGCGACCAGTCGGCTCCGGTCCAGTGGAACGGCTCGGAGTCGCAGGTGAAGCGGACGGGCCGTTCCCTGGCGGGTATGACGCTGGTGGACAAAGCGGAGAAGAAGCGTTACTACGTCCTGCGCGACACGGACGGCTACCCGCTGACCACGACCGGCATCAGTCGTATCGACGGTGGTGGGAGCGAGGGCTTCTTCGCCCAGTTCCCGGCCCCGCCGTCGTCCACGACCCAGGTCGACCTCCAACTGCCGCTGATGCCCTCCGCGACGATTGAGATCTCCTGATGCGTGCCGCGACGCCCCGCGCGCGCAGGGCATCCAGGCGCCCGGCGGCGACGGCGCTCGCCGCCGTCGTGCTCTTCGCCGGTGTGCAGTTCAGCATGGCACCCGGTGCGCACGCTGACGAGACCCCCAGTACGCCGCCCGGCACCGAGTCGACCTCGCCACCACCCCAGGTGGACGGCAACGCCCCCGGCCTCAAGCTCCGCGCGGGCGCCACACTCGCGCCGGCCAAGGTGCTCGACATCATCTCCGTCGTCGAGTCCGAGGGCGGTGAAGAGCGCCGCGAGGACACGAACGAGAACGTGAAGTTCGCGCTCCAGGCCGAGGTCCTCTTCGGCAAGGACAGCGCCAGGCTGTCGTCGGCCGCGAACTCCCGTATCGCCGCCATCGCCGATGAGATCAAGAAGCAGGGCGCGACGAAGGTCCGGGTCTTCGGCTTCACGGACGACCTCGGCTCCGCCGCGCACGGCGACGTGCTCTCCAAGCAGCGCGCCGAAGCCGTGCACGGTGTCCTGCAAGGGCAACTGACGTCCGCCGGGATCACCTTCGAGATCCGCGGTTACGGCGAGCAGTACCCGATCGCGGACAACAGCACCGAAGAAGGCCGCAAGAAGAACCGTCGCGTGGAGGTCTCCTTCCCGCGCGGGGAGAGCTCGTAGGCTTCCGAGTCACCTGCCGAGGGGGCGGGCCCACAACCGGTTTGTGGACCCGCCCCCTCGGCGCGTGTGCGTTCAGAGCAGGTGGTCGGCCTTACCGGCCTTGATCTCGCGGATCAGATTGCGCAGGGCGTCGCGGCTGTCGGTGAGGTACTGGTCCTCTTGGCCGCGTACGGAGATATAGCCGTTGCCCTTGTCGTCCGTGCCTATGCGGAAGCAGTTGTTGCCTTCGGCGCAGAAGGCGTCTTCCCAGTAGATCTCTGGCATGTTGACCTCTCTCAGAGTTCGTGTGCGATCCCGTGGATGAAGTCACGCGACTGTTCGGAGTTAAGTGTGTGGTTCTCCATCCAGTCCAAGTGGCCACGGTATTTGGCGAGTTGAGCCTCGGCGTGACTGAACTCGGGACCGTGGGCCGAGTCGAGCTGAACGGTGTCCAACTGCGGGACCGGACCCTCGGCGTACAGGACGGCGTGCCCGGCACCTGGGAACTCCCCAACGGCAACCGGCAGTACGCGCACCTCGATGTTCTCGCGTTCGGACATGGCGCACAGATGGTCAAGCTGCTCACGCGTGGCCCGACGGCCCCCGAACTGCATGCGGAGGGCGGCTTCGTGTACGTATCCGACGTACTGAACGGGGTTGTCGCGCTCCAGCACCTGCTGACGCTGGAGGCGGTGGGAGACGCGTAGCTCGATCTCGGAAGTGGGCAGCGAAGGGATGGCCGAAGCGAACACGGCGCGCGCATAGCCGCTCAAGTGCAGCAGCCCCGGAAGGTGGACGGTCTGGAGCGTGCGCAGGCGTGTGGCACGCCACTCCAACTCGGCGACGTCGAGCAGTCCTTGAGGCAATTTGCCCCGGTACTGCTCCCACCAGCCCGGCTGCAGATTCGCGGCCATGTTGGCGAGGGCGGCGATGTACTTCTCGTCCGGGCAGTCGTAGTTGCTGCACAGTATGCGCACGCGCTCAGGCGAAGTCGCCCGGATTCCGGACTCCATATTCGAGACCTTTGTACGGTCGAGGCCGAGTAGACCGGCGGCGTATTCCGTCGTCAGTCCCGCCGCTGTACGCAACCTGCGCAGTTCGGCACCCAGCCGCCTCTGACGCTCGGTCGGTGTTGTTCTCGTAGGCATACGTCTCTTCCTCCGGCCTGGTGTGGCCAGTCTGCCCCGGGACGGCCAGCAAGGTCCATCCATCAGGGGGCAATGTTCGGCAGTAAGTGGCACACGTTCCACTCTTGAGTCTACAGTGGGTAACGCATCGCTCACGCAGCTGAGTTGGAAGTGCATCACGCGGTCCTGCCCGCAGCTCCTTCCCTGGGAGGGGCGGTCCCGCGTCAGGGAGACAAGCCACTGCTCAGCCGCGTCGCGGAAGACGACCCAACTCGCCCCGTCCGAGGGAGACATCCATGCCGCTCATGCGCGCCACGCACTGCCCGGTGGCCCAACCCGTCCTCGCCAACGCGGGCCTCGCCGGCCGCCGCCGAAACCGGCAGCCCCGCATTGAGAGCCTGGCCTACAGCTTCACCCTTCCCGGTGAACCCCATTGCGCGGCCACCGCGCGTACCGCGATCCGGTCCGCGCTGGACGTGCACGGGCTCGCCCCGTACGCGGACCTGGCCGTACTCGCCGCCACAGAACTGATCGGCACAGCGGTCAAACTGACGCCGGACCGGGAGCTCTACCTCTCCCTGCGCTACCGCATGGGCGCCCTCCGCCTCGTCCTCTGGGACCAGCACCCGCGCCACACCGACCCCGACGACGTGAGCCTTTGCACGGAACGCCGCCGGAGCGCGCTCTGGCTGCTCGCCGCATGCGTCAGCGACTGCGGGGGCGAGTGGGGCACCTCCGAGGCGGAGCCACCGCAGCGAGGGGTCAAGTCGTGGGCGGTACTGCCGTGCAGGAGCCCGGAGTTGGGTCCTGGGGCCCAAGACCGGGGACGTATGCGCGCATAACCTGGGTGTATGTCGCCATCGGGGGTTGTGCGTCAATTTCGTTGTGTGCGTCGTCGCGCGCGGAGGGCCTCACGGAGGTCCATGCCGCGTACCGGCACCAGGTTGCTCGGGCTGCGTCGGGCGCAGCGGGGGCAGGGGGCCATTGAGTATGTCGGTCTCGTGGCGGTCGTCGCCGCGATCGTCGGCACGCTGGTGGTGACCGGTGTGGGGCCGACGATCGCCGAGGGGCTCAGCACGCAGGTGTGCCGGATCACCGGCGGCGACAACTGTGGTGGCGGCGGTGGAGGTGAGAACGACCAGGGAGGCCAGGACGATTCCGCCTCCGACGCCTCCGACGCCTCCGACGCCTCCGACACCGGCGATACCGGTGGCGGCGAGAAGCCGCAGACCCAGATCGACTACGAGGCCGCCCTCAAGGAACTCCAGGACGCCCAGGCCGCCGAGAAGTCCGACTCCGACAAGGCCAAGGAGGCCGCGAAGGAGCTGGCGAAGATCCTGGCCGACGAGCTGGGGATCACCGACGCCCTGGACTGCGTCACCAAGGGCGACATGGGCGCCTGTACGGAGACGCTCGTCAACGTACTGCTCAGCCTCATCGGCGGGGCCGTGGGCAAGCTCGCGGCGAAGTACGGGGCGCCGTGGAAGTGGAAGAAGGCCGTCGAGCTGGTCAGAAAGCTGAAGAAGCACGGCGGCGATCTGTACGACGGCATCAAGGGCCTGATCAAGAACCGCAAACGCGTCAGCGAGGCCGAGGACAAACTCGCCGACGCGAAGCGGAAACTCGACGCCGAGAACAAGGGCAAACCCAAAGACGGCGACAAAGAGACACCGGACAAGAAACCCACCACATGCCCCGTCCGGCACAGCTTCCTGCCCGGTACGCCTGTGCTGCTCGCCGACGGCACGCGACGGGACATCGACCGTATCTCGGTGGGTACGCGCGTCCTCGCCACCGACCCGGTGACGGGCGTGACGGAGTCCCGCGCCGTGCGGCGGACCATCGTCACGTACGACGACAAGCACTTCACCCGGCTCACGGTCCTGGACGGCGGCGTACCGGCCCGTCTCACGGCCACGGACGCGCACCCGTTCTGGCTGAGCGACGAGCGCCGCTGGGCCGAGGCCGGCGAGCTCTCCCCGGGAGACGAGCTGCGTACGCCTACGGGCTCGACGCGTACGGTCACCGCCGTCGCCCGCTACACCCAGCGGCAGACCACGTACGACCTGACCGTCGCGGGCATCCACACCTATTACGTAGGGATCGGCTCCGCCGCCGCACTCGTTCACAACAACGACTGCGACATGTCCCCGGAGGATGTCGAGGCGGCCAGGAAGCCGGACGTCGGCGAGGGCGACGCCAAGAAGTTCAAGGATCACTTCCTGCGGCACAAGAAGCTCATCGAGGACGCCCTCGGTACGAAGTACAAGAAGCTCAAGGAGGACGGTCCCCGGTTCCGTGAGGACATCGGAAAAGCCATCAAGGACGGCACATTCGAGCTGGTCGGGAAGGGTACGTTGAAGAAGGGCGAGCCGGAGGGGCTGATCTATCGTGGCAAGGGCGTGACGGTCGTCCTGCGGGAGAACGGCGACTTCTGGACGGCGCTCAAGAGCGGCGAAGGACTCGACACCTCGATCGAGATCACGCAGAAGGTCCCCAAGAAGAAGTAGCCCGAGCGGAATCATGCGAAGAAGGGGTGGCCGGGATGAGCAGCCAGTGGCGGCCGGTCGAAGAGGCGCTCCGCGCCCACCATGTCCGCGATGTGCTCGTTCCCGGCTGGATCGACCGGGACGGCGACGTACCGGAGTTCCGGCCGCAGCCGATGGTTGTATGGCTGCGGCTGGACGACGGGTTCCTGCGTTTCGAGTCCGCCGGCCAGTACGACCGGCTGGCCTCCGCCCGGGTGCCGGCCGTCAGTTGGGCGGACATCGGGGTACTGGCCGACGCCGAGGACGAGGTGATCGTCGCCTCGTACGGCGAGCAGCTCTTCGGCGACGGCAGGAGCGAGTGGCGCTGTACGCGGATCCGGGTCTATCCGGGCGGCGGGGCCGAATGCAGATGCCTCGCCCTGGACTTCGAGGGCGGGCACACGCTGTTCCTCGACCCCACCTGGACGTTCGGCATCCGGCTCGGCAACGAGGCACAGGAGAAGTGCTGGGTGGAGCTGTACGGGGACGGTGCCTGCGGTGTCGAGACCACGCTCGTGCCGGGCGGATAAGGGCGGACAGGCGCGGATCGCGGACGGACCGGGAACGGACCGGGAACGGACCGGGCCCCCGGTTTGGGCCCGGACCCACGCGTGTACGGGGTCCCAGGGCCCATGACCCCGTGCCCCGGAGCGCATAGCGTCCGCCTCGCTGGAGTCGCGTACGTCCAGGACACAGAACCCGGACGCCCACGCGCGAGCCGCCGGAGTCGTCGACGGGGGAACGTGCACATGCTCTGCAACTTCTTGATCAGCCAACGGCTTGAACCGTCCGAGCTCATCGCCGCACTGGCGTACGCGACGGGGGTCCGGCCCGGCCAGGTGGACGTCTGCGCCGAGGCGGACAGCCAGGACCTGCGCGACTGGGAGGCGTTCGTCCTCTGTACGCACCACCGGGTGCGGGGCGATGTGGCGATGAGCCTGGACGTACAGGTGCAGCCCGCGACCGTCGCGTACGGCGCGCCCGAGACCGAGGCGGAGCTGGCCGAGGCCTTGGCCGCCCGTACGGGGGTCGCGGTGCTCTATCCGGACGACCGCGTCGACCCGGAGACGTACTGGCTGGCGGCCCCGGCCGGCGGATCGTCCGCCACGGTGGTGACCCGGGCGCGGCTGGTGGCCTCGGATGTCGCCTCGGCCGAGGAGCGGCCGGTGTACACCGTGAACGCCGTGGAGACGGCGGTGGCGGCCTTCCCCGGTGCCGAGGTGACACCGCTCGCCGAACCGGCCGGCATGAACGCGCCGATCGACACGAGCCAGTTGGGAGTGACCGGATGAGCACACGCGCCGAAGACAGGCAGGGCCCGGCCACACCCGGGCCTCACACACCCGGGCCTCACACACCCGGGCTTCACACACCCGTGCCTCGCACACAGGGGCTTTACACACGGGGGCCGGACACACGGGGGCCGGACACACCGGGAACGGCACGGCGTGTGGCCCTGTCCGCCGTGACCGCCGCACTCGCGCTCGGCCTCATGGGCGCCTGCGGAGGCGGGGAACACAGCGACGCGAAGGAAGCCGGCAGCGAGGCCCCGGCCACCCCGCCCCCGGCCACCCCGCCCCCGGCCACCTCACCCCCCGCCGCCTCGTCGGCCACCCCCTCGCCCGCCGCACCTTCACTCGCGGCAACTCCCCGCCCGGACCTCACCGGCATCGGGGCGAGCGACGGAAAGGTCCTCACGCAGGGCGAGTTGGACCGGGCGGTCCTCGCCGACGGCGATGTGTCCGGCTTCACGTCCGGTCCGATGGACGCCCCGCCGCCCGGGGGCGAGACCGCCGACAGGAGCGAGTGCCTGCCCCTCACCGCCGTGCTCAACGGCAAACCGGAACCCCTCGGAAAGGCCGTCGCGTACCGCCAGCTCGTCGGCCCCGAGAACGACCGCCCCGCCGTCTCCGAATTCCTCACCACCCACGGCGTGCGGGACGCGAGCACCCTGTTCAACCGGCTGCGGGCCGCCGTCACGGCGTGTGCGGACGGCTTTACGGCCTCCGGTGGTGACGGCCCCTCGAAGTACACGGGCGTGAAGCCGTTGAGCCCGGTCAAGGCGGGGGACGACGCGCTCGCCTATCAGCTGACGGGGGACTTCGAGGGTGATCCGGTCCCGCTCGTCTTCCATCTCGTACGGGTGGGCGGCACGGTAGCCACGTTCTACACCGCGAACTTCGAGAACGGCGCGACCCCGCAGCTGCCGCCCGCCCTGCTCGCCGCCCAGGCCGCCAAACTCACGTAGCGCGCTCCGCGTCCACGCTCACACTCAGCCGCACCCCGGGCCGCAGCCCCCACCGCTCCATCGCCCCGCCCTCCGCCTCCAGCACATGGCGGGCCCGCCAGCGCGGCAGGGGGAGCCGGCCCGGCTTCAGCGTGTGGACGTCGATGACCTTCAACTCCTTGTCCAGATACGCCACATCGATGGTGAAGCGCATCCTGAAGGTGTGCACGCTGTTGCACGGGGTGATCAGCAGCGCGCCCGCTATCCTGTCGCGTCCGAGCAGCCCGCGCCGCCGAGTCCCGTACGACGCGGCGATCTCCAGCGCCACCGGAACGTCCTGCCCCGCGACCGTCAACTGCCCTGTGCCGTTACGCCAAGTGCCCATGGCCGTAGACCGTAGCGCCCGGAGTCCCGCCCTACGCGCCGGAGGGCCGGGGATGGGCCCTGAGGCGCGGAGAGTGGGCCCCTGGACCCATGACCGGGCCCGGCGGCGCGCCCTAGGGTCGGTGGTGTGTACGCCACGCTGATCGTCGTCGCCGCGCTCTGGGGTACGGCCACCGGACTGCTCCTGCCGCGTGCCGCCTACCGGCTCTCCGTCGAGCCGGAGGACCCGTGGCGGGACAGCTGCCCGGCCGGACACCCGATCACGGGGCCCGCCGGCGGGTGGCTCGGCGTCGCGAGGTGTACGGGCTGCGCGGCTGCCGCGCGGTCCGGTACGGCGGAAAGCTCCGGTGCCGACGTCAAAAGCCCTGGCGTCGGCACCGGCCACGCAGCCGCCGGTCCAGCGAGCGCCGCCACCGACCCCGTCGGTACGGCGACCGATACGGCGGCCGGTCCCGAGACCGGTTCCGCGACCGGCACAGCGGCCGGCTCCGAGACCGGCACAGCGGCCGGTTCCGCGAGCGCGGCAGCCGGCGCGTCCAGTGCCCGCGTCCGCTACGCGCCCTCCCCCCTCGTCCCTCTCCTCACCGCCCTCGTCTGCGCGGTCCTCGCCGCCGCCACCGGCCCCCGCCCCGAACTCGCCGTATGGCTGCTGCTCACGCCCTTCGCGGTGCTGCTGGCCCTCGTCGACCGCGCCGTCCACCGGCTGCCGGACCGGCTGACCCTGCCGCTCGCGGCGGCGGCCGTCGTACTGCTCGGGCTGGCCGCACTGCTTCCCGGCGGCGGAGGCGGCGGCAACGACGGCACGGGCCCCGGCGGCTCGTGGCCGACCGCGCTGCTCGGCGGACTCGCCCTCGGTGCCTGCTACTTCGTGCTGTTCCTGATCAACCCGAACGGCCTGGGCTTCGGCGACGTCAAGCTCGCCCTCTCGCTCGGCGTAGTGCTCGGCTGGTACGGCTGGCTCGTCCTGTTCGTCGGGGCCTTCGCCGGGTTCCTGATGGGCTCGCTCTACGGGTTCGGGCTCATTCTGCTGCGCCGGGCCGGGCGCAAGTCCGCGTTCCCCTTCGGTCCCTTCATGATCGTCGGCGCCCTGACCGGCATCGTCCTCGGCGCTCTCGCCGGCGCGTAAGAGAACCCGTACGACAGAGAACCCGTACGACAGAGGACCCGTACGACCTACGACCCTCCGGCCCGAAAAGCGTTCGCGGGCCCAAGGCGCCGCTGCCACGATCACCCCATGCCGCACACCCACTCCCGCACCTTCGAAGAGCTGATCGCCGAGGCCGGGGCCGTCTCCGTCGACGGCTGGGACTTCTCCTGGCTGGACGGCCGGGCCACCGAGGAGCGCCCCTCCTGGGGCTACGCCCGGTCGATGGCGGACAGGATGTCCCGCGCCACCGCCGCCCTGGACATCCAGACCGGTGGCGGTGAGGTCCTCGCGTCCGTACCGAAGCTCCCGCCGCTCACCGTGGCCACCGAGTCCTGGCCGCCGAACGTGGCCCGGGCCACCGCCCTGCTGCACCCGCTCGGCGTCGCGGTCGTCGCCGACCCGGACGAGCCGCCGCTGCCCTTCGCGGACGACGCCTTCGATCTGGTCGTCAGCCGCCACCCCGTACACGCCTGGTGGGAGGAGATCGCGCGGGTGCTGCGCCCCGGCGGCCGTTACTTCTCCCAGGAGGTCGGCCCGGCCAGCGTCTTCGAACTCGTCGAGTACTTCCTGGGGCCGCGGCCGCCGGAGGCACGGGCCGCCCGCGACCCCGAGCGGGCCGGGGAGGCGGCCGGGGCGGCGGGCCTGGAGGTGGTCGATCTGCGCACGGCCTCCCTCCGTACGGAGTTCCGCGACATCGGGGCCGTCGTCTACTTCCTGCGCAAGGTGATCTGGATGGTGCCCGGCTTCACCGTCGAGCGGTACCGCGAGCGGCTCGCGGCGCTGCATCGCCGTATCGAGACCGAGGGGCCCTTCGTGGCGACCACGACGCGCTTTCTCATCGAGGCGGTCAAGCCCGTACGCGGTCACTGAGCCGCCGAGCGCTGTCACTGAGCCGCCGAGCGCGGTCACTGAGGCCCCGTACCCGGCCACTGAGGCACCGGCGTCAAGCCGGCACCCTCACGGAGGTCGCTCCCGCGGGTCACGGCGCGGGGTGGCAACTACTCGCCACCGCGGACGCCGGAAGCCCTGAAATGCCTGGTACTACGGGCCTCACACGGCCGGCCGCCGTTTTCGGAGCGACGGCACGGCCCGTCGCGGCGCCCACCATCAGTTATGAAGGGTTATGGTGGAAACCCCCCCTCGGGCCGGTCCGTATCCCCCCCCCACGGACCGGCCCGTTTTTTTCTGCGTCAGCCCCGCCCGGCCCAGATGTTCGTCCCCGCCGTGTCCACCGCGAAGCCGTCGATCTCCTTCAGCTCCTCGGCGGAGAGCTTCGGCCCGGCCAGCGCCGCGACGTTCTCCTCCAGCTGCTTCGTACTCGACGCCCCGATCAGCGCGGACGTCATCCGCGGGTCGCGCAGCACCCACGTCAGCGCCAGCTGCGCCAGCGACTGACCGCGCCGCCGCGCGATCTCGTTCAGTCCGGTCAGCCGCCGCACGACCTCGTCCGACAGCAGATCCGGGTCCAGGGACTTGCCCTGGGTGGCCCGCGACCCCTCCGGGATGCCCTTCAGATACTTGTTCGTCAGCAGCCCCTGGGCGAGCGGCACGAAGGAGATACAGCCCATCCCGGCCGCCTCCAGGGTGTCCAGCAGTCCGTCGTCCTCGGTCCAGCGGTTGATCATCGAGTACGAGGGCTGGTGGATGAGCGCGGGCACGCCCATCTCCTTCAGCAGCCCGGCCGCCTCGGCGGTCTGCTCCGCGGTGTACGAGGACACACCGACGTACAGCGCCTTGCCCTGCCGCACGGCGGACGCGAGCGCCCCCATCGTCTCTTCCAGCGGGGTGTTCGGGTCGAATCGGTGGGAGTAGAAGATATCGACATGGTCGAGCCCCATCCGCTTCAGGGACGCGTCCAGCGACGACAGCAGATACTTACGGGAACCCCATTCACCGTAAGGGCCGGGATGCATCAAATAACCGGCCTTGGTCGAAATGATGAGTTCATCCCGGTAGGCCGAGAAGTCCTGCGCGAAGATCTTGCCGAAATTCAGCTCGGCGGATCCCGGCGGCGGACCGTAGTTGTTCGCCAGGTCGAAGTGCGTGACGCCGAGATCGAAGGCGCGGCGCAGGATCGCGCGCTGTGAATCGAGGGTGCGGTCGTCGCCGAAGTTGTGCCAGAGGCCGAGCGAGATCGCGGGCAGTTTCAGGCCACTGCGCCCGCTGCGCCGGTACTCCATGGAGTCGTACCGGTCGCCGGCTGCGAGGTATGAGGGAAAATCAGTCACGCTTCTCTCCCTATCACGTACTTGTGACAGACCGGGTTGGGTCACCGTGGGGCCCGCGCAGTAATGTGACGGCTTCGGGGTCCCCGGGCCGGCCCCAGGATCCCGTCAGTGGACGCGCCGGTCCCCATGGAATCGAGAGGGTGGACTCAGTGAACCTGCGCGACCTGGTGTATCGGCTCTACGCACGCCGGGTGGAAGGCCGCCTCGACCACACCCAGGTGCCCAAGCACATCGGAGTCATCCTCGATGGCAACCGTCGCTGGGCGCGGGCGGCCGGCGGCACGGCCGAGCAAGGACACAAGGCCGGCGCCAACAAGATCCAGGAGCTGCTGGGCTGGTGCTCCGAGACCAATGTGGAGGTGGTCACGTTGTGGCTGCTCTCCACGGACAATCTCGACCGTCCCGAGAACGAACTGACCCCGCTCGTCGCCATCGTCGAGAACGCGGTCCGTCATCTGGCGGCCGACGGCCGCTGGCGGGTGCACCACGTCGGCACGCTCGATCTGCTGCCCGCCCATACGCAGACCGTTCTCAAGGAGGCCGAACAGGCCACCATCGGCAATGAGGGAATACTCGTCAATGTCGCCGTGGGTTACGGCGGCCGGCAGGAGATCGCGGACGCGGTCAGCTCTCTTCTGATGGACCACGCGAGCAAGGGAACCTCTTTCGAGGAGCTCGCCGAGATCGTCGACGTCGATCTGATCTCGTCCCATCTCTACACGCGCGGCCAGCCGGACCCGGATCTGGTCATCCGCACCAGCGGCGAGCAGCGTCTCTCCGGCTTCATGCTCTGGCAGAGCGCCCATTCGGAGTACTACTTCTGCGAAGTCTTCTGGCCGGCCTTCCGTAAAGTCGACTTTCTGCGAGCACTGCGCGATTACGCCGCGCGTCACCGGCGCTACGGGACCTGACCTCCCCCTTCTTCCGTAAGGACGCCGCGAGGCGACCACTCGGCGCCGCCCGGTGCCCGGCCGATTCCGCCGGGCCGGCCCGCTCGCTTCACCCACGGTTCATCCACCGTCCGCCCTACGCCCTGGCATGGCGGCGCGTGTTCGAGGGAATACCTCCCCCAGGTCGACGTCCGAAACAAGTCAGTGGGCGTCGCATCTCAGCGGACGGCATGGGGCCGTCCGCCCGGGAGGCCCTTTGCACCAGGACGACCGTGCGCCGAGTCGTACGGGCGACATGGAGGGCCGGAGTCCGGCCCGCGCATGGGGTCAGGACCCGGCCCACCCGCCCGCGACGCCGTCGCACCCCGACCTCATCCGAGGGGGTACGTCCTTCCGTGGTGACCAGCACAAAGCGCCGCATGCCCGACAGGCGCACCTACGTTCTCGACACCAGCGTCCTGCTGGCCGATCCGAACGCCATGTCCCGCTTCGACGAGCACGAAGTGGTGCTCCCGATCGTGGTGATCACGGAGTTGGAGGCCAAGAGGCACCACCCGGAGCTCGGCTACTTCGCCCGGCAGGCGCTGCGCCTGCTCGACGACTTCCGCATCCGGTACGGCCGTCTCGATGCCCCCATCCCCCTGGGCGACCTGGGAGGCACGCTGCGCGTCGAGCTCAACCACTCTGATCCCGGCATCCTGCCCGCCGGCTTCCGCTTGGGGGACAACGACTCACGGATTCTCGCGGTGGCCCGCAATCTGCAGGCCGAGGGGTACGACGTCACGGTCGTCTCCAAGGATCTGCCGCTGCGTATCAAGGCGTCATCGGTCGGGCTTCTCGCCGAGGAGTACCGCGCCGAGCTCGCCATCACCGAATCCTCCAGTTCCTCCGGCTGGACGGGGATGAGCGAGCTGTCCCTCGCCGCGGATCAGGTGGACCTTCTGTTCACCGAGGACTCCCTCTATGTGCCCGAGGTGAG
Organism: Streptomyces scopuliridis RB72; assembly: GCF_000718095.1. Classification (GTDB taxonomy): domain Bacteria; phylum Actinomycetota; class Actinomycetes; order Streptomycetales; family Streptomycetaceae; genus Streptomyces; species Streptomyces scopuliridis. Next base: position 259,827 of record NZ_JOEI01000014.1, on the reverse strand, counting down.
TGACCTGCCCGTGCACACGGGTCTGGTGCTCCAGTCCGAGCGCGGCAAGGCGCTCGGCCGGATCACCGCGGAGGGCCAGGTCCGGCTCGTCCGCGGGGACCGCGAGGCCTTCGGGATCCATGGCCGCAGCGCCGAGCAGCGCATCGCGCTCGATCTCCTCCTCGACCAGGACATCGGCATCGTGTCGATGGGCGGCCGGGCGGGCACCGGCAAGTCGGCGCTGGCCCTCTGCGCGGGGCTGGAGGCGGTCCTGGAGCGCCGGCAGCATCAGAAGGTGATGGTCTTCCGGCCGTTGTACGCGGTCGGCGGGCAGGAGCTGGGCTATCTGCCCGGCACCGAGGCCGAGAAGATGAGCCCGTGGGCGCAGGCCGTCTTCGACACGCTCTCCGCGGTCGCCGGCCGTGAGGTCATCGAGGAGGTGCTGGGGCGCGGCATGCTCGAAGTGCTGCCGCTCACGCATATCCGCGGCCGGTCCCTGCACGACGCGTTCGTCATCGTCGACGAGGCCCAGTCCCTGGAACGGAACGTATTGCTGACCGTTCTGTCCCGTATCGGGGCGAACTCCCGGGTGGTGCTCACGCATGATGTCGCCCAGCGCGACAATCTCCGGGTGGGGCGTTACGACGGAATTGTCGCCGTCGTCGAGAAACTCAAGGGGCATCCGCTCTTCGCGCATGTCACGCTCACCCGCTCCGAGCGTTCACCGATCGCGGCGCTTGTGACCGAAATGCTGGAGGACGGTCAGATCTAACCCCGTATCACCACACTTGGCGCCGCCCGGCGAAAGCGCAGCAGCTTAGCCGGGCGGCGCTGTGTCGCGCCGCTATTTCCGTGATTCTTCCGGGGCGAACAGGGTGTGAGCTTTCCCACGCAACGAAGAATTGCCTCCCGCCGTTACCTTCCGGCAGAGTCTTGCTTCCGTCAGGCCCCGCATGCGGCACACGCGCATCTCCAGAGATGCGGCACCACACAACTCAACAACTGCCGCCGTATGCCGCCCGCGCACCACGCGGCAGTCCCCGCAGGGGGGTTGCCCACCGGGCCCGTGTCTCCCGTGACCCCGCAGTACGGAGACCAGTGCCAGGGGCACGATTGCGTCCGCGAGGTCACGTGTGCGGATGATGCTGGAAGGACACCGTGTGAGCCGGATCTCGGTCCGGGGATTCGCCGTGGCATCTGCCACTGCGGTCACCACCGTCGGCGCTGTCGTGGGTGTTGCCTCGGGCGACCCCCAGGTCTCGGACGACAATTTCGAGGCGACCGCAGCCGACATGACGCTCCTCGCTGACATCCCCGCGGGCCAGCAGGCCCAGGTGCAGACCGCGTCGCTGACGCAGCAGGCCGACGTACAGGCCGCCGCCGCCGACGCGACCGCCAAGAAGTCAGCGGAGGAAGCGGCCCGTATCCAGGCTGCCAAGGACGCCAAGGCGAAGAAGGAGGCCGCCGACGACGCGGCCGAGCGCGAGCGCAAGGCCAAGGAGGCCGAGGAGCGCGCGAGCCGTGACGAGGTCCGTTCCGCCTCGGCTTCGGCCTCGTCCTTCCCCGCGCAGGCCTCGTACACCGTCGCCGAGGTCAAGGCGATAGCGCGGCAGATGGTCCCCGCGGACCAGTTCCAGTGCTTCAGCAACATCGTGAACCACGAGTCCACCTGGAACTACCGGGCGCAGAACGCGTCTTCCGGTGCCTACGGTCTCGTGCAGGCGCTTCCCGGCTCCAAGATGTCCTCGGCCGGCGCCGACTGGCAGACCAACCCGGCCACACAGATCAAGTGGGGCCTGAACTACATGGACGGCCGGTACGGCAGCCCCTGCGGCGCCTGGTCGTTCTGGCAGGCCAACAACTGGTACTAGGGCGTGACCGGCTGAATCCGGTCCCGCCGGCGCTCAACCTCACGAAGCCCCCCGCCGTCCTACGGCGGGGGGCCTCGCGCGTGTACGGTCGATTCGAACGTGCTCCGGGGGAGTGAGTTGGGGACAGCGCAGGGGGGAAGAGGAAGCTTCATGTCGAAAGTGCCCGCATGGCTCGGTCAGGTCGGTGCCGAACTGACCCGAATGGGAGAGCGGCTGGACCAGCGCAGGGCCGAGGCCGAGGAGGAGGACCGGCCGGTCCCCAGGGCCGCGCCCGAAAGCGTCCCGCCGCCCCCGGCGTACGCCCCCTCCGTCGCGGCCAAGCCCGACCCCGTCGCCGCCATCCCCTGGGGGATGCGGGTCGCGGGCGAGGCGGCCTGGCGGCTGCTCGTCCTCGCCGGGCTGCTCTGGGTGCTGATGCGGGTCATCGGCGCCGTACAGCTGGTCGTCATGGCCTTCGCCGCCGGTCTGCTGATCACGGCGCTCCTCCAGCCCACGGTCGCCTGGCTCAAGCGGCTCGGCATGCCCCGCGGACTGGCCACGGCGCTCACCGCGGTCGCCGGCTTCGTCCTCATGGGGCTGGTCGGCTGGTTCGTGGTGTGGCAGGTCATGGAGAACATCGACGATCTCTCCAACCGCGTCACGGACGGCATCAACGAGCTGAAGCGCTGGCTGCTCGACAGCCCGTTCCATGTGACCGAGGGCCAGATCAATGACATCGCGAAGACCCTGAGCGATGCCGTCGGTTCCAACACCGAGAAGATCACGTCCGCCGGGCTGCAGGGCCTGACCGTGATCGTCGAGCTGCTGACCGGCATCGTCCTCGCGATGTTCTCGACGCTCTTCCTGCTCTACGACGGCAGGAAGATCTGGCACTGGACGCTCAAGCTCGTCCCGGCCCAGGCCCGTGAGGGCGTCGCCGGAGCCGGGCCGCGCGCCTGGCGCACCCTGACCGCGTATGTACGCGGCACGGTCCTGGTGGCGCTGATCGACGCGCTCTTCATCGGTCTGGGGCTCTACTTCCTCAGTGTCCCGCTGGCCGTGCCGCTCGCGGTCTTCATCTTCCTCGGCGCGTTCATCCCGCTGGTGGGCGCGCTGGTGTCGGGTGCGCTGGCGGTGGTCGTCGCGCTGGTCACGCAGGACGTGTTCACGGCGCTGATGGTCCTGTGCGTCGTCCTGGGGGTCCAGCAGATCGAGGGGCATGTGCTGCAGCCCTTCATCCTGGGCCGTGCGGTACGGGTGCATCCGCTCGCCGTCGTGCTCTCCGTGGCGATCGGCAGTCTGGTCGCGGGCATCGGCGGGGCGGTGGTGGCGGTGCCGCTGGTGGCGGTGACCAACACGGTCGTCGGCTATCTCCGCGCGTACAGCGCGGAACAGGCCCTGCCGGACTCACCCGCGCGGGAACCGGACCCGTCGTCGTCCCCGGCCCCGGCCTCCTCTTCGGCCCCGTCCCCCGAGGAGGCTCCGGAAGCCCCGGCCGTGGCGCCGTCGGCCAGGCCCGCCACCGCCGAGGCCGGGGACGGCCGGGAGTGATCTCCGAGCCGGAGCTGGAGGGCGAGGACGGCGGGCAGGACCGCACGCAGCCGCCGGCCCCGGAGACTCCCCGGGAGCCCGACGGCTCCGGGACGGTCGTCGGCGACGGCTTACCGACACCGCCGCCGCACCGCGTACGGTGGCTCTGGGCCCTCGGCGGCGCGGTGGTCGCCTCCGCCGTCTGGGCGGGCGGACTGTACGTGTACGACCGGACGGTGCCGGATCTGCGCGGCTACCGGATCAGCGAGGACCTCTGCCTGGACGCCGATCTGTCCGCGCTCTCCGAAATCCTCGGCGGACAGCGGGAGTCGCGGCACGCGGTGGAGGAACAGCGCGCCATCGACCGGTCCTTCTGCGATGTCACGATGATGCCGGGACGGCCGGGCGAGGCGAAGGACGACGCCCTGCCGACGTCGTACTCGTCCGTCACCGTCAACTACAGCCTGCACAAGGAGACCGACCCGGCACCGGAGTTCGAGGCGACGCTGACCCCGCTCGCGCTCTCCCATGTCATCGAGCGCAAGACCAAGCGGATCCCGGAACTGGGCGAGCGGGCCTATCTGATGACGGACTCGGGCGGATACACGCCGGAGCTGAAGGTCCTCGACGGCCGGGCCGTGTTCTCGATCGGGATCGTGAGCCAGTCCATCAGCCAGGGCCCACCCGCTGACGGACAGCCGGCGGATCCGGAACCGATCGATCCCGCCGTCCTCGAACCCGCCATGGTCGAGGACATGAAGGCGCTGATGGCCGCCGTCAAGGAGTGACCGGACAACGGGGTTACGCAACAGGCCCCCGCGCTCCACATCCGGGTGGAGGGCGGGGGCCCTGTTCCGTACAGGCTCTACCCGTTCAGGCGAGCACGGCCTCGGCGTCGAGCGTCGTGCCGACCGCCTGGATCACCGCGGCGATCTTGAAGGCTTCCTGGATCGTCTCGCGGTCCACACCGGCCGTGCGGAGCACCTGCTCGTGCGAGTCGAGGCACTGGCCGCAGCCGTTGACGGCGGAGACGGCGAGCGACCAGAGCTCGAAGTCGACCTTCTCCACCCCCGGGTTGCCGATGACGTTCATCCGCAGACCGGCCCGCAGCGTCCCGTACTCGGGGTCCGACAGCAGATGCCGGGTCCGGTAGAAGACATTGTTCATCGCCATGATCGCGGCGGCCGACTTGGCGGCGGTGTACGCCTCGGCGCTCAGATTCGCCTTCGCCTCCGGCTCCAGCTCGCGCAGCACCCGCGCCGAGCGCGAGGCGATCGCGCAGGCCAGCACGGTGCCCCAGAGCTGCTGCGCCGGCAGCCCGCTGTTGCCGATGACCGAACCGAGGTTCAGCCGCAGGTCCTTGGCGTAGTCGGGCAGGGCCGACTTCAGTTCATCGAGGGCCATCGGGGATCACTCGCCCGACAGGAGCTTGACGGGGTCGAGGGTGTTCTCGCCCTTGTTCCAGTTGCACGGGCACAGCTCGTCGGTCTGGAGGGCGTCGAGCACCCGCAGGACCTCCTTGGGGTTACGGCCCACGGAACCGGCGGTCACCATCGTGAACTGGATCTCGTTGTCCGGGTCGACGATGAAGACGGCGCGCTGCGCGAAGCCGTCCGCGCCCTCGATGCCGAGGTCGCGCATCAGCTCGTGCTTGGAGTCGGCGAGCATCGGGAAGGGCAGGTCACGCAGGTCCGGGTGGTCCTTGCGCCAGGCGTGGTGCACGAACTCGGAGTCGCCGGAGAAGCCGAGGATCTGGGCGTCACGGTCGGCGAACTCGTCGTTCAGCCGGCCGAAGGCCGCGATCTCGGTCGGGCACACGAAGGTGAAGTCCTTGGGCCAGGCGAAGATGACCTTCCACTTGCCCTCGTAGGTCTTGTGGTTGATCTCCTCGAACTCCTTGCCCTTCTCCAGCGAGACACAGGCAGTCAGTTCGAACGAGGGGAACTTGTCACCAACGGTGAGCACAGGCTCTCCTTGTGGGGGTGGGAAGTCCCTTTTGGGGTCTTCCGGGCGGTCGGGCGGCTCACTGATGGTGGCACAGTCAGCATTGATCATAGAAATAGCTAGACTCGGTCGCCGTGATCGGAGGTACCTATCAGTGAGGTCGGTTCAGTGGGGTCGGGGTCAGTCACGCAGCACATCAGGCAGTCCGGCCCGCGCGGCAAACAGCCCAGCCTGTCCCAGCTGCGCGCCTTCGCGGCGGTGGCCGAGCATCTGCACTTCCGGGACGCGGCCGCCGCGATCGGGATGAGCCAGCCCGCGCTCTCCGGCGCCCTCTCGGCGCTGGAGGAGGTCCTCGGCGTCCAGCTCGTGGAGCGTACGACCCGTAAGGTGCTGCTCTCCCCGGCCGGCGAGCGGCTGGCGTCCCGGGCGATGGCCGTACTGGACGCGGTGGGCGCGCTGGTGGACGAGGCCGAGGCGGTACGGGCGCCCTTCACCGGCGTCCTCAGGCTCGGCGTGATCCCGACCGTCGCGCCGTATCTGCTGCCGACCGTGCTCCGGCTGGTCCATGAGCGCTACCCGGAGCTCGACCTCCAGGTGCACGAGGAGCAGACCTCGTCCCTGCTGGACGGTCTGGCCGCGGGCCGGCTGGATCTGCTGCTGCTCGCCGTACCGCTCGGTCAGCCCTCGGTCACCGAACTGCCGTTGTTCGACGAGGACTTCGTCCTGGTCACCCCCGACGACCACCCCCTCGGCGGCTGCCGCGATCTGCCGCGCGAGGCGCTGCGCGAACTGCCGCTGCTGCTCCTGGACGAGGGCCACTGCCTGCGTGACCAGGCGCTGGACATCTGCCGGGAGGCGGGCCGCGCCGACGGCGTGCCCGTGACGACCACGGCGGCCGGCCTGTCCACGCTGGTGCAACTCGTCGCGGGCGGCCTCGGGGTCACGCTGCTGCCGCGTACGGCCGTACAGGTCGAGACCGGCCGCAACGACCGGCTCGCCACGGGATACTTCGCGGACCCCGCCCCGGCGCGCCGGATCGCGCTGGCGATGCGTACGGGGGCGGCGCGGGGCGGGGAGTTCGAGACCTTCGCCGACGCGCTGCGGGAGTCCCTGCGAGCCCTCCCGGTACGTCTGACCGCTCCGTCGCCGGAAGCCCCGCGCGTGCCGCGTCAGAGCTGACACCGCACCCGTCGTACGGTCACTCCGACCGCAGGCCGTCCGGCCGCATCATCCGCCACAGGGGCGGCAGGCTGGCCACCGTCACCAGCAGGATCACCGCGATGCCCGCGCCCGCGAAGGGGGCGAAGACCCACCAGTCGGCGACCGGTTTGGCGACCATGTCCAGCAGTACGGCGCCGAGGGTCAGACCGCCCGCGATGGCCAGCAGCGTGCCGAGCGCGACCGGGATCGCGGTCTGCCAGAGCACCGACCAGGCGAGTGTCGAGCGACGGGTGCCGACGGCCACCAGGACCGACAGCAGGCGTCTGCGCTCGCGCAGTTGCTCGATCTGGGAGACCAGCACGCTCGCGGCGATCAGCGCCATCGTGGCGGTGCCGCCGGCCAGCAGGCCGGTCTGCACGCTCGCGTACCGCCTGTCGCGTTCGACGGCCTTGGGCGTGATCACCCGCATCGTCGGATCGAGCGCGGCCGCGGTGTTGCGTACGTACTCCTCGGCGTCCGCGACCCGCTCGTCGATCCGGATCGTGGCGATGGTCAGCGCGTCGGGCACGCGGCTCGGGTCGAGGGCGCCCGGGGTGGCGAGGATGCCGTGGTTCTTCCTGCCCACCGGGTCGGTCCTGGCCTCGACCGTACGGGCCGACGCGGGCAGCGTCCACAGCGAGGGCGCCCGGACGCCGTTCGCGGTACGGGTGCCGAGGTCGACCGGCTTGCCCGGCCTGGCCGTCTCGTCGACCCAGTCGTTCTGCTCCTTCCGCCCCGGGATATGGGACACGAAGGCGTCTCCGTCCGCGCAGGACGGCAGCTCGGCCAGTTCCCGCAGGGTGGCGCAGGTGCCTACGGTCAGGATGGTGGTGGGCTGGATCTCGTGCGGGGCCACGGGTCCCGGCCTGACCACATAGCTCTCGGCCACGGCGACGGCCGCCGTGACGCCCTTGGTGCCGCGGAAGCCGTCGGTCATCTCCTGGGCCAGCCGGCCGCTGCCGTACGACGCCTGGACGGTGATGTTCGCCCGCGTCGGGTCCTGACCGGTGGGCCTGACGAATTCCTCGTGCATCCCGGCGAACATCATCTGAACGGCGATAGCGCCCGCCACCGCCGCGGTGATGCCGATGACCGCCCGGGACGCAGAGCCGCCGCTCAGCTGGAGCCGGCGGGCGGCGAGCTGCCACGGCACCGGTCCGCCGGTCAGCCCCGCCACCACGGCCTCGACGAGCCAGGGCAGCAGAGTGGTCAGCCCGACCAGCACCAGCACCGCGCCGGCCGCGATGGGGTACGGATCGACGGCGGTGCCCTCGCCGACCGTTCCGACCGTGCTCAGGACGGTGACACCGACGACGGGCATCAGCAGCCGCCACCACAGCCGCCGGCGCCGGGGGCGGGCCTCGCGTACGACACCCAGCGGTTCGATGGTGACCGAGCGCAGCGCGACCAGCGTCACCACGACCGCCGCCACCGGTACGGCCGTCACGATCAGCGCGACGAGCTGCGGCGCCGGGACCAGATCGGCGGGGAAGGCGCTGAGATTCCACAGCCGCACCCCGCCCGTCAGCGGCCGCAGCGCCAGGAAGAGCCCGAATCCGGCGAGCAGGCCGAGCGCCGCGCCGAACAGCGCCTCCCCGGCCGCGATACGCCGGGTCATCGCGATATCGGCGCCCACCAGCCGCAGCGCCGCGAGTCTGCGGTCCCTGCGGTCGCCGCCGAAGCGGACGGCGGTGGCGATGAAGATGACCACCGGCATCAGCAGCACCACAGAGATCAGCACGATCAGCACGATCAAGTACGGGCTGATCGGCGAGGGTCGCACGACGGAGCCGTAACCGGCCGTCCGATGGCCGCCCTTGGCCGTGGTGAGGGTGTCACTGCCCGCGTAGAAACGGAGTTCCTCCGGATCGAGCAGACCGGCGCCGGCGATGGTGCCGGTGACACGATGGCCGAGCCGCTCCTTGAGGAGCGCGCCGCCGGGCGAGTCCAGCAGTGTCCGCAGGGCGGGGGAGACCACCATCTCGCCGGGCCCCGGCACCTTCGCGACACCGGGCGGCAGCGGCGGGCGGGCGCCGTCCGGGCGCAGCAGCTGGCCGCCGACGGTGGAGCCGCGGTACTCGGTCCCCGCGTTGATCCACACCAGCGTCGTGTCCGAGCGCGGCACCGGCGCCCCGTCCGCCACCTCCGCGACGGCGCGTGCGCCCTCGCGCTCGGCGCGCGCGTCGATCAACTGCGGCACGGACGCGGCGAAGAAGAGGAGGGTGACACCGAGCCCGACCCCCACGGCGGTCAGGAGGGTACGGATCCAGCCCTCGCGTCCGCCCGCGGCGGCGAACCGTACACCGAGCCCGAGATCCCGGGCCCAGGTGCGGAGCCGGCCGGGCGCCCGCTTGGGGACCGGGCGAGCGTACGTGGCGGACCCGGGCCGGTCGAGGAGCGTCATACGGTGAACTCCGCCTCCCGGGCCTTGCCGTCCCGCATGATCACCTCTCGGTCCGAGTAGGCGGCGACCCGCGCCTCGTGGGTGACCAGGACGACGGCGGCGCTGGTGGACCTGGCCGCCTCGGTCAGCAGCTCCATCACCCGCTCGCCGTTGAAGGAGTCGAGCGCGCCGGTCGGTTCGTCGGCGAAGATCACGCGCGGTGAGCCGGCCAGGGAGCGGGCGACCGCGACGCGCTGGCCCTGTCCGCCGGAGACCTCGCCGGGGCGCTTGGCCCCGACATCGGCGACCTCCAGCCGCTCCAGCCACTCCCGCGCGGCGCGTTCGGCGTCCTTGCGCCGGACGCCGGTGAGCCGCAGGGGCAGCGCCACGTTCTCCAGGCAGGTCAGTTCGGGGACGAGCTGGCCGAACTGGAAGACGAAGCCGAACTCGCCGCGGCGCAGGGCGCTGCGCTCGGCGTCCGGCATATCGGTCAGCACCCGGCCCTGATAGGTGATCGTGCCCGAGTCGGGGGACACGATCCCGGCGAGGCAGTGCAGCAGCGTCGACTTGCCCGAGCCCGACGGGCCCATGACGGCGACGACTTCGCCCGGGTGGATCGAGAACGTCACTCCGTCGAGCGCGGGGGTCGGTCCGTACGACTTGCGCAGCTCGTCGGCGATGAGCAGGGAGCCGGCGGGGGTCATCGGCGTATCGCCGTGGCGAGCCGGTCCAGCCGGGCCGCGGTCAGCTCCAGCCAGCGCAGATCGGCCTCCAGATGGAACAGCGCGTGATCGCAGATCAGCTGGTCGGCGAGGTCGCCCTCGCGCTTGCGCGCGGTGAGGTCCCGCATCATCCGCAGATGCTCGGCGCGCTGGGCGTCGAGCAGATCGGCGGCGCTGCGGCCGGTGAGCAGCGCGATGACGACCTTGGTGTAGAGGGTCGACTGGAGGTACGGCTCCGGGCTCTCCGGCTGCGCGAGCCACCGGCCGACATCGGTGACCCCGGCCTCGGTGATCGCGTATCTCTTGCGCTCGGGGCCGCCGCCGGCCTCGACGCCGTCGACCACGACGAGCCCGTTCTTCAGCAGCCGGGACATGGTCGAGTAGACCTGTCCGTAGTGCAGGGGGCGGTCGCGGCCGAATTGATCGTCGAAGGACCGCTTGAGGTCGTATCCGTGGCGCGGTCCCGACTCCAGGAGTCCGAGAAGAGTGTGGCCGATTGACATGCGGAGCACTCTACACCGCGTGTATACATCACATGTATAGCGCTGGTCCGGCGACCTTCCGAGGGTAGGTCACTCCGTCTCGGGTGTCACCGGAGTGGCTGATTCCGTACCTGCCGACGGGCGCGTCTTCGGCGGCCGGCCCCGGCGCGGGATCGGCGCCGCGTCGGCGGGCAGCCGGCCCGCCTCGCCCAGGGCCCGGCGGAGCAGGAACTCGATCTGCGCGTTGGCGCTGCGCAGTTCGTCGGACGCCCACCGTGCGAGGGCGTCGTACACCGCCGGGTCCAGTCGCAGGAGCACCTGCTTGCGTTCGGTCACTGGTAGAGCGTGCCCGTGTTCACGACCGGCTGGGCGGCCCGGTCCCCGCAGAGCACGACCAGCAGATTGCTCACCATCGCGGCCTTGCGCTCCGAGTCCAGTTCCACGATGTCCTGCTCGGTGAGCCGGGTGAGCGCCGCCTCGACCATGCCGACCGCGCCGTCCACGATCAGCCGGCGGGCCGCGACGACCGCGCCCGCCTGCTGGCGCTGGAGCATCGCCGAGGCGATCTCGGGCGCGTAGGCGAGATGCGTGAAGCGGGACTCGATGATGTGGACACCGGCCGCCTCCACGCGCGCGTGCAGTTCGACGGCGAGCTTCTCGGTGATCTCCTCGGCGTTGCCGCGCAGCGAGAGACCGGTCTCCTCGTGGGCGTCGTACGGGTACTCGATGGCGATGTGCCGTACGGCCGCCTCGGTCTGTGTGGAGACGAACTCCAGGAAGTCGTCCACCTCGAACATCGCCTGCGCGGTGTCCTCGACCTTCCAGACCACGACCGCCGCCAGCTCGATCGGGTTGCCGTAGGCGTCATTGACCTTGAGGACGGCCGTCTCGTGGTTCCGTACCCGCGTCGAGATCTTGGTGCGGGAGGTGAGCGGGTTCACCCAGCGCAGTCCGTCGGTACGGATCGTGCCGCGGTAGCGGCCGAAGAGCTGGACGACCCGGGCCTCGCCCGGCGCCACCATGTTCAGTCCGCACATCGCGAAGAACGCGGCGATCCCGAGGAGTACGCCGATCACGATCAGCGCCGCCTTCAGCCCGGCCGAGCTGAGCGTGGCACCCAGGACGATCAGGGCGACGCCGGCGACGAGACCGAGCAGTCCGAGCAGCAGGGCGAGCCCGCCGCCGATGCTGTGGGCGGGATTTTCCCGGACCCGTGGTGCGGGCATCTCGGGTATGTCGTCCGTCGCGGATGACGTAGGTGTGCTGGTGGAGGCCATGTTCCATCCCCGTTTCCGGTCCACTGCCGCCGATGGGCGGTAGCTAGCATTGTGATTACACATTATGCCCTGCCGCAACCCTCTGACGCTCCCAGGAGTCGGTTCAAGTGGGTAGGTGCTGATTGTCACGTCCCAAAAGACCTGATCGGCGCCCTTTGTCACAGCAAGCGGTGTTAGCTTTCTGAGCTGATTCCGGTGGGTGAGCGGCTACGGACGAGTGACGAGTTCTGACGGCAAGAGAGCGGAGCGTTGACGGCGATGGGCCGAGCGGAAGCCAGACGGGGGAGCCGGCGCGGAGCGCGCCGCGCCGCGAAACCGGGCGGCATACGCCGCTTCTTCACGCTGAGAAGACTGCTCGGTACGTTCTTCGGGCTCTGTCTGCTCGCCATGGGCGGGCTGCTCGTGCTCTATTGGCTGGTCCCCGTGCCGAGCGCCAACGCGCAGGCCGAGATGCAGAGCAACGTCTACAAGTACAGCGACGGCACGATCCTCACCCGCACCGGCAAGATCAACCGTGAGATCGTCGGCCTGGAGAAGATCCCCAAGGACGTCCAGCGCACCTTCGTCGCAGCCGAGAACAAGTCCTTCTACCAGGACTCCGGCGTCGACATCAAAGGTACGACCCGCGGCCTGATCAACACCCTCTCCGGCAAGGGCAAGCAGGGCGGCTCGACCATCACCCAGCAGTACGTCAAGAACTACTACCTGAACCAGGACCAGACGGTCACCCGCAAGCTCAAGGAGCTGGTGATCTCCCTGAAGGTGGACCGGAAGAAGAGCAAGAGTGAGATCCTCGCCGGGTACATCAACACCAGTTACTACGGCCGCGGCGCGTACGGCATCCAGGCCGCGGCCCAGGCGTACTACGGGATCGACGCCTCCGCGCTGAACGTCTCCCAGGGCGCGTATCTCGCCGCGCTGCTCCAGGCTCCCAGCCAGTACGACTGGGCGGCGGCCACCGCCACTGGCAAGAAGCTGGTCACCGAGCGCTGGAACTATGTCCTCGACAACATGGTCAAGCAGAAGTGGCTCGATTCCACCACCCGCTCGGGGCTGAAGTTCCCGGTGCCGCACGCGCCGAAGGCCGCCCCCGGGATGGAGGGCCAGGCCGGGTATCTCGTCGAGGCCGCCAATGACGAACTGGCCCGCCAGGGCGTCGACAAGGCGGAGATCGCCAAGGGCGGCTGGACGATCACCCTCAATATCGACGAGAAGCGGCAGAAGGAGCTCGTCCAGTCCGTCGACAAGCAGCTGGAGAGCAAGCTCGACCGCAAGAACAACAAGACGGACGCGACGGTCCAGGCCGGCGCCACCTCCGTCGACCCGAAGACCGGCCGGGTGGTCGCGCTCTACGGCGGTACGGGCGCCACCGAGCACTGGATATCCAACGCCACCCGCACCGACTACCAGCCCGCCTCGACCTTCAAGCCGGTCGTGCTCGCCTCCGCGCTGGAGAACGGCGCGGAGACCCAGGACGGCCGGAAGATCGGTGTCAACACGAGGTACGACGGCACCAGCAAGCGGCCGGTCGAGGGCAGCGACACCCCGTTCGCCCCGGAGAACGAGGACAACCGCGACTACGGTCCGGTCAGCGTCCAGACCGCGATGAACAAGTCCATCAACTCCGTCTTCGCGCAGATGGTCGTGGACGTCGGCCCGCCCGAGGTCAAGAAGACCGCCCTGGACCTGGGGATGCGGGACAAGGGCTTCCCCGAGCGGCCCGCGATCACCCTCGGCACGATGAACGCCTCCACGTGGGACATGGCGGGTGTGTACGCGACGCTCGACAACCACGGCAGGAAGATCACGCCGACGATCGTCAAGTCCGCCGAGCACAAGGACCGTACGGTCGAGCTCCCCGACCCGGTCGGGAAGCAGGTGATCAGCCGGGAGACGGCCGACACCGTCACCGGTGTCCTCCAGGGCGTCGTCGACAACGGCTCGGGCTTCGAGGCCAATACCTCCGCCTATGACGCGGCGGGCAAGACCGGTACCTCGGAGAACAACAAGTCCGCGTGGTTCGCCGGCTACACCCCGCAGCTCACCACCGTCGTCGCACTGTTCGGCGAGTCCACCAAGGAGGGCGGCGGACAGGTCACGCTGACCGGCACCGCCAACTCCGGCCGGGCCAACGGCGGCGGCTTCCCCGCCAGGATCTGGGCCGGCTACACCCTGGACGCGCTGAACGGCGGTTCCGACGCGACGTTCGACCTGAACATCCCGGCGCCCGTGCGGGAGACGCCGTCGACGCCGGCGGCCCCGAGCACCCCGGAAGAGACCCCGTCCACGGATCCCTCGCCCTCGGCGCCCCCGGAGCCCACCCCGTCCGACTCGACCCCGAGCCCGCCCCCCTCCGAGCCGCCGGTGGAGAGCTCACCGAGCACGGAGCCCGGCGGAGGAGGCCCGAGCAGCCCGGGGAACAGCGAGTCGCCCGCTCTCCCGCCGGGCGCGGGCAACCCCAACGACGGGTCGGCGCCGGTCCGCCCGTAACGCGGACACCATGCGGGACGCGGTCGCCGGGCGCGCTGATCACAGCGCGCCCGGCGACCGCGTCTGTACGTCAGCCGCCGTTCGCCTTCTTGGCGATCCGGTCGCCGATCACCTTGTCGATATTGCGCCAGTACTGGAGCGCCCGGTCCAGAACAGGACGGGACACGCCCTGCTTCAGATGCCCGGAGACATTCGACACCAGCCGGTCGCGTGCCGCGTCGTCCAGCACCTGACGGACCTGCGTGCCCGCCTGGCCCCAGTCGTCGTCCTCGCGGTGCAGCTTGTACGCCTCGCGCACCATCTCACCGGCCGCCGCCCAGCCCGCCGGGTCGCCGAACCGGTCGACGTCGGCCGCGGGGCCGCCGTACGAGTTCGGCGCGTACGGCCTCGCCGCGTTCGACGCCTCGTACCGCATCGGGCCGTCCTTGGCGTACGAATTGACGTGCGAGCGCGCCCTGTTGGGCGGCAGCTGCGCGTAGTTCGGGCCGATCCGGTAGCGGTGCGTGTCCGGGTACGAGAAGAGCCGGCCGAGCAGCATCTTGTCCGGGGACGGGCCGATGCCCGGCACCAGATTCGAGGGCTCGAACGCGGCCTGCTCGATATGGATGAAGAAGTTGTCCGGATTCTTGTTGAGCGTCATCCGGCCGACATCGATCAGCGGGTAGTCGCCGTGCGGCCACACCTTCGTCAGATCGAAGGGATTGAAGCGGTAGTCGGCTGCGTCCTCGAACGGCATGATCTGGACCTTCAGGCTCCAGGTCGGCGCGTTCCCGGACTCGATCGACTCGTACAGATCACGGCGGTGGTGGTCACCGTCCGAGCCCGCCATCTCGTCGGCGTCGGCCTGGGTGAGGTAGTCGATGCCCTGATCGGTCTTGAAGTGGTACTTCACCCAGAACCGCTCACCGGCGCCGTTCACCCACATATAGGTGTGCGAGCTGTAGCCGTTCATATGCCGGAAGGACGCCGGGATGCCCCGGTCGCCCATCAGCCAGGTGACCATGTGGGCGGACTCGGGGGAGAGCGTCCAGAAGTCCCACTGCATGTCGTTGTTGCGCAGTCCGGTGGCCGGGTGGCGCTTCTGCGAGCGGATGAAGTCCTGGAACTTCATGGGGTCGCGGACGAAGAAGATCGGCGTGTTGTTGCCGACCATGTCGTAATTGCCGTGCTCGGTGTAGAACTTCAGGGCGAAGCCACGGGGGTCGCGCCAGGTGTCGGGCGAGCCGAGCTCACCCGCGACCGTCGAGAACCGGGCCAGCATGTCGGTGCGCCTGCCCGGCTGGAAGAGGTCGGCCTTGGTGAACTGGCTGACGTCATGGGTCACTTCGAAGAAGCCGTACGCACCCGCGCCCTTCGCGTGGACCACCCGCTCGGGGACCCGTTCCCGGTTGAACTGGGCCATTTTCTCGATGAGGTAGTGGTCCTGCATCAGGATGGGGCCGTCGGGGCTGATGGAGAGCGAGTGCTCGTCGCTCTCCACCGGAATACCGGCGTTGTTGGTCGTGTAGGGAGTCTTGGGGGATGACGCGGACACGTGCGGGCCTCCCGTCGCTAGCGGGCCCGGGAGACGAGGGGGCCAGGGGACCAGGGAGTGATCCCAGGCCCTGTCCCGGGCTGGGACAGCGGTCGCTACGGCCGCCTGCCCCAGCTAACCTCTACGACACCTTGTCGGCAACATATGCCTTTGGGGTGGTTTCATCCCCTATGCCCCCTGTGTCCCCTAGGTCCGCGTCGGGATCTCGAACCAGACCACCTTGCCGGTGGAGAGCCGGGTCGCCCCCCAGCGCCGCGCCAGCCGGTTGACCAGGAACAACCCCCGGCCGCCCTCGTCGGTGTCACGGGCCCGCCGCTGCCGGGGCAGCTGCGGCGAATCGTCCCCGACCTCACAGCGCAGTACGTCCGTACGGAGCAGCCGCAGCGTCACCGGCCGCTCCGCGTACCGCACGGCATTGGTCACGACCTCGCTGATCAGCAGCTCGACCGAGTCGCTCAGCTCCTCCATGCCCCAGCGGGCCAGCGCCCGGCGGGCCAGCCGGCGTGCCCGGCCCGGAGCCGCGTCCTCTGGTTCCAGGAACCAGTACGCGACATCACTGGGCGCGATCCCGTCGAAACGGGCCGCGAGCAGCGCGATGTCATCGTCGCGGTCGCCGGGGCCCAGGACATCGAGGACGTCGTCGCAGAGCGCCTCCAGCGGCGGCGAGTGGTCGGGCCCGGTCAGTTGAGCGGTGGACGCGAGCCGCTCCCGCAGCTGCTCGATCCCCGTCCACACGTCCCGCAGCCGGGACTCGACGAGCCCGTCCGTGTAGAGGAGCAGGGTCGCTCCGGCGGGCGCGTCCAGCTCGACGGCCTCGAAGTCCACCCCGCCGACCCCGATCGGCGCGCCGGGCGGCACCCGGAGCACCTCTGCCCGGCCGCCCAGGTGCAGCAGTATGGGCGGCGGATGACCGGCGTTGGCGATGGTGATCCGGTGCGAGACCGGGTCGTACACCGCATAGAGGCAGGTCGCCATCCGGTCCGTGCCGAGCCGCTGCGCCTGCTCGTCGAGGTGGTGCAGGACTTCCTGCGGCGGCAGGTCCAGCCCGGCGAGGGTCTGCGCGGTCGTCCGCAGCTGGCCCATGATCGCCGCGGAGGTCATGGAGTGGCCCATGACATCGCCGACGACCAGCGCGACCCGGCTGCCGGGCAGCGGGATCGCGTCGTACCAGTCGCCGCCGACCCGCGCGGTCTCGGCGGCCGGCAGATAGCGGGAGGCCAGCCGTACGCCGGTGGGCTGGGGCAGATTCTCCGGCAGCATCGTGCGCTGGAGCTCATCGGCGATATACGCCTCGCGGCCGTACAGCACCGCCTTGTCGATGCCCAGCGCCGTATGCGTCGCCAGCTGCGCCGCGACCAGCAGATCGTTCGGCTCGAAGGCGGCGCGGTCCGGCCTGCGCAGGAAGACCGCGGCGCCGATGACCCGCCGCCGGCCGCGCAGCGGCGCGAGGATCGCGCGGTGTCCCGACGGTACGGTGCGGTCGGCGCCGAGCAGCTCGGGCAGCGCGGCCCGGGCCGCGGCCGAGTCGCCGAAGACCGGGCGTACGCCCCGCAGCACCTCGGAGAGCGCGCCGCCGGAGCGCACCTCGCACAGCTCGGCGGCCGGCATCACATCCGACTGCGGGTCGAGGATCGGCAGCCGCAGCCCCTCGCTGATCTGGAGCGGGATGCCGCCGCTGCCCTCCGTGTCGTCGTCGGTCAGCCGCAGCCGGTCCGTACGCCGCAGCCGCAGCACGAACGGCGCCACCGGGCGCTCGTCACCGACGGGCAGCGGATCACGAAGGTAGACCAGTATGGCGTCGGAGAACGTCGGTACGGTCGCCCGGCACAGCCCGAGCACGATCTCGTCCAGATCTATGCCGCGCGCGATACGCCGGGTCGCGGCCCCCACGAAGCGCAGCCGGTCGCCCTCGCGCCGCGCCGTAGCGACGGGGTCCGGCGCCGGGGCCGGCACCGCGGGCTGCGGCACGGCGGAAGCACCGGCTTCCTGCCGCGGCCGGGTGCGTTCCTGCGGCCGGGCAACCAGGGGCTGCCGGCCTTCGTGGGAGGGGGGATGCTCCGTCACGCGTGGGATTCCGTCCGTCCGGGCCGGGGGTGCGATGCGATCGTTTCGACTGGCGAAACTACCGCGCGGCAGGCGGCGTCGACAGGGCGGCAGCCCTTACGCACGGCTCCACCCCCTCGTAGTGGCTCACGGTCGTTGTTGTGCGGTCGTTGCGGGCGAACAGTGTGACGTGCGGTGTCGTGTGTGGTGTGACCAACGGTCAGTTGGCTTTCCGTACCGGTCTGTTGCCCCGCTCCGGTCTTCCGGAGGACGATCCTACGTTTCAACCCCGGGGGCGTATCAAGGATCTCACGAGGTCGTATGCGTCCGAGCGCGTTCCCGGACGTGAATCGGTCACTTCACCGGGAGTGGGGTGAGCTCGCCCAGCGTCTCGGGGAGACCGCTCTGCTTGAAGCAGCCGAGCTCCTTGGCCAGGGCGACGGAGGCGGAGTGGAGGATACGGACTTGGGCTTCGCGCTTCTGGGCCCGGGGTTCCGCGTCGAGACCCGTGGTGCCGGCCGTCGCGATGAGGCCGAGGCCTTGGCTGTCCTGGCCGGAGGCGGACGGGCAGGAGAAGAACAACGAGGCGCCATCGTCGTAGGAGGCGGCGTCCCCGATGGCGAAGCGGGTGGTGTTGTACGTGCTGTGGGTGCGCTTGCCGCCGGTGGGCGGGGTGTCCTTGTACCACTGGAAGGTGATCCACAGAGCGCGCGCACTCGGATCACTCCCTTGGGGGGAGACACTGCACAGCATGCGCTCCGGCTTTCTGCTGGACTCCTTCAGATCGGCGACGAGTACTCCAACGAGTTGCTTCATGGACTGACTGGTGTCCGGACCCGGCTGGAATTTGTCGGTACCGCTGATCTGTTGGAGGGCGGCTGCCGCTTCTTCACGGAGGGAGCCGTCGCACACCGCGTCCATGCTGATCAGGGGGGACGACGCCGCTCCCGTCGGCTCACGAGTGGAGTCGGATCCGTCGGGGTCCCCGGAGCAGCCCACGGCCGTCCCCGCTGCCGTGATGGTCAGCAGGGCGGTCACCACCCATGACCGGAAGGCATTGGTTTTCATCCGCACTGTCTCTCGCCTCACTCCGTGACCGGCAGACTGCCGGCGAACTCCTTGGCCTGGCTCCCCGAGGTGTATCCCGTCTTCTGCGCACTCTGAAAGAGCAGCTTGAGTTCTCGGTATTCGACGTTGTGCCGCTCATCAGGGTCGACCCCTTCCAGGACCGACCTGGCAGGGGTCCAGGAGGACTGGATCCCTGCCTCGTAGATCGCGCTTACCTTGCCCTGCCGTACGTCGGCGAGATTACGGTGCTGCGATTCCCCGTACGCGTCCAGGTTGGATTCGATCTGGCTGGTCAGCTGGTCCTCAACCTGACCTGCCACGATGGGCACCACAACGGCGGCCGCACCAGACGCGGGCTCGGGGACGAAGGAGAAGGCCGTGCCCGTGATCGCTCCGATGATCGCCTTGTCCCGCTCGGTCCGTGCGTCGACGGACGCGTTGTAATCCGCTTCTGCCTTGGCCCCGTCTGCCGTGAGCTGGTCGCCCCACGCCCGGTCCAGAATGCCCTGGACCTCGGCGCCCTTCATGATCGCGGTCTCGGCATCGGTCGCAGAGACATCCCCGTTGGGCTCGATGACCGGGGGGTTGGCATCGAGCATCGACGTGGTGTAGATCTGCTGGGCGCTGCCCATGACCTTGTACGTGTCCTCATTCTGGCCGAGGGTGCCCAGGAACCGCTGAGTGTCGCCCGCATCGAAGCGCGGGCGTTCCTCCACCGTGCGCCCGCCTCCGTGCAGCGGGTCCGCGAAGAGTGATCGGTCGTCGTCACTGCCGTCCAGGCCCCAGTTGAGGTCGTCGACGTAGGCGGCGCCGATACGTGCCAGGCTGTCCTCGATCCCCGCCTGCTTCTTCATCAGCGCAGAGCCGCTCTCCTGGGTCCTCTTCTCGTCCGTCCCCTCGGCGGGCTGCCCGTACCGCTCGATGACCCGCTCCGCAACCGACGCCGTGTCCGCGTCCCTGTGCAGCACGGGCGGGTTCGCGTCGTACGCCGAGCCCTTGGTGGCCGACTCCAGCGCGTGGCCCAGCGAGTCGTGGCCCGCGATGCCCTTCGCCTTGTCCGACACCTGGTCCTGCATCCAGTCGCGGTCCTGGGTGAGGTAATCGAAGTTGGCGTCCGAGTTGAGGAACTCCGTGGAGGCCTCGGAGTTGTGCCCCAGCGCCTCCATGAAGCCCACCATCGGGTCCCTGCCGCCGTCGTCGTCGTCTCCGTAGTGCAGCCGCTCGTAGGAGCCCGAGCGGTCCCACGGCAGGACGTCCTCGCGGCTGACCCGGCGCTGCAGGCCGCCGTACTCGTCCGTGGTGTTCTTCTTCTCGAACGCCATGAGGTCCGTGCCGTAGTCGTTCAGGAACTTCTGGTCGTACGTCCCGTAACGCATCAGATTGCTCATGACCT
The DNA here is from genome assembly GCF_000718095.1 of Streptomyces scopuliridis RB72. Taxonomy (GTDB): domain Bacteria; phylum Actinomycetota; class Actinomycetes; order Streptomycetales; family Streptomycetaceae; genus Streptomyces; species Streptomyces scopuliridis. The sequence goes on along the minus strand of NZ_JOEI01000014.1, from coordinate 239,932 downwards.
GGTAGCCGTACACCCGGTTCTGCCCGGGCCCGTTGATGTCCTTGGGGCCCTCGGCGAGCAGCTGCCGCTTCCAGGTGTCCATGTCCGCGCTGTCGGACCGCGTGGCGGTCGCCAGAGTGCCGCCGAGGCCCTGCTCCAGCGCGCCCAGGAGCTTCATACGCTCCTTCTGCTCGGGCGACAGGCCGGTCCGGGAACGCGGGCTGACATAGAACTGCGAGTCGTCCGCGAAGTCGGCGTACAGCTCGACCATCTTCTTCGGGCCCACATCCTTCGCGAAACGCTCGGCGAACAGCGGGTCGTTCTGGTTTCTTTTGAGGTAGTTGTTCAAGGAGGCCAGCTCGGTGTTGGTCGCGTCGGATCCCTTGGCGTAGATCTTCGCGGCCTCGTCGGCCTCCGCGATCTTCTGGGCCGCCTGGTCCCGGTCCTTGTACGGCTTTCCACCGGAGAAACCGGTGTCGGTCCCGTCGACCAGCGCGCGCAGTACCGTCCCCGCGGTGGTGTCGCTCGTGGTGGCCGCCTTGAGTATGCGCTCGACCTCGTCCCGGAGGTCTGTCACATCCTGGGGCGTGTGCTCGGGCACCTCCGTGCCCTTGGCGGCCCGGTCGGGATGGATGTTCATCGTGACGGTGAAGCCGCCGTCGGTGCTCGTGACGGTGAGGTTCTTCGCCGCGCCCCGGGCGATGGCGTCCTTGAGCTGCCCCTGGTAGCCGATCAGCTCGGCGCGGGTGTCCTGGAGGATATTGCGGATGGAGGTCGCCTGGGTGACGGCGTCGGCGAACTCGCGCGCCGTCTTGGTGATGAACTCCCGGGTGACCGTGGCGTTGTAGCCCGCCCAGTCCGCTTTCTGGGCCCGTTGACGCAGCCCCGTCTCGGCCTCGGTCTTCAGCTTCTCCAGCTTGCCGATCATGGCGGTCCAGTCGGTGACGGCCTCACCGAGCTGGGCGAAGGAGGCGAACCGCAACGCGTCCGGATTCATCGTCGCTGGTCCCTGTCATCGAATCCCGCGTCCAGCTCGGAGATCTTGCTGATGGCGGTCAGCGCGTGCTCGTCGTCCTTGCGGTGCGCCGTGTTGGAGTATTCGAGGTGGTTGGAGATATGGGCGCACGCGTCCAGGACGGTGCGTACCTGCGCTTCCCACCGGTCGACGACATGCGACAGCGCCCTGCCCACGTCGAAGTCGGCCTTGAGCCCGGTCGCGGCCGAGGCACTGGCGGCCTTGGCGTGTTTGCCGTCTCTCTCCAGATGGCCGAAGAGCTGGTAAGCCGCGTCGCCGAGGGCGGCCAGCGACTTCTGGCTGACCCGCAGATCGCCCCGCGTACCGCTCTCGGAGCCCGTACCGGCCCCGCCACGGCCGCCGTTGCCGTCATCGAGTCCGTTGAGTCTCATGTGCGTGGTGTTCCGTTCGGCTGACTCGGCCTTCAGTCGCTCCCACTCGTCCCACGCCACAACAGAACTCCCCGTGCACCGAATAATCGAGCAAAATTAACAACGTCAGGTTTCCGCGATGTTTCTGACGCTTGGTCATTCGGAAGGCCCCGCACGGATGTTCAGTGCAGGTTCAGGGCGTGAGCCGCGCCGCCGTGCGGTCCCAGTCCGCGGGCAGCTCCGGCACCGGCCAGTGCGGCTCCGGCCGCCAGTGTTCCCAGCCGTCGCTGAACGGGGCGCCCCACGCGTTGATCACCTCGACCGCCGCGCGGCCGGCCTCCCCGACGCGGCGGGCCTGCGCCGGTGCCATCAGGCCGTCGTGCTGTGCCTGCGCGAACTCGTCCTCGTCGCGCCAGCGCCAACTGCGGTCCGGATAGACGTCGATGTCGAGGAAATGGTCCTCGGAGTCGATGCCCCCGGCCCAACGGGTACGCGGCTCCTCCAGGTTGACGTACCAGTTCTGGAACCGCCAGCCGCGCTCCCACCACAGCCACACCGACCACGGCTCGCCGGGTCTGGCCAGCTTCAGGACGCCCATCCCGTACCAACGGTCGCGCACCACCGTGCGCGGCTTGGTGTAGCGGGTGGCCAGCGGCTCGCGGTGGACCGGGGTGCCGTCCGCGAGGGCCGGCCGTACACACGGGGTGTCCGGCGCGAGCCAGGCCGCGAGCAGGTCGTCGGTGTCCTGCACGACCGTGACGGGACGGCAGATGTGCACGCGGTCCCCGGCGTTCTCCCGGTATCGCCACAGGATCTGTGTGCCGGGCGCCCAGTGCTGTCCGTTCGTCGCCCTCACCGTCGCTGTCATGCGCAGATCTTAGGCGGTGGCGTGCGGGGCGCCACGGCACACCTCACGTATTCACGGCCGCGTCATCCGAGGCTTCACGGGCGCGTCATCCGCAGCACATCCAGCGCCTCGTCGAGCTGCTCCAGCGTGAGATCCCCGCGCTCCACATAGCCGCCCGCCAGAACCGTCTCGCGGATCGTCATGTGCTCGGCGAGCGACCTCTTGGCGACCTTCGCGGCCTCCTCGTACCCGAGGTACTTGTTCAGCGGGGTGACCACGGACGGCGACGACTCGGCGTACTCGCGGGCCCGCTCGACCTGGGCCGTGACGCCGTCGACCGTACGGTCCGCGAGCAGCCGGGAGACGTTCGTGAGCAGCCGTACGGACTCCAGGAGGTTCTTGGCGATCACCGGGAGCATCACGTTCAGCTCGAAGTTCCCGGCGGCGCCGGCCGTCGCGACCGTGGCGTCATTGCCGATGACCTGCGCGGCGACCATCAGCACGGCCTCCGGGATCACCGGATTGACCTTGCCGGGCATGATCGAGGAGCCGGGCTGGAGATCGGGGAGGCTGATTTCGGCCAGTCCGGTGCGCGGGCCCGAGGCCATCCAGCGCAGATCGTTGGCGATCTTGGTGAGGGAGACGGCGAGCGTACGGAGCTGGCCCGAGGTCTCCACGAGTCCGTCGCGGGCGCCCTGCGCCTCGAAGTGGTTACGGGCCTCCGTCAGCGGCAGACCGGTCGCGCGGGCGACCTCCGCGATGACGGCCGCGGAGAAGCCGGGCGGCGTGTTGATGCCGGTGCCCACCGCCGTACCGCCGAGGGGAAGCTCGGCGAGCCGGGGGAGCGAGGCGGCCAGCCGCTCGCCCGCGTACCGGATCTGCGCGGCGTAGCCGCCGAACTCCTGGCCCAGGGTGACGGGCGTGGCGTCCATCAGATGCGTACGGCCCGACTTCACGACGTCCCGGAACTCCTCGGCCTTGCGCTCCAGGGAGGCGGCGAGATGGTCCAGCGCCGGCATCAGCTCGCCGGTGACGGCGGCGGTCGCGGCGATATGGATGCTCGACGGGAAGACATCGTTGGAGCTCTGCGAGGCGTTCACATGGTCGTTCGGGTGGACCTCACGGCCGAGGCGCTCGGTGGCGAGCGTGGCGAGCACCTCATTGGTGTTCATGTTCGAGGAGGTGCCGGAACCCGTCTGGAAGACATCCACCGGGAAGTGCTCGTCCCAGCGGCCCTCCGCGACCTCGGCCGCCGCGTCCTGGATGGCGTCCGCGATGTCCTTGTCGATCACACCGAGATCGGCGTTGACCTTGGCGGCGGCGGACTTGATCCGGGCCAGGGCCTCGATATGGGCGCGTTCCAGCGGCTGTCCCGAGACGGGGAAGTTCTCCACCGCGCGCTGTGTCTGGGCACGCCACTTCGCGTGCGCGGGGACCCGTACCTCGCCCATGGAGTCGTGCTCGGTCCGGTACTGGTGCTCGTCGGTCGTCATCGTCGTCGTACCTCCTGCAAGGGTGAGCGTCCGGCTGATCCGATGTGTTCCCCGTACGTTCCCCCGAGGCGTCCCCCCGGAGTGTCGTGGAGACGGGAACGCCCTCCCCGGAGGAAGGCCGGGGAGGGCGCGTCGAAGAGGCCGTGCGGGGCCCGTACGGGGGAGCGTCAGGCGAGACCGGGGCCGCGGACCGGGATGCTGGTGAACGTCGGCGCCGGGGCCGGCTCGGTGAAGAAGTCGTTGCCCTTGTCGTCCACGACGATGAACGCGGGGAAGTCCTCCACCTCGATCTTCCAGACCGCCTCCATGCCCAGCTCCTCGTACTCGACGACCTCGACCTTCTTGATGCAGTCCTGGGCGAGCCGGGCCGCCGGGCCGCCGATCGAGCCGAGATAGAAGCCGCCGTGCGCCCCGCAGGCGTCGGTGACCTGCTTCGAGCGGTTGCCCTTGGCGAGCATGACCTTCGAGCCGCCCGCCGCCTGGAACTGCTCCACGTACGAGTCCATCCGGCCGGCGGTCGTCGGGCCGAACGAGCCGGAGGCGTACCCCTCGGGCGTCTTCGCCGGGCCCGCGTAGTAGACCGGGTGGTCCTTCAGGTACTGCGGCATCTCCTCGCCCGCGTCGAGCCGCTCCTTGATCTTGGCGTGCGCGATGTCACGGGCCACCACGAGCGGGCCGGTGAGCGAGAGCCGCGTCTTGACCGGATACTTCGTCAACTCGGCGAGAACGTCGTCCATCGGACGGTTGAGGTCGACCCGCACGACACTGGGTCGATCAGCGGCTTCGCCGCGGGCCTCGTCGAGGTGTTCGTCGGTGGTCTCCGGGAGGAAGCGCGCCGGGTCCGTCTCCAGCTGCTCCAGGAAGACGCCCTCGGCGGTGATCTTCGCGACGGCCTGCCGGTCGGCCGAGCAGGAGACGGCGATCGCGACGGGCAGCGAGGCGCCGTGGCGCGGCAGCCGCACCACCCGTACGTCGTGGCAGAAGTACTTGCCGCCGAACTGCGCGCCGATCCCGATCTTCTGCGTCAGCTCGAAGACCTTCTCCTCCAGCTCCTTGTCACGGAAGCCGTGGCCGGTGGGGGAGCCCTCGGACGGCAGCACGTCCAGGTAGTGCGCGGAGGCGTACTTCGCGGTCTTGAGCGCGAACTCGGCGGACGTACCGCCCACCACGATCGCCAGGTGGTACGGCGGGCACGCGGCCGTACCGAGCGAACGGATCTTCTCCTCCAGGAACTTCATCATGGAGGACTCGTTGAGGACCGCCTTGGTCTCCTGGTAGAGGAACGACTTGTTGGCGGAGCCGCCGCCCTTCGCCATGAAAAGGAACTTGTACGCGCCGCCGTCGGTCGCGTACAGCTCGATCTGCGCGGGCAGGTTCGAGCCGGTGTTCTTCTCCTCCCACATGGTGAGCGGAGCCATCTGCGAATAGCGCAGATTCAGCTTCGTGTACGCGTCGTAGATTCCATGCGAAAGGGCTTCCTCGTCGCCGCCGCTCGTCAGTACGTTCTGCCCGCGCTTGCCCATCACGATCGCTGTACCGGTGTCCTGGCACATGGGCAGCACGCCCGCCGCCGCGATATTCGCGTTCTTGAGGAGGTCGAGCGCCACGAACTTGTCGTTCGAGGACGCCTCGGGGTCGTCCACGATCCTGCGCAGCTGGGCGAGATGGGCCGGGCGCAGATAGTGCGAGATGTCATGCATCGCCTCGGCGGCGAGCGTACGCAGCGCCTCCGGCTCGACCTTGAGGAACGTACGGCCGTCGGCCTCGAAGGTGGAGACACCTTCGGCGGTCACCAGCCGGTACGGCGTGGTGTCCTCTCCCAGCGGAAGCAGATCCGAGTACGCAAACTCCGGCATTACGGCCATTCCTCACTCGACAGACAGCGGCGTGGCCTCCATTGGCGACGCGCGACGCGTCCTCCAGCGTAGGGCGCGGCACCGGCAGCGGTGCTGTGAGGTAGGGCTCAGTCGCCACGCCGCGCCGGGGCGTGGCGGTTCTGCCAGGTCCTGTCCGGTCGATCTTCGCGGATCAGCCCGCGGCGTCTGGTGCCGTGCATCGCAAGGCGGAGGAGCGCCCTCGTACTGGACGTACTTGGGCGACTCCGACAACGCGGCGAGGTGCGGTGCCAGGCGTCGCGGGCCCGTGAAGATCGGCCGGACAGGACCTAGTCGCGATCTATCGCGTTTCGCTACCCTGGGGCCGTGGACCTCGAAAAGCACCCTCAGAAGCCGGTCGCGCAGAAGCCGGTCGCGCCGGCCGAGCCCCCGGCCATCCGGGCCTCCGACGCCGACCGTGACCGGATCGCGGACATCCTTCGGGAGGCCCTCGCGGAGGGCCGGCTGGACGCCGAGGAGCATGCCGAGCGGATCGACTCCGTCTACCGGGCCAAGACCGTCGCCGAACTGGAGCCGCTGGTACGTGACTTGCCGGCCACCGGCGCCGACGGCCGGCGGGGCGTGCCGGGCGAGTCCTCGTCGGCCTCGTACGGATACGGCCCGGAGGACCCCACGGCCTCCGCCGAGAACCTCGTCGCCGTCTTCAGCAGCTCGACCCGCAGGGGCCGCTGGCGCATCGGCCGGAAGACCAACGCCTTCTCGCTCTTCGGTAATATCGAGATCGACCTGACCGAGGCACTCTTCGGGCAGCGCACCACCGTGATCAACGCGACGGCCATTTTCGGGAATGTCGAGATCACGGTCCCCCAGAACATCTCGCTGCGCGGCAACGGCACCGGCATTTTCGGCAATTTCGAGGTGCTCACGCTGGAGGCCGAGGAGCAGGACGCGCCGACCGTCGTCGTGAACGGCTACTCGGTGTTCGGCAATGTCGAGGCCAAACCAAAGCGCGGCAAGTTCATCGCCGATCTCCGTCATCAGCTCCGCAAGCACCTCGGCCACTGACTGTCCCGAGTCGTCCGACCCGGCCGACTCGTGTGACTCCTTTGACTCCTTTGACGCGTCGGCCCCGGCGCTTTCGGCTACTTCCGGCCAAAGGCGCCCCGTTGTGGGGGGCGCGTCCGGAATTCCGTACCGCGTTCCGGACTCCGAACTGGCTGCCACTCAGTGCATAGGCGTGCGTACAGCGGGTAGGGAAAGCTTCATCGTCTCTCGCTCGCGAAGCCGTCGTCAGGAGTAGACCGTGCTGCAACTGCCGCATCAGCCCCTGCAGGTCGCCGCCGTACCGCCCCAGCGGAGTCCCGCTCGGGAGGATCAGGCCGGGCCCTGGCATTCGGAGGCGGTATGCCGCCGGGACGAAGCCGGATTGTTCTTCGCCCCTTCCAAGGAGCCGACAGCCGCGAGACTGGCGCGGGAGGAGGCCGCGAAGCGGGTCTGTGCCCGCTGTCCGGTCATGGTCGACTGCCGGGAGCATGCCCTGCTCCAGCCCGAGCCGTACGGGGTGTGGGGCGGGCTGACCGCGGCCGAGCGCCGGGTGGTGCTGGCCCGTCGCCGGCGGCGAGAGGTGGAGCTGCGGAAGGCCGCCACGGCGGGCGACCGGATCGCCGCCGCCGGTTGAAGCGTGGCGGTACGTACAGGTCGATGCGTACACGGAGGGGGCGCCCCGCCGCACAGCTGGGGCGCCCCTCCGTATGACTACTTGGCGCGGTCGAAGTCGATCGTGCTGTAGGCCCGCAGCTTCGAGAGCCGATGGGTCGAGTCGATCTGCCGGATCGTGCCCGACTTCGAGCGCATGACCAGGGACTGGGTGGTCGCGGTCTCCGAGCGGTAGCGCACCCCGCGCAGCAGCTCGCCGTCCGTGATGCCCGTGGCGACGAAGAAGACATTGTCGCCACTGACCAGATCGTCCGTGGACAGAACGCGGTCCAGATCGTGCCCGGCGTCGATCGCGCGCTGCCGCTCGACCTCGTCCTTGGGCCACAGCTTGCCCTGGATGACACCGCCGAGGCACTTTATGGCGCACGCCGAGATGATGCCCTCGGGGGTGCCGCCGATGCCCATCAGCAGGTCGATGCCGGTGCCTTCGCGCGCGGCCATGATCGAACCGGCCACATCGCCGTCGGAGATGAACTTGATCCGGGCGCCCGTCTCCCTGATCTCCTTGACGATGCCCTCGTGGCGGGGACGGTCGAGGATGACGACGGTGACGTCGTCGGGTGAGGAGTGCTTGGCCTTGGCGACCCGGCGGATATTGACCGCGACAGGCGCGTTGATGTCGACGAAGTCGGCCGCCTCGGGACCGGTGACCAGCTTGTCCATGTAGAAGACCGCGGACGGGTCGAACATGGCCCCGCGGTCGGCGGCGGCCAGGACGGCGATCGCGTTCGGCATGCCCTTGGCGTTCAGGGTGGTGCCGTCGATCGGGTCCACGGCGATGTCGACCTCGGCGCCGGTGCCGTCACCGACATGCTCGCCGTTGAACAGCATCGGGGCTTCGTCCTTCTCGCCCTCGCCGATGACGACCACGCCGTTCATCGACACGGTGGAGACGAGCGTGCGCATGGCGTTCACCGCGGCGCCGTCCGCGCCGTTCTTGTCGCCGCGCCCGACCCACCGGCCGGCCGCCATCGCGGCTGCTTCGGTGACCCGGACCAGCTCCAGGGCCAGGTTGCGGTCGGGTGCCTCGGGAGACACCTCAAGGGGAGGCGGTAGTTGATGCTCGGTCATCGGAGCGCACCTTTCTGTACGGCGACGGCCGGAAAAGAGGGTGATACGACTCTATCCGTACATCGACAAATTGAGCAGAGGGCCCCACGTATGAGCGCCGCGCCGTGATGCGACCATGGTGCGGTGGCGAGTAAGCGAGGCAAACAGACGGTGCGGGACCTGTTCCTGTCGATGGCGGTCATCGGGCTCGTCGTCGCCGGGATGTACCTGTTCATCCCGCATGACGAGAAGGCGACCCCGGTCAAGGCGGTCGACTACCGGGTCGAGCTGCTGACCGCGCGGCGCGCGGCGCCGTATCCGGTGCTGGCGCCGACGGGCCTGGCGGAAACCTGGAAGCCGACGTCCGTCTCGTACAAGCGCGACAGTGACAACGCCTGGCACCTCGGGTATCTGGCCCCGGACGGCGAGTACGTCGCGGTCGAGCAGTCGACGGGGGCCCCGGAGAAGTACGCGGCGGAGGTCAGCCGACAGGCCGCGGACACCGGCAAGACGCAGCAGGTGGCGGGCGAGACCTGGCAGCGCTGGGAGGGGCCGAAGTACGACGCCCTGGTCCGGACGGACGGGGACGCGACGACGGTGGTGACGGGTACGGCGTCCTACGAGCGGCTGGCGGAGATGGCCGCCGCGCTGGAGGCCGAGAAGCCGGGGGCCGGGGAGCCGGGGGCCGGGGAGCCGGAATCCGGGGAGCCGGAGTCCGGGAAAGCCTGAGATCGCGACGTCCTGACGGGCGAGGCCGCCGTCTCTCGTACGGGATGTACGGGACGGCGGCCTCGTCGTCTGTCGGACCCGGCCGGCCGGCCGGGCTCAGACGGTGGTGATGGCCTCGTCGAAGGAGAGCCGCGGGGAGCGCGGGTACCAGGCGTTCTCGCCGGGCTTGCCGATGTTGATGATCATCAGCGGGGTGTGGTCGCCGTCCAGGAACTCCTTCTGGACACCGGCGGCGTCGAAGCCGGTCATCGGGCCGGCGGCGAGACCGGCGGCGCGGACGCCGACGATGAAGTAGCCGGCCTGGAGGGCGGCGTTCAGCGAGGCGGCCTGCTCACGGGCCGGGCGCTCGCTGAAGAACGCGTCCTTGGCCTGCGGGAAGGCGGGGAAGAGCTGGGGCAGCTCCTCGTGGAACTCGTTGTCGGCGGCCAGGATCGCGACCAGCGGCGCGGTGGCGGTCTTGGCCTGGTTGCCCTCGGACATGAGCGGTACGAGGCGCTCGCGGGCCTCGGCGGAGCGGACCAGGACGACGCGCAGCGGCGACTGGTTGAAGGCGGTCGGGCCGTACTTGACCAGGTCGTAGATGGCCTGCACCTGCTCCTCGGTCACCGGCTCGTCGGAGAACGTATTGGCCGTGCGTGCCTCACGGAAGAGGAGGTCCTGAGCGGCGGGGTCAAGAACGAGGGACATCTGAAGTACCTTCCGAGGGCGTGATGGATCAGGCAAACAGCATTCACCGTACAAGTGGATGTGTGAACCTTCAACAAAAGCCTGGCTGGGGTGACTCGACTCACAGCCGCCCAGAAGCCCCCGGACGTCAGGTCACTGTGGGTCGGCGCCGTCCCGCTCCGGGGACTCGTCCGCCAGCGACGCGTCGAGCCGCGCCCTGGCCCCCTCCAGCCAGCGGCGGCACACCTTCGCCAGCTCCTCGCCCCGCTCCCACAGCGCCAGCGAGTCCTCCAGTGACGTACCGCCGGCCTCCAGCCGCCGTACGACCTCGATCAGCTCGTCCCGCGCCTGCTCGTAACCGAGCGTCGTGCCCTCGTCCGTCCTGGCCATCTGATCCACCCTAGTTACGCGCGCGTGCGCGCGGTCCGACAACGATTCCGGCAACGATTCCCTCAGCGATCACGTCAGCGCTCACTCGGCGACCCGCACCGTGAACTCACCCTCCGCCACCCTGGCCCGCAGCTCCTCGGCCGCGGTGACCTCCTCCGGGGAGCGTACGACCGTCCCGTCCGGCCGCTGGAGCACCGCGTACCCGCGCTCCAGCGTCGCCGCCGGCGACAGCGCGACCACCCGGGCGCGGGTGTGTGACAGCTCCGAGTCCGCGCGGTCCAGCAGATGCCGCAGCACCCGCCGGCTCCGGTCGGCGAGCGCGTCCACCTCGGCCGCGCGTTCGTCCACCATCCGGTGCGGCCGCTCCATCACCGGCCTGGCCAGCGCGTGGGCGAGACCGCGCTCCTCGCGGTCGAGCAGCCCCCGTACCGTCCGCAGCGCGCGGTCCCGCAGGGCCTGTACGCGGTCCTGCTCCTCCCCGACGTCCGGCACGATCCGCTTCGCGGCGTCGGTCGGCGTCGAGGCCCGTACGTCCGCCACCAGGTCGAGCAGCGGCGCGTCCGGCTCATGGCCGATCGCGGAGACCACGGGCGTACGGCACGCGGCCACCGCCCGTACCAGCTGCTCGTCCGAGAACGGCAGCAGATCCTCCACGCTGCCGCCGCCGCGCGCCACGACGATCACATCCACCTCCGGCAGCGCGTCCAGCTCCTTGACCGCCTGGACGACCTGCGCCACCGCGTTGACCCCCTGCACCGCGGTGTTACGGACCTCGAACCGCACCGCGGGCCATCGCCGCCGCGCGTTCTCCAGCACATCACGCTCGGCCGCCGAGGCCCGCCCGCACACCAGCCCGATCAGCTGCGGCAGAAAGGGCAGCGGCTTCTTGCGGTCGGCGGCGAACAGCCCCTCGGCGCCCAGGGACTTCTTCAACCGCTCCAGCCGCACGAGCAGTTCACCGATCCCGACGGGCCGTATCTCCGTGGCCCGCAGCGACAGCTGCCCGCGCGGCGCGTACCACTCGGGCTTGGCCTGCACCACGACCCGCGCACCCTCCGAGACCACATCCGCGATCGCGTCGAAGACCTGCCGGTAGCAGGTCACGCTCACCGAGATGTCGTACGACGGATCGCGCAGCGTCAGAAAGACGACGCCCGCCCCCGGCCTGCGCGAGAGCTGGGTGATCTGTCCCTCGACCCAGACGGCACCGAGCCGGTCGATCCACCCGCCGATGAGCCGCGACACCTCGCCGACGGGCAGCGGAGCGTCCGCGGATGTATTGAGAGCCATATACGGGAGCGTATCGGCCGCCTCTGACATCGTTCCGGAATCGGCTTCACGGGCACGGATCCGCCGTCACGGTCTTCCGGGACCCGGCTACGGCGTGTCGGAGAGCCGGGCCGGCCGGCCGCGTCCCCGCTGCACCAGCAGCACCACCAGACCCACCGCCAGCCAGATCGCGCCCGCCAGCCGCGCCGAGCCCGCCGCCTCCACGATCACCGCGATCAGGATCCCCGCGCCGGTCACCGGCAGCACCACATGGGTGAACCAGCGCACCGGCCCCTCCCGGCGCCGCACCGCGAACCACCCCACCACCGACGCGTGCAGCAGCACGAACGCCGTCAGCGCCCCGATGTCCACCACCGAGACCAGCCGGTCGAGACCGTCGGCGCGCCGGGCCGCCCACACGGCCGCCAGCAGCGTCACCACCGCGGCCAGCAGCAGCGCCACCCGGGGCACGCCCGAGTCCGTACGCGCGAGCGCACGCGGCAGCCGGCGCTCGCGGCCCATGGCGAAGAGCAGCCGCCCGGCCGCCGCCTGCGCGGCCAGCGCCGCGAACGCCGCGCCGAGCGCCTTGCTGACCGCCACCAGATCGTGCAGCCAGGTGCCGACCGAGGTGTCCACCGCGTCATAGAACGCGGAGCCCTGCGCGGCCGGATCCGCGGCCAGCTCCGCCGAGGACATCGGCTCAAGCAGCGCCACCAGATAGGTCTGCGCGATGAACAGCGCGCCCGCCAGCACCAGACAGAACAGCACGGCGCGCGCCACCTGCCGCGATCCGCCCGTCACCTCTTCCGCGAACGACGCGATCGCGTCGAAGCCCAGATAGGACAGCACGGCCACCGACACCCCGCTGAGCACGGCGGCCGGGGAGAAGCCCGCATCGCTCGTGAACGGCGTGGACCAGCCGCGCGTCCCGCCGTCCTGCACGAGCACCGCGACGGCCGACACCACGAACACCAGCAGGACGACGATCTCCAGGGCGAGCACCGCCATCCCCACCCGGGCCGCCGCCCGTACCCCCCAGAGGTTGAGGAGCGTGGTGATCACGACCGCGATCGCGGTCCATACCCAGCGGTCCACGGACGGAACCAGCGCCTCCATCGCGATCCCGGCGAAGAGATAGGCGACCGCCGGGATCAGCAGATAGTCGAGCATCGCCATCCAGCCGGCGATGAATCCGGCCCCTTCGCCGAGCCCTTTGCGCGCGTACGCGAAGACGGAGCCGGCCTGCGGGGCGACCCGCACCATCTGCGCGTAACTGAAGGCGGTGAACGCCATCGCGACGGTCGCCACGACGTAGACCAGGGCCACCGCGCCATGGGACTTGGCGTCGAGCGTGCCGAAGACGCCGACGGGCGCCATGGGGGCGATGAAGAGGAGCCCGTAGACGACGAGGTCGCGGAAGCCCAGCGTCCGCCGCAGTTCGCCGCCCTCGGGCCCATGGGCCGCTGCCCCCGGCCGGGCTGCCCGCGGCCGGGCGTCCGGCGGCTCCTCTGGCGGCCCGTCGGACGGCCTCTCTGACGGCCCGTCCGTACCGGTGCCGGGATCGGCCATCGCGTCCCTCCGTCGATCGCGTAGGCCCAGTCTCGGGCCGCCGCCCGCCGTCCCGCCTCTTCTGGACGGCCTTACGATGGGACGCATGACTGCCACGTCCCGCCCGTCGCCCGCCGCCACCCCCAGTGGAGACGCCGCGCGCCGCGCCGGCAAACGCGTCCTGCTCGCCGCTCCCCGCGGTTACTGCGCCGGTGTCGACCGCGCCGTGATCGCCGTGGAGAAAGCCCTGGAGCAGTACGGGGCGCCGATCTACGTCCGTCACGAGATCGTCCACAACAAGTACGTCGTCAGGACCCTGGAGAAGAAGGGCGCGATCTTCGTCGAGGAGACGGCGGAGGTCCCCGAGGGCTCGATCGTCATGTTCTCTGCCCACGGCGTCGCGCCCGTCGTCCACCAGGAGGCGGCCGACCGCAGGCTCGCCACCATCGACGCGACCTGCCCGCTGGTCACCAAGGTGCACAAGGAAGCCGTCCGGTTCGCGGAGGAGGATTACGACATCCTGCTCATCGGCCACGACGGCCACGAAGAGGTCATCGGCACCTCGGGCGAGGCCCCGGACCACATCACGCTGGTCGACGGCCCGGACGATGTCGCCCATGTCGAGGTGCGCGACGAGTCGAAGGTCGTCTGGCTCTCCCAGACCACCCTGTCGGTCGACGAGACGATGGAGACGGTCGGGGCGCTCAAGGAGAAGTTCCCGCAGCTGATCTCGCCGCCGAGCGACGACATCTGCTACGCCACGCAGAACCGTCAGATCGCGGTCAAGCAGATGGGCGCCGACGCCGATCTCGTGATCGTCGTCGGCTCCAAGAACTCCTCCAACTCGGTCCGGCTGGTCGAGGTCGCCCTCGGCGCCGGCGCGGGCGCCTCCCATCTGGTGGACGGCGCCGACGAGATCGACGAGGCATGGCTCGACGGCGTCTCCACGGTCGGAGTCACCTCGGGCGCGTCCGTCCCGGAGATCCTGGTCGAAGGCGTGCTGGAGTGGCTCTCGCAGCGCGGCTTCGAGGATGTCGAGATCGTCAAGGCGGCCGAGGAGTCGATCACGTTCTCGCTGCCGAAGGAGCTGCGCCGCGACCTGCGCGCCGAGGCGGCGGCCCTCTCGGAGAAGTAGGGCCGGACAGTACTCGGCACATAGGCGGGACCAAAGAGGCCGTCCGGGAAGTCGCTGTCAGCATCTGCCCGTAACGTTGTGTCCATGAACGTCTTCGGAGTGGACATCGGTGGCTCGGGCATCAAGGGTGCGCCCGTGGACCTGGAACGCGGCGATCTGGTCGAACCGCGGCACAAGGTGCTGACCCCGCACCCGGCGACGCCCGAGAGCGTCGCCGACGGTGTGGTGGAGGTCGTGCGGCACTTCGGCTGGTCGGGCCCGGTCGGCATCACCTTCCCGGGGGTGGTCACGGGCTCGGTGATCCGTACGGCCGCCAATGTCGACAAGGCCTGGATCGATACGGACGCGGGGCAGGTGCTCGGCGAGCGGCTGGGCCTGCGGACGACCGTCCTCAACGACGCCGACGCGGCGGGGGTGGCCGAGATGGCCTTCGGCGCGGGCAGAGGCCGTAAGGGCACGGTATTCCTGCTGACCTTCGGTACGGGTATCGGCAGTGCGCTCTTCATGGACGGCAAGCTGGTGCCCAACACCGAGCTGGGCCATCTGGAGCTGGACGGCCACGAGGCGGAGAAGCGCGCCTCGACGAAGGTCAAGGAAGACGCGGACATGAGCTGGCACCACTGGGCGCACCGCGTCCAGAAGTATCTGGCCCATCTGGAGATGCTGTTCTCGCCCGAGCTGTTCATCATCGGCGGCGGGGTGAGCCGCAAGGCCGACAAGTTCATCCCCCTCATCGAGGGGATCAGGGCGGAGATCATCCCGGCGGAGCTCCAGAACAACGCGGGGATCGTGGGCGCGGCGATGTCGGCGGCGGGCAGGTGAGGCAGCCGGTGCGGCCCTGGATCAGGATTTAGTGCCGCGACCTGGCAAACATTGCCGGGAGGGGCACTAGCCGCGCCGTACGGCCCTGGGGACGGTGGGTCTGGGCGCCCTGGTCCCGGGGCGCGGACCGGCCGCTCGGTAGGCCGTGGCCCCGGCCCGGGTCGCGGCTGCCCTGGCCGCCGCGTCCCGGGCGGTCTGGCGCCGGCCCATCTGCCGTACCTTCCGTACGGACGCGATGAGCCCGGCGATGAGCGTGCCGCCGTACAGCCAGCCCGCGTGCACGGCGAGGGTGGTGACGAGCGCCATCGTCTGCCCGCCGAAGCCGCCGGTGCCGCCGGCGATCGGATACGCGCCGGCCGCGAAGGCGATCGGCACGGAGATCGGTGCCGTGACCAGGTCTGCGGTACGTACCCAGAGCGCGGTCACCGCGCTGACCAGCAGGAACAGCACCCCGTAGACGAGGGGCGCGCCGTCGAGGAGCAGCCGGTCCAGAAACGCGATGGCCAGCATCGTCGCGGCGGCGAACAGGCCCGCGCCGAGCCCGGTGAACCGCGGATTGGGCAGTCTGCGCAACCGCTGCGCCAACGGCGACACCCGCGGCCGGGGCGTTACCGGGACCCGGTATACACCGGTGGCCCCGGTACCGGTCGCGGTACGGGGGCCCGGGGGGCGCTGTCGACGCTGCTGGGGCTGACGTGTCCTGTGCTGCTCCACCGGACCAACGTAGGTGGCCCGGGGCGACGAAGCAGGCGTTGGACACGCCCTTTGGGCGAGCTTGGCGTTGAGTTCGACGTTCGGGGGAGCGCCCGGGGCGCCGGTCGCCTGTCCGTGGCGGCTTCGGCCCGCCCGTAAACTGGGAGATCGGCCCGCCCAGGGTCACCCAGGCCATCAGCCAGTCCTCACTTCAGGAAGTCGCCAACGTGTCGCTCACGATCGGAATCGTCGGCCTGCCGAATGTCGGCAAGTCGACCCTGTTCAACGCCCTGACCAAGAACGACGTGCTGGCGGCCAACTACCCGTTCGCCACCATCGAGCCCAACGTCGGCGTGGTCGGCGTGCCGGACCCGCGGCTGGACAAGCTCGCGGAGATCTTCGGCTCGCAGAAGATCCTTCCGGCCACGGTCGACTTCGTCGACATCGCCGGCATCGTGCGCGGCGCCTCCGAGGGTGAGGGCCTGGGCAACAAGTTCCTGGCGAACATCCGTGAATCGGACGCGATCTGCCAGGTCATCCGGGCCTTCAAGGACGAGAACGTCGTCCATGTCGACGGCAAGGTCTCGCCCAAGAACGACATCGAAACGATCAACACCGAGCTGATCCTCGCCGACCTCCAGACGATCGAGAAGGTCCTCCCGCGCCTCCAGCGCGAGTCGCGCATCAAGAAGGAGGTCGTGGGCCAGGTCAAGGCGATCGAGGAGGCCCAGGCCATCCTGGAGACCGGCGAGACCCTCTTCTCGGCCGGCATCGTCCAGGGCACTGAGAAGGCCGAGCCGCTGCGCGAGCTGCACCTGCTCACCACGAAGCCCTTCCTCTACGTCTTCAACGTCGACGAGGAGGAGCTGACGGACGACATCTTCAAGGACGAACAGCGCGCCCTGGTCGCCCCCGCCGAGGCGATCTTCCTCAACGCCAAGCTGGAGTCCGACCTCGCCGAACTGGACGACGACGAGGCCCTCGAACTCCTCCAGTCGGTGGGCCAGGAAGAGCCGGGCCTCGCCACCCTCGCCCACGTCGGCTTCCGCACCCTGGGGCTGCAGACCTACCTCACGGCAGGCCCCAAGGAATCCCGCGCCTGGACGATCAAGAAGGGCGCGACGGCCCCCGAGGCGGCCGGCGTGATCCACACCGACTTCCAGAAGGGCTTCATCAAGGCCGAGGTCATCTCCTTCGCCGACCTGGTTGAAACGGGCTCGGTGGCGGATGCCCGCGCGGCGGGCAAGGCGCGTATGGAAGGCAAGGAGTACGTGATGCAGGATGGCGACGTAGTCGAATTCCGCTTCAATGTGTAGCGGCTGACAGATCACCACGTCGCCGATCTGGCAAACATGCAGGTCAGAAGGGGTCCAACCTTTCGAGGTCGGGCCCCTGGTTATTTCCCGTGCTGGGATGGTGCTGGGAAACCTGACCCCCCGTCACACACTTCTTCACGGCTCCGCCGGGCCCCTGTGGAAACAAATCCGCATGAACGCGACGAATAGCGGCGTGACCGAGGTCACGCCGCGTCTTGTTGAGGTCGAGGCAGATGCGCAGGGGGAGCCTCGGAGAGCCGACCGCCTACCGGATCAGCTCCCGTCCTCGTCGTCCTCGTCCCGTGCACGAGGTGCGGCGGGTTGGTGCGGGCTTTGCGAGGTGTCCCAGACGTACGGAGGTGTCATGTCGTCCTCGCTCGTCTCGTACCAGCCTTGGTTCCGTTCGCCCGCGCCGCTCTCCGCCGCCCCCGGCGTGAACGTGCCCGCGCCCGTGTCGGTGAACGGTGAGCCCTCAGGGGCTGGGGAGCGCGGCGGCCAGGGCCCCGTGGTGTCCCCCTCGTCCGAAGGCCCACCCTCCGGCCCCTCGCGCCCGCCCTCGTCGGGTGCCGGGAGAAGGGTCCGCCTGATCTCCTCGGCGGCCTCGTCCAGCCCGGCCGCTTCCAGACTCCGCACCACACGGTGCACGAACACCGTGTACTCGTCCATGTCCGGCTTCAGGCCCACCGCCGCCAGCAACAGGAGCAGCCGGTCCGAAACCCCTACTTCCTCCTCGCGGTCGAACGTCCCTCCTCCCTGGCCGTGTCCGTCCCACAGCGGGCCCCCGACGGTCGCTTCGCTCCGCGCGCCTACGGGCGGGACGAGCAGGTGGCGGAAGAGCTCGGGCACCTCCTCGTCGTTGGCCGCCGCCGCGATCTGGGCGAGTGGGCCGATCATGTCGACCGCCTTCTCGATTTCGTTCTCGTGACGGGCCAGCCACCACACCACCGCGCTGCCCGCGCTCTTGAGCACGTCGTCACCGAGGTAGCGCCGCTTGTTGCGCTCGTGCTGACGCTCGTACTCCCAGATCTCCTCGTCCTTGCGAAGGTCGTTCAACTTCCGCAGGCGCTCGCGGTCGGCGGGGGCGAGGGTCAGCGTCACATCGGCCGCCAGAGCCTTCACCCGTCCGCTCCGGTCCGGGAGCGGGGCGCCCAGCTCCCCTTCCAGGAGATACCGTGCGAAGCTCGCCCGGCCGGGCTCCTCGTGGCGGACGACCTGCAGGGCCCGGCTGACGACCGAGGAAACGGCGAGGGCTGGGGAGGTGCCGTCGGACCAGTCGGCGTGGTCGGGGACCGGCCTCCACCACACGGTGGCGGAGAAGAGGAAGTCGTAGCCGTCCGTTGCGCTCGGCAGCGCCGCGTCGACCACCCGAGTCTCCTGGTACGGCTGCTCCGTCGGCGCCGCGGGCGGCTCAGCTTCCTCGGGCTCGTACGGATCGGCCGACGCGCGGCCACCGCTGAGGACCGTCATCACGAGCAGCAGGGAGCCCGAGGACGTGACCATGGACATGAAGCCCCACAGCCACGCCGACCAGTGCAGGAGGTTTCCGAGCACAGCCGGTGCGAGGCCGCAGAGAGCGACGAACAGCAGGCTGGGAAAGCGGTGTTTCATCGTGCCTCTTCCGTGGTCCGTGGTCCGGCGCCCGCACGCTTCGTACTCTCCGTGCGGACGTACTGCGCGTTGTCGATGTGCTGCCAGAAGAGGGCGGCGACGGCTGCCCGGGATGGGTGGTGCCTGGGCCCCGCCCAGTCGCAGGCGATGGCGTAGAGGCGGTGCAGAGCGGCCGTGCGGCCGTGTGTCGCCCCGACCATCACGCCCAGCGCCATCTCCCGCGTACTGTCGCCCGCCGCGGCGTTCAGCCAACTGCTCACCAGCGGGTTCCAGAGCTCCGTCGGCGGATGGGAGAAAACCGTCTCCCAGCCCAGGAACAGGTCCGGCCACGGCGGCGGCTCCGGTGCCCGGTCGCTCCTCAACAGTGCACCGAGCAGCTGGAGATGGAGCTCTGCCCCGCGCGGCTCCCGACGCGTCCGGTCCCGCAGGCGGTCGATCAGTAGCCGGTAGGGCCGACGGTCGCGGCCGGCGAGGTCGAGAAGTACTTCCCGGGCCCCGCGTGCCGCCTCCCCCTTCCGTACGGCGAGGTAATGGAGCCGCACCATCGCCTGATCCGGGTGCGTCGCGCCGAGGCTCTGGAGGCAGGCAGCGGTCAGGACGCGAACGAGACCGTCCGACAAGGGGCCGGACCTCGCGCACTCGTACATCCGTCTGCGGAACCATCCCCCGAACCTCTCGTGGCTGAGACCGAGTTCGAGGGCCGCCACGGCTCGTGGGTCGCAGGACGCCCCGGTCGCGTGGTCCGCCCAGCGGACCACAAGGTCGAAGAGGTGGTCGGGCCGCCCGACGGCCAGGGACCGCTCGCCGAAGCGGACGACGACGTTCACCCGGTCGTCGGTGGTCAGACCGCGGAGCCCGGCGGCATGGCCGATCCAATTCCTGAGGTCGTCGCGCGTCCCGGGGAAGTTCGCCCAGAAGTACGTCCGTACCGCGTCGGCGTAGGCCAGCCGCCCGAAGTGGAGCCGCCCTTCCAGGTCCCGCTCGATCCCGAGCGTCGCCAATCGCTCCCCGAAATCCGTCCGTGCGAGCTCGGTTGTCGTCTCTTCCTCGTGCCTCACCGTCCTCATCAAGCCGTGCCACGCCTCGTAGACGGTGTCGGCGCGGGCCTCCTCGAACACTGCCGCCGCAAGCAGCAGGGCCCGCTCGGGCGCGGTGCGGACCGTGGCCACCTGCCGGCCCACCTCACCGGCACGGTCGGTCACCGCGTGCATCGCCTGGTCGAGCCATCCCGCGAAGTCGACGCCGAACCGGCCGCTGTCGCGAGCAGACCTCACCAGCCCCGCGAGCCGCGCCAGTTCCCGCATGGGGGAGCGTTCGCACAGGCGCTGGAGGTCGTAGCTCCCCAGGTCCGTGGAGTGGAAGGCCATCCGGTCCATACGGAGGTACCGGGTGACGACGGCGATCCCCCGAGGGCGCCCCAGCGCCACCGTGTGCGGTTCGAGCTCCGGCGCGTGGGCGTGCTCCATGCCCGACGGCAGGACGACCACCATGTGGGCCCCCGCCTCCTGGACCTGTGACCGGCGCACGACCAGGAGGCGCTGGGCCTTGGCATACGCCTCCTCGTCGGCGATCCCGGAGAGGTCGAGGAGGAAGCGGTCCCCCTCGCCGGGGGCGAGAGTGGCCTCGTCCTTGTCCGTGGCGGGAAGCTCCTCGAACCGGTCCTCCTCCTGCTCCTCCTCAGCGCCTGCGTCCTCACCGAGCTCGTGCAGCAGCATGATCGCTGCGGCGCGCCGGCCGCTGCCGGGCGCAGCCTCCAGCAGCACCACCGATCCGGGCTTCTCCAGGCAGTCGGCGGCGATGCGATAGCTCACCGGCCGAACGAACCGGTCGGCCAGGCGCACCCGGTCCTCTCGGACGATCCGGAGGGACTCGACCCCTTTGCGGATCATCCAATCCGCGCCGCCGTAGAAGACGTACTGGGGCCCTACGCCATTGTTCACCGGGCCACGCGGATCGTTGACGGTGACGCGGTCCTGTTCGGTCATCGTCCGTCGTCCGAGCGCCGACGCTCGCGCTCGAAGCGTTGGTGGACCGTACCGCTGTTGTCGCCCGCGGTGAACTGGACCCCGGTGTTGTCGCCCTCGAAGTGGGGAGCGTTGTACTGGTGCCCCCCACCGGTGTTCACGGGCCCCTGCGGTTCGTTGACGAAGGTGCCGGAGAGATCTCCGTTGAGGTTTCCGATGCCGCGCACGCGCTGTTCGACGTCGCGCGTCCGCATCCTGGTGTGCCTGGCATCCTTGGCCGACTTCTTGCGGGACTTCGCCTCCGCCCGCTCCCGCGCCGCACGGGCGTCGCGGTCCACCGCACCCAGCTCGGGCAGGAGCCGGGCGAGGGTGTCGCCGAGCGCCGTCAGGTCCGATTCGGCGTTGCGGTGGTCGAACCGCCTGTACTGGCAGTCCGCCAGCTCCAGCAGATCGTCCGGAAGGACGGAGCGGTCGATCCTCGTGGCCTTTCCGACGAGCACGGGGATCACCAGGACCCCGCGGTCGAGCGCGGTCTGGATCTCGCGACGGGTCCAGTCCTGCTCGGCTTCGAGGGCGGGGCGGCCGTCGGCCCCCCGCACCTCCGCCCAGCGCGGGCCGATCACGGCGAGGAGAGCCTCGCACTCCTCCACCGCCCTGACCAGTTCCGCTGGGAAACGGCGTCCGGGCTGGATCGAGTTGCTGGCGAAGAAGATCCGCTCGTCGCCGAACCGACGGGCGAGTTCCCGAGCGATCATGGTCGCTGCGGACTCCTCGTCGCCTGTGCGGTAGTTGACGAAGACGTCGGACATGAAGGTTCCCTTCGTGAAAGGAAGACGAGGTGAACGGGCACGGGGCTGTGGACCGGGGCTCCGGTCCGCCCGGGCCATGAGGTCCCGACTGTGTGGACGGCATGGCGCATCCACGGGAGGGCGTGCGGATGGAGGGGCGCCGCCTGGTGCGTCACTGGTCGCGGGCAGCCCGAAGAAGCCGGGGGCGCGATGCGACGCGTCGAGCGGTGATCAGAGGGTTCCGCCCGGGATCGTGGGATCCGGAGGGCCGGAGGGACCGGGTAGTCCGGCGAGCCGGGCGGCTCGAGTCCGTGTCGGTCGTGAAGGGGCTGTCAGTCGTGCGCGGGGGCGAGCACGCGTGCCAGCGCGGGCTGCAGATCACGTACGGCGCGGCTGCTCCGGAACCGGGAGAGTTCCCGTGCGAGACGCCGGACGTCGCTGTTCACCGTCGCCGAGGGCACGGCCGGCATCACTTCCAGGAGATCCCCGGCGATCGCGCACGCGTGCTCGACCTCCCCCGAGGCGGCATGGGCCAAGGACCGGCGGAAGCCGTACCGGGCGCGGGTACGCAGCGCGTGCGGCGGGAGGCGGCGGTACTCCCGGTCGAGTACCTCGGCGGCGGCCTTGGGACGGCCGAGGTCGTGCAGGCACCAGCCGGTCGACATCGCCGCCGGATCGCTCACGTGGGTGGTGCCGATCATGGGCTCGGCGCCGCTGCGGGCGTCGTCGCTGTCGAGCAGCTCCCGCGCCCTGTCGAGGCTGCGGAGGCAGTTGCGTTCGTCGCCGACGAGCGCGTGTCCCTGCGCCTCCCGCTGGGCTGCGAGTCCCCGGATGCGCGGCGGGAGTTCGTCGCTCTGGGCCCGGCGGGCCAGGGCGACGGTGCCCGCGGCGTCCCCGCCGTAGAGCGTGACCAGGGCGCGTCGCACGAGCGCGTAGGAACCGAGGTACGGATCGCCCCCGGCGCGCGCCAGTTCGGCGGCCTCACCGGTCCAGCCGAGCGCCGCGCCGCTGTCCCCGGCCTCCTGGGCCATCCAGCCGGTGAACTCCGCGAACCGCGACGCGAGCAGGAGCGCGGGGGCCCGAGTGGCGGCCGGGGTGTCGGCGGCCAGCCCGGCGACCGTGCGCGTCTGCGTCTCCAGCAGGGGAAGCAGGACCTTCGGCGCGGTGGACTGGCCGAGCTTTCGTAGCTGGTCGAACTGCGCGCGGAAGGAGGGAAGGAGGGGGTCGGCGGCAGAGGACGTCTGACCGCCGAGTTTCAGGCCGAGGTCGATCAGCGACCCCGTACCCGCCGCGAGGACCGCCCGGCGCCCGACGAGCCAGAGGCTCGGGGTGGCGGGGGTTTCGGTGGTGTCCGAGTCGGTCTCGGGGCGTACGACGAGGCGCTGCAGCTCGCCGTTCGCGCCGAGGAAGGCGTCGCACCGCCGGGCCAGTTCGGGGGACGCGGAACGCTCCCCGCGCTCGACCTTGCTGAGGTGCCCCTTGTCGTAGTTGAGCGCCACGGAAAACTCGGTCAGAGTAAGCCCCGCTTCCTGTCGTAAACGGCGAAGTTCCGGGCCAAAACGTAAAGTTGTACTCATCATTACCCTCCCCCTTGAACAGCGACCGTGAGAGCCGTGCGCCCTCACGGGGAACTTTCGTTCGACGTTCACTGGCCGACACGAAGACCGACGGTGAACACCCGTCGTGACGGAGCCGTTTCGCTTCGCATCCGAGAGTGAGTTTGGCACGAGGTACGCCTCAGGAATCAGGGTTCGGCGGGGTTGCCCGTTGCCTCTTCTGTTCCCCGCTGTTCTCCGTCTGTTCCTTGCCGTGACCGGAGTCGACCGCGATCGGGACAAAGTAATCGAGAATGACAGGGGATGAGGCTGTGTCGATCGCGCCGCAGAGGGGACTGTAAATCGTTCGGTGTAATTCCTGATCAAGGAAGATGCGTCGGTCCGGTCGGGTAGCCGTGCCCCGCGACGGTAAGGGCTCGTTCGAGCCGAAGATCGCCCGCAAGCGGCAGGAGCTACTCGTGACCGTGAGCGACAATCGGCGAAAATGCTCTGCTAACGTCTATGTTACTAACATTATCGTTAGTGCCGTGAGTGGAGGTCGACCGGTCGTGGTGGATTTCGTAGGCCGTCGGCAGGAGCTGGCGACGTTGGAGCGAGAGCTGCAGAAGGTGGCGGCAGGGGTTGGCGGGGAGCGGCCCGGTCGGTGCGTGATGTTGCGTGGGCGGCGCCGGGTGGGCAAGTCGCGACTGGTCGAGCGGTTTGCGGAGCGCTCCGGAGCTCCGTTCTTGTTCTACGCGGCGATCGGTGCGTCCCCCAGGGATGATCTGGCACGGCTGGCCCGGGACGCCCGAGCGTCGACGCTGCCGTTGGCGGGGCTGGTGGCCGCCGCACGGCCGGAGAGCTGGGACGCCGCGTTCGATGTGCTGGCTGCGGCGCTGCCCGCCGATCGGGCGAGCGTGCTGGTCATCGACGAGGTGCCGTACCTGATGGACGCCGATGGCGCCTTTGAGGGGATGCTGCAACGGGCCTGGGACCGGGTGTTGGAGACCAAGCCGGTGCTGCTGGTCCTCATCGGCTCCGATCTGTCGATGATGGAGGCTCTGAACAGCTATGGACGCCCCTTCCATCAGCGCGGCCGGGAGATGGTGCTAGGGCCGCTGAACCCCGCCGAGGTGGGGAGGATGCTCGGGCTGGAACCGGCGGAAGCCTTCGACGCCGTGCTGGTCACCGGCGGGCTGCCGCTGATCTGCGCGGAGTGGCCGAGAGGGGAGGGGCTGTGGGACTTCCTCGGCGAGGCGCTGAGTGATCCGGTCTCTGCCCTCCTGGTGTCGGCCGAGCGCTCGCTGGCTGCCGAATTCCCCCCGCAGGCCCAGGCGCGTACGGTGCTGGCGGCCATTGGAAGTGGCGAGCGGACCTTCACCAACATTGCCCGTGCGGCCGGCGGGATCGGGGCCACGCCGCTGCAGCGAGCGCTGGAACTGCTGACGGACAAGCGCATCGTCGCTGCGGAGCTGCCCGTATCGCTGCGTCCGTCGAAGGATCGCCGCTACCGGGTGGCAGATCCCTACCTGCGGTTTTGGCTGCACTTGCTCGGCCCATCCATGGAGGAGATCGAGCGAGGGCGGGGCGATCTGACCTTGGCGCGGATCCGGGAGAGCTGGACCAGCTGGCGCGGCCGGGCGGTCGAGCCGCTCATCCGAGAGGCGCTCGCCCGGATACTGCCCGACGACCGACTCCCCGCAGCGCCCGCAGTCGGCGGCTACTGGACCCGCACCAACAACGTGGAGATCGACATCGTCGGGGCGGACCGCGCCCCCATTGCCAAGGAGCTGCTCTTCGTCGGCTCCATCAAGTGGCTGGAGCAGTCGCCCTTCGACCGGCATGACCTGGCCGCTCTCCATCGACACCGGGCCGCCCTTACCGACGAACCTGTTCCAGTCGTGGCGGTCTCGCGCAGTGGAGTCGACTGTCCGGGGCTCGACGCTGCCTACGGCCCCGGCGATTTGCTGGCCGCTTGGCCACTGTGAGTGACGGATGGCAGGCGAGGCAAGGGAGCTGGTGAGTACGATCAGGTTGCAGACGTTGCGGAGAAGTCCCACAGACCTCGGCTCCTTGCCGTCTCTGTTGCGTAGCGTTGGCGACCCTGAGTCCTTCTCGTGCTTCGTCGTGGATCCCGTGCTGGGATGGTGCTGGGATGACTTCGCATTTCCGCAGGTCACAGGAGATGTGGTGGAGTTCCGCTTCAACGTTTAGCGCTCGCCCTGGCATCGATGTGACGTCCTGGCGAACACGTAGGTCTACCGGGCCGGCCCCATCCTGGGTCGGCCTCGTTGCGGGGCGCTCGGAGCCGGGTGCGCATCAGCGGTTGAGGTCCATCACGGGGACACCGAGTCCCTCGTACGCGTCTGCGGTGACCGTGGCGACGAGCGCGCCCTCAGGGCGGTTGATCGTGGGGCGTGCGGCGTGGACGGCCGCCGCCACCCCGATCGGGATGCTCTGGCTGTGGAGTTCCGCGATCGCGTGCGCTGCCTCGTAGTCGGTGTCGAGGGTATGGAGAGTGTCCAGGATGCCGATGTAGTCGATGATGCCCGCACGGTGCCGTTCGGCTTCCAGGGCGCTTGTGATGGGGACCCACAGGCGTACGAACGCGTCTTCGCTCGCGATGTGGATCAGGCCGGACACCTGCTTGTTGCCGCCGAGGGCAAGGAGGGTGTCGGTGTCGAGAATGTAGTGATCGAGGTTCACGCCGCCTCGTCGACACCGGCATTGCGCAGGGCGCTGCGGTGTGCTGCGTGGGCCTCGCGCATCCGGGCGCGTAGAGCCGCGGTTTCCTCCTCGCCGAGACGGTGCCCGAATTCGGTATCCAGGAACGCGCGGGTGCGTTCGGCGCGTTCCTGGAGCTGGCGGGGGGTAAGGGCGGAGGCGGCGAACCCCTCGATGAGTGCGCGCATCGTGGTTCCGCGGGCCTGGGCGAGCGCCGCGAGCTGGTCGCGCGCCTTCGAGTCGATCTTGATGGTGGTATCCACAAGAAGAGTATACTGTCAAGAATACTTCTCGGCTTCGATAAGCTCGGCCCTGCTGGCTCACCGCCCCCCGTCACCCGTACTCACCGTCAGCTCGCTGATCCCCGACCGTCGTTCGCCCCCCGGCGCGTGCACCGTCACCCGGATGTGCCGCGCCGGCGTCCCCGGTCGCAGTGGCTGCCAGTTCGCTCCGTCCGCCGAGGTGTCCACCTCGTACGACGCCGGGCGCGGGTCCGTCCAGCGCGGGGTGACCGACGCGACCGTGACCGTACGGCCCAGATCCACCGAGAGCGCGGCCGTGGCGTCCGAGGGCACCCAAGAGGTGGCCGGGCTGCCGTCGATGGCGGCCGCCGCGTACAGGCCGGGCTCCTCCGAGGTGGCGGTCGCCGGGCGGCAGCGGGCCGCGTTCGGCGTCGGGGAGAGGTCCGGGCGGCGGGTGGGCAGCGTGAGGACCGAGCTCAGCCGCCGGTCGCCGGCCGGGGTGTGCACGGTGAACGGGGCGCCGGACGTCAGCCGGACCGTCGTCTCGCGGGCGCCGATGGTCAGGTCGTACGTACGCCCCTGCCAGCGCAGCCCGCGCAGGCGCACGCCGTTCGCCAGTTGCGGCGGCAGCGTGGGGTCCAGCCGTACGCCGTCGGCGCGCAGCCGCAGCCCCGTCAGCCCGTGCGTGAAGACCTGGAGGAAACCACCCTTTCCGGTGAGGAAGTCCTGCGCGGGCGAGCCGGAGTGCGGATCGTCCGCCCCCGCCTTGTCGCCGCGCGCCTCCGAGAAGAGCGCGAACGGCCCCCGGACGAACGGCCGGACCGCTCGCTGGAGGTACGTGTACGCCGCGCACCCCGGCTCCCCGATGGCGGCGGCGTCGATCGCGTGGACCGAGTCCGTCATCGCGGGCCCGTCCGGGTCCGTGCGCTCGGCGTAGTAGTCGAGGGTGGCCGCGGCGGCCCCGGCGGGCATCGGCCACTCCAGCGGATAGGTCAGCAGGACCGTGTCCGCCTGTTTGATCCGCGAGCCGTCGTACCCCGCGTACTGGAGATAGATGCCGCGCCGCGCGTCGTACGGGATGCGGATCCGGTCGGCGATGTCCGTCCACCGCGCGGGGGCCCGTTCCCCGACGAGCGCGGCCGTACGGGTGGCGTCGCGCAGTACGGTGGCGGCGCCCGCGTTCGTGAAGACCCCGTCGGTGACGCCGTTGCTGTACTCGTCGGGGCCCGCCACCTCCTTGACCGAGTAACTGCCGTCGTCGTTGGCCGTGACCCGGGAGGCCCAGAACTCCGCGATCCCCTTCAGCAGCGGCCAGCCGCGCTCCCGCAGCCAGGCCCGGTCGCCGGTCGCCTCGTAGTACTGCCGGACGGCGAGCGCGATATCGCTCTGGAGGTGGTTCTGCGTGACGCAGTGCGGCGGGTTCCAGCTCTGGCACTCCTGCCAGATCTTGCCCGGGCCCCCGCTGGTCCATGGGTAGAACAGCCCCTTGAAGCCGAGCTTCCCGGCGTTCTCGGCCGCCGCGGCGCGGGTGCGGTAGCGGTACTCGACGACGATGCGGGCCAGTTCGGGGCGGGTGACCAGCAGGCCCGGGAACATCCACGTCTCGGCGTCCCAGAAGACCAGGCCCGCGTAGTTGTCGCTGCTCAGCCCGGTCGGCGCGAGGCTGTCGGCGGATCCCTCGCGGGCGCCGGCCAGCAGCCCGTACTGGGCCGCGCGCAGCCACGCCTGGAGCTCCGGCTGCCCCGGTACGTCGACATCGGCCGCCCACAGGGGCGCCCAGGCGGCCTCGTTGGCGGCGAACAGCGCGGGCCAGCCGCGCCCGGCCGCCCGCCGGGACGCGTCCACGGCGGCGGCGCGCGGGTCGCGCGAGGTGAGGGCCGTATCGACGCCGACGTACTTCACGAAGTCGTACGTACGGTCCGCCCGGACCGTGACCGGCCCCCGGACGTCGGGCCGCAGGGCCGTGGCGACGGCGCCCGCCGTCCCCGTACCGTTCGCCCGGAAGGTGTCGACGCTCCCGCCCCGCCTGTCCCGCGATCCGTCCCGGGAACGGGACCCGTCCTCCGGCCCGGTGCGGGTGACGCGCCGCGCGCCGCGCCAGTCGAGACCTCCGTCGAGGTCCACCGCCCCGGTCCAGCGCGGGGTCAGGCGCAGCCGTACGGCGCCGGTGTGCGGGTCGGAGCGGTCGGTGAGGATCTCGTACGTCAGGTCGGTGGCGCGGCCGTCGGCCGTCGTCCAGCGCAGGCTGGTGCGGACCACTCCGCAGCGCAGCAGGACGCTCTGGCGGTAGCGCGAGATCCGGCTGTCCGCCCCGAACGTCTCGCCGCCCACCCGTACGTTCAGGGTCGTCCAGGCGGGAAGCGCGGCGATGACCTGGCGGTCGGCGGTGACGGACGGTTCATGGGCGTACAGCCCGGCCGCGAAGGCGCCGTCGTAGCGCGGGGTGTAGAGCGGCCAGCCGGTCGTGGTGCCGGTCTCGGCGTAACCGGCGCCCGTGGGCGGAACGCGCGTCCCGAGATAGCCGTTTCCGGTGTACGCGTGGTAGCTGTCGGCGGGGTCGATCCGGGTGGCGGTGGGCGACCAGCCGGGGTCGGCCTCCTCCCCGCAGCGCGGGGCGCCGGTCCCGCCGTCGGCGTACGAGACCGGGGGGACGGCGATCACGAGCGCGCCCGCGAGAAGGGGCGTGAGGAGGCGTGCGAGGACGTGTGCGGGCGAGAAACTCACGGAACGACCGTAGGAACGCCGGTACGGTGCGGGTGCGCACGGCGCGCGTGGTGAACGGCTGAACGGCCTGACAGGCTGATGGGAGCAGAGGACATGTCGTATCCGGAGCCCCGCTACACCGGCGACCAGGGCGAGATCAATATGATCCACCGGCCCGCCGACACCCCCGCCGACGTGCGGTCACCGTCCGGCGGCCGGACCCATTTCGTGGCGTCCTCGGGCTCCACCGGGGGCGAGTTCGGGCTGTACCGGATGGACATGGTGCCGCACGGCGGCGGGCCGGGACCGCACTTCCACAAGACGATCTCGGAGTCCTTCTACGTACTCGACGGGACCGTACGGCTCTATACCGGGGAGGGCTGGATCGACGCGGAGAAGGGCGACTTCCTGTACGTGCCGCCGGGCGGGCTGCACGGATTCCGCAACGACGCGGACGAACCGGCGTCGATCCTGATCCTGTTCGCGCCGGGGGCGCCGCGCGAGGAGTACTTCGAAAAGGTCTCCACGGTCGGCCGGATGACGGAGGAGGAACGGTCCGCCTTCTACATCAGGCACGACACCTACTGGGCGGACTGAACCTACTGGGCGGACTGACCGCCCGCCCCGGCCGCCGGCGCGAGGCCGGTCTTCGCGCCGGCGCCGCACAGCGGTACGACGACGGAGAGGCCGGCCCGGTCGGTCTCATCGGCCCCGCTGGTCCCGTCGCCCTCGTCGCGTACCGCCGCCCAGCAGGCCACGGCCGTGGACTCCACGAAGAGCCCCCGCGAGGCCAGATCGAGCTGCGCGGCGCGCAGTTGATCCTCGGTCACGGTACGGAAGGTGCCGCCGGAGGCGCGTACGGCCCGCAGGATCTGCCGGGCGCGCGGCGGGTTGGGGATGGCGATGCCCTCGGCCAGGGTGGGGGCGCTCTCGGCGGGCGCCCGCAGCTCCTCGGCGCCCGCCCGGAAGGCGGTCGCCAGCGGTGAGACCGCTTCGGCCTGGACGGCGATCAGCGCGGGGCGTCCGTCGATGAGTCCGTGCGCGGACAGTTCGGCGATGGCGAGCGCCGCGCCCAGGAGCAGCGTGCCATTGCCGACGGGTACGACGATCGTCTCAGGGAGGCGTCCGCCGAGGTCCTCCCACAGCTCGTAGACATAGGTCTTGGTGCCGTGCAGGAAGTACGGGTTGTGGACATGGCTCGCGTAGAACGTGCCCGGCTCACCGGCGGCGGCGCGGGCGGCCCTTGCGGTGGCCTCACGGTCACCCGGCACGCGTTCGAGGCGCGCGCCGTGGGCCCGGATCTGCTCGGTCTTCTTGGGCGAGGCGGACTCGGGCACGTACACCGTGCAGGGCAGCCCGGCCCGTGCGCAGTACGCCGCGATCGCCGTGCCCGCGTTGCCGCTGCTGTCGGCGATCACCCGCTCCGGGCCGAGCC
Organism: Streptomyces scopuliridis RB72; assembly: GCF_000718095.1. GTDB lineage: Bacteria > Actinomycetota > Actinomycetes > Streptomycetales > Streptomycetaceae > Streptomyces > Streptomyces scopuliridis. The sequence goes on along the minus strand of NZ_JOEI01000014.1, from coordinate 210,059 downwards.
GCCGGGCCAGTTCGGCGAGCATCACCGCGCCTCGGTCCTTGAAGGAGAGCGTCGGCATCAGGAAGTCGAGCTTGGCGGAGACGGACGAGGTCAGCGGTACGAGCGGGGTACGGCCCTCGCCGAGCGTCGTGACCGGCGCGGAGAGCGGCAGCGCCTCCTCGTACCGCCAGAGCGAATTGACCCGGGAGGAAAGGGACTTCAGAGGTACGGGCGACGCCTCGAAGTCCAGGTCCCAGGGGCCCCGGCAGACGGGGCAGCACCAGGCGAGCGACTCGACGGGTGCGCGGGTCCCGTCGGCCGGGCAGACGTACATCGTGGTCATGACCGCAGCATCGCAGTTTCACGGTGCGCACGGCGCGCGCGGCGCAGTCGAGCGGTGGTGCGCGGTGGTGCGCCCGGTGCGGCAGCGGGGCGCGACGGGGCGTACCTGCGGTAAGTGCCTGCTTAAACGCAAGTCATCACTTCGGGTGAAACTCTGGCCCATGCTTGCGGTGATCAACCGACGGTTGCCACGCTGTTGCTGTCTGTCAACCTGATGGGAGTGGCCCGTGGCCTTCGGTGAGCAGCCCGCCTATCTCCGCGTTGCGAGCGATCTACGCGAGAAGATCGCCAATGGCGCCCTGCCGCCGCATACCCGGCTGCCCTCGCAGGCCCGTATCCGCGAGGAGTACGGCGTCTCCGACACGGTCGCGCTGGAGGCGCGCAAGGTGCTGATGGCCGAGGGGCTGGTCGAGGGCCGCTCCGGATCAGGTACGTACGTGCGCGAGCGCCCGGTCCCCCGCCGGATCGCCCGGTCCGGGTACCGGCCGCCGTCCGGCTCCAGCCCGTTCCGCCAGGAGCAGGCGGCGACGGGCGCGCGGGGCACCTGGGAGTCCCGCAGCGAGCAGGACCAGGCCGGGCCGGAGATCGCCGCCCGGCTGGGGATCGAGCCGGGCGACCGCGTGATGCGTACGCGCTACGTCTTCCGGGAGGCGGGCGAGCCGATGATGCTCTCCACCTCCTGGGAGCCCCTCGCGGTCACGGGGCGTACGCCGGTGATGCTGCCCGAGGAGGGGCCGCTCGGCGGCTGCGGGGTGGTCGAGCGGATGGCGGCCATCGACATCGTCGTGGACAACGTGCTGGAGGAGGTCGGCGCGCGCCCCGGGCTGGCGGAGGAGCTCATGGCGCTCGGCGGGGTGCCCGGCCATGTCGTGATGGTCCTGGAGCGGACGTACTACGCGTCGGGGCGGGCCGTGGAGACCGCGGAGGTCGTCGTCCCCGCGGACCGGTACCGCATCGCGTACCACCTCTCCGTGAAGTGACGGACGGTCCGGCCGTCTGGCCGACGGCCCGGCGCCCGCGGGGAGTTGACGGCGCGTACGGCCCGGAGCGTACGGGCCGAACGGGCATGCCCGCGTCCGGCCGTACGGGCCGATCGGGCGCGCCCTCGGGGCCCGATCGGGCGCGCGGGACGGCCGGGGGGCGCGCAGAGCCCCGTGCCGCCCCCGGTTTTCGGCGTTTTCTTGGCCGGATGTGTATCTCTTTGTACAAACGCGTATCCGCTCTGTGAAGGTCAGGCGTAGGCTCCGGCATATGCGGATTGCGGTTTCCTGGAGATCTTCGGAGAGATGCAGGTCGGCGGCGGGAGGAGCGCGATGAACGACGGCGGAGCCATGCTCCCGTGGCTCGTCATACGGGAGGACGACAACGGCAACCGCTATCGCGTCGGCCGATATGCCACCCAGGACGAGGCGCAGAAGATAGTCGAGAGCCTCGACGGCCGCGGACAGCAGCGGATCTACTGGGTGGAGCGCGTCAGCCAGACCACCGGCTAGGGCCTGTCGGGGAGTGGTACGTCACGCCCCTGGTCGAGGCCGCGTTACGCTCCGGCGCATGAGTGAACGTGTGGTGGTGGCGGGCGCCGTGTACGACCGGGGGCGGCTGCTGGCCGCCCGGCGCAGCGCGCCCCCCGAAGTGGCCGGCCGCTGGGAGCTGCCCGGCGGCAAGCTGGAACCGGGGGAGACGCCCGAACAGGCGCTGGTGCGTGAGCTGCGGGAAGAACTCGGCGTGGAGACAGAGCCGGTGGAGCGGATTCCCGGTGAGTGGCCGCTCAAGCCCGGTTATGTACTCCAGGTCTGGACGGCCCGGCTGCTCTCCGGCGAGCCCCGGCCGCTGGAGGACCACGACGAACTCCGCTGGCTGGGACCGGACGAGATCCATACGGTGGACTGGCTCGACCAGGACCGGCCGGCCGTGGCCGAGGCGGCCCGCCGACTGCGCGCCGCGTCCGCGCCGACCCGCCGGATCCCCTGAACTGGACGCCGGCCGAGGCGCGGAGAGCGCGTGAGAAGCGCGCGGCGAGTGCGCGAGGCATGCGCGGCGGTGTGACCAGCGGTACGTCATATGCGCCGGGGGCGTAGTCCGTTTGTCCCGGTGGACATCCCCTGTGACGACGGCTGCGACGGTAGCCGTGATGGATATCGGGTATGTGCTGATTAACCCCCCTAAAAGGGACGCGGGTCTGCCGTCGGTCTGGGGATGTGATCGGCTTGATCGACACAGAGGGTGGCGCATGCGCCGAATGGACCTTCCCTGCCGAACTCGATGCCGTACGCTCCGCCCGCCATGCAGTCCGTGACACCCTCCACGCCTGGCGTCTGCCGCCGTCGGTCGGCGATATGGCGGTCCTGCTGGTGAGCGAGCTGGTGACCAATTCCCTGCGCTACACCTCGGGGCCGATCGGGGTCCGGCTCGCCATCCGCCCCGCAGAGCCGGGACCGGGCGACCCGGGTGGTCCCGACGGCGCCGAGGGCTCCGCCGTCACGGAGCGTGCCGCGCTGCTGGTGGAAGTCTCCGATCCGCTGCCCGATCCCCCCACCGAACGTCCCGCCGGTCCCGACGACGAAGGAGGCCGGGGACTCCAGCTTCTGGCGGTTTCCGCCCGGCGTTGGGGCACGCGCCGCGGGAAGACTGGTAAGACCGTGTGGTTCGAGCTGCCCCTCCCTGGTTAGAAGTCTGGAAGGGAGAACGATCACAGCGGACTCGGCTCAAAAAGAACGAGACCGTGCTGTGATCGTGAACGCCGTGTCGGCTGGGGCCGTAGTGCTGAATACTGCGGGCATGGCCGGTCCGGTGCGTGAGCTGGAGGGGACGGTCGCGTGAGCGAGATATCTGGGGCGGCGGGCGACGTCGTATGGCAGAGCAGTCCGCCCGGCTCGATCTATGACTACATCAAGGTGGCTTCGTTCTCGATCGGCCCCGACGGGCTGGTCGACCAGTGGAGCGAGCGGGCCGCCGAGCTGTTCGGGGTGGGTGCCGACGAGGTCAGGGGCCGGGACCCGGTCGAGGTGTTCATGCCCGCCGACCAGCGTTCGCGCGGCCATCGCAAGGTCAAGGAGATCCTCGACGGCAAGGAGTGGACCGGCCTGGTTCCGTTCCGTACGAACGGCGCCGGCGGGCAGCACGGGCTCGCCGAGGTCTATGTGATGCCGAGCGAGACGGAGCGTGGTGAACGCGCCGCGCTCTGTATCGTCGTCGACGTCAGAGCCCTGCGCCGGATCGAAACCGACCTCGCCGCCTCGCAGGCCATTTTCGGCCAATCTCCCTTTGGCTTCCTGCTGTTCGACACCCGCCTCAAGGTGCAGCGCGCCAACCAGCGCTTCGCCACCGTCTTCGGCGGCAGGGCCGACGACCACCAGGGCCGTACGGTCCACGACTACCTCTCCCGCCCCGAGGCCGAGCGGATGACCGCCGCCCTGGAACGCGTCCTGAAGACCGGGGAGTCCGTCACCGACCTCCAGATCGTGGGCACCCGGCCGGGCGACGCGGAGCGCCGGCACTGGTCGGTCAACCTCTATCGCGTGCACAGCGGCTCCGGCCGCTCCATCGGGGTCGCCGGGGTCGGCACCGATGTCACACGCCGTCATATAGCCGCCAGGGAGGCCGCGAGCGCCCGCCGCAACCTCGCCCTCCTCAACGAGGCCAGCGCCCGCATCGGCAACTCCCTGGATCTGGAGACCACCGCGCGCGAGCTGCTCGGCGTGGCCGTCCCCGGCTTCTGCGACCTCGCCTCCGTCGACCTCTACCAGAGCCTGCTCACCGGCGAGGAGGCGCCGCCCGGACGCTGGGGCTCCTCGGAGGCCGATTCCGGCGGCGGGAGTGCCCGGCTGCGCCGGGTCGCCTTCGCCAGCGCCGTCTCCGACGTACCGCTGACCGGGCCGGGCGGCGAGGGCGACGGATATGTCCCGCCGGAGGTCGGCGCCGTCCACCGGTTCCCGTTCAGCTCGCTCAGCGCGAGCGCGCTGCGCACCGGCCGGGTGCAGACCATCCCCGGCGCGGCCGGCAGCCTCGTACAGTCCACGTTCGCCGTACCGATGGTCGCTCACGACAGCGTCATCGGGCTCGTCCAGTTCTCCCGTACGAAGGGCAGCGAGCCGTTCGGCGAGCGCGACCGGGCGCTCGCCGTGGAACTCGCCGCGCGCGCGGCGGTCTGTATCGACAACGCCCGCCTCTACCGGCGCGAGCACGAACGCGCCCTGATCCTGCAACGGAGCCTGCTCCCGCCCGGTGACCCCGAGGCGGCCGGGCTCGACATCGCCTGCCGCTATCTGCCCGGCAACACGGCCACGGAAGTGGGCGGCGACTGGTTCGACGTCATCGAACTGCCCGGCCACCGCACCGCGCTGGTCGTCGGCGACGTCATGGGGCGCGGTCTGCGGGCCGCCGTCGCCATGGGCGAGCTGCGCACGGCCGTACGTACGCTCGCGCTGCTCGATCTGGAGCCCGCGGAAGTGCTCTCCGCGCTGGACGAGATCGCCCGCGGACTGGGCTCGCCCAGCGGCGCCCAGCAGGCCTCGCGCGTCGCCCACAAGTCACGCGACGCGGACCTCGCGGAGGTCTATCTCGCCACCTGCGTGTACGCCGTCTACGACCCGGTCACCCGGCGCTGCACGTTCGCCAACGCCGGTCATCTGCCGCCCGTCCTCGTCGAACCGGGCGAGGAGGCGCTGATGCTCGACGTGCCGCCCGGGATGCCCCTCGGTGTGGGCGGTGAGCCGTTCGAGCAGGTCGAGGTCGACGTGACGGAGGGCGCGCTGCTCGCGCTCTATACCGACGGGCTGGTCGAGTCCAGGGACCAGCCGCTGGACGAGGGCCTGGACGCCTTCCGCGCGGCTCTCGCCCATCCGTCCCGTCCGCTGGAGGACGTCTGCGACCACGTACTGAACACGCTCGACACCCGGCACGGCGAGGACGACATCGCCCTCCTGATGGCCCGTATCCAGGGGCTGCCGGCCGAGGCGGTCGGGGACTGGCGGCTGCCCCGCGAGCCGCGCTCGGTGGGCCGGGCCAGGGAGCTCGCCCGTACGCAGCTGCTCGCCTGGGATCTCGAACCGCTGGTGGACACCGTGGAGCTGCTCGTCAGCGAGCTGGTCACCAACGCCATGCGCTATGGCGAGGGCGAGATCCGGCTGCGGCTGCTGCTCGACCGTACCCTCGTCTGCGAGGTGTGGGACGCGGGACTCGTGCAGCCGAGGCGGCGACGGGCCCGCGACACCGACGAGGGCGGCCGGGGCCTCCAGCTGGTCGGGCTGCTGAGCGCGGCGTGGGGTTCGCGCCGGACGCCGCGTGGCAAGACGGTCTGGTTCGAACTGGCCCTGCCCGACGGTGACTCGTCGGCCGAGCCGACCGTCGAGCAGCTGCTGAGCATGTTCTGACGCCGGGCCCGGGACGGTCGTCGGCCCCCGGCCTGAGGCGGCCGCCCGTCCCGGGACCCGCCGGGGTCGGCTCCGTCCCGGGCCCGTGCCGTCAGCCGCTCTTCAGCGCCGCCAGCCGCGCTTCGACCTCCGCGCTGTCGCCGAGACTGTCCAAGTGCTCGAACTGGGCGTCCAGCGACGAGGCCGCCAGCTCCTGCTTGCCCATCGCCCTCGCCTCCTCGCGCCGCACCTTGTCCTCGAACCGGCCGAGGTCGCTGGTCGGGTCCAGGACGTTGATGTTCTTGACCGCGTCCATCATCCGGTTCTGCGCGGCGGCCGACTTGGACCGCGCCACCAGCTCGTCGCGCTTCGCCTTCAGCTCGTTCAGCTTCACCTTCATCCGCTCCAGACCGGTCTTGAGCTTGTCCACGACCTCCGTCTGGGAGGCGATCGTGGGCTCCGCGGTCTTCGCCTCCTTCTCGGACTGGAGCTGGCGCTCCAGCGCGACCTTGGCGAGGTTGTCGAACGTGTCCGCCTCCTCGGTCCGTCCGGCCACGCGCAGTTCGTCCGCCTTCTTGCTGGCCGCGAGCGCCTTCGCGCCCCACTCACGGCCCGCGGCCACATCCTCCGTGTGGTCCTGCTCCAGCAGGCGCAGATTGCCGATGGTGCCGGCCACGGCCTCCTCCGCCTCGGCGATGTTGTTGGTGTAGTCGCGGATCAGCTGGTCCAGCAGCTTCTGCGGATCCTCCGCCTGGTCCAGCAGGGCGTTGATATTGGCCTTCGCCAGCTGGCTGACCCGGCCGAGGATGGTCTGCTTCGTCATGGCTCTTCTCCTTGTGGGGAAAGTCCTTGTGGGGAAAGGTGATTCCGTCCGGGAAACGTGATTCCGTCAGGGACAGGTGATGCGTCAGAACCGGCCGCCGCCGCCCATCCGGCCGCGCGTACCCCCGCCGCCGAAGCTGCCGGGGCCGCCGCCGCGATAGCCGCCGCCCCGGTAACCCCCGCCGAACCCCCCGCCGCCGAGGCCGCCCCTGCCGCCCAACAGGCCGCCGAGGAGGATCCCGCCGAGCACGGCGCCGCCGAGTCCGGCTCCCGCTCCCTGGACACCGCTGCCGCCGTACCGGCTCCCGAACGACCGCACGTCCTGTTCGGCGAGGTCCTGCGCCGTCCGGGCCAGCGCGTCCGCCCGCTGCGCCTCGGCCAGCGCCCCCTGCGCGTCGCCCGACACCGATGTGGCGTGCGCCAGCTCCAGCCGCCGCTGAGCCTCGATCAGGCGGGTACGGGCCTGACTGCCGACCGCCCCGCGATGCGTGCCGATGTAGTCGGCGGCGGCGCCGATCGCCGAGCGCGCGGTGAGCATCGCCTGATCGAGGAGCGTGCCGGCCCGGCGGCTGCCCTGCTCGCGCTCCCGCGCCCCGGTCAGCGCCTCGTCGAGGACCGCGTCCGCCTCCTCGACCCGGCGCAGCGCGTCGATCGGGTCGTACCGTCCGGAGTCCAGCTCGCGCCGTACGCCCGAGACCACCGCCTCGGCGCGGCCGATCCGGCCCTGGAGGTCGGCCGTGGACATCCCCTGCGTCGTGCCCCTCAGCAGCCCGCGCGCGTCGGCGAGATCCGTCTCGGTCTCGGTCAGCGCGCCGGGAAGCTTTCCGGCCGCCTCGGCCAGCTCCTGCGCGCGCCGTTCGACCGTCTCGACGAGCGTGGCCGTCTGCCCGACGGCCGCCTCCGCCGCCCGGACATGCACGGCCGCCCGGCCGTTGTCGCCCGTGTCGGTGAAGCCGCGGGCCTCGTCGAGAGCGGTGGACGCGAAGACGAGCCGGTCCTCCGCCTGCGAGACGCTGTCCGCGACGGGCGCGGAGGCCGAGTCGGCGTACCGCTCGCGCATCGCGGCGAGCGTGTCCCGCGCCGACGCGACCCGCCCGTTCAGCTCGCGGAAGGTGGCCCCGACGCTCTCGACGGCCTGCGGTGCGTTCCGTTCCAGCGACCGGAGCCGGTCGAAGCCCTCCGACTCGGCGTCCAGCCGGCTGTTGGCCTCCGCGCAGCGGGCGATGATCTCGTCCAGCATCCGGCGACGGGTCGGGTCGTCCTCCGGGAAGGCGTCGTCCAGTTGCTGGCGCAGCCGGAAGGCGAGCGTCAGCTGACCCTTCGCGAAGGCCACGGCGTCGGTGAACGGCGCCGCCGCCTCCTCGCCGAACTGCGCGGTGGCGAAGCCCAGTTCCTCCTGACTGGTGCGCAGCGCGTCGTCCGTCTCGACGAGGACCTGCTTCGCCCGGCTGTCGAGCTCGGGCAGCGGAGTGGGCGCGGGCCGCTCCGTACCGCCGGGGGAGCCCCAGCCCTGCCGCCGCCCGCCCTGCGGTGTCGTACGGGCCGCCATCCGCCGCTTGCGTTTGGTGAAGGTGTACGCCCCGATGGCCGCCGCCCCGATCACCACGATGACGGGCAGCACCAGATTGGTCGCCGCGCCTCCGTCGGCCGCCGGACCGCCCGGGTCCGCCACGCCGGGTGTGATGGCGGGCGTGGGCACCGGCCGGCCCGCGAGCACCGCGCCGAATCCGTCGGCGGCGCCGATCGCCGCGGCCGACCAGTCGTTCTGCCGCAGGGCGGGTTCGACGGCGGTGCGGGCGACCGTGGCGAGCTGGTCGGCGGTGAGGGGCGAGGCGGTGTCCACGGAGTAGGCGTATTGCCGGTCATGGGTCGCGACCGCCAGCAGGAGGTCGTCACGGCCGAGGCCGTTGCGGGTGGCCGTGGTGTCGGCCCAGCTCCGCGGCGAGTGTCCGGAGAAGTCGCGTACGTACACGACGAAGAGCTGCACACGCCGGTCGTTGTAGAGCCGGTCGAGCGCCCGGCTCACGGCAGGCCGCTGGGCGCCGAGCGCCCCCACCTTGTCGGTGATCTGCCCCTGCCGGTCGAGCGGGATCGGCTGCTCGGCGGCGGCCCGCTGAGCCGTGGGTACGACGAGCCACCACGCCATGACCAGCGCGGCCAGCAGGGTCCGGGCGGCTATACCGGTCCTAAGGGTCCTGGGGCGACAGGACCGAGGGCGGCTTACGAGTGGCATCACATTTGGGAGGTTATGTCCCGTAAAGGGTGGGCGCGACCGGACATAGCGCCTCCTGGAACGGGTGCCGTGCCGTCATCGGGCAGCGCCCGCGCATAGCCTGAGCGTCTCCATGACCGGCCGGTCATGGGCACACGGGGGAGGGCCAGCCTTGCGGGCACAACTGCGCGGATTCGGACGGACACTGATACGGGTCTGGCGCGCTCCCCGCGCGCGGTGGCCCAAGCGGGTCGCGCTGGCGCTCGCCGTCCTGCTCGCCGTACCGGCCATCACTGGCGCGGTCGCCCTGCGCCTCACCTACGCGGGCGACCTCCAGGACGGCACCCGTACCCGCGGCAAGGACGCCATCTGGCTGGGCCACGCCTGGGTGGACGGCCGGAAGAAGGACGCGGATCTCGACGCCTTCGCGCAGCGGATACGCGGGACCGGGATACGCGACCTGTACGTCCACGCCGGCCCGCTGGAGCATGACGGCACCCTCCCCACGGCCCGTTACCCCCGGGCACAGTGGCTGATCGACGCCGTCCACCGCGAGATCCCCGGCGTACGCGTACACGCCTGGCTGGGCGACAAGCTCGCGACCGAGACCCCCGACGGACTGCGGCTGGAGCGGGCCGCGTCCCGCGCCGCCGTGGTGGGCTCCGCCCGACAGATCCTGGACGCGGGTTTCGACGGCGTCCACTTCGATCTGGAGCCGCTGCACTCCGGCGACCGCGACTATCTCTCGCTCCTGGACGATCTGCGCGCCCTCACCCGGGCCCGGGAGGTGCCGCTCTCCGTCGCCGCCCACCAGATCGATCCGCTGCCCGCGCTGCACTCCGTCGCCGACGCGCTCACCGGCCACCCCAAGTGGTGGTCGCAGGCGTTCTTCGCGCAGGTCGCCCGGCGGGTCGACCAGATCGCCGTCATGTCGTACGACACGGCGATGCCGCTGGAGAGCCTGTACGGCGGCTATGTCGCGCAGCAGACGACGCTCGCCCTCGAAGTCACGCCGGAGGGCACCGACCTGCTGATGGGGCTGCCCTTCTATTACGAGGACGACCTGAGCCACCACGGCCACGCGGAGACCGTCGCGGCCGCGGTCCGCGGCGTCAGGCTGGGCCTGGGGCGCACGGACCGCGACCGGGACCGCTTCGGGGTCGCGATCTATGTCGACTTCGCGGCGACCGAGCAGGACTGGACGTCCTACCGGGACGGCTGGGGCCGTCTGGACGAGGCTTAGGGCTGCTGCCGCCCTAGATGCTGAACCGCTCCTTCGCCAGCAGCGGCCGTACCCGCGAGGTGAATCCGCCCGTACGGAACGGCCGCTGGAGCAGCCCGGGACGCAGCTCCTGGGCGAGCGCGGCGGCGATCATGCCCTGGTCGAGCGCGAGGACGAAGTCGCTGACCCGGCCGGTCCCCACATTGACGGAGTCACGGAAGCCGTAGCGGTCGTCGTACGCGCCGAAGTCGGCCGCGATCGCCTTCAGATTGGCGATGGCCTCCCCGCGCGCCTGCGGCAGCGCGAGGAAAGACGCGTGCGGGGTGACGACCCCGTTGGTGTACGCGGACGCCGGCGGCAGCGGCTCGCCGTGGGTGACGAAGGTGCGGTCGGTGTTGGAGGCGTACCCGTCGATCTGCATGCCAATCGCGTCGACGCCGTACTCCTGATAACCGCCCTCGGGCACATTGGAGGGGGAGAAGCCCCAGTACCCGTACCCGGCCTCCTCCAGACCGTGTTCGATCTGGGAGCGCACATAGCGGTGGTGCGTGGTGCCCCAGGAGCGCGGCGACCACTCGGTCTCGGGCACGAAGAGCGGCACCATCAGCGCTTCGAACATCGAACCGCCCCAGGTGGGGACGAGCTTGCGGCCCCGGTAGGTGTAGTGGCCCTGCCAGAGGCGGACACCGTCGATGGTCTCGTACGCGCCGCCCGGCGGCTGCTCCTGGCCGTGCTCGGGGATCATCGTGCGCAGCATGTGCCAGTAGTGCTCGCCGGGGAGCGAGCCGTCGGCGATGCCCAGATAACTGGCCATGCGGGGCTCGGTGTTGAGGGCGCCGTAGTGGTGCCCGGTGGGTTCACCGGTGTCGGTCCAGAAGCCGCCGCGGAGCTGGCCGGGGTACTTCACCGGGTCGGCCGGGTCGTACGGCGTGTAGTAGTACGACCAGTCCGCGGTCGCGAGGATCGCGGCGACCCGGCCGCGCAGCCGAGGCTCCGCGTCGGCGGCGATCCGCAGACCGGTGACGAGCCAGGCGTTGTCGACGGAGGAGAGGAAGGGGCGGACCGGATCGCCGGTCTCGGGCCAGCTCGTGAGGACGGAACCGTCGTACGCGTCGTACCAGTTGAGCCAGAAGCCGTGGTGGCGTTCGAGCCGCTCGATCGCCGAGACGGTGTGCGCCAGCCTGCGGTACATGGTGTCCCGGCCGATGACACCGAGGCCCGCGGCGGCGACGGTGGACCACAGGCCGCAGCCGATATTGGTGGGTGAGGTGTTCCGCGAGGGGACGGGCGTACCGGGCCCGGAGATGTCGATCTTGTCGGCGGTGAGACCGAAGTCGGTCGTCATCGCCTCGATCGAGCGGTACGTGTCCTGGAACCAGCGGCGCAGCAGGGGTAGGTCGGAGGAGAGCGGTGTGGCGGCGGCGGGTGCGGCGAGGGCGGGCGTGGATACGGCTCCGAGGGACAGAGCGGCGGCCCCGGTTCCCGCTGCGGCGAGAAACGTGCGACGGTCCATGAGAGTCCAGCTCCTGTTGGCGGGTGTGGAGTTGTGGTGGGTGGTACGTACGGGGGCCGACGACGGTCAGGTGCCGTCGGCCCCCGTGTCTGGGGTGGCGGGGTGGATCAGCAGGGTGGCTCAGCCGCGGGGTTCAGCCCGGTGGCTCAGCCGTGGGCGAGGCGCAGGAAGCGGATGCCCGGGTTGGGCAGCTCGACGGTCAGCTCGGCGGTGCCTTCGGCGTCCGCGGTGACGGGGGCGAGGGGCTCGGCGGGCAGCTCGTCGGCGGCGCGCAGCTTCTGCCACTGCTGGTCGTCGGGCCAGTCACCGCCGTCGAGGCCCTTCCAGACGGCCTGGATATTGGCGTGGTGCTCATCGACCCTGCGCGACTCGACGGTGTAGCCGGCGCCCGGTACGAGCCCGGTGACGCGGACGGTCGCGGCGCGGTCGAGCACGGCCGCGCCGTCGATCTTGGACTGGTCGAGGGTGCCGTTCCAGAGCAGGACGTCCACGGTGGAACCGTCCTCGGCGCGGGTGGCGAGGGACTCGACGAGCGCGCCCGCTCCGTCGCCGCTGACGGCTGCGGGGATCCGGCCGCCGGCGAGCTGGGAGAGGAGATACAGCGCCCAGAAGCGCGGCTTGCGCAGATTGCCCACCGTCAGCAGCCCGAAACCGCCGTGGAAGAGCCGGGGCGGCCAGCCCAGTTCCTCGAACTGGTCGGAGGCCACCCAGTAGGAGAGGCAGTCGGTGGACGACAGCGCGCTCTTCATCCCGCGCAGCACGAACGGCGCGGCGAAGACGGAGTCGCTGACGCGGTGGAAGTGCGTGGGCGTGACGCCCCACTCCGTCCACAGGATCTCCGGCTCGGGCCTGCCGGTCGCCTCGGCGAAGGCGCGGGTCATCGGACGGAAGTCCAGCGGGGCGTTGCCGTAGGTGTGGGTGGAGACGAAGTCGACGGGGACGTCGTGCTCCTGGCAGTACTCCAGCAGCGCGCCGACCCAGCCGGCCGCGGCGGAGGAGGGCCCGCCGACCTTGATCCGGTCGTCCACGCCCTTCACGGCGCGTACGGCGACCTCGTAGAGCCGGTGGTAGTCGTCCTGGGTGCCGTTCCAGAACACCTCCAGGTTGGCCTCGTTCCAGACCTCGAACTCCCAGCCGGCGACGGTGTCGCGGCCGTACCGCTCCTGGAGGTGGACCGTCAGCTCGCGGCAGAGATCGCCCCAGCGCTCCCACTGGGCGGGGGTGGAGACCAGGGCCTTGTAGTCGAAGACCGTGTAGTGCGGGTCGGAGGCGAGTTCCTTCGGCATGAAGGAGAGCTCGACGACGGGCTTGAGGCCGGTGGCCAGGAAGCGGTCGTAGACGGTGTCGAGGCCGGTGAAGTCGAACGAGCCGTCGGCGCGTACGGTCACGGTCTCGGGCAGGAAGGTGCCGTGCGCGCGGACGGAGCGTACGCCGATCTCGTCGCGGACGATGGCCAGCGCCTCGCCGTACTCCTTCGCGACATCGGAGCCGCCCGCGCCCGGCTTGTCCCAGGCGAGCAGCGAGAAGTGCTCGGCGCCGATCATCCGGTTCCAGACGCCGGGGAGTTCGGTGGCCGGGGCCCCCGCGTCCACGGCCACGGTGACCTCGGCGGGGCGCGATCCCGCGGCCCTCGCGGAGCCGGGCACGGCCTCGGACAGTGCGCCGGCGCCGGTGTCCGACCAGGTGGCGACCTTGTAGAAGTAGCCGCGGCCGGGCTGGGCCAGCGTGTCCGCGTACGGCGGGTGCGGTACGGCGAGCACATCGCCGCCGAGGTGGTCGAGCGGCTCGAAGGGGCCCTCGGCGGAGTCGGCGCGGTGCACGAGATAGCCGAGCGCGCCCGGCACCGGCCGCCAGGTCAGCAGCACATGGCCGGTGCCGTCCTCGGCGGACAGACCGGCGGGAGCGGGAAGCTCACCGATGCCGGTGAGTCGCCCGTCACTGGGCTTCCCGATGCGCGACTCCCAGTCGGCGCGAGCGGCGGACTTTTCGGTCATGGGGGTACAAACCTTTTCTTGGAGGGGGGTGCGGAGCTACGGAAGCGCGGACGTGCGGAAGCGCGCGGAGATACGTGATCGGGCCGGCCGCTATTTGATGCCGGCCGTGGCGATGCCCTGGGTGAAGTACCGCTGCAGCACGATGAAGATGAGCAGCACCGGCAGCACGACCAGCAAGGAGCCGGCCATCAGCATTCCGTTGGAGCCCTCCGACTGATTGGGGTCGGTGGCAAAGGTCGCCAGCGCCACCGGAAGGGTGTATTTGCCCGGGTCGTTGGTGGCGATCAGCGGCCAGACGAAGTTGTTCCAGGAGCCCAGGAAAGTGAGGATCGCGAGCGTCGCCAGGGCGGGTTTGACCAGCGGCATCACGATCCGCCAGAAGATGTACCACTCGCCGGCGCCGTCCATCCGGGCCGCTTCCAGCAGCTCGTCGGGGATCGACTGCATGAACTGCCGCATCAGGAAGACCCCGAGGGCCCCCGCCGCGAACGGCAGCACCAGTCCGGCGTACGAATCGATCAGCCGCAACTTGCTCATCAGGACGAACAGGGGCAGCAGCATCAGATTGCCCGGCACCATGAGCGCGCCGAGCACCAGCGCGAACAGCTTGTTCCGGCCGGCGAACCGCAGCTTGGCCAGGGCGTATCCCAGCATCGAGCAGAACACCAGATTGGAGACCGTCACCAGCACGGCGACGATCACGGAGTTGAAGAAGTAGAGCGGAAGGTCGAGCCGGTCGAGCAGGCGCGAGAAGTGCGCCAGGGTCCACTCGGTGGGGATCCACACCGGTGGGCTGGCCGCCAGTTCGCGGTCGGTCTTGAAGGCGGACAGCGCCATCCAGAGGAACGGCGCCGACATGACCAGCACGCCGAGCGACAGCAGGACGTACACGCCGGTTTTCCCGCGCCGGCCGGTGCGCCCGTTCTCACGCGGTGCGGCCTGCTGGGTCGGAGTCTCTGCGGCGCTCATTTCGTGTTGTCCTTCAGCAGACGGAGCTGGAGCACGGTGATGCCCATGATCACGAGGAAGAGCACATACGCCATGGCGCTCGCGTAGCCCATGTGGAAGAAGTTGAAGCCTTCGCGGTACATGTTCAGCGAGACGGTGAGTGTGCTGTTCGAGGGGCCGCCCTCGGTCATCACGAACGGCTCCTCGAAGACGTTGAGATAGCCGATCGTGGTGATGACCGTGGCGTACAGCATCGTGGGCCGCACCAGCGGCACGGTGATCCGGCGGAACTCCTGCCAGGCACTGGCGCCGTCCAGCCGCGCCGCTTCCCGTACATCGGTGGGAATGGCCTGGAGGCCCGCGATGAACAGCACCATGACCGTGCCGAGATTGCGCCAGACCGCCATCAGGATCAGCGACGGCATGGCCAGCGCCTCGGAGCCGAGGAAGTCGGGGGTGGTGAGGCCGACTTCGGAGGCCAGACCCGCGATCAGCCCTTCGGACGGATCGAGGACGAAGGTCCAGACGACGGCGACCGCGACGATGCTGGTCACCACCGGGGCGTAGAAGCCGACCCGGAAGAAGGTCCGCGCCCGGTCGATCCCGCTGTTCAGCAGGACGGCGGCCGCGAGCCCCGCGCCGATGGTGAGCGGTACGCCGATGACCACGAAGTACGCCGTGTTGAACAGGGCCTTGAGGAACTTCTCGTCACCGAAGAGCTTGGTGTAGTTCTCGAAACCGATGAACTCCGCCGAGAGCGGGTCGGTGACATTGCGCAGCCCGAAGTCGGTGAAGCTCATGGCGAGCGTGGCGACGATCGGGAAGGCCATGAAGACGGTGAACAGCACCAGGAAGGGCGTGGAGAACAGCCACCCGGCCAGATTCTGCACGCCCAGGGAACGCGGCGTACGGCCGTTCGCGCTGTTGGTCGGCGGCGCGGCCCCTGCTTTCACCGGGGCCGCGTCCGCGGCGGGTTCGGTCGTGGTGCTCACGGCGGCTACTCCACGAGCCCTTCGATTTCGGACTGCGCCTTGTCGGCGGCGTCCTTGGCCGAGGACTTGTTCTGGGTCACCGCGCCGAGGGCCTCGTCGACCTTCGAGGTGATCTCGCTCCACTTGGCCAGGACCGGCGTGCCCTTGGCGGACTCCATCTGCTGACGGAAGATCTGGAGCCCCGGGTCGTCGGAGAGCGTGCCGGAGTCCCAGGCGCTGGTGTTGGCGGGCAGATCGCTGGTGCGGGTGAACCAGTCCTTCTGGCCCTCGGTGCCGGTGAGGTACTTGATGAAGTCCGTGGCCGCGGCCTTGTGCTTGCTGTCCTTGGAGACGACCAGGCTGGAGCCGCCCGCCATGGAGACGGACGCCTTGTCACCGGGGACCTTCGCGACGGCCCACTTGCCCTTGAGGTCGGGGTAGTCGTCATTGATCAGGGTCATGATCCAGGGGCCGGAGAAGAACATCGGCACATCACCGGAGTTGAAGTCCTTCAGCACCTCGTAGCCGGGCGGGGTGCTCTTCTTGGTGAGCCCCTTGTCGAAGTACGAGGCGTACTCCGTCATGGCCCTGATGGATTCGGGGCTGTTGAAGGCCGCCTTGCCGTCCTCGGACACGATCTCGCCGCCGGCCGAGTACAGGAAGGGGTACCAGCTCTGTACGGTGTCCAGACCGCTGGGCTGGAGGTAGAGGCCCCACTTCGTACCGGCCTTGTCCTGGTACGCGGTGGCGAGCTGCTTCAACTCCGGCCAGTCGGCCGGTGCCTTGTCGATGCCGGTCTTCTTCGCGAGGTCGGTGCGGTAGTAGAGGACGCGCGTGTCGACGTACCAGGGGACGCCGTACACCTCGCCCTTCACCTCTCCCTGCTTCCAGGCGGCGGGGAAGAAGTCGTCCTTCTTGAATGCCTCCGTGTCGACCGGCTCCAGAACGCCCAGCTCGGAGAACTCGCCCATGTATGTGCCGCCCATCTGCGTCACATCGGGCAGGGTGCCGGCGGCGGCTGCGGAGACGAGCTTCTGGTGTGCGACCTCCCAGCTGATGGGGGTGACCTTGACGGTGATGTGCGGGTTGGCCTTCTCGTACACCTTGGCGACATCCGCGAGCTTCTCGCCCTCCGCGCCCATGGCCCAGACGGTGAGGGTCTGCTTCTTGTCGGCGGCGACTCCCTCACCCCCCGAGCTTCCGCACGCGGTGAGTCCGAATGCCACCGCGAGCGCGGTGGCGGCAGAGGCGGTTCTGGCGGTGCGATGCATGGACGGCTCCTCCTTGAGCTCCCCGATGTATGCGCTGCCTGTAAGCGCATACATCACTCTGCCGCCGCGCTTCGGAAATCCGCAAGGGGTGCCTTGGTCACACTCGTGCAACATGTGCGACATCTGTGCGTGGGCCATGTGTGCATGGGGCTTCCGTAAGCTAAGCCGGGCTGATGGTGCTTCGGAAGCACATGTGATGGATTCCGCTCATGTCCGGCGGGTCGAGGCGGGTGGGCTACTGTCGCGATCATGCCCGCGTTCGTACACGGCTTTCCCTTCGATCCGGCCTATGGCCGGACCCTCGATGAGCTGCTCACCATCGCCGCGCCTGCCCCGCCGGACGGATTCGACACATTCTGGCGGGACCGTTACGAGGCGGCGCTACGGGTGGGGACGGCGCCGGCGGTGGGCCCCCAGGAGGACGAGCGCGACGGATTCCGGATCTTCGGGGTGTCCTTCACCTCGGTCGGCGGGCTGCGCCTCGGCGGCTGGCTCGTACTGCCGGTGGAAGGGCCGGTGCGGCACGGCTTCGTCATCGGCCACGGGTACGGCGGACGCCAGGAGACGGGGCGGGACGTGCCGCTTCCGCTGCCGGGCGGCGCGGCGATCCTGCCGTGCGTACGGGGGATGGGTTCCCGCAGCCGCAGACCGGGCATCCCGGGCGACGCCGACCGTCATGTCCTGCACGGCATCGAGTCCCGTGACACGTATGTCATCGGCGACTGCGTGGCCGACCTGTGGTGCGCGGCGTCCGCGCTGCTCGATCTCGTACCGGAACTGGCGACGCCGGGCGGCGCCCGGCTCGGCTACGCGGGCGAGAGCTTCGGCGGCGGCCTCGGCGCGCTGGCCCTGCCCTGGGACGACCGCTTCGCCCGCGGCCGGCTGACGGTAGCGACCTTCGGCCACCATCCACTGCGGCTGACGCTGCCCTGCGCCGGGAGCGGCGAGGCGGTACGCACCCACTACCGCGATCACCCGGGGATCATGGACGTACTCCCGTACTTCGACGCGGCCACGGCCGCGAGCCGTATCCGCATCCCGATGCTGATCGCACCGGCCCTCTTCGACCCCTCGGTCCCACCCCCGGGCCAGTTCGCCGTCTACAACGCACTCGCGGGCCCCCGCGAACTGCACGTCCTGACGGCGGGCCACTTCGAGCACGAGGGGAGTGAGCGGGAGGACGGGGAGTTGCGGGCGGCGGACCGACGCTTCTTCGGGGAGGGGCTGGGGTGAGGGGGCGGCTGCGGGCGGTCTGCGCGGTGGCGGAACGGGGCGGCCCGGCTCCGGCTCAGCGGGCAGGTGGGGGTGGGTAGTTGGGATTCAGGCCCCGCTGGTGGCGGTTCGTTGTCGGGTGCGGGTGCGGGTGAGCAACCGAGGGGTATTCGGGGTGGGCCGGAATCCGTCATGGCGGGTGGGGGCCGCCCCTCAGGTTTGAGTTTCGCGGTTGCGGGTCGGGTGTCAAGGGCGCTTCTTCGTCGCGTCGGCTGCGCCGATTGCGCTTCGCTTCACCCTTGACTCCCGTCCCTCCACCGCAAGTGCGGCTTTGAGGGAGGGGCGGCCCGGGGGGAGGGGGCCCCGGGGAAGCTCCCTTGTTCCTGGGGTCCGTTCCCGGCCTCCTGGCCGGTGGGTGGTCTGCGCGGCAGTGGAATGGGGCGGCCCGGCACCGGCTCAGCGGGCCGATGTGAGTGGGTAGTTGGGCTGCATGCCCCGCTGGTGACGGTCCGTTGCCGGGTGCTCCTGTCCAAGGCGGACGGAGCCCTCAACGTGCCCCGTATGTCCCAGTTTGGTGAGGTGTTCTGGGGGTCCTCCGGGCGGTGATGCGTCCTGCGGCCAGGTAACCGGGCAGTGGGGCACATCACGGCCTCTCAGCGGCCCACTTGCCGCCCCATGAGTCACACCCATTTCACCACCCCCACACCCCCACCAGCGGGGCATGAATCCCAGCCGACCACGGTGGTCAGTCGCTTAGCAGGGGCCGGGCCGCCCCATTCCACGGGTGCGCCCCCACCCGCATGGGCCCGAACCGCTAAGACGGCCCCTGGTCCTCCGGCTACCCGCAGCCGCAGCTCGCCCTGCGGGTCACCGAGACCGGGAGCATCAGGGAGACCGGTTCGCGGGTGGGTTCCGCGAGTCGTTGTACGAGCAGTTCCACCGCTTCCTCGCCGAGGCGGCGGATCGGCTGGCGTACGGTCGTCAGCGCCGGTCGCACCATCCGGCTCAGCGGGATCCCGTCGAAGCCCGCGACCGCGATGTCCTCGGGCACCCGCACCCCGCGCCGCTCCAGTGCGTGGAGCGCGCCGATCGCCATCTGGTCGTTGGCGAAGAGCATCGCCTGTGGGCGGCCGCCGTCCTGGTCGGCGCGGTCGAGCAGTGCTTCGGCGGCCCGTTCTCCCTCGGCCTGGGTCATCATCACGGCGCGCAGGTCGGGTTCGTCCGGGACCGGCAGTCCGGCCTCGGCGCAGGCGTCCCTGAAGCCCCGGAACCGCGCCTCCGCGTCCGGTGAGTCCTTCTCGCCCCCGACGAAGACCAGGCCGCGCAGGCCGTGGTCGCGGATCAGATGGCGGGTCAGTTCCCGTTCGCCGTCGGAGTTGGCCACTTCGATGTGGTCGAGATGGTCGATCTCGCGCGGCCCGGCCAGCATCACCACCGGCAGTCGGCGCGAAATCACCTCAAGGTCCTCGGTGGGGACGGTCCGCGCCAGTACGGCGAAACCGTCGACCCGTCCCGCGACCTTCGCCACCAGCGACTCCGGACCGCCCTTCAGGGACGCCGCGATCAGCAGCGCGTAGCCGTGCCGCCGCGCGGCCCGCTCCATGCCCCGGATGATCTGGTCCGAGTAGAGCATCACCGCGGAGTCGTCGTACGTATCGTCCGCCTCGGCCTCGGTCTCGGCGTCCGGATCGGAGTAGTCGGGGAAGCAGAGCCCGAGCACGCCGGTGGTCCTGCTGGCCAGACCGCGCGCGTTTCCGCTGGGTACGTAACCGAGCGCGCGCGCCGCTTCCAGTACCCGGTCGCGGGTCTGGGCGCGTACGGAATCGGGGTTCCGGTAGACCCGCGAGACCGTCGCAATGGAGACGCCCGACCGCTCGGCGACGTCGTACACCGTGGGGGCACTCACCCGACCGACCCGTCCCCTTCTTCGCTGTTAAACGCGTGTGTCATGAAAGCGCATTCACCCTAGGCGCCGCGTCGGCCGGGGAGCAAGGCGGCCCCCTCCGGGCCAGGGTCGGGATCCGGCCAAGAATGACAGGCAGACTTGCAAGGTTACCTGTCTATCTCCTACGGTGGACGTATGCACGAGAAGTCCGAGCGGTCCGGAGATCCGACCGCGGAGCAGGTCGCCGTCGATCTCACCGCCGTGGTCCGCAAGCTGGTGCGACGGCTGCGCACGACCACGCCGGACAGCCGGCTCACGCCCTCCCAGCGCTCGGTCCTGGCACGGCTGGACGGCGAAGGGCCGTCGACCACGGCCGCGCTGGCCCGCGCGGAGTACGTACGTCCGCAGTCCATGCGGCTGACTCTCGGCGCCCTGGAGGAACAGGGCATGGTCGAGCGGACGCCCGATCCCGACGACGGGCGGCAGTCCGTCGTCTCGGTCACGGACACCGGCCGCAGCACGCTCGCCGCGGTCCGCGCGGCCAAGCAGGGCTGGCTCTCCGAAGCGATCGCGGGCGAACTGGACGGCGCGGAGCGCCGCGCGCTGGCCGAGGCCGCGGTCCTGCTGGACCGGCTGGTGGAGAGGGGTGAGTGACACGGAGGCGCGCGGGACGGAAGAGGGGCTCGGGACGGAAGAGGGGCTCGGGACGGAAGAAGGGCCCGGGACGAAAGAAGGGCCCGGGACGAAAGAAGCGCTCGGGGCGGGAGAAGGCGCACGCGACGTACGTGGCGTACGCGCCGCAGAGACGGACCTGACGGCGCCCAGCGACCCGGAAACCCCCGGTTTCAGCGGCCGTCTCACCGCCCCACTGCTCCTGGGCTCGCTGCTCAACCCGCTCAACACCACCATGATCTCCACCGCGCTGGTGGCGATCGGACACAGCTTCGGGATCGGCGCCGCCGACACCGCCTGGCTGATCTCCGTCCTCTATCTCGCCAGCGCCGTCGCGCAGCCCGTCCTCGGCAAGCTCGCCGACGCGCTCGGACCGCGCCGGATCTTCCTCGCGGGCCTGGTCGTCGTCTTCGCCTCCGGCCTGGTCGGCGCGGTCGCACCGTCCTTCGGCTGGCTCATCGTCTCCCGGCTGCTGCTCGGGATCGGTACCTCCGCCGCGTACCCGGCGGCCATGTCCGTTCTACGTGACGAGGGCCGGCGGGTCGGCCGTCCCGCCCCGCGTACCGTGCTGGCCCGGCTCTCCTTCGCCTCGCTCGGCAGCGCGGCCGTCGGCCCCACCCTCGGCGGACTGCTCGTCGCCGTGGTCGGCTGGCGCGGCATCTTCGCCGTCAATCTGCCCATCGCGCTGATCGCCCTCGCCGCCGGACTCATCTGGATCCCCGCCGACCCGCCCCGCGAGCCCACCACCACCGCAAACGACACCGCCACCCCACGTCTCACGCTCGACCCGCTCGGCATAGGGCTGTTCGCCACGGCCCTGACCCTCCTCGTCTTCTTCCTGCTCGATCTCGCCCATCCGATGTGGTGGCTGCTCGCGCCCTTCGCCGTACTGTCGGCCCTCCTCGTGTGGTGGCAGCTGCGCAGGCCGCGGCCGTTCATCGATCTGCGGATGATCGTGCGCAATGGCCCGCTCGCCCGCACCTATCTGCGGCACGGCGTCAGCTACCTGCTCATCTACTGCGTCATGTACGGCTTCACGCAGTGGCTGGAGGAGGGCCGTGGCCTCTCCTCCGGCGAGACCGGACTGCTGATGCTCCCGATGTCGGTGACCGCGCTGGTCTGCTCACTGCTCGGCGCCCGTACGAAAGGCATCCGTGGCCCGCTGACCCTCGGCTGTCTGCTGCTCACCGGCGGCGCGGGCCTGCTGCTCTTCGTCGACGGCAGCACCCCGATCGCCGTACTGCTGCTCGCGGGAGCGTGCTTCGGGGTCCCGCAGGGGCTGATCGGTACGAGCAACCAGGCCGCGGTCCAGGCGCACGCCCCGCCCGAGAGCATCGGGTCCGCGGCCGGGCTCCAGCGCACCGCGCAGTACATCGGCGCCATAGCGGCCTCCAGCCTGATCGCCCTCGCCTATGGCCAGGCGGCGAGCGACAACGGGCTGCATCTGATGGCAGGCGCCTCCGCCGTCCTCAGCGTGCTGCTGATCGTCCTGACCGTCACCGACCGGGCGCTGCGCGCCCACCGATAACCGCCCCACCCCGCACCAACCGCCCCACCCCGTACCGCGAGGAGCACCATCATGAGCGTCACCACCCTCGACCCCAAGACCGCCCTGGTCGTCGTCGATCTCCAGCAGGGCATCGTCTCCCGGCCCACCGTCCCCCACCCGGCCGCCGAGGTCGTGGCGCGCTCCGCCGAGCTCGCCGCCGCCTTCCGCGCCAAGGGGCTGCCCGTCGTCTTCGTCCGTGTCACCGGCGGCGCGCCCGGCCGTACCGAGGCTCCGGCGCGCGGTGGGCGGCCGGCCGCCGACTGGGCCGACCTCGTGCCCGAACTGGGCGTCCAGGACAGCGACATCGTGGTCACCAAGCAGCAGTGGGGCGCCTTCTACGGCACCGATCTCGACCTCCAGCTGCGCCGCCGGGGCGTCACCCAGGTCGTGGTGACGGGTGTCGCCACCAGCATCGGCGTCGAGTCCACCGCCCGCGCCGCGCACGAGCACGGCTATCACGTCACCGTCGCCGTCGACGCGGTCGCCGACCTGGACGAGGGCACGCACCGGAACAGCGTCGAGAAGATCTTTCCGCGGCTCGGCGAGACCGGGACCACCGGGGAGATCGTGAAGCTCCTCGGCTGACGCACCACAGAGGGGAACAGAGGGGAACAGACGGGGATACGGGAGGGGCCCGGCATCATGGGCCCCTCCCGTATCCATAGAGCTACGTCACTCGCCGCGCCGCCGGATCTTATTGCCCAGCCACACCAGCGGGTCGTACTTCCGGTCCACGGCCCGTTCCTTGAGCGGGATCAGCGCGTTGTCGGTGATCTTGATGTGCTCCGGGCACACTTCCGTACAGCATTTGGTGATGTTGCAGTAGCCGAGGCCGTGCTCGTCCTGGGCGGTCTTCTTCCGGTCGAGCCCCGATTCCCCGGCCGCGTCCAGCGGATGCATATCCAGCTCGGCCACCCGCATCAGGAAGCGCGGCCCGGCGAACGCGGTCTTGTTCTCCTCGTGGTCGCGCACCACATGGCAGGTGTCCTGGCACAGGAAGCACTCGATGCACTTACGGAACTCCTGCGAGCGGTCCACATCCACCTGCTGCATCCGGTACTCCCCGGCGGCCACCCCCGGCGGCGGTACGAACGACGGCACCTCCCGCGCCTTCGCGTAGTTGAAGGAGACGTCCGTCACCAGATCGCGGATCACCGGGAAGGCGCGCAGCGGGGTGACCGTGATCGTCTCCTCGCGCGAGAAGACCGACATCCGGGTCATGCACATCAGCCGCGGCCGGCCGTTGATCTCCGCGCTGCACGAACCGCACTTGCCCGCCTTGCAGTTCCAGCGCACCGCCAGATCCGCCGCCTGCGTCGCCTGGAGCCGGTGGATGATGTCGAGGACCACCTCCCCGTCGTTCACCTCGACGGCGAAGTCCTTCAGCTCACCGCCCTCCGCGTCGCCCCGCCAGACCCGGAACTTCGCGTCGTATGCCGTCGACGCGCTCGCGCTCGTACCCGTACTCGCACTCACTCGTGAAGCTCCTCTTCGGCGAGGTACTTGACCAGCTCTTCCTTGTCGAACAGGGCGAGCAGATCGGGACGTATGGGCTCGGTCGTCCGGCGCGTGAGCGCGATCCGGCCGGCCGCGGGATCGGTGGCCGCGCCTTCTTCCGTACCGGCGAGCCGGCAGTACAGATTGACCCGGCGCCAGTCGGAATCCATGCCGGGCCAGTCCTCCCGGGTGTGGCCGCCGCGGCTCTCGGTACGTTCCAGCGCCGCCCGCGCGACGCACTCGCTGACCAGCAGCATGTTGCGCAGATCGAGCGCGAGGTGCCAGCCGGGGTTGAACTGGCGGTGGCCCTCGACCCCGGCCCGGCCCGCCCGTACGCGCAGCTCGGCCAGCTTCTCCAGCGCCTGCTCCATCTCCTGCTCCCGCCGGATGATGCCGACCAGGTCGTTCATCGTCTGCTGGAGCTCCTGATGGAGGGTGTACGGATTCTCCGCGGGCCGGTCGCCCGGACCGTCAGGGCCGACCGCGTCACCCCGCGACGCCTCGCCCGCGCCGAACGGGCGCAGCGCCTCGGCCGCCGCCGCGTCGATCTGCCCCTCGTCCGGGGCCGGGCGTACGTCGAGCCCGGCGGCGTACGCGGCGGCGTGCAGCCCCGCCCGCCTGCCGAAGACCAGCAGATCGGAGAGGGAGTTCCCGCCGAGCCGGTTGGAGCCGTGCATTCCGCCCGCGACCTCGCCCGCCGCGTACAGCCCGGCGACCCCGGGCGCGGCGGCGGTCTCCGAGTCGACGGCGATCCCGCCCATCACGTAGTGGCAGGTGGGGCCGACCTCCATCGCCTCCGCCGTGATGTCGACATCCGCCAGCTCCTTGAACTGGTGGTACATCGACGGCAGCCGGCGCCGGACCACCTCGGCGGGCATCCGTGTCGAGACATCGAGGAAGACACCGCCGTGCGGAGAGCCGCGGCCCGCCTTGACCTCGGAGTTGATGGCGCGGGCCACTTCGTCGCGGGGGAGCAGTTCGGGGGGACGCCGGTTGTGGTCCGGGTCCTCGTACCAGCGGTCGCCCTCGTCCTCCGACTCCGCGTACTTCTCCTTGAAGACATCCGGGATGTAGTCGAACATGAACCGCTTGCCCTCGGAATTGCGCAGCACCCCGCCGTCGCCGCGCACCGATTCGGTGACCAGGATGCCCTTGACCGAGGGCGGCCAGACCATGCCGGTCGGGTGGAACTGCACGAACTCCATATTGAGCAGGGGAGCGCCCGCGAGCAGCGCCAGCGCGTGGCCGTCGCCGGTGTACTCCCAGGAGTTCGAGGTCACCTTGAAGGACTTGCCGATGCCGCCCGTGGCGAGCACGACGGACGGGGCCTCCAGCACGAAGAAGCGGCCGGACTCCCGCTCGTAACAGAAGGCCCCCGCGACCCGCCCGCCGTCCTCCGAGTCGCCCCCCTCCGCGCCGTCCTCCTTCAGGATCCGCGTGACCGTGCACTCCTGATAGACCTTGAGCCGCGCCTCGTAGTCCCCGTACTCGCGGAAGTCCTCCTGCTGAAGCGCGACGATCTTCTGCTGGAGCGTGCGGATGAGCTCCAGCCCCGTACGGTCGCCGACATGGGCGAGCCGCGGGTACTCGTGCCCGCCGAAGTTGCGCTGGGAGATCTTTCCGTCGGGCGTACGGTCGAACAGCGCGCCCCAGGTCTCCAGCTCCCAGACGCGGTCCGGCGCCTCCTGGGCGTGCAGCTCCGCCATCCGCCACTGGTTGAGGAACTTCCCGCCGCGCAGGGTGTCGCGGAAGTGGACCCGCCAGTTGTCACCGGAGTTCACATTGCCCATGGAAGCGGCGATCCCGCCCTCGGCCATCACCGTATGGGCCTTGCCGAAGAGGGACTTGCAGATGACGGCGGTACGAGCGCCCCGCTCGCGCGCCTCGATGGCGGCGCGCAGGCCCGCTCCTCCCGCACCCACCACCACGACGTCCCACTGCCGGCGTTCGAGTTGCGTCATATCGGAAGGCTCTCCCTAAAAGAGGCGCGGGTCGGCGAAGGCTCCGGTGGCGAGCAGGTACACGTAGAAGTCGCAGAGGGCGACGCTGATCAACGAGGCCCACGCGAGCTGCATATGGCGGTTGTTGAGCTTCCCGGCCCAGCCCCACAGCCGGTAGCGCACCGGATGCTTCGAGAAGTGCCGCAGCCGGCCGCCGATGATGTGCCGGCAGGAGTGGCAGGAGAGCGTGTACGCCCAGATCAGCACGATATTGACGAGGAAGATCAGCGAGCCGAGCCCCATATGGCCCCAGGCGTACTCCTCGTCCCGGAAGGTCAGCACGGTGTCGTACGTGAGGATGCCGGCGACCGGCACGGCCGCGTAGAAGAAGTACCGGTGGATGTTCTGCAGGATCAGCGGGAAGCGGGTCTCACCGGTGTACTTCGCGTGGGGCTCGGCGACGGCGCAGGCGGGCGGCGAGGCCCAGAAGCCGCGGTAATACGCCTTGCGGTAGTAGTAGCAGGTCAGCCGGAAGCCCAGCGGGAAGATCAGGATCAGCAGCGCGGGGGACAGGCCCCACCAGCTGCCGAAGATCTCCCAGTTGGGGCCGTTCCGCATCGGCGCGCAGCTCTCCGCCAGACAGGGCGAGTAGAACGGCGAGACATACGGCGCCGCGTAGTAGTCGCTGTTCGCGAACGCCCGCCAGGTCGAGTACACGATGAAGGCGAACAGCCCGGCGGCGGTCAGGGCGGGCGCCAGCCACCAGCGGTCCGTCCGCAGATGGCGGGGCGCGATGGCGGCGCGCGAGGCGCCGTGCACGCCCGTACCGCCGGATACGCCCGTACTGACGGCTGGGGGTTCGGTACCGGTGGCCAACGGGGACTCCTGACGGGGGAGGGGTACTAGGGAGCTCGCCGGTCGCGTACGCCCAGGCCCTCGTCGTCCGAGTCCGTCCACAGCGCGCTGTTGTACGGGGTGTCGGGGATGGTCACCAGGTCTTCGACGCGGCCGGCCGGCTGGGGCCGGGACTCGTTCTCACGCAGGAGCGCGAGATTCTGCTCCAGCCGTCCGACCGTGCGGACCAGGTCGTCCAGGCATCGCTTGACCGCTGTCACATCGTCCTGCAGGGACATGAGTTGCCCTCACTTCCACGGTCGCGGGTGGCATGCGGGGATCCGCGAGGGTCCCCCTCAGACGGCTCTCTCTCGGCTCTCTCGGCTCTCTGTGTGCGCCTGAGAGTGTTCCGCGTCACATCCCCTGTTGTGAAGCCGTAAGTCACTAGTTTTCTGCGGGCCGGTCCGTCCCGGGAGCGCTTTGAGCCACGCCCCGGGGCCCGGGCACGGGCCGCGCGGGTGCGCGTTGGGCCGCTCGGGTGGGCTTGGTCGCACGTCACGCCGTGTCTGCGCCACCGCTGACTCGCGGTCCCCTTCAGTGAGTGGGCAAATAGGTGTGATCATCTCTAAATTCCACAAACAGGACGAAGAGGTACAAGCCATGTCCCACGTCGGCGCCCCACGCGGGAGGACATGCTCCCGAACGCTCCGCTCCCGAACGCTCCGCTCCGTCGCGCTTCTCACCACCGGTGTGCTCGCCCTGCCCGCCCTGTCCGCGTGCACCTCGGAGGAGGACGGAAGCGAGCCCTCGGCCGCCGCCGCCCCGGACATCTCGGCCGTGAAGCGTGACGGGGTCGCCCAGGGCGGCACCATGCACTGGGCGGTCGACACCATGCCCGCGACGCTCAACACCTACCAGGCCGACGCGGACGCGGCCACGAGCCGGATCGCCGGTGCCGTACTGCCCGCCCTTTTCACGCTCGACAAGAGCGGCCGGCCCCAGCGGAACCCCGACTATCTGGAATCCGCCAAGATCGTCGAGCGCGAGCCCAAGCAGGTCGTGCTCTACAAGCTCAACCAGCAGGCGGTGTGGAGCAACGGCCGGGAGATCGGGGCACCGGACTTCGTGGCGCAGTGGCGTGCGCTGCGCGGCAAGGACTCCGCGTACTGGACGGCACGCAACGTCGGGTACGAGCGGATCGAGAAGATCGAGCGCGGTGCCAACAACCTTGAGGTCAGGGTCACCTTCAACAAGCCGTACGCCGACTGGGAGTCGCTGTTCAGCCCGCTCTACCCCAAGGACGTGACGGGGACGCCCAACGCGTTCAACGACGGTGCCAGGAAGAACCTGAAGGTGACGGCCGGTCCCTTCACCGTCAAGAAGGTGGACAGCAAGGCCAAGGAGACCACGCTCGCCCGTAACCCCCACTGGTGGGGAGAGCCCGCCAAACTCGACCAGCTGATCATGCGCACGGTCCCCAGGGGCGAGAGCGCGGCGGCGCTCGCGGCCCGCAAGGTCGACATCGTCGAGATCGACAGCAGCGTGGTCAAGCGCATGGCCCTGGCGGAGAAGGACGCGGAGTCCGGCGGCGGACAGCCGCTCACCCACGGTCCCGGCACCACCATCACTCCGGGCTCCGCGCTCCGGTCCTGGGCGCTGGCCAACGGCTCCGACGAGGAGAAGGCCGAAGAGGCACTGGAGGCGCGCAAGCGGACCGTCGAGTCCATCGCGCGGTACGCGCGGGAGCAGAAGGGACTGCGCGGGTACGACGTCCGCAAGTCGCTGGAGCCCGCGTTCACACAGCTCGCGCTGAACGGCGAGTCCGGGCCGCTCGCGGATGAGCGGGTACGGCGGGCGGTGGCCCGCGCCATCAACCGCCAGGAGCTGGCCGACACGGTGCTCAAGCCGCTCGGGCTGCCCGCGAAGCCGCCCGGCAGCCATCTGGCGCTGATGGGGCAGGAGGCGTACGCGGACAGCAGCGAGGCGCTCGGCAAGCAGGACACCGTGGAGGCGCAGGCCCTGCTGGCCGACGCCGGCTGGACGCCGGAGGGCGTCAAGAAGAAGGAGAGCGGCGCCAAGGCCGGCAGCAAGGCCCAGAAGAAGCGGACCCAGGAGGGCGAGGAGGGCGACGAGGAGCTGAGCGAGGAAGAGTCCGAGGCGGCGGCCCAGGCCAAGCGGCCCGACGCCAAGACGGAAGAGGCCGAGAAGAAGAAGGCCGAGGAGCAGAAGCGGAAGTACGAGGAGAAGGCCGCGGCCGAGGAGAAGAAGAAGGGCGACAAGGGCGACGACAAGGACGCGGGCGGCGACGTCCCCTCCGACGAGGGCCTGTACATCGTCGGCGACGACAAGCCCGGCCAGACGGCCCCCCGCCCCGAGTCCGCCACGCATGTCCTCGCCCCCGCGTCCGCCGCCCGTCTCCAGGGCGCCGCGCTGCTCCGGCAGGCCGCGGCCGTGGACGACTCCGACAAGAAGCCGGGCGGTGTGGCGGGCGCCTACGCCCCGCGCGGCACGGCCGCTCCCGCCTCCCCCACCCCCTCCGCCTCGACCGTCCCGAGCGGTCCGCGCGGCAAGGACGGAAAGCCGCTCAGCCTGCGCTTCGTCCTGCCCGCCGGTGCGGGCGCCGAGTCGCTGCGCGCGGTCGGCGAGCGGATCTCGCGGATGCTCGACCGCATCGGTGTCGGTACGGAGATCAGCAAGGTCTCGGACGACGAGTACTTCAAGGACCACATCGCCTCGGGCCAGTACGACCTGGCCCTCTACTCCTGGCCCGCCAGCGCCTTCCCGGCGACCGACGGCCGGCCGATCTACGCCAAGCCCGTGCCCGCCAGCGACGGTTCGCTGCTGGTGGAGCAGAACTACACCCGCGTCGGTACGGA
The DNA here is from genome assembly GCF_000718095.1 of Streptomyces scopuliridis RB72. Taxonomy (GTDB): domain Bacteria; phylum Actinomycetota; class Actinomycetes; order Streptomycetales; family Streptomycetaceae; genus Streptomyces; species Streptomyces scopuliridis. The sequence continues at coordinate 180,969 of NZ_JOEI01000014.1, read as the reverse complement.
CCACATCGACCAGCTCTTCGCCAGCGCGGCCGCCGAGCTGAACGAGGGCAAGTCCCGCGATCTGGTCAGGCAGGCCGACGCCCGTATCTGGGCCGCGGCCGGATCCATCCCCCTCTACCAGCGTCCGCAGCTGGTCGCGGTGAAGCCGACGGTCGTGAACGCGGGAGCCTTCGGCTTCCAGACCCCTCGCTACCAGGACATCGGATTCAGGGAGGGCGGGGCCGCCGGTCCGGACTCGAAGAAGAAGAAGTAGCGAAGAACCGGCGACAGAACCGGCGGCGGAAGCGTACGTTCGGCGAAGATCGAGAGAAGAAATAACCGGACCGCTTTTCAAAACCGCAGGTCACAGCATTTTCGCAACCTCAGAACCCCATCAATTCGCTTGCCCGCCGGCCTCCCCGGCGGGCAAGCTCGTTGTTGTCCCTGACCCGGGCAGCTCCACACCCTCCCGCGCCACCCCCGGCGCAGCCTCCCGCGCATCCCCAGGCGCCCCCGCACAGCCCCCGCACCGTGATTTCGGCCTCTCCGATCGGGCTGGGAAGCCCGCGACGCCTCGGCCCCGTACCATGGGACTAGCCGTGGCGTGTCCGCCCGGCGGGCGTACGAGGAAAAACAACGCCGCATCCCACGATCGAGAGAAGCGCCAGCCAGCATGCCCACGCGCCACGACATCCGTAACGTCGCCATCGTCGCCCACGTCGACCATGGCAAGACCACTCTGGTCGACGCCATGCTGAAGCAGGCCGGCGCCTTCGCCGCGCACGCCGCCGAGCACCTCGACGACCGGATGATGGACTCGAACGACCTGGAGCGTGAGAAGGGCATCACGATCCTGGCCAAGAACACGGCCGTGAAGTACCACCCGAAGACGGGTGGCGACCCCATCACGATCAACATCATCGACACCCCCGGCCACGCCGACTTCGGCGGCGAGGTCGAGCGCGGTCTGTCGATGGTGGACGCCGTCGTGCTTCTCGTCGACGCCTCGGAGGGCCCGCTTCCGCAGACCCGCTTCGTGCTCCGCAAGGCGCTCGCGGCGAAGATGCCGGTCATCCTCTGTATCAACAAGACGGACCGCCCCGACTCCCGGATCGCCGAGGTCGTCGACGAGACGTACGACCTCTTCCTGGACCTGGACGCGACCGAGGAGCAGATCGAGTTCCCGATCGTCTACGCGTGCGCGCGGGACGGCGTCGCGTCGCTGACCAAGCCGGAGGACGGTACGGTCCCGGCCGACAGCGACAGCCTGGAGCCGTTCTTCAACACGATCCTGGCGCATGTCCCGGCGCCCGAGTTCGACGAGTCCGCTCCGCTCCAGGCCCATGTCACCAACCTGGACGCCGACAACTTCCTCGGCCGTATCGCGCTGTGCCGCGTCGAGCAGGGCGAGTTGAAGAAGGGCCAGACCGTCACCTGGATCAAGCGTGACGGCACGATGTCCAACGTCCGCATCACCGAGCTGCTGATGACCGAGGCGCTCACCCGCAAGCCGGCCGAGAAGGCGGGCCCCGGCGACATCTGCGCCATCGCCGGTATCCCGGACATCATGATCGGCGAGACCCTGGCCGACCCCGAGAACCCGATCGCGCTGCCGCTGATCACGGTCGACGAGCCCGCGATCTCGATGACCATCGGTACGAACACCTCGCCGCTGGTCGGCAAGGGCGGCAAGGGCCACAAGGTCACCGCCCGCCAGGTCAAGGACCGGCTCGACCGCGAGCTGATCGGTAACGTCTCGCTGCGCGTCCTGGACACCGAGCGCCCCGACGCCTGGGAGGTGCAGGGCCGCGGTGAGCTGGCGCTGGCCATCCTCGTCGAGACCATGCGCCGGGAGGGCTTCGAACTGACCGTCGGCAAGCCCGAGGTGGTCACCAAGCAGGTCGACGGCAAGACGTACGAGCCGATCGAGCGCATGACGATCGACTCCCCCGAGGAGCACCTCGGCGCCATCACGCAGCTGATGGCGACCCGCAAGGGCCGTATGGAGACGATGACCAACCACGGTTCGGGCTGGATCCGCATGGAGTGGATCGTTCCGTCACGCGGTCTCATCGGCTTCCGTACGGAGTTCCTGACCCAGACGCGCGGCACGGGCATCGCCCACTCGATCTTCGAGGGCCACGAGCCGTGGTTCGGCGATCTGCGCACCCGTAACAACGGCTCGCTCGTCGCGGACCGTTCGGGTTCGGTGACCCCCTTCGCGATGATCAACCTCCAGGAGCGCGGTGTCATCTTCACCGAGCCGGGCACCGAGGTCTACGAGGGCATGATCATCGGTGAGAACTCGCGCGCCGACGACATGGACGTGAACATCACCAAGGAGAAGAAGCTCACCAACATGCGGGCCGCCTCCGCGGACACCACCGAGAATGTGGTCCCGCCGCGGAAGCTCTCGCTGGAGCAGTCCCTGGAGTTCTGCCGCGACGACGAGTGCATCGAGGTCACCCCGGAGACGGTCCGGATCCGCAAGGTCGTCCTCGACCAGAAGCAGCGCGGCCGTACCGCCTCGCGCGCCAAGCACGCCTGATCCGACCGGCGGGCGTACAGCGCCCGCCGCCCGGACGGTACGACGGCCCGGCCACCGCGAACGCGCGGTGGCCGGGCCGTTCGTCAACCGGCTTTCCTCGGCCACCTGTCCGGATTACGAACATCGCTCTCCGGAACATGTGTTAACAGTCCGTTTCGCGTGTGTCTGTCTGCGCTAATTTTGTCCGGATTTCGGGCCTGCAGGGTACTTCGATGTTGTCAAAACGAGACCCTTTAAGTGTGGTTTACAGCCCTGCCGTACTCAATAGTTGCTTCCATTGAGCTCGGGTCAATGGGTCATGCGCCATGGGGGGCGCCGACTCACGAGCACACTCAGGGCATTTGATGAGCCCGCTGTCAGGGGTGTCAGCGCGCGTAGATAATGCTCTTCTCGTCTGTGACTAGTGGACTCATGAGGAGGAACCCATGCGTGGTGCCAAGAGCGCCAAGTGGGTAGTCGGCGCGATAGTCGTGGCCCTGGCGGCAACGGCCTGTGGCGGCGGTAACGACAGTGGCGAATCGGCTTCCAAGGAGAAGGGAAAGCCCGCGGGCTACGTCTCCGTCGACGTCGGTGAGCCGCAGAAGCCGCTGATCCCGGCCGACACGAACGAGACGCTCGGCAGCTACGTGATCCAGTCGCTGTTCACTCAGCTGCTGGACTTCGACTCCCAGGGCAAGATCGTTTACACGAACGCCGAGTCGGTGAAGACGACCGACAACAAGACCTGGACGGTCAAGCTCAAGCCCGGCTGGAAGTTCCACGACGGCACCCCCGTCACGGCCGAGTCGTACGTCAAGGCGTGGAACTGGTACGCCAACATCAAGAACAACCAGCAGAACTCCTTCTGGTTCGAGGACATCGCCGGCTACGCCGACGTCCACCCGGACAAGGGTGACCCGAAGGCCGACGCCATGTCCGGTCTGAAGGTCGTCGACGACACCACCTTCACCATCGGACTCTCCGCGCCGGTGCCGTACTACGAGTACAAGCTCGGCTACGCGACCTTCGCGCCGCTGCCGGAGGTCTTCTACAAGGACACCAAGGCGTTCGGCCAGGCCCCGGTCGGCAACGGTCCCTACATCTTCGAGAAGTGGGACCACAAGAAGCTCATCCAGGTCAAGGCCAACCCTGACTACCTGGGCCCGAACAAGGCCAAGAACAAGGGTGTCCTCTTCAAGAACTACGCGACCGTCGAGGCCGCGTACCAGGACCTCCTCTCCGGCAACCTGGACATGATCCGCCAGGTCGGCCCGAAGGACCTGCCGAAGTACAAGCAGGACCTCGGCGACCGCGCGATCGACCAGCCGTACGCGGCCATCCAGAGCATCGTGCCGGCGTTCTACTCGAAGACCTTCAAGGGCATCGACCCCAAGGTCATCCAGGGCCTGTCGATGGCGATCGACCGCGACACGATCACCAAGACGGTCCTCAACGGCACCCGCAAGCCGGCCACCAGCTTCACCCCGCCGGGTGTCGCCGGTAACCAGGACCTGGGCACCGACGTCTTCAAGTTCAACCCCGCGGAGGCCAAGAAGCTGGTCACCGAGGGCGGCGGCGTTCCGGACAACAAGATGTGGATCCAGTACAACGCCGACGGTGGCCACAAGGAGTGGGTGACCGCGGTCTGCGAGTCGATCCGTAACTCCACCGGTGTGGAGTGCATCCCGGACGCCAAGCCGGACTTCCAGACCGACCTGGAGGCCCGTGACAACGACCAGGTCAAGGCCGCCTACCGCGGTGGCTGGGTCGCCGACTACCCGCTGAACGTCAACTTCATGCGGGAGCTGTACGGCACCACCGCCGAGGCGAACAACGGCCGGTTCTCCGACAAGGAGGTCGACGCGGCCTTCAAGAAGGGCGACAACGCCAAGTCCCTGGACGAGTCGATCAAGGCTTACCAGGAAGCCGAGAAGCTGGTTCTCACCAAGATGCCGGCGATCCCGCTGTGGGAGTACAAGACCAACGGCGGCTACTCCAAGGCTGTGGACAACGTGACGGTCGACTTCCACGGTGACTACAACATCACCGAAGTCACGGTCGCCAAGTAACCAGCCCGAGGGTCATCCCCCCACTCGGCCATCAGCCGTCGACGTAACGGCGGTAGGCCCCCGGGGCCGCTCCCCATATCAACGGGAGCGGCCCCCCGGGCTGCAGTTATCCATTCGGAGGCAAACATGGGGCGTTATGTCGCGCGGCGACTGCTCCAGATGATCCCGGTCTTCATCGGGTCAACCTTGCTGGTCTTCTCCATGATGTACGCCCTGCCCGGTGACCCCGTGCGCGCGCTCGCCGGAGAGCAGACCGTCGATCCGGCGCAGATCGCGGCGATGAAGAAGGACCTCGGTCTCGATCTTCCGCTCTGGCACCAGTACTGGAACTATATGGTCGGCCTGTTCCAGGGCGACTTCGGCACGCAGATCGCCAGCGGGCGACCTGTCGCCGACATCATCTCGGAGGCATTCCCGATCACGGTCAGGCTGACCCTGTTCGCCTTCACCTTCACCGTGCTGGTCGGCATCTCCATCGGCGTCTTCGCCGGGATGAAGGCCGACACGCTCCGCGACCGCGGCCTGCTGATCCTGACGCTTCTGCTGATCTCCGTTCCCTCGTTCGTGCTCGGCTTCCTCGGCCAGTACTTCTTCGCCTTCCAGCTCGGCTGGGTGAACCCGAACGTGAGCGGGGAGGCTAACTGGAACGAGCTGTTCCTACCGGCCGTGGTACTCGGCTCCCTCTCACTGGCGTACGTGGCACGTCTGACGCGTACCTCCATCGCCGAGAACCTGCGCTCCGACTACATGCGCACCGCCGTGGCCAAGGGACTGCCGCGCCGGCGCATCATCGGCGTACACCTGATGCGCAACTCCATGATTCCGGTGGTGACCTTCCTCGGTACCGACCTCGGCGCCCTGATGGGCGGCGCGGTCGTCACGGAAGGCATCTTCAACGTCAAGGGTGTCGGCTACAACATCTTCGACGCGCTCAGGCACCGCGAGGGAGCCACGGTCGTGGGCATCGTGACCCTGATCGTCGTCGTGTATCTCGTCAGCAGCCTGCTCGTCGACCTGCTCTACGCGGTCCTGGACCCGAGGATCCGTTATGCCTGAGGCACTCAAGGACACCGTCAAGGACCAGCCGGCCGAGGCTCCGGTCGCCCCGCGGACCGACGGCAAGGTGGGCAAGCCCCGCAGCCTCTGGTCGGACGCCTGGCACGATCTGCGGCGCAACCCGCTGTTCGTCGTCTCCGCCGTCCTGATCCTGTTCCTGGTGACGATGGCGGCCTTCCCGCAGCTGTTCACCAGCGCCGATCCGCGCTACGCGGACCTGGCCAAGCACTATCTGCAGAAGCCCAACTGGGGCCACTTCTTCTCCGAGGACTGGTTCGGGTACGACATCCAGGGCCGGTCGATCTACGCCCGCGTCGTCTACGGCGCACGGGCCTCGATCCTGGTCGCCATCGTCGTCACCGGACTCGTCACCGTCCTCGGCACCCTGGTCGGCATGCTCGCCGGCTACTTCGGCGGCTGGATCGACACCATCCTGTCGCGGGTCACCGACATCTTCTTCGCCGTGCCCTTCATGCTCGGCGCGATGGTGGTGCTGACCTCCTTCACCGAGCGTTCGATCTGGGTCGTGATCCTGTCCCTCGCCTTCCTGGGCTGGACACAGATCGCCCGTGTCGCGCGCGGCTCGGTCCTCACCATCAAGCAGGCGGACTATGTGATGGCGGCCAAGGCGCTCGGCGCCTCGACCAGCCGTATCCTGCTCCGGCACATCATGCCCAACGCGATCGCCCCGGTGATCGTGGTCGCGACCATCGCGCTCGGCGGCTATATCTCGGCCGAAGCCACGCTGTCGTTCCTGGGCATCGGTCTCGCCGAGCCGGCCGTCTCCTGGGGTGTCGACATCTCGTCGGGCCAGGAGCAGCTGCGTAACGCCGCGTTCGTCCTGATCATCCCGTCGGTCATGGTGTCGATCACTGTTCTGGCCTTCATCATGCTCGGCGATGCGGTACGCAACGCCCTCGACCCCAAGCTGCGCTGAGGGAGGCGTACATGACCATCATCGATCACACGACGGCGGACGTTCCTTCTCCGCACGGCTCGCCGGAAGACAGCGGCCCGTTGCTCGAAGTCCGTGACCTGCACGTGGAGTTCCACACCCGCGACGGTGTGGCCAGGGCGGTCAACGGAGTCAACTACAGCGTCAGCTCGGGCGAGACGCTCGCGGTGCTGGGCGAGTCCGGTTCCGGCAAGTCCGTGACCGCGCAGGCGATCATGGGCATCCTCGACATGCCCCCGGGGCGTATTCCGCAGGGAGAGATCCTCTACCGCGGCCGGGACATGCTCACGATGAGCAACGAGGAGCGGCGGCTGATCCGCGGCCAGAAGATCGCGATGATCTTCCAGGACGCGCTGTCCTCGCTCAACCCCGTGCTCTCCGTGGGCTATCAGCTCGGCGAGATGTTCCGCGTCCATCAGGGCCTCTCCAAGAAGGAGGCCAAGGCCAAAGCCATCGAGCTGATGGACCGCGTACGTATCCCCGCGGCCAAGGACCGGGTCAACGACTACCCGCACCAGTTCTCCGGCGGTATGCGCCAGCGCATCATGATCGCCATGGCGCTGGCGCTGGAGCCCGACCTGATCATCGCGGACGAGCCGACCACCGCGCTGGACGTGACCGTCCAGGCCCAGGTCATGGACCTGCTGGCGGAGTTGCAGCGCGAGTACAACATGGGTCTGATCCTGATCACCCACGACCTCGGCGTCGTCGCCGATGTCGCGGACAAGATCGCGGTCATGTACGCGGGCCGGATCGTGGAGACCGCCCCCGTGCACGAGCTCTACAAGCGCCCCGCGCACCCGTACACCCGGGGCCTGCTCGACTCGATTCCGCGCCTGGACCAGAAGGGCCAGGAGCTGTACGCGATCAAGGGGCTGCCGCCCAACCTCACGCGGATTCCGGCCGGCTGCGCCTTCAACCCGCGCTGCCCCTCGGCGCAGGACATCTGCCGTACGGACATCCCGGCCCTGCTGTCCGTCACCGAGCGGGACGGCACGGAACTGCCGGGCCGCGGCAGCGCGTGCCACTTCTGGAAGGAGACGATCCATGGCTGAGCCGAAGAGGAATGACGACTCCATGGACGCGACCCCGAACGTCACCGAGGTCGAGACGGCCGACGCCGCCACGGTCGCGGAGTCCGTCGCCGCCATCGAGGCGCCGGCGCAGCGGGGCGAGCCGATCCTTCAGGTGCGCAACCTGGTCAAGCACTTCCCGCTGACCCAGGGCATCCTGTTCAAGAAGCAGGTCGGGGCCGTCAAGGCCGTGGACGGCGTCTCGTTCGACCTGTACCAGGGCGAGACGCTGGGCATCGTCGGGGAATCCGGCTGTGGCAAGTCGACCGTGGCCAAGCTGCTGATGACGCTGGAGCAGGCGACCGCCGGCGAGGTCTTCTTCAAGGGCCAGGACATCACGCGGCTGTCCGGGCGCGCGCTGAAGGCCGTCCGCAGGAACATCCAGATGGTGTTCCAGGACCCGTACACCTCGCTGAACCCCCGGATGACCGTCGGTGACATCATCGGCGAGCCCTTCGACATTCATCCGGAGGTGGCTCCGAAGGGCGACCGGCGCCGCAAGGTCCAGGAGCTGCTGGATGTCGTGGGTCTCAACCCGGAGTACATCAACCGCTATCCGCACCAGTTCTCCGGCGGCCAGCGCCAGCGCATCGGCATCGCCCGCGGTCTCGCGCTCAACCCTGAGATCATCATCTGCGACGAGCCGGTCTCGGCCCTGGACGTCTCGGTCCAGGCGCAGGTCATCAACCTGATGGAGAAGCTGCAGGACGAGTTCAACCTCTCCTACATCTTCATCGCGCACGACCTGTCGATCGTCCGGCACATCTCCGACCGCGTCGGCGTGATGTACCTCGGCAAGATCGCCGAGATCGGTACGGACACCCAGATCTACGACCACCCGACGCACCCCTACACCCAGGCGCTGCTGTCGGCGGTCCCGGTGCCCGACCCGGACGCCCGTGAGGGCCGTGACCGGATCATCCTCAGCGGTGACGTCCCGTCACCGGCGAACCCGCCCTCGGGCTGCCGCTTCCGGACCCGCTGCTGGAAGGCGCAGGACAAGTGCGCCACGGAGGTCCCGCTGCTGGCCATTCCCGAGCGCTTCAAGGGTACGGACGGGCACACCGCCCACGAGTCGGCGTGCCACTTCGCGGAGGAGAGGGACGTCGTCCACGCGGCGTGATCCATAGCCGTACGGGAACGTACGCGGACGAGCACGAGAGCGGCGCCCGGAACCGAAAGGTTCCGGGCGCCGCTCTCGTGGTGGCGGCCCCTCACTGAGGCTGGTGATTTTTCCGTTCTCCTTCGCCCATATGGGTGGGCCGGGTGTGCGGACCGTCCCTGATGGTCCGATCTTGGTCTGAGCGATGCCACACACCCCGAGGAGGCGCATCCATGCGAGGAGCCGCACACGCGGGACGGGTCGCCTGCGCGGTGGCTGTCGTCCTCGCCGCGTCGGGCTGTGGCGGGGCGTCCGATGTCATCGGTGGACCCAACGGCGTGGTGCGTTCCTCCTGGGGTGATCCGCAGAATCCGCTGGAGCCCGCCAACACGAACGAGGTCCAGGGCGGCAAGGTCCTCGACATGGTCTTCCGGGGGCTCAAGCGGTACAACCCGAAGACCGGCAAGGCCGAGAACGCTCTCGCCGAGAAGATCGACACGGCGGACTCGACCCACTTCACCGTCACCGTCAAGGACGGCTGGACCTTCAGCGACGGCGAGAAGGTGACCGCGAAGTCCTTCGTGGACGCCTGGAACTACGGGGCGAACGTCGACAACAACCAGAAGAACGCCTACTTCTTCCAGTACATCGACGGATACGACAAGGTCCACCCGGAGTCGGGACAGCCCACCGCGCGGGCGCTGTCGGGGCTGAAGGTCACCGGGCCCCGGACGTTCACGGTCACGCTGTCGCAGCGCTTCTCCACCTGGCCGGACACCCTCGGGTACGCGGCGTTCGCCCCGCTGCCCAGGGCGTTCTACGACCACCACGCCGACTGGCTCGCCAAACCCGTCGGCAACGGCCCGTACACGGTGGAGAACTACACCAAGGGCTCCCAGATGTCCCTGCGCACCTGGAAGGGGTACCCGGGCGCCGACAGGCCGCGCAACGGCGGTGTGGATCTCGTGGTCTACACCGACAACAACACCGCCTACACCGATCTGGTCGCGGGAAACCTCGATCTGGTCGACGACGTCCCCGCCTCACAGCTCAAGAACGTGCGGTCCGACCTCAGCGGCCGCTACATCAACAGCCCGGCCGGCATCATCCAGACCCTCGCCTTCCCGTACTACGACAAGGAGTGGAACACCCCGGATGCCGCCAAGGTACGCACCGGGCTCTCCATGGCGATCAACCGCAAGCAGATCACCGACACGATCTTCCGCAAGACCCGCACCCCGGCGACCGACTGGACCTCCCCGGTCCTCGGCGCGGACGGCGGCTATCTGGCGGGGCTCTGCGGCAGGGCCTGCGACTACGACGCCGCCGCGGCGAAACAGCTGATCCAGCGGGGCGGCGGCATCCCGCACGGCCGGCTGACGATCACGTACAACGCCGACACCGGCTCCCACAAGGAGTGGGTCGACGCGGTCTGCAACAGCATCAACAACGCGCTGGGCAACGACAAGGCGTGCGTCGGCGGTCCCGTCGGCACCTTCGCGGACTTCCGCAACCGGATCGGTCAGCGGAAGCTGACGGGGCCGTTCCGGGCGGGCTGGCAGATGGACTACCCGCTGATCCAGAACTTCCTCCAGCCGCTCTACTACACCAACGCCTCGTCCAACGACGGCAAATGGAGCGACCCCCGGTTCGACCGGCTCATCAACGAGGCCAACGCCGACCCGGACACGAAGTCCGCGATCCGTACGTTCCAGCGGGCGGAGGGCGTCGTACGGGACCGGATGGCGGCCATCCCGCTCTGGTACCAGAACGGCAGCGCCGGCTACTCGGACCGGGTCTCCCATGTCGCACTGAACCCCTTCAGCGTCCCGGTCTACAACGAGATCAGGGTCAGCTGACGCCCGGGGCCGCCCCACGCCCCTCCCACGAACCCCGGAGCCCTCCATGGGACGTTATGTGATCCGGCGTCTGCTGCAGATGATCCCCGTCTTCATCGGCGCCACCCTGCTGATCTTCCTGATGGTCAATGTGATGGGCGACCCCATCGCGGGCCTCTGCGGGGAGCGGCAGTGCGATCCGGCCACCGAGGCCCGGCTGCGCCAGGAGTTCGGCCTCGATCAGCCGGTGTGGCAGCAGTACCTCACCTATATGGGACATGTCTTCTCCGGCGACTTCGGCACCGCCTTCAACGGCCAGAAGGTCATCGACCTGATGGCCTCGGCGTTCCCGGTCACCATCCGGCTGACGATCGTGGCCATCGTCTTCGAGATCATCATCGGGATCATCTTCGGCGTGATCACCGGGCTGCGCCGGGGCCGCCCGGTCGACACCTCCGTACTGCTGCTGACGCTGGTGGTCATCGCCGTACCGACCTTCGTCACCGGGCTGCTGGCGCAGCTGGTGTTCGGCGTGAACTGGCAACTCATCCGGCCGTCGGTCTCCCCGGCGGCCCCGTTCGACGAGCTGATCCTGCCGGGGCTCGTGCTCGCGTCCGTCTCCCTGGCCTACGTCACCCGGCTGACCCGGACCTCGATCGCCGAGAACGCCCGCTCCGACTATGTCCGTACCGCCGTCGCCAAGGGCCTGCCCAGACACCGGGTGATCACCCGGCATCTGCTGCGCAACTCACTGATCCCCGTGGTCACGTTCATCGGTACGGACATCGGCGCGCTGATGGGCGGCGCGATCGTCACCGAGCGGATCTTCAATATCCATGGCGTCGGATTCCAGCTCTACCAGGGCATCCTGCGCCAGAACACCCAGACCGTCGTCGGCTTTGTGACCGTGCTGGTCATCGTCTTCCTGGTGGCGAATCTGCTGGTCGACCTCTTGTACGCCGTTCTCGACCCGAGGATCCGCTATGCCTGAGCCGCAGTCCCGACGCCCCGACGACAACGGCGGAGCCATCGCGGCGACCGGGGCCGGCGGTGGGATGGACCTCGCCACCAGCGAGGGAGGCACCCTGGAGCAGCGCCCGGGAGAACCCGGCGGCGGCACCGGCGGCGGCGCCGGCGGCGAGGCCACGGGCCGGCCGCGCAGCCTCTGGTCGGACGCCTGGCGCGATCTGCGCCGTAACCCCGTCTTCGTCCTCTCGGGGCTCGTCATCGTCTTTCTGGTGATCATCTCGATCTGGCCCTCGCTGATCACCAGCGGCAACCCGCTCTCCTGCGATCTGGCCAGGGCCCAGGACGGCTCCCGGCCCGGCCACCCCTTCGGCTTCAACGGGCAGGGCTGCGACGTCTACACCCGTACCGTCTACGGCGCCAGGACGTCGGTGGTCGTCGGCGTCCTCGCCAGCCTCGGCGTCGCGGTCGTCGGCTCGGTCCTCGGCGGGCTGGCCGGCTTCTTCGGCGGATTCTGGGACGCGATCCTCTCCCGGATCACCGATATCTTCTTCGGCATCCCGGTGGTCCTCGGCGGTCTGGTGCTGCTGTCCGTGGTGACCAGCTCCACCGTCTGGCCCGTGATCGGCTTCATGGTGCTGCTCGGCTGGCCGCAGATCTCCCGGATCGCGCGCGGCTCCGTCATCACCGTCAAACAGAACGACTTCGTGCAGGCGGCGCGGGCGCTCGGCGCCTCCAACCCCCGCATGATGCTGCGGCACATCCTGCCCAACGCTGTCGCGCCGGTGATCGTCGTGGCGACCATCGCGCTCGGTACGTTCATCGCGCTGGAGGCGACCCTCTCGTATCTCGGCGTGGGCCTCAAACCGCCGACCGTCTCGTGGGGGATCGACATCTCCGACGCCTCGCCGTACATCCGCAACTCCCCGCACATGCTGCTCTGGCCGGCCGGCGCGCTGGCGATCACCGTGCTCGCGTTCATCATGCTCGGCGACGCGGTACGCGACGCCCTCGACCCCAAGCTGCGCTGAGGAGCCCGCCCCATGTTGCTCGAAGTGCGCGATCTACAGGTGGAGTTCCACACCCGGGACGGGGTGGCCAGGGCCGTCAACGGCGTCAGCTACGCGGTCGACGCCGGCGAGACCCTGGCGGTACTGGGCGAGTCGGGCTCCGGAAAGTCCGTCACCGCGCAGGCGGTCATGGGGATCCTCGATATGCCGCCCGGCCGGATCACCGGCGGTCAAGTGCTGTTCCAGGGGCGGGATCTGCTCAGGCTCAAGGAGGAGCAGCGGCGCAGGATCCGGGGCGCGGAGATGGCGATGATCTTCCAGGACGCGCTGTCCTCGCTCAACCCCGTGCTCACCGTCGGCGCCCAGCTCGGCGAGATGTTCATCGTGCACCGGGGGATGTCCCGCAAACAGGCGCGGGCGAAGGCCGTCGAGCTGATGGACCGGGTCAGGATCCCGGCGGCGAGGGAACGGGTCGACGACTATCCGCACCAGTTCTCCGGCGGGATGCGCCAGCGCATCATGATCGCGATGGCGCTCGCGCTGGAGCCCTCGCTGATCATCGCCGACGAGCCGACCACCGCGCTGGATGTGACCGTCCAGGCCCAGGTGATGGATCTCCTCGCCGAGCTGCGGCGCGAGCTGAACATGGGGCTGATCCTGATCACCCATGACCTCGGGGTGGTCGCCGATGTCGCCGACCGGATCGCGGTGATGTACGCGGGCCGGATCGTGGAGACCGCCCCGGTGTACGAGATCTACCGGGCGCCCGCCCACCCGTACACCCGCGGTCTGCTCCGGTCGATCCCGCGGCTGGACCAGAAGGGCCGGGAGCTGTACGCGATCAAGGGCCTGCCGCCGAATCTGCTGCGCATCCCGCCCGGCTGCGCCTTCAACCCCCGCTGTCCGATGGCCCAGGACGTGTGCCGTACGGAGGTGCCGCCGCTCTTCGAGGTCGCGGAAGCGCCGGGTGCGGCCGAGGGGCGTCGAAGCGCCTGCTACTTCTGGGAGGAGACGCTCCATGGCTGAACCCATTCTGGAGGTCCGGGACCTGGTCAAGCACTACCCGCTGACCCGCGGCATCCTGTTCAAGAAGCAGATCGGGGCGGTACGGGCGGTCGACGGGGTCTCCTTCGCGCTGGACCCCGGCGAGACCCTCGGCATCGTGGGGGAGTCGGGCTGCGGCAAGTCGACCGTCGCGAAGCTGGTGGTGAACCTGGAGCGGCCGACGTCCGGCGTGATCCGGTACAAGGGCGAGGACATCACCCGGCTGTCGGGCCGCGCGCTGAAAGCGGTGCGCCGCAACATCCAGATGGTGTTCCAGGATCCGTACACCTCGCTCAACCCCCGGATGACCGTGGGCGACATCATCGGGGAGCCGTACGAGATCCACCCCGAGGTGGCGCCGAAGGGCGACCGGCGGCGCAGGGTCCGGGAGCTGCTGGATGTGGTCGGCCTCAACCCGGAGTACATCAACCGCTATCCGCACCAGTTCTCCGGCGGCCAGCGCCAGCGCATCGGCATCGCCCGGGGGCTGGCGCTCCGGCCCGAGATCATCGTCGCCGACGAGCCGGTCTCGGCCCTCGATGTCTCCGTACAGGCGCAGGTCATCAATCTGATGGAGCGGCTCCAGGACGAGTTCGGCCTCTCGTACATCTTCATCGCCCACGATCTGTCGATCGTCCGGCACATCTCCGACCGGGTCGGCGTGATGTATCTGGGGCGGCTGGCCGAGATCGGCTCGGACGCGGAGATCTACGAGCACCCCACGCATCCGTACACCCAGGCGCTGCTGTCGGCCGTGCCGCTGCCCGACCCCACGGCGCGCGAGCACCGCGACCGGATCATCCTGACCGGCGATGTGCCGTCCCCGGCGAACCCGCCGTCCGGCTGCCGGTTCCGTACGCGCTGCTGGAAGGCGCGGGAGCGGTGCGAGGTGGAAGTACCCGAGCTGGCGGTCCCGGAGGCCTTCCGGGGGCTGCGGGGGCCCGCCGCGCACCCTTCCGCCTGCCACTTCGCGGAGGAGCGGCAGATCGTGCCGGCCGGCGGGGGAGGTAACGGGGAGGGTCGGGATTCGAGGCGCGAAACGCAATAAAGCACATCAATTTCGTTAACACGCAGGCAACTTGGCGGACCCGTCACCGATATACGAACGCGTCAGGCTGAACAGCGTACGGCCGTGCGGGTGCCGTAGACCGGCCGGGACTCCCAGGGTCCCGGCCGGTCGCCCGTGCTCAGCCCATGCCTAGCGACCTCTTGAGGAAGTCGACCTGGAGCAGCAGCAGATTCTCGGCCACTTCTTCTTGCGGTGTCATATGGGTCACGCCTGTGAGCGGCAGTACTTCATGGGGCCGCCCCGCCGCGAGCAGGGCCGCGGAGAGCCTGAGAGTGTGTGCCACGACCACATTGTCGTCCGCCAGCCCATGGATGATCATCAGGGGGCGTGCTGGACTCTCCGGCGCCGAGAGCCCGTCGTCCGTGACCAGCGAGTGCCTGGCGTAGACCTCGGGCACCTCCTGCGGGCCACCGCCGAAGTACCGCTCCTGGTAGTGGGTGTCGTAGAGCCGCAGATCGGTGACCGGAGCGCCGGAGACCGCCGCGTGGAAGACATCCGGGCGGCGCAGGACCGCGAGCCCGGCGAGATAGCCGCCGAAGGACCAGCCACGCATCGCCACCCGCCCCAGATCGAGCGGGAACCGCTCGGCGAGGGCGTGCAGCGCCTCGATCTGGTCGTCCAGGCTGAGCAGCAGATTCTGCTTGACCGCCTTCTCCCAGGCCGGCGAACGGCCCGGCGTGCCGCGGCCGTCGGCGACGATCACCGCGAACCCCTGGTCGGCGAACCACTGCGAGGTGAGATACGCGTTCTGCGCGGCCACCACGCGCTGCCCGTGCGGGCCCCCGTACGGGTCCAGCAGAACCGGAAGCGGGCCGTCGGACTCCTGGTAACCGGTCGGGAGCAGCACGGCGCACGGAATCCGGTGCGTGCCCGCCTCGGTGAGCTCCGGCCGCGCGGTGAGCACCGGCTGCTCGGCGTACGACGCGACCGCGGCGAGCCGCTTGCCGTCCCTGAGCACCTGCGCGGACGCTCCGGAGGTGTCGGGCCGGGCCGAGACCAGTACGGTCACGTCGCCGGTACGTACGGCGGAGTGCACCCCCGCGCCCTCCGAGAGCCGCTCGACGCCCAGTTCGTTGACCCGGTACACATGGATCTCGCCGGTCTCGGGACCGGCCGCCTCCTCGCCGGCCGACGCCGAGACGAGGACATCGTGCTCGCCGATGTCCAGCACGGCCCGGACATGCAACTGCGGCCCGGTCAGCGGCCGGTCGCCGACCATCAGGACCCGCGCGCCGCCCTCGTCGGCGATCCGTACCAGCCGTCCGTCCGGCGCCCAGGCGGGCAGCTCGGCGAAGAGCTCCAGCCAGGCGGGATCCTCGTCGCGGTGCACGGTCCTGGTCGCGCCGGTCGCCGTGTCCACCGCCAGATACAGCTGGCCGCGCTGGTCACGGCTCTGGACGAGCAGCAGGGGCGCGCCCGCGGCCGACCAGTGCACCCGGGCCAGATACGGGTAGCGTGCCCGGTCCCAGACGACCTCTGTACGCGCCTTGCCGGGCCCCTCCGCCGCGTCCGCGCCCTCGGCGCCGCCCGGCCCCTCCAGGTCGACGAGAAACAGCCGTACGTCCGCGTTGGGGGTGCCGGCCGCCGGATAGGCGACCTTCACGGGCTCCCGCTCCGGGTGCGCCGGGTCGGAGATCCACCAGCGCCGCACCCGCGCCGTATCGACGCGCGCGACGAGCAGCCGGTCGGACTCGGGGGACCACCAGTAGCCGCGGGTGCGGCTCATCTCCTCGGCGGCGATGAACTCCGCCAGGCCGTAGCTGATGTCCTCGCCCTCGTCCGCCGAGCACCCCGCCAGCTCGCGGTCGCGCTCCCCGTCCGCGCCGATCACGCGGAGGGCGCCGTCGGCCACATACGCGACATGGCGCCCGTCCGGCGAGGGCCGCGGGTCGATCACCGGTCCCCGTACGGGCAGTTCGCGGGTCGTCCCGGCGAGCAGCTCGGCCGCGAACAGCCGTCCGGAGAGTGCGAACGCGGCCAACTGCCCCGCGCCGTCCACCGCGTAGCCGACGATGCCGCCCGAGCCCTCACGGCTCCGCTCGCGCCGGGCCCGCTCCTCGGGGGAGAGCCGCTCGGCGGCGCCGCCCAGGAGTACGGCGGGATCCGCTGCGATCCGCTCGCGCCCCTCACCGGATCCGGCGCCGGAACCGGCACCGGCAACGGAGCCAGTGGCGGAGTCCTCAAGATCCAGTACCCAGAGGCTGTTCACCCGGTCCGTGCCCGAGGCGGACCGCAGGAAGGTCACCCGCGCGCCGTCGGGAGACACCGTGAACGCGCGTGGGGCGCCGAGGGTGAAGCGCTGAGTCCTGGCGTGCTGGCGCGGGAACGAGAGCTGTTGCCTCAAGGTCATGGAACGAACCTACTGGGCGAGGGCCGTGCGCCCCCAGTGTGCTGCCGTGCACCGATCAATGCGTCCGCACGGATAGTTATGA
Organism: Streptomyces scopuliridis RB72; assembly: GCF_000718095.1. GTDB lineage: Bacteria > Actinomycetota > Actinomycetes > Streptomycetales > Streptomycetaceae > Streptomyces > Streptomyces scopuliridis. The sequence continues at coordinate 163,849 of NZ_JOEI01000014.1, read as the reverse complement.
TCCGTAGCGTTAGGTGGGTATGAATCCGCCGGGCACATGCATGCTGCGATTTTCCGACTGAATATTTATGGAGGTGAACCGCCGTGGCACTCTCGATTTCGGCGGTGGTGCTGCTGGCGATCGTCGTCTTCCTGCTGGTCCGGAAATCCGGACTGAAGGCCGGACACGCGGTGGTCTGCATGTTGCTCGGGTTCTACATCGCCAGTTCATCCATCGCTCCCACCATCAGCGAACTGACCACAAACGTGGCAGGGATGATCGGCGGGATCAAGTTCTAGCCATCTTCCGCTCTCTTCCGGCCAACTTCACCATGCCCTGAAGTCCGGCCATATCCGGCACCGCCCCCTGCCCACCGCCCCTCGGCCGTCGCCGTCGCCCACTGGCCGAGGGGTTCCGGGTGCCGGCTCGTAGGCTGTCCCCATGACCGATCTACCCGCCCGCCGTCTGCTGCTGGTGCACGCGCACCCGGACGACGAGTCGATCAACAACGGCGCCACCATGGCCAAGTACGCGGCCGAGGGCGCCCTGGTCACGCTGGTGACCTGCACCCTCGGTGAGGAGGGAGAGGTCATCCCGCCCGAACTCGCCCATCTCGCGGCCGACCGCGAGGACCGTCTCGGCGCCCATCGCATCGGTGAACTCGCCGCGGCGATGAGCGAGCTGGGCGTCACCGACCACCGCTTTCTCGGCGGCCCCGGCAGATTCCGGGACTCCGGGATGATGGGCCTGGAGCAGAACGACCGCGAGGGCGCCTTCTGGCACACGCCCGTCGACGACGCCGCCGCGTACCTCGTCGAGGTGATCCGGGAGGTGCGTCCGCAGGTGCTGGTCACGTACGACCCGTACGGCGGTTACGGCCACCCCGACCACATCCAGGCCCACCGCGTCGCCATGCGCGGCGCCGCGCTGGCCGCCGAGCCCGCCTTCCGGCCCGGCCTCGGCGCCCCGCACACCATCGGCAAGATCTACTGGAACCGCGTACCGCGCTCGGTCGCCGAAGAGGGTTTCGCCCGGCTGCGGGCGGCCGGGGCCGACTTCCCCGGTGTCGCCGCGATCGAGGACATTCCGGGCGTGATCGACGACGCGGAGATCAGCGCCGCGATCGACGGCGCCCCGTACAGGGAGCGCAAGGCGGCGGCGATGCGCGCCCACGCCACCCAAATCGCCGTGGACGGGCCCTTCTTCGCGCTCTCCAACGATCTGGGGCAGCCGATCTTCGCCGCCGAGTACTACCAGTTGGTGCACGGCACGTCCGGGGCGCCCGCCGGTGAACGTGAGAACGATCTCTTCGCGGGAGTCGCGGGAGCTGTCCAGGGTGACGGTGTGAACGGCGCGAACAGTGTGAACGGGGCGAACGGATGAGCGGGCAGGGGCAGTCCGGCGGGATGTTCGCGAGTCGCCCCAGACCGGGGCGTATCGCCACGTATCTCGCACTGTTCGTTCTCGGTGTGCTCGTCGGTACGGCGGGCTCGCTCGTCCAGGGCGGCTGGGTTCCCGGCGGGCTGCTGCTCGCCCTGCTCGCCACGGCCGGGCTCTTCTTCGGCGGGCTGTATCTCACCGGCACCCAGCTGGGCGTGGGGGCGCCCGCGGCCGGCTGGCTGCTCGCGGCCATCTTCCTCAGCCTGGGCCGCCCCGAGGGTGACGCGGTCTTCGCCGCGGGCATCGGACCGCTCGTCTATCTGCTGGGCGGCATGTTGGTGGCTGTGATGTGTGCCACGATGTCGCGGTTGCCGCAACCGGGCCCGAAGTCCGGCCGACTTGAGAAGTGACGCGCCCGGCTGCTGCTGAATTGACCATGTCCGTACGGTCGGCGGAGCATCGCTTCGTACGGCCGTCGGGTGTCTGTCGGCCGAGGCCAGTATGGTGGTGCGCGCTCCGGGCCTTCCCCCCGCCTCCGGCATGGGGAACCTGAACAGTTTCGTACCAGTAAGAACGGGCGGCGGAGCCAACCGGGAGAACCTGCTTTGAGTCGTGAAACTGACAGTTCGTCCTCCGGGCCCCAGGGGCGCGGCGGAGCCGCGTACCCCTCGGGGACACCGCCGTACGGATCCCGCCAGTATCCGTCGCTGCACCCCCAGCAGGACGCTCCGGAGGAGACGGAAACCGCGCCCGCTCCGCAGCCGGACGAGCCCAGAACCGAGACCACGCTGACCACGCGTATCCGGATCAACATCCCGGGCTCGCGGCCGATCCCGCCCGTCGTGATGCGCACACCCATGGGTGACGCCGACAGCACCGACGGCCGGGGTGTCCCGGTCGCCGAGCGCACGGGCGGCATCCCCGGGCCCGACGCGTCCCAGGACACCGCCGACGCCGGAGAGGCCGAGGCGGCGGAGGAGCCGCAGGCCGAGGACAGATCCACGAGCGACTGGTTCGCGCCACGCAGGTCGGCGACATCGGGCACCGGTACGGCCGCGGGGATGAGCGCGGGTCTCGGCGCGGGCGCCGCCGCCGTCGCGGGCACCACCGCTCCGCGGCCGGCCGACCACGGCTCCTCGGAGTCGCCGTACTACCCGGGCGGCGGGCAGTCGCAGAACGGCGGCGCTCCGCGCAGCGCGCTCAGCGATCTCGCGTCCGGCGCCGGGTCCCAGAGCTCCGGTCCTCAGGGCTCCGGTCCTCAGGGCCCGGGCTCCAACGGCTTCGCGCCCGGCGGTTCCGGTACGGACTTCACGTCGGGCGGTCCCACCACGCCGGCGCTCGGTATCCGGCCTCCCGGAGGCGGGCCCAGCGGTCCGACCAGCGGTCCGGTCACCGGCGGCGCGTCGCTCGGCACCCCGCCGTCGTCCCTGAGCACCCCGCCGGGCGCGGGCCAGGTCGGTCCGCCGCGGATGTCCGACGACACGGCCGTACTGACACCGCAGCAGCCCGCCGCCGAGCCCGGACCCGGCGGTCATGTCTCCGGGGACACGCTCACCAGCGGAATCCCCGTGGTGCCGGCGGAGCACCGCTCGCCGTTCCCCGGCTCGGGTCCGCAGGGCGGTCCGCACTCCGGCCCCGGCCCCAGGCCCGACGGCCCCGGCCCTGGTGCGCCCGGTCCTGGTGCACACGGCCCCGGCGCGCTCGGTCAGGACCACGATTTCTCGGTGCCGGACTTCCCCGGCCCGGTCGGCTCGTCTCAGGGTGCCCCGCCGTCGGGCACGGCCCCGGCCCCGGCGCGTACCGCCACCCCGGCGGCCCCGGCCGCCAAGAAGAAGGGCCGCTCCAAGCTCACGCTCCTGGGTGTCCTGGTCGTCGTGGCCGCGGGCGGCGTCTACGGCGCCGGCCTGCTGATGAACCACTCCGATGTGCCCAAGGGCACCACGGTCCTCGGCGTCGACATCGGCGGCGGCACCCGCGACGAGGCGGTCAACAAGCTCGACACCGCCCTCGGCGAGCGGGCCGCCGCGCCGCTGCGGCTCAGCATCGGCGGCAAGACGGAGGAGCTCGCCCCGGACAAGGCGGGACTCAGCCTCGACAGCCAGGCCACCGTCCGCGCCGCGGCAGGCAGCGACTACAACCCGGTGTCGGTGATCGGCTCGCTCTTCGGCGGCGCCAGGGTCGCCCAGCCGGTGATCCCCGTCGACGATGAGAAGCTGACCGCCGCGCTCACCGATCTGGCGGGCGTCTCGGGTTCGGCGAGCGAGGGAACGATCAAGTTCGAGCCGGGCAAGGCCGTCGCCGTACCGGGCAAGGCCGGCAAGGCGCTGGACGTCAACCACTCGATCATCTCGACCCGGGACGCCTACCGCGCCCAGGTCCAGACGGGCAAGATCAACAACGTGGAACTGCCCGTTGTCACCCGCGAGCCGACGGTCGGTCAGGCCGAGCTGGACCGGGCGATGAACGAGTTCGCCAAGCCCGCGATGTCCGACCTGATCACCATCAAGGCGGGCGGCAAGCAGATCCAGTTCGGTCCCGCGAAGTCGCTGCCCAAGATCCTCTCCATGAAGGCCGTCGACGGAAAGCTCGTCGAGGTCTACAACAGCAAGCTTTGCCCCGTCGCGTCGCCCATCACGCACGCTCGCGGCGTTGGCCAAAAGCCCTGGTAGCTCCGCTACAAGGGCTCCCGGCCGCCTTGCGATCGTACGCACTGGACGACGCTCCTTCGGGGCAAACATTGCCGGTCACGGCACTAGAAATCCGTCAGGCGGGTCCCGGGGATGACGCCCGTCATCCCCGGAGACGCCCGTCAGTTCAGCATCGCCCGCGCCGCCCGCGCCTTGCGCCGGATCGCCTCCGCCGTCGACGGCTCCACCGCGTCCACCACCCGCGCGTACTCGTCCATCTCCGCCGCCCCCCGGCGGAACTCCCCGCGCTGTACGAGCAGTTGAGCGTGGTCGTAGCGCAGTCTGGCCGGATGTGAGGGCAGCAGCAGGGACAGCTCGACCGCCCACAGCGACACATCGGTGCGCTCCGGGCGGGGCGCGGCCCAGGCGCGGATGTTGTTCAGGACGCGCAGGACGATGTCGAGCGGGTCGGCGGGGGCAAGCATGGCCGGTACGAGCGCCTCGCCCGTCGTACCGGTCACCAGCAGCTCCGCGTCCGTGCCCGTCAGCAGCCGGCCACCGCCGAAGGGATCGGCGAGGACGCGCTCCCCGGGATCGCCGAAGCCGACCACGAAATGGCCGGGCAGGGCCACCCCGTACACCGGCGCGCCCGCCCGGCGCGCGACCTCGATCCACACCACGGAGAGCAGGATGGGCAGCCCGCGCCTGCGCCGCAGCACCACGGGCAGCAGCGAGGAGTCCAGCCGCTGGTACTCCGTCGGAGAGCCCTCGAAACCGCACCGCTCGCCCAGCAGCTCCGCCAGCGCGACCGCCCAGGCGCGCGCGCCGAGGACCCCGAAGGGCAGCAGCCCGGCCAGCCGGTCCAGCTCGGTCTGGGCCGCGTCGATACCGGCCTCGCCCAGGGCGGGATCGGCCTCCGCTCCCACCAGCAGACAGAGCGTGGCCAGATCGGGACGGTCGGCGCGGGCCTCCTCGGCGAACCTACGGCGCACGTCCTCGGATTCGGGTCGCATATCGGCCTCGTACCCGCTCAGGGCGATCGGAAGTGGTGGTAGCGGTGGTGAAGGGCGAAGCCCATGGCGTCGTACAGCGCCCGCGCGCCCTCGTTGTCCGACTCGACCTGGAGCCAGGCGGCGGACGCGCCCTCCTCCAGGGCGCGCCGGGCGAGCGCGGTCATGACGGCGGTGGCCAGCCCTTGGCGTCGGCAGGCGGGGTCGACCTCCACCGCCATGAACCCCGCCCAGCGTCCGTCCACCACACACCGGCCGATCGCCGCCGGTACGCCCGGCTCCCCATCCTCGCCGGGCTCCCCGGGCACGGTGGCGAACCACACCGAAGGACCGCTGTTCAGTACGTGGAGCACATGGGGCCCCGGCACACCGGACCGCTGGTAACGCCGGAGCCAGGTCTCGTCGACGCCCCGGCCGAGCGCGACCCGGGAGACATCGGCGTCACGGTCCCCGAGCGGCGCGAGCGCGGCGATCCGTACCTCGGCCGTCACCTCCGGCCGCCAGCCGCGCCGCTCCAGCTCCGCACACAGCCGCTCCTGCGTACCCTCCGCGCCGGTCGCGGCCTGTACGTACGGGGGCAGCCCCCGTTCCTCGTACCACCGCCGTACGCGCGTCAGCGCCTCGTCCAGTTCCATCCCGGGATCGCCCAGGGGCAGCACGGAATTGGCCCGGCGGGTGAAGCCCGAGGCCGCCCTGAGCCGCCATTCGCCCAGCGGCTCGCTCTCCACCGGCTGCCAGGACCGGGCGCAGACCCCGGCCAGCTCCTCGAAGGACGCCGAGGGCCCCCGGCGCCTGGCCGGAGCCGCCGGCACCACCTTGCCCGCGACCAGGGCCGCCTCGGGGACGCGGACGCTTTCGCCGGTGCGCCGTGTGATCAGCAGCACACCTCCGTCCCAGGATGTGAGAACGCCCACCGTGTCGGTGAACTTCTCACCACCCGCCCCGCTGCCGGTCAACTGTCTGACTGATACACGTTTGCCCACGTCAGCCCGTGTCAGACGGACCTCGAACCGTCCGCCCGCAGTGAATTCCACAGCTCTGTACGCCCCTCCTGTTCGGATCGCGCCCAAGAACGGAGATACTAGATGCGGGCATCGACGACGCCGCGCTCCCGCGCGCCCGTGGACGGAGCCGCAGATCGGCCCGCCGCGCCCTATCGAGGAGGAACGACAGCGTGACCTACGTCATCGCGCAGCCTTGTGTCGACGTCAAGGACAAGGCGTGCATCGAGGAGTGCCCGGTCGACTGCATCTACGAGGGCTCACGGTCCTTGTACATCCACCCGGACGAATGCGTCGACTGTGGAGCCTGTGAGCCGGTCTGCCCGGTCGAGGCCATCTTCTACGAGGACGACACCCCGGAGGAGTGGAAGGACTACTACAAGGCGAACGTCGAGTTCTTCGACGAGCTCGGTTCGCCCGGTGGCGCTTCCAAGCTCGGTCTGATCGAGCGGGACCATCCCTTCATCGCCGCGCTGCCGCCCCAGAACGGCTGACAGCGCGCCCCCGGTCCCGTACGGCTCCTCGCCGTACGGGACCGCGGTGTTTGGCACACGAGAAAGAGTGAGCACGTGTCCGCAGTCTCTTCGCGTCTTCCCGTCTTTCCCTGGGACAAGCTGGAGCCCTACAAGGCCACGGCGGCGGCCCATCCGGACGGGATCGTGGACCTGTCCGTCGGGACCCCCGTCGACCCCGTCCCGGCACTGATCCAGCGGGCCCTGGTCGAGGCCGCAGACTCACCCGGGTATCCGACGGTGTGGGGGACGCCCGCGCTGCGGGACGCGCTGACCGGATGGGTGGAGCGGCGGCTCGGCGCGCGCGGCGTGACGCACGCGAACGTGCTGCCGGTGGTCGGCTCCAAGGAACTGGTGGCCTGGCTGCCGACGCAGCTCGGCCTCGGCGCGGGCGACCGCGTCGCCTTCCCGCGGCTCGCGTACCCGACGTACGAGGTGGGCGCGCGGCTCTGCGGCGCCGAGCCCGTCCCGTACGACGACCCTACGCAGCTCGACCCCGCCGGGCTGAAGCTCCTCTGGCTCAACTCGCCGTCGAACCCGACCGGAGCCGTCCTGGCGCCGGAGGAGCTGACCCGGATCGTCGCCTGGGCGCGCGAGCACGGCGTGCTGCTGTTCAGCGACGAGTGCTACCTGGAGCTGGGCTGGGAGGCCGAGCCGGTATCGGTACTGCACCCGGACGTCTGCGGCGGCTCGTACGACGGGATCGTCGCCGTCCACTCGCTCTCCAAGCGCTCCAACCTCGCCGGCTACCGCGCGGCCTTCCTGGCGGGCGACCAGGCCGTCCTGGGCGAGCTGCTGAAGATCCGTAAGCACGGCGGGATGATGACCCCGGCGCCGGTGCAGGCGGCGACGGTCGCGGCGCTCGGCGACGACACGCACGTACGGGAACAGCGGGAGCGGTACGCGGCCCGCCGTAGCGCGCTGCGTGCCGCGCTGGAGGCGCACGGCTTCCGTATCGACCACAGCGAGGCGAGCCTCTACCTGTGGTCGACGCGCGACGAGCCGTGCTGGGACACCGTGGCGCACCTCGCGGAGCTGGGCATCCTGGTCGCGCCCGGCGACTTCTACGGGCCCGCGGGGGAGCGGCATGTACGGGTGGCGCTCACGGCCACCGATGAGCGCGTCGAGGCGGCGGTCAAGCGGCTGGGCTGAGCCGCCCGTACCGCACAGGACACGCGAGGGGGCCCGGGAAGCGACTGCTTCCCGGGCCCCTCGTCCGCTGTCGCGACGCGCGTGCGTGCGCGTGCGCGCGTGTCAGCCGAGCGGCAGCGACACCGGCAGCTTGCCGGTGGGCAGGCCGCCACCGAGCCCGCCGGCCGGCGCGGCGCCCTCCGTGGCGGAGGTGGCGGAGGCGGCGGTGTCGCCCAGGAGCTGACCGGCGCTGCCCGCGGTGTCACCGGCCGCCTTCTGCACGGCGGGCGTCGCCGTCTTGCCGACCTTGCCGACGGTCTTGCCCGCGGCCGGGACGCCCTTCTGGACGGCCTTGCTGCCGGCGTCGCCCACCACACCGGTCGCCTTCTGGGCACCGCCGTCGACGGTGTCGCCCACGGCGGCGCCGTCCAGCGCGCTCACCGCACCCAGGTCGGTGGCCTGCGGGAGCGCCGCCGCGTTCGCCGCGCCGGCCGCACCGATCACCGGGGCCGCGCCCGCGGCGACGAGCAGGGCGGCACGGGCGATCCGACGGGTCAGAGGGAGGGACATGATGCTCCTTTGAAGGGAGAGAAACAGTGCTTGTCCGTCGATCGGACGTAGTGACAACCCCTCAAAGGGCGGCGGAGGTTGCGGCGGGCAAGGGTAAAGAGTTGGTAATGCGTCGCATTATCGGCTACGGATAAAAACGGGCAAACGATCCCGTGGCGGCGGCCCTGCCGAACCGTTACTCCCCTGTGTTCCCAAGGGAAACGCCGGATCAGGGGCGCGCGGCACAATCATCGGAAGAAATGCGGTGCGGAGCGGTGCGGACTCGCCCGTTCGGGTGACGCCGCCGTACTACTGCGCAGTGCGAATTCGAACTTCCGCCAGTCCTGAATCCGCGCCCGATCCGGCGCCCGATCCCGCGCTCTGTTCCGAGGCGCGGGTCCGCTGCCAGCCCTTGTTCGCCGAGCGCGTGTTCTTCGCGCTCCACACCCGGCCCGCGTAGCTGACCTCGTCGATACGCAGGGCGGTGGACTGCGCCACGGCCCAGTGCGCCAGCTCCCAGCCGCGCAGCGACGAGGAGCCGCCGCTCTCCGAACCGCCGGTCGTGGCGGGTACGGGCACGGACACCTCGGCGGCCGTGCCCGAGGCCCCCGCCCGGCCCGCGGCGTCGGTGCCGGGCAGCACCTCGGCCCCGAAGTCCCGTACCAGCGCGGCCCGTACCTTCGCCGGGTCCCCGGGCTCGGCGCCGCTCGGCGCCGTACAGGTCAGCGTGGCGGCGGACCGGCCGGTGAGGGCCGCGGCCAGCAGCGCGGCGTCCGGCTCGTGCTTCGCGTACGCCTGCGGGAAGCCGCTGCGCTGGACGCGCTGGGCCGCCTCGGTCAGCGGCAGCCGCGAGTAGCCGGGCACCTTGACGAGATGGTCGTAGAACTGGCCCGCCGAGTAGACCGGGTCCTGGATCTGCGTCTCGGTGCCCCACCCCGTCGAGGGGCGCTGCTGGAACAGGCCGAGCGAGTCGCGGTCGCCATGGTCCAGATTGCGCAGCGCGGACTCCTGGAGGGCGGTGGCCAGCGCGATCGTGACCGCCCGCTCGGGCAGCCCGCGGGTGCTGCCCACCGCCGCGATCGTCGCGGCGTTCTCGGCCTGCTCCGGGGTCATCTCGTACGTGGGGCTGTCGCCGCCCGCCGCGTCCGCGGCGCGCACGAGACAGCGCGGGGGGCCGCCGCCACCGCTCACGTACTGGACCACCACATACGCGGCCAGGGCCAGCAGCACGACGAGGGCGGCCGCGATACGCAGGAGGCGGCCGCGACGGAAGGGGGAGGCGGTCTCGGACACGAGGCCACCGTACTGGAGGCGGTGACGGCGGACGGCGCCGACGCCCGGCTCCTCGCCGGGAGGGGCGTTAGGGTCACCACCATGTCTGAGAACGTGCTCGACCTCACTCTTGACGCCCCGGCGCTCACCGCCCGCCTGGTCGACTTTCCGTCGGTCAGCGGCGAGGAGAAGCCCCTCGCCGACGCGATCGAGGAGGCGCTGCGGGCGCTGCCGCATCTCACCGTCGACCGTTACGGCAACAACGTGGTGGCCAGGACCCGGCTGGGGCGTGGCGAGCGGATCATCCTCGCCGGACATATCGACACCGTCCCGATCGCCGGCAACGTGCCCTCCCGGCTGGACGACGACGGGGTGCTGTGGGGATGCGGTACGAGCGACATGAAGTCGGGCGTCGCCGTACAGCTGCGGATCGCGGCGACCGTCCCCGAGCCCAACCGCGACCTCACCTTCGTCTTCTACGACAACGAAGAGGTCGCCGCACATCTCAACGGTCTCGGACATATGGCAGAGGCCCATCCCGACTGGCTGGAGGGCGACTTCGCGGTCCTGCTGGAGCCCTCCGACGGCGAGGTCGAGGGCGGCTGTCAGGGCACGCTCCGGGTCTTCCTCCATACGACAGGTGAGCGGGCACACTCCGCGCGCAGCTGGATGGGGTCCAACGCCATTCACGCCGCCGCGCCGATCCTGGCCCGGCTCGCCGCGTACGAGCCGCGCCGGCCGGTGATCGACGGCCTGGAGTACCGCGAGGGCCTCAACGCCGTACGGATCGAGGCGGGTGTCGCCAACAACGTCATCCCGGACGCGTGCACGGTCGTCGTGAACTACCGCTACGCACCCGACCGCGGCGAGGAGGAGGCCCTCGCCCACGTCCACGAGGTCTTCGCGGACTGCGGGGTGACGGAGTTCACAGTGGACGACCACTCCGGGGCGGCCCTGCCGGGTCTCTCGCACCCCGCCGCGGCCGCCTTCATGGCCGCCGTCGGCGGCACGGCACAGCCCAAGTTCGGCTGGACCGATGTGTCGCGCTTCGGCGCGCTCGGGGTGCCCGCGGTCAATTACGGCCCCGGGGACGCGCTGCTCGCCCACAAGCGCGACGAACATGTGGCGGTCGAGCGGATCACCCACTGCGAGAACCGTCTGCGCGACTGGCTCACCGGCTGACGGACACCCTGGCCGGGCGGAGCGCTCACTGAGTGAGGGTCTGATCGACTGCCGGAATTTCGTCGTTTGTCACGTGCGTGGACCTACCCTTGCCCAGAACAAACGCACAGCAGCGGAGGGAGCAGCTCATGGGCATGCCTGACGGAGAGCGGAAGCCGGAGGAGCAGCGGCTCGGACCGGTGATCCGCCGCCGGGGACAGGTGCAGGCGGGCACGACCGATCAGCGGCTGCTGGACACCGAGGGCGACTCGGAGTGGGTGCACACCGATCCCTGGCGGGTGATGCGTATCCAGTCGGAGTTCGTGGAGGGCTTCGGCGCCCTCGCCGAACTGCCCAGCGCCATCAGCGTCTTCGGCTCCGCCCGCACCCCGGCGGGCTCCGCCGAGTACGAGGCGGGCATCCGGATCGGCGGCGCGCTGGTCGACGCCGGATTCGCGGTGATCACCGGCGGCGGGCCCGGCGCCATGGAGGCGGCGAACCGAGGGGCGCGCGAGGCGCAGGGCGTCTCCGTCGGACTCGGCATCGAGCTGCCCTTCGAGCAGGGGCTCAACCCCCATGTCGACATCGGCGTGAACTTCCGCTACTTCTTCGTCCGCAAGACGATGTTCGTCAAGTACGCGCAGGGCTTCGTGGTCCTGCCGGGCGGCCTCGGCACGCTGGACGAGCTGTTCGAGGCGCTCACGCTGGTCCAGACGCGCAAGGTGACCCGCTTCCCGATCGTCCTGTTCGGTACGGCGTACTGGGGCGGCCTCGTCGACTGGCTGCGGGACACCGTCGTGGGCCAGGGCAAGGCGTCCGAGAAGGATCTGCTGCTCTTCCATGTCACGGACGACGTGGACGAGGCGGTCGCGCTCGTCACGAAGGAGACGCGCAACTGACCTGGGGGGCCATCGACAGCTGCGACCGGAAAGCACTGACCATCTTTCCGGCGTGCAGCAGCCCGATCCGCGCCACCTCGCGCTCCAGACCTTCGAGATCACGCAGCGTCAGCGCCCGCGGCCGGTCCAGGAAGTGCCGGGACTTGACCAGGCCCAGCCGGGACAGCACGGCGCCCCGCCGTTCGTCGATCGCCCGGAACTCTGCCAGCGCCCGCGCGTACATCCGTCGCGCGCTCGCGTACCGGGCCGCCCGGTAGAGGACATTGCCGCGCATCTTGTGGTTGTAGGCCAGAGCGCTCGCCAGATCCATCCGGCGGCAGATCGCCTCCGCCTCGGACAGCAAAGTCAGGGCCCGCTCGGGGTGGCCCTGGGCGGAGAGGATGTCCGCGACCCCGCGCAGGGACCAGGCACGGCCCCGGGCGTCGTCCGCGTCGGCGGCTATCCGTACCGACTCCTCGAACATCTCCAGCGCCGTGTCCAGCTCGCCGGTGTTGCGGTGCATCTGCGCGATGCCCGACAGCGCCCAGACGATGTGCCGGGCCTCGCCGTGGGCCCTGGCCTCCGCGAGTAACTCCTCGTGCAGACCGGCCACGGCCTCGTAGTCGCCCTGGATACGGCCGGTCTCGGCGAGGCCCGCCAGACAGTAGCCGCGCGCGATCCGGTCGCCGCTGCCCGCCGCGAGATCCGACGCGTGCGTCAGCAGCCGGCGCGCCAGCGGGAGCGTGCCGCACTGCCTGGCCAGGGTGCCGCCGCTCCACAGGGCCCACGCCATGGCGCCCGGCTCACCGGCCCGCCGGGCGCTGCGGTAGCTCGCCCGCCAGGCCCCGCCCGCCTCCGCCACCCTGCCGAGCCGCCGGCTGGCCTCGGCCACGGCGAGCGAGGCGCGCGCCTCCTCCAGCGGGGTGGCGGCCGTACGCCGCAGCGCGCCCGCCGTGGCCAGCACCTCCTCGTACGAGGAATTCACCCCCAGCGCCGACTTCAACTCGCCCTGGTATTCGGGTGCGAACGCCTTGCCGTACATGTTTCCGCGGCCTCCTGATCATCTGCTGCCTTGACCACGAAGCTACGGCGGGGGGAGAGGGCGGCGAATCCAACGGCGTATGGGTTCCGGTGTCCGTCCGAAGGGCTACGCGGGAACCTCCGGTCATCACCTGGAGGGACGGGTCAGGTCAGACCACGGCGGGCCACCGCCGGGGGACGATGGCCCGCGATGGCCGCCACCATGTCCAGGACCTGCTTCGTCTCCGCGACCTCATGGACGCGGTAGACCCGGGCCCCGAGCCATGCCGATACGGCGGTCGTCGCGAGGGTGCCGGTCAGCCGCTCCTTGACCGGCTTGTCGAGCGTCTCGCCGACGAAGTCCTTGTTGGAGAGCGAGACCAGCACCGGCCAGCCCGTCTCCGTCATCTCGCCCAGCCTGCGGGTCGCTTCGAGGGAGTGCCGGGTGTTCTTGCCGAAGTCATGGCCGGGGTCGATCATGATCCGGTCCCGGCGGACGCCCAGCTCCAGGGCGCGCTCGGCGAGCCCGAGGGTGACCCGCAGGATGTCCGCCATCACATCGTCGTACGCGATCCGGTGCGGCCGGGTCCTGGGCTCCGCCCCTCCGGCGTGCGTGCAGACCAGCCCCACGTCGTACCGCGCCGCGACCTCGGCCAGCCGCGGGTCCACCCCGCCCCACGCGTCATTGAGCAGATCCGCGCCCGCCTCGCAGACCGCCTCACCGACGTCGTGCCGCCAGGTGTCGACGCTGATCACCACATCGGGATGTCGGCGGCGCACCTCGGCGACGAAGCCGACCGTACGGCGGGCCTCCTCCTCGGCCGTGACCTCCTCGCCGGGCCCCGCCTTCACCCCGCCGATGTCGATGATGGCGGCCCCCTCGGACACCGCACGCTCCACCCGGTCGAGGGCGGGCTGATCGCGGAAGGTCGCGCCCCGGTCGTAGAACGAGTCCGGGGTCCGGTTGACGATCGCCATGATCACCGGCTCACGCGCGTCGAATTCCCGACGTCCCAGCCGCAGAGTCCCGCTGCGCATCCCCTGATTCCTCCTCGTGTCCGTCCGCCTGCGACCTTAGTCGTCCCGGAGCGGACGGCCCCGGCTGTCAGTGGGGCATGGCACGATCGGCACCGGACGTTTTCCTGCCCGGGGAGAAGCTCGTGTTCTTGTTCTTGCTCATCGCGATGGTCGTGGTCGTCGCCGCGGTCACGCTCGCGGTCGTCGGCGGCGGCGATCGCGCGCTCCTGCCGGAGGCCGCTCCGGAACGGCTGGTGGATCCCCTGCCGCTGACCCGCCCCGTCGGCCGCGCCGATGTCGAGGCGCTGCGGCTGCCGGTCGGGGTGCGTGGGTACCGGATGGCGGAGGTGGACGAGGTGCTCGGCCGGCTCGGCGCGGAGCTGGCGGAGCGGGACGCGCGGATCGCGGAGCTGGAGTCGGCGCTCGCCGGGGTCCAGGCCACCGCGGTCTCCTCGCCCGACCTCTTCAAGAAGCCCGGAGACCTCCTCGACAAGCCGGGGGACCTCTTCGACAAGCCCGGAGAGGAGACCGGCCGGTGAGCGAGGGCGCTGTGGTGACGGGGCCGGACGGGAAGCCGCGCTGCCCGTGGGGTCTGTCGGCCGAGGACTACGTCGCGTACCACGACTCCGAGTGGGGCCGCCCGGTTCATGGCGATGACGCCCTGTTCGAGCGGCTGTGTCTGGAGGCGTTCCAGTCCGGGCTGTCCTGGATCACGATCCTGCGCCGGCGCGAGAGCTTCCGCAGTGCCTTCGACTCGTTCAAGATCGCGTCGGTGGCGGAGTTCACCGACGCGGACAGGGAGCGGCTGCTCGCCGACCCGGGCATCATCCGCAACCGCGCCAAGGTCGACGCCACGCTGGCCAACGCGCGCGTCCTGGCGGAGTGGCCGGCGGGCGAGCTGGACACGCTGATCTGGTCGTACGCACCGGACGCGGCGAAGCGCCCGGCCCCCCGTACGGCCGCCGACGTACCGCCGGTCACCGACGAGTCCACGGCGCTCTCCAAGGCCCTCAAGAAGGCCGGAATCCGCTTTGTCGGCCCCACGACCGCCTATGCCCTGATGCAGGCGTGCGGTCTGGTGAACGATCATCTGGCGGACTGCTTCGTGCGGGACAGCGTCGCGAGCGCGGGTACGGCGCGGGGCTGAGGGGGGCCGGGACCCGGCGTTAACGGCCGACGTACTGCGGCTTCTCCTTCGCCAGGAACGCGCGCACGGCGATGGTGTGGTCCTCCGACGCGCCCGCCCGCGACTGGAGTTCGTCCTCCCTTTCCAGGGTCTCGGCCAGTGAGTGCCCCGCTCCGTACGCCAGGGACTCCTTGATCGCCGCGTAGGCGAGCGTCGGGCCCGAGGCCAGGGCGCGGGCCACGGCGGCGGACTCGGCCGCCAGGTCGGCGGCCGGCACCAGCCGGTTCACCAGACCCCATTCGTGCGCCTCACGGGCCGGTACCGACCGCGGGAAGAGCAGCAGATCCGTTGCCCGGCTCCGGCCCACCAGCCGCGGCAGCGTCCACGAGACCCCGGAGTCCGCGGTCAGCGCGACCCCCGCGAAGGACGTATTGAACGCTGCCGTGTCCGCGACGACCCGGTAGTCCGCCGCGAGGACGAACCCGAGGCCCGCGCCCGCCGCGACCCCGTTGACACCGGCCACCACCGGCTTGGGCATTTCGGTGATCGCCCGCAGGATCGGGTTGTAGTGCTCACGCACGGTACTCATCGTGTCGCCGCCGCCCGCCGCCCGGTCCGCTTCGAGCAGCGCGGTGTGCTCCTTGAGGTCCTGTCCGACACAGAACGCCCGGTCGCCCGCGGCGGTCAGCAGCACACCCCGTACGGCCGGATCGGCGGCGGACGCCAGCAGCGCGTCCCGGAGCGCGACCTTGGCGGCGACGTTCATTGCGTTCATGGCCTCGGGCCGGTTGATCGTGATCGTTGCGAGTCCGTCAGCCACCTCGTACAGCACGGTGTCGGCCATGATCGGTCCCCTTCGCGGCTCGGGCAGTCCTGTCCGGCCCCAGCATGGCGGAGATCGCCGACGCCGGGCATGTGACCTGCGTCTAAGAAAGTCGGGCCCCGGTGGAGCGTACGGCGGCGAAGTATCGCAGGCGGATCGCCGAATTGAGGGGTTTTGCGAGAGCGCGTTGCGCAAGCGATGCCGTCCGATGTTGGTCATCGGGTCCCGCCATGCGGGATAATGGGCTGGAAGCAATGTGTTCGATGCCGGTGACACAGCGCCTGTCATGGGGCCGCCGGCTGCGATGAGCTGGTTTCAGGAAGGGGAACGAGCATGGCGGCCATGAAGCCGCGAACGGGCGACGGCCCGCTCGAGGTGACCAAGGAGGGGCGGGGCATCGTCATGCGCGTTCCGCTCGAAGGCGGCGGTCGGCTTGTCGTCGAGCTGACTCCGGACGAGGCGGATGCGCTCGGCGACGCTCTGAAGAAGGTCGTCGGCTGAGCGGAGCGCTCACAGTCTCCGGGGTGTTCGGTCACCTCTGGACAGACAGAACTCTGCCCCGGTACGGATACGTCCGTGCCGGGGCAGAGCTCTGTTTCCGGGACGCCGGCTTCCGGGACGTCAGCCGCGTCGCATCGCGCAGAGCAGGCCGTCGCCCACCGGCAGCAGCGTCGACTGGAGCTCCTGGCTCTCCCGTACGGTCCGCAGCAGCTCCCGCAGCCTCAGCACCTCCGCGGGCTGGGCCGCCGAGTCCACCGTCCGGCCGCCCGCGAAGACGCCCTCGAAACAGACCAGGCCACCGGGGCGCAGCAGCCGCAACGATTCAGCGAGATAGTCGAGGCACTCCAGCCGGTCGCCGTCGCAGAAGACGAGGTCGTAACCGCCGTCCGCGAGCCGGGGCAGTACGTCCAGGGCGCCGCCGGGGATGAACCGCGCGCGGTTCCCCGCGAAGCCCGCGGCCCGGAATGCCTGCCGGGCGAACTGCTGGCGCTCGGGCTCGGTGTCGACCGTGGTCAGGACGCCGTCCGGCCGCATGCCCTGGAGCAGATACGTACCCGAGACGCCGGTGCCGGTGCCGATCTCGGCGACCGCCTTCGCGTCCAGGGTGGCAGCGAGCAGACGCAGCGCGGCGCCGGTGCCTGGTGACACCGAGCGGAGCCCTGTCTCCCGGGCCCGGTCCCGGGCCCAGAGCAGTGCTTCGTCCTCGGCGACAAAGGCGTCGGCGAACGCCCAGCTCGTCTGCCGGTTGGCGGTAATGACCCTCTCCTTGTCCCCGTTGGCGGCGCAACGGTGACTGTATCCGCTGCGCCCGGGAACCCGCAGATGGGACCGCGCGTTAAGAAGAAGCGGGGAACACCTGGATCAAGACCTGCGAGCGGGCCTAAATTCACGTAAAGATTCTTATCCGGAGCTAACGGGCGGAGTGGCTATGGTAGGGGCTCCACTGGACACCACCAGAGCCGATAGGGGAGGTGCGGCTGAGCCTGTGGATCGGGGAGGAGTGCTGACGCGCTTTCTCAGGTCGGCCGGCAAGCCGAAATCCGTGACCAACACCGCTGACCGTTCTCGCTCCACCGACTCCGCAGTTACCGCGACCTTCGCATCGGATGCGGAATCGCAGGCGTGGACGCCTCCCAGCTGGGAGGAGATCGTCAGCACGCACAGCGGACGCGTCTACCGCCTCGCCTACCGCCTCACGGGCAACCAGCACGACGCCGAGGACCTGACCCAGGAAGTCTTCGTCCGGGTCTTCCGCTCGCTGTCGACCTACACCCCTGGCACCTTCGAGGGCTGGTTGCACCGCATCACCACCAACCTCTTCCTCGACATGGTCCGGCGCAAGCAGCGGATCCGGTTCGACGCGCTCGGTGACGACGCGGCGGAGCGGCTGCCCAGCCGTGAGCCGTCGCCGCAGCAGGTCTTCCACGACACGCACTTCGACGCGGACGTCCAGCAGGCGCTGGACACCCTCGCGCC
Source organism: Streptomyces scopuliridis RB72 (assembly GCF_000718095.1). Taxonomy (GTDB): domain Bacteria; phylum Actinomycetota; class Actinomycetes; order Streptomycetales; family Streptomycetaceae; genus Streptomyces; species Streptomyces scopuliridis. The sequence goes on along the minus strand of NZ_JOEI01000014.1, from coordinate 146,386 downwards.
CGAATTCCGCGCCGCCGTGGTGCTCTGTGACATCGAGGGGCTCTCGTACGAGGAGATCGCGGCCACGCTCGGTGTGAAGCTCGGCACCGTACGCAGCCGGATCCACCGCGGTCGTTCGCATCTGCGCAAGGCTCTCCAGCACCGTTCCCCCGAGGCCAGGGCCGAGCAGCGCGCCTTCGTGAGCGTGGCCGGGGAGGGCGGAGCGGCGTGAGTGGCACAAGCCCCACCCCCGCCGAGCAGCACTTGGGGGACAGACTCGCCGCCTTGGTGGACGGGGAACTGGACCATGACGCGCGCGAGCGCGTGCTGGCCCATCTCGCCACCTGCGCCAAGTGCAAGGCGGAGGCCGACGCTCAGCGCCGGCTGAAGAGTGTGTTCGCCCAGTCCGCTCCGCCGCCGCCCTCCGCCGGGCTGCTCGCCAGACTTCAGGGGCTGCCGGGCGGCCTTCCCGGATCCGGGGGAGGTGACGACGACAACGGAAAAGGGCTCTTCGACGGGGGGCGCTTCGGTGAGGGCGTTTTCGGCGTCCGCACCGACGGCTTCGGTTATGTCCCGGCGGGCGCCCATGCCGCCGTACTGCCCAGCGGCTCCGGCTTCCGGATCCATGAGGTCGGACGCCAGGAGGCCGAGCGGTCGCCGTGGCGCGGCAAGCGGTTCGCCTTCGCCGCCGCCAGCGCGGTGTCGTTCGCCGCGATGGCCCTCGGCGGGACGATGCCGCTCGGTACGGCCGCCGATGCCCTGCCGCGGGGCGCGGGCAACAATGTGACCCCCATGCGGGCCCCCGGTACCGCGGGCCCGGCCGCCGTCGGCGGTGAGTCCTCCCGTCGTCAGGGCGGCGGCAGCGGAGCGCTGTCTCGGTCCGCCGACCGTCCGGCCCCCGGGGCCCCTCGCGGCGTGTTCGAGACACAGACGCTCGCCGAGCGCTCCTTCTCGCCGGGCGTCCTGGTCGGTCCGTCCCCGGCGCTGCTGATCCAGCCCACGGGCTCGGCCCTCCAGATCGACGAGGCGTCCGGGATCAGCCCCACGGCCACCCCCAACCCCACCCAGCTGGCCGCCCCGACGCTGCCCGGCGCGCCCCTTTCCGCCAGGCGCTGAGCGGCCCCCTGCGCGGACATCCGTAAACCTGGTTGAATCTTTGGCAGGGGTGCCCGTCAGGGCGCGGAACGGCAGTTGCGGGGAGAGCATGGACGACGGGAAGCCGACCGGACCCAAGGCGAAGTGGTGGAGCCGTCCCTCGGCGGAGGGCGCGCTACCGCAGGGGTCCGGGGTGCCTCCGGCCCGGAGCGACGAGGTGACGGCGCAGCCGCCCCCCGTCGCTGACGAGCCGTCAGCGGTGGTCGGCCCGGCTCCCGTGCCCGTCGGCCCGGCTCCTGTGCTCGGCGACCCGGCTCCCGTGCCCGTCGGCCCGGCTCACGCGCTCGGCGATGCGGCTCCGGCGCCCGCCGGCCCGGCTCCCGTACCCACTGACCCGGCTCCGGCGGCCGCCGACGCGGTCCCGACGCCTCATCAGGGGCGTCCGCAGCCGCTGCACGAGCCCGACGCCTACAGCACACCGCCCTACGGCGGACCCGGCCCGTGGGCGCTCGCTCCGCCGGTACAGCGCCCCACGCCCGCGCACGGCACGCCGATGCCGCCGCCCGCGCACCAGGCGCCGCCGCAGGTCCAGATCCCGCAGCAGCCGCACACCCAGCCTCATCAGTCGCACCACCAGCCCCTGCCGCTGCCCGTGCCCCCGCCGCAGTCCCAGGGCCACGCCCAGGCTCAGACGCCCGGCGGGCCCGAGTCCTCGCAGTGGCTCCGGTACGACCCCTGGAACGCGCCGGGGCAGCAGCCCCTGACCCAGTACGGCGAGCCGCGCAAGCGGCGCGGCCGGCGGGCCGGGCTCGTCGCCGCCGGGGCGCTGGCCCTCGCCGCCTGTGTCCTCGGCGGGGCGGTCGGCGCGTACATCGAACGCAACGGCGGCTTCACCAGCGTCGAACTCCCGCAGGCCGACGCGGAAGCCGGCGGGCGCGCGCCCGACAGCGTCGCGGGCATCGCCGCCAGCGCGCTGCCCAGCGTCGTCACCCTGCATGTCAGCGGCAGCGGCGAGCAGGGCACCGGCACGGGCTTCGTCCTCGACCGGCAGGGCCACATCCTGACGAACAACCATGTCGTCCAGCCGGCCTCCTCCTCCGGCGAGATATCGGTCACGTTCAGCGGCGGCCAGACCGCCAGGGCCAAGCTCGTCGGCAAGGACAGCGGCTACGACCTCGCCGTCGTCAAGGTCACCGGCGTCTCCGGGCTCAAGCCGCTCCCGCTGGGCAACTCCGACAGCGTCCAGGTCGGCGATCCCGTCGTGGCCATCGGCGCCCCCTTCGATCTGTCCAACACGGTGACCTCCGGGATCATCAGCGCCAAGCAGCGCCCCATCACCGCGGGCGGTGAGAAGGGCGACGGCAGCGACATCAGCTACGTGGACGCGCTCCAGACGGACGCCCCGATCAACCCCGGCAACTCCGGCGGCCCGCTGGTGGACACCCGGGCCCGGGTCATCGGCATCAACAGCGCGATCCGCGCCGCGGACAGCGGCACCGGCCTCAGCGGCGGCCAGTCGGGCTCCATCGGCCTCGGCTTCGCGATACCGATCAACCAGGGCAAGCGCGTCGCCGAGGAGCTGATCAACACCGGGAAGGCCACCCACCCCGTGATCGGCGTCAGCCTCGACATGGAGTACGCGGGCGACGGCGCCCGGGTCGGTGACAAGGCCGCCGACGGCGGTCCCGCCGTGACCGCGGGCGGCCCCGGCGCCAAGGCCGGCATCAAGCCAGGGGACGTCATCACGGAAGTGAACGGCCAGCGCGTGCACAGCGGTGAGGAGCTGATCGTCAAGATCCGCGCCCACCGCCCCGGCGACCGGCTGGAGCTGACCCTGGGCCGCGGAGGTAAAGAGCGGACCATGAAGTTGACTCTCGGCTCCGCGGACGGCACCTGACGGCCACCCGAAGGTACCGCCCGGACAGTTCCGGCAGGTACCGTGGAGCGGCCCGGACCTCGCCCTACCTTCGATCCACCCGAGGAGCAGCACGTGTTCAATGACATTGGCGCCCTTGAGGTGATCGCGATCGCGGTCCTCGCCGTGATCGTCTTCGGTCCCGAGAAGCTGCCCAAGGTCATCCAGGATGTCTCCGGCTTCATAAGGAAGGTCCGCGCGTTCTCCGAGAGCGCCAAGGAGGACATCCGCTCCGAGCTGGGTCCCGAGTTCAAGGACTTCGAGTTCGAGGACCTCAACCCCAAGACGTTCGTCCGCAAGCAGCTGATGGACAACGACGATCTGGGGCTGAAGGAGATCCGCAGCAGCTTCGACCTCCGCAAGGAGATGAACGAGGTCGCGGACGCGGTGAACGGCACGGAGAGCACATCCGACGCGGACGTTCCCGCGACGCCGGTGTCCACGAATGGCTCCGCTGCGATCGGGTCGTCCGCGAACGGCTCCTCCACCATCCCCGACCTGGTCAAGAAGCGCGAAAAGCCCACTCAGCCCGAACGTCCGCCCTTCGACGCAGACGCCACCTGAGTACGACCAATCCCTCCGAGTCGGGACGTGGTGGCTATCCTCCAACTGTCCGGCAGTGAGGCGCCCGTCGGGGGCGCGCCGCTCCGGACGCTCACGATCGAGGAGGCGCCGGCAGATGGAGACGACGAGTCGGGCAGGCACGCGGGACGCGGCCGGCTCAGCCAAGGCCGGAGGAGGGGCGGCCGCCCTGCGTACGGTCGAAGGCTATCTGCGGGCGCCGTTTCCCTGGTACGGACTGGACGGCGCCTTCACCGGGCCGCGCTGGCTCATGCAGGTCGGTGCGACGGCCGACGGAACGGTGCGGCACGGCGCCACGGGCCACGGTGAAGAGCCGTCGATAAGACCCGAGGCTCCGGCCGCCGACAGAGAACGCTTCGTAGTGGTCGTGACGGTGGCCACGAGCCCCGAACGGCGCACCGGTGACGGTACCGGTCACCTGGACGCCACCACGGCCTCCTCCGCGGCCTGGCTGGCCGGTTCGGGGCTGCTGGCCTTCACCTGGCCCCCGCAGCTGGACCACGCGCTGCGCGACAACTGGCTGGACCAGCAGACGGAGGCCGCGTTCGAGCTGGCCGACGATCTGGACGGGCCCGAGTGGACGACGCTCTCGCTGCCGGTCGACGCGGAGCCGACGCCGTTCCACTACCGCGAGTCCGAGTTCGGCTGGGTGCTGGCCGGCTCGGCGCGCCGCGGGGTGCACCTCGGGGCGTACGGGCGCGGGATGAGCGCCTATGGCCTCGGCTTCTCGGTGATCGAGGACATCAGGACGTACGCACCCTAGGGCCTGTCTTCAAAGTCCCGCCTGCCCGGCGACGCCCGGTACGCACGCTCGCGGCGTTGTCGGGATCACCCCAGTACGTCCAGTACTGGGGCGACCCTCCGCCTTGCGATCGCACGCACCGGACGCCGCCGGGCCCGCCCTCCGGGCGGACGGCGCTACTTTGAAGACAGGCCCTAGAACCACGCTTGCGAGAACAACGGGTAAGGGGCGGCCGCCCATTGCGGCCGCCCCTTACCTGTTGAGCAGTCCGGTTGAGCAGTCCGGGCCCGGCTCAGAACTTGTTGCGCGGGGTGATCCCCAGCGACATGCCCGCCAGACCGCGCTGCCGGCCGCCCAGCTTGCCCGCGATCCCGCGCAGCGCGGTGGAGGCCGGCGAGTCGGGGTCGGAGAGCACGATGGGCTTGCCCTCGTCGCCGCCCTCCCGCAGCCGTACGTCGATCGGGATCGCGCCGAGCACGGGCACCTCGGCGCCGGTCGTCCTCGTCAGCCCCTCGGCGACCAGCTTGCCGCCGCCGGTGCCGAAGACATCGATCATCTCGTCGCAGTGCGGGCACGGCAGGCCCGACATGTTCTCGACCACACCGACGATCTTCTGATGGGTCTGTACGGCGATGGAGCCGGCCCGCTCGGCGACCTCGGCAGCGGCCTGCTGCGGGGTGGTGACCACCAGGATCTCGGCGTTCGGCACGAGCTGCGCCACGGAGATCGCGATATCGCCGGTGCCCGGCGGCAGGTCGAGCAGCAGTACGTCCAGATCGCCCCAGTAGACGTCCGCGAGGAACTGCTGGAGCGCGCGGTGCAGCATGGGACCGCGCCAGACGACCGGCGCGTTGCCCGGGGTGAACATCCCGATGGAGATCACCTTCACGCCGTTCGCCGACGGCGGCATGATCATGTTCTCGACCTGGGTGGGCCTGCCGTCCGCGCCGAGCATCCGGGGCACGCTGTGCCCGTAGATGTCCGCGTCGACCACACCGACCTTCAGCCCGTCGGCCGCCATCGCGGCGGCCAGGTTGACCGTCACCGACGACTTGCCGACACCGCCTTTGCCCGACGCCACCGCGTACACCCGGGTCAGGGAGCCCGGCTGGGCGAACGGCACCTCGCGCTCGGCGGTGCCGCCGCGCAGCGAGGCCGCCAGCGCGCGCCGCTGCTCGTCGCCCATCACGTCCAGCGTGACGTCCACCCGCGTGACACCCGCGACCCGGGCGACCGCGTCGGTCACGCTCCGCGTGATCGTGTCGCGCATCGGGCAGCCGGAAACCGTCAGATAGACCGTGACGGCCACCGCACCGTCCGCACCGATATCCACCGATTTGACCATGCCGAGGTCGGTGATCGGCCGGTGGATCTCGGGGTCGTTCACCGTCGCCAGCGCTTCGCGCACCGCTTCTTCCGCGGGGACGGCGGTTCCGTACGTGTCGGTAGCCATACCGAGATGGTACGGCGATCCGTACCGGCTCGGGAAAGCCCGTCAGCGGTCGGGTTCCTCACGCCCGGGTTCCGCCCGGGGCAGCGCGCGCTCCTCCGCCAGGTCCCGCACCAGATTCTGGAGCTCCGACCGGATCCAGTCGCGGGTGGTGACCTCGCCCAGGCCGATCCGCAGCGCCGCGATCTCGCGCGTCAGATATTCGGTGTCGGCGATGGAGCGCTCGTTCTGCTTGCGCTCCTGCTCCTGCGTGACCCGGTCCCGGTCGCCCTGGCGGTTCTGCGCCAGCAGGATCAGCGGCGCGGCGTACGACGCCTGGAGGGAGAGCATCAGCGTCAGAAAGATGAACGGGTAAGGGTCGAAGCGCAGTTCGCGCGGGGCGGTCACGTTCCAGACGAGCCAGACGATGATGATCAGCGTCATCCAGACGATGAAGCGGCCCGTCCCCAGGAAGCGGGCGATACGCTCCGAAAGCACGCCGAAAGCTTCGGGGTCGTACTCGGGCACCAGCCTGCGCCGCGGCGGGGCCGGCTGGTCGAGCCTGACCCGGCCACCCCGCATCAGCGCGGTCGACCCGGCCCCGGAGCCGGTCCTCGCGCGCTCCCGGCCGGCCTCCCTGTCGGGGCGCTCATTGACCACGGGCCGCCTCTTCCATGCCGTGGTAGCCGGTCTCCCGCCAGTCGTCGGGCAGCAGGTGGTCGAGTACGTCATCGACGGTCACGGCGCCGAGCAGCGATCCGCCCTCGTCCACCACCGGCGCCGCGACCATGTTGTACGCGGCGAGATGGCTGGTGATCGCGGGCAGCGGGGTGTCGGGCGCGAGCGGCGGCAGATCGCTGTCGACGATCGAGCTGACCAGCGTGTACGGCGGATCCCGCAGCAGCCGCTGGAAGTGCACCGTGCCCAGATACTTGCCCGTCGGCGTCTCGTCCGGCGGCCGGCAGACATAGATCTGCGCCGCGAGCGCGGGGGAGAGGTCCGGGAGCCGTACCCGGGCCAGCGCCTCCGCCACCGTCGCGTCGGGGCGCAGCACGATCGGGTCGGTCGTCATCAGACCGCCCGCCGTGCGCTCCTCGTACGACATCAGCCGCCGCACATCGGCGGCGTCGTCCGGCCGCATCAGCGTGAGCAGCCGCTCCTTGTCGCTCTCGGGCAGCTCGGAGAGGAGGTCGGCCGCGTCGTCCGGGTCCATCGCCTCCAGGACATCGGCCGCGCGCTCCTCCTTGAGTTTGCCGAGGATCTCCACCTGGTCGTCCTCGGGCAGCTCCTCCATGACATCCGCGAGCCGGTCGTCATCGAGGGCGACGGCCACCTCGCCCCGCCGCTTCGGCGTCAGATGGTGCAGCACATTGGCGAGATCGACCGGGCGCAGGCTCTCGAAGGTGGCGACAAGGCTCTCCGCGCCCTGCCCCTCCTCCTCCAGCGAGAAGCCGGTGACCGCGGACCAGTCGACGGTCAGGGTCTCCCCACGCCGCCGCAGGGCCCCGCCCTTTCTGCCCCGCCGTACGAAGACCTTGTCGATCTCCCATTCACGGCGGGCCGGCAGCTGACGGATGGCGACATCGAGGACCGTCACCTCCTCGCCGTTCTCCACGAGCCGCACCCGCCGGTCGAGCAGCTCGCCGAGCACGAGGCGCTCGGTGGGCCGCTGCTCGAAGCGGCGTACGTTGAGCACGCCCGTGGTGATCACCTGGCCGGACTCGACACCGGTCACCCGGGTCATGGGCAGGAAGATCCGGCGCCGGCTGAGCACCTCGACGACCAGCCCGAGCAGCCGCGGCGGACGGCCGCCGACCCGCAGCATCGCCACGAGATCGCGGACCCGGCCCACCTGGTCACCGGTGGGATCGAAGACGGCCACACCGGCGAGATGCGAGACAAAGATCCGGGGGGCGCCTGCCACCATTTCCCAGCGCCTCCTTCGTCCGCGGTTGTCCTTCTATCCGGCGGGATAACGGGTTCAGGCTAGCCCGTACCGCTGCGGTATGCCCTGACGGATCCGTCCGTACGGCCTTCCCGCGACGTCTGTGCGGCTCTCTGTCGAGACGTGCCTCCGGCCCAGGTACGCTGCGGTCTGCCACCCCCAGCTGCGTTTGAGAGGCAGTGCGTCTGTGACCGTTTTCCTGTCGTCCGGCCGTGCCCGCAGGGTCGCCCTCCCCGTCGCGTTCTGCGTGGGGCTGGCCGCGGTTCTCACGGCATGCGGTGAGGATCCGGACGAGGGTACGAACGGGGTCGGCAAGCTCTCCGCCACGGAGATCGAGAGAAAGGCGCAGACGGCGGCGAACGCCGCGGGCGCGGTCAGGCTCTCCGGCACGCTGGTCACGCAGGGGGAGACCTACAAGCTCAATATGCGGCTCAAGACGAACGGCGGGACCGGCACCGTCACTTCGAAGAACAGCACCTTCCAGCTGCTGCGCATCGAGGACACGCTTTTCCTGAAGGCAGACGCCGGTTTCTGGAGCCACGCGGACGGCAAGGAGACCGCCAAGCCCAGCAGTTCGGACACCGAGGCCGCGGACAAGCTCCAGGACAAGTATGTGAAGGTCCCGGAGGAGGACCCCTCGTACAAGCAGCTGAGCGGCTTCACGGACATGAAGGTGCTGCTCGCCGGGATACTGACGCTGCACGGCAAGCTGAACAAGGGCGCCCGCGACCGGATCGGCGGCGTGAAGACCATCAAGATCAACGGCAGTGAGGGCGACGGCGGGACGCTGGACGTCTCGCTGGAGGGCACTCCGTACCCGCTGCAACTGGTGCGCGCGGGCGGCGCGGGGACGCTCTCGCTCGCCGACTGGGGCCGTGACTTCGAACTGGCGGCGCCGGCCAAGGGCGAGACCGTCGACTACGGCAGCCGGCTCCCGGCCACCAGCGACTGACTCTGCTTGCTCTTGCCCTAGTTGGCCTTGCTCTTGCGCTTGAGCAGGAGCCGTCCGAGCGAGGCCGGCAGGGGCTGACGGGTCGTCGCCGAGGTCGGCAGCGGGGCCGCCGCCAGCGAGGAGTCGGGCAGGTCGGTGATCGTGTCCCGGGGCGTCAGCCGCAGCACCCGGCACTCACGCGCCCAGCGCTCCGTCATCACCTCGGCGTCGGGCGCGTTCAGCCGCTTGCCCTTGAGCTCGGCGACGGCCGTCTCCCAGCCCTCCGAGTGCGGCGCCAGCTCCGCGACGGCCGCCGTCCAGGCGACGAGCCGGCCGCCCTTGTCCTTGCTGCGTACGGTCACCTCGGCGACCGCGCCGTCCGCGAGCCCCGGCAGCGGCTGCTCCCCGGGGCCGTCCCCGACCAGCAGCGCCGCGCCCTCGTGCCATACGTGCCACAGCGCGCGGTCGGGGCCCGAGCCCCGCACCCAGATGAGGCTCGACTTCTTGGTGGCCTCTTCGACGAGCACCCGGCCGAGGTCAGGCCCGAGGTCTGGTTCTGTCATGCCCGCAGCCTATCCAGCCGGCCGGACAGGGCCTAGAGCCAGCCGTTCCGCTTGAGGGTGCGGTGGATCGTCAGACAGATGGTGCCGATCGCGACGAGCACCATGGGATAGCCGTACTTCCACTCCAGCTCGGGCATGTGGTCGAAGTTCATGCCGTAGATCCCGCAGACGGCGGTCGGTACGGCGATGATCGCCGCCCAGGACGTGATCTTGCGCATGTCCTCGTTCTGCGCGACCGTCGCCTGCGCCAGATTCGCCTGGAGGATCGAGTTCAGCAGCTCGTCGAAGCCGATGACCTGCTCGTGCACCCGGGCCAGATGGTCGGCGACATCACGGAAGTACTTCTGGATGTCCGGGTCGATCAGCCGCATCGGCCGCTCGCTCAGCAGCTGCATCGGCCGCAGCAGCGGGGAGACGGCCCGCTTGAACTCCAGCACCTCGCGCTTGAGCTGGTAGATCCGCCCGGCGTCCGAGCCGCGCGGGCTGCCCTTCGCCGGCGCCGAGAACACATCGATCTCGACCTCGTCGATGTCGTCCTGCACGGCCGCCGCCACCGCGACGTACCCGTCGACGACATGGTCCGCGATGGAGTGCAGCACGGCCGAGGGCCCTTTGGTGAGCAGCTCGGCGTCGCTCTCCAGGCGGTGGCGCAGCGCGCGCAGCGAGCCCTTGCCGCCGTGCCGGACGGTGATCACGAAGTCCCGGCCGGTGAAGCACATGACCTCGCCGGTGTCGACGACCTCGCTGGTCGCGGTCAGCCGGGTGTGCTCGACGTAGTGGATGGTCTTGAAGACGGTGAACAGGGTGTCGTCGTACCGCTCCAGCTTGGGCCGCTGGTGCGCGTGCACCGCGTCCTCCACCGCCAGCGGGTGCAGCCCGAACTCGGCCGCGATACCGGCGAATTCCTCCTCGGTCGGCTCGTGCAGGCCGATCCAGGCGAAGCCGCCGCCCTCGCGTACCCGCAGCATCGCCTCGTGCGGGGTGACACAGGGGTTCTCGGTGACCCGCCGGCCGTCGCGGTAGACCGCGCAGTCGACGACCGCGCTCGACGCGGAGGGGTCACGGGTGGCGTCATACGTGTCGTACTTGCTGTACGCGGGCTTGGCCTTGCGCAGGGCCGGACGGACCGCTGCGCGCAGGTCACGGATCATCGACATGGCGGGCTCCTTCACGGAGAGGCCGTCGGCGAGGGCGTGGCACAGCCCGGAATGGGGACGTGATGCGTACGTCCGCAAAGCGGGCGGCACCGCGGGATCGCGGTGACGGCGTTCGCTACAGACAGGCAGAGATTCAGGTACTGCTCAGGTACTTCTCAGGTACTGAGAGACGTGCTCTTCCGTCGTGCGAAATGCCGTGGGCCCGGGGGACGGGGCGTCAGTGCACCGGACGAGAGGTCCGTACGGAAGAGCGGCTGGTACTGGCCGGGTGACTTCGATCCACCGCAGCCCCACCTCCTCCGGCCGGTCCCCCGTAGGGGATGACGTGTCGTCGGGACAAGAGAGCAACGCTTCTGCGTGCTGTCCCGACCAGCGGCCAAGACTATCAGCAGACTGCGGGCCAACTCCGTCCCTTGCCCAATCCTTACGCGATCTATGCTCACCGGATGGGAGAAATTCTTGATCTGGTCGAGGCCCGGCTCCGTACGGCGCTGGGCGAGCCGGACGCGCGCGCCGCGGTGACGTTCCTCGGGACGGACCGCTTCGAGGTGCTGCGTTTCCTGGACTCCCAGGGCGGTTCCGGTGTCGTGCGGTACGCCACGCTCGGGATGTCGGCGCAGCCGATGACGGACCCGTCGGCGCTGCTCGCCGACCCGCTGAAGGGGCCGCGGGCCGAGCTCGTCCTGTCGATGCGCGCCGGGCTCGCCGACACCGATCAGGTGCTCCGTCCGATGGCCGTACTGGCCGCGTCTCCGCAGGTCGAGGGCGTGGTCGTGGCGCCGGGCAGCTCGCTGGACCTCGGTGAGCCGCTGTGGCCGGGGGCGCCCTTCAGCTCCGTACTGGTCGGTGAGCCGGGCGGGCTGGTGGCGGATCTGGAGCTGGACGCGCCGCTGGAGCCGGTGCGGTTTCTGCCGCTGCTGCCGATGACGCCCAATGAGGCGGCGTGGAAGCGGGTCAGGGGCGCGCGGGAGCTTGAGGAGCGCTGGCTCGCGCGGGGCACGGATCTGCGCGACCCGCTGCGCGCCTCCGTGCCCCTGGACTGAGAGCGGACTCACACCGGGAGCGGACTCGCACCGGCCCCCGCCGCCGCGTCAGTCGGCGAAGACCGCGACGCTGTCCTCCGTGGCGTGCGCGGGCCGCAGCTCCTCGGCCTCATGGCGCAGCGCGCCGCGCCGTACGCCGACGATGACCGCTCCCACGATCGCCGCGGCCGCGGCGATCACGAACGGGACATGGACATTGCTCCACTCCTCGATCTTCGGCGCGAGGAAGGGCGCGGCCGCCGCCGCGAACCAGCGGACGAAGTTGTAGCCCGCGCTCGCCACCGGCCGGGGCGCGTCGGAGACACCCAGCGCCAGTTCGGTGAAGACGGTGTTGTTCAGGCCGATGAAGGCACCGGAGACGACCGTGCCGACGACGGCCGCGGTGTGGTTGCCGTACCCGAGCACCAGCAGATCGACGGCGAGCAGGACGAGCGAGCCGCCCAGCACCTTGAGCGAGCCGAGGCGCCGTTGCAGCCGGGGTGCCACGAGCACCGAGAAGACCGCTAGCAGCAGCCCCCAGGCGAAGAAGACCGCCCCCGACTTGTAGGGGGTCATGTTCAGCACGAACGGCGTGAAGGCCAGAACCGTGAAAAACGCGTAGTTGTAGAAGAACGCCGAGGCCGCCGCGGACGCGAGCCCGCCGTGACCCAGGGCCCTGACCGGATCGAGCAGCGACGTCTTGCGCGCGGGCCTGGGCTGCTCCTTGAGGAACGCCGTGATGCAGACGAATCCGATGGCCATCAGGGCCGCGGTGCCGAAGAACGGATAGCGCCAGCTGGCATCGCCGAGCAGCGCGCCGAGCAGCGGTCCGCAGGCCATGCCGAGGCCGAGCGCCGACTCGTACAGCAGGATCGCCGCCGCGCTGCCCCCGGCCGCCGCGCCGACGATCACCGCGAGCGCGGTCGAGACGAAGAGCGCGTTGCCGAGCCCCCAGCCGGCCCGGAAGCCGACCAGCTCGCCCACCGACGACGACGTACCCGACAGGGCCGCGAAGACCACGACGAGCGCCAGACCGACGAGCAGGGTCTTCCGGCCGCCGATCCGGCTGGAGACCCAGCCGGTGAGGAGCATGGCGACCGCGGTGATCAGGAAGTACGAGGTGAAGAGCAGCGAGACCTGGCTCGGGGTGGCCGCCAGGCCCTGGGCGATGGACGGCAGGATCGGGTCCACCAGACCGATCCCCATGAACGCCACGACGGACGCGCCCGCCGTGGCCCAGACGGCCTTCGGCTGACGCAGCAGACTGCCTGCTCCTTCGTCGAACGGATCCTCTCCGCGCATGAGGCGTGTCCTCACTCTCCGACTAGATCGATGCAATATGCATTCAATAAGTTAGACAAGCTAATGAATGCAAGTTACATCTATCTCTGGATGCCCGGACTCTGACCGGACGGGTGATCGTCCTTGACGCGGCGTCGGCCGGGGAGGACCGTGGGGCGCTATGAGGGGCGAACCCAGTTGCCCGAAGTGCGGTGGCCGAGTCAGGGCGCCCGGCCTCTTCGCCGACTCCTGGCAGTGCGATGTACATGGCGCCGTGCACCCACTGCAACCCGTGATACCGCCCAGCGTCGAGGCCCTCAGCGTGGTGGTGCACCGCGCCCGGGTGCCGGTGTGGATGCCCTGGCCGCTGCCCGTCGGCTGGCTCTTCACCGGCGTGGCGTACGCGGGCGACGACCGCAGCGGCGGACGTGCCACCGCCGTCGCGTGCTCGGGACCGGGGCCGCTCGGCGGCATGGGGGAGCTGCTGCTCGTCGCGGAGGAACTGGGCGTGGGGCTCGGCGCGCGCTACGCGGGGATCGACGGCCCGGACCCGGGCCCCGCCATCTGCGTCGACAAGTCACCGCAGACCAAGCTGCTCGCGGCCGGCCGGCCCACCCCGCTCTGGCATGTCGCCGACGCCCCGGAGGACCGCGCGGTCTTCGCGGGCGAGGCGCTCGGGCTGTGGCTGTGGGCGATCGTCTGGCCCGAACAGTCGGGGCTGCTGCTCTACGACGAGGTGGTGCTGACCGATCTGCGGGACGTGGGCGCGGAGATGGAGCTGCTGCCCTGCGGGGCCCTGTCGCCCCGGCTGCTCTCCTGACGGACTCGGTCTCCTGACGGACCCGGTCTCCTGAACGCCGCTCCACTGACGGCCTGTCCGCCCGGCCGGCGGGCGGAGGCGGCCCGTCCTGGGCCCTCCCGGTGTGCCGTTATCCTTGAGCGTCCCCCTGTCCGCCCCGAACCTCCGGAGTGACGCGTCGTGCGCATCGATCTGCACACCCACTCCACGGCCTCGGACGGTACGGACACCCCGGCCGAGCTGGTGCGCAACGCCGCCGCCGCCGGGCTCGACGTCATCGCGCTGACCGACCACGACACCACCCGCGGCCACGCCGAGGCGATCGCCGCGCTCCAGGACCTCGACCGGGACCTCACCCTCGTCACCGGCGCGGAGCTCTCCTGCCGGCTCGACGGCATCAGCCTGCACCTGCTGGCGTATCTCTTCGACCCGGACGAGCCGGAGCTGCTGCACGAGCGTGAGCTGGTACGGGACGACCGCGTCCCGCGCGCGCGGACGATGGTCCGCAAGCTCCAGGAGCTGGGCGTCCCGATCACCTGGGAGCAGGTGACGCGCATCGCGGGCGACGCCTCGCTGGGCCGCCCGCACGTCGCCACCGCCCTCGTCGAACTCGGCGTCGTCGAGACCGTCTCCGACGCCTTCACCCCGGAGTGGCTCGCGGACGGCGGGCGCGCGTACGCCGAGAAGCACGAACTCGACCCCTTCGAGGCGATCCGCCTGGTCAAGGCCGCCGGCGGGGTCAGCGTGTTCGCGCATCCGCAGGCCGTCAAGCGGGGCCGGGTCGTGCCCGAGTCCGCCATCGCCCGGCTCTCCGCCGCCGGTCTCGACGGCATCGAGGTCGACCACCTGGACCACGACGCGCCGACCCGCGCCCGGCTGCGCGGACTGGCCGCCGAACTGGGCCTGCTGCCCACCGGATCCAGCGACTACCACGGCAGCCGCAAGTCCGTGGAACTCGGCGCCTGTACCACCGACCCGGAGATCTACGGCGAGATCACCCGGCGGGCCTCCGGCGCCTTCCCGGTGCCGGGCGCGGGCGGACGCGGGTAAGTCCAGCCGTACCGCCGCCGTAGCCCTACCGCCGCCGTACCCGAACCGCTTCTTCATGGCGCCGTCGCGCCCTCACCTCGTCGCGCCTGCGCGCGCGTGCGTTCCCGTCTCTCCGTCAGCTCTACGTAACCGCAAGGCCCTCACTGTGTTCGACTTCGCCGTTTTCGGCTCCCTCTTCCTCACGCTCTTCGTGATCATGGACCCGCCCGGGATCACCCCGATCTTTCTCGCCCTCACCTCCGGCCGGCCCGCCAAGGTCCAGCGCGCCATGGCCTGGCAGGCGGTGGCCGTCGCCTTCGGGGTGATCACCGTCTTCGGGCTGCTGGGCCAGCAGATCCTGGACTATCTGCATGTCTCCGTACCGGCGCTGATGATCGCGGGCGGGCTGCTCCTGCTGCTCATCGCGCTGGATCTGCTGACCGGGAAGACCGACGAGCCCCAGCAGACGAAGGACGTCAACGTCGCGCTCGTCCCGCTGGGCATGCCGCTGCTCGCGGGACCCGGCGCGATCGTGTCCGTCATCCTCGCCGTACAGCACGCCGACCGCGCCTCGGAGCAGATCTCGGTCTGGGCGGCGATCGTCGCGATGCATATCGTGCTCTGGCTGACCATGCGCTACTCGCTGCTGATCATCCGGCTGATCAAGGACGGGGGAGTGGTGCTGGTGACCCGGCTGGCCGGGATGATGCTTTCGGCCATTGCCGTTCAGCAGATCATCAACGGCGTCACCCAGGTGATCCAGAGCGCCTGACATGGGCAGCGCCCCCGTACGAGTGATCCGTACAGGGGCGCTTCGTCGGTTCGCGGTCGGTCGCTGTCTTCTGCGTCGCGAGGGGACAGGGGGTTACGAGGCCGAGGATTCGGCCGGGCGGATATAGATGCGCTGGCCCATCGCGGCGGCCTGCTGCACGATCCGGTTGACGGAGGCGGCGTCCACAACGGTGCTGTCGACAGCGGAGCCGTCAACATCGTCGAGTCGCATGATTTCGAAGCGCAAGGCTTCTCCCTTCGTCTGATCCTCCTGCTGGAGAACTATGGGTGACGGGCGGAGCCGTCGGCACTTACATCCCGGTACAACGGCTTGCCCTCTGCAAACATTCCCTACGCTAAGGAAAATTTTCGGGTGGCTAACTACTGGCGGGTACGCTCGCGTCCGCAGAGAATGAACGGTGTATGAGCGAGGCAGAGATCAACCCAGAGATCGCCGACATCGGCGCCCGTCTGGAGCGCACCAACGAGCTGCTCCAGCGCATGCTCGCCGAGGTCGCCAAGACTCCGTCCACGCATGCCATTTTCGTCGACGCCGGTTACGTCTATGCTGCGGCCGGGTTGCTTGTCGCGGGCACCGAGGACCGGCGCGCCTTCGACCTGGACGCCGAGGGGCTCATCGAGGCCTTCATCGACAAGGCCCGGATCATCTTCGCGGACAGCCGGCTGCTCCGCGTGTACTGGTACGACGGCGCCAGACGCCGGATCCACACCTCGGAGCAGCAGTCCATCGCCGAACTGCCCGACGTCAAGGTCAGGCTCGGCAACCTCAACGCCAACAACCAGCAGAAGGGCGTCGACTCGCTGATCCGTACGGATCTCGAATCGCTCGCCAGGCACCGCGCCATCAGTGACGCGGCACTGGTCGGCGGCGACGAGGACCTGGTCTCGGCCGTCGAGGCGGCCCAGGGGTACGGCGCGCGCGTGCACCTCTGGGGCATCGAGGCCGGCGAGGGGCGCAATCAGGCCGAGCCGCTGCTGTGGGAGGTCGACAGCCAGCGCACCTTCGACCTGGACTTCTGCAAGCCGTATGTCACCCGCCGCCCGGTCACCACGTACGAGCACGAGGGCGATCCGCCGCCCTCCCGCGACCAGGTGCGGTTCATCGGCGCGCAGATCGCCGCGACGTGGCTGGCGGAGCGCGGCCGGGAAGCCATGTCCGAGCTGCTGCCGGGCCATCCGTATCTGCCGGGCCCGGTGGACCAGGATCTGCTGATCGAGGCGGAGAAGCTGCTCCAGCGGTCGCTACGGGGCCATGCGATGCTGCGGCGGTCGCTGCGGGACGGTTTCTGGCAGCACTTGCAGTCGCAGTACTGACGGTCGGCCGGGCGCCTTTCCGGCGCGGCGCTCAGCCGTGGGCGTCCCAGAAGTCCCTGAGCGCGGCGGCGGTCTCCAGCGGCCGGTCGGTGTTGGGCGAGTGCTGGGCGCCCTCGATGACCGTCCGGCGGGCGCCGAGCCGCAGCGCCATCTCGTCCAGCTGCGGTACCGGCCAGGTGTCGTCCCGTTCGCCGGACATCACGTGCTTGGGCAGCGGCTGTACGGCGGCCAGCTCGTTCACCCGGTCCGGTTCCCCGCTCAGCTGCCGGGCGGTGGCGATCAGCTGGGCCGGCCGGGTGAGCAGCCAGCGCCTGCGCAGATCCTCCCCGTCGATCGCGGTCTCCTCGGGGGGATCCATCGAGCGCATGATCTCCCAGACCTGCTGCATCGTCATGTCCTTGAGCGCCCCGCTGAGCAGCTCGGCCCGTTCCCGCTGGACCGGTGAGACCCGCGCGGGTCCGGAGGACAGCAGCGTCAGCGTGACGAACGGACTCGGGTCGAGCAGCACGGCGGCGCGGGCGATCAGACCGCCGAGCGAGTGCCCGAGGAGATGTACGGGGGAGCCGAGCGCCTCCGACTGCGCCAGTACGTCGGAGGCCAGCTCGCTCTGCGCATAGCCGTCCTCGGTGTCCGGGCCCTCGGTCTCGTACTGCCCGCGGCCGTCCACACAGACGACCCGGTAGCCGGCCCCGGTCAGCGGCTCCAGCAGCGCGATGAAGTCCTCCTTGCTCCCGGTGAACCCGGGGAGCATCAGCGCGGTGCCGCGCGGCTCCCCGGCGGGCCGCGCGTCGAGCGTGGCGAAGGGCCCGCGGCGGGTCGCGAGCGTACGGGCGCGGGCACAGGAGGGCGGGACGAACGTGGGCGGCCGACTCATGCGAAGAGGCTAACGGCGCCTCGGAAAGCCGATGGCCCGGCACCCCCCGTCTGGGGGCGTCGGGCCATCCGGCTGTGGTGCGCGCGTACGTCAGCTCTCGGTCTTCGCCGCTGTCGTGCGCGTACGGCGGCGGCGCGGCTTGGGCAGCGCCTCCGCCTCCGCTTCGGGCGCCTCCCCGGTCGCGGCGGCCTCGACGGCCTCGGCGGCCGGCTTGGCGACGCGGGTACGGCGACGGGGCTTGGCCTCCGCGACGGGGGCCTCGGCCTTGACGTCCGCCGACTCCACCGCCGCCGACTCCGCGGCCTCGGCCACGGACTTGGCGACGCGGGTGCGGCGGCGCGGCTTGGTCTCGGCGACCGGCGCCTCGGGGGCGTCGACCGGCTCCGTCACCGCGGCGGTCTCGACCGTCGAGGCCGCGTCGGCCGCGGGCTTCGCGGCCCGGGTACGGCGGCGGCGCGGCTTGGCCACGGGCTCCGCCTCCGGCTCCGGGACGACGGGCTCAGCGACGACGGCCTCCGCGACGACCGGGTCCGCGAGGACCGGCTCCGCCACGGTCTCCACGGCCGGTGTCTCGGACGCGGACGCGGACCCGGAGCCGGCGCGGGTACGCCGGCGACGGCGCGGGGTACGCGGCTCGGCGGCCCGCTCCACGCTCCCGGGCACGTCCATCGGCACGGCGGTCTGGAACTGCGGCTCGGCGTCCTCGGTCTGCGGCTCGACCGCCGTACCCGTCGCCTCCAGCGGGGTCCCGCCACGGGTGCGGCGTCGCTGGCGCGGGGCGCGCGTACGGGCCGGGCGCTCTTCCCGTACCGCCGCGGCGGGGGCGGCGGACTTACGGCCGCGGCCGCCCGTCTCGCCGAGGTCCTCGACCTGCTCCGCCGACAGACCGGCGCGCGTACGCTCCGCGCGCGGCAGGACGCCCTTGGTCCCGGCGGGGATGTTCAGCTCCTCGAACAGATGCGGGGACGTGGAGTACGTCTCCGGCGGGTCCGGGAAGCCGAGGTCCAGCGCCTTGTTGATCAGCTGCCAGCGCGGGATGTCGTCCCAGTCGACGAGCGTGACGGCGGTACCGGACGCGCCCGCCCGGCCGGTGCGGCCGATGCGGTGGAGGTAGGTCTTCTCCTCCTCCGGCGACTGGTAGTTGATGACATGGGTCACGCCCTCGACATCGATACCGCGCGCGGCGACATCGGTGCAGACGAGCACATCGACCTTGCCGTTGCGGAAGGCGCGCAGGGCCTGCTCGCGGGCGCCCTGGCCCAGGTCGCCGTGGACCGCGCCGGAGGCGAAGCCGCGCTGGGCGAGCTGGTCGGCGATATCGGCGGCCGTGCGCTTCGTACGGCAGAAGATCATCGCCAGACCGCGGCCCTCGGACTGGAGGATGCGGGCGACCATCTCCGGCTTGTCCATGGAGTGGGCGCGGTAGACGCGTTGCGTCGTGTTGGCGACGGTCGCGCCCGCGTCGTCCGGCGAGGTGGCGCTGATGTGCGTGGGCTGCGACATGTAGCGGCGGGCGAGGCCGATGACCGCGCCCGGCATCGTCGCGGAGAACAGCATCGTCTGCCGCTTGGGCGGCAGCAGCTGGATGATCTTCTCGACGTCGGGCAGGAAGCCCAGGTCGAGCATCTCGTCGGCCTCGTCCAGGACGAGCGCGCGCACATGGGAGAGATCGAGCTTCTTCTGGCCCGCCAGGTCGAGCAGCCGGCCCGGGGTGCCGACGATCACGTCGACGCCCTTCTTGAGGGCCTCGACCTGCGGCTCGTAGGCACGGCCGCCGTAGATCGCCAGGACCCGGACGTTGCGCACCTTGCCGGCCGTCAGCAGGTCGTTGGTGACCTGCGTGCACAGCTCGCGGGTGGGAACGACGACAAGCGCCTGCGGGGCGTTGGTGAGCTTCTCGGGCACGGCCCGGCCGGACTCGACGTCCGCGGGGACCGTGACGCGCTCCAGGAGCGGCAGACCGAAGCCGAGCGTCTTGCCCGTGCCGGTCTTGGCCTGTCCGATGACGTCCTTGCCGGAAAGCGCGACGGGGAGCGTCATCTCTTGGATGGGGAACGGAGACAGGATGCCGACGGCTTCTAGCGCTTCGGCTGTCTCGGGGAGGATTCCGAGGTCTCGGAAAGTCGTAGTCAGGGTGCTGCCTCTTCTGTGAGACGCGGCGCGAGGCGAACGCTGGGGGTCGTACCGCACCTGGGTACTCGGCCGGCCGTGGATTGGCCGGATGGCGCGGGACCACTGCCGTCGCTCGAGCGCTCGAACCGCTGAGGGGGCCCCTCATCTGCGGCCGTACGCTGCTGTGCGTACGATCCGCGTGGAGGGCGGTCGGGTCGGAGCCGATCGGGCCACCGACCGGGCATCCTCATGGGGCCTGTACGAGGGACGACCCTCGTTCAAACACTGTCTAACACTGCGATCGCCCGCCGAATACTCGGCAGGCGCATTACCACTGTACCCCGGAATCGCGCATGTGTGTTGGGCGAATTCGTCGGAACGGTGTGACCACAGTGTCTGACCAGGCCCTTACGCGGCGCGAAGAGCGGGCTATTGTGCGGTCCATGGAGACGCCCGACAACGCCACCACGCCCGCATCCGCAGCCGAGGAACCCACCGGGATCGCCGCCCAGGACTGGGACACGGCCTCCGCCGAGCCGCAGTACCGCGCCGCGGTCGTGGATCTGCTGGGAGCCCTCGCCTATGGGGAGCTGGCGGCCTTCGAGCGGCTCGCCGAGGACGCCAAGCTCGCGCCGACCCTCGCCGACAAGGCCGCCCTGGCGAAAATGGCCGCCGCCGAATTCCACCACTTCGAGCGGTTGAACGACCGGCTGCGGGCGATCGACGCCGAGCCGACCGGCGCGATGGAGCCGTTCGCGAAGGCGCTCGACGACTTCCACCGCCTGACCGCGCCGTCGGACTGGCTGGAGGGCCTCGTCAAGGCGTACGTGGGCGACTCGATCGCCAGCGACTTCTACCGCGAGGTGGCCGCGCGGCTGGACACCGACACTCGCGCGCTGGTGCTCGCCGTACTGGACGACACGGGACACGGCAACTTCGCCGTCGAGAAGGTCCGCGCCGCGATCGAGGCGGAGCCGCGCGTCGGCGGGCGCCTGGCGCTCTGGGCGCGCCGGCTGATGGGCGAGGCGCTCTCGCAGGCGCAGCGGGTGGTGGCCGAGCGCGACGCGCTCTCCACGATGCTCGTGGGCGGGGTGGCGGACGGCTTCGATCTCGCGGAGGTCGGCCGGATGTTCTCCCGGATCACCGAGGCGCACACCAAGCGGATGGCAGCTCTCGGGCTGGCCGCCTGACCGGCGCGCGCCGGTCGGACGGAACGGCTCAGGACGTGGAGGTCTGGGGCGTGCGCAGCCCGCGGCGTGTGGGGCGGAGCAGCAGCGACAGCAGCACCGCTCCCACCAGCAGGGCACCGACGAGCGTCGCGGGAACATGGCCGGCGCCGAGCGCCATATGTGTCACATAGGCGCCGACGAGCGCGCCGACCGGGCCGGCCGTGAACACCGTCCGGTGAGCCGGGAGCCGGTGGGACAGCCGGCTGGCGGCCGCCCACGAAAGACCGAGTCCGAGCAGGACCGATCCGAGAACTTCCCAGATCACTGCTGATCACCTCACGACGCCGGGAGTGACATGCGTTCAGGGCTTTCGGGCCCAGCACGTCACTACCCGCAGTGCACGGAACGCAACCCTCAACAGACCCCCGGGAGAGGGCGGCTACGCGCATAGCGGAACTCGTCGGTAACGGGCCGGGGAACGGACAGAGGAATGGCCCGGCGGGGGTGTCCCGCCGGGCCATTCCCGGATGTCAGTGACGACAGTGACGAGTGACTACAGAGCGCCGAATCCGACGCGTCGTGTGGCCGGCTCACCGATCTCCACGTACGCGATCCGCTCGGCCGGTACGAGCACCTTGCGCCCCTTGTCGTCCGTGAGACTGAGCAGCTGCGCCTTACCGGCCAGCGCGTCGGCGACGGCGCGCTCGACCTCCTGGGCGGTCTGCCCGCTCTCCAGAACGATCTCGCGGGGCGTGTGCTGCACGCCGATCTTGACCTCCACGGCTATGTCCCTCCGAACGGTCTGCGTTGCGCGGCCAGCCGCGCGGTACGCAGCACACATTAGCCCGGAGTGACCATCCGGAAGACGCCGCGGGGAACGCCCGCAGCGAACACGCGCCGTTCAGTGCTGCTCACTGCCGTGCAGCGGGAAGCCGGCGATCCCGCGCCAGGCCAGCGAGGTGAGGAGCCGGACCGCCTGATCGCGGGGGATCGCGGACTCGCTGGAGAGCCAGTAGCGTGCCACCACCTGGGAGACGCCGCCGAGCCCCACGGCCAGCAGCATGGACTCCTCCTTGGAGAGCCCGGTGTCCTCGGCGATCACGTCGGAGATGGCCTCCGCGCACTGGAGCGCGACCCGGTCGACGCGCTCGCGCACCGCGGGCTCGTTCGTCAGATCCGACTCGAAGACCAGGCGGAACGCACCGCCCTCGTCCTCGACATAGGCGAAGTACGCGTCCATCGTGGCCTCGACGCGCAGCTTGTTGTCCGTCGTGGACGCGAGCGCCGTACGGACCGCCTGGAGCAGGCTCTCGCAGTGCTGGTCGAGCAGGGCGAGATACAGCTCCAGCTTTCCGGGGAAGTGCTGATAGAGGACGGGCTTGCTGACGCCGGCCCGCTCGGCGATGTCGTCCATCGCGGCCGCGTGATAGCCCTGTGCGACGAACACTTCCTGAGCCGCGCCCAGCAGCTGATTGCGTCGGGCGCGACGCGGCAGGCGCGTGCCTCGCGGGCGCGCCGCCTCTGTCTGCTCTATGGCTGTCACGCCGCCTCCCAAAATTCGTTCCGTGCGCGCTGTGCGCCGCCTGGCCATCGTACTTTTGGGTAACCCGGCTGTGCGTGGTGAGGACCTGTTTTTTTGGGTCCGGTCGCCTCCGGCGGGCGTACCCGGCCCTTTGTCGCGCGACCCTTCCCGCCCGGTCACGGACGGTAGTCGTCGTCCTCGTCGGTCCCGACCGCCCGTGCCTGATCGGCCGCGTCCGCCTCGTCGGCTCCGTCCCGGTCGATGCGCGTCAGGGGTTCGTCGCCCTTGGGCCGTACGTCCGTGTGCTGTTCCGCGGCGTCGGCCTCGGGGACCTCCTCGTCCAGCTCGGCCGCCTCTTGCTCGCCGTTCGTCTCGAAGGTTTCGGGATCCGTGGGGTCAACCGCCATGGCGTGCCCTCTCTCTCCCCTGGAGCTCTCCTTAAGAGCCTAGAAGCACGGGATGTACGGCGCCATGCGGCCTGTGACGGCGAACACACGGACCGGGGCGTGATCGTCTCGTAACATTGCGGCATGTCGTCGACCGAGCTGCCGGAAACCATTGCCGCCGCCGTGGCGCCGAAGGTGAGTCCCGTACGGGTCGCGGACGGGGAACGGCTCCGTTCCGTCACGCTGCCCGGGCTGACGCTGACCGTACGGTCGCGGCCCGCGTCCCGTACCGGCGCGCCGCCCGCGCTGTATGTGCACGGGCTCGGGGGCTCCTCGCAGAACTGGTCGGCGATGATGCCGCTCCTGGCGGACATCGTCGACGGCGAGGCGGTCGATCTGCCCGGCTTCGGGGACTCGCCGCCGCCGGACGACGGCAATTACTCCATCACCGGTCATGCCCGCGCGGTGATCCGGCTGTTGGACGCGGAGGAGCGCGGTCCCGTACATCTTTTCGGCAACTCCCTCGGGGGCGCCGTCGTCACGCGCGTCGCGGCGGCCCGGCCCGATCTGGTGCGGACCCTGACGCTGATCTCGCCCGCGCTGCCGGAGCTCCGGGTGCAGCGCACCGCGCTGCCGACCGCGCTGCTCGCGGTGCCCGGTGTCGCCTCGCTGTTCGGCCGGCTGACCAGGGACTGGACGGCGGAGCAGCGCACCCGCGGCGCGATGGAACTCACCTACGGCAACCCCTCGTCGGTCACCGAGGAGGATCTGGGCCACGCCGTGCGGGAGATGGAGCGACGGCTCCAACTGCCCTATTTCTGGGACGCGATGACCAACTCGGCGCGCGGTATCGTCAACGCGTACACCCTGGGCGGTCAACACGGGCTGTGGCGGCAGGCCGAGCGGGTGCTGGCGCCGACGTTGCTCGTCTACGGTGGGCGGGATCTGCTTGTTTCATATCGTATGGCCCGCAGGGCGTCGGCCGCTTTCCGCGGTTCCCGGCTGCTGACCCTCCCCGACGCCGGACATGTTGCCATGATGGAGTACCCGAGGCAGGTCGCGCAGGCGTGCCGGGAACTCATCGATGACTACGACAGGAGCTGATCCGGGCCGTGGGACGACACAGCCGCAAGGGCCCCGTACCTCAGGGCGCGCGGTCCACGGCCGCGGTCGCGGCGGGCGAACCCGACCCGGAGCGGGCCGGATCCGGCAAGGGACGGCGCAGGCGCGCCGCGGACGGCCAGGACGCGGACCCGGAGCAGCAGCACGGCGGCCCGGCGCACGCCACCCCCGCGCACGGCGTGCCGCAGGTGCGCGGCGGTCACCCCGAGCAGCGTGAGGCCGGTGGCGGCTGGGGTGGTGAGCAGCGCCGCGGCGCCCCGGGCGACTCCGCTCCGCACACTGCGGCCCCGCCCAAGCAGCCGCGTACGCCCGGGACTTCGGCGCCCACGGCTCCGGCGCCCGCCGCTCCGCGGATCCCGGGACCGCGACGCGAGTTCATCGAGGCGTTCGACGACGACGCGTTCGACGCCTTCGGCGCCCCGGCCTCCCGTACCGCCGTCACGGAGGAGGGCGCGCCCGGCCCGCATCCCACCGGTGACCGGGACGGCGGCGCCGACGGCCCCGGCGACGGCGACACCGAGCCGGTCCCGGCGGAGCCCGCCAGAGGCGGCAAGGGACGCGCGCTCACCGGGATCGCCGCCGCGGCGGTGACCACGGTCCTCGCGGTCGTCGTGGCCGGGCAGGTCACCGACGGCGGTACGAAACCATCCGGCGCGCGGGCCGCCGACGGCACCGACCGCGCCAGCGGGAGCGATGACACCTCGCGCTCCGATGGCCGCCCCACCCCGTCGCGGTCCGCGGCGGCGGCCCCGCCCCCCACCTACGCGCAGCTGATGACACGGCAGTTCCCGCTCGATCCGGAGCTGACGGCCTCGGGCGACTTCACCGCCGTACCCGGTCTCGCCAAGGCGCCCGGCAAGGGGCAGAAGTTCCGCTACCGCGTGGACATCGAGAAGGGGCTCGGGCTGGACGGCGGGCTCTTCGCCGAAGCGGTTCAGAAGACCCTGAACGACGACCGGAGCTGGGCCCACAACGGCGCCATGACCTTCGAACGGATCTCCAGCGGCGAGGCCGAATTCGTGATCACGCTGGCGAGCCCGGGGACCACCGGCGTCTGGTGCGCCAAGTCCGGCCTCGACACGACCATCGACAACGTGTCCTGCGACTCGGCCTCGACCGACCGCGTCATGATCAACGCCTTCCGCTGGGCGCGGGGCGCGGAGACCTTCGGCGACAAGGCGATGCTCAGCTACCGGCAGATGCTGATCAACCACGAGGTCGGACACCGGCTCGGACACAACCATGTGAGTTGCCGCACGCCCGGGGCGCTCGCTCCGGTGATGCAGCAGCAGACCAAGTCGCTGGACATCGAGGGGATCAAGTGCAAGCCGAATCCCTGGGTCTTTCCCGACAGTTGAGATGACCGTCTCACGACTGCCCCACACCGCGTTGACATCGCCCCCGGGGTCGTTCATATTTCTCGGCATGTCGCCCCGCCACGCCGCCGCCTCCGGCCACACCGCCATTGAGCTGACGCTCATCGGTGTGACCGCGCTGTGCGTGGCCGACATTCACTGTCGCTGACGCCTGCCCGAGCGCGCGTCGGCCCTCTTCTTCCGCCGAGCATCCCCGCGTCCGGGCGTATGTGTTCCGTACGCAGGCGTGCCGTGCCGGTCTCCCGTTCTCCTCTCCGCCGCTCTCGCCTGCGCGGACTCCAGGGCGTTCAGTGCCCTTTGTCCTGTTCTGTCTGCGCCCTGCCCGCGCAGCTCACCGAGAGGCCCCTTCCGATGCGTCAACCGTCCGTCATATCCCGCCGCGTGGCCGCGGCAGCCGTCAGCCTGGTCGTGGCAGCGGGCGCCGCCGCCTGCGCGGGTCCTCAGGACAACGATGCCAAGGCCGACGGCACAGGCACGGGCAAGCCCCAGAAGGGCGGCACGCTCTCGGTGCTCAACACCGAGGCCCAGAGCGACTTCGACCCGGCGCGGCTCTACACCTCCGGCGGCGGCAACGTCCCCTCGCTGGTCTTCCGTACGCTCACCACCCGCGACCGCGAGAACGGCGCGGCCGGCACCAAGGTCGTCCCCGACCTCGCCACCGACACCGGGCGTCCGAACGCGGACGCCACCGAGTGGACGTACACCCTCAAGGAGGGGCTGAAGTTCGAGGACGGCACGCCCATCACCACCGCCGACATCAAGTACGGCATCGAGCGCTCCTTCGCCGCCGAGCTCTCCGGCGGCGCCCCCTATCTGCGCGACTGGCTGATCGGCGGCGCCGACTACGAGGGCCCGTACAAGGACAAGAAGGGCCTCGCCTCGATCGAGACGCCCGACGCCAGGACCATCGTCTTCAAGCTCAACAAGCCCGAGGGCGACTTCCCGTTCGTCGCCACCCAGACGCAGTTCGCGCCCGTGCCGAAGGCGAAGGACACCGGTGCCCGGTACGAGGAACACCCCGTCTCCTCGGGCCCGTACAAGGTCGTCAAGAACGAGGGCGACGGCCGGCATCTGGTCCTGGAGCGCAACCCGCACTGGTCGGAGAAGACCGACGAGGAGCGGCACGCCTACCCCGACACCATCGATGTGAAGGCCGGGCTCGACGCCGCCGTCATCAATCAGCGCCTCTCCACCAGCTCCGGCGCCGACGCCGCCGCCGTCACCACCGATACCAACCTCGGGCCCGCCGAGCTGGCCCAGGTCGGCAGCGACAAGGCGCTCGCCGCGCGTGTGGGCACCGGACACTTCGGCTACACCAACTACCTCGCCTTCAACCCGAAGGTGAAGCCGTTCGACAACCCCAAGGTGCGCCAGGCGATCTCGTACGCCATCAACCGCACCAGCGTGATCAACGCGGCCGGCGGCTCCGCGCTCGCCGAGCCCGCGACCACCTTCCTCCCCGACCAGCCGGCCTTCGGCTACACGCCGTACGACCACTTCCCGGCGGGGAAGACCGGCGACCCGGCCAAGGCGAAGGCGCTGCTGAAGGAGGCCGGGTACGCCAACGGTCTGACGATCTCGCTCACCCACTCCACCGCGCAGAACCGGGAGACCAGCCCCGAGGTCGCCACCGCTGTCCAGGAAGCCCTGAAGCAGGCCGGGATCACCGTCAAGCTCCAGGGCCTCGAACCCAACGCGTTCAACGAGGCGCGCTGGAGCGTCAAGGACTCGCCCGGCTTCTTCCTCTCCCGCTGGGGCGCGGACTGGCCCTCCGGCGGACCGTTCCTGGCGCCGATCTTCGACGGCCGCCAGATCGTCAAGGACGGCTCCAACTTCAACCACGCGCAGCTCGACGACCCGTCGGTCAACAAGGAGATCGACGAGATCAACAAGCTGACCGATCTGAGCGCGGCGGCCAAGCGCTGGGGCGCCCTCGACAAGAAGATCGGTGAGCAGGCCCTCGACGTACCGCTCTTCCACCCGGTTTACAAGCGGCTGTACGGCAAGGACGTCAAGAACATCGTGATCAGCGACTGGACCGGCGTTCTCGACATCTCGCAGGTCGCGGTCAAGTGAGCACCGCCGTTACCGCGGGCGCCTCGGGCGCCCGGCAGGTGTGGCGGCGGCTGCGTGGACGCCCCTCGGCCATGGTGGCCGGGGGCGTCCTCGTCCTGCTCGTGGTGCTGGCGCTCGCCGCGCCCCTGCTCGCCGCGATCGAGGGCCAGGACGCCAACTCGTACCACGACGCGCTGGTGGACTCGGCGCGCGGCGGTGTGCCGATCGGCTCCTTCGGCGGGGTGAGCGGGGACCACTGGCTCGGGGTCGAACCCGGCACCGGGCGGGATCTGTTCGTACGGCTGCTGTACGGCGCCCAGGTCTCGCTGCTGGTCGCGGTCGGCGCCACGGCTGTCCAGGTGCTGATCGGGGTCGTGATCGGCCTCGCCGCCGGGCTCGGCAACCGGCTGCTCGACACGTTCCTGAGCCGGGTCACGGACGTCATGGTCGCGCTGCCGATGCTGGTGCTCGCCATCGCCCTGACGGCCGTCGTACCGGCGGACTTCCCGCGCCCCCTGCTGCTGATCCTGGTCATCGGGCTGCTCAACTGGGGCGGTACGGCCCGGATCGTACGGGCGCAGACGCTGACCCTGAAGCAGCTCGACTTCGTGGCCGCCGCCCGGCTCGGCGGCTCCGGGCGGGTGCGGGTGGCGCGGCGCGAGCTGCTGCCCTCGCTCGCCGCGCCCGTCATCACCTACGGGGCGATCCTGCTGCCCTCGAACATCGTGATCGAGGCGTCGCTGTCCTTCCTCGGGGTCGGGGTCACACCGCCGACGCCGTCCTGGGGACAGATGCTGTCGACCGCGCAGACCTGGTTCCGCGCGGACCCGACATACGTACTGCTCCCCGCCGGACTGCTGTTCGTGACGGTGCTCGCCTTCACCGTGCTGGGCGACGCGGTGCGCACCGCGCTCGATCCGCGCGAGGCAAGCCGGCTGCGGGTCGGGACACGCGCGGGGCGCCGCGCCCGCACGGGCGGCGACGCCGCCACCTCGCTCAAGGAAACGGCCTCATGACGCGCTATCTGCTCAAACGGCTCGGAGGCGCGCTGCTCGTCCTGCTCGCGCTCTCCGTCGCCGTCTACGCGCTCTTCTATCTCGTACCGGGCGACCCGGCCCGGCTCGCCTGCGGCGAGCGCTGCTCCACCCAGCAGGTCACGCAGGTACGGGAGCGGCTCGGCCTGGACGCCTCGGTGTTCACGCAGTACGGGCACTTCCTCCAGGGCATCGTCGCCGGGCGGGACTACTCGACCGGCACGGCTGTCCTGCACTGCGACGCGCCCTGCCTCGGCTTCTCGTACAAGACCGACCAGCAGGTCACCCGGCTGATCCTGGAGCGGGTGCCCGCGACGCTCTCCCTCGCGCTCGGCGCGATGGTGATCTGGCTGGTCATCGGGGTGGGCACCGGACTGCTCTCCGCGCTGCGGCGCGGCGGGATCACCGAGCGCGCGCTGACCGTGCTCACCCTCGCCGGGACCGGCATGCCCGTCTTCATCCTGGGGCTGCTGCTCCTGATGGCGGTCTGCGCGTATCTGCGCTGGCTGCCGTTCCCGTCGTACGTACCGCTCTCCCAGGACCCCGAGCAGTGGGCGTGGAACCTGCTGCTGCCCTGGCTCACCCTCGGCTTCTTCGAAAGTGCCAAATACGCGCGGCTGACGCGCAGTTCGACGCTGGAGACGCTGGCCGAGGACCATATCCGCACGTTTCGCGCGTATGGCGTCGGAGAAAGGGCGGTGGTCGGGCGGCACGCGCTGCGCGGCGCCGTACCGCCCGTCATCGCGCTCAACGCGAACGACCTCGGCACGGTCGTGGGCGGCGCGGTGCTCACCGAAACCCTCTTCGGCATCCCCGGCATCGGCAAGACGCTGGTCGACGCGGTACGGGTGGTCGATGTGCCGGTGGTGGTGGGGGTGGTGCTGGTGACCGGCACGGCCGTCGTCCTGGCGAATGTCGTGGCCGATCTGCTCTACGCCGCGGCCGACCGAAGGGTGGCTCTGCTGTGACGGGTGTGGTGGATGTGACGGAGCGACTGATCCACGTCGAGGACCTCACCGTCGACTTCCCCGCCGGGGAGCCGGGCGGGGCCGGGACCGTACGGGCCGTGGACGGACTCTCGTTCACGCTCACCGCCGGCCGGGCGATCGGGCTGGTCGGCGAGTCGGGCAGCGGCAAGAGCACCGTCGCGAGCGCGCTGCTCGGGCTGCACCGGGGGACAGGCGCGCGCGTCGGCGGGACGGTACGGGTCGGCGGTACGGACGTGGGAGCCGCCTCCGAGCGTGAACTGCGCGCGCTGCGCGGCGCGGTGGCCGCGATGGTCTTCCAGGATCCGCTGTCGTCCCTGGACCCGTACTACGCGGTCGGTGACCAGATCGCCGAGGTCTACCGGGTCCATACGGACGCCACGCGGCGGGCCGCCCGCGCGCGGGCCGTCGAGGTCCTCGACCGGGTCGGCATCCCGGACGCGGCGCGCCGCGCCGGGGCCAGGCCGCACGAGTTCAGCGGCGGCATGCGCCAGCGCGCGCTGATCGCGATGGCGCTGGCCTGCGAGCCGCGGCTGCTGATCGCGGACGAGCCGACCACCGCCCTGGACGTCACCGTCCAGGCACAGATCCTCGACCTCCTCCATGATCTGCGCCACGAGACGGGCATGGGGCTGCTGCTGGTCACCCATGACGTGGGGGTCGCGGCGGAGAGCGTGGACGAGGTGCTGGTGATGCGGCACGGCAGGGAGGTGGAGCGCGGGCCGGTGGCCGAGGTGCTGGGGGCGCCCCGGGACACCTATACGCGCACGCTGCTGGCGGCGGTGCCGCGCGTGGACACGCCGCTCGGCGCGCCGCGCACGGGGGCGGCGGCTTCGTCACCCGGGCCCGCGGGCGAGGCGCTGCTCGAAGCCGTCGGCCTGCGGCGGGAGTTCCGGCGGGGGCGGCGGACCGTCACCGCCGTGGACGGGGTCTCGCTCACCGTCCACCCCGGCGAGACCCTCGGCATCGTCGGGGAGAGCGGCAGCGGCAAGACCACCCTGGGGCGGATGCTGGTACGGCTCCTCGACCCGTCGGCCGGGGGGCTGCGCTACCGGGGTACGGAGATCGCGACGGCGTCCGAGAAGGAACTGCGGCCCTACCGGCGGGAGTTGCAGATGGTCTTCCAGGACCCGGTCGCCTCGCTCAATCCGCGCCGTTCGGTCGGCGAGTCCGTGGCCGATCCGCTGCGGGCCGCCGGGGTGCTGGACGAACGCCGGCTCGTCGCGCGCGTACGGGAGCTGCTCGACCGGGTCGGGCTCGATCCCGACCGGTACGACCGGTATCCGCACGAGTTCAGCGGCGGGCAGCGCCAGAGGGTCGGGATCGCGCGGGCGCTGGCCGCCGAGCCGCGGCTCATCGTCTGCGACGAGCCCGTCTCCGCGCTGGATGTGACCACTCAGGCGCAGGTCACCGCGTTGCTGGCGGAACTCCAGCGCGAGCTGGGCCTGGCGCTGGTCTTCATCGCCCACGACCTCGCGGTCGTACGGCAGGTGAGCGACCGGGTCGCCGTCATGCGGGGCGGCAGGATCGTGGAACAGGGCACGGTCGAGGAGGTGTACGGGACGCCCTCGGAGGCGTACACCAAACAGCTGCTGGCCGCCGTGCCCGCGCTCGATCCGGCGCTCGCCGAGGCCCGCCGCTCGGCCCGCAGGACGCTTCCCGCGTCTGCCGAGGGCATGGCCGTGGCCTGACTCCATGTATCCGGTCCGTTCCGTAGCGCGACAGAACGCTACCGGTACGGGAAAGTTACGTGCATTCACCCCTTCCGGTGGTGCGACGGACAACCGTCCGTCGCACCACCGGCTTATCCGCTTACGGTCGTCCCGCTGCGTGTCGCCGGATCAACGGCGGCCGCCCACAAGGGAGATCGGGGGTGTGCTCGTGCGGATCGGACTGCTTACGGACGGTGGGTATCCGTATGCGACGGGTGAGTCCAGGCTCTGGTGCGACCGGCTCGTGCGCGGGCTCGCCCCGCATGAGTTCGACCTCTACGCGCTGAGCCGGAGCGCGGGCCAGGAGAGCCGGGGGTGGATAGAACTGCCGCCCCGGGTACGGCAGGTGCGCACCGCGCCGCTCTGGGGGCCGGCCGAGGACGGCCGTGGTTACGGACGGCGCGACCGGCGCCGGTTCGCGGCGCACTTCACGGAGCTGACCGCGTCGGTCCGCACCGCGCGCGGCGACGACGCGACCGCTTCCGACAGGTTCGGGGCGGGGCTCTACGGGCTAGGCCCTGTCCGGCGGAACTTCGCGGGCCCGCGACGATCGACCGGACAGGACCTAGCCGACCTCGCCAGGGAGCGCGGCGGGCTGCCGACGGCCCTGCGTTCGGAAGCCGCCGTACGGCTGCTGGAGGCCGCCTGCCGTACCCCCGGCGCGCGCCGGAGCGTGCACACCGCGTCCGTGGCCGATCTCCTGGCCTTAGCCGATCAGCTGGAGCGCGCTCTGCGCCCCCTCTCGCTCGACTGGTACGGCGACGACGGACTCGCCGGGGCCGATCTCTGCCACGCCGCGTCCGGGGGTCCGGCCGCGCTGCCCGGACTGTTGGCCAAACGCTTCTTCGGGGTACCGCTGCTCGTCACGGAGTACGGCGTACGGCTGCGCGCGCACTACCTCGCTGGCGGCGGCGCTCCGCGGGCGGACGCGCCGGGGGACGCGCCGGGGGGCGTGAACAACGCGCCGGTGCGCGCTCTGTTTGCGGCCTTCCAGGGGCGGCCGGCCGCCGAGGTCTACCGGCAGGCGGGCGTCATCACCTCCGGAAACGGCTGGACCGGCGGGCTGTCGGGGCTGCCACGGCGTACGCCGAGCTGGGCGAGCCCGGCCGCGCGAGCCGAGCGGGCCGAGCGCGTCGAGTGCGCCGGGCCGGTGGGGGCGTACGCCGGAGCGGGGGAGCGCGATGTCTGACCGAGGCGCCGCCCGCATGACGAACGCGGCCACTCCGGCCCCCGTCGGCCCGGGGCCCTGGGACACCCGCTCCCGGGCCCTCCTGCCGGGCGACCCCGCGCCGCCTGCACCAGCCGCCCCCGCCGCGCCCGTCGCGCACACCGGGAGGCCCGCCGCCCGCCGGGGGCCCGCCGATCCCGTCAAGGCGCTCCTGCACCGGCACCGTGAGCTGTGCGCGCGGGCCGTCGACCCGCTGGTGATCGCCGCCGGTCTGGAGGCGCACGGCATCACCGACCGGACCGCCGCCCGCTTTCGCCACCGAGATGTCTTCTCGCTGGCCGAGCAGTTGTACGCGCGCGCCCCGCGCACCACCCCCGACGGGATCTCCGAGCCCCGCCCCAAGGGGGCGCGCCCCGCCGACGCGCGCCCCCCATGGGCCGGCCCGTCCGGCTGGGGCCGGTGGACGGCCCTCGCGCTGCTGCCCGGCGTCGTCTGCTCCCTCACCCTGCTCGGGCTCGACCACAGCGGCGGGCCGCGGCGCCTCGTGATAGGCCTGGCAGGGGCCCTCGCGCTCGCCGGTGCGCTCTCCGCGTGTCTGCGCCGGGGACCGCTGCGCGCCGAAGGCCGTACCCACCCCGCCACGACCGTCTGGGTGTACGGGCTGCTCGCCTACCTGCTGTGTGGTGACGGGCTGCTGGCCGCGCTGGTCAGCGGCGGCGCCGACGGACCGTGGCCCGCGTCCCCGGCGCTGCTCGTCGCGCCGTCCTTCGCCGTCCTCCCCGCCGCCTGGTGCGCCCACCTCTTCTCCGCAGGGGCCCGGCGCGGACTCGCGGGCAGCCGCGCGCTCGCCGACTTCGCCGCCGTCGCGCGCCCCCTGCTGCTCACGCTCGTAGGGCTGTTCGCCGCCGCCCTGACCTGTCTGTACCTGCTCGCCGCCGCTGTCTTCGGCGAGGAGAGCGGAGGCGCGCACGGCGCACTTCCCTCCACCCCGGGCGGCGCACTCGCGCCCACCGTCGCGCTCGGCACGCTGCTCCTGCTCGGCCGGCTGCTCACGGTCCACGGCTTCCCCGGAGCCGCCGCCACCGGACTCGCCGCCGCCTGTGCCCTGGAGGTCCTGTCCTGCGCGTCCGTACTGGCGGGCCGCCTGCCCGGCTGTGACGCCCTCGCCGTCCCCGTACGCGCCGTGGCCGAGACGTGGGGCGCGGCAGCCGTACCCGCCCTCGCCTGCGGAGCCGCCGCGCTCGGACTCCTCGCCCATGCCACCGTCGCCCTCTCGCGGGCGTCGGCGCACACCTGAGCCCTCAGCACCACCTCGTGAAGGAGAAGCCAGAGATGACTCCGCAATCCGCAGCACGGGCCGTAGCACCGGCCCCCGCACCGGCCTGTCGGCACAGAGGGGCCGCGCGATGAGGGTCCTGCTGCTCGGTGCCAACGGTTTCCTCGGCCGCTTCGTGGCCGACCGGCTGCTCGCCGACCCCGCCGTCCACCTCACCGCGCTCGGCCGGGGCGACGACGCCGACGTACGGTTCGATCTCGCGGGCGGCAGCCCGGGAGCGCTCACCCGCTTCCTGGACGCCGTCCACCCCGGGGTCATCATCAACTGCGCCGGAGCCACCCGCGGCGGCGCGCGCGAGCTGACCCGGCACAACACGGTCGCCGTCGCCACGGTCTGCGAGGCCCTGCGCCGCAGCCGCTGCGGCGCGCGGCTCGTCCAGCTCGGCTGCGCCTCCGAGTACGGCCCGTCCCAGCACGGCTCGTCGACCGCCGAGGACGCGGTACCGCGCCCCGGCGGCCCGTACGGGGTGAGCAAGCTCGCCGCGTCCGAGCTGGTGCTGGGGTCCGGGCTCGACGCGATCGTGCTCCGGGTGTTCTCACCCGTGGGCCCCGGCACCCCCGCGGGCTCCCCGCTCGGCCGGCTCGCCGAGGCGATGCGCCGCGCCATGCAGTCCGGCGACGGTGAGCTGAAGCTCGGCGGCCTGGGCGTGCAGCGTGACTTCGTCGACGTACGCGACGTGGCGCGCGCCGTGCACGCCGCCTCGCTCTCCGCCGCCCAGGGCGTCGTCAACATCGGCACCGGACGCGCGGTGAGACTGCGCGACGCCGCCGCCGTACTGGCGAGGGTCGCGGGATTCGGGGGCGCCCTGCACGAACTGGACCTGCCCCCCGGGCCGATGCGGGCCGGCCACGCCACCGTCGGCGCCCCCCGGGGCGAAACGCCGCCGGAACACCTGGGCGCGGGTCCGTTCCCGTACCCCGACGGCTGCGGCAGCTGGCAGCAGGCCGACGTACGGACCGCCCGTGACCGGCTCGGCTGGCGGCCCCGGATCAATCTGGAGGAGTCACTCGCCGATATCTGGATGGAGGCGGCGTGCCGTATCTGACCAGACCCGACGGCCGGCTCTCCGCCACCGAGGAGGGCCGGCTCGGCATCGGCGTCCCCGGCTACGCGCATCCGCTGCTCGCCCCGGTCGAGTGGGCCGAACTGACCCGCCCCGGAACCCCGCTGCACTGGGCCGTCCTCAATGTCGCGGACGGCCCTGGCGACCGCCCCGACCCGCACTGTCTGGCGGCGGCGGGCCGGCTCACCAACGCGGGGTCCCGCGTACTCGGGCATCTCGACCTGGCGTACGGCACCCGTCCCGCCGGGGAGCTGGTCGCCGACGCGCGGCGATTCTTCGACTGGTACCGCGTCGACGGGTTCTTTCTCGACCGGTGCCCGGCGGGCCGCGCCGACCTGCCCGCGATACGGCGGACGACGGCGGCCCTCGGCGCGCTGCTCGACGGCGGGTTCCTCGTCCTGGGCCACGGGGTCCATCCGTACCCCGGATACGCGGAGGCCGCCGACCAGTTGGTGACCTTCCGCGGGCCGTGGGCGGAGTACCGCTGGTCGCAGGCGGCCGCGTGGACGGCGGACCATCCGCCGGAGCGCTTCGCCCATCTCGTCCACGGGGTGCCGCGCGGTCATCTGGAGGAGGCGATGCGGATCGCGCGCTGGCAGGGCGCGGGCACGATCTTCTTCACGGACCGCACGGACCGCACAGACCGGGTTGATGGTGTCGGCCGGAGCGCGCGCAACGGGTCATTCGAGACACTGCCCGGCTTCTGGGACGAAATCGTCTCGCGAGTCGGACCGGGTGTCTCGGAATGAGAAGGGCCGTGGCAGTGTTACAGGCAGAAGAACCGTACTGATTGACCGACCAACCCCCTTGTTGAGGTCTCTGTGTCGCTGCCACCACTGGTCGAGCCCGCTGCCGAGCTCACCGTCGACGAGGTCCGCAGGTACTCCCGTCACCTGATCATTCCGGACGTCGGGATGGACGGGCAGAAGCGGCTGAAGAACGCGAAGGTGCTGTGTGTGGGTGCCGGTGGCCTCGGCTCCCCGGCTCTGATGTACCTGGCCGCGGCCGGTGTCGGCACGCTCGGCATCGTGGAGTTCGACGAGGTCGACGAGTCGAACCTGCAGCGCCAGATCATCCACAGCCAGGCCGACATCGGCCGGTCCAAGGCCGCGTCGGCGCGTGACTCCGTCCTCGGGATCAACCCGTATGTGAACGTGATCCTTCACGAAGAGCGGCTTGAGGCCGAGAACGTGATGGACATCTTCTCGCAGTACGACCTGATCGTGGACGGCACGGACAACTTCGCCACCCGCTATCTGGTCAATGACGCCTGTGTGCTGCTGAACAAGCCGTACGTCTGGGGTTCGATCTACCGCTTCGACGGCCAGGCCAGCGTGTTCTGGTCCGAGCACGGCCCCTGCTACCGCTGCCTCTACCCGGAGCCGCCGCCCCCCGGCATGGTTCCCTCCTGCGCCGAGGGCGGCGTGCTTGGCGTGCTCTGCGCGTCCATCGGTTCCATTCAGGTCACCGAGGCGATCAAGGTCCTCGCGGGCGTCGGTGAGCCGCTGGTCGGCCGGCTGATGATCTACGACGCCCTGGAGATGCAGTACCGCCAGGTCAAGGTCCGCAAGGACCCCGACTGCGCGGTCTGCGGCGAGAACCCCACCGTCACCGAACTCATCGACTACGAGGCATTCTGCGGCGTCGTGTCCGAGGAGGCCCAGGAGGCGGCGGCCGGCTCGACGATCACTCCCAAGCAGCTCAAGGAGTGGATCGACGAGAAGGAGAACATCGAGATCATCGATGTGCGCGAGCCGAACGAGTACGAGATCGTCTCGATCCCCGGCGCCAAGCTGATCCCGAAGAACGAGTTCCTGATGGGCACCGCCCTGGAGAGCCTGCCGCAGGACAAGAAGATCGTCCTGCACTGCAAGACGGGTGTCCGCAGTGCGGAAGTCCTCGCGGTGCTGAAGTCCGCGGGCTTCTCGGACGCGGTGCATGTCGGCGGCGGAGTCATCGGCTGGGTCAACCAGATCGAGCCGGAGAAGCCGGTCTACTGAGACCCGGCGCATCGATACGAACGAAGGGGCCGACGTGCGTACGTCGGCCCCTTCGTCATGCGTGGCCCCTATGTCATGCGCCGTACCGCTACGAGCAGCTCGTCCCGGCCGCCGGGACCGTGCCGTGCAGGAAGTAGTCGTCCACCGCGCCGGTGATACAGCGGTTGCCGGTGGTGTACGCGCCATGGCCCTCGCCCTCGAAGGTGAGCAGGACCCCGACCCCGTCGCCCAGCTCCTCCACCATCCGCTGCGCACCCTCGTACGGTGTCGCCGGATCCCCCTTGCCGCCGACCACCAGGACCGGCGCCGCGCCCGGCGCCGCCACCTCCGGTGTCTCGTGCTCGCCGGCCACCGGCCAGCCGGCGCACCAGCCGGCCAGATCCCAGGCCAGAAACGGCCCGAAGACCGGTGACACCTTCCGGAAATCCGCCAGCAGCCGGGACGTGACCTCCGCGGCGGTGACGCGTCCCTTGGTGTCCGCGCAGGAGATGGCGCGCTGCGAGTGCTGCGCCGTGCCGTAGTGGCCCTGTGCGTCGCGGTCGTTGTACGAGTCGGCCAGCCGGAGCAGCCCGCTGCCGTCACCGCTCTCGGCCGCGTCCAGCGCGTCGGTCAGATACGGCCAGCTGTCCTCGCTGTAGAGCGGGGTGATGATGCCGGTGAGCGCGAGGCTCTCGGTGAGCCTGCGCCCCGTACCGGTCGGCAGGGGCTCACGGTCGAGCCGGTCGAGCAGCCGCACCACCCGTGCGGTGCCCGCCTGCGCGCTGACGCCCCGGCTCTTGTAGTAGTTCTCCAGGGCGCGCTGGAAACCGAGCGCCTGGTTGCGGGAGTGCCCCACGTAGTCGGCCGTCGGATCGACGACCGCGTCCAAGGTGAACCGTCCGACCTTCGCCGGGAACAAGTGGGCGTAGACACCGCCCAGTTCGGTGCCGTACGAGAAGCCCAGATAGTTGAGCGTGTCGTCACCGAGGACCTGGCGCATCAGATCCATGTCACGGGCCGCGTTGGTCGTGCCGACATGGGGCAGCAGTGGCCCTGAGCGGCGCGCGCAGTCCGCGCCGAAGGCCGCGGAGTCATTGAGGAAGGTCTTCTCCTCGGCCGGGGTGTCGGGGGTCGCGTCGATACGGAGGGACTTCTCCGTCTGCCGGTCGTTCCGGCACGCCACACCGGCGCTCTCCGCGACGCCGCGCGGGTCGAAGCCGACCAGGTCGTACCGGGTCCCGAGCGCGGCGAACGAGTCGGCGGCGGCGGGGAGCGTGGCCACGCCCGAGCCGCCGGGGCCGCCGAAGTTGAACAGGAGCGAGCCGATCCGGCCTGCCCGGTCCTTGGCCTCGGAGCGGATCAGGGCGATGCCGATGGTCTCGGCGGCCGGTGCGCGGTAGTCGAGCGGCGCCCGCATCGTGGCGCACTTCCAGCCGGAGCCGGGAGCCTTCGCCGCGCTGCCCCGCGCCTTCCGCGGCGCCTCGCAGCGCTTCCAGTCGAGCCGCTGTCCGGTGAGCGAGGCGGGCAGTCCGGGCAGGTCGGCGGGGTCCGGCGCGGCGCCGGCGGCGGCCGGGGAGGGAGCCGTGGCCGATGAAGGAGCGGCCGCCTTGGCATCGGGCGGGGGGTCCTCCGTACCGCTCCCGCACCCGGTGACGGTCAGCAGGAGTGACACCGTGAGCAGGGCGGATATCCGAGTACGGCGAGACATGGCGCAATTCAATCCGGTCCGGCGGGCGAGGACAACCGAAGACAACCGAGGGCGGCCGGGGACGCGGGGGGACGACCGGGGACGGGCGGGGACGACCGGCGACCAAGGGTGGCATGGGCATGGCCGTCGGTCCCGCGCGTCAGCGGCAGACCGTACCCGCGGGCGGCACCTTTCCGTTCAGCAGATAGCCGTTCACCGCCCCCTGGACGCAGGGGTTGCCGCTGTCGTACGAGCCGTGTCCCTGCCCGTGGTACGTGATCTCCGTGCCGACACCCTTGCCGAGCGCGTTGGCCATCGCCCTGGCGCCCGCGTACGGGGTCGCCGGGTCACCGGTGTTGCCGACGATCAGGATCGGGGCCGAGCCCGTCGCGCTGACATCGGGGGTGGACCACTTCCCCGGCACCGGCCACTTGGTGCAGCTCATCAGCCCCCAGCCCAGGAACTCCCCGAAGACCGGCGACGCCTTGCGGAACTCCGGCAGCTTCGCCTCGGTCTGCGCCACGGTGTAGCGCTCCTTGGAGTCGACGCAGTTGATGGCCACGTTGGCCGCCTGGAGATTGCTGTATCTGCCGTACTGGTCACGGCCGTTCATCGAGTCGGAGAGCGCGAGCAGCAGCGCGCCGTTGCCGCCGTCGGCCTCGTCGAGCCCCTGTTCCAGATACGGCCAGAAGTCCTTCGAGTAGAGCGCCTGGGCGATGCCGTTGGTGGCCTGGGTCTCGGTCAGCTTGCGGTCGCCGATGCCCGCGATCGGCCGCTTGTCGAGCCGGGCGAGCAGCTTGGTGATGAACCCCTCGATCTCCTTAGGGGTGGTGCCGGGCAGCGCGCAGGCGTCGCCGCGCGCGATGCAGTCCTTCTCGAAGTTGTCCAGCGCGAGCTGGAAGCCCTTGGCCTGGCCGAGCGAGCCCTGTTCGGAGTTCTGGGTCGGGTCGACGACGGCGTCGAAGACCGCCCGGCCGACGGACTTCGGATAGAGATGGGCGTAGACGCCGCCCAGTTCGGTGCCGTACGAGATGCCGAAGTAGTAGAGCTTGCTGTCGCCGAGGACCTTGCGCATCAGCTCCATGTCGCGGGCGGCGTTGGTCGTACCGACATACGGAAGCGAGCTGCCGGAGTTCTTCTCGCAGGCGGCGGCGAAGCCGGCGAGCCCGTTGGTGAAGGTCTGCACCTCGGCGGGGGTGTCGGGGGTGGAGTCCTTGGCGAAGTACGCGTCGAGCTGTCTGTCGCTCTCGCACTTCACGCCGTCGCTGTCGCCCACTCCGCGCGGGTCGAAGCTGACCAGGTCGTAGCGGGCGCGGAGCTTCTCGTAGTCCTGGGCGAAGGACGGCAGTCCGGTGATGCCGGAGCCGCCGGGGCCGCCGAAGTTGAAGATCAGCGAGCCGATGCGCTGCTTCGTGTCGCGGGCCTTGGCCCGGATCAGCGCCAGATCGATCGTGTCGCCGTCCGGCTTGGCGTAGTCGAGCGGCGCCTTCATGAAGGAGCACTCCCACCGGGCGCCGCCGGGCAGCGGGGAGGGCGCCGTACCGCCGCCCTCCGCGACCGACGGGGCCTTGCACGCCTTCCACTGCAGCCGCTGGGTCGCCAGGTCCTTGGGTCTGTCCGTACTCCGGGTGTTCCCGCCGTGGGAGCTGCCCGGCGAGGAGGCCCCGCTGTCGCCGGAGCATCCCGTGGCGGCCAGCAGGGCGACGGCGGTGACAGCGGCCAGGGCCGGGGCGCGCCGCACGGAGAGGGCGGACAGGGCGGAGGAGGGGGAGTGTGACATGGACCCATCGTGCGCCCCGGCGGCATGGGCCGCTCGGGGCCGCGGTCCATGCGGGTGGCGGCGGGAGGGCCGGGCCCGAGGGCCTGCTCGTCTACAGCGCTCCCTTACGCGTGAGGTGACTGAAGCTCAGCCAGCCGGGCAGTACGGGCAGCCACAGCGTCAGCAGCCGGTAGAGCAGCACGGCGGGCGCGGCGACCTCCTTCGGCAGTCCGACCGCCAGCAGACCCAGCGTCAGCGCGCCCTCGACCGCGCCCACACCGCCCGGCGTCGGCGCGGCCGAGCCCAGCGCGTTGCCCGCCAGAAAGACGACCGCGATGCTCGCGTAGCTGAGCTGCTGGTTGCCGTTGTCGAACGCCCGGATCGAGGCGTCCAGACACATCACGAACACACCCGTCAGCAGCAGCATCCCGCCGATGCCGGTGAGCAGCTTCATCGGCCGCTGGAGTACGTCGAGCATGCGGGGCACCACCCCGGCGAACAGGGAGCGCAGCCGTGTCACGACGAACTTCCGCAGGAACGGGATCGCGGTCACGACCAGCACGAGCACCGCGACCGTCAGCAGCCCCGCGATCACCGTCCTGGACGGGGTGAGCGACGCCGACTTCTCCGTACCGGTGAGATAGCCGAAGGACAGCAGCAGCAGGATGTGCGCGCCGAGCCCGAAGAGCTGCGACGCGCCGACACTGGCGACGGCGAGCCCCGGGCGCACCCCCGCGCGCTGGAGGAAGCGCGTGTTCAGCGCCACACCGCCGACCGCCGCGGGCGTGACGATCTTGACGAAGGAGCCGGCGACCTGTGCGACGACCGTACGCCGGAAGGGCACCCGTTCCGGTACGAAGCCCAGCAGGCTCATCGCCGCCGCGACATAACTGAGCGCCGAGAACGCCACGGCCGCGGCCACCCAGCCCCAGTGCGCCTGGCTGATGACCGAGCCGAAGTCCACCTGCGTGATGGTGGTGAGCAGGAAGTACGCGGCGACGGCCCCGGCGATGAAGCTGAGCAGCGTACGGGGCTTGATCCGCTCCAGCCGGACCGGCTCGACCGGCGCCTGCGGCCTGATCCGCAGCACCTGCTTGCGCATCTGGGAGAGCAGATCCTCCTCGCGGGCCTCGTCGAGAGCCTCGTCTATGGCCCGCTTCTCCGCCTGCTTCTCGGCGCGCAGGGATCTCCGTACGGCCTTGCGGTCACCGTCGACGGCGGCGGCCTCCGCCACCTTGGCGCGCTTGTTCGCCTCGGACGCCTGGAGCACGGCCTCGCGCTCGCGCTGTGACCGCTCGCGGGCGAGCCGGCGCAGCGTCGCGCGCGTGGAGCGGCTGAGCGCGATCGGCTGGAGCAGCGGCAGACAGTCGGCGATGGCGT
This sequence comes from Streptomyces scopuliridis RB72, assembly GCF_000718095.1. Classification (GTDB taxonomy): domain Bacteria; phylum Actinomycetota; class Actinomycetes; order Streptomycetales; family Streptomycetaceae; genus Streptomyces; species Streptomyces scopuliridis. Next base: position 105,091 of record NZ_JOEI01000014.1, on the reverse strand, counting down.
CGGGGCCGAGCACCTCGACCGCCGCGGCCACCGAGCGCTCCGCGCCCACCCGCAGTCCCATCGTGGTGAGCAGCTGGGCGGTGTCCATGCGCAGCACCAGATCGCCCGCGGCGATCTCGCCGCCGCGCAGCTCGGTGAGGATCACCTTGCCGGAGCGGTCCACCAGCAGCGCGTCGCCGGTGAGCCTGCGGTGCGCGATCCGGCGCGACTGGAGCGCCTTGACCTGGCGCCAGGCGCCCCGTACCAGCTCGTCGGTGATCTCCTCGTCCGGCAGCGAGTCCAGGGACCGGCCGCCCAGGTGCTCGTACACGAGCATGACGGCGTCGGGGCCCAGCTCCGAGGTGGCGATCAGCTTGGGGGCGTTGGCTCCGGCGGCGATGGCCGCGTACGCGAGCAGTGCTTCCTGTTCGAGCGCCTGGCGCAGGGAGGGGATGGACCGGCGGGTGGTGATGGAGCGCAGTGTCAGCTGTCGCCAGACCCGGTAGAAGAAGCCCTGGGCCTGCTGTTCGCGGTCGACGACGGTGACATCGAGCGGCGGGCCGTCCTCCAGGGAGACCAGATAGCGGCGGCCCCGGTCGCCCTGCTCGGCGGAGTCGGCGACATCCTCGGCACGCATCGCGTTGACCGGACGGAAGCCGACATGGCGCAGACCCGCCATCAGGGTCTGCCCGGTGGGGCGTACGTTGGGCGAGCCGACCGCGTAGAGCGTGCCGTACGCGACGCTCCAGCCGATCAGTACGGTCAGGATGATCGAGAACGGTGTGGTGTAGCCCGCGACGAGCATCGCGAAGGCGTCGAGCAGCAGCACCACCCACAGCACGACCCGCCAGCGGGGTCTGCGCGCCATCCCGACGGCCGTCATATACGCGATGACGGGCGCCAGATAGCCATGGACGGGATCGGTGAGCCCGGCGCCCGCCTGGGGGCGGGTCAGCGCGTCCTGGATCGACTCCGGGGCGGCTCTGGCGACCCAGAGGTCGATGGCGAGGGTGACGCCGTGTGCCAGGACGGCGGCGAGCACCCCGTCGGCGATCCGCAGTCCGTCGCGTTTGATCAGTCGTTCGATCGCGAAGGCGACCGGGACGAGCAGCACGGCGATGCTCGACACCAGGCCGGCCACCTTGACCATCAGGTCGGGGGCCTGGCCCGTGCCCTTGCTGATGTCCTGTTCGAGACCGGAGGTCGTGCCGTGGGCGAAGGCGGAGAGCCCGAGGACGAGGGCGATGGCCAGGACGCCGATGAGCAGACGCAGCAGATCGGAGGGGCGGTGGACGCGGGCCGAGAGCAGCGGCTCGTCGCCGGAGACGCGGTCGGCGCGGGTGGCGCCGGTGTCGCAGTGCTCGCCGTCGAGGCCGGGGTCTTCTCCGGGGCTGGTGCCGTCCGCTTTCGGGCGCGACTCAGCGCCAGAGGTGGCCGTCGCCGCCGCAGGCCGCACGTCCCGCTCCTCCGTCGAATCCGTCTCTTCTTGATCTCGTATCACCAGTCACCGCCCGGATGATGGTGGCACGAGCAGCCGACAGACGGGGGCATCAGGGTGCATTGCGGGGACCTCGGGCGCGCGAGATACGTCCCTTTGTGTGCGTACGTACATACGGTGACCGCGCGTACACGCTCCGATGCGCGGTCGTGGCCGGGCCGCCGGGACGGGCGGGGCTGTCGGTGGGGTGCGGCAGGATGGACCGGATGAGGAGCGAGGAGTCCCGGAAGCCGACCGCCCACGCGGCCGCCGACACGACCGCCGATGAGGCGGCGGACGCGGCCGACGAGGTGGCGCGGCTGCCCGATTACGCGGAGCGCGTGCTGGACGTGGCCGAGCTGATCCCGCCCGGCAGGGTCATGACCTACGGCGATATCGCGGAGTGGCTCGGCGAGGGCGGACCGCGCCAGGTCGGCCGGGCCATGGCGCTCTACGGCGGCGCCGTGCCGTGGTGGCGCGTGGTCAGGTCCGACGGTGTGCTGCTGCCGGGACACGAACTGAGCGCGCTGGACCACTACCGCGAGGAGGGCACGCCCCTGCGCGAGGCGGCGCGGAGCGCGGAGGGGCATGTGCCGCGCCTGGACATGAAGCGGGCGCGATGGGACGGCGCGGACGCGGGCGAGGACGAGGTGGCTCACAGATGACAGCTTCCGCCATTCGGGCGTGCGACGGGTGGTGCGCCGCCCCCGCGGCTGCCCGTAAGGACGACGGAGCGGAGCGCGTCGCGGGGCCCGCCGCCGAGCCCGTCGCCGCGGGCGGAGCGGAGCGTATGCGTCCCGGTCGCCCGACGGCGTAGCGTCACCGGCACGCGCCACCCGCGCCCCGGCCGGGGCACGGGCCACCGTCAGCGCCCCGGCCGGGGCACGGGCCACCGTCAGCGCCCCCGGCACCGTCACCACCAGCACCTTCTCCAGGACCGGCGAACCACGTGAGCTCCTCCTCTTCCACCGGGCGTACCCCGCACCGTCGGGTACGGCAGCGGACTCCGGGCGCGTACCGACTGGTGCGTACCCCGCCGGTCCCGGTGGACCCTCCTTGGCTGGACGCAGCGCAGCGCGGGGTGGTTGACCATGAGACCGGACCGTTGCTTGTGCTCGCCGGTCCCGGTACGGGCAAGACCACGACGCTGGTGGAGTCGGTCGCCGCGCGGGTCGGCCGGGGCGCCGACCCCGAACGGATCCTGGTGCTGACCTTCAGCCGCAAGGCCGCCGTGGAGCTGCGCGACCGGATGGCGGTCCGGCTCGGCGGCCGGCGCGCCCCGCAGGCGACCACGTTCCACTCCTTCTGCTACGCCCTGATCCGCGCCCATCAGGAGGCCGAACTCTTCACCGAACCTCTACGGCTGCTCTCCGGCCCCGAACAGGACGTCGCCGTACGCGATCTCCTCGCGGGCCAGCTCGATCTGGAGCGCGCGGGGCGCGGGCGCGTCCGGTGGCCGGACGAACTGCGGGCATGTCTCACCACGCGCGGCTTCGCCGACGAGGTACGGGCCGTGCTCGCCCGCAGCCGGGAACTGGGCCTCGGCCCCGACGCGCTGGCCGTGTTCGCGCGGCGCACGGGCCGTCCCGACTGGTCGGCAGCCGCGGCCTTCCTCGCCGAATATCTGGACAACCTGGATATGCAGGGGGTGCTCGACTACGCGGAGCTGGTCCACCGCGCGGTGCTCCTCGCGGGCCGCCCGGAGGTCGGGGCGCGGCTGATGGAGCGGTACGACGCGGTGTTCGTCGACGAGTACCAGGACACCGACCCGGCGCAGGTCCGGCTGTTGCGCGCGCTGGCGGGCCGGGGGCGCACGCTGGTCGCCTTCGGCGATCCGGACCAGTCGATCTACGCCTTCCGGGGCGCCGATGTGAACGGCATCCTCGACTTCCCGTACGCCTTCCCGCGCCCGGACGGCCGCCCGGCACCGGTGGAGGTCCTCACCACCTCCCGGCGCTCCGGTGATCGACTGCTGGCGGCGACCCGGCTGCTGACCCGCCGTATGCCGCTTCCCCGGCTGCCCGCCGAGAAGGTACGGACGCACCGCGAGCCGGCGGCGGTGCGCACGGGCGGCAGGGTCGAGACGTACACGTTCCCGACGCCGTCGACCGAACTGGACAACATCGCGGACATCCTGCGCCGCGCGCATCTGGAGGACGGCGTTCCGTGGCGCGACATGGCGGTGCTGGTGCGCGCGGGCGGCCGTACGATCCCGTCGATCCGGCGCGCCCTGACCTCGGCGGGCGTGCCCCTGGAGATCGACGGCGACGATCTTCCCCTGCGCCATGAACCGGCGGTGGCGCCGCTGCTGACGGCGCTGCGAGCGGTGGCGGAGGCGGCGATAGGCCGTCCGTCGCGGGGCGCGGAGGGCGAGGACCTACGAGGGGAGGACGTACGAGGCGAGGACGTACGAGGGGTGGGCGTACGAGGGGAGGACGTACGAGGGGAGGGCGCCGCGCCTGACGACGACCAGCCTCCGGCCGAGCCCGCCTCCGCCGAGCCCGCCTCCGCCGAGCCCGCCTCCGCCGAGCCCGCCGCCCCCGTCACCTCCTGGCTCGATGTCGAGACGGCTCTCACTCTCCTCACCTCGCCCCTCGGCGGGATGGACGCCGCCGATCTGCGCCGGCTCGGGAGGGCGCTGCGCGACGAGGAGCGCGCCGGCGGGAACCGGGTGCCCGCCGCGTCGGACGCGCTGCTCGCGCGGGCGCTCGCCGAGCCCGAGCGGATGGTGGCGCACGACCCCGCGTACGCCCGTGGCGCACAGCGGCTCGGCGCGCTGCTGCGCAAGGCGCGAGAGCTGCTCGAAGGCGGCGGCACCGCCGAGGAGGCGCTCTGGGAGCTGTGGGACGGCACCCCCTGGCCGGGGCGGCTCGAACGCTCCGCGCTGCGCGGCGGCGCGGGCGGCCGTAACGCCGACCGTGATCTCGACGCCGTGTGCGCCCTCTTCGACGCCGCCGCGCGCGCGGAGGAGCGCACCGGCGGCCGGGGCGCGCTGAACTTCCTGGAGGAGCTCGACGCCCAGGACATCGCCGCCGACACGCTCAGCCGCAGGGCCGTACGCCCCGACGCGGTACGGCTGATGACGGCACACCGCTCGAAGGGGCTCGAATGGCGCCTCGTCGTCATCGCCGGCGTGCAGGAGGGGCTCTGGCCCGACCTGCGGCGGCGCGGCTCCCTCCTGGAGGCGGACAGGATCGGCCGCGACGGACTGGCCGAGCCCCTTTCCCCCGGCGCGCTGCTCACGGAGGAGCGCAGGCTGTTCTACGTGGCCGCGACCCGCGCCCGCGACCGGCTGGTCGTGACCGCCGTCAAGGCGCCGGCCGACGACGGTGACCAGCCCTCGCGCTTCCTCACCGAACTCGGCGTGGAGCCCAGGGACATCACCGGCCGCCCCCGCCGCCCGCTCGCCGTCGCCGCGCTCGTCGCCGAACTCCGCGCCACCACGGTCGACCCGGAGGCGTCCCCGGCGCTCCGTGACGCCGCCGCCCGCCGTCTCGCCCGGCTCGCGGCGCTCAGCGACGAGGACGGCCAGGCGCTCGTCCCGGCCGCGCATCCGCACCGCTGGTGGGGCCTGTACGAGCCGACCCACAGCACGGTCCCGCTGCGCGACCGGGACCAGCCCCTCGCGCTCTCCGGAAGCGCCCTCGACCAACTGGCGAACACCTGCGCGCTCCAGTGGTTCCTGGGACGCGAGGTGAAGGCGGACGCGCCCGCCACCGCCGCCCAGGGGTTCGGCAACGTCGTCCATGTGCTGGCCGACGAGGTGGCCTCCGGCCGTACCCCCGCCGATCTCGACGTCCTCATGGAGCGGCTGGACTCCGTATGGGACGCGCTCGCCTTCGACGCCCCCTGGAAGTCCCAGCAGGAGAAGACGCAGGCGAGGATCGCGCTCGAACGCTTCCTGCGCTGGCATGTCATGGACCGCGGCCGTACGCCCGCCGCCACGGAGCACGGATTCGACGTCACCCTCGAAGCGGGCGCGTACGAGGTACGCATCCGGGGCTCCATGGACCGCGTCGAGAAGGACGCGGAAGGCCGCGCCTATGTCGTCGACTTCAAGACCGGGAAGCAGGCCCCGACGAAGGACGAGGTCGCCCACCACCCCCAGCTCGCCGTCTATCAGCTGGCGGTACGCGAAGGCGCGCTGGACGAGATCTTCGACGGCCGCCGCCCGGAGCCCGGCGGCGCGGAACTCGTACAACTGCGCCAGGCCGCGCCGAAGAAGGAGGGCGGCGAGGAACTCCCCAAGATCCAGGCCCAGGAGCCGCTGGCGGGGGAGTGGGTCGGTGAACTCCTGACGACGGCGGCCGGCCGCGTACTCGACGAACGCTTCACCCCCACGACCGGCCAGCACTGCGGCCACTGCGCGTTCCGCGCGTCGTGCAGCGCGCAGCCGGAGGGGCAGCAAGTCGTGGAATGAGGATAAGGTGGCAAACTAACTCGTATGGGCGAATATCTCTGAGGTCTGCCCGTTCTGGGGTCGGGCACACCTGCCGGTCTGTACGGTTTCCGCATGGAGACATATCCCCTTGTCGAAGCCCGCAATCAGCTCGGGCAACTCGTCGCCCGAGTGCGGTACGGCCACGCGGAGATCGTGATCAGCGAATACGGCCGGCCTGCGGCTGCCCTGGTGTCGATAGAGGAACTGGAAGAGCTGCGTCGCATCCGCGACGAGGCCGATATCGCTGAAATCGAGGCGCGCAAGGCCGCGCCTACCGGGCCAAGGATTACGCATGACGAGTTCATGGCCCAGCTGGAAGCAGAAGACGCCCAGGCAGTGGCGTCATGACGTACACCATGGTGTGGGAGCACCAGGCCACGACTGAATACCGCCGATTACAGCAGATCGACCCCATTGGCGCGAAGAACTGCGTGGTAGCGGTACGTGCCCTGGCGGACGACCCGTGTCCTGACGCTGCCCGGCAGATGGGCTCCTCAGGCTACTGGCGGCTGCCGGTCGGTGACTGGCGCGTGCTCTACGAGGTGGACGGCGAGACCATCAGCGTCCTCGTCATAATGGTCGGCCGCGTCACCTGAGGCCGCGCCCGCGAGGCCACCCCAGCCCACTGTCAGTAGTGCCGGATAGCCTCCCTGAGGTGTCCGTACATCTCACCGATCCCGAGCAGCTCAAGGAGCTTCTCGGGATCCCCTTCACCCCGGAGCAGACGGCCTGCATCACCGCGCCGCCCGCCCCGCAGGTCATCGTGGCCGGGGCCGGTTCCGGGAAGACGACCGTGATGGCCGCCCGGGTGGTGTGGCTGGTGGGCAGCGGACAGGTCGCCCCCGAGCAGGTCCTCGGGCTGACGTTCACCAACAAGGCCGCGGGCGAGCTGGCCGAGCGGGTGCGCAAGGCGCTCGTACGGGCCGGAGTCACCGACCCCGACGCCATCGACCCCGAGCACTCGCCGGGCGAGCCCAGCATCTCCACGTACCACGCCTTCGCGGGCCGGCTGCTCACCGACCACGGTCTGCGGATCGGTCTGGAGCCGACCGCCCGGCTGCTCGCGGACGCCACCCGCTTCCAGCTCGCCGCGCGCGTGCTGCGGGACGCGCCGGGACCGTATCCCGCCCTGACCAAGACGCTCCCCGCGCTGGTCAGCGATCTGCTCGCACTCGACGCCGAACTGGCCGAGCATCTTGTCGGGCCCGCGCGGCTCAGTGCGTACGACACCGACCTGCTGCGCGCCCTGGAGGGCGCGAGGCTCAGCAACGCCGAGCTGCGCAAGGTCCCGGAGACCGCCGTCGCCCGCAGTGAACTGCTCGAACTCGTCGGGCGCTACCGCGCCGCCAAGAGCTCCCGCGATCTCCTCGACTTCGGCGACCAGATCGCACTCTCCGCCCAGCTCGCCACCACCAGACCCGAGGTCGGCGCCCTCCTCCGGGACGAGTTCCGGGTCGTCCTGCTCGACGAGTACCAGGACACGTCGGTCGCGCAGCGGCTCCTGCTCTCCGGGCTCTTCGGCGGCGGTACGGGACACGCGGTCACCGCGGTCGGCGACCCCTGCCAGGCGATCTACGGCTGGCGCGGTGCCTCCGTCGCCAACCTGGACGACTTCCCGGCCCACTTCCCGTACGCCGACGGCCGCCCGGCCGCCCGCTTCTCGCTCAGTGAGAACCGCCGCAGCGGCGGCCGTCTCCTGGACCTCGCCAACGGCCTCGCGGAACCGCTGCGCGCGATGCACGAGGGCGTGGAGGCCCTGCGTCCGGCGCCCGGCGCCGAGCGCGACGGCGGGGTGCGCTGCGCGCTGCTGCCTACGCACGCGGAGGAGATCGACTGGCTCGCCGACTCGATCGCCCATCTGGTGCGCACGGGCAAGGAGCCCGCCGAGATCGCCGTGCTGTGCCGTACGGCCGGGGACTTCCCGGAGATCCAGGGCGCCCTGGTGGCCCGCGACGTGCCCGTCGAGGTCGTCGGCCTGTCCGGGCTGCTCCATCTCCCCGAGGTGGCCGACCTCGTGGCGATGTGCGAGGTCCTCCAGGACCCCGGCGCCAACGCCTCCCTCGTACGGCTGCTCACCGGACCCCGCTGGCGCATCGGCCCGCGCGATCTGGCGCTGCTCGGCCGCCGGGCGCGACTGCTGGTCCACCGGGGTACGGGCGCCGACGGGGACGACGATCCCGACGCGCGGCTGGCCGCGGCGGTCGAGGGCACCGACCCCGCCGAGGTGATCTCGCTCGCCGACGCCCTGGACACCTTCCTGGAGTCGGCGGGCGCGCCGGAGGACGGACTGCCCTTCTCCGCCGCCGCCCGGGTCCGGTTCGCCCGGCTCGCCACCGAACTGCGCGAGCTGCGCCGTTCGCTCGCGGATCCCCTGATGGACGTCCTGCACCGCGTTCTGGCCACGACCGGCCTTGAGGTCGAGCTCTCCGCGTCGCCGCACGCGCTGGCCGCCCGCCGCCGCGAGACGCTGGGCAACTTCCTCGACGTAGCCGCGTCGTTCGCCGCGCTCGACGGCGAGGCCGGGCTGCTGGCCTTCCTGGCGTTCCTGCGTACGGCCGCGCAGTACGAGAAGGGCCTGGACAACGCGCTGCCCGGCGGCGAGAACACGGTGAAGGTCCTCACCGCCCACAAGTCCAAGGGCCTGGAGTGGGATGTCGTCGCCGTGCCGGGGCTGGTCGCGGGACAGTTCCCCAACGGCAAGGCGCGCGAGGCATGGACGTCCCAGCCGAAGGTCCTCCCGCACGCGCTGCGCGGTGACGCGCCGACACTGCCGGAGATCACGTCCTGGGACGCGAAGGGGCTCAAGTCCTTCAAGGAGGCCATGAAGGGGCACCAGCACACCGAGGAACTGCGCCTCGGCTATGTCACGTTCACCCGCCCGCGCTCGCTGCTGCTCGGTTCGGGCCACTGGTGGGGGCCCACCCAGAAGCGCCCGAGGGGCCCGTCCGATTTCCTGCACGCGCTGTACGACCACTGCGCGGCCGGCTTCGGTGAGATCGAGGCGTGGGCGGACGAACCGGAGGAGTCGGAGGACAACCCCGCCCTGCGGACGGAGGGCGTCTCCCACGCCTGGCCGCTTCCGTTGGACGGGCCGTCCCTGACCCGTCGGCGCGCGGCGGCGGACACGGTGCTGACGTATCTGGAGGAGCTGGGGAGCGAGGGAGGCGGATCGGCCGAGTCGGCGGAGCCGACCGGTCCGGATGAGCCGGCCGACCTGGATGAGCCCGACGAACCGGAGCTGTACGGACCGGAGCTGTACGGGCCGGACCTTGCCGAGCCGTCCGATGCCGACCCCTTCGATGCCGACCCGTTCGACATCGAGTCGATGGACGAGGACCCCTTCGACGCCGACCTGTCCGGCGCCGACCTGTCCGGCGCGGATCTGTCCGACTGGGACGACTGGACGACCACCCCTGCCGCCGAAGGCCCCGCCCCCGTCGCCCCGGCCGCCGCCCCCGCCGTCCCGGCCGCCGTCCCCGGCCCCCGGCAGCCTGAGGGGACACCGGCCGCCCGCCCCCGCCTCACCCCCGAAGAGAGCCGCACCCTCGCCTCCTGGGACCGCGATCTCGACGCCCTCGCCGGTGAGCTGCGCCGCGCCCGCGCCACCGTCCGCGAGGTCCCCGTACCGCCGTCGCTCTCCGCCTCCCAGCTGCTGCGGCTCGCCGCCGACCCCGACGGCTTCGCCCAGGAGCTGGCCCGGCCCATGCCGCGTCCGCCGCGCGCCGCCGCCCGCCGGGGCACGCGGTTCCACGCCTGGGTGGAGTCGCGGTTCGAGGAGCTGCCGCTCCCGATGCTCGGCCCCGACGAGCTGCCCGGGGGCGAGGAGGACGAGCCGGAGATCGCGGACGAACGTGATCTGGCCGCGCTCAAGGAGGCGTTCGAGCTCACGCCGTACGCCCGGCGCACGCCGTACCGCGTGGAGGAACCGTTCCAGCTCACCCTCGCGGGCCGGGTGATCCGGGGGCGTATCGACGCCGTCTACCGCTCTGCCCGGACCGACCCCGTGACCGGCGCGGAGACCTTCACGTACGAGATCGTCGACTGGAAGACCGGCCGCGCCGGGACCGCGGACCCCCTCCAGCTCGCCGTCTACCGGCTGGCCTGGGCCGAGCAGCACGGCCTCCCGCCGGACGCGGTCACGGCCACGTTCCTGTATGTACGGACGGGGGAGGTCGTCCGCCCCGACCGCCTTCCCGGCCGCCCGGAGCTGGAGCGGCTCCTCACCGAAGCCCCGGAAGCCCCGGAAGCCCCGGAAGCTCTGGAGGAGACCGGTCCGGAGGTCCCGCACGCGACCGCCCCGGAACGTACGCACGAGACCCGGGACACACCCACGGAAGAGCGATCCTCACAACCGGCAGACGGGACCGCCCTCTGAGCCCGTTAGGCTCGACGTCATGAGCGACACCCCGGACAGCGTCGTCCGTACGTACATCCAGACCCACCGCGCCGCCTTCCTCGCCGACCTCGCCGACTGGCTGCGCATCCCCTCCGTATCCGCCCACCCCGACCACGACGCTGACGTGCGGCGCAGTGCCGACTGGCTTGCCGCGAAGCTCAAGGAGACCGGGTTCCCGGTCACCGAGATCTGGGACACCCCGGGCGCCCCCGCCGTCTTCGCGGAGTGGCCCTCCGAGGACCCGGAAGCCCCGACCGTGCTCGTCTACGGCCACCACGACGTCCAGCCCGCCGCCCGCGAGGACGGCTGGCACACGGACCCCTTCGAGCCGGTCGTACGGGACGGCCGTATGTACGCGCGCGGCGCCGCCGACGACAAGGGGCAGGTGTTCTTCCACACACTCGGCGTCCGGGCGCATCTCGCCGCCACGGGCCGCACCGCACCCGCCGTCCACCTCAAGCTGCTCGTCGAGGGCGAGGAGGAATCGGGCTCCCCGCACTTCCGCGCGCTGGCCGAGGAGCGGGCAGGCCGTCTCGCCGCCGATGTCGTGATCGTCTCGGACACGGGCATGTGGTCGGCGGACACCCCGACCGTCTGCACCGGTATGCGCGGGCTCGCCGACTGCGAGATCGAGCTGTACGGCCCCGACCAGGACATCCACTCCGGCTCCTTCGGCGGAGCCGTGCCGAACCCGGCCACCGTCGCCGCCCGCCTCGTCGCGGCCCTGCACGACGAGCACGAGCGCGTCACGGTCCCCGGCTTCTACGACGGTGTGGCCGAACTCACCGAGGCCGAGCGCGCCCTGATCGCGGAGCTGCCCTTCGACGAGGAGGAGTGGCTGCGTACGGCGAAATCGCACGGCACCCTCGGCGAGGCGGGCTTCTCCACGCTGGAGCGGGTCTGGGCCCGTCCGACCGCCGAGGTCAACGGCATCGGCGGGGGCTACCAGGGCCCCGGCGGCAAGACGATCATTCCGTCCTCCGCCCAGCTGAAGCTCTCGTTCCGGCTGGTCGCGGGCCAGGACCCGGACCGTATCGAGCGGTCCGTACGCGACTGGGCCGAGGCCAGGATCCCGGCCGGCATCCGCCACAAGATCAGCTTCGGCGCGGCCACGCGTCCCTGTCTGACCCCGCTGGACCATCCCGCGCTCCAGTCGCTTGTACGGGCCATGGGCCGCGCCTTCGGCCAGAAGATCCGCTTCACCCGGGAGGGCGGTTCGGGACCGGCCGCCGACCTCCAGGACGTGCTCGGTGCCCCGGTGCTCTTCCTGGGCATCTCCGTACCGTCCGACGGCTGGCACGCGCCGAACGAGAAGGTCGAACTCGACTTGCTCCTCAAAGGCGTGGAGACCACCGCCCACCTCTGGAGCGAGCTGGGCGCTGCCCCCGGGCCCGGGACAGGACCCGCGCGTTGAACGCCCCGCTCGCCTCCGCCGCACACTCCGCTGACCAGAAACCCAATCCATCCGGGGGAGTTGGAAGTACCTGTGAGCACCCTCAGCAGTGACGCCACCGCACACCGACCCATTGGCCTCACCGCCCCCAGCGGTATCGACCGCGCGGCGCACCACCGTCTCGACGAGGCCTGGCTGGCGGCTGCCTGGAGCCATCCGACGACCCGCGTCTTCGTGGTGTCGGGCGGCCAGGTGCTGATCGACGACACCCCTGACGGGCGTACCGAACTGGTCATGACCCCGTCCTTCGAGGCGCCCCTCACCGAGACCCATCGCTACTTCCTCGGTACGGACGAGGACGGCGTCCGCTATTTCGCGCTCCAGAAGGACTCGCTCCCGGGACGGATGGACCAGTCGGCGCGGCCCGCTGGGCTGCGCGAGGCCGGGATGCTGCTCTCCGCGCGCGACGCGGGCCTGATGGTGCACGCGGTGGCGCTGGAGAACTGGCAGCGGCTGCACCGTTTCTGCTCCCGCTGCGGCGAGCGCACCGTGATCGCGGCGGCCGGCCATATCCGCCGCTGCCAGGCCTGCGGCGCCGAGCACTATCCGCGTACCGACCCCGCGGTGATCATGCTCGTGACCGACGAGGAGGACCGCGCGCTGCTGGGCCGCCAGGTCCACTGGCCCGAGGGCCGTTTCTCCACGCTGGCGGGCTTTGTGGAGCCGGGCGAGTCGATCGAGACGTCAGTGGCCCGTGAGGTCTACGAGGAGGCGGGCGTCACCGTCGGCGAGGTCGAGTACATCGCCAGCCAGCCGTGGCCGTTCCCGTCGAGCCTGATGCTGGGCTTCATGGCGCGCGCCACGTCCTCCGACGTCACGGTGGACGGCGAGGAGATCGAGGAGGCGCGCTGGTTCTCCCGGGAGGATCTGCGGACCGCCATCGAGACGGGCGAGATCCTTCCCCCGGTCGGCATCTCGATCGCCGCGCGGCTGGTGGAGCTCTGGTACGGCAAGCCCCTGCCGAAGCCGCTGCCCCAGCTCTGAGCACCGGGCACCCGCCTCAGCCCTGAGCACCGCCGGAGTCCTGAGCATCCGCCGGAGTCCTGAGCATCCGCCGGTCTGTACGACAGAGCCCCCGCCGGCAGCAGTCGAGCGGGGGCTCGCGTCGTGTGGGCCCCTGGGGCGCGTGTCCGCGTTCTCAGACGCCGACCTTCTGCTTGACCTGGGCCAGCGAGGGGTTCGTCAGCGTGGAGCCGTCGGGGAACAGCACGGTCGGCACCGTCTGGTTCCCGCCGTTCGCCTTCTCGACGAAGGCGGCCGACTCCGGGTCCTGCTCGATGTTGATCTCGGTGTACGTGATGCCCTCACGGTCCATCTGGCCCTTGAGCCGACGGCAGTATCCGCACCACGTGGTGCTGTACATCGTCACAGTGCCCGGCATGTCTCTCGGCTCCTCTGCCTCGATATCGCGGATATCCAGCTGATTGCGTCGCCCGCATTCTCTCGAACGTGCGCGACCCGGCCACCATTCCCGTATGCCGTACGGCCATCCCCGGCCGGTGCCGTCCATCCACTGGTGCGGTCTTACGAACGCACCAGTACGACCGATGCGGCACCCCTGTGGACAACCGCCGCACCTGTCCCGGGAGACCTGGCAGCATGGCGGGGTGACAGCAGCAACGCACTCCTCACTGTTCCCGCGGGAATCCGACGGCGGCCAGATCGTGACCCCGCCGCGCGACGCCGACGCGGTGCTCGACGGGCTCGACCCCGAGCAGCGCGAGGTGGCGACGGCCCTGCACGGTCCGGTGTGCGTGCTGGCGGGCGCCGGCACGGGCAAGACGCGTGCGATCACGCACCGGATCGCGTACGGCGTGCGCGCGGGGATCCTCCAGCCCGCCAGCGTGCTGGCCGTCACGTTCACCAACCGCGCCGCGGGCGAGATGCGCGGGCGGCTGCGCCAGCTCGGCGCGGGCGGTGTGCAGGCGCGTACGTTCCACTCGGCGGCGCTGCGCCAGCTCCAGTTCTTCTGGCCCAAGGCGGTCGGCGGAGAGCTGCCCCGGCTGCTGGACCGCAAGGTGCAGCTGGTCGCCGAGTCCGCGGCCCGCTGCCGGATCCGGCTCGACCGCAATGAACTGCGCGATGTCACCGGCGAGATCGAGTGGGCGAAGGTCACCCAGACCGTACCGGCCGACTATCCGGCCGCCGTGGCCAAGTCCTCCCGCGAAGCCCCGCGCGACGCGGCCGAGATCGGCCAGATCTACGGGATGTACGAGCAGCTGAAGCGCGAGCGCTCGGTGATCGACTTCGAGGATGTCCTGCTGCTCACGGTCGGCATCCTCCAGGACCGCCATGACATCGCCGACCAGATCCGCCGTCAGTACCAGCACTTCGTGGTGGACGAGTACCAGGACGTCAGCCCGCTCCAGCAGCGGCTGCTCGACCTGTGGCTGGGGGACCGGGAGAGCCTCTGTGTGGTCGGTGACGCCAGCCAGACCATCTACTCCTTCACCGGCGCCACCCCGGACCATCTGCTGAACTTCCGCACCCGGCATCCGAGCGCCACCGTCGTGAAGCTGGTCCGTGACTACCGCTCCACCCCGCAGGTGGTCCATCTCGCCAACGGCCTGCTCAACCAGGCGCGCGGCCGGGCCGCCGAGCACCGGCTCGAACTGATCTCGCAGCGCGAGCCGGGCCCCGAGCCGGTCTGCGCGGAGTACGCGGACGAGCCGGCCGAGGCCGAGGGCACCGCCCGCCGGATCCGCGATCTGATCGCCGCGGGCGTGCCGGCCGGCGAGATCGCGGTGCTGTACCGGATCAACGCGCAGTCGGAGGTCTACGAACAGGCCCTCGCCGACGCGGGCGTGCCCTACCAGCTGCGCGGCGCCGAGCGGTTCTTCGAACGCCAGGAGGTACGGGAAGCGGGCGCCGCGCTGCGTGGCGCGGCCCGCTTCGGGGGCAACGACTCCCTGCTCGACGATGTGGTCGAGCTGCCGTCGCAGGTCCGGGCGGTGCTCTCCACGAAGGGCTGGACCACCGAACCTCCGGCGGGCTCGGGCGCGGTCCGTGACCGCTGGGAGTCGCTGGCCGCCCTCGTCCGGCTCGCCGAGGACTTCGTACGGGCCAAGCCCTCGGCGACGCTCGCCGATCTGGTGGCCGAGCTGGACGAGCGCGCCGCCGCGCAGCACGCGCCGACCGTGCAGGGCGTCACGCTCGCCTCGCTGCACGCCGCGAAGGGCCTGGAGTGGGACGCGGTGTTCCTCGTCGGTCTCACCGAGGGCATGATGCCGATCACCTACGCCAAGACCGACGAGCAGATCGAGGAGGAGCGCCGGCTGCTCTATGTCGGTGTCACCCGGGCGCGGTTGCATCTCTCCCTCTCCTGGGCGCTCTCCCGCTCTCCCGGCGGCCGGGCCTCCCGGCGGGCCACCCGCTTTCTCAACGGGCTGCGACCGGGCTCCGTGGCCCCGGGCGCCCGGGGCGCGGCGCCGGGCGCGGGCGGTTCCGTGGACCGCGCGGGCGCGGTCCGGCGCAAGCGGCGCGGTCCGGTGCTGTGCCGGGTGTGCGGCAAGACGCTTACGGACGCCGGCGAGATGAAGCTGATGCGCTGCGAGGACTGTCCCTCGGACATGGACGAGGCGCTCTACGAGCGGCTGCGCGACTGGCGTGCCGACCAGGCACAGCAGCTGAGTCAGCCCGCCTATTGCGTGTTCACCGACAAGACACTGATGGCGATCGCCGAGGCCGTGCCCGGGAGCGCGGGCGAGCTGGCCGGGATCGCCGGTGTCGGCAGCCGCAAGCTGGACCGGTTCGGAGCCGATGTGCTGGCCATCTGCGCAGGTGAAGAGCGCGCGGAAGCCGATCGGGACAGCTGAGGCAAACTCGACCCAAAAATAGTTTGCGCCCGCCCCAGGAATCCCCATAGGTTCTTAACCACGGAAACAACGGCTTCTCCGAAGCCCTGTTACCGTGCTCTACTTGTCCAGATACGTGTGACGGGCCTTCGGGCCGGTCCTTGAGACGCCGAGAGGAGGCGATTCCAGTGATCAGCATCAACGCAAGCTTCATCAGCACCGCCAAAATGACCGATCCCTCGGTCGTCTCCGTCTGCCCGCTCGGCTTCTCCCGGTCCGAACTCATCGCCAGTGGTCTGTCCGGCGCCTCCGCCGTGCGTCCCGCAGGTCTGTCGGCCCTTCCTGTCCGGAAGCGCGCCGTCAATGTCCTGGAGCGTAATGAGCGACCGACCAAGGCACTGGAAGCAGGAGTAGCAGCGGCAGAGGCCAAGGCCTATGCCTTTGCGGCGACCGGTGCCGAAGCAACGAAGCAGATGCAGCACCACACGATGTGGGCCTTCCGTGGGCTCGAACCCTGGAGTGATCCAGCCTGATCCACCATCAGGCCGGCGCCTTCAGGGCCGCGGAACCCCACCCGGGATCCGCGGCCCTTCTGTTTGTCCCGAACGGGACAGCCAGAGCGAAGGGGCCTCGGGACACGCAACACCCGGTACCAGCCGACACCCGGCCAACAGGCCGGACCGACCAGACGAGGAACGACACCCCGTGCAACTCGAAGCGCACGCCCCGTCCGTACCGCCTTCCGAATCGATCACCCCGCCCGGCTCCACGGAGGACTCCACCTTGACCCCGCTCACCGCGCTGACCGCGCTCGACGACGCCATCGAGAACCTCGGCGTACCCGTTCCCTGCCGTGCCTACGACCCGGAGGTCTTCTTCGCCGAGTCCCCGGCCGATGTCGAGTACGCCAAGGCGCTCTGCCGCACCTGCCCGCTGATCGAGGCCTGCCTCGCCGGCGCCAAGGAGCGGCGCGAGCCGTGGGGTGTCTGGGGTGGGGAGCTCTTCGTCCAGGGCGTCGTGGTTGCCCGCAAGCGGCCCCGTGGCCGTCCGCGCAAGAACCCGGTCTCGGCATGAACGTCACCGGAACCATCGACCGCCCCCTCACGCACGATCCCCAGAAGCAGGCTCCGATGACCTCTTCCCCGAGCGAGCCGTCCGGCTCCGCCACCCCAGTCGTCACCACCATGGGCGCGAATGACTCGCGTCAGAACAGGACCCGCGAGATGCAACTCATTCCAGAAGCCCTGGCACGCGCGCATATGAACGAGCGCATGCGGGAAGCCGACGCGGAACGCCGGGCCGTGCGCCTGGTCGCCGCTCGGCGGATGCAGCGCCGCGCCGAGCGCGTATCGATGCGCGCCCGCCGCGCGCTCGCCATGGCCGTCATGCAGTAGTCGACACCTCAGCCAGCGCCAGTCGCTGTCACTGCGCGGGGACCGGTCCCGACGGACCGGCCCCCGCGGTGCGTTGTCTTTCCCGTTGTCCTTCCCACCCGGAGCCAGGTGAGGCTACCGGCGCTCCGTGCTCACGCGCCCACATCAGAGCCATCGAGGGCAGACTCGACTCCGACCGGTGGTGACAGGATCTCTTCCTCGTCGCCCGGCTCCGGCAGGAACCCGGGCAGCCATGCCTCCAGCTCGTCCCGGAGCCGTACCGTCGCGCTCAGCTGACAGAGCACTCCGATGGTGCTCAGCGTCACCCGGTGGATCAGCAGATACGACGGGGGCAGATTCAGCTGCTTGCCCAACTGGTTGGCGGGAGACCGCGGGTCGGCGATCCGCGCTGCCTGCGCGCGCATCCAGCTTCGGGTGAAGGCGAACTCCTCCACCACCGCGGGCTCGATGATCGGCAGCAGATACTCAAGCACCGCGTCCGGGTCGAGATCGATGGACTCCTTGACGAACCCCTCGTCCCGCAGCAGGCCGTACACCGCCTGGGCGTCGCCCTCCAGCGCCATCCACAGCGCCTCACCGATCGTGTCGGGCAGCCCGCCGGGCAGCCGGTCCACCGTGCCGAAGTCCAGGACTCCGAGCCGCAGTTCACCGGACGAGCCGTCCTCTTCGGCGTCCGCGGCGGGCAGCAGCCGGAAGTTCCCGGGATGCGGATCCGCGTGCAGCAGGCCCGTACGCGCCGGGCCCGAGAAGAGGAACCGCGCCAGCAACTGCCCCGCCCGGTCGCGCTCCTCGGGCGTGCCGTCGGAGATCACCTCCGCCAGCGGTGTCCCGTCGATCCACTCCGTGACCAGCACCTGATCGCCCTGGTGCACCACATCGGGCACCACCACATCCGGATCGTCCGCGAACTCCGCCGCGTGCTCCCGCTGCGCCTCGGCCTCCAGGGCGTAGTCCAGTTCCTCGGACACCCGGTCGCGCAACTCGTTGATCAGCGGCTTGATGTCCAACCCCGGAATGAGCGGCCCCAGCAGCCGGGCAAACCGGCTCAATTGGGTCAGATCCGACAGTAGTGCCTCGCCCGCCCCCGGATACTGCACCTTGACCGCGACCTCGCGTCCGTCGTGCCACACCGCCCGGTGCACCTGGCCGATCGACGCGGCGGCCGACGGCTTGTCCTCGAACTCCAGGAACAGCTCCCGCCATTCCTCGCCGAGCCGCTCCGCCAGCACCGCGTGCACCGTACGGGTCGGCATGGGCGGCGCCGCTTCCTGGAGCTTGGTGAGCGCCGCCCGGTAGGGCCCCGCGATCTCCTCCGGCAGCGCGGACTCGAAGACGGACAGCGCCTGCCCGAACTTCATCGCTCCGCCCTTCAGCTCCCCGAGCACCTTGAAGAGCTGGTCGGCCGTGCGCTGTTGCAACTCCCGCGCGACGATCTCCGCGGGCTTCCCGCCGATCCGCTTGCCGAGCCCCCATGTGGCCCGGCCTGCGAAGCCCAGCGGCAGCGTGGCCAGCTTCGCGGTACGGGTGACCGCCTTCCGGGGAAGATCAGACATTGAGCCCCTCCTAATCCCAGACAGCCATGCCGCGTACGGCGATTACCCCGCCATTGTGTCGTGCGACGCCCCCGCCGCGGCCATGCGCTCCCCCTCTCTTTGGCCCGCCGCCCCACAGGGGCATTCCGGATGCGGTGCGAGCCGCTCCGACCGCCAGTCGAGCAGCGGCAGTGATGCCTCCCACCGCGCACCCGTACTGGCCGGGAGCTCCCCGTCCAGGAACGACAGGGCATGGGCCGCCGCCAGTCCCGCCACCGCCGTGGCCAGCCCCAGATCACAGGCCGGTACCGCGCCGGCGCCGCGACCCGAGCGCCACTGCGCCAGCATCCTCGGCCACCCCGGATCGCGGTCCGCGCGCTCCCCGGCGATACAGCCCGCGCAGGCCGTGCCGCCCGGCAGCACCAGCGGTCCGACCACACCCGTGGCCTCGATCACTCCCGTATAGAGATGGGGAGTTCCGGTGGAGATCCAGGGCTCGGCCGGCGCCGGATCGGGGGCGTAGGCCGCGAGTCCGTCCCGCGGAGCGACGATCACCAGCGAGAGACCCGGCTCGCCCTCGCCGGCCGACTCCGCGAACTCCGCCGCCCGCGGCGCGCGTCCGGGCGCGGACTTCCGTACCAACTGCCGGGCCGCGGTGTCCCGGCGCTCACCCACGGACCGCGGGGGCAGGCCGCCGGGTGACACATCCCACACCTGGGCGCACCCGCTGTCCAGCACATCGACCCGCCCGACCCCGGAGGCCGAGAGCACCGCCGCGACGGCCGCCCCCACCCGTCCTGCGCCCCGGATCTGGACCCGCATCCTGCGCCGCGCCGCCAGCCGGCGCGCCCCCGCCCCCGGCTCCGGATGGACGACGGAGAGCGACGCGAGATCGGGCCGCAACCGGTCGAGCACTGCCCTCCGCTTGCGCAGCGCGTCGGCCGCGCCGCCGCCCGCGTCCTGATCGTCGATCAGCCCCGCCCTGGTCAGCCGCTTCACCAGCGAGTCGGCCAGGCCGTCCGGCAGCCCCATCGAGCGGGCCTCCTCCCGCAGCAGCGGCAGCCCGCGCGTCCCGTCCAGCAGCTCCATGAAGCTGCCCGTGGCCGTATCGACCGGACCCACCAGCACCGCGTGCGCGGGCGTGATCCCGAACTGCACGGTCTGCCGCTCCCGCCACGCTCGGCGCAGCGCGGGCTTCACCGTCGGATGCATATCGGCCTCCCCGTTTGTCTGCTCTCGGTCTTCTCTCGTGCTCTGCGATCACCCCGGAACGATCACCCCGGAACGATCACTCCGGAATGTTCCGGGCCCCCGGATTCGTGTTCTCAGAATGCAAGACGCCGGTCGGCGGTGCGGAAAGTTATCCACAGCTGCCGGCATTAGTCGTTCAAATCCCGCAGCACAGGAAGTGGATCAAGGGAGAACCCTCGCGGAGGCGGGACTTCCTCCACACCCAGCGGGTAACGTCGTGGCGTGTCCGCCGATCCTTCCCCTCGCCTCGCGGGGACCAGCGCTGTCGAGGTCCGCAGGAGCACCCGCCGCAGCAGAACGGTCTCGGCCTACCGTGAGGGCGACCGGACCATCGTGCTCATCCCCGCCCGGATGTCGGAGGCGGAGGAGCGGCGCTGGGTGACGGTGATGCTCGACAAACTCGCCGCGCAGGAGAGCAAGCGCGTCCTCGGCGACAGCGAGCTGACGGAGCGGGCCGAGCGGCTGTCGGACCAGTACTTCGGCGGCAGGGCCCGGCCCGCGTCGGTCAGATGGGTCACCAACCAGAACACCCGCTGGGGCTCCTGCACCCCCGCCGAGGGCAGCATCCGGCTGTCGCACCGGCTGCAGGGCATGCCGGAGTACGTCGTCGACTACGTACTCGTCCACGAGTTGGCCCATCTGCTCGTGCCGGGACACGGCCCGCGTTTCTGGCGTCTGCTGGAGGCCTATCCCCGCACCGAGCGGGCCCGCGGCTATCTCGAAGGCGTGGTCGCGGCCGCGCGGTTGCCGTATCTGCCGGTCGCACGCGGCGAATGACGGCCGCCGGCGTCGAGACTTCTCTCCCCTTCGGCGATCCTGTCCCGAGTGTGTACCGACTTGGCTGATTGTCAGCCTCAGCCGTTAGCCTGACGCGACGCAATCACCTTCCGGATGGGGGACGGTCGTTACGCATGGCCAGGGAATTCCAGCGCGGCCACAAGGCCAAGATCAGTGATCTCACCGCGGGGACGGATCTGTACGTAGGTGTGCAGATCACCGGCCCCGGGCTGAGCTTCGACATCAGCTGTTTCGGCCTCGACGCCAACGAGCAGCTTTCTGACGACCGTTACTTCATCTTTTTCAATCAGCCGAAGTCCCCGGAAGAATCCCTTCAGTTGCTGGGCGCGCAGGCCGGCGACACCGAGTCGTTCCGGGTCACCCTGGACCGTATTCCGGCGAATATCCACAGGCTCTCGTTCACCGCCACCCTTGACGGCGCCGGACAGATGTCCCAGGTCGGCCCCGGATACATCCGTATCGTCGCGGGTGGCGAGGAAGTCGTCCGATACGCCTTCACTGGCTCGGAGTTCACCACCGAGCGTGCCGTGATGCTCGGTGACTTCTATCTCAAGGACGTCTGGCGGTTCGCCGCCGTCGGCCAGGGCTTCGACGGCGGTCTCGACGCGCTGCTGAGGAACTTCGGCGGTGAGGTCGCCGAGGAGGAGCCGGCCGCGCCGGAGCCGGTGGCCGGTGGCGCGCCGCCCGCCTTCGCCCCACCAGCTTTCGCCCCGCCCGCGCAGAGCACCCCGCCTCCCTCCTTCGGGGGTCCGGCCGGACCCCCCGCTCCGGTGCCCGCCCCGGCGCCGCAGCCCGTGCATACGGCGCCGACCATCGTGGCGCCGATGCCCCCGCCGGGCGGCACGGTCCCTCCGCCGGCGCCCGCGCCCGCCCCGTTCGGACAGCCTGCCCCCGCCCCCTACGGCCGGCCCGCCGCCGCGCCGTTCGGACAGCCGGCCCCGGCGCCGTACGGGCAGCCCGCCCCGGCGCCGTACGGTCAGCAGCCGCCGGGTCCGCCCCAGGGCGTCCCTCAAGGTGTCCCGCAGGGCGTGCCGCCCGGTGGCGCCGGTCTCCAGGCGGCCCTTCAGCCGTACAAGGAACTGCCCACGGGCCAGCGCTGGACCCCGCAGAACGGCCAGCTGATGCGCGTCGACCTCGGCGAGGGCGGCAGTCCGGTCCTCGCCCGCCAGGGCAGCATGGTGATGTACCAGGGCAAGGTCGACTTCGGCTACAAGGGCGCCGGTTTCGCCGGCCGTATCGTCGGCAACGCCACCGGCCAGGAGATGCAGCTGATGCGCTGCACCGGCAAGGGGCAGGTCTTCCTCGCCGAAGAGGGCGCGCATCTGCACCCCGTCGAGCTCCAGGGCGACGGCATCTGTGTCTCCGCCGAGAACGTGCTCGCCTTCGACGAGAGCCTCCAGTACGAGGTGCGCCGTATCGAGGGCCACGGGATCCCCGGTGGCGCGCTGTTCACCATGCTGTTCCAGGGCACGGGCACCGTGGTCGTGAAGACCCATGGCACCCCGGTCGTCCTGCCCGTCACGCCCACGACCTTCGCCGACTGCAATGCCGTCGTCGCCTGGTCGGCCGCGTCCCAGGTGATCATCTCCAGCCAGGTCAGGCTGCGCCGCAACGCGTACCCCGGCCACAGCGGGGAGACCGTGAACCTCCAGTTCCGGGGAGCCCCCGGCAACTTCATCGTCGTCCAGCCGTACGAGGTCTGAGGGAGCCCGGACAATGAACCAGCAGCTCGCGGGCTACGCCCCCACCCCCGCCGCGGCCCGGATGGAGAACCACGGCCGCGCGATGCTCAAGGTCGCGATGGCCTCGGGCCAGGACCTCTTCGCACGCACCGGCTCGATGGTCGCCTACGAGGGCTTCATCCAGTACGAGCCCAACCCGCCCGCCATCCGCCAGATCGCCTCCCAGTGGGTGACCGGCGAGGGCACGCCCCTGATGAAGTGCGCGGGCGACGGTCTGCTCTATCTCGCCGACTACGGCGCGGATGTCGTCGTCATCAACCTCAACAACGACGCGCTCTCGGTCAACGGCACCAACCTGCTCGCCTTCGACGCGCACCTCCAGTGGGGCGTCGAGCGCGTGAAGGGGCTGGCCAAGTTCGCCGGCCAGGGGTTGTGGAACGTACAGATCTCCGGGACCGGCTGGGTCGCCCTGACCTCGCGCGGCACCCCGATCGTCGTCGACTGCGGCCGGGGCGAGGACGAGACCTATGTGGACCCGGACGCCCTCGTCGCCTGGTCGCCGGCCCTGAAGGTGAAGGGCAAGCGCAGCTTCAAGGCGTCCGCGCTGATCGGGCGCGGCAGCGGGGAGGCCTACCAGATGGCCTTCTCCGGCTCGGGAATCGTGGTCGTACAGCCCAGCGAGGACAGCACCGACCGCCTCCGGGTCCAGGGCTGAGGGGGGAGAACACACCATGCAGAGTCCGCTTTTCGCCTACACCGAGCAGCAGTCCCAGGACCGCTACGCGGTACAGAACCCGCAACTGCTGCGGGTCGCGCTCACCGGCCAGGACGATGTCCTCGCCCGCAAGGGCGCGATGGTCGCCTACCAGGGACTGATCGACTTCGACGGGGAGTACCAGTCGCAGAGCCAGCGCCAGTCCCGCGCCCGCACCGGTGAGGGGCTGGAGCTGATGCGCTGCTCCGGGCAGGGCACGGTCTATCTGGCCAATCTCGCCCAGTACATCCATGTGGTGGACGTCGACCAAGAGGGGATGACGGTGGACAGCGCCTATGTGCTGGCGCTCGACTCCACGCTGCACACCGAAGTCATCGCGGTGGACAGCCAGTACGGGATCTCCGGCTCGGGCAAGTACCAGCTGAACATCTCCGGCCGGGGCAAGGTCGCGCTGATGACCTCGGGCCAACCGCTGATGATGCGGGTCACGCCGGAGAAGTACGTCAACGCCGACGCCGACGCGGTCGTCGCGTGGTCCTCCGGCCTGCGGGTGCAGATGCAGGCGCAGACGCACTCCTCGGGGGTGATGCGGCGGCGCGGCAACACCGGCGAGGGCTGGGAGCTGAGCTTCCTCGGCCAGGGCTACGCGCTGGTCCAGCCCAGCGAGGTCATGCCGCCGCAGCACACGGTGATCGGGCAGGGCCTCGGGGCTCAGTACGGGATCGGCCAGCAGGGCGCCCACGGCCAGAACCAGAACAACGTCTGGAGCCGTTGACCCGTTGACGCGGGTGACTCCGGACCGGCGGAAGGGGGCGGCCTTCATGGGCCGCCCCTTCTCAGCCGTCGTGCTCAGCCGCGCAGAGCCGCGCGGCTGCGCTCCACCAGCCGTACGACCGAGCCGTCGCCCACCTCCGCGGCCTCGTCGTAGGAGAACCAGCGCAGATCCAGTGACTCCTCGCTGATCGCCTCGACCGCCCCGGACGGCGCCAGCGCCGCGTACTGGACATCGAGATGCCAGTGGCACGGTGCCGGGATCGCGTGCCGGTCCAGCTGTACGGGACCGCCCGCCAGCAGCGTCAGCCCCTCGATCCCGGACTCCTCCGTGGCCTCCCGCAGCGCTGCCCGCTCCAGCGAGGTGTCACCGGGCTCGCAGTGGCCGCCCATCTGGAGCCACATGCCGAGCTTCTTGTGCAGGGTCAGCAGGACCCGGCCGCGCTCCGGATCGATCACCAGCGCGCTGGCCGTCAGATGCCCGGCCCCGCAGGACTTCCACATCGCGTCGGGATGAGCGGCAAGGTGGTCCAGATAGAGCCCGCGCAGCTCCTGCTGGTCCTCGTAGCTCTTCAGTACGAGGACCGCGTCGTCGTGCAGGCTCACTTGTCGCTCTCGCCCTTGTCGTCGTCCTTACGGAGGTTCGGCTTGCCGTCCGCCGCCTCGCCGAGCATCTTGTCCAGCTCGGAGAAGTCCAGCTGCTCGTGGTGGACGAAGCCGTCCGGGTCGTCCAGGTCGGAGGCCGTCGGCAGCATGTCCGGGTGCTCCCACAGCCGGTCGCGGCCGTCGACGCCGCGCGCGTCCGTGAGCGAGGCCCACAGCCGGGAGGCGTCCCGCAGCCGGCGCGGGCGCAGCTGGAGACCGATGAGGGTGGCGAAGGTCTGCTCCGCCGGACCACCGGAGGCGCGCCGCCTGCGCAGCGTCTCGCGCAGGGCGTCGGCGCCCGTGAGCCGGGACTTCGCGGCCTCGTGCACCACCGCGTCCACCCAGCCCTCGACCAGCGCGAGCGCCGTCTCCAGGCGGGCCAGCGCGGCCTTCTG
Source organism: Streptomyces scopuliridis RB72 (assembly GCF_000718095.1). GTDB lineage: Bacteria > Actinomycetota > Actinomycetes > Streptomycetales > Streptomycetaceae > Streptomyces > Streptomyces scopuliridis. Next base: position 80,368 of record NZ_JOEI01000014.1, on the reverse strand, counting down.
CTCGGGCGTGTCCTCGGGCTGGAACATGCCCTGCTGGAGCGCTTCCTGAAGCTCCTCGGGATGCGTCGGGTCGAACTGGCCGACCACGTCCTCCAGCTTGGTCGTGTCCACCTTGATGCCCCGGGCATAGCCCTCGACGGCGCCGAACATATGCGACCGCAGCCAGGGCACATGGGCGAAGAGCCGCTGATGGGCGGCCTCGCGCAGCGCCAGATACAGCCGGATCTCGTCCTTGGGCACTCCGAGGTCCTTGCTGAACGCCTCGATGTTCAGCGGGAGCAGCGCGGCCCTGTTCGCCGGGCCGAGCGGGAGCCCGATGTCGGTCGAACCGACCACCTCGCCCGCCAGCACGCCCACGGCCTGTCCGATCTGCTGGCCGAACATGGCGCCGCCCATGGAGCGCATCATGCCGATCAGCGGACCGGCCACGGACTGCATCTCCTCGGGCAGCACCTCGCCCATGGCCGTACCGACCCGCTCCGCCACCGGATCGACAAGCTGCTGCCATGCGGGCAGCGTCGCCTCGACCCACTCGGCGCGGCTCCACGCCACCGCCGTACTGGCCCCGGAGGGCAGGGACGTCACGCCGTCCAGCCAGATGTCGGCGAGCCGTACGGCCTCCTCGACCGCGGCGCGCTCGGAGGGCCCGACGCTCGCGTCCTTCGTGCCGTCGGGTGTGCCCTGGGCGACCGTCTGGCGGGCGATCTGCTTGGCCATGTCCCAGTTCACGGGACCGCCCTCATAGCTCAGCATCTGGCCGAGCTGCTGGAAGGCCGCGCCCAGGTCGTTGGGGTTGAGCGAGCCGAACATCGCGGCGAACGGATTGTCCGCACCGCCCGCGCCGCCCGGCAGCCCGAACCCCGCGAAGGGGTTCACGGGACCGCCACCGGCACCCTGACCACCTCCGGCGGGGTCCTTCTTCTTGCCGTCGCCGTCCTCCGGCTCCTCCGGCGGAAGGCCGAATCCGAATGGGGTGTCACTCACGGGGTTCCTCGGCTCGTAGGGCCGCCGGCTTGCTGCCGGCGGCGGCTGCCCGACTACACCACCCAGCCTAAGCGGCACCGGGCGGGTCAGGGTGGCTTCGCGGGCCGCGGGCCGCGCCCCGCCGTACTGCCCGGGACCCTGCCTCCGACCTGCTGTGTCTCCCGCCTCCGACGGCCGCATACCATTTCGACACCCGGGCGGCTTCCGGGCTCGGTGCTCCGCTGGACCATGGCCTGCGGCAGGATGGACATCACCTGGTACGTACGCGTCATTCACGTACGTATTGAAGACAACCGCTGGAGACGCCCGGTGAGTTCCCCAGATCCGCAGGTTCGCGCAGCGCGAAACCGCTCAACCACGCCCCCGTCCCGCGGCCCCGTCGTCGCGGTCACCGGCGCCGCCTCCGGGGTGGGTGACCTGCTCACCCGCCGCCTGGCCGCGTCCGAGGAGATCAAGCAGGTCATCGCCATCGACGAGCGCAGGGGCGAGGTCTCCGAGGCGCAGTGGCACGTCCTCGACGTCCGCGACCCGGCCATCGCGGAGAAGTTGCGCGGGGCGGATGTCGTGGTACATCTCGCGCTCGAACTCGACCTGGAGACCGACGCGACCGCGCGTACGGCGTACAACGTGCGCGGTACGCAGACCGTGCTCACGGCCGCCGCCGCCGCGGGGGTGCACCGGGTCGTGCTCTGCACCTCGGCCATGGTCTACGGCGCGCTGCCCGACAACGACATCCCGCTCTCCGAGGACGCGGAGCTGCGCGCGACCGCCGAGGCGACCGGCGTCGGCGATCTGCTGGAGATCGAGCGCCTCGGCCGCCGCGCGCCCCGCGCGCACCCCGGCCTCAATGTCACGGTCGTACGCCCCGCCGTCCTGGTCGGCGGCACGGACACGGCCCTCACCCGCTACTTCGAGTCGCCGCGGCTGCTCGTCGTCGCGGGATCCCGCCCCACCTGGCAGTTCTGCCATGTCGACGACCTGGTCAGCGCGCTGGAGTACGCCGCGCTGGAGAAGGCCGACGGTGAGTTCGCGGTCGGCTGTGACGGCTGGCTGGAGCAGGAGGAGGTCGAGGAGCTGAGCGGCATCCGCCGGATGGAACTGCCGTCGGCGGTCGCCCTGGGGGCCGCGGCCCGGCTGCACAGGATCGGCCTCACCCCCTCGCCCGCCGGCGACCTCGCCTACACCATGCATCCCTGGGTGGTCAGCGTCAGCAGGCTGCACGACGCGGGATGGCGGCCACGCTGGACCAACGAAGAGGTCCTCGCCGCGCTCCTGGAGGAGGTGGAGGGCCGCCACACGGTCGCCGGCCGCCGGCTCGGCCGCAAGGACGCCACCGCGGCGGGCGCGGCGGGCGCGACGGTGGCGCTGCTCGGTACGGCCGCGCTGGTACGACGGGCCCGCAAGGCGCGGCGCAGGCTCTAGGAAAGGCGCGGGCTCTAGGAGAGGCGCGGGCTCCAGGAAAGGCGCGGGCTCCAGGAACGCGGTCCAGGGCCGCAGGACCCTCCGGAGCGGTACACCCCGGGCCGGGCGAAAGCGCTGTTCCGCGATGTCAGTGCCGTACGGCACGATGGGTTCATGGCGAGCACGCATTCCCACCCCGGTGAGCAGGCGGCGCAGGACCCGATCCGGCTGCTGGCGATACGCGACACCCCGCTGACCGTCGACGAGGTCTTCCGCGCGGTCGGCGACGACGCGGCCGGCGGCACGGCGCTCTTCGTCGGCACGGTGCGCAACCACGACGGCGGCGCCGACGTCGACACCCTCGGCTACTCCAGCCATCCCACGGCCGAGGCCGAGCTGCGGCGCGTCGCGGAGAAGGTCGTCGCCGACTATCCCGTGCGCGCGCTGGCCGCTGTCCACCGTGTGGGTGATCTGGCGGTCGGAGATCTGGCGGTCGTCGTGGCGGTCTCCTGCCCCCATCGAGGGGAGGCGTTCGAGGCCTGCCGGAAGCTGATCGACGACCTCAAACACGAGGTCCCGATCTGGAAGCACCAGAAATTCTCGGACGGCACGGAGGAGTGGGTCGGCGTCTGAAGCATGTCCGCACGCGCGCTTCGCTCGACTCGCCTCGTCTGAAACCCGGTCAGTACCCCTACGGCCCGATTTGCGTAACCGCACCCCGGCCAGCAGCGTTGTTTTCAGCAGATGGTTATCTGCTGATCGGTCAGTCACAGACGCTCACTTGAGGTCGGGAGATCGAAATGGCCGCACTTGCCTGGCTCTTGATTCCGCTCTTCGCCGCGATAGGCGCGGGTATATGGGGAAGCTGGGTCTCCAGGGACCGCACGATCGGGGACATAGCCGAGCTCAACGGCTACGCCCGGTTCCGTGACGCGATGGAGAAGGCGCCCTCGGACACGGCAGCCGCCGGGTCCGACGCTGTCTGACGTCGTCGCGGTCCGTACGCCGTCGCTGCGCGGCCCCGCCGCCCACGGCCTCGTACGGACCGGCCCCAGGGGTGCACTGACAGACCCTTCCCGTACTGTCGTTCCATGCCACGCCGCACCGCGACGATGCTCGCCTCCACCCTCGTCCTCATCGCGCTGCTCTGCGCAGGCGTGCTGATCAAAGTGCCGTATTCGGAGATGAGCCCCGGGCCGACGGTGAACACACTCGGTGACGCGGGCGGTGAGCCCGTACTCCAGATCTCCGGCCGCAAGACTTACCCGACCTCGGGTCATCTCAATATGACGACGGTCAGGGTCACCGGCGCGGATTACAACATGAACATCGTCGAAGCGGTCTACGGCTGGCTGGCCCACGACAACGTGGTGGTGCCGCACGACACCCTGTATCCGGACGGCAAGACGGAAGAGCAGTCCACGCAGGAGAACGCCGAAGAGTTCAGCCAGTCCCAGGAGAGCGCCAAGGTCGCGGCCCTGCGGCAGCTGAACATCCCGGTGTCGTCGCGGATCATCGTCTCCTCTGTGATCAAGGACAGCCCCTCCGAGGGCACGCTGCACGCCGGCGATGTGATCAAGGCCGTGGACGGTACGGCGGTCAAGGAGCCGCAGGACGTCGCGAAGCTCGTCACCAAGCACCAGCCCGGCGAGGACGTCTCCTTCACCATCGTCCCCGCCGACGAGGCGAAGGCGGCGGAGAAGGCGGGCAAGGAGCCGGAGGCGAGCGAGAAGGTGACGGTCACCACGGCGAAGTCCCCCGACGGCGACCGGGCGATCGTGGGCATCCAGGCCGGCACGGACCACACGTTCCCGTTCACGATGGACATCAAGCTGGCCGACGTGGGCGGCCCGAGCGCCGGGCTGATGTTCTCCCTCGGCCTCGTCGACAAACTCACCCCCGGCTCTCTGACGGGCGGCAAGTTCGTCGCCGGTACGGGCACGATCGACGACAAGGGCACCGTCGGCCCGATCGGCGGTATCGAGATGAAGCTCGTCGGCGCGCGCGCCGCGGGCGCCGAGTACTTCCTCACGCCGGACCAGAACTGCGCGGCGGCGGTCTCCGACATCCCCAAGGGCCTCACGCTGGTCAGGGTGAAGACCATCGCGGACGCCACGAAGTCCCTGGACAAGATCCGCGCCGGGGACACGGCCGGCCTGCCGAGCTGTTCGGCGAGCTGACCGGCCGCGTCCCGGGGAGGAGGGCCCGAAAAGGGGCCGGCTACGACTCGAACGTGGCGGAGAGCGCCTCGGCCAGCCCCGGGACCAGCCCCGAGCCGGTGAGGACCTCGCTGGGAGAGTCCTTCTCGCGCAGCCGCAGCGCGGACTCCCGGGCGCCGTCACGCAGCACGGCCACGGTCATCCGTACCTCCTGACGCTCCGGGTGGGCGGAGACCCAGGAGGCGAGCCCGGCCTCGTCGAGACCTTCCGGTACGGACGCCTCCGCGGACGGCGGCAGCATCAGCCGCTCGACCGTCATCGCGCAGCCCGCCACCGCCCCGGGCCACGCGATGGTGGCGAGGAACTCGTCCAGCGGGGTGCCGGACGGGATCTCGTCCTGCTCGATAGGGGTGAGGGGCGCGACGGACCCGGCGTCGTCGAGACCCAGCTGGGCCGCGAGCTCCGGCTCGTCGGTGCGCAGCCGCGCGGTGTCGACGAGCGCGAAGAGCCTGGCCGGCTGGTCCCAGCCGAGCCCCGACGCGTACTCGTCGATTTCGAGCACCGCGCGGGTCAGCGGGCTCGCGGCCATGGGTGTGCCTGAGGGAGAGACGTTGGACATGGTCAATATCCTGCCTCCTTCGGACCCGGGTACGGGAACTAGGTAAAGCCTCAGTAAGTTGCATGAGTGGGCTCTACGATCGCGGGGCCCGCTTTTCACACGCTGAATCACACGACCGCGAACTTAGAGGTGCGCACGTTGGCTTTCCAGATGCCGGACCGCGGCGGAGGCCCAGCCGGGCCACGGATGAGAGTGGGCCGGCCCTCTCGGCGGGTCCGGACCCTGCTCATGACCTTGGGCGTGCTGGCCGTGCTGGCCATGCTCTTCGTCATGTTCGCGGGGTTCTGGACCGACTGGCTCTGGTACCGCTCGGTGAAGTACTCCTCGGTGTTCACCACCACGCTCTGGACCAAGATCGGTCTGTTCGCGGTCTTCGGGCTGCTGATGGCCGGCGCCGTCGGCCTCAACATCTGGCTGGCGCACCGGCTTCGGCCGCCGCTCAGCGCGATGTCGATGGAGCAGCAGAACCTCGACCGGTACCGGATGGGGATCGCCCCGTACAAGAAGTGGGTGCTCCTGGCGATCACCGCGCTGGTCGGGCTGATCTCCGGGGCCTCCGCCGCGGGACAGTGGCGTACGTGGCTGATGTGGGTGAACGGGGTGGCCTTCGGCCAGAAGGACCCCCAGTTCAAGATGGACGTGTCGTTCTACGCGTTCGATCTTCCCTGGTACCGCTTCATGCTGGCCTTCGGCTTCGCGGCGACCGTGCTGTCGCTGATCGCCGCCGCACTGACCCACTACCTGTACGGCGGGCTGCGGATCACCAGCCCCGGCGCGCGGGCCACCGCCGCGGCCACCGGCCATCTGTCGGTGCTGCTCGGTGTCTTCGTCTCGCTGAAGGCCGTGGCGTACTGGCTCGACCGGTACGGGCTGGCCGTGAAGTCCAGCGACTTCAAGGCGGCGGGCAACTGGACGGGCCTGCGGTTCGTCGACGCCAACGCCTATCTTCCGGCGAAGACGATCCTCTTCTGCATCGCCGTCATCTGCGCCCTGCTGTTCTTCGCGACGCTCTGGCGCCGTACGTGGCAGCTGCCGGTGATCGGCTTCGGTCTGATGGTGCTGTCGGCGATCCTCATCGGCGGCCTGTACCCGGCCATCGTGCAGAAGTTCCAGGTCCAGCCGAACGAGCAGGCCAAGGAATCGCCGTACATCAAGAAGAACATCGACGCCACGCGCAAGGCGTACGGCATCGACAGCGCCGATGTGCAGGACTACGGCGGCAAGGGCGACCCGGACAAGAAGGCCGAGCAGCGCAAGGCGGCCGACACCGCCGCGAGTTACCGGCTGGTCGACCCCAATGTGGTCTCGCCCGCGTTCCAGCAGCTCCAGCAGGAGCGTAAGTACTACCAGTTCCCCGCCACGCTGGACGTCGACCGGTACACCGGCCCCGACGGAAAGCCGCAGGACACGGTCGTCGGTCTGCGCGAGCTGAACATCACCGGTATCCCCAAGCGCAACTGGATCAACGACCACTTCACGTACACCCATGGGTACGGTCTGATCGCGTCCAAGGGCACGAACACGGTGACGGACGAGAACGACGGCACCATCGGCGCCCCGGACTTCACCGAGTCCGGCCTGCCGACGTCCGGCCAGCTCCCCACGTACGAGCAGCGCGTCTACTACGGCGAGAAGACCGAGCAGTACTCGATCGTGGGCGGGCCCCAGAAGGAGCTGGACTACGAGAAGAACGGCGAGCGGACGACGAGCTACAAGGGCAAGAGCGGAGTCGATCTCTCCAACCCGCTGAACCGCGCGGCGTACGCCGTGGCCTTCAGCGAGCCCCAGATGCTCTACTCCGGCGCCATCGGCGACGGCTCGCGGATTCTCTACAACCGCACGCCCAAGGAGCGCGTCGAGGCCGTCGCGCCCTGGCTGACGATCGACGGCGACGCCTATCCCGCCGTGGTCGGCGGCCGTATCCAGTGGATCGTCGACGCGTACACCACGACGAACGGCTATCCGTACGCGTCCCGTACGACGCTCGGCGACACCACGGCCGACTCGCTGACCGACAGCCAGCGCGCGGTCGTCGCGCAGCAGAACCAGGTCAACTACATCCGGAACTCGGTGAAGGCCACCGTCGACGCGTACGACGGCACGGTCAAGCTGTACGAGTGGGACACCAAGGACCCGGTGCTCAAGACCTGGATGAAGGCCTTCCCGGGCACGGTTCAGCCGAAGTCCGAGATCAAGCCCGACCTGCTGTCCCATCTGCGCTACCCGCAGGACATGTTCAAGGTGCAGCGCGAGCTGCTCACCCGCTACCACGTCACGGACCCCGCGCAGTTCTACAGCGGCAGTGACGCGTGGCAGGTGCCGGACGATCCGACCAACAAGGACAGCAACTCCGTCCCGCCGTACTACCTGAGCCTGAAGATGCCCGGCCAGAACGAGCAGAAGTTCTCGCTGACCACCACCTTCACGCCCAACGGGCGCCCCAACCTGGGCGCGTTCATGGCGGTGGACGCCGATGCGACCAGTTCGGACTTCGGCAAGATCAGAGTCCTGAGAGTGACGTCCACCGTGCAGGGCCCGCAACAGGTGCAGAGCGAGCTGAACGGTGTGCCCGAAGTCGCCGAGTTCGTCAGGAACCTGAGAGGAACCGACTCGGACATCGAGTACGGCAACCTCCTGACGGTGCCGCTCAACGGAGGCTTCCTGTACATCGAGCCGGTGTACGCGCGCGGTGGCAGCGCGAACTATCCGCTGCTGAAGAAGGTGGCGGTTTCCTACGGCGGCAAGCCCGTCTTCAAGGACAGCCTCCCCGAGGCGCTCAACGCGGTGTTCGGGGCGGAGAGTTCGCCGACGCCCACGACCCCGCCGCCACCGGGCGAGACCACCAAGCCGCCGGCCACCGGTGACAAGGCGCTGCAACAGGCCATCGCGGACGCCCAGAAGGCGTACGAGGACGGTGAGGCGGCGCTGAAGAAGCAGGACTGGACGGCGTACGGCAAGGCTCAGAAGGAGCTCCAGGACGCGCTCCAGCGGGCCGCCGACGCGGACACCGGATCCGGCTCTGCCAGCGGGAACGGCGGGGACAGCGGCGACGGCGGGAACGGCGGTAACAACAGCGGCTGAGCAGGCAGCACTCCACCCCGTGGTACGGTTGCAACACAACGACGCGGGGTGGAGCAGCTCGGTAGCTCGCTGGGCTCATAACCCAGAGGTCGCAGGTTCAAATCCTGTCCCCGCTACGCGAAGTCGAGGGCCCGGATCCTTACAAGGATCCGGGCCCTCGCCATGCGCGCCGCGCCACGAGTGCCAACTGTGTCTCAGGTCCCGTGAGTTGACCGTCGGCGTGTTTGACTTGTCTCTCTGTGGGCATGTCGACAAAACGCTGAAGTGACCACCGGTCGCGGTATACCGGCTGTACGCGAGTGGTCAGTGGTGCGACGATGGAAAATATGGGGGATAGGACAACTCTGTTGGAGACAGGGCGGTATGTGCAGCGACACGTAGAGGATGGCGTCCGGGCCGAGAGCGGCGCGGCGGGATCCGCCGAGAGCGCTGCCGACGCCGAGACCGAGGAGCGCCACCGGCGCGCCGCCGACGCGGGCGACACCGCGTCGATGAGCGTCCTCGGCGCCATGCTGCTGCGCCGCGGCGATCTCGACGCCGCCGAGCCCTATCTGCGTGCCGCGACCGCCGCGGGCGAACGCGCCGCCGCCAACAATCTGGGCGTCCTGCTCCACCAGCGCGGCTATGTCGACGAGGCGGCCGGCTGGTGGCGGGTCGCCGCCGTCGCCGGATCCGCCGCCGCGGCCCATGCGCTGGGGCGGCACTACCGCGAGCTGGGCGACGAGCCCGCCGCCGAGTACTGGCTGCGCCAGTCCGCCGAGCAGGGCCATGCGCTGGGCGCGTACGCCCTCGCCGATCTGCTGGAGCACCGCAGCGACGTCGGGGCCGAGCGCTGGCTGCGCGCCGCCGCCGAGCAGGGGCACCGCGAGGCGGCGTACCGGCTCGCCCGCGCCCTGGAGGTACGGGCGCGCGAGACGGCGCATCCGGGCGCCGACGCGGTCTACCGCAGTGGTACGGGCCCCCCGACCTCGGGCGGCCGCCGTCGCCCGGGCGCCGACGCGGGCCCGCGCGAGGACACCGGAGAGGGAGCCCCCGGCGGGCCGTCGCTGATCAGCGAGGCCGCGCAGTGGTACCGGCAGGCCGCCGCCCGCGGCCACCGCCGGGCCGCGCTGTACCTGGGCGCGATCCTGGAGAAGCGGGGTGAGCTCAAGGAGGCGGGACGCTGGTATCTGACCTCCGCCAAGGACGGCGAGGCGCGGGCCGCCTGCGCCCTCGGCTTCCTGCTGCGCGACGCCGGCGACGAGGAGAGCGCCGCCGTCTGGTGGCTGCGCGCCGCGCAGGAGGGCGACGGGAACGCGGCCAACGCCCTCGGCGCGCTGCACGCCGCGCGCGGCGAGCAGCAGACCGCCGAGCGCTGGTACCGCGCGGCCATGGACGCTGGCGATGTCAACGGGGCGTACAACCTGGGGCTGCTCTGCGCCGCCCAGGACCGTACCGTCCAGGCCGAGCAGTGGTACCGCCGGGCCGCCTACGCGGGCCACCGCGAGGCCGCCAACGCCCTCGCCGTCCTGCTGCTCCAGGCCGACGACCCGACCGGCGCCGAGCCCTGGTTCTCCAAGGCCGCCGAGGCGGGCAGCGTGGACGCCGCGTTCAACCTCGGCATCCTCTACGCGGGACGCGACGACGACGGTACGGCCCTGCGCTGGTACGAGCGCGCGGCGGCGGCCGGCCATACGGAAGCGGCCCTCCAGGTCGGTATCGCCTGCCTCAGGGACGGCGACGAGCGGTCGGCCGAGCGCCATCTGCGCTGCGCCGCCGGCGGTGGCAGCGCCGAGGCGGCCTTCCGGCTGGCCACGGTCCTCGACTCGCGCCGGCCACCGCCGGGACCGCCCGCGCTCGGCGAGCCGCACGGCGTGAAGACCGAGTGCGAGCAGTGGTACGAGCGCGCCGCCGAGCAGGGGCACCGGCGCGCCCAGGTACGGGTCGGCATGCTCGCCGCCGGGCGCGGTGATATCGCCGACGCGGCGCGCTGGTACCGGGAGGCGGCGGAGGCGGGCAGCCGCAACGGCGCCTTCAACCTCGGGCTGCTGCTCGCCCGAGAGGGCGGCGAGCGGGAGGCCGCGCTGTGGTGGACCAGGGCCGCGCAGGCCGGGCACGGCCGGGCCGCGCTGCGCCTGGCGCTGCTCGCCGCGCGCCGGGGCGAGCTGACCGAGGGACAGCGGTGGTGCGCGCGCGCCGTCGAGCTGGGCCCCGCCGAGGTCGCGGAGCGCGCGGCCCGGCTGCGCGAGGCGCTCCATCAAGAGCTCACCGCGTGAGTACGCGGGGCGCGCGGAAAGGGATTTGCTCTGGTCGGTGGTGTGACGTAATGTTGCGTTCATCGACGCGGGGTGGAGCAGCTCGGTAGCTCGCTGGGCTCATAACCCAGAGGTCGCAGGTTCAAATCCTGTCCCCGCTACTGAAACCGGAGGCCCGGATCTCGAAAGAGGTCCGGGCCTCCGGCGTGTGCGTCACGACTACGACGAAGGGCCCCGGCAGCGGTCAGCCGCCGGGGCCCTTCGTGAAGAGGTAATGCGTCAGGCGGTTACGCGGACGCGCAGTTCGGGCAGGTTCCCCGGTACGTCACCTCGACACCCGAGATCGTGAACCCGAAGCGCTCCCCGTCCGGCAGATCGGCCAGCGGATCGCCCGACGGATGGACATCGCGTATGGCACCGCACTGCGCACAGACCAGGTGGTGGTGCGGCCGGTGCGCGTTCGGGTCGTACCGCTTGGCCCGGCGGTCTGTGGACACCTCGATCACTTCACCGAGCGTCACCATCTCACCCAAGGTGTTGTAGACGGTGGCCCGGGAGATCTCAGGAAGCCTGGCGACGGCGCGTGCGTGCACCTCGTCGGCGGTCAGATGCACATGCTCCCCGTCGAGGACCTCGGCCACAACACGCCGCTGCGCCGTCATGCGCCAGCCGCGTTCGCGAAGTCGTTCCAACAGGTCACTCATGGAACCAGCCTAACAGTGAGGGGACCCAGGTCCCGAATGTGTGTGACTTTGGATGGCTGCTTGACTTAGACAAAGTCCATCGTAGGATCGGAATCGGCACCCGCCAAGGGACAGCACCGAGCAGTAATGACGCAGGAGGCGCACGTGACGCAGGGACCGCTCACCACGGAGGCCGGGGCTCCGGTCGCCGACAACCAGAACAGCGAGACCGCGGGCGTCGGTGGTCCCGTTCTGGTCCAGGACCAGGCACTGCTGGAGAAGCTCGCGCACTTCAACCGTGAGCGCATCCCGGAGCGCATCGTGCACGCGCGCGGCGCCGGCGCGTACGGCACGTTCACGCTGACCCGCGACGTCTCGCAGTGGACGCGGGCGAAGTTCCTCTCCGAGGTCGGCAAGCAGACGGAGACGTTCCTGCGCTTCTCCACCGTCGCGGGCAACCTGGGCTCGGCGGACGCGGTGCGCGACCCGCGCGGCTTCGCGCTCAAGTTCTATACCGAAGAGGGCAATTACGACCTCGTCGGCAACAACACCCCGGTGTTCTTCATCAAGGACGCCATCAAGTTCCCCGACTTCATCCACACCCAGAAGCGCGACCCGTACACCGGCTCGCAGGAGGCGGACAACGTCTGGGACTTCTGGGGTCTGTCGCCGGAGTCCACCCACCAGGTGACCTGGCTGTTCGGTGACCGCGGTATCCCGGCCACGCTCCGTCACATGAACGGGTACGGCTCGCACACGTACCAGTGGAACAACGAGGCCGGCGAGGTCTTCTGGGTCAAGTACCACTTCAAGACCGACCAGGGCATCAAGAACCTCACCTCGGACGAGGCCGCGGTGCTGGCGGGCCAGGACCCGGACAGCCACCAGCGCGATCTGCGCGAGGCCATCGAGCGCGGTGACTTCCCGTCCTGGACGGTGCAGATCCAGGTGATGCCGGCGGCCGAGGCGGCCGCGTACCGCTTCAACCCGTTCGACCTGACCAAGGTCTGGCCGCACGAGGACTACCCGGCGATCGAGATCGGCAAGCTGGAGCTCAACCGCAACCCGGAGAACATCTTCGCGGAGGTCGAGCAGTCCATCTTCTCGCCGGCCCACTTCGTGCCGGGCATCGGTCCCTCCCCGGACAAGATGCTCCAGGGCCGTCTGTTCGCGTACGGCGACGCCCACCGCTACCGCGTCGGCATCAACGCCGACCATCTGCCGGTGAACCGTCCGCACGCCACCGAGGCGCGGACGAACAGCCGGGACGGCTTCCTGTACGACGGCCGTCACAAGGGCGCCAAGAACTACGAGCCGAACAGCTTCGGCGGCCCGTTCCAGACGGACAAGCCGCTGTGGCAGTCCGTCCCGGTCACCGGCGGCACCGGCAACCACGAGGCCCCGAGCCACGCCGAGGACAACGACTTCGTGCAGGCGGGCAATCTGTACCGGCTGATGTCCGAGGACGAGAAGGGCCGGCTGATCGACAACCTCGCCGGGTTCATCTCCAAGGTCTCGCGCGACGACATCGCCGAGCGCGCGGTGAACAACTTCCGTCAGGCGGACGGTGACTTCGGCAAGCGGCTGGAGGCCGCGGTCCAGGCCCTTCGCGGCTGACAGCCTCTCGCGCCGAGACGTCAGGGGCCGGGTCCTTCGGGATCCGGCCCCTGACGCCGTCCCGGGGCCCGGGGCCTGTCCGGCCCTAGGCCCCGGCCAGTACCGCCGCCTCCCGCCGGGCCGGGGCCCAGCAGCGGATGATGTCGCGTACGGACACGACGCCGACCGGTTCGTGCGCGTCGAGCACGATCAGATGGCGGAACCCGCCGCTGGACATGGCCGCCGCGGCTTCCTCCAGCGTCCAGGCGGGCGAGGCGAAGACGACGGACGTCGTGGTGTGGGTGCCGGCGGTCTCGGAATCGGGGCTCTCGCCGGCACCGAGCGAGTTGAGGATGTCGCGCTCGGTGAGGATTCCGATCCCGCAGTGGTCGGGATCGAGGACGACGGCGGCGCCGACGCGGCGCGCCGACATCAGCCGGGCCGCCTGGCGGAGCGTATGCGTGGGGCCGATGGTCAGGACCACCGAACTCATGGCGTCACGGACGAGCATGGATGGAGTCACCTCCTCGGTGAACCGGTTTCCGGGGTCCCTTGGGGACCGAGCGGATCGGGAAGACCCTGGAGAAACGATTCACAAGTTCACAAGTGGGGGAACTCTTAGAGTGACACTGTTGCGCGGAGTGAACAAGGGGGCGCCCGACGCGGACGCCGGGGCGCGCGGAAAAATCAATAGCGCTGGTTGAGGTAGCCGAGGAGCTCTTCGTGGAGGATTCCGTTCGATGCCGCCGCGTTGCCGCTGTGGGGCCCCGGGCGGCCGTCGAGGCCGGTGAAGCTGCCGCCCGCCTCCTGGACGACGATCGCCGTCGCCGCCATGTCCCAGAGGGACAGCTCGGGCTCCGCGCAGATGTCGACCGAGCCCTCGGCGACCATCATGTACGGCCAGAAGTCGCCATAGCCGCGAGTGCGCCAGCATGCCCGGGTCAGGTCCAGGAAGCCGTCCAGCCGGCCCTGTTCCTCCCAGCCGGTCAGTGAGGAGTACGCGAACGACGCGTCCTGGACGCGGGAGACGTCCGAGACCCGCAGTCGCGTCGCGGAGGAGAGGCTCCGGCCCGTGTACGCGCCGCCGCCCTTCGCCGCCCACCAGCGCCGGCCCAGCGCGGGCGCGGACACCACGCCGACGACCGGTTCGTAACCGCCCTCGGCGGCCACCATCAGGGAGATCAGCGTGGCCCAGACGGGCACCCCGCGGACATAGTTCTTGGTGCCGTCGATGGGGTCGATGACCCAGCGGCGCGGGCCCGTGCCCTCGATGCCGTACTCCTCGCCCAGGATCGCGTCACGCGGCCTCGCCCGCTGGAGATTGCCACGGATCAGCTCCTCGGCCGCCTTGTCGGCCTCGCTCACCGGAGTCATGTCCGGTTTGGTCTCGACCTTGAGGTCCAGGGCCTTGAACCGGTCCATCGTCGCGGCGTCGGCGGCGTCCGCGAGGACATGGGCGAGGCGCAGATCATCGTGGTAGTCGGGCATGGTCGTCACAGTATCCATCGTGCGCGATGCCCGGCCACGGGGTCCGGTCGGCGAGAAGGCGCCGCGGGACCTTGACAGTGAGCGACAGCCCGTCAACTCTGTGCACAGAGCCGCACGGCCCCGGAGGCGACGATGCCTACAGCGCGTGAAGCCCTGCTCAGATCCGCTCTCGCGGCGCTCGCCGACCTGCCCTGGTCCGCGATCAGAATGGTCGATGTGGCATCGGGCGCCGGGGTCTCCCGGCAGACCCTCTACAACGAGTTCGGCAGCAAGGACGGTCTCGCCCGCGCGCTGATGCGGCGTGAGGCCGATCGCTATCTTCACGGTGTGGAGCGGCTGTTGGGCGAGCGCGCCGACGCCGCGGACCGGCTGGTGGCCGTCGCCGAGTGGACCGTCGGCGAGGCACGGGCCAGACCGCTGCTGCGCGCGCTGCTCACCGGCTGCTGGGGGGAGTGGCTCCCGGCGCCGCCGCCCGCGCGGGCGGCCACCGCCACGTCCGCCGTCCCGGCGCAGCGCCGCGCGGACGCCGGGCCGCCGGGGACCGCGGATCTGGTGGCGCTGGTACGGGACAGATCGGCGGCGGCGCTGCGCCAGGACTCACGCGATCCCGGCCCACGCGATCCCGGTCCACGCGGTGCCGGTCCACGCGGTGCCGGTCCACGCGATCCAGGTCCACGCCGCGATCACAGCCAAGGCGATCGCAGCCCGCGTGATCCCGGTCGGCGCGATCACGGCCAACGCGACCACGACCGCGACGAGTTGCTCTACCGCTGTGAGCTGGCCGTCCGGCTCGCGCTCGCCCATCTCATCGCGCCCGGCGCCGAGTCCGTAGGACCACTGGTCCGTACGGCCGTCACCGCACCGCTCCGCGCACCCCTGCGCGCTCCGCTCAGTGCGCCGAGCCCGAGAGCTGGAGCCCGATGACCCCGGTGACCACCAGTGAGATCGAGACAAGCTTCAGTACGGACACCACATCGCCGAGGAAGACCATTCCGTAGATCGCGGTGCCCGCCGCGCCGATGCCCGTCCACACCGCGTACGCGGGACCCACGTCGAGCTTCTTCAGCGAGAGCGTCAGCAGACCGAAGCTGCCGAGGGCGAAGGCCGCGAACGCGATCGTCGGCCAGAGCCTGGTGAATCCGTGGGAGAGCTTCAGGCAGACGGCAAAGCCGGTCTCCAGAATCCCGGCGACCACAACCAGCAGCCACGCCATTGTGTAAGGCCTCCCCGCGTCAGTGACTGCTTGGTACCGTCCGGTGTCCGGTGTGATTATGCCCCTTACCGGCGGGGGTGGGCGGCAAACGTGTACGAGTCAGTCACCTTCGCGCCGCTCCCGCGTGGCGAGAAGACGACGCAGCGAGTAGAGCCGGGCCGGATCGGCGTGGCCCTCGGCCACCCACGCGTCCAGCGCGCAGTCCGGTTCGTCGTGGCTGCAGGCGCGCGGGCAGCCCTCCGTACCCGGCACCAGATCGGGGAAGGCGAGGATGACCCGGGACGGATCGACATGGTGGAGTCCGAAGGACCGGATACCGGGGGTGTCGATCACCCAGCCGTCCGCCTTCGCCAGCGGCAGCGCCAGCGCCGAGGTGGTGGTGTGCCGGCCGCGTCCGGTGACCGCGTTGACGTCTCCGGTGATCCGGTGACGGTCGTCCGGGACCAGCGCGTTGACCAGCGTCGTCTTGCCGACGCCCGAGTGGCCCACGAAGGCGGTGACCCGGCCGTCGAGATATTCGCGTACGAGGTCCGCCGCGTAGCCGCTCGCCAGTTCGTCGCGGCGTGTGACGACATAGCGGATGCCCAGCGCCCGGTAGGTCTCCAGGAGTTCGTCCGGTGAAGCCAGATCGGACTTCGTCAGCACGAGCAGCGGTTCGAGCCCTCCGTCGTACGCCGCGACCAGACAGCGGTCGATCAGCCGGGGGCGCGGCTCCGGGTCGGCGAGGGCGGTGACCACGGCCAGCTGGTCGGCGTTGGCGACGACCACGCGCTCGTACGGATCGTCGTCGTCCGCCGTACGCCGCAGCACCGAGCGGCGCTTCTCGATCCGTACGATGCGCGCCAGCGTGTCCTTCTTGCCCGACAGATCGCCCACCAGGAAGACCTGGTCACCCACCACGGCGGCCTTGCGGCCCAGTTCGCGCGCCTTCATCGCCAGGACGACACGGTCCTCGACGAGACAGGTCAGCCGGCCCCGGTCGACGGTCAGGACCATGCCCTCCGACGCGTCCTCGTGCTTGGGCCGGATATTCGTACGCGGCCGGTTGCCCTTGGGGTTGGGACGCTGGCGGATGTCGTCCTCGTCGGGGTTCTTGCCGTAGCGGCGCATCGCGTCAGGCTCCCGCTCCCGCGAGCATGTCCGTCCACATCCGCGGGAAGTCCGGCAGTGTCTTGGCGGTCGTCCCGACGTTCTCGATCTCCACGCCGGCGACGGCGAGGCCGATGATCGAACCCGCCGTGGCCATGCGGTGGTCGTCGTACGTGTGGAACACGCCGCCGTGCAGCGGGCGCGGGCGGATGTGCAGCCCGTCCGCGGTCTCGGTGACATCGCCGCCCAGCTCGTTGATCTCCTTGGTGAGCGCGGCCAGCCGGTCCGTCTCGTGGAGCCGCAGATGGGCCACGCCCCGCAGGGTGGAGGGCGAGTCGGCGAGCGCGGCGACGGCCGCGATGCCGGGGGTCAGCTCCCCGACCTCGCTCAGATCGAGATCGACCCCATGGATCCGGCCGGTGCCCGTGAAGGTCAGGCTGGTGCCCTCGGCGGTCTCGGCGAACTCGCAGGAACCGCCCATCCCGGTGAAGATCTCGCGCAGCGCGTCACCCGGCTGAGTGGTTCGCTCGGGCCAGTCGGGGACGGTGACCCGGCCGCCCGTGACCAGCGCGGCGGCCAGGAACGGCTGGGCGTTGGAGAGATCGGGCTCCACGGTCAGATCGCGGCCGAGCAGCGCGCCCGCCGAGACCCGCCAGACATTCGGCTCGCCACCGGTCTCGGGCTCGTCGACCTGGGCGCCGACCCCGCGCAGCATGTCGACCGTCATCCTGATGTGCGGCAGTGAGGGCAGTACGGCGCCCACGTGCCGTACCTCCACTCCCTGGTTGAAGCGTGCTCCGGAGAGCAGCAGGGCCGAGACGAACTGGGAGGACGCGGAGGCGTCGATCTCCACCGCGCCGCCCTCCAGGGCGCCGCCGCCGTGCACGGTCAGCGGGAGTGAGCCGCGTCCGTCGTCGTCGATTCGGGCGCCCAGCGCGCGCAGGGCGTTGATGACGCTGTGCAGCGGACGCTGATAGGAACGGGGGTCGCCGTCGAAGCGGACCGCGCCGTCGGCGAGCGTCGCGACGGGCGGCAGGAAGCGCATGACCGTGCCGGCGTTGCCGACATCGACGGTGGCGGGTCCGTGCAGCCCCGAGGGGATCACCCGCCACGCCTCGCCGCTCGGGCCCGGCACGGCAGCGGCGGCGGAGCTGGACGACGAGACGGTCTCCTCGATGCCGACGCCCATGGCCCGCAGCGCGTCGGCCATCAGGAGGGTGTCGCGGGAGCGCAGCGGGCGGCGCAGCCAGCCGGGCTCGGCGGCCAGCGCGGCGAGGACCAGACCACGGTTGGTGACCGATTTCGATCCGGGCACGGTGACCGTCGCTTCGACGGCCCCGTTTGCGTAGGGGGCGGGCCAGAGGGCGGGCTGCACGGAGCTTTCGGTCATGGCCAACACTTTAGTGGTTCTTGAGGGACCTCGATCCTGATCAAATACGGAGAAACCAGGGCGTAATCAGAGGGTGATAAGAGGGCTGGAGGATGAGCGGCCGAATTGTCGGTGTCAGAGGCCCAACAGCCAGCGTCCGCCGCCGACCAGGGAGGAGAGCGAGACGGCGTGGAAGAGGAACAGCCACATCGCGGGCGGCGCGTGCGTCAGCCGGCCCAGCTGGTCCGCGTCGGAGTCCCCGGCGCCGCCGTACCGGCGCTTCGACTGGAGCTCGAAGGCGGGCCGTACGCCCCCGAGGAGCAGGAACCAGACGGCTGTGTACGCGAACGCCGACTGGACGTCCGGACCGGTCAGCCAGGAGATGAGCAGGAAGGCCGCCCCGGTGACGATCACCGTGAGCGCGCCGTACGCGTTGCGGATCATCACCAGCATCGCGAGCAGCAGAGCCGTCGTCAGCCACAGCAGCAGGGTGATGTGGTGCGCGGAGAGCAGCCAGGCACCGCCGAGACCGAGCAGTGGTGGGGCGGTGTAGCCCGCGGCGGCGGTGAGGATCATGCCGGGGCCGGTCGGCCTGCCCCGGCTGACGGTCAGGCCCGAGGTGTCCGAGTGCAGCCGTATGCCGTCGAGCCGGCGTCCGGTGACCAGGGCTATCAGCCCGTGGCCGCCCTCGTGCGCGATGGTTATCGCGTTACGGGAGAGCCGCCAGAGCGGACGCGGTACGACGGCGGCGAGCGCGACGACCGCCGTCACGACCACCAGCCAGTCGTCCGGGGCGGGCTGGGTACCGAAGACGCGATCCCACAGATCGCCGATGGAGGCGGAGTCGATGCTGGCCATTGCTCGGGCGGCTCCTCGGCTGGGTGGCGTCGTGGCGGTGTTGTGGCTGGCAGTGTGGCACCGACGTGCCATACGTAGGAAAACGCTGTCGCGCCTCACGCCGGTTCCGCCGGAAACCTGTGAGTCGTCCCGCGCGTACGACGCCCCACCTGTTCGGCGTAACCTGGCGCCATCGCAGGCCACCATCGCAGGCCCAGAGGAGCGGTTGAGGATGTGCGGCAGGTACGCGGCGAGCCGTCGGCCCGAGGACCTTCAGGGAGTCTTCGGCATCGAGAAGTGGGAGCCCGAGGAGACCCTCGCCCCCGACTGGAACGTGGCCCCGACCAAAGAGGTCTACGCCGTTCTGGAACGCCCCGTGAAGGAGGCGGCGGACCCCGGTCCGGTCCGTCAGCTGCGGAAACTCAAGTGGGGGCTCGTACCGTCCTGGGCCAAGACGCCCGAGGGCGGGGCCCGGATGATCAACGCGCGCGCCGAGACCGTGCATGAGAAGCCGTCGTTCCGGCGGCCCTTCGTCTCACGGCGCTGCATCCTCCCGGCCGACGGCTACTACGAGTGGGTCACCGGATCCGACGAGCGGCAGCTGGAGGAGCAGGGCAAGAAGAAGCGGCCCCGCAAGCAGCCGTACTTCGTCACCCCGGCCGACGGCTCGGTCTTCGCGATGGCCGGACTGTACGAGTTCTGGCGGGACCGCACGCTGCCCGACGACCATCCGTCGGCCTGGTGGGTGACCTGCTCGGTGATCACCACCGAGGCGGAGACGACCCCGCTGGCGGTGGCCCCGGCCGAGGGCCCCGGATCGCTGGCGGAGATCCATCCCCGGATGCCGCTGATGCTGACGCCGGACCGCTGGGACGCCTGGCTGGACCCGGCCCGTACGGACCCCGAGGAGCTGCGGACGCTGCTCGCTCCGCCGCCGGCCGGGCTGATGCGGGCGTATCCGGTCACGACGGCCGTCAGCAATGTCCGTAACAACGGTCCCGAGCTGCTGGAGGAGCTGCCGGCGCCGGAGGAGAGCACGCTCTTCTGACGCGACAGCCGCGCCGGTGTTCGCGCGCCGGGGTGGCCGTGTGACGGAGGATGGCTGTGTGACAAGCGACACGACAGCCGAGCGGGACCAGCAGACCGTCGAGACCCCCGCCGGGGACGCCCGGATCACCTGGCATCCCGCCGAGCGGCCCCGCCGCGTCCTCGCCCTCGGCCATGGCGCCGGCGGCGGGATCGAGGCGCGTGACCTGCGGGCCCTGGCCGCCGCGCTGCCCCCGCTCGGGGTTAGCGTCGCCCTGGTGGAGCAGCCCTGGCGGGTGGCCGGCAAGAAGATGGCGCCGGCGCCGAAGACCCTCGACACCGGATGGCGCGCGCTCTGGCCCGCGCTGGAGAAGCCGGGCGTGCCGGTCGTCGCGGGCGGGCGCAGCGCCGGGGCGCGCGTGGCCTGCCGTACGGCGCGCGAGCTGGGCGCGCACGCCGTACTGGCCCTGAGTTTCCCGCTGCACCCGCCGGGCAGGCCGGAGAAGTCCCGCGCCGCCGAGCTGCTGGAGTCGGGCGTGCCCACCCTCGTCGTACAGGGCGGGAACGATCCCTTCGGCAAGCCCGCCGAGTACGCCGAACTGCCGGAGGGCGCGCCGGCCGCGCCGGGTGGCGCTCCTGGGGGCGGTTACGAGCTCCTGGAGGTGCCGTACGGAGACCATGGATTCGCCGTGCCCAAGAAGGCGCCCCTCTCGCAGGACGAGGCCCTTCGGATCATCACCGAGGGCGTCGCCGGCTGGCTCGGCGTGCCGGACGGGACCCGGTGAGACCTCTGGGGAATGCCCGGCGCGCGGTCGCTGTTGTGAGGAACATCGGTAGACAGAGCATGAGAGGGAGTCCGTCGTATGGGTTCGACCATCTGCCCGCGCCGCTCAGACGCCACTGACCTGGAGTGGACGGTGCTTTCCGCGGCCAAGACCGCTTCTGTTCGGGCGGCCGGCGGGGCGGACCGGCAGGCCCCGTCGCCTCAAGGTCGACTATTCTCCGATTCGAGTGGGTCCGCATTCGGCCCCGCCACATCGTTGGAGGAGGTGGGTCCGGTCACTGGGACCGACGGAGCGACCGACGACGGCCACATCGAAGAGACCATCGCCGAGCGCAATGCCCGTTTCGAGAGGGATGCTCTGGGCTACCTGGACCAGATGTACTCGGCCGCCCTGCGTATGACGCGCAATCCGGCCGATGCCGAGGATCTGGTGCAGGAGACCTATGCCAAGGCGTACGGCTCCTTCCACCAGTTCCGTGAGGGAACCAACCTCAAGGCGTGGATGTACCGCATCCTCACGAACACATTCATCAACTCGTACCGCAAGAAGCAGCGCGAGCCCCAGCGCAGTGCCGCCGAGGAGATCGAGGACTGGCAGCTGGCGCGCGCGGAGTCGCACATGTCGACCGGTCTGCGCTCCGCCGAGTCGCAGGCGCTCGACCATCTCCCGGACTCCGACGTGAAGGCCGCGCTCCAGGCGATTCCCGAAGAGTTCCGGATCGCCGTGTATCTCGCCGACGTAGAGGGCTTTGCGTACAAGGAGATCGCGGACATCATGGGAACCCCCATCGGTACGGTCATGTCACGACTGCACCGGGGCCGCCGCCAGTTGCGCGGCATGCTGGAGGACTACGCCCGTGACCGCGGGCTCGTCCCGGCGGGTGTCGGAGAGTCGCTGGACGACCGGAAAGGTTCGGACTCATGAGCTGCGGAGAGCCGCATGAGACGGATTGCGCCGAGGTCCTCGATCATCTCTACGAGTTCCTCGACCGCGAGATGCCCGACAGCGACTGCACCAAGTTCGAGGTGCACTTCGAGGAGTGCTCCCCGTGCCTGGAGAAGTACGGCCTTGAGCAGGCCGTGAAGAAGCTGGTCAAACGGTGCTGCGGGCAGGACGACGTACCGGCCGACCTGCGGTCCAAGGTGATGGGGCGGATCGATCTGATCAGGTCGGGACAGGCCGTGCCCGAGCACGAGGTGTCGGCGGCCGGAGCGGATCTTCCGGGCGTCGCCAAGGAGTAGCCCGCCCGGCGAGTGGGCCGGGCGAGCAAGAAGCACGAACAGATTGACGAGAGGGCGTATCGCGCACGGCGCGGTGCGCCTTCACGCGTGCTCGCGGGCGCCCCCAAACCCCCGCGCGCGCCCGCGCATGACTCTCGCGCGCGTACCCACCGTATGTCCGCGTATATCACCGCTGTCACCCGAAGGTGCTAATCGGCGGCAAACGCCGGATGGTCGCCCTCCAACTCGCTAGCCTGACCCTCTGTTTGGGCCGGGCCGAGAAGGGGGGAATACGCCGTGAGGGCCATTCCGGTGGCGGCGCGCGTATGCATTCTGGGTACCGCGCTCTGCGCGGCCCTCTGTGTCCATCCCGCGCTGCGCCCCGACACCGCCTGGGGAGTCGTCTCGCTGCTGGCGGCGCTGTACGCCTTCTGTGAGCTGCCCGCCCGCTGCCGCTATCTGGGACGCTCGGCGAGCGGTTCCGCACCCGTCGTCGCCGGATCGTTCTTTCCCGTGCTGCTCGCCGCCGCCCTCCTGCTGCCGCCCGCCGCCGCCGCGCTGGTCGCCGTACCGGGCGCGCTGCTCGGCCGGATCGACCAGCGCCCGAGGAGCGCGCGGCGGATCTGGCGCGCGGCGCAGCTCACCATCGCCACCTGGGCGGCGGCGTGGGCCCAGGTGGTCTTCGGCGGTCCCGTCGCGCTCGGCGGCGGGGGGTACGGGCTGACGACGCCCGACTTCCCGTACGTACTGCTGCCGACCGGCGCCGCGGCCCTCGCCTTCTGTCTGGTGCTCTCCGCGCTGGACGGCTGCATCCTGGTCACCGCCGAGCGGCTGCCGCTGCGCACCGCCTGGCGCGGGCTGCTGCCGCGCTCGCTCGCCCCGCTCGGCGCGCACGGGCTGGCCGGGCTGATGATGGCCGTCCTGTGGCGCAGTCCCTTCGGGCCGCTCTCGGCGCTCTTCGTCCTGCTGCCGATGTACATCTCCTGCTGGGTCTTCGCGCAGTACCACCGCGAGCGCGCGGCCCACCAGGCCACCATCAGGGCGCTCGTGCAGGCCGTCGACATCAAGGACCGGTACACCCGCGGCCATAGCGAGCGGGTGGGGCACGCCTCCGTGCTGATCGCCCATGAGCTGGGCATGGAGCGGGAACGGATCGAAGTGCTCCGGTTCGCCGGGATCCTGCACGACGTCGGCAAACTCGGCGTCCCGACCCGGGTGCTGCGCAAGGACGGCCCGCTGACACCCGAGGAGCGCCGGGTGATCGAACTGCATCCCGAGTACGGGCACGAGATGGTGCGCGGCATCGGATTCCTGGGCGAGGCGCGGTCCGCGATCCTGCACCACCATGAACGGCTCGACGGCACCGGCTATCCGTACGGGCTCGCCGGGCAGCGCATCCCCGAGTTCGCCCGGGTGGTGGCCGTGGCCGACGCCTTCGACGCGATGACCTCGACCCGTTCGTACCGGCGGGGGCGGCCGGTGCCCACCGCGCTGGCGGAGCTGGAGCGGTGCGCGGGGACGCAGTTCGATCCGCGGATGGTGCGGGCGCTGGCCCGGGCGCTGGACCGGCACGGCTGGCAGACGGCGGTCACGTCGGACGAGCCCGCGCCACCGGGCCCGCCGCCCGGCCCCTCTCCCAGCGCGTCACCCGCCCCGTCACCCGCCCGTCCGGCCGCCGCCCCGCCGCCCGTCCCGGCCGCCCTCCCGGTATCCGCCGCGGCCGGGCGCGGAAACGTCCCTCCTGCCCGGACCAGCGGCGTTGGCCATGTGCCCCACGCCGCCCGTACCGCCAGGACAGGCCAGAGCGGGCGCACCGGCCAGAGCGGGCGGTCCGAGCGGTCCGGCCGGGGCGGCGGGAGATGACCTCGGCCGCGGTCGGGGCGCCGGGCGCCGGACGCCGACCCGTCTCCGGCACCGTCGTCGCGGTGTACGGCGCGGCGGTGCTGCTAACCGCCGCCGGGCTCGGCTCCACGCTCTGGCACGGCCTCGCCGACCCCCGGATCGCGCTGGCCTTCGGCGTACTCATCGCCGTCGGTGAGCTGGCGCGCTGGGGCGCGCTGCCCGGTGAGCGGGAGCCCGCGCCGGTCGCCGCCGCCGGGGCCCTCGCGTACGCGCTGCTCGGCGAGAACGCCGGACAGCCGGTCGGCCACGGCGTGCTCCAGACCGTCACCGTCGTCCTCACCGCCGGGCTCGCCGGGGCCGTACCGCATGTCGCCCGGGGGCGCGGGCCCGCGCTCGACCACATGGTGAGACGCGTTCTCACCGTCGGCTTCGCCGCCTTCTGCTTCCAGCCGCTCTACGACTCGGCCGGGCTGCGGGAACGGTTCGGTGCCGGCCCCGGCTACGCGATGCTGCTCCTCCTGCTGCTGGCGCTCACCGCGCTCTGCGACGCCGTACTGGCCGCGCTCGTCCTGCGGGCCCGCACCCGCCACCCCTTCGGGCCCCTGCTCCGCGACGAGCTGCGCGCGCTGCTGCACATCGGCTCCGCGGTCTGTGCCACCGGAGCGGTGATCGCGCTCGGGGTCGCCGTCGCCGGGCTGTGGGCGCTGCCGGTGTTCTGTGTGCCGCTGCTGCTGACCCAGCTGTCCTTCCGGCGGTACGCCGCGGTGCGCACGACGTACCGGCAGACGATCGCCTCCCTCGCCCGCGCCACCGAGATCGCCGGATACACCCCCCAGGGCCATGCCCGCAGGGTCGCCGAACTGAGCCTGGCCGTCGGGCGTGAACTGGGGCTCTCCGGCCCCGAACTGACCGTTCTGGAGTATGCCGCCCTGATGCACGACATCGGCCAGCTGTCTCTCGTCGACCCGGTGCCCGACGGCGCCACCGCCCTGCTGCCGGTCGCCGAGCAGCGGCGCATCGCCCTGCTCGGCGGCGCGGTGGTCCGGCAGACCGGAGTGCCCGCCGCCGTCGCGGTGGTGGTGGAGCGGCAGGCGGACCCGTACCGGGAACAGCCGATGTCCGCCCGGATTGTCCGCGCCGTCAATGCGTACGACGATCTGGCCGGGGAATGTGCCACTGCGAGTGGACCGCTCAGTGCGCTGGAGCGGCTCCGGCTCGGGACGGCGCACGACTACCAGCCCGAGGTGGTGGAATCCCTGGCGCGCGTGCTCTCCCGGGGGCGGTCGGGACCCTGGTCCGATGGGGTAACCCATGGGTAATGAGCGGGCGTCCGACCGAGCATGGTTGGATGCGAAGAAGAGCAAGATGTGGTGTCCGGGGGCACTGACCCGAACGACCGGCAGGCGGGAATCGTGAGGATCTTCGGGAAGGTACGGCATCGGCCCTCCGCCTCGTGGCGGCAGGCCACCGACCGCGCGTTCACGCTGATCGGTGACGGCCGGTACGAGGACGCGGGGGCGCTGCTGACGCGCGCGGCGGATCTGGAGCCCTGGCTCTCCGAGTCCTGGTTCAATCTGGCGCTGCTGCACAAGTTCCGGCACGACTGGGAGCAGGCGCGCGCCGCCGGGCTGCGCGCCGTCGCCCTGCTGGACAAGGAGACCGGAGCGCCCGACTGGTGGAACGTCGGGATCGCGGCCACCGCGCTCCAGGACTGGCCGCTGGCGCGCCGCGCCTGGCAGGCGTACGGACTGCGGGTGCCGGGCAATCCGCACACCGTCGAGGCCAACGGCGAGCCCGACGGCATGGAGCTGGGCAGCGCGGCCGTCAGGCTCTCGCCGGAGGGCGAGGCCGAGGTCGTCTGGGGCCGCAGGCTCGACCCGGCCAGAATAGAAGTGCTCTCGATCCCGCTGCCGTCGTCGGGCAGGCGCTGGGGCGAGGTCGTCCTGCACGACGGCGTACCGAACGGTGAACGTACGACGGCATCGAGCCCGGACGGCACCACCCGCGCCTATCCGGTCTTCGACGAGATCGAGCTGTGGGCCCCCTCGCCCGTGCCCACCTGGGTGGTGCTGCTGGAGGCGGCGACCGAGGAGGACAGGGACGCCCTGGAGCGGCTGGCCGCCGACGCGGGATTCGCCGCCGAGGACTGGTCGTCGTCCGTACGGCTCCTCTGCCGGGCCTGTTCGGAGTCCCGGATGCCGAGCGCCGAGGGCGACGGCGAGCATCTCGACCCGCACGACCACAGCGAGCCGGGCCATCCGGGGCCGCTGGGCCACCGTACGGCCGGCGACCTGTGGGCCCCCGAGCGCGAGTGCGGGATCGCGGCCCCGGCGGCGCTGGTTCGGGGCCTGCTGGACGGCTGGGTCGCCGACAGCCCGGACACCCGCGAGTGGCGCGATCTCGAAGAGGTCTGCTGAGAGCCCTGGCGGGGACGCGCGCCATAAGGACCCTGTGGGGGCGCGCCATGGGGGAGATCCGCCGGGTCCGTCTGCCGGGAACGTGCTGAGACTCCCCGAGGGCTGCCCTTAGGCTGTATGGGCACATCGCACGGATCGTGCAGGCAGCATCGGGTACCGAGGAAGGCGTACTGCGGACATGGCGCAGCAGGAGACGGACCAGCGGATCGACAGTGGGACCCCGGTGGCGGAGCCGGGGGACGGGTTCGTCGTGGACACGGAGGACGCCGAGGCGCGCGAGCTGGCGCACCGGGAGCGCGGCACGTCCCGCCCGATCACCGTCGTCGGGAATCCGGTGCTCCACAAGGAGTGCCGGGACGTCACGGAGTTCGGTGACGAGCTCGCCGCGCTGATCGACGACATGTTCGCCAGCCAGCACACCGCCGAGGGCGTGGGCCTGGCCGCCAACCAGATCGGTGTGGACCTGAAGGTCTTCGTCTACGACTGCCCGGACGACGACGGCGTA
The DNA here is from genome assembly GCF_000718095.1 of Streptomyces scopuliridis RB72. Classification (GTDB taxonomy): domain Bacteria; phylum Actinomycetota; class Actinomycetes; order Streptomycetales; family Streptomycetaceae; genus Streptomyces; species Streptomyces scopuliridis. Next base: position 53,820 of record NZ_JOEI01000014.1, on the reverse strand, counting down.
CGGCACGTCGGCGCCATCTGCAACCCGGTGCTGGAGGAGCTGCCGCCCGCCGAGCGCCATCTCGACGACTCCAGCGAGGGCTGCCTCTCCGTACCGACGGCGTACGCGTCGCTCCCGCGCCCCGACTACGCGGTGGTGCGCGGCCAGGACGCCCAGGGCAAGCCCGTCAGGGTGCGCGGCACGGGCTACTTCGCCCGCTGCCTCCAGCACGAGACGGACCATCTCTACGGGTATCTGTACATCGACCGGCTCTCGAAGCGCGACCGCAAGGACGCGCTCCGGCAGATGGCGGAGAACACCCCGCGCTACGAGACCGTTCCCAACCCCTGAGGGACCGCCTCCGCGAGCGACGGCGGGGGCACCGCCGTGCGCTGGTACTCCGCCCAGATCAGCGGCGGGAACGCGCTGCCCCGCTCGGAGTCGGGGCCGCCCACGCCCTGCATGGGAAGCAGGTTCGGGACGTCGGGCTTCGTACGGAACATCGTGACCGAGGTGCTCAGTTCCTCGGTGGCGCCGATGAACCAGGCTGATTTCATCCGGTCGTTGGGACCGGTCTTGCCGGCCAGGACCGGGTAGTAGATCTTCCGGTCCTTCGGTGGTCCGAGGGCGCTCCAGCCCACCTGCTGGAGCGCCGCGCCGACGGTGGCGGCCACGTGCGGTTCCATCGCGCGCCGTGCCTCGGGCTTCTCGAAGCCCTCGACCGCGACCCCGTCCCGCTCGATCCTGGTCACCGAGTACGGCTCGGTCGCCCGGCCCCCGTTGAGGAAGGTCGTATAGGCGCCGGCCAGCCGGACGGCGCTGGGGGTCGAGGTGCCGATGGAGAACGTCGGCTCCAGCTTGGCCATGCTCTCCTCGCGGAGCCCGGACGCGACCGCCAGTTTCTTGACCGTCTCCAGCCCGATCTGCTTGCCGGTCTGCACGAACGGGGTGTTGTCCGAGTCCACCAGGGGCCCGGTGAGGTCCACCCACGACATCGGCTCCGCCGTCATCGTCGGTACGGGCCGCCGCGCGTCGCGGCCGGCGGCCCGGGCGGCCTCCTGCTTCCGGGCGCTGCCGTACTCCAGGGCGGCGGCGTACACGAAGGGCTTGAACGCGGAGCCCGCGGGCACGCCCGAGGTGTCCGCGTTGTTGCTGAAGTGCTCGATGGCGTCGGACCCGCCGTACACCGCGACGATCGCGCCGTCCTCGGGCCGTACGGAGGCCGCGCCGACCTGCACATGCCGGTCGGCCGCGCGCTTCTCCGGGTCCAGACGCTCCGCGCGTACCTTCTCGACGGCCTTGGTCAGCGCGCGCACCTTGTCCTTCTCGAAGGTGGTGTGGACGCGGTAGCCGCCACCGGCGAGATCCTTGTCCGTGATTCCCGTGCGGCTCTTGATGTACTTGTTGGTGATGTCGATGAGATAGCCGGTCTGTCCCGCCTGGCTGGTCGGCTTGACGGGCGGCTTCGGCTCGGGGAAGGAGGTGTACTTCGCGCGTTCCTCGGCGCTCATCGAGCCGGTCTCGACCTGACGGTCCAGGATCCAGCTCCACCGCTCCCTGGCGCGTTTGTGGTTCGCGGGGCTGAGGGCGGGGTCGTAACTGTCCGCGCCCTTGAGGAGCGTGGCGAGCAGCGCGCCCTGACCGGGGTTCAGATCCTTGGCGGGGACGCCGTAATACGCGTACGAGGCGGCCTGGACGCCGTACGAGTCGCGGCCGAACCACGAGGTGTTCAGATAGCCCTGGAGAATCTCGGACTTGGGCTTCTGGTTGCTGACCTTCAGGGAGAGGAAGAGCTCCTTGATCTTGCGGCTGACGGTCTGGTCCTGGCTCAGATAGGTGTTCTTCACATACTGCTGGGTGATCGTGGAACCGCCCTGGGTCTCCTTGCCCTTGACGATGTTCACGGCGGCGCGGGCGATGCCCGTCACCGAGACGCCCGCGTCGCTGTAGAAGTCCGCGTTCTCCGCCGCGATGACCGCGCTCCGGAGGGACTTGGGCACCTGCGCGAGGGTGATGTCCTGCCGGTTCACATCGCCGACGCTCACCATCCGGCTGCCGTCCGCCCAGTAGTAGACGGTGGCCTGCCGGCGCGCGGAGTCGTGCTCGTCCGGGATCTCGACGTTCAGGTAGATGGCGACGAAGAGGCCGGTGAGCGCGCCGACGGAGAGCAGGAACAGGCCGGAGACGAGCTTCCAGGAGGGCAGCCAGCGCCGCGGGCCGTGCCGGCCGGCCCGGGGGAAGTCGATGCGTCGCGAACGGTGGGGGCCGGGCGGGGCGTCGTCGCCGGCGGACGGGTTTTCCGTGTGGTCGGACCGGTCTGAGCTGTCGGACTGGTCTGTGCGGTTCGCGCGGCGTATGCGGGGCAGCCTCATGGGGGGTGCGGACCTCCTCGATCATGAGCCGCCATTCGGGGGGATGGCGAACTCGGCCGGGTAGATCTCCGCGTAGTGGTCGCGGTTGGTTCGTTCGCGGAATCTCCACATCCGGATTGGTGCTCCTTCATTTGCGTTCCACCGTGGTGGGGACCGGTTGACGCGCGTCGACCCGTACGCCAATCTCTGCGTACAACCCAGCCCCGTTTCCGCTCCGTTCGAGGGAGATCCGATGCTCAGACGAACCGCCCGACTGTTGCTCAGTCTTGTCATGGTCATGTCTTTCGCCTGGGCCGGAGCGCTCGCCACGGCCGGTACGGCGCACGCCGACGGCTGCTACACGTGGTCCCGCACTCTCTCGCAGGGCGCCTCGGGCGTCGATGTCACCCAGCTCCAGATCCGGGTGGCCGGCTATCCGGGCACCGGCGCCGTACTCGCCATCGACGGCTCGTACGGCCCAGCGACCACCGCCGCGGTGAAGCGCTTCCAGTCCGCGTACGGGCTGGCGGCCGACGGGGTCGCGGGCCCCGCGACCTTCAGCAAGCTCTACGAGCTCCAGGACGACGACTGCACCCCGATCCACTTCAGCTACGCCGAGCTGAACACCTGCAACAGCACATGGGCGGGCGGCGCGGTCGACGCGGCCACCGCCAAGTCCAACGCCCTGCGCACGATGTGGAAGCTGGAGGCGATGCGGCACGCGCTGGGCGACCAGCCGCTCCGGGTCACCAGCGGCTTCCGCTCAACGGCGTGCAACAACGCGGTCGGCGGGGCGGCGGGCAGCCGCCATCTGTACGGGGACGCGGCCGACCTCGGCTCGGGACCGCACTCGCTCTGCACGCTGGCACAGACGGCCCGTAACCACGGCTTCAACGGGATCCTCGGCCCCGGCTACCCGGGCCACGACGACCACGCGCATGTCGACCACCGGCCGAGCCGCTTCTGGTCGGCGCCGAGCTGCGGCATCTGAGTAGTCACGTCTTCTGGATGAGGTCCGGGGCCTCACGCGGCGTGCGAGGGGCCCTGGAACGTACGGCGGTACGCGTTCGGGGTCGTCCCGAGCGTCCGCAGGAAGTGATGGCGCAGCCCGGCCGAGTTCCCGAACCCGGCCCGGCCGGCGACGCTGTCCACCGTCTCGTCCGTCGCCTTCAGCAACTCCTGCGCCAGCAGCACCCGCTGGCGCAGCAGCCAGCGGTACGGGGTGGTCCCCGTCTCCTGCTGGAAGCGGCGGGCGAACGTGCGCGGCGACATATGGGCGCGCTCGGCCGGCTGAATGTCATCACCCGGCAGCCGGCCGGCGACTACGAGCCCGGGCAGTTCCACTGAGCGGCGAGTACGGCCGAGTGGGAAGGCTTCAGAGGGAGGGGATCCGGCGTGAGCAAGGTCGAGGAGTTCGAGGAGCTGCGGTCGCTGCTGTTCTCGATCGCCTATCGGATTCTGGGCAGTGTGGGTGAGGCCGAGGACGCGGTGCAGGAGACATGGCTGCGCTTCGACGGCTCGGCGACCCGGCCCACGTCGACCAAGGCCTATCTGTCGGCCGCGGTGACACGGATCTCGATCGATGTACTGCGTTCCGCGCGGGTGCGGCGGGAGGAGTATGCCGGGCCGTGGTTTCCCGAGCCGCTGCTGAGCGATCCGTATCAGGACCCGGCGCGGTCGGTGGAGCTGGCCGACTCGGTGTCGATGGCGGCGCTGCTGCTGCCCGGGTGCTGGGCACGGTCTTCCCGTTGCTGATCCGGATCGACGTGTCGTTCGAGCCGCACGAGATCAACGGCCAGCCCGGCGCGATCTTCCGCGACCGGGACGGCAAGGTGCTCCACATCATGGCCCTCGATGTGCTCGACGGGCGGATCCAGACCGTCCGCGGGGTGATCAATCCCGACAAGATCGGCCACATCGGGCCGGTCGCCGACGCCTCGGCCATCGACCGCGAGGTGAAGCGGGCCCGTCGGCAGCCCCACGTCCCGCCAGAGCCGGTAGGTCGCCGGAACGCTGGATGAGTCGAAGGCTTGGACAAGCGACCCCATCGGCGCGGGGCGACCGACGTCCAGGAAGGAACGCGTGGTCGTGGGCGCGGTTGAGTCACGGGCGTGAAATCAACGGGCAGACGACTGTCCGGAAAACGCGAGGCCCCTCAGGCTCAACCGCGGCTCTCTGCCGACAACTTGATACGGTGCCCCAGATTGCACCGCTTGGGGAGTACGGCAGCGCTCAATGGAGAGGGGGCCGGGAGACGATGCAGGCATCGGAGGTCCCGCGTGCAGTAGCCGCAGCCATGTCGACCGCCTCATCACTTGGCCTGACAGTCGACGACGCGATCGTTCTTCATGACTCGAACAAGCTCAGTCTGCGTCTGCTGCCTTGTGACGTACTGGCCCGCGTGGCACCTGTAGCGCACCAGGTCGCACAGTTCGAAATCGAGCTTGCTCAACGGCTTGCCGAATCCGGGAGCCCGGTGGCTGCTCTTGACCCTCAAGTGGAGCCGCGCGTCTATGAGCGTGATGGCTATGTGGTCACGCTATGGACCTACTACGAACCTGCGACACCTCAAGAGGTCTTACCAGCGGACTACGCCAATGCGCTCAAGCGGCTGCATGCCGGCATGCGCAAGCTCGATATCCCCACGCCGCATTTCACGGATCGAGTCGAGCAGGCCCAACAGCTCGTGGCAAGCCGCGACCGTACGCCGGCGCTCGCCGACGCGGACCGGGAGCTTCTCGGCAACACGTTACAAAGCCTGAGACGAGCCATCGGTGAGAGCGGCGGAGCCGAGCAGCTACTGCACGGCGAGCCGCACCCGGGCAACGTGCTGACCACGAAGAACGGGCTGCTGTTCATAGACTTCGAGACGTGCTGCCGTGGACCTGTCGAATTCGACCTCGCCCATGCGCCCGAAGAAGTCAGCGAGCACTATCCGGGTGTCAACCAAGGCTTGCTACGCGAGTGCAGGATCCTCGTGCTGGCGATGATCACAACGTGGCGCTGGGATCGAGGCGACCAACTCCCCAACGGGCGCCGGCTCGGCACAGAGTGGCTCAGCCAGATGCGAGCAGCGCTCGATCGCTACGGGCTGGATACCCGTGGCTGATCGCGGGCCTTCGAAGTCGTGGCCGGGGACACTATGCACAAGGTGCGCGAAGCCGGACTATAATGGACTGTGCAGTCCATTATAGGGAGGCGGGCCATGCCCGGGGAGCTGACGGCGAAGGGGAAGGCGACGCGGAGCCGCATCGTCGAGGGGGCTGCGGCGGTGCTACGGGAGAAGGGCGTCGGCTCGGCGACGCTGGACGACATCATGGCGCGGACTCGCACCAGCAAGAGCCAACTGTTCCACTACTTCCCAGCCGGCAAGGACGAACTGCTCGTCGCGGTGGCCCAGTTCGAGGCGGATCAAGTCCTGGAAGACCAGCAGCCTTATCTGGGCCGCCTTGACTCGTGGGAGGCTTGGGAGCGTTGGCGTGACGCGGTGATCAAGCGCTACGAGGAACAGGGGGACCAGTGTCCGCTGGGGGCGCTGTTCCTTCAGGTCGGGCGTTCGACTCCCGGGGCACGGGCGATCGTGATCGAGCTGCTACGCCGCTGGCAGGAGAGCCTGGCGGTGGGCATCCGGCGGCTGCAGGCGACGGGCAGGCTTCCCGCCGAACTCGATGTGGACGTGAGGGCCGCGGCGCTTCTGGCCGCGATCCAGGGGGGCGTGTCGATCCTGCTGTCGACGGGTCGGTCCACGCACTTGCGTGTCGCTCTCGATCAAGGGATCGCGGACCTGCGCCGCGCGGGCAGCGCCGTGGCGTGAGCCGGCGTCGGCCGATTCACGCGCGCAACCCCTCAGGCCGGGCGCGCCGATCATGCCCAGCCACGGTGCACCGGCCCTGCGCGCGGCACGTCCGGGTCCGGACATGAGAACGGGGGGCGGGCTGCTTCACCGAATCCACCCGCCCCTGGGCGCTCCCGGGGCCGGTGCCGTGCGTCAGCCGGCGATCACGGCGGCGGTGGTACGGCCGCCGTCGACGTCGAGCACGATGCCGTGCACGAATGAGGACTCGTCGCCGGCCAGATACACCGCGGCGTTCGCGATGGCGTCGGGGGTGCCGGTCCGGCCCGCGGGGGTGCCCTTCATCATGATCTCGCCGGTGTGGACCTCTCCGGGTGCGGGCGTCTGCACCACGCCTGGGGAGATCGCGTTCACCCGAACACCTTGCGACCCGAACTCCGCCGCCCAGGCCCGGGTCAGGGTCTCCACGGCCCCCTTGGTGGAGCTGTAGAGGGCGCCGACCGGAATGCCCAAGCGCGCGATCCAGGAGCCCAGGTTGATGATCGCTCCGCCGCCGGCCTCCACCATCGTGGGTGCGACGGCCGCGGTCAGGAAGAACGGAGCCTTCACGTTGACCGCGTAGACCTGGTCGAAGGTTTTCTCGTCGGTGTCCGCCGTGGTGTCGCCGGGGAAGATGCCGGCGTTGTTGACCAGAACGTCGATACGGCCGCCGAGGACCTGCGTCGCCTGCTGGGCCAGCGCCTGCGAGGCGGCGGCGCTTCCGTCCAGGTCGGCCTGCACGAAGTCGGCGCGGCCGCCCCGCGAGCGGATCCCGTCGACGACCTCTTTGCCGCGATCGGCACTGCGTCCCGAGACGACGACGTACGCCCCCTCGGCGGCGAAGGCCTCCGCGATCGCACGCCCGATGTTGCTGGTCGCTCCGGTCACCAGGGCGGTCTTGCCCTCAAGTCGCATCGACATGGTCCACTCCGTTGCTTGGTTCTCCACCGTGAACCCGAACGGCCGAACCGCATGCCGCCTTCGACCGGACGGGGCCCTGGACAGCCAGGGTGCGGTGCCACTGTGCGACGATGAAATTGGACTCGCAAGTCCAAAAGTGCGGGTCGCGACCTGTGGTCCGGGTTTGAGTGGCCGTGCCGCCGGGCGGAGTGATTGGCTGCGCCGTATGGATCTCGCGCGAGTGCTGCCCCAGGTGCGCCGATGCGCTGCCGAGCCGTTTCGACCGGGAGGCAGGCCATGAGTGTCCGTCGCGCGCCGTCGGCGTCGGGCTGTGTCCCGACGCCGAGGGTGGTGCCTCCCTTCGACCCCGAACTGAGTGTCGCGCTCACGGCCATGGGCAAGGAGCCGAGGGAGTCGGTCACCCCGCGCAATCTCGCGGCCCGGCAGGAGCGGGACGCCGCGGCCCGGCCCAGGCCGACGGCCGAGGACCTGCGTGCCGACGGCCGTTTCGAGGTGGCGGAGCTCTGTGTGCCGGGACCGCCGGACGGGCCGGACGTCACGCTCGTGAGCGCGCGGCCCGCCGGCCTCACGGGGCCGCTGCCGCTGCTGTACTACATGCACGGCGGAGCAATGATTATGGGTAACGCGTGGTCCGTGCTTCCGCGGATCCTTAGCGAGTGGGCCCTCCCGCTGGAACTGGCCGTCATCTCGGTCGAATACCGGCTGGCACCGAGGACGCGGTACCCGGGACCGCTGGAGGACTGCTACGCCGGACTCGTCTGGGCGGCCGGGCACGCGGCCGAACTGGACATCGACGCGGACCGCGTCATCATCGGAGGCAAAAGCGCCGGCGGCGGCCTCGCCGCGGCCCTCGCCCTGCTGACCCGTGACCGTGGCGGCCCCCGGCCACTGGGACAACTGCTGCTGTGCCCGATGCTCGACGACCGCGACATCACCTTCTCCAGTCATCAGATGACGGGCCTCGGTACGTGGGACCGCACCTCCAACGCGACCGCGTGGAAGGCACTGCTGGGCGAGCGCTACGGCGCCGCGGACCTGGCGCCCTACGCGGCCCCCTCCCGTGCCACGGACCTTTCCGGACTCCCCCCGGCGTATATCGAGGTCGGATCGGCCGAGATGTTCCGGGACGAGGACGTGGCCTACGCGAACGCGATCTGGCAGGCCGGCGGCCAGGCCGAACTACATGTATGGCCCGGCGCCTACCACGGCTTCGACAGCCTGGCACCACGGGCCGCGCTCAGCCAGGACGCACGCGACGCCCGGATCCGCTGGCTCCGGCGGGTCCTCGCGCGGTGACGATGTGCTGCGAGGCGCGAAGGCGTCCTCCTCAGTCCAAAAAATCTTGGACGGCGATGTCGAGAACCCGTGCCTGGCTCCGTCCCCGCAGTGAACGCGACCACAATGGGTCGCACCAGCACCGAGGAGAAGCACCATGGCCAAGTACCTGCTGCTCAAGCACTACCGCGGCGCCCCGGCCGCGGTCAACGACGTCCCCATGGACCAGTGGACCCCGGAGGAGATCTCGGCCCACGTCCAGTACATGCAGGATTTCGCGGCCCGGCTTGAGGGGACCGGCGAGTTCGTCGACGGTCAGGCGCTCGCCCCCGAGGGGACGTTCGTCCGGTACGACGGCGAGGGTCGCCCGCCGGTCACCGACGGCCCGTTCGCCGAGACCAAGGACCTCATCGCCGGCTGGATGGTGATCGACGTCGACAGCTACGAGCGCGCCGTCGAGCTGGCCGGCGAACTGTCGGCCGCCCCCGGGGCGGGCGGGAAGCCGATCCACGAGTGGCTGGAGCTGCGCCCGTTCCTGGGCGCGCAGCCCACCATCACGGAGTGCCACTGAAGTGAACGAGGTCCTGCTCCGGAGCCTCACGCCGAGCGTGCTCGGGATCCTCGTCCGCCGCGGAGCCGACTTCGCGGCGGCCGAGGACGCCGTGCAGGACGCGCTGGTCGAGGCGGTCCGCGTCTGGCCGGCCGACCGGCCACGGGACCCGAAGGGCTGGCTGGTCACCGTGGCCTGGCGCCGGTTCCTCGACGCGACCCGGGCGGACACCGCCCGCCGCCGGCGTGAGGACCTCGTCGACGAGGAGCCGGCGCCCGGTCCCGCGCCCGCGGTGGACGACACGCTCCAGCTCTACTTCCTGTGCGCCCACCCGTCGCTGACGCCGTCGTCCGCCGTCGCGCTCACGCTGCGCGCCGTCGGCGGGCTGACCACCCGCCAGATCGCCCAGGCCTACCTGGTGCCCGAGGCGACCATGGCGCAGCGGATCAGCCGGGCCAAGCGCACCGTCTCCGGCGTACGGTTCGACCAGCCCGGCGACGTCGCCACCGTGCTGCGCGTCCTCTACCTGGTCTTCAACGAGGGCTACTCCGGCGACGTCGACCTCGCCGCCGAGGCCATCCGGCTCACCCGGCAGCTCGCGGCCGCGATCGACCACCCCGAGGTGGCGGGGCTGCTCGCCCTCATGCTGCTCCACCACGCCCGGCGCGCTGCCCGGACCGCGCCCGACGGCAGCCTGGTACCGCTCGCCGAGCAGGACCGAGGCCGGTGGGACACCGGGTCGATCGCCGAGGGCGTCGAGATCCTTCAGGCGGCCCTCGCCCGCGACCGGCTCGGCGAGTTCCAGGCCCAGGCCGCCATCGCGGCACTCCACGCCGACGCGCCCACCGCCGAGGAGACCGACTGGGTGCAGATCGTCGAGTGGTACGACGAGCTCGCGCGCCTGACCGACAGCCCGGTCGTCCGGCTCAACCGCGCGGTCGCCGTCGGCGAGGCCGACGGCCCGCGCGCCGGCCTGGCGGCGCTCGCGGCGCTGGACGAATCACTGCCCCGCCACACCGCCGTGGCGGCGTACCTCCACGAGCGCGACGGCGACCTGACGATGGCGGCACGGCTGTACGCCGAGGCGGCCCAAAAGGCACCCAACCTCGCCGAACGCGACCACCTGACGCGCCAGGCCGCCCGGCTCAACGCCCGCGGGACGCGAAGGTGATGAAGGCGTTCCAGGGGGCGGCGGGGATGTGGAGTATGGGGCCCTGCGCCGTTTTTGAGTCGCGGATGAGGACGGTGGTGGGGGCGATGGCTACCTCTACGCAGTCGCCGCCAGCAGAACCGCTGTAGCTGCTCTTGAACCACGCCACCTCTACGCAGTCCCCGCCCTCCGGGCCGCTGTAGCTGCTCTTGAACCACGTCAGTTCAATACTCATGATTCTCCTGCCACACGCTTGATCCGATCCGCAGACTCCTCCACATTCAGGGCCTGCGTGCGCAGCTTGCCATAGCGCAGGCCGAAGGCACTGACGGTTGCGGCGTCGGTGACCACCAATCCCACCCCCTGGGACTCGATGTAGCCGACCCGGCGGTGCTCCAGGGTCTCCACAATGACCATAGGTCCGCTGAGTCCCGGGTGGAAGCTGCGATCCGAAGGCATGACCTGGATTTCAACATTGCGCATCGCCCCTTGCTTCAACAGGTGTTGAAGCTGCGCCCTCATCACATCGTCGTCGCCCACGGTGCTGGTCAGGGCCGCCTCACCGATGATGAAGCACGTCTCCACCATGGGCGTCCGCGTCAGCAGCTTTTGTCGGCTGAGCCTGGCTTCCACATGCTGCTCGATGGTCTCGTCGCTGAGCGGTGGGCAATGCTCCGAGAACAGCGCACGCGCGTACTCCTCGGTTTGGAGCAGCCCGGGGATCATCAGTGGATCGAAGGAGAACCTGCTCACCGCCTCCGTCTCGATCAGCGCGAAGTCCTGGAAGAACAACGGAAGTTTCGCCAGGTCCACGTCGTCCTGGAGCACTGCCAGCGTCCCGCCCGCGCTCAGCACCCCCTCCGCCGCGTCCGTGAACGCGGACTTCGCCGGCCGCCGGCCCTGCTCGATCGAGGCGAGTTGGTCGCACGAGTAGCCCACCGCCTCTGCGAGTTCCTGCTGTGTCAAGCCGGACTTGTTACGCCAGAGCTTGACCAGTTTTCCGTACGCGACCCAGACGCCCGGCCGGTCGTCGTCCTGCGCTCGCTGCTTCTTCTGACGGCTGGTTCCCATGCCTCACACCCCAATGCGCCGATGTGCGAATGTGGTTCATATGCGAACGCGCGCGGCGGAGCGTCCGTCACCGCCCCTGACCCGTACAGAAACGCACCCCGTTCGTACATGCCGTACAGGTACCTTCGTCCGCCCTGGTCACGCTAGCCGCGTGACGGGACGGTTACCCTATGAAGTCGGAAATTGCCTCCCTGATCGCCCCGACGGAGCCGACCGCCCCCGCCCAACTCGCCGCTCCTCCGCCGCTTTCGCCCCTGTATCCGCCCTCCCGGATCAGGCTCAGTTCCAGCCATCGCGGCGCGCGGCTCGCGCGGTTGCTCGCCGCGCAGCAGTTGGAGGAGTGGGGGATTCCGCGTACGACGTCCACCGGCGCCGTGGTCGTCGCCGTCATCGCCGAGCTGGCCGCGAACGCCGTCACTCATGGCCGTACCCCCGGGCGGGACTTCGAGGTGCGGTTGGCGCTCTCGGCCGTCGTCGTCCGGATCGAGGTCCTTGATACGCGGCCCGACCGGCTCCCCCGAGTTCCGGGCATTTCGCACCCGCCCCCACCGGACGCGACCAACGGGCGCGGGCTGCTGCTCGTGGCCGCGTATGCCGACCGGTGGGGTTGGTGCGTGCGTGATCCGTACACCACCAAGACCGTCTGGGCTGAGGTCGACTACCGGCGGGCCTAGGCCCTGTCCGGCCGAATAGGTCTAGAAGTCGTCGTCGAAGCCGACCGTGCCCTCGACCGCGACCTGGTACGCCGACGGGCGGCGCTCGAAGAAGTTCGTCAGCTCCTGGACTCCCTGGAGCTCCATGAAGGAGAACGGGTTCTGCGAGCCGTAGACCGCCGGGAAGCCCAGCCGCTGGAGGCGCTGGTCCGCGACGCATTCCAGGTACTCGCGCATCGACTCCGTGTTCATGCCCGGCAGGCCGTCGCCGCACAGGTCGCGGCCGAACTGCAGCTCCGCCTCGACCGCTTCCTTCAGCATGTCCGTGACCTGCTGCTCAAGGGCGTCGTCGAAGAGGTCCGGCTCCTCCTTGCGTACCGTGTCCACGACCTCGAACGCGAAGTTCATATGCATCGTCTCGTCGCGGAACACCCAGTTGGTGCCGGTGGCCAGGCCGTGCAGCAGGCCGCGCGAGCGGAACCAGTAGACGTACGCGAACGCGCCGTAGAAGAACAGCCCCTCGATACAGGCCGCGAAGCAGATCAGATTCAGCAGGAAGCGCCGTCGGTCGGCCTTCGACTCCAGGCGGTCGATCGTCTCGACCGAGTCCATCCACTTGAAGCAGAACTGCGCCTTCTCGCGGATCGACGGGATCTCCTCCACCGCGTCGAAGGCCGCCGCGCGATCCTCCGGATCGGGCAGATACGTGTCCAGCAGCGTCAGATAGAACTGGACGTGTACGGCCTCCTCGAAGAGCTGGCGCGAGAGATAGAGCCGCGCCTCGGGGGAGTTGATGTGCTTGTAGAGCGTCAGCACCAGGTTGTTCGACACGATCGAGTCGCCCGTCGCGAAGAACGCGACCAGCCGGCCGATCATGTGCTGCTCGCCGGGGGAGAGCTTGGCGAGGTCGGCGACGTCGGAGTGGAGGTCGACCTCCTCCACCGTCCAGGTGTTCTTGATCGCGTCGCGGTAGCGCTCGTAGAAGTCCGGGTAGCGCATGGGCCGCAGCGTCAGCTCGAAGCCCGGGTCCAGGAGGTTCTTTTCCGAAGTGGTCATTACTGGCAGGCCTCGCAGGACTCGGGGTTTTCCAGGGAGCAGGCGATGGCGTCCTCGTCGGGCGTCATCTGCGCGGGTACGGGTACGGACGCCCGTGCCGCCCGCGCGATACGCGTCGCCGGGCGCGAGCGCAGGTAGTACGTCGTCTTCAGACCCTTCTTCCAGGCGTACGCGTACATCGAGCTGAGCTTCCCGATGGTCGGCGTCTCCAGGAACAGGTTCAGCGACTGGCTCTGGTCCAGGAACGGCGTACGGGCGGCGGCCATGTCGATCAGGCCGCGCTGCGGGATCTCCCACGCCGTACGGAACAGCTCGCGCACCTCCGCCGGGATCCAGCTGAAGCCCGCCACCGAGCCGCTCGACTCGCGCAGTGCCTCGCGCGTCTGCGCGTCCCAGACACCGAGCCGCTTCAGTTCGTCCACCAGGTAGGAGTTGACCTGGAGGAACTCCCCGGAGAGCGTCTCGCGCTTGAAGAGGTTGGAGACCTGCGGCTCGATGCACTCGTACACGCCCGCGATCGAGGCGATCGTCGCCGTCGGAGCGATCGCGAGAAGCAGGGAGTTTCGCATGCCGGTCGTGGCGATCCGGGCGCGCAGGGCGTCCCAGCGCTCCGGCCAGTTCAGCTCCACGTCGTAGTGGTCGGGGTGCAGCACCCCGCGCGCGGCGCGCGTCTGGGACCAGGTGGGGTGCGGGCCGTTGCGTTCGGCGAGCGCGCAGGACGCCTCGTACGCGGCGAGCATGATCCGTTCGGCGATCTTCGTGGAGAGGGCGGCGGCCTCGGCGGAGTCGAAGGGCAGCCGCTTCTTGAAGAAGACGTCCTGGAGGCCCATCGCGCCCAGGCCCACCGGGCGCCACTTCGCGTTGGAGTTGCCGGCCTGCTCGGTCGGGTAGAAGTTGATGTCCACGACCCGGTCGAGGAAGGTCACGGCCGTACGGACGGTCTCGTCCAGCCGCTCCCAGTCGAGCTCGCCCGACTCCAGCACGAATGCACCGAGGTTGATGGAGCCGAGGTTGCAGACGGCCGTCTCCCCGTCGTCCGTCACCTCCAGGATCTCCGTGCAGAGATTGGAGGAGTGGACGACGCGGCCGGGCTCGGCGGTCTGGTTCGCCGTACGGTTCGAGGCGTCCTTGAAGGTCATCCAGCCGTTGCCGGTCTGGGCGAGGGTGCGCATCATCCGGCCGTACAGCTCGCGCGCCGGGATGGTTTTGCGCGCCAGGCCCGCGGCCTCCGCCTCGCGGTACCGGGCGTCGAACGCGTCGCCCCACAGGTCGACCAGTTCCGGGACGTCGACGGGGGAGAAGAGGGACCAGACGCCGTCCGACTCGACCCGGCGCATGAACTCGTCCGGGATCCAGTGCGCGAGATTCAGATTGTGCGTACGGCGGGCGTCCTCACCGGTGTTGTCGCGCAGTTCGAGGAACTCCTCCAGATCCGCGTGCCAGGTCTCCAGGTAGACGCAGGCCGCGCCCTTGCGCCGGCCGCCCTGGTTGACGGCCGCGACCGAGGAGTCGAGGGTGCGCAGGAACGGGACGATGCCGTTGGAGTGCCCGTTGGTGCCCCGGATCAGCGAACCCCGAGAACGGATACGGGAGTACGACAGGCCGATCCCGCCCGCATGCTTTGAAAGCCGCGCCACCTGGTGGTACCGGTCGTAGATCGAGTCCAGCTCGTCCAGCGGGGAGTCCAGCAGATAGCACGAGGACATCTGCGGGTGGCGCGTACCGGAGTTGAAGAGGGTGGGGGAGGACGGGAGGTAGTCCAGCCGGCTCATCAGCCGGTAGAGCGCGGCGACCTCGTCGAGCGCGCGGACGCTCTCGTCCTCGGCCAGTCCGGACGCGACGCGCAGCATGAAGTGCTGCGGGGTCTCGATGACCTGGCGGGTGATCGGGTGGCGGAGCAGATAGCGGCTGTAGAGGGTCCGGAGTCCGAAGTAGCCGAAGCGGTCGTCGGCGGCCGGGTCGATGAGCGCGTCGAGGAAATCGGCGTGCAGCGTGACGAGGCCGGCCGTACGGTCCGCGATCAGGCCCTCGCGGTGGCCGACCGCGACGGACGCGGAGAACGCCACGGCGCCCTGGCCCGCGGCCTCGTCGGTGATCGTGCGGGTCAGCAGCCTGGCCGCGAGCCGGGAGTAGGCGGGGTCCTCGGAGATGAGCCCCGCGGCCGCCTCTGTGGCGAGCTCGCGCAGCTCGGCCTCGTCCGACCGGGCGTTACGGCCGCGCAGCGCGGCGGCGGCGACTCTTCCGGGGTCGGTGTCGGGCAGATCGGCGGTCAGGTCCGTCAGGGTCCGCAGCAGTGCGGTCCCGGGTCCGTCGGCCGCCTGCACGGCGGCCTCGGAGATGCCTGAAGCCGGATCGGCTGGCGCGATGGTCACGTGGTGCTCTCCCTCGCTCGGCTCTGGGCCGTCGGGAGGGGAGCGGGCTTGTCTTCGCGGTACGTGTCCGTACGGCCCGGATCCGGGCAGCACGGCGTACGGCGCCCACCGGCCCATCCACGAGGCCCGGACGTCTCGGCGTCCGATTCGGTCGAACCGGACGCACTGTCGGCAGGTGTTCGGACTCGTGGGTATGGCAAAGCACACCACATCACACCGTTGCGGGACAGTTCCGGATTCGCACCGGATTCCCCTGCGTTGACAGCGAGGTCGAGCATACATGTGGGGGCTGGTTCGGGAGACACCCCCCAGATGTTGTGTCGTGCGTCATCCTGTCCGGGTTCGCGCGGACAGCGAAAGGGCCGCCGGATCCCCTTCGTAGCAAGGGATCCGGCGGCCCGTCGAGCCGGGCACCGGCCGGTCAGTGGCCTCCGGGACCACCCGAGGTCGGCGCGGGCAGTTCGGTCTTGACGCCCGGGTCGCCCGCGTCCGCCGTGTAGTCGGAGGGGCTCGTCTCGTCCGTGCCCTCCGGGGCCTTGACGGCGCGGAGGACGAAGGTGAGCGCCACCGTCACCACCACGTTGAGCACGAACGCGGTGAGGCCGATGTAGCCGATCTCGCCCAGGCCGGGGATCTCCTTGGAGGAGCCGCCGAAGTGCGCCTGGGTCGGGCTGGCCACGCCGTACGCCGCCGCCGTGCCGTACACCATGCCGACCGCCCAGCCCGCGAGCAGCGCCCAGCGGTGGAACCAGCGGGTGAAGAGGCCGCCGACCAGCGCCGGCATCGTCTGGAGGATCCAGATCCCGCCCAGCAGCTGGAAGTTGATGGCGACCGTCTTGTCCATGGTCAGGACGAAGACCAGCGCGCCCACCTTCACCAGCAGCGAGACCAGCTTCGAGACCTTGGTCTCCTGTGCGGGTGTCGCGTCCGGCCTGATGAAGTCCTTGTAGATATTGCGGGTGAAGAGATTCGCCGCGGCGATCGACATGATCGCGGCCGGCACCAGCGCCCCGATACCGATGGCCGCGAAGGCCACCCCCGCGAACCAGTCGGGGAACATCGTCTCGAAGAGCTGCGGGATCGCCAGCTGTCCGTTGTCCACCTTGACCCCGGCGGCGATCGCCATGAAGCCGAGCAGCGCCAGCAGGCCCAGCATCAGTGAGTACAGCGGCAGGATCGTGGTGTTGCGCCGGATCACCTCGCGGCTGCGGCTGGAGAGCGTCGCCGTGATGGAGTGCGGATACATGAAGAGCGCGAGCGCGGAACCGAGCGCCAGCGTGGCGTAGCCCCACTGCCCGGCCTCGCCCGGCGCGAGGGAGCCGCGTGGCTGGCCGGTCGCCGGGTTGGTCTGCGCGAAGGCGTCGCCGGCCTTGGCGAAGATGTCGTCGAACCCGCCCAGTTTGATGGGGATGTAGATGATCGCCACGATGATCACGATGTAGATCAGCGTGTCCTTGACGAAGGCGATCAGCGCGGGCGCCCGCAGCCCCGACGAGTAGGTGTACGCGGCGAGCACACCGAACGCGATCAGCAGCGGCAGGTCCTTGATGAACCAGTGGGTGTTCTCACCGCCGCCGACGCCCATCACGTCCAGCACCGCCTGGATGCCGACGAGCTGGAGCGCGATGTACGGCATCGTCGCGAGGATGCCGGTGACCGCGACCGCCAGCGACAGGCCCTTCGATCCGAACCGGCCCCGTACGAAGTCCGAGGTGGTCACGTATCCGTGCTTGTGCGACACGGACCAGAGCCGGGGCAGGAACGTGAAGATCAGCGGGTAGACCAGGATCGTGTAGGGCACGGCGAAGAAGCCGGCCGCGCCCGCCGCGTAGATCGCCGCCGGTACGGCCACGAAGGTGTACGCCGTATAGAGGTCGCCGCCGAGCAGGAACCAGGTGACCCACGTGCCGAACGACCGGCCGCCCAGGCCCCATTCGTCGAGGCTGTTCTCGTTGGCGGCCTTGCGCCAGCGGGCCGCCAGGAACCCCATGACCGTGACGGCCACGAAGAAGAAGATGAAGACGGCGAGTGCCACGCCGTTCACGCCGTCCTTCATTTCGACGCACCTCCCTCGCGGGAGCGCTGGTCACGCTTCCACAGCTGGTAGGCGGTCATCGTGAGGACCGCGGAGACCGGGACCCAGAGCATCTGGTACCAGTAGAAGAAGGGGATGCCGATGAAGGTCGGCTCGATCTTCGCGTAGGACCCGACCCAGAGCAACGTCACGAAGGGCGCGAGGAGACAGAGGGCGATGATCACCCGCCCGGGGGTGACCGTGGGGGGTGGTTTCTCGTCCGGAACTTCTGGCATCGCGGCTCCGTTCCCTCGTTGATCGCCTGTGGTAACGCGCAGGAAATCTAAGCGAAGGCGCTGGTCAGCGTCACCCCCTGTCCGCAGGTCGTTACGTCAACGGTATGCGGACGGGGGCGCGCCGGGCAGCGGGTGCCGGCCCTTCAGCGGGCCGGGCGCTTCAGTCTGGCCACGAACTTGTAGCGGTCGCCGCGGTAGACGGACCGTACCCACTCCACCGGCTCACCGGCCGCGTCCAGGGAGTGCCGCGAGAGCATCAGCATCGGCAGCCCGACATCCGTACCGAGCAGCCCGGCCTCGCGCGGGGTGGCCAGCGAGGTCTCGATGGTCTCCTCGGCCTCGGCCAGATGGACGTCGTACACCTCCGCCAACGCCGTATAGAGCGAGGTGTACTTGACGAGGGAGCGGCGCAGCGCGGGGAAGCGCTTGGCCGAAAGGTGGGTGGTCTCGATGGCCATCGGCTCCCCGCTGGCCAGCCGCAGCCGCTCGATCCGCAGCACGCGCCCGCCGGTGGTGATGTCCAGCAGCCCGGCCAGGGTGTCATCGGCGGTGACATAGCCGATGTCCAGCAACTGCGAGGTCGGCTCCAGGCCCTGGGCCCGCATGTCCTCGGTGTACGAGGTGAGCTGGAGCGCCTGCGAGACCTTGGGCTTGGCGACGAACGTGCCCTTGCCCTGGATGCGTTCGAGCCGGCCCTCGACCACCAGCTCCTGGAGCGCCTGGCGCACGGTGGTGCGCGAGGTGTCGAACTCGGCGGCGAGCGTACGCTCCGGAGGCACCGGCGTACCCGGCGGCAGCGTCTCCGTCATATCGAGCAAGTGCCGCTTCAACCGGTAGTACTTGGGCACGCGTGCCGTACGGGTGGCGGGCCCGCTCTCGCTCTCCGTACCGCCCCCGTCCGTGGCCATGGCCTGCCTTCCCGACTCCTGTGCTGCTGCCGTCACCGGCTCCTCCGTCTGTCGCGGCTCACATGGTGGCACGGTCCGGCCACGGGTCGTCGCCCTGCCTCAGGTGTCGGTCCGATAACGGACACGACTGCCCTTCTTATACACCCTTGACACCCCTAAAGGTCTAGGCCAAGCTCCCCGTACTGGTCTAAACCATTAAAGACCAGGTCCCAGCCCCAGCAGTACACGTCGTACGTCTTCGCGGTCTTCGCGGTGGGCAGGGGTTGCAGGCATCCCTGAGGAGGGTGGCGTGAAGCGCAAGCTCATCGCGGCGGTCGGCGTCGCGGGCATGATGGCCGGTATTGCCGCGTGTGGTTCGGATGAAGGCACGGCGTCGAAGGATCCCAAGGACCGTAAGGAGACGCTGACCGTCTGGCTCATGTCGGACGCGCAGAGCACCTGGCCGGAGCTGGTCAAGGATGTCAACGCGCAGTTCAAGACCAAGTATCCGAATGTGACGGTCAAGGTCCAGTACCAGCAGTGGGCGGACAAGGCCAAGAAGCTCGACGCGGCGCTGGCCGGCGACAAGTACCCCGATGTCGTCGAGCTCGGCAACACCGAGACCATGACGTACATCCTCAACGGCGCGCTCGGCGAGATCGACCCGAAGAAGTACGAGAACTCGGACACCTGGATCAAGGGCCTGAAGGACACCTGCGCCTTCGAGGGCAAGCAGTACTGCGTGCCGTACTACGCCGGTGCGCGAGTGGCCATTTACAACAAGGACATGTTCAAGGCCGGTACCGGCTCGGACCAGCTGCCCACCACCGAGGCCGAGCTGGCCACGGCGCTCGACAAGGTCGGCGCCAAGTACGGCAAGGACAAGGCGTTCTCGCCGCTCTACCTGCCGGGCCGTTACTGGTACGCCGCGATGTCCTACGTAGCGGCGTACGGCGGTCAGATAGCGAAGTACGACGAGGGCGCGAAGGAGTGGAAGGCCACCCTCTCCACCCCGGAGGCCCAGAAGGGCATCCAGCACTTCGTCGACCTGGTGAAGAAGTACAACCACGGCGACAAGACCAAGGACGAGGCGGACCACGCCAACGTCATGGCCAACGAGAAGACCGCGCTTCTCTACGGCAACGGCTGGGAGGCCGGCAGCGTCGTCGACTCCGCCACGAACGGCAACCCGAAGCTGAAGGACAAGATCGGCACGGCCGGTATGCCCGGCCCCGACGGCAAGGCCCTGCCGTCCTTCATCGGCGGCTCCGACCTCGCCACCATCTCCAAGTCCAAGGTCCAGGACCTCGGCGAGGAGTGGATCGCGGCCTTCACCAGCGCCAAGTCGCAGGAGGTCCTCGCCTCCAAGAACATCCTGCCGAACAACACCAAGCAGCTGGAGCCGCTGAAGGCGAAGCCGGAGACCGCGCCGATCGCCAACGCCGTCCCGGACGCGTGGTTCACCCCGATCGCCCCGGGCTGGACGGCCATCGAGAAGAAGGAAACCCTTGAGGTGATGCTGCTCGACATCATCAAGGGCAAGTCGGTGGCCGACGCCACGAAGGCGGCCGACGCGGAGATCAACCAGCTGATCAACGAAGAATCCTGAGTCCGAGTCCGACGAGCGTCCGAGTCTCCGACTCTGTTGATCGCCTACGGGGGGTGGCGGGCCCGCGAGGGCTCCGCCGCCCCCCGTCCTCCGGTACCAGGTCCGAACGGAAGGCCAGCACAGTGAGTGCCGCCGACATGAAAGCAGCCGACCCTCCGGTAGCCGTCGCACGCGTCCCCGAGAGATCCGGCTCCCAGCCGCCCGCGGGCGGGCAGCGCAAGCGGCGCAAGGCCGGCGCGCTGCTGCCGTACCTCCTGATAGCTCCCGCGTTCGTCGCGATCGCCGCCGTATTCGTCTGGCCGCTCATCAAGACGATCCTCATGTCCTTCCAGGACGTCGGCCGCCGTGAGCTGTGGACCGGGGAGGCCGCTCCCTGGGTGGGCTTCGAGCAGTTCACCAATATCCTCGGCGACGGCGAGTTCTGGGCCGTCGTCTGGCGGACCGTCATCTTCATGGTCGCCTGTGTGGTGGCCACGATGGGGATCGGGCTCGGTATCTCCATGCTGATGCAGCGCATGGACACCTGGGTACGTCTGCTGCTCACCGCCGCGCTGGTGGCCGCCTGGTCGATGCCGCTGCTCGTGGCGACGTCCATCTTCCGCTGGTTCGCCGACTCCGACTACGGCGTCCTGAACATGGTGCTGACCAAGTACCTCGGGATCGACGCCCAGGGTCACAACTGGTTCCTCGACCCCAAGCAGGGCTTCCTCATCATCGGGGCCGTCGTCGTCTGGGGCGCCATCCCCTTTGTCGCCGTCACGCTCTACGCGGCGCTCACCCAGGTACCCCGGGAGCTGGAGGAGGCCGCGGCCCTCGACGGCGCGGGCGTGGCCGGGGTCTTCCGCTATGTCACCTGGCCGGTCATCAAGCCGGTGTTCCAGATGGTGGCCACGCTGTCCGTCCTCTGGGACTTCAATATCTTCGGCCAGATCTTCCTGATCCGCGGCAACAAGCCGGAGCCGGAGTACTCGGTCCTCGGGATCTACTCGTTCGAGAAGGCCTTCGAGTCCAACTCGTTCAGCCAGGGGGCGGCCATCTCCCTCATCACGGTTCTGCTGCTCTCCGGTGTCGCCGTGTACTACCTGCGTCAGCTGCTCAAGATCGGAGAGGTCGAATGAGCGCCTCCACCTCCCAGGCCCTCCGCCCGGACACCGAGCGGGGCACCGGTCCTGCCACCCCGCAGGTCCTGCGCCAGGACCGCAAGAAGAACCGGCTCGTCTACAACATCGTGGGCCTGGCCGTGTTCGTCCTCATGGCCTTCCCGGTCTACTGGCTGATCATCAGCGCCCTGCGGCCGAACCACGAGATCCGCAGCTACGACCAGACCCTCTGGCCCTCGTCGCTCACCCTCGACAACTTCCAGCGGGCCATCGACCAGCCGAACTTCGGCACGGCCATCCAGTCCAGCCTGATCGTCTGCGGCGTCGCGGTCATCGGCGGCATGCTGCTCGCCACCATCGCCGCCTTCGCCATCGGCCGCTTCCGCTTCCGCGGCCGCAAGTTCTTCATGATCGTGCTGCTCGTCGTGCAGCTGCTGCCGCCGACCGCGATGCTGATCCCCATCTACATCCAGCTCAACGACCTGGGCGGGCTGAACGAGTACTGGGGCGTCATCGTCATCTATCTGGTCTCGACGCTGCCCTTCGCGACCTGGATGATCCGCGGCTTCATCGTCAACATCCCGCCGGAGCTGGAGGAGTCCGCGATGGTGGACGGCTGCAGCCGGATGGGAGCCTTCTGGCGGGTCACCTTCCCGCTGCTCGCCCCCGGTCTCGCGGCGGCGGCGATCTTCTCCCTGATCACGGCGTGGAACGAGTACCTCCTCGCCTATGTCGTCCTTCAGGACAATGACAAGTACACGCTGAACGTGTGGCTGATGAACTTCACCACCTCGCGCGGCATCGACTACGGAGCCCTGATGGCCGCCTCGACCCTGATCGCCATCCCGGTCGTGGCCTTCTTCCTGCTGGTGCAGAAGTACATGGCAACCGGCCTCACCTCCGGCGCAGTGAAGGGCTAGGCCGATGACGACCCTCGTAAGCACTACGGACACCCTCACCCGCGACGCACTCGCCGTGCTCCAGCCCGGCTTCCTCGGTACGACCGCCCCCGACTGGCTGCTGCGCCGCCTCGGCGAGGGCCTCTCCTCCGTCGGGCTCTTCGGCCGCAACATCGCCTCGCCCGAGCAGCTCGCCGCGCTCACCGAGCGGCTGCGGGCCGAGCGGGACGACGTCCTCGTCGCGATCGACGAGGAGGGCGGCGATGTCACCCGTCTGGAAGTCAGGAACGGCTCGTCCTTCCCCGGCAACTACGCCCTGGGCGCCGTCGACGACGTGGACCTGACCCGGGCCGTCGCCCGCGAACTGGGCCGGCGGCTCGCCGAGTGCGGGGTCAACCTCAACTGGGCCCCCTCGGCGGATGTGAACTCCAACCAGGACAACCCGGTCATCGGCGTACGGTCCTTCGGCGCCGACACGGCGCTCGTGGCCCGGCACACCGCCGCGTATGTGGAGGGCCTGCAGAGCGCCGGGGTCGCCGCCTGCACCAAGCACTTCCCCGGCCATGGCGACACCTCCGTGGACTCGCACCACGCGATGCCCCGTATCGACGTGGACCTGGACACAGTGCACGCCCGCGACCTGCTGCCTTTCCGCGCGGCCATCGCGACGGGTTCCAAATCGGTCATGAGCGCGCATATCCTGCTTCCCGCGCTCGACCCGGACCGCCCGGCGACCCTCAGCCCGCGGATCCTCACCGGTCTGCTCCGCGAGGAGCTGGGCTTCCAGGGCCTGATCGTCACCGACGGCATGGAGATGCAGGCCATCGCCTCGACGTACGGGATCGAGCGCGGCTCCGTCCTCGCGATCGCCGCGGGCGCCGACGCCATCTGCGTCGGCGGCGGCCTGGCGGACGAGGAGACCGTGCTGCGGCTGCGCGACGCGCTGGTGGCGGCGGTACGGAACGGCGAACTGCCCGAGGAGCGACTGGCCGACGCGGCCGCGCGGGTGCGCGGACTCGCCGACTGGACGCTGCGGGTCAGGGGGGCTTCGGAGCCGGGCGCGGATTCGCAGGAGGGGACCGCGCCCGGCACCGCGTCCACGATCGCGCCGGACACGGGGATCGGCCTTGTCGCGGCCCGCCGCGCCGTGCGGGTGACGGGCAGCGCGGAGCCGCTCACGGAAGCGCCGTACGTCGCCGCGTTCACCCCCCTCGCGAACATCGCCGTCGGGGACGAGACCCCGTGGGGCGTCGCGGCGGAGCTGGGGCGGCTGCTTCCCGGTACGGAGACGGGCTCGTACAGCGGCGCCGGAACAGCCGGTGCGGAGGCGGCGGCGCTGGTCGGCGAACTGCTCGCGGCGGCGGGCGACCGTACGATCGTCGTCGTCGTACGCGACGCGCACCGCCACCGCTGGATGTCCGACGCGCTGGACGCCGTGCTGGCCGCCCGCCCGGACACGGTGGTGGTGGAGATGGGCGTGAACGGCGCGGAGCCCCGGGGCGCGCTCCACATCGCGACCCACGGCGCCGCGCGGGTCTGTGGACGGGCCGCCGCGGAGGTCATCACGGGCCGCCGGGAGTGACCGTCCGGGAGAGCCGCTGAAACGACGGTGCCGGGCCGCCCCCTCGGCGGGGTGGCCCGGCACCGTCGTACGTGGGTGTCGCGGGGGACTCAGATGCCCTGCCAGTCCGGCTTGGACGCGAACGTGGCGCGGAAGTAGTCGGCGAGCTTCAGCCGGGACGCCGCCGCCTCGTCCACCACGACCGTGGCGTGCGGGTGCAGTTGGAGCGCGGAGGCCGGTACGAGCGCGGCGACCGGGCCCTCGACGGCCTGCGCGATCGCCTCGGCCTTGCCCTCGCCGGTGGCGAGCAGCACCAGATGGCGGGCCTCCAGGATGGTGCCGATGCCCTGCGTGATGACATGGTGCGGCACCTCCTCCGGGCTGTCGAAGAAGCGCGCGTTGTCCTCGCGGGTCTGCCGGGTCAGCGTCTTGATACGGGTGCGCGAGGCGAGCGAGGAGCAGGGCTCGTTGAAGCCGATGTGCCCGTCCGTACCGATGCCGAGCAGCTGGAGGTCCACCCCGCCGGCCTCGGCCAGCGCGCGGTCGTACGCCTCGCACGCCGCCTGGACGTCCTCGGCGGCGCCGTCGGGACCGATGAAGGAGCTCTCGCTCAGCCCCAGCGGCTCGACGACCTCGCGCAGGACCACCGAGCGGTACGACTCGGGATGGCCCGCGGGCAGTCCCACGTACTCGTCCAGCTGCGCTATCCGCGCACGCGAGGCGTCCACCTCGCCGGAGCGCACCTTGGCCGTCAGCGCCTGGTAGATGGGCAGGGGGGTCGAGCCGGTGGCCACGCCGAGCAGAGCGTCGGGCTTGCGGCGCAGCAGGCCGGCGATGCTGTCCGCGATGAGCTCGCCACCTGCCGCGGCGTTCTGGACGATGACAACTTCCACGCTGGGACCCTGCCAATCTGGAAACGAGACTTTTGTGGTATAGACCAATTCTATCAGAGGGGTGCCCGGGGCCGCCGGGTTGTCCGGCACGCCCGCCCAGGTGCTCCTATCGTGATGAACAGCCGGTGGTGAAGGGCGCTGAAGGCGGGCACAGCATGACGGATGCGGTGATCGACTACGCGGCGGTGTTCCAGGTGCTGCCCGGCATGGTGGCGCTGCTGACACCCGAGCTGGTCTACGCGGACGCGAACGAGGCATACCTCCTCTCCGCCGGGCGCACCCGCGAGCAGGTGATCGGCCGGTATCTGTTCGACGTGTTCCCCGACAACCCGGACGACCCCGGCGCCAGCGGCATGCGCAACCTGAGCGCCTCGCTGCTGCGTGTGGTGGCCACCGGCGAGCGCGATGCCATGGCCCTGCAGCGCTACGACGTGCAGTCCACGGAGCGGCCCGGCGAATGGGAAGAGCGCTACTGGAGCCCGGTCAACGCCCCGCTGTTCGGCCCCGACGGCAGCGTCGCCCTGGTGGTGCACCGGGTGGAGGAGGTCACCCAGCTCATCAAGGCCCGCGATTCTTCCGACAGCTCCCGCACCCCCGTCCTCGAAGCCGAGCTCTACACCCGGGCCAGGGAGCTGCAAGAGGTCAACGAACGCCTGCGCCAGGCCCACGCCCGCGAACGCGAGGTCGCCCTCGCCCTCCAGAAGGCGATGCTGCCCGCCCCCGCGGACGTGGGCCACCACCGGGCCGCCGTACGGTACCGGCCCGCCGTCGGCACCCTGAACGTCTGCGGCGACTGGTACGACCTCGTCGACCTGCCCGGCGACCGCATCGGTGTCTCCGTCGGCGATGTCGTCGGCCACGGCCTGCACGCCGCCGGCGTCATGGGCCTGCTGCGCAGCGCTCTCAGCGCCGCCTCCCGCGTCGCCGACGGCCCGGCCAAGGCCCTGGACGTCCTCGGTCTGTACGCCCGCTCCGTCGACGGCGCCGAGTCCACCACCGCCGTGGAGATCTCCATCGACTGGGACAGCCACACCCTCGCCTACAGCAGCGCGGGCCACCCCCCGGCGGCCCTGCTGCACGCCTACGGCGGCGTCGAGTTCCTCGACCGGGCCACCGACCCCCCGCTCGGCGCCCGCCCGGAGCACGTCCCCCGCCCCCAGGCCGCCACCGCCTTCGCCGAGGGCGACACCCTCGTCCTGTACACCGACGGTCTGATCGAACGCCGCGGTGAGGACATCGACGCCGGCCTGGCCCGCCTCGCCCGCTCCCTCACCCGCCACCGGGCCGCCGACCTCGAACCCCTCGCCGACGCGCTCCTGTTCGATCTCCTGCCTCCCCAGGGAGCCACCGACGACACGGCCCTGGTCATCGTCCGGCTCTGAGCGGCCGGAGTCCGAGCGGCCGAAGTCCGAGCAGCCGACGGACGGGGCGGGCGGGGGCTGCCCGGTGGCGGGGGCGCGGCGGCCCATGGTCGACTGGGAGGGGCCGAAGGGTATGACCGACTTTGGAGGCAACCCAGCATGTCAGCCGCGCTGCCGGGCGAGTCGTGCGAGCGGGCCGGCGGCATCATGTCCGCCGAGGTCGCGGAGCAGTCCGCCGTACTGCGGCGGATCCTCCGGGACGGCACGCCCGGCATCCGCGAGGTGGCGGCGGCCATCGCGGCGCGTGAGCCGCGCTTCGTCCTGCTCACCGCCCGCGGTACGTCCGACCACGCCGCGCTGTACGCGAAGTATCTGCTGGAGATCCGGTGCGGACTGCCCTGCGGACTGGCCTCCATGTCCACGACGACGGCGTACGGCGCGAAGCCGGACCTCACCGATGTGCTGGTCATCGGCGTCAGCCAGTGGGGCGGCTCGCCCGACCTGGTGGCGTCCACCTGGGCCGCGCGGGAGGCCGGCGCGACCACGCTCGCGGTGACCAACAACCCGGACTCGGCGCTGACCGCCGTGGCGGAGTTCCATATCGACGTCCTGGCGGGCCCGGAGAGGGCGCTGCCCGCCACCAAGTCGTACACCGCCTCGCTGCTCTCGCTGTATCTCTTCGCCGAGGCGCTCGGCGGCCGTGACGGCGCGGCGGCCGGCGATCTGCCGGACCTCGCGCAACGGGTGCTGGCGCGCACGGGCGAGGTACGGGCGCTCGCCTCGCGCTACCGCTTCGCCGAGCGGATGGTGATCATCTCCCGGGGCTACGGCTATCCGACGGCGAAGGAGGCGGCACTCAAGCTGATGGAGACCTGCTACATCCCCGCGCTCTCCTACTCCGGTGCGGATCTGCTGCACGGTCCGCTCGCGATGGTCGACAACATCTCGCCGGTGATCGCGATCGTCCCCGAGGGCAAGGGCGGTGAGGCCCTTCAGGCGGTCCTCGCCCGGCTGCGGGCCCGGGGAGCCGATCTGTTCGTGGTGGGATCCCAGGCGGAGGTCGAGGCGGCGTCGGCGGGGTTCGTGCTGCCGACGGACGGGGTGCCTGAGGAGCTTCAGCCGATCCTGCAGATCCTGCCGCTCCAACTGCTGGCCCACGAGGTCGCCATCGCCAGGGGCCAGGATCCGGACGCGCCGCGCACGATGGCGAAGACACCGGAGACCGACTGACAGGGCTCCGGAAGGGGTTCGTACCCGCGGGCCGCGGCGCCGCGACGGGACCCTCAACCCGTCCGGCACCGCAGCCCGGAGTTGCTACGGCCACGGGGTCTCCCCGCCCCTGGCAGGGGAAGGGTGTGCGGTCCCGCGTGGCCGTTGGGAGAGGTCCCGTCGCAGTCAGGGCAGAGAGCGCCGGCACCTCGGTCCACCCTCCTGTGCGGGGAGGGCGGAGGCTCTTACAGCATTGTGGACTAGACCATTCTGGCCTGTCCATGCGTGTACCGAGCCTATTTCCCTTCGTACCCTCCAGTACAGACCACGGTTCGTCCGGGTTCATGCCGCGGGTACGCTCGCTTGTGTGCCCTCCATGAACGACCTCGTACGCCAGCACACAGCCCTCAGTGAGTCCGACCTTGAGTGGCTGCATCTGCTGGTCTCGGAGTGGCAGCTGCTCTCCGACCTCTCCTTCGCGGATCTCGTGCTCTGGGTCCCCACCCGCGACGGCACCCGCTATGTGTCCGTCGCGCAGATGCGCCCCAACACCGGACCCACCTCCTACCAGGACGACATGGTCGGCCATCTCGTCCCGCGCGGCCGCCGGCCGCTGCTGGACGCGGCGCTCGACGAGGGCCGGATCGTCCGGGAGGGCGATCCCGAGTGGCGTGAGGAGGTGCCCGTACGGGTCGAGTCCATCCCCGTACGGCGCGACGGCCGCGTCCTCGGGGTCATCGCGCGCAACACCAATCTGCTCACGGTCCGCACGCCCAGCCGGCTGGAGCTCACCTATCTCCAGTCCGCCTCCGACCTGGCCCAGATGATCGCCGCCGGGTCCTTCCCCTTCCCCGGCCAGCAGGTCGACATGGACGCGTCCCCGCGCGTCGGTGACGGGCTGATCCGGCTGGACGCGGACGGGGTCGTCCAGTACGCGAGCCCCAACGCCCTTTCCGCGTATCACCGATTGGGACTCGCGTCCGACCTGGTGGGACACCATCTCGGCCGCACCACCGACGAACTGGCCCCCGCGCGCGGCCCGGTGGACGAGGCCATGGTCAAACTGGCCAGCGGGTACGCGCCCCGCGAGACCGAGGTGGAGGGCAGCGGCGGGGTCATCCAGCTGCGCGCCATCCCCCTCAAGCCCAAGGGCACCCGGATCGGCTCTCTGGTGCTGCTCCGCGATGTGACGGAACTGCGCCGCCGCGAGCGCGAGTTGATCACCAAGGACGCCACCATCCGGGAGATCCACCACCGGGTGAAGAACAACCTCCAGACGGTCGCCGCGCTTCTCAGGCTCCAGTCCAGGCGGATGGACTCCGCCCAGGGCAGGGAGGCCCTGGACGAGGCCGTACGGCGCGTCGGTTCGATCGCCATCGTGCACGAGACGCTGTCTCAGAATCTGGACGAGCGCGTCGAGTTCGACGAGATCGCCGACCGGGTGCTGGCGATGGTCGCCGAGATCTCGCCCGGCAAGGTCGTCTGCCGCCGTACGGGGAAGTTCGGCGTGCTCGACGCCGAAGTGGCCACGCCGCTCTCGATGGTGCTCACCGAGATTCTCCAGAACGCGCTGGAGCACGCCTTCGCGCCGGGGGAGGAGGGCCGGGTCGATGTCTCGGCGGTCCGCAGTGGTGACGCACCGGGGGCCAAGCGCGGCGAGGGGGCCCGCTCGGACGCCCGGCTCATGATCACCATCCAGGACGACGGGCGCGGGCTGCCCGAGGGATTCGATCCGCAGCGCACCGGAAACCTGGGGCTCCAGATCGTACGGACCCTGGTGGAAGGGGAGTTGGGCGGCGGCTTCGACATGGTGCCGGCGCCGGTGCGCGGTACGCGCGTGATGCTGGACATTCCGGTGGAGCCCCAGAAGTAACCCCCCGCCGAGGAGCGTCTTTTCGTCCCGCCCGGTATCGGCCGCCCGGTATCGGCCGCCCGGATTTCGTCCGGCCAGATTTCGTCCGGCCCGGCACAGCAGCGAGCCCCGGACCGTGGTGACGGTCCGGGGCTCGGCTCGAAGCTCACTTTGCGATGCGCATCGGGGGGTACTGCGCGCTGCGTTTCGGGGGCGGGGCTATGCGTACACGCTGTACGCTCCGCCGGCCAGGGCTCGTGGCGGGGTGCTTCAGGCGGTCGCGTTACGCGCCCGGTTACGAGCGGCGCGGCGCTTCATAGCGCGGCGCTCGTCCTCGCTGAGGCCACCCCAGACACCCGAGTCCTGGCCGGACTCAAGTGCCCACTGCAGGCACTGCTCCATGACGGGGCAGCGACGGCAGACGGCCTTGGCTTCCTCGATCTGCAGCAGCGCAGGACCGGTGTTGCCGATGGGGAAGAACAGCTCGGGGTCTTCCTCGCGGCAAACGGCGTTGTGACGCCAGTCCATGGCTGCTACCTCTCTTGGTATTACGTGCAGATTGCTTGTGAATGTGAACGCTTTCACGAATCCCCCGACAAGGGAAGGGCCGACCGCCAGCCGAAACTGGTGGGGTCCTTGGTTTGAGGAGGGGTTCTGGCTCTCAGGGAGGCCGGTGGAGCGGGCCGTCCCGAGCGCCATGTAGAGATTCGCAAACCTCGGCGGCGGATACAACCCCTTCTGGAAAGTTTTTTTTGATTCCTCGGTGTCGACTAGGTCACAGCCGTACTTCCATGGGGTGGATGCCAGCCTAAACGTTCGAGTGAAAGGACTTTGACCCCTTCCACTCACACAATCACACGCAGTGCACGGCGTACGCCTGTGAACGTCACGCTCGTACGCAGTCCGAGGTGGTCGCCGTCCATCTGGAAGGGGAGGGGCGCCTTGGAATGCAAGGTGAAGTCGGTCAGGTCATGAAGAGACACCGCATGGCGTCCGCGGGGGCCCCGATCGGGGGTAGAAGTGAGCAATTGGGTCGCATATCTGGCCACCGCGGGAGTCGACATTCTGCTCAGTCCGAGGACATCGAGAGCGAGATCGAAAGAGGCTGCGGGAGACGCGTACACCGGACGATTGCCCAGGTAGGTCCAGGGAGCGGTGTTGCAGATTATGGAGAGGACAAGATCTTTCACCGGATCCTCACCGGGGCGTTCCAGTGTGATCAGCCCGCCCCGCCGATGCGGCTCCTCCAGGAACTGGCGTACCACCTGGCGCACATAGAGCGCGTGCGTCGATCGTTTCCCGCGCTCCCGTTGTTGTTCGACTCGCCCGATCACTCCCGCGTCGAAACCGAAGCCGGCGCAGAAGGTGAACCAGCGGGACGGTACGGACTCGTCCTCGGTGCCCGGCGTCCCGGCCGCCAGTCCCAGACCGACCGTACGTTCGCTCCGCAGGGCGAGCGCGTCCAGGATCGCGCCGGTCGCCTCGACCGCGTCATTGGGCAGCCCGAGCGCGCGGGCGAAGACATTGGTCGAACCGCCGGGGACCACCGCGAGGCGCGGCAGCCGGTCGGGATCGGGGCCGTTGTGCAGCAGTCCGTTGACGACCTCGTTGACCGTACCGTCACCGCCGAGGGCGACGACCAGCTCGATGTCGTCCGAGTCGGCGGCCCGTCTGCCCAGGTCACGGGCGTGTCCGCGGTATTCCGTGGTCACCGCTTCCAGCTTCATCTCGCTGGCGAGCGCGTGGATCAGTACGTCACGTGTGCGGGCACTGGTGGTGGTTGCTGCCGGATTGACCACGAGAAGTGCGCGCATGCCCAGCAGATTACCGGCCGGGCGCCGGAGGGTCGTCCCCGGGAGCCGGGGACACCGGGGTCCGCCGGGCCGGGACGGCGGGGCCTGTCGGGGGGTGCGCGGCGGCCCTGTGGTTACCCTGCAGGGGTGAGCAGCAGCAGCGAGCAGACCGCCCCCGCATCCTCCCCGCGCCCCCAGCGCCTGACCGCGGCGGCCGGCGCCTGTGGGCTCGAAGCCCTGGCGCTGGTCGTCGGCGGTGTGTATCTGCTGGTGATGGGGTTGCTCGGGAAGCCCGACAGCCCGCAGCAGGCGGAGATGGGCGGGATCACCCTGATCGCGCTCGGTGTCATCCCGCTGATCGCCGCGCGCGGGCTGCTGCTGCGGCGCGCCTGGAGCCGGGGGCCCGCGCTGATCACCCAGATCATGGCGCTGCCCGTCGCCTATACGCTGCTGACCTCCACGGGCGGCATGATCCCGGCCGGAATCGCGCTCGCGGTGGTCGCGGTGACGGGGCTGGTCCTGCTGGTCAACCCGACCACCACGGAAGCCCTCGGCATCCGCGGCGCGGCCGACGGCTCCCAGCGCTAGGGCCTGTCTTCAAAGTCCCGCCTGCCCGGCGCCCGTCCTCCGGGCGGACGGCGCTACTTTGAAGACAGGCCCTGGAGCCCCCGTACCGCTCTATTCCTCCACCAACAGCCGCTCGCGCAGCTGCGCGAGCGTACGGGCCAGCAGTCGCGAGACATGCATCTGCGAGATGCCGACCTCCTGCGCGATCTGCGACTGCGTCATATTGCCGAAGAACCGGAGCAGAAGAATCCGCTTCTCTCGCGGCGGCAGATCCTCCAGCAGCGGCTTGAGCGACTCGCGGTACTCGACGCCCTCCAGCGCCTCGTCCTCCGCGCCCAGGGTGTCCGCGACCGCCGGGGACTCGTCGTCCGTGTCCGGGACGTCCAGCGACAGTGTGGAGTACGCGTTGGCGGATTCCAGGCCCTCCAGGACCTCTTCCTCCGAGATGCCGAGCCGCTCCGCCAGCTCATGGACCGTGGGCGAACGGCCGTGCTGCTGGGAGAGTTCGGCGGTGGCGGTCGTCAGGGCGAGCCGCAGTTCCTGGAGGCGGCGCGGCACCCGGACCGCCCAGCCCTTGTCCCGGAAATGCCGCTTGATCTCCCCGACGACCGTCGGCGTCGCATACGTCGAGAACTCGACACCACGCTCCGGATCGAACCGGTCCACGGACTTGATCAGACCGATGGTGGCGACCTGCGTCAGATCGTCCAGCGGCTCGCCGCGGTTGCGGAACCGTCTCGCCAGATGCTCGACCAGCGGCAGATGCATCCGCACCAGCTGATTGCGGAGGTCCGCCTTCTCGGGCGAGCCGTCAGGCAGCTTGCGCAGCTCGATGAACATCGCCCGCGCACCGCTGCGGTCATGTGGATCGTGGTGCTTGTCGTTGTGCTGCTCGCTCATAGTGGCCGCCCGCTCTGCCTGCGCCTGCTCCGCCGCGGCCGTCTGGCCGTCAAGTCCGTCCTCCGGGTGGGGGCGGGCCTGCTGCTCCGGGATGCCCGCGGGGGCGGGCGCCGGCTCCGACGGAGCTTCGTGCCCTTCCCGCGGCTCCCGTGGGATGCGCCCCTCGTCACGCACCGGACCGTCCCCGTTCCTCACGCCGGCCCGGGTCCCGCGCCGCGCTGTTTGTAGAGGCTGATGGTGACCGTACGGTCCTCGGCGACCGTCGAGTCGACCTTGCCGGCCAGCGCGGAGAGCACTGTCCAGGCGAAGGTGTCGCGCTCCGGCGCGCGCCCGTCGGTGGTGGGCGCCGACACGGTCACTTCGAGCGCGTCCTCGATGAGCCGGAAGACGCAGCTGAGTACGGAGCCCGGTACGGCCTGCTGGAGCAGGATCGCGCAGGCCTCGTCCACCGCGATGCGGAGGTCCTCGATCTCGTCGAGGGTGAAGTCCAAGCGCGCCGCGAGGCCGGCCGTGGCCGTACGCAGCACGGACAGGTAGGCACCCGCAGCGGGCAGCCGGACTTCCACGAAGTCCTGGGTCCCGGGCTCGCCTGCGATCTGGGACACCCTCACCTCCAAGGTGGCACAAGCTCTTCTGGGCTCAGGGACAGGGGATGTCCCGGAGCCTTGCGGTACGTAGTCGGTACGTAGTCGGTACGTAGCCGGTCTGGAGTGGCGACGCTATCGCGATCCATGGTGCTGTGTCGCCGGGACCCCCTTCCGGCGACTGTCACTCATGGTAAGCATATGAACACAGAAAGTGGCTAGGGGTCTGTGGCGTCCAATTACGAAGAACCGGCGGAGGGTTGACGTACCCAGCCGTCAGACGATCGAACCGTCCACGAAGCACCACTGCCAGCTCTCCCCGGGCTCGAAACTCCGCATCACGGCATGCCCCGTGTCCTTGAAGTGTTGTGTCGCATGTTGGTACGGCGAGGAGTCACAGCAGCCGATCTCTCCGCAGACCAGGCAGATCCGCAGCTGTACGGGGTGGCTGCCGGCCGCGAGACACTCGCGGCAGGTGTCGCCACGCGGCGTGGGCTCGGGGCGCGGCAGTTCCGCGACGTGGGGGCACTCGCTCATGATGACCAGGTTACGACGGGTGCAGAGGACGTGGAATGGACGTATTGCCGCTGATCGCGCTGGTGGCGGGGAGCGCGGCTATCGCCGGCGCGGCCCGCAGGACGCCGGTCGCCGCGCCGTTGCTGTTGGTCGCCGCGGGGCTGGGCGCCTCGTATGTGCCGGGAGTACCGGACTACACACTGGATCCGCATGTCGTGCTGCCGCTGGTGCTGCCGCCGCTGTTGTACACGGCCGCGGTGGACAGTTCGTATCTCGATCTGCGGGCGAACATCAGGCCGGTCGCGCTGCTCTCGGTGGGGTATGTCCTCTTCGCGACGGTCGCGGTCGGCTGGCTGGTGTATCTGCTGGTGCCCGATCTGCCGTTGACCACGGCGCTGGTGCTCGGCGCGGTGGTCGCACCGCCGGACGCGGTCGCCGCCACGGCCATCGCGCGCAAACTGGGGCTGCCGAACCGGATCACCACCATCCTCCAGGGCGAGTCACTGGTGAACGACGCGACGGCGATCACCGCGTTCAAGGTGGCGCTGGCCGCGGCGGTCGGCGCGGGCGCGAGCTGGGCCGGCGGGATCGGGGAGTTCGCGCTGGCGTCGCTCGGCGGCATCGGGGTGGGGCTGGTGCTGATGGTGCCGCTGCACTGGCTCCGTACGCATCTGACCGAGGCGCTGCTGCAGAACACCCTCTCGCTGCTCATCCCGTTCCTCGCCTACGCGCTGGCCGAATACGTGGGCGCGTCCGGGGTGCTGGCCGTCGTGGTGGTCGCGCTCTATCTCGGACACCGTTCCTGGCAGGTGGACTTCGCGACCCGGCTCCAGGAAGCGGCGGTGTGGAAGATGGTCGCGTTCGTGCTGGAGTCGGCGGTGTTCGCGCTGATCGGACTCCAGCTGTCCTATGTGGTCAGGGGACTCGGGGAGTACGGGGTCGGTGAATCGCTGCTATACGCGCTGGGCGTGTTCGTGGTGGTGGTGGCGGTCAGATTCGTCTGGGTCTATCCGGCGACCTTCCTGCCGCGGGCGCTGTTCCCGGGGATCAGGAAGCGCGAACCGGACACCAACTGGACCGCGCCGCTGATCGTCGGCTGGGCCGGGATGCGCGGAGTGGTGTCGCTGGCGATCGCGTTCTCGATCCCGCTGACGCTGGAGGACGGCCGGCCGTTCCCCGGGCGCAACCTTGTCCTGTTCCTGACCTTCACGACCGTGATCGGCACGCTGGTCGTGCAGGGCCTCACGCTGCCCCCGCTGATCCGGCTGCTCAAGATCCCGGGCCGCGACCGGCAGGCCGAGACCCTGGCCGAGGCGCAGGCGCAGAGCGAGGCGTCGGGAGCGGCGGAACGGCGGCTGGACGCCCTGCTGGCCGATGAGCGCAACGCGCTGCCGCCGCCGCTGGCCGACCGGCTCCGTCACGTCCTGGAGCGCCGCCGCAACGCCGTCTGGGAGCGGCTCGGGGCGGTCAACGAGGTGACGGGGGAGTCGGCGGACGAGACCTACCGGCGGCTGGCACGGGAGATGATCGAGGCGGAGCGCGAGGTGTTCGTGGAACTGCGGGACCGGCGGCGGATCGACGACGAGATGATGCGGACGCTGCTGCGCAGACTGGACCTGGAGGAGGCGGCGGCCTACCGGGAGGAGGGCTGAGGCGGCTCCGGCTGAGGCGTCTCGGGCTCGGACGGCTCCGGCTCGGACCGCTCGGGCTCGGACGGCTCCGGCTCGGACGGCTCCGGCTCGGACCGCTCGGGCTCGGACAGTTCCGGTTGGGACGGTTCCGGTTGGCCCGTGATGACGGCGGCGACGGTCGTGCCCGGCCGGAAGGCGCCCTCCTCGGCCAGCGCGGTCAGGCCGTACAGCATTTTGGCGACATAGAGACGTTCCACCCGCAGCCCGTGCCGCTCCCCGAACTCCTCGGCGAACGCGTCGAGCGCGGGGGTGGTACGGGCGAAGCCGCCGAAGTGGAAGCGCCCGTCGAGCCGCCAGTCGCCCACGGGGCCGCCGAACGCGGCCTGTTGCAGCTCCCGTATCTCCCGCTCCAGGAAGTCGCCCCTGAGCACCGGGAATCCCACGGCCCGCTGACCGCTCCCGAGCCCGGCGGCGAGCCCCGCGAGCGTCCCGCCGGTGCCACAGGCCACGGCGACGGTCCCCGCCACGCCGCGCAGCTCCCGACCCAGCTCGGCGCAGCCCCGGGCCGCGAGCGCGTTGCTGCCGCCTTCCGGTACGACGTACACGGCGTCGGGCTCCAGCCCCGCGCGGCCCAGGACGGCGGCCACCACCTCGGGCTCCGACTTGCGCCGGTAGGCCGCGCGGTCCACGAAACACAGCCGCATCCCGTCGGCCGCGCACCGGGCGAGCGACGGATTGAGCGGCCGTCCCGCCAGCTCCTCGCCCCGTACGACACCGACGGTGGCGAAACCGAGGAGCCGGCCGGCGGCGGCGGTCGCGCGCAGATGGTTGGAGTACGCGCCGCCGAAGGTCAGCAGCGTCCGCCGGCCGCTCGCGGCGGCGGCCCGCAGATTCGGCGCCAGTTTGCGCCACTTGTTGCCGGCCAGTTCGGGGTGGATCAGATCGTCACGTTTGAGCAGCAGCCGTACGCCGTGGCGCGCGAAGCGCTCGTCGTCGGCGGGCACCAGCGGCGAGGGCAGCCGGGGCCGCAGAGCGGCGAGGTCGGGCGTTTCAGGGCGGGGCACCCCTTCATTGTGGCGTCACCCGGGGCGGGGCTTCGTATGACAGACCCCGGCACGACGTGTCCCGTGGAGCGCGTCACTTCAGACGGTCGCGGACGCGGTCCCGCAGGGAGTCCATCGTGAAGCCGCGTGGGTCGACCTTGCCGGGCTGCCACTCCAGATGCCCGATCACCGACCCGGCGCCCCAGCCGTGGTGCCGGCAGACCGCCGCCGCGGCCTTCTCGATGGCCGCCAACTGGGTTTCGGGCCATGGGTCCTTGCCGTCGCCGAGGTTCTCGCACTCGAAGCCGTAGAAGTGCCGGTTCCCGTCGGTGTCGGCCGCGTTGTCCGGGGGGAGGCGCTTCTCGGCGATCACGGCCTTCAGTACGTCGCCGTCGCCCGACCCCGCGTGATTGGCGCGTCCGTAGCCGACCAGATGGACCGTGCCGTCCTTGGCGATCACGCCGTGGCACAGCGGCCCCGGCAGCGCGTCGTGGCCGTCCCTGCACAGCCGCACCGTGGCGTCCGTGCCCCGGGTGACGGTGTGATGGATGACCACGCCGTGTACGGGCCCCCAGGGGCCCTGGTGGTCGCGGTTGTGGGTGCGCCAGTCGCCGACCTCGACGACGGTCAGCCCTTCACTCTTCAGGGCGTCGAGGAACAGGGCCGCGGACATGGGTGGGGCCATGGGGGGACTCCTTGCGTTTTGGTGTGCGGAGTTCGGTGTGCGGTGCACTGCGTCCGGATGTGACGAACGTGCGCGTGTAGTTCCCCGTTCTGAGTGATCCAGTCCCACTCATATGTGTAATGGCGGATGCACGCCACGTGATGGAACCATTCTTCTCGCAGGTCAGCACATGATCGAAGGGGAGACTTCATGTCGGTTGGTAACGAGGTTCTCGCAGCGCAGCCGCCGTCCCAGCAGAGTCTGGGAACGGCCGCCGCCCGGAACCTGGCGACCACCACCAAATCGGTACCGCAGATGCAGGAGATCACCTCACGGTGGCTGCTGCGGATGCTGCCCTGGGTGCAGGTTCAGGGCGGTACGTACCGGGTGAACCGCAGGCTCAGCTACGCGGTCGGCGACGGACGCGTGACGTTCGTGCAGACGGGGGACCGCGTCGCGGTCATCCCCGCCGAGCTCGGCGAGCTGCCGGCGCTGCGCGCGTACGGCGATGACGGCGTGCTGTCCGAGCTGGCGCGCCGCTGCGAGCAGCGGGAGTTCGCGGCGGGCCAGGTCATGGTGGCCTCCGGCGACGCGGCGGACGAGGTCTTTCTGCTGGCGCACGGCCGGGTCGAGAAGGTCGGCTCGGGTCCCTACGGGGACGACGCCGTGCTCGAAGTGCTCGCCGACGGGGCGTACTTCGGCGACCAGGCCCTGGTGGACGGGGAGGCCACCTGGGAGTACACCGCGAGGGCGGCGACGGCCTGCACCGTGCTGGTGCTGAGCCGGCGGGACGTACGCAACCTCGCGGAGCGCGAGGACTCGCTGCGCCACCATCTGGCGGCGGTGGCGTCCGTACCGCACCAGCGCACCAACAAGTACGGCGAGGCCGAGATCGATCTCTCCGCCGGCCATGTCGGCGAGAGCGTCGTGCCGCATACGTTCGTGGACTACGACGCGGCCCCGCGCGAGTACGAACTGAGCGTCGCGCAGACCGTACTGAAGGTGCACAGCCGGGTCGCCGACCTCTACAACCAGCCCATGAACCAGACCGAGCAGCAGTTGCGGCTCACGGTCGAGGCTCTGCGCGAGCGCCAGGAGCACGAGCTGATCAACAACCGCGAGTTCGGTCTGCTCAACAACTGCGACTACGGGCAGCGGCTCCAGCCGCACGACGGCGGACCGAGCCCGGACGACATGGACGAACTGCTCTCCCGCCGCCGCGGCTCGAAGATGTTCCTCGCGCATCCGCGAGCAATCGCCGCGTTCGGGCGCGAGTGCAACAAGCGGGGGCTCGTTCCGGCCAGTGTGGAGGTGGCGGGCCATCATGTGCCCGCCTGGCGCGGGGTGCCGATCTTCCCGTCCAACAAGATCCCGATCTCGGACGCCCGGACGACCTCGATCATCTGTATGCGTACGGGCGAGGCCGAGCAGGGTGTCATCGGCCTCCAGCAGAGCGGGATCCCGGACGAGATCGAGCCGAGCCTGTCGGTCCGCTTCATGGGCATCGACGAGCAGGCGATCATCTCGTACCTGGTCACGGCCTACTACTCGGCCGCCATTCTGGTGCCGGACGCCGTCGGTGTGCTGGAGAACGTGGAAGTGGGCCGCTGGGGGTGAGGTGACCGGCCCGGACGGGGCCGGCCGTGCTCTCCGTACGGCCGGCCCCCCCGGGCACCCGGGCACCGGCAGCCGGTGTCAGGCCCTGGTCCCCACCGCATGCCCCATGTCACACGACGACACAGGCCGCATGCCTCATGCCGCAGAGGAAGTGACCGTGACCACGACCAGCACGGATGCCGCCACCGAGGGCCACGAGGCCGTGGCACTCCTGGAGCGCACCCGCACCACTGTCCATCCCGAACTCCGCACCACCGTCGAGTCGTTGCCCGATTCCCTGCGCCGGGTCGCGATGTACCACTTCGGCTGGGAGCACGCCGACGGCACCCCGGCCTCGGGCCGGGCGGGCAAGGCGATCAGACCCGCGCTCGTCCTCGCCGCGGCGCGGTCGCTCGGCGGGGATCCGCACCACGCCGTACGGGCCGCCGTCGCCGTCGAGCTGGCGCACAACTTCACGCTGCTCCACGACGATGTGATCGACGAGGACCCGACCCGGCGGCATCGCGCCACCGCCTGGACGGTCTTCGGCACCCCCGACGCCATCATCGCGGGCGACGCCATGATGGCCCTCGCGCTCCGGCTGCTCGCCGAGGACCGGCACCCGGCGTCGGCCGCCGCCTCGGCCAGGCTCGCGGCCTGTGTCATCGAGCTGTGCGCGGGCCAGCAGGCGGACTGCGCCTTCGAGCAGCGCGATCCGCACGAGGTCTCGCTGGACGAGTGCGTCGCCATGGCGACGGCCAAGACCGGTGCCCTGCTGGGCACTTCCTGCGCGCTCGGCGCGCTGTACGCGGGCGCGGGGGAGGAGCAGGTCGCCGCGCTGGACGCCTTCGGGAGGGAGGCGGGGCTCGCCTTCCAGCTGATCGACGACCTGATCGGGATCTGGGGCGACCCCGACCGTACGGGCAAACCGGCCGGCGCGGATCTGGCCGCCCACAAGAAGTCCCTGCCGGTGGTCGCGGCCCTGGCCTCGGGCACCCCGGCGGCCGAGGAGCTGGCCGAGCTGTACCGGGGGCCGATGGACGCCGGAGCGGTGGCGCGCGCGGCAGCGGCCGTCGAACGGGCGGGCGGGCGCGACTGGGCGCAGTTCCAGGCGGCCGAGCGGATGTCCCGGGCCGTGCACGAACTGTCCCGGGCGGTCCCCGATCTGTCGGCGGCGGACGAACTGCTGGCCCTGGCGGAGTTCGTGACGCGCCGTACCCGCTGAGGCGGGCGAGGACCCGCTGAGGCGGGCGTACGGCCCTTCTTTGCCCAACTCTAGGATCACTTCGTCGTATTGACGTGACGGTCGTGATCCGGAGGAGGGCCAGAAGATGGGTGCGGGGATAAGGCGGGCGGGGATCAGACGGGCGGGGGAGAGCGACCGGCCGGTCTTGGTACGGCTGCTCGAAGAGGCCTTCGACGACGACCCGGTGAGCTGCTGGGTCTTTCCCGACAAGGCCCACCGCCACCGGGTGCACGGTCTCTTCCTCGGGGTGTTCGCCGATGTCGCGCTCGCCGAGGGGTGGGTGGACATCCTGGAGGACGAGACGGCCATGGCGCTCTGGCTCCCGGTGCCGGCGGGCCTGCCGGACGAGGAGGACGACACCCCGGCCCGGATGCGGGCGATCGCCGATCCGGACAACGAGCGGGCCGAGCTGGTCGGCCGGCTGACGGGTGCGATCCATCCGCACGACCGCGCGCACGCGTATCTGCTGATGATCGCGGTCTCCCCGGAGCACCAGGGCCGGGGACTGGGCCGGGCGCTGATCGAACCCGTGCTGGAGCGCTGCGACCGCGAGGGGCTTCCGGCCTATCTGGAGGCGAGCAGCGAGCGGAGCCGGCGGCTGTACGAACGGCTCGGGTTCAGCTTCATGGGCAGCACGGTCGACCTCCCGGACGGGCCGCATATGTGGCCCATGTGGCGGGAACCGCGGGGCGGCTGAGGAGGGCACGGGGAAATCCGCTTGCGTAACCACTACACCCAAAGCACTATGAGTGCAGTGGTCAAGCGGGTCGAGCGATCCTTCGGCGCGCCGGCCCATTCCTGTCGTCCAGAGGCCCGGAGGATCCGGTTTGCGCAAGCTCACGTACTACATCGCGGTATCGATCGACGGCTTCATCGGCGACCCTTCGGGCGACGCGACGGCCTTCCTGCCCTTCGTGGACGACGAGTTCTTCGCGTTCCTGAAGGCGGAGTACCCGGAGACCCTGCCCACCCATGGCCGCCGGCCCTTCGGTATCGACGATCTGGAGAACCGTCACTTCGACACCGTAATCCAGGGCAGGGCCAGTTACGACCTTGCCCTGGAGAACGGGGTCACCAGCCCGTACGCGCATCTGCGGCAGTACGTGGTGTCGCGCAGCATCAAGGAGAGCCCGGATCCGGCGGTCGAGATCGTCTCCGGGGACGTGGCCGCGAAGGTGCGCGAGCTGAAGGCCGAGGAGGGCGGGCTGGGGATCTATCTCTGCGGCGGCGCCGATCTCGCCGGGCAGTTGACCGAGGAGATCGACGAGCTGATCATCAAGACGTATCCGCTGGTCCTCGGCTCGGGGATGCCGATGTTCGCGACGGATTTCGCCCTCAGCGAGTTCACCTTGGAGTCCGTCAGGACGTTCGGGAACGGTGTGCTCGTGAGGAAGTATGACCGGAAGCCGTGACCCGTGCTGCGACGGAAGATCCGCTACCGCTACAGTCCGCGCCATGACAGCGGAGTCGACGGATTCATGGGCGGGTTGGTACCGGGACCGCCTGGGCGCGGAAGCGATCACCCTGAGCGCGGGTGGACAGCACGTACGTACTCACATCAGGGGAGTTGAGTACGAAGGGGCGGATTTCGCCGTCCTGGAAGCGGTGGGGGCGGGCGGGCTGCTGACGTCCTGCGTCATGGAATGGGACATACCGCTGCCCGTGAGCTCGGCCGGCGCGGTCCAGCAGGCCACGCTCAGCTGTCTGCTGACGCTCGGTGAGCGGGCGGCCGAGGGGCCGGTCGGCCGGGCGGAGCTGAGCCTGACACTGCACTGCGGCGGGGCGGCCTACGCGTCGGGGATCGCCGGGGGCGGCTTCGAGGAGGCGCTCGGCCGGATCCGGCGCCAGCTGCCGGACGGTACGGAACTGGGCGACCGGCCGCTGGTGGGAGCGTCCTGACGGACTGAGCCCCGGGACTGGGCTGT
The DNA here is from genome assembly GCF_000718095.1 of Streptomyces scopuliridis RB72. Lineage (GTDB taxonomy): Bacteria > Actinomycetota > Actinomycetes > Streptomycetales > Streptomycetaceae > Streptomyces > Streptomyces scopuliridis. Next base: position 12,464 of record NZ_JOEI01000014.1, on the reverse strand, counting down.
TCCAGTCGAGGACCTGTTCCAGGGCGTGTTTCGAAAGTAGCGCCGGCCGCCCGGAGGGCGGGGCCCGCGGCGTCCGGTGCGTGCGATCGCAAGGCGGAGGATCGGCGTTGTGGATGGCCCGGCCGTACTTGGGCGACTCCGACAACGCGGCGAGTGTGCGTGCCGGGCGTCGCGGGCCAGGCGGGACTTTCGAAACACGCCCTAGTCAGGGACCGGGGCGTCGTCGTGGAGGACGAACTCCTCCGCGATGTCCGCCGGTTGGAATCCGGCCACCATCAGGCCGTCGAGCAGCGCGTCCAGCCGGGCGCGCGCCGCCGGTCTGCCGACACCACGGGCGCGCTGTGTCACGGAGCGCTCCTGGACCCCGCGGGACAGCACCCGGCGCGCGGCGCGCGAGACATGCGCGCTGTGCCGTTCGGCGACCGCGGCCAGGCGCTGGGTGTCGTACGGGATCGGCAGGCGAAGCGTGACGTGGTGCTCGAAGTGGCAGTACGTGGGCAGCGTCGCGGCCTCGGCGTCGGTCTGCGGCACGCCCTCGTTCCAGGGCGCCGCCACCAGCTTCGTACGTACGACGGGGAATCCGGCCTCCGCGAGGCGCTCCGCACACCGCTCGGCGGCCCGGCGTTGCTCGTCCAGTGTGCCTGTGCCGGACAGGGTGAGCGTCGGCCGGGACGGGGTTCGGCCGCGGTCCAGGACGACGTGGGTGACCGTGAGGCCCTGGGCGGCGGCCCAGTCGTGGAGACACGCGACCCGGTCCGGGCGGTCGGCCCGTACGGTCAGGAGTGTCTCGAAATCGCCCTCGATGGTCGGGCCGAGTTCGCGGGCGGTAGGGCGTCGGGGCGACGCGCCGGTCTCCGTACTGAAGTCCACCGAGAGACGTTACCAAGGGGGACACGCGAAGGGGCGCCCCTTGGTGGGTTCGGGGCGCCCCCAGTCACGCGAGGGAGGTCGGGCGGATGGTCTCCGTGGGGGAGGTCAGGAGACCTTGGCCAGCGCGGCGGCGAGGCCGTTCGCCCACAGGGTGTTGACCCGGGAGCGCTCAGCCGCGTTCGGCTGGGCGTTCTGGCAGGAGGTGCCGGGGCCGCCACCGGACATCAGCTCGCTGCACGGGCCCGAGTAGTGGTCGGGGAGGCCGAGGACGTGCCCGGTCTCGTGGGCGGTGACGCGCGTGGAGTTGTACTGCTGGTTCTGCGCGTAGTCCAGGAAGATGTAGCCGCGGCCGTGACCGTCGGTGCTCGCGTACGAGCCGCGCGAGTCATTGCCCTCGTAGTACGTGAAGTCCGCGTTGCTGCCCGCCTGGAGCTTCACATTGGAGACGGCGCTGTTCCATATCGAGGTGGAGCTGGCTATCTGGCCGGCGAACGTGGGCGCGTTCGACGCGTTGTAGACCACGGTGACGGCCTGGGCGCCGGGGTTCGCGGCACGCTTCTCGGCGACCGACTTCAGTACGGCATCGAAGAACGCCTTGTTGCCCGCGGCCTCCGCCTTCGAGCCCTCGTAGGCGGCGTACGAGGAGGTGGCGGCCTCGCCGGCGGGGGCCGGGGCGGCGGTGGCGGTGGGCGCGACACCGAGCGTCGCGAAGGCGAGACCGATACCGGCGATGGCGGAAATGGCGGTCTTGGGGTGTCTCATGTGGGGGGCTCCTGCTCATCTGTTGAACGGGTTGGGTACCGCAGAGTCTCGGGGAGTCCGCCCTTGTGCGGATGATGTCAAAGAGCGATAACACGAGCGCATCACCCTGGCCGCATATCGTCGAATGCGCCGCCAATTAAAGGGATTTGGACATCTGGTGTGGCCCGGGGAGGCCGCTCTACTCTCTGGGCATGGAGCTGGAGGTGAGACATCTGCGTGCCTTGTGTGCCATAGCCGACGCCGGCAGTCTGCACAAGGCGGCGCGACAGCTGGGGATGAGCCAGCCCTCCCTGACCACTCAATTGCGGCGTATCGAGAACGCGTTGGGCGCGGAGCTGTTCTCCCGGGAACGTACCGGCTGCCGGCCCACCCCGCTGGGCCGCTCGGTACTGAGCCGGGCCCGCCCGCTCGTCTCCGGCATGGCCGCGCTGGTCACCGAGGCGCGGGCGGCGGCCGGCCTGGCCGACGGGCCGAGGCTGCGGATCGGCTCCACCGCGAGCCGCGCGCTGGTGGGATGGCTGCGCCGGCTCAGAAACCGGCTGCCCGGTACGGATATCTCGCTCCATATGGACGTCTCCGCCAACGCGTTGCTGCGGATGCTCGCCGCGGGTCAGCTCGACGTCGCGTTCGTACACGAGGTGGAGGGCTGCCCGCTGCTCGTTCCCGAGGGGCTGGAGCGGCGCGTACTGGTGGAACGGGAACCGCAGTTCATCTCCATGGCCCGGGACCATCCGGCGGCCTGCAGCCCGGTCGTGGAACTCGCGGATCTCGCCGAGGACCGCTGGATGGTCGATCCCACGGTGGACGGTGAATGGGACGGGCTGCTCCGGGTATTGGGCGCGGCCGGGCTCAACCCGCCGGTGCTGCACGGGGATTACCTCACGGCGGCCTCACTGATCGCGGTCGGCGAGGCGGTCGCGCCCTGCCAGCCGACGTCGGGCCCGCGCGACGACATGGCGATCCGGCCGCTACGGGACGATCCGCTGGCGGTGCGGCTGCTGCTGTTCTCGCGGCCGGGCGCGGTGGGAGCGGGCGGCCGCGATGAGGTGTTCGCGGACCTGGAGGCGTCGTACCGGGAGGCGGCGCTGCGCGCGGTCGACTACCGCCGATGGCTCACCGCCCACAAGAGCCCACTGCTGCACGCGCCGGCGGCCTGAGAGCCGTTGCGCCGCTACGTGGGGGAGTGCAGCCGGAAAACCGGTTGATCATGCCGGGTCCGGCTGAGTAGGAAGGAGCCCGTGCCCGTATCCGACGGGCCCCCGAGGAGTGACAATGGCTCACCGCATGACCGTGCCCGGTCTGTTCCCGCCGCCCGACTACGCGCACACCGCGATCGTCGAAACGGACCGGCGCCTCGCCTTCCTCGCCGGCTCCGTACCGCTCGACGCCGACGGCACACTCGTCGGCCCCGGCGATCCCGTGGCCCAGACAGGGCAGGTTCTCGCCAATCTGGAGACCGCCCTGCGCGCGATCGGCTGCGGCCTGTCCGACGTCGTGGCGACCACGGTGTACGTGGCCGCGACGACCCCGGCCGATCTCAGCCGCGTCTGGGAGGTGGTCCGCAAAAGCGGCCTCACCCTGGCCCCGCACACCTCCACCCTGCTCGGGGTCACCTGCCTCGGCTACACGGGACAACTGGTGGAGATCACGGCGGTGGCCGAGGTCCCTGACACCCCGCTGGTCCCCTGACACCCCGCTCCGCACCCGCGCGGAGCGAACGGAAGCCGTTGTCAGTCCCCTCTGAGATGCTGCCCCGTATCGGCGCGGTGCGCGGTGCACGGACAGTAGGAGGAGCCGATGGGCTTTACGGACGAGATCTGGCACGTCGTCTCACGCCACGACGAACAGCCGGTGGGCGACATCACCATCGAAGACGCGGACTTCCCCTGGCTCAGCGGCCACTTCACCCCGGGCCCCGGATTCCCCGCGGTGAAGCCCGTGTTCGACCGCGAACTGGCCCTCCTGGACCGAGTGAACGAAGAGCCCGACGCCTGGGAGGCGGCGTACGACGACGTCGTACGAGCGGTCGCCCTGGTGTCCCCGGACGGCCCGGTACCGGAATTCCTCCTGCACATCCAGAACGACCAAGCCTGGTTCCGCTGGAGCGACACCCCGTTCCCCAACGCTTGAGCCCCAGGAACCGTGGTCGGGGCATGCTGGGATTCGGCCTTCTCCTGCGTGCCCGTGCGGGCCATCGCCGGCGCGGGCGCCGCGAGCCGGTTCTGTCGCGGCGCTGAGGACGGCGACCACGCGGTCGGCGACCTGGACGGCACCGAGTCGATGCTCGGCTTTGTCCTCGACTCCCCGCCCGAGCGTATGTCGGCGGGCACGTGCGCCGGCTCACCGCTCTCGGCCGGGAGCTGAGCGGGCCGCAGTACGGTGGAGCCGCGCAGGCCGCACACCTACGCGAACGGCTTCAGCGCACGGCCGTCCTCGCGGCCTCACCCGCCACCCGACCACCGGAGCTGACGACGTGACCGAACTGTCCGCCGCACACGATGCCGCCGTCACCGACCGGGCCCGCCTCGCTGGAAGCGCGTACAACAGCGACCGGCACCTGGCCGCCCGTCAGTCGCTCTACCAGTGGCAGACGCCTCGCTACGACCTGCCCGGCCTCGTCGCCGAGCAACTGAGCGGCGTGCACGGGCGGGTCGTCGATGTCGGCTGCGGCAACGGCAAGTTCATCCAGCGGCTCCGCCAGGACCGGCCCGACCTGGCCCTGCTCGGCCTGGACATCGCCCCCGGCATCCTCGCCGGCGTACCCGGCCCGGTCGCCGTGGCGGAAGCCACCCGCCTGCCGCTGGTCACGGAGGGCGTCGACGCCGCTTTGGCGCTGCACATGCTCTACCACGTTCCTGACATCCCACGGACGGTACGGGAGTTGTCCCGCGTCGTTGCCCGCGACGGGCTGGTGATCGCTTCCACCAACAGCGACCGGGACAAGGCCGCACTGGACGACTTGTGGCAGCGGGCCGCGGGCGACGTGCTCGGCACCGGACGCGGCCCTGCCCGCATCTCGCTCAGTGCCCGCTTCTCCCTGGAGAAGGCCCCGGCCTTCCTGGGCGAGGAGTTCGGCCGCGTGGAGACGATCGAACTGCCCGGCACCATCACGGTCCACGATCCCGAGCCGGTCATCGCGTACATGGCCTCCTACCGGGCATGGGCGGACCAGCACGACGTGCCGTTCGACGCCACGATCGAGCGGGCCCGCACGATCCTCGTCGATCACATCGCCCGGCACAGGGCCTTCGAGGTCACGTGCCTGGGCGGCATCCTCGTCTGCCGTCGCTAGAAGGCGGAGTGGAACTGCGCGACCGCACCCGGTCCCGCAGGGGCTCCGGGTATGGAGTCCTGGGGACCGGGTGCGGAAGCACAACGCTGCGTGTGATGTAACCGCAGGTCAAGCGGCATGATCGGCGATCAGGCCTTCTTCGTCTCCCAGAAGATCTTGTCGATCTGGGCGATGTAGTCCAGGGCCTTCTGGCCCGTGGCCGGGTCCTTCGAGCCCTTCGCGGTCGACAGCGCCTTCAGGGTGTCGTTGACCAGCTGGTGCAGCTCCGGGTACTTCTCGAAGTGCGGGGGCTTGAAGTAGTCGCTCCAGAGCACCGAGACATGGTGCTTCGCGAGCTCGGCGCGCTGCTCCTTGATGACTGTCGCGCGCGCCTGGAAGTGGGCGTCGTCGTTGCCCTGCATCTTCTCCTGGACGGCCTTGACCGACTCGGCCTCGATGCGGGCCTGGGCCGGGTCGTACACGCCGCAGGGGAGGTCGCAGTGGGCGCTGACCTTCACCTTGGGGGCAAACAGGCGGGAAAGCATGGAGCTGTCCTTCCTCGTGATCGTCTTCTCAGGTGGGACATTACTCCGTGAGAAGCCTGTTTTCGCGGGTGCCCCCTGGGGCTTAGGACAAAAGTCCGGGGTCAGTATGGGACGGGCGGCGGAACGTACCGTGGGACCGGGAGGTGCCGAATGGCGGAGCACGGGCGGGAGTCGAAGGTGTCGTTGGGGATCGCTGAAGTGATGGGTCCGTCCATGTATCCGACGCTCAGGCACGGCGATCAGCTCCTCGTGCACTATCGCGCTCCCCTCAAGCCGGGCGATGTGGCGGTGCTGAAACATCCGCTGCAACAGGACTTGCTCATCGTGAAGCGGCTGGTGGAGCGGCGCGACGGTGGGTGGTGGGTGCTCGGGGACAATCCGGGGGCCGAGGGGGACAGCCGGGTGTTCGGCACGGTGCCCGAGGAACTGCTGCTGGGGCGCGTGCGGGCGCGGTACCGGCCGCTGGGGGATCAGCGGTCGGCGCGCGCCGTGCTGTCCTGGCTGGTGTCGGCGCTGCGGCCGGTGCTGGCCGAGCGCTCGGTCTCCAGGCGTTTGCGGGCCCGGTAGGCGGCGACGTTGGCGCGGGTCGCGCAGCGGTCCGAGCAGTAGCGGCGCGAGCGGTTGGTCGACGTGTCCAGATAGGCGTTGCGGCAGGGCGGCGCCTGGCACAGGCCGAGCCGGTCGACGCCGTATTCCGTGAGGTGGAACGCGAGCCCCATCGCCGCCGTCGCCGCGAACCCCGCGGTCGCGTTGGAGGGGTGGTCCGCGAGATGCATGTGCCAGCGCGGATGGCCCTCGTCGTCCAGGAAGTCATGGCCGGAGATCTGCGGGCTGACCGGGAATTCGAGCAGCAGTGAGTTGAGCAGGTCCACCGCCTGGGTGGCCTCGCCCTCGTCGGCGGCGGTGAAGACCGCGCGCAGCCGGGCCCGTACCGACCGGAAGCGGGTGACGTCCGCGTCGGTGGCGCGGCGGGCCGCCTGGGAGCTGGGGCCGAAGAGGGCGCGGACGGCCTCGACCGAGGTCAGGGTGTCCGTACCGCGGGCCGGTTCCTCGGTGTTGACCAGTCGTACGGCGGAGTCCGAGTAAGAGGCCAGTTCCACTTGTAGTCCTTACGGAAGCGGTCTAAGGTCTGGAGGGTAATCGGTGTAATGGCTGGTTGTGCTTCTAGGGTATTACAGAGGAGGGTTTCCATGACGGAGACGGGAACCACGGATACGGGCGTCACGAGTACGGGGACCGGCGAGCCGACAGGGACCGGCGAGCCGGCGGCGACCGACTGGCGCGGCTGGCAGGAGAGCTGGGACCGCCAGCAGGAGTGGTACATGCCCGACCGCGAGGAGCGCTTCCGGGTCATGCTGGACATGGTCGAGGCCGCGGTGGGCCCCGAACCGCGCGTGCTCGACCTCGCCTGCGGTACGGGAAGTATCACGGACAGGCTGCTCCGCCGGTTCCCCGGAGCGACCAGCACCGGCGTCGACCTCGACCCCGCGCTCCTCGCCATCGCCCGCGGCTACTTCGCCGGGGACGAGCGCGTCAGCTTCGTGACCGCCGACCTGAAGGACCCGGGCTGGACGGCGCTCCTGCCGGGCGCCTCGTACGACGCCGTACTGACCGCGACCGCCCTCCACTGGCTGCGCGCCGAACCGCTCGCGGCGCTGTACGGGCAGCTCGGGGGCCTGGTCAGGGACGGCGGCGTCTTCATGAACGCCGACCATATGACGGACGGCTCCACGCCCAGGATCAACGCGATCGAGCGCGCCCACCGGCACGCCGGAATGGACCGCGCCAGGGCCGCGGGCGCCCTCGACTGGGCGGACTGGTGGGAGCTCGCCGGCCGGGATCCGGTCCTCGCGGGACCGACCGCCGAGCGCTTCAGGATCTACGGCGAACACGCGGAAGGCGATACTCCATCCGTGGACTGGCACGCGCGGAAGCTGCGTGAGGCGGGCTTCGACGAGGTACGGGCGGTCTGGTCCTCCCCGTCCGACTCTCTCGTCCTCGCGCTCAAATAGGCGGCACCGAGGCGGCACCGAGGCCGGCATACGGGTGAGGGGCGGTACGGACGGGTGACGTCCGTACCGCCCCTCCCCGTCCTACAGCACCTTCGACAGGAACGACTTCGTCCGGTCGTGCTGAGGGTTCGTCAGCACATCGCGCGGATGGCCCGATTCGACGACCACACCATCGTCCATGAAGACCAGCGCGTCACCGACCTCGCGCGCGAAGCCCATCTCATGGGTGACCACGATCATCGTCATACCGTCCTGCGCCAGATCGCGCATCACATCGAGCACATCGCCCACCAGCTCCGGGTCGAGCGCCGACGTGGGCTCGTCGAAGAGCATCAGCTTGGGCTCCATCGCCAGCGCGCGGGCGATCGCCACCCGCTGCTGCTGGCCGCCCGAGAGCTGCGACGGATAGCTGCCGGCCTTGTCGGAGAGCCCGACCCGGTCCAGCAGCCGCTCGGCGCGGGCGCGGGCCACGGCCTTCGCCTCGCCGCGCACCTGGATCGGCGCCTCCATGATGTTCTCGACCGCCGTCATGTGCGGAAAGAGATTGAAGCGCTGGAAGACCATGCCGATGTCCCGGCGCTTCCTGGCGACCTCGCTGTCCTTCAGCTCGTACAGCTTGTCGCCCTTCTGGCGGTAGCCGACCAGCTCGCCGTCGACCGACAGCCGGCCCGCGTTGATCTTCTCCAGGTGGTTGATGCACCGCAGGAAGGTCGACTTGCCGGAACCGGACGGGCCGATCAGACAGAAGACCTCGCGCGGGGCGACCTCCAGATCGATGCCCTTGAGGATATGGGCGGCGCCGAAGGACTTGTGTACGCCCTCGGCCTTCACCATCTGGGTCATGCCATGCCTCCCTTGGGCCGGCCGAGGGACAGCAAGTTGACGCGGACGCGCTGGAACGGGGTCATCGGCAGGCTGCGGCTCGACCCGCGCGCGTAGTGGCGCTCCAGGTAGTACTGGCCGACGCTGAGCACCGACGTCAGGATCATGTACCAGACCGCCGCCAGGAACAGCATCTCCACCGTGGCGCCCGAGGTCTGCGCCACGTTCTGGGTCGCGCGCAGCAGCTCGGTGTACTGCACCGCCACCGCCAGCGACGAGGTCTTCAGCATGTTGATGACCTCGTTGCCCGTGGGCGGCACGATCACCCGCATCGCCTGGGGCACGACGATCCGGCGCAGCGTCTTGGCGTGGCTCATGCCCAGCGCGTGCGCCGCCTCGGTCTGGCCCTCGTCGACCGCCTGGAGGCCCGCCCGGCAGATCTCCGCCATGTACGCCGCCTCATTGAGCCCGAGGCCCAGCAGCGCGCACAGGAACGGGGTCATGAACGAGGACCACTCGTCCTTGTAGACGGGCCCGAGGTTGATGTACTCGAAGACGATGCCCAGGTTGAACCAGACCAGCAGCTGTACGTAGACGGGCGTGCCGCGGAAGAACCAGATGTAGAACCACGCGATGGCGGACGTCACCGGGTTCTTGGAGAGCCGCATCACCGCCAGGATGATGCCGAGCACCACTCCGAGGAGCATCGCGAGCACCGTGATGATCACGGTGTTCTTGACGCCGGTCAGGATCTGGCCGTCGAAGAAGTAGTCGGGGATGGCGCCCCAGTTCACGTCCCCCTGCGCGAACGCGTACACGAGCGCGACCAGCACGCCGATCGCGACGACCGCGGACACGTACCGCCCGTAGTGCCGCACCGGAATCGCCTTGATGGATTCCGGTGCGGTGGACGACGCGTCCCGTGGGCCTTCCTTGGGGTCGTCCGACTTGTCGATGTCAACCGTCACGGATGTTGCCTATGCCTTTCAGAGCCTTCGGAGCGGGCGCGGAATCAGGAGCCGCCGTTGAGCTTGGCTTCCTTGACCGCGCCGTCCTCGACGCCCCACTTGGCGATGACCTTGTCGTACTCGCCGTTCTTGATGATCGCCTCCAGCGCGGACTGGAGCGCCTTCGTCAGCGGGTTGTTCTTGGCGACGGCGATACCGTACGGAGCGGCCTCGACCTGCTCACCGACCAGCTGGAAGTCATTGCCGCCGCCCGAGGTCTTCACCGCGTACGCCGCGACCGGGAAGTCACTGGAGCCCGCGTCCGCGCCGCCGCCGCGCAGCCGGGTCTGCGCCTCCAGGTCGTTGTCGAAGGCCTCCAGCGTGATCTTGCCCTTGCCGGCCTTCGTGCACTTCTCGCTCTCGGACTTGGCCAGATCGTGCGAGACGGTGCCGCGCTGGACGACCATCTTCTTGCCGCAGAGGTCGGACCAGGTGGTGATCCCCTTGTCGTCGCCCTTCTTGGTGTAGATCGAGACACCGGCGGTGAAGTAGTCGACGAAGTCGACGCCCTCGCCGACCTTCTTGCCGGTGTCGCCGTCCACACCGTTCTGCCGGTCCTTGGTGTCCGTCATGGCCGACATGGCGATGTCGTACCGCTTCGACCGCAGACCGGTCAGCAGGGTGTCGAAGGTGCCGTTCTCGAACTCGAACTTCACACCGAGCTGCTTACCGAGCGCGTCGGCGAGATCCGGGTCGATGCCGACGGTCTTGCCGGACTTGTCCTTGAACTCCACCGGCGGGTACGCGATGTCCGAGCCGACCTTGATGACGCCCTTGTCCTGGATCGCCTTCGGCAGCTCGTCGAAGAGCGGGGCGGTGGAGGAACCGCTGTCCTTCTTGGCGCTCTCGGTCTGGTCGCCACAGGCGGTCAGCAGCAGGGTGCCCGCGACCGCGAGCGCGCCGACCGCGGCGATCCTGGACTTCGCGACGGTCGTCCGGCGGGTGGTGCTTGCGGTCATGATCAGGATCCTCCGGCGGATGAGGGAGCTGCCAAGTGGCCGAGCACGCGTCTTCGAGTGTCGCGACCGAGTGTGATTAGGGCATCTTGCCATTCGGACTGGCCCATTCAGGGGACCCGGCATGTCAAAATCGGGTAACGGGAGACCCCCTAACCCCGGCATGGCGGTACATCAAGACCGGACCATCTGCTGGAATATCTTCTTCCGGCCGGATAATCTCCGGTCCGTTTCCTTTCCAGAACGTGATTCATGCCGCTTACCGGAAGTGTCCGAATATTCGGCTATGAGTCATCTCACCGGGGAGATATGGACTCGTGAACGATGCGGTCCGTCCGGTAAGAAGGACGATTACACCCCTCATCCGGGGCCCAGGGCGCGTGTGCGGCGCGCCCGCGCGTACGTACCGCCTTTCCGGGCCGAGCGGACCAACCGCCGGCGCGGATCGCGCACGCGGTGCCCACCCACCCCTCCTCAACCAGGAGCGGCAACCCTCAACTGATGAAGACTTAAGGGGTCATCCACATGGCAGCGGAGATTGTCAATCCTCGCAGCGACAGCGCCACCGACAATCAGGCCGGTACGGAGAGTGCTCCGGACGAGCCCTTCGATCCGGCCTTCGCGCTGCACCGCGGCGGCAAGATGGCCATCGTGGCCACCGTCCCGGTGCGTGACAAGGACGATCTGTCCCTCGCGTACACCCCCGGCGTCGCGAAGGTGTGCAGCGCGATCGCCGAGCGGCCCGAGCTGGTGCACGACTACACCTGGAAGTCGCAGGTCGTCGCCGTCGTGACGGACGGTACGGCGGTGCTCGGACTCGGCGACATCGGGCCGGAGGCCTCGCTCCCCGTGATGGAGGGCAAGGCGATCCTGTTCAAGCAGTTCGGCGGGGTCGACGCGGTGCCGCTGGCGCTCGCGACCACCGACACGGACGAGATCATCGACACCGTCGTGCGGCTCGCGCCGTCCTTCGGCGGCGTCAACCTGGAAGACATCTCGGCGCCGCGCTGCTTCGAGATCGAGCGCAGGCTCCAGGAACGGCTGGACATCCCCGTCTTCCACGACGACCAGCACGGCACGGCCGTCGTGACGCTCGCCGCCCTGCGCAACGCGGCGAAACTGACGAAGCGTGAGCTCGGCGACTTGCGCGCCGTCATCTCGGGCGCGGGGGCGGCGGGGGTCGCCATCGCCAAGTTCCTGCTGGAGGCGGGCATCGGCGATGTCGCCGTCGCCGACCGCAAGGGCGTCGTCAGCCGCGACCGCGACGACCTCACCGACGTCAAGCGCGAGCTGGCCGAGATCACCAACCGCGCCGGGCTCTCCGGCACGCTGGAGTCCGCGCTCGCCGGCGCGGACGTCTTCATCGGCGTCTCCGGCGGTACGGTCCCGGAGCCGGCGGTCGCGTCGATGGCGCCGGACGCGTTCGTCTTTGCGATGGCCAACCCGAACCCGGAGGTCCACCCCGACATCGCGCACCAGTACGCGTCCGTCGTGGCCACCGGGCGCTCCGACTACCCGAACCAGATCAACAACGTGCTGGCCTTCCCGGGGATTTTCGCGGGCGCGCTCCAGGTCCGGGCGTCGCGGATCACGGAGGGCATGAAGATCGCGGCGGCCAACGCGTTGGCCGACGTTGTCGGCGAGGAGCTGGCGGCGGATTACGTGATTCCGTCGCCGTTCGACGAGCGGGTGGCCCCGGCGGTGACGGCGGCGGTGGCGGCGGCGGCGCGATCGGAGGGCGTGGCGCGGCGGTAGCCTCCCGGCGGGGGTGTTGACCGGGGTGCGTTTCGGCGGGGGCCGGTGGTCGGGGTGCGGTGCGCTTTACGGCGCGCAGCTGGCCTGACGATGGGTTCGGGCGGTCACGCGCCACAAATCACGCTTTAGTGTCCCGGACACGACCCCTGCGCGCCCCCCTTCACTGCCCGCACAGGCGGCGCGGCCGTGCGCGGGGCGGGCGGGGGAGGCGGCGGCACCCTCCCGTACCCGGCCCACTGACCGTCGCCGCAGCGGCGAGAAGGGGGGGCCACCGGGTCGCACTCCCTCACCTCCCACCGGAGCGGCGGGTTGACGGGACCCACCGGGCGGAACCCACCCCTGACCTCCAGCTGGGCGGAGGCTGGGGGGGACCGCCGGGGGGAGGGGGTCGGGGTCGGAGGAGGTGCGTGTCCGGACGTAAAGCGTCGCAGCTCGCGCGAAGCGCGGTGAGGAAAGCAGTCCGG
>NZ_JOEI01000013.1 GCF_000718095.1 Streptomyces scopuliridis RB72 | reverse complement strand
CGTGTCCGGACGTAAAGCGTCGCAGCTCGCGCGAAGCGCGGTGAGGAAAGCAGTCCGGACACGGACCTCCGGAGGCCCCGGCCCCCGGCACCAGCGACGCACCCGCACACGAAAACCGGCCCGGACACCCGCCCCACGCACACGCACCCGCACCCGCACCCGGAAACCGGCCCCAGGCCAAAGACGACCGCTCCCCGCCGGACGGTACTGTCAGCGAATGAGCTCGCTTAATCTCGATGACTTCTCCGATCTGATCGAGCGCCCCGACAGCGGTACGCGGCGGGACGCCGAGGAGCGGCGGGAGCGGCTGGTCGTGCCGAGTGGGGCGCTGGGGCGCCTGGATGAGCTCGGTGAGTGGCTCTCCGCCGCGCAGGGGTCCGTACCCGTCAAGGCCGTCCGGCAGCCCCGCGTCGTGCTGTTCGCGGGTGATCACGGCGTCGCCGCGCTCGACGTCTCGGGGCGGCCCGCCGGCAGCGCGCACGTGCTGGTGCGCGCGGTGCTGGAGGGCGAGAGCCCCGTCGCCGTGCTGGCCCGGCTCGCGGAGGTGCCGGTGCGGATCGTGGACGCCGGGCTCGACTGCGATCCCGCGCTGCTGCCCGACGAGGTCGTACGGCACCGGGTGCGGCGGGGCAGCGGCCGGATCGATATTGAGGACGCGCTGACCGTCGAGGAGGCCGAGCGGGCCGTACGGCTCGGGATGGCGATCGCGGACGAGGAGGCGGACTCGGGCACGGATCTCGTCGTGCTGGGCGATCTGAGCGTCGGCGGTACGACACCCGCGGCCACGTTGATCGCCGCGCTGTGCGGTACGGACGCGTCCGTGGTGACCGGGCGCGGTGGCGCCGGGATCGATGATCTGGCGTGGATGCGCAAGTGCGCGGCGGTCCGGGACGCGCTGCGCCGGGCGCGGCCGGTGCTCGGGGATCAGCTGGAGCTGCTGGCGACGGTCGGGGGCGCGGATCTGGCCGCGACGACCGGGTTCCTGTTGCAGAGCGCGGTACGGCGGATGCCGGTGATCCTGGACGGTGTGGTCTCGGCGGCCTGCGCGCTGGTCGGGCAGCGGGCGGCGTTCCGCGCCCCCGACTGGTGGCTGGCGGGCCAGTTGAGCGGGGAGCCCGCGCAGGCGAAGGCGCTGGACAGGATGGCGCTCAACCCGCTGCTGGACCAGGGCGTCACCGTAGGGGAAGGATCCGGGGCGCTGCTCGCGCTGCCGCTCGTCCGGGCCGCTGCCGCACTCGCGGCGGAGCTGCCGGAGCGGGCCGCGGCGGAGCCGGCGGAGGACGCCGCGGAGTACGTCACCGGGTGAGGCATCGGTGCGGTCGCTACCACGGGCGGCCGTATCAGTCGGCATGAAGCACGATGCCCCATATGATCGTGTTTTATGGGAGAAGTCCGCATGGCTGTCTATCCATTGGGCCGGGCGACCGGGGCGAGCCGGGCCACCGAACGTTCGCGGCGCGGCGCGGCGTTCGCGGTCTGGTATCTGCGCGCCGTCACCTTCGTCAATTTCCTGAGCGCCGTGTGGGTCTCGCTCGGACAGGATCTGCGCCGGCACAACGTCGACAATTACTTCACCCCGTATCTGCTCACCGCGGGCTTCGCGTCCGGTGTCTTCACGCTCTTCCTGGCGATCACCATGCGCCGCCGCAAGCGGGCCGCCTGGATTCTCAATCTCGTGCTCGCCGGGTCCTTCCTGCTGCTGTTCGCGTTCGTGATGGTCTTTCCGGAGATCAGGCGGTATCCGCAGAACTGGGTCTCGCTGGGGCTGACCGGCGCCTTCGTCGGCGCACTGCTGCTGGGGCGGCGGGAGTTCTACGCGAAGGGCGACCGCTCCAACCCGAAGCTGGCGGCGGCCGTGGCGGTCGGCGGGCTGCTGGCCGCCTCGCTGCTGGCGGCGCTGCTCGTCACCGTCACCAACACCGCCGGGGGGACCTCGTCCTTCAGCGAGCGCTGGCGGTACGGCACGGCGCGGCTCGTCTCGCTGATGGCCGACGACTCCCGTTTCCCCGGGATCGCGACGCCCGGCTGGGTCAATGTCACCATCAACGTGCTGTCCACGCTGCTGCTGCTCGCCGTGCTGTACGCGGCGTTCCGCTCGCGCCGCGCCGTCGATCCGATCACCGAGGACGACGAGGCGAGGCTGCGGGTGCTCCTGGACAAGTTCGGGGAGCGCGATTCGCTCGGCTACTTCGCGCTGCGCCGTGAGAAGAGCGTGATGTGGTCGCCGACCGGCAAGGCCGCCATCACGTATCGCGTGGTGGGCGGGGTGTCGCTGGCCTCCGGCGATCCGATCGGTGATCCGGAGGCATGGCCCGGGGCGATCGAACCCTGGCTGGCCGAGGCGCGGGAGCACGGCTGGCTGCCGGCGGTGATGGGCGCGAGCGAGGAGGCCGGCACGATCTACGCCCGGCATGGTCTGGACGCGCTGGAACTGGGTGACGAGGCGCTGGTCGAGACCGCCGACTTCACCCTGGAGGGGCGGGCCATGCGGACCGTGCGCCAGGCGTACAACCGGGTCGCGCGGGCCGGCTACCGGGTCACGGTCAGACGCCACGAGGACATCCCGGCCGACGAGATGGCCGAGCTGCTGCGCCGCGCGGACGACTGGCGCGACGGCGCGACCGAGCGCGGCTTCTCGATGGCGCTCGGCCGGCTGGGCGACCCGGGCGACGGCCGGTGCGTGATGCTCGAATGCCATGACGGGAACGGCGAGCTGAGGGCGGTGCTCAGCTTTGTGCCCTGGGGGCCCAAGGGACTCTCGCTCGATCTGATGCGCCGTGACCGGGACAGCGAGAACGGACTGATGGAGTTCATGGTCATCGAACTCCTCCGGCGTGCGGGGGAGATCGGGATCACACAGGTCTCGCTGAACTTCGCGATGTTCCGGTCGGTCTTCGAGCGGGGAGCGAAGCTGGGCGCGGGGCCCGTGCTCCGGCTGTGGCGCTCGCTGCTCAGCTTCTTCTCGCGCTGGTGGCAGATCGAGTCGCTGTACCGCGCCAACGCCAAGTACCGGCCCATCTGGGAGCCGCGTTTCATGCTCTTCGAGAAGAGCGCCGATCTGCTGCGCATCGGTATCGCGGCGGGCCGCGCCGAAGGCTTCCTGGAGGCGCCGGGGCTGCCGGGGTGGCTGCACCGCAGAAGGCTGGCGACGCGTCGCTGACCGTCGGGGGCTAGTCTCGCGCGATGACCCCCATGGACGGCGAACGCGTGGACGCCGCACGCGCCCCGGTGGCCGACGGCATACGGTTCGCCTTCGGCACCCTCACCGTGCTCCCGGTCCGGCTGACACGCTGGGACCGCGGCGCGGCCCGTACCGGAATGCTGAGCGCGCCGGCCGCCGGGCTGGTCGTGGGGGCGGCCGCGGCGGGCGCCGGCGCGCTACTGCTGCTCGCGGGCGCGCCCCCGCTGCTCGCGGCGGTGGCGGCGGTGGCCGTACCCGCCGTCCTCACCCGCGCTCTCCATCTTGACGGTCTCGCCGACACCGCGGACGGCCTCGGCAGCGGCAGGCCCGCCGAGGACGCGCTGCGGATCATGAAGCGGTCGGACATCGGCCCGTTCGGGGTGGTCACGCTGGTGCTGGTGCTGCTGGGGCAGGTCGCGGCGGTGGCCGGGCTGTACGCGGGGAGCGCGGCGCGCGGCGCGGTGGCGGTGGTCGTCGCCGGGGTGACGGCGCGGCTCGCGCTCACCCTGGCCTGCCGTACGGGCGTGCCGCCGGCCCGGCCCGACGGTCTGGGCGCGGCGGTGGCTGGGGCGGTGCCGGTACGGTCCGCCGCGGTCGCCGCGCTGCTCGTCATGGCGGCCTGCGCGGCGGCGGGCGCGCTGTTCGGTCCCTACGGCGCCGTACAGCACGCGCTGGCGGCCGTGGCCGGGCTGATCGCGGCCCAACTGCTGCTGCGGCACTGCGTACGGCGCTTCGGCGGGGTCACCGGCGATGTCTTCGGCGCCCTCGCGGAGACGGCCGCGACCGTGGCGCTGGTCGCGCTGACGCTGGGCTCGTGACGCCCGCGGTCCTGGACGCGTTCCGGCCCGTCGCAAAGGTGGGAAAGCCGCCCACAGCCGAAGGAACCGCCGCCCCCGTGAGCGACGGATATCACTGAGCGTAGGCTCGTTCCCGCCGTGCCCAGGGCCTGTCGCCCGCTTACGATGCGGCGGGCACGGTCGGCCCACCCCTCGACCGCCAACGAACCTAACGAAAGCGAGATTTCACCACCGTGACTGCTCTCACTCTCAGCACTGCCGGGGCGGCGACGCTGCGCGCCGACGCGATTGTCGTCGGTGTCGCGAAGGGCGCCAAGGGGCCGGTCGTGGCGCCGGGCGCCGAGGCCGTGGACAAGGCGTTCGACGGAAAGCTCGCCTCCGTCCTGGAGACCCTCGGCGCCTCGGGTGCCGAGGGTGAGGTGACCAAGCTGCCCGTGCTGTCGGGCCTGAAGGCGCCGGTCCTCCTCGCGGTCGGGCTCGGCCCCGTCCCGGAGAAGGACGCGACGTACGGCGCCGAGCCGCTGCGCCGTGCCGCCGGGGTCGCCGCGCGCGCTCTGTCCGGCGTGAAGAAGGCCGCGTTCGCGCTGCCCGTCGAGGCGTCCGAGGACGTCGAGGCCATCGCCGAGGGCGCGCTGCTCGGCGCGTACGCCTTCACCGCGTACCAGGGCGGCGAGAAGAACGCCAAGAAGGGCGACGGCCCGAAGCAGCCGCTCGGCGAGGTCGCCCTGCTGGGCGCCAAGCCGCGCGACAAGGCGCACAAGGCCGCGGCCGAGCGTGCGATCGCGCTGACCGAAGAGGTCAACCGCGCCCGCGATCTGGTGAACACCCCGCCGAACGACCTCACCCCCGAGTCCTTCGCCGCCGTGGCCACCGCCGCCGGCAAGGAGAACGGCATCAAGGTGCAGGTCCTCGACGAGAAGGCGCTCGCCAAGGGCGGCTACGGCGGCATCCTCGGGGTCGGCCAGGGTTCGGCCAACCCGCCGCGGCTGGTGAAGCTCGCCTACACGCACCCCGACGCGGAGAAGACCCTCGCGCTCGTCGGCAAGGGCATCACGTACGACTCGGGCGGCATCTCGCTGAAGCCGGCCGGTCACAACGAGACCATGAAGTGCGACATGAGCGGCGCCGCCGCCGTGTTCGCCGCCGTCGTCACGGCCGCCCGGCTCGGTCTCGCCGTCAACGTCACCGGCTGGCTCGCCCTCGCGGAGAACATGCCGTCCGGCACCGCCACCCGCCCGGGTGACGTGCTGCGCATGTACAGCGGCAAGACCGTCGAGGTCCTCAACACCGACGCCGAGGGCCGGCTCGTGCTGGCCGACGCGCTGACCCGGGCCTCCGAGGAGAGCCCGGACGCGATCGTCGACGTGGCGACGCTGACCGGCGCGATGGTGCTGGCGCTGGGCAACCGGACGTTCGGGATCATGGCGAACGACGAGGCGTTCCGTACCTCGATCCACGAGATCGCTGAGGAGGCGGGCGAGGCGTCCTGGCCGATGCCGCTCCCCGCGGACCTGCGCAAGGGCATGGACTCCCCCACCGCCGACATCGCGAACATGGGCGAGCGCATGGGCGGCGGCCTGGTCGCCGGGCTCTTCCTGAAGGAGTTCGTCGGCGAGGGCATCACCTGGGCCCACCTGGACATCGCGGGCCCGGCGTTCCACGAGGGGGCACCGTACGGCTACACGCCCAAGGGCGGTACGGGCGCCTCGATCCGTACGCTCGTGAAGCTGGCGGAGCGCACCGCCGCGGGCGACCTGGGCTGAGTCACGGTCCACGCGCGGAGGCCGGCGGACCGGGGCTCCGGAGGCGGGCGGGGGCGGCAGAACTATGTCGCCCGTCTCACCTCCGGGGCCCCGCGTCCCGTCTTGCTTCGACAAGTGCGAAGATGGGTTCTCGGCAGGACAGGGCCCCCACCACAGGGCCGAAGACATAGCGGCCGAAGACCAGCCGCCGCCCGGTCACCGGACCGCGCCCGGCGCACATGCATGGAGGACGTGACGTGGCGAACGACGCCAGCACCGTTTTCGACCTAGTGATCCTCGGCGGCGGTAGCGGCGGTTACGCCGCGGCGCTGCGCGGAGCGCAGCTGGGCCTGGACGTCGCACTGATCGAGAAGAACAAGCTGGGCGGCACCTGCCTGCACAACGGCTGCATCCCCACGAAGGCTCTGCTGCACGCCGGCGAGATCGCCGACCAGGCGCGCGAGAGCGAGCAGTTCGGTATCAAGACCACCTTCGACGGTGTCGACATCGCGGGTGTACACAAGTACAAGGACGAGGTCGTCTCGGGCCTGTACAAGGGCCTTCAGGGTCTGGTCGCCTCCCGCAAGGTGACCTACATCGAGGGCGCGGGCCGGCTCTCCTCCCCCACCTCCGTCGATGTGAACGGGCAGCGCGTCCAGGGCCGTCATGTCCTCCTCGCGACCGGTTCCGTACCGAAGTCGCTGCCGGGTCTGGTGATCGACGGCGACCGCATCATCTCCTCGGACCACGCGCTGACGCTGGACCGCGTCCCGAAGTCCGCGATCATCCTGGGCGGCGGCGTCATCGGCGTCGAGTTCGCCTCCGCGTGGAAGTCCTTCGGCACGGACGTCACGGTCGTCGAGGGCCTCAAGCACCTCGTCCCGGTCGAGGACGAGAACAGCTCCAAGCTGCTGGAGCGCGCCTTCCGCAAGCGCGGCATCAAGTTCAACCTCGGTACGTTCTTCGAGAAGGCCGAGTACACCCCGGACGGTGTCCGGGTGACGCTGGCCGACGGCAAGACCTTCGAGGCGGAGATACTGCTCGTCGCGATCGGCCGCGGTCCGGTCTCCGAGGGTCTCGGCTACGAGGAGCAGGGCGTCGCGACCGACCGCGGCTATGTCGTCGTCGACGAGTACATGCGCACGAACGTGGAGACCATCTCGGCGGTCGGCGACCTCGTCCCGACCCTCCAGCTCGCGCATGTCGGCTTCGCCGAGGGCATCCTGGTGGCCGAGCGGCTGGCCGGTCTGAAGACCGTTCCGATCGACTACGACGGCGTGCCGCGGGTGACGTACTGCCACCCCGAGGTCGCCTCCGTCGGTATCACCGAGGCCAAGGCCAAGGAGATCTACGGCGCGGACAAGGTCGTCGCTCTCAAGTACAACCTCGCGGGCAACGGAAAGAGCAAGATCCTCAAGACCGCGGGCGAGATCAAGCTCGTCCAGGTCAAGGACGGCGCCGTGGTCGGCGTCCACATGGTCGGTGACCGTATGGGCGAGCAGGTCGGCGAAGCTCAGCTGATCTACAACTGGGAGGCCCTGCCGGCCGAGGTCGCGCAGCTCATCCACGCGCACCCGACCCAGAACGAGGCTCTCGGCGAGGCCCACCTCGCCCTGGCCGGCAAGCCCCTCCACTCCCACGACTGATGCTTCAGTCCGGGCGCGACGACCACCACCGCACCTCCCCTCGCTCGGCGCTGCGCGCCAGCTGGGGAGACCCCACCGTTAGGAGCAACTGAAACCATGGCGGTTTCCGTAACCCTGCCGGCGCTCGGCGAGAGCGTCACCGAGGGCACTGTCACCCGCTGGCTGAAGGCCGAGGGCGAGCGCGTCGAGGCCGACGAGCCTTTGCTTGAGGTCTCCACCGACAAGGTCGACACCGAGATCCCGGCTCCGGCCGGCGGTGTGCTGGCCTCCATCAAGGTGGCCGAGGACGAGACCGTGGAGGTCGGCGCCGAGCTGGCCATCATCGACGACGGTACGGGCGGCCTCGCGGCGGCCCAGCCGACGGAGACTGTCCCCGCTCCGCCCGCCGAGCCCGCCCCGGCCCCGGTGGCCGAGGCTCCCGCGGTCCCCGCTCCGGCTCCGGCCGCCGCGCCCGCGCCCGCCGCCGCCCCGGCCGGTGGCGCCTCCGGCACCGACGTCACGCTGCCCGCCCTGGGCGAGTCGGTCACCGAGGGCACCGTCACCCGCTGGCTGAAGGAGGTCGGCGAGGAGGTCGCGGAGGACGAGCCGCTGCTTGAGGTCTCCACCGACAAGGTCGACACCGAGATCCCCGCCCCGGTCGCCGGTGTGCTGCTGGAGATCGTGGTCGGCGAGGACGAGACCGCCGAGGTCGGCGCCAAGCTCGCCGTGATCGGTGCTCCGGGGGCTGCCCCGGCCGCCGCTCCGGCTCCGGCCGCTCCGGCGCCGGCACCGGTCCAGGAGGCTCCGGCCCCCGCGCCGGCCCCCGCCCCCGTCGCTCCTCCGGCTCCGGCCGCTGTCCCGGCTCCGGTGCCCGCGCCGGTCCAGGCCGCCCCCGCGGCTCCGGCTCCGGCCGCCCCGGCACCCGTGGCCCCGGCCCCGGTCACCCCGGCGCCCGCCACGACCACCGGCGACGACGGCGCGTATGTCACCCCGCTGGTGCGCAAGCTCGCCGCCGAGAACGGTGTCGACCTGGGCGCGGTCAAGGGCACCGGCGTCGGTGGCCGTATCCGCAAGCAGGACGTCATCGCCGCCGCGGAGGCCGCCAAGGCCGCCGCACTGGCTGCCGCGAAGGCCCCGGCCGCCGCTCCCGCCGCCGCGTCGAAGGCGCCCACGCTGGAGGTATCCCCGCTGCGTGGTCAGACCGTCAAGATGCCCCGCATGCGCAAGGTCATCGGCGACAACCTGTGGAAGGCGCTGCACACGCAGGCCCAGCTGACCTCCGTGGTCGAGGTGGACATCACCAAGCTGATGCGCCTGCGCGCCCAGGCCAAGGACGCGTTCGCGGCCCGCGAGGGCGTCAAGCTCTCCCCGATGCCGTTCTTCGTCAAGGCGGCGGCCCAGGCGCTGAAGGCCCACCCGGTCATCAACGCCCGGATCAACGAGGACGAGGGCACGATCACGTACTTCGACTCGGAGAACATCGGCATCGCCGTGGACTCCGAGAAGGGTCTGATGACCCCGGTCATCAAGGGTGCGGGCGATCTGAACATCGCCGGTATCTCCAAGAAGACCGCGGAGCTGGCGGCGGCGGTCCGGGCGAGCAAGATCACCCCGGACGACCTGGCCGGCGCGACCTTCACCGTCAGCAACACCGGTTCGCGCGGTGCGCTGTTCGACACGATCATCGTGCCGCCGAGCCAGGTCGCCATCCTGGGCATCGGCGCCACCGTCCGGCGTCCCGTGGTCATCAACCACCCGGACCTCGGCGAGACGATCGCGGTGCGCGACATGACCTACGTCGCGCTCTCCTACGACCACCGGCTGGTGGACGGCGCCGACGCCGCCCGCTACCTGACGGCGGTCAAGGCGATTCTGGAAGCCGGCGAGTTCGAGGTCGAGCTCGGCCTGTAGGCCCGAGGCACATCCAAAAACACGTACGGCAACGGCGCCCCCGCCCGGATCTTTCTCCGGGCGGGGGCGCCGCCGTATGGTGCACGCCGCCGTATCGTTCATCCATCGACCGCTGCCCCCAGGAGCGCTTCATGACCCCGCCCGTCATCCACTCGCTGCGCGAACAGATCCGCGAGCACATCGTGGAGGGGATCGTCAGCGGCCGCTGGAAGCCGGGTGAGCGGATCGTGGAGCGGCGCATCGCGACCGAGCTGCGGGTCAGCCAGACCCCCGTACGCGAGGCGCTGCGCGAGCTGGAGAGTCTGCGGCTGATCGAGTCGGCGCCCAACAAGGGCGTACGGGTGCGCAATCTGACCGCGGCCGATCTGGAGGAGAGCTACCCGGTACGGGCGGGGCTTGAGCAGATCGCCGCGGAGCTGGCCGCCGAGCGCCTCGCGCGGGACTGCTCGGCGCTGGAGCCGCACGTACTGGCGCTGTACGAGGCGGACCGAAGAGCCGACGGGACCGCGCAGGTGCGGCACACCGTGGCCTTCCACCGGGAGCTGGTGCGGGCCGCCGGTAACAGTGTGTTGCTGCACACCTGGGAGGGGCTGGGCATCGAGGTCTTCACCGCGCTGTCGATCCGCTGGCTGGGGACGGTGCAGAAGTCGTACGCCGAGGAGCACGAGGAGCTGGTCGAGGCGTTCCGCAGAAGGGATCCGGGCATTGGCGCACTGGTGAAGGACCATGTGCTCGGATGTGCGCCGCGCGCCTGATACGCCCCTTCTGCCATGACTTACTCTCCGTCACTCGGTGCCCCCTTCTATGGCACGGAATGCCAATTCCTCCAGATCGAGAAGTTTTGCCCTTCAACCCTTTGATCGATCATCGATCAGCGACTTACAGTCTTAGACGGACTGCACCCAGTCCTCCGCCCTGTCCTGCCAGACAAGGCTTTCTCCACCCCCCTCCTGTCCGGAAGGCGGCGACCATGCCCGACCCCGTAGGCAAACTTCCGAGCGAGCTTGACCAGCTCCCGGACCGTGATGCCGAGGAGACCGCCGAGTGGGCGGCCTCGCTCGATGCCGTGACCGAGCACGCCGGCCCGCACCGCGCCGCGTATCTGATGCGGCGCACCCTCCAGCACGCGGGAACGGCCGGGGTCCCGGTGCCCGCCCTGCTGGAGACCGATTATGTGAACACCATCCCCACCGCCTCCGAGCCCGCCTTCGACGGCGACGAGGCGATGGAGTCCCGGATCACCGCCTGGAACCGCTGGAACGCGGCGGCCATGGTCACCCGCGGCGCCCGCTTCGGCGTCGGCGGCCATATCGCCACCTTCGCGTCCGCGGCCTGGCTGTACGAGACCGGCTTCAACCACTTCTTCCGCGGCAAGGAGGGGGACGGCTCCGGCGACCAGCTCTACATCCAGGGCCACGCCTCCCCCGGCATATACGCCCGCGCCTTCCTCGACGGCCGGCTGACCGAGGAGCACCTGGACAACTTCCGCCAGGAGGCGGGCGGCCAGGGCCTGCCCTCGTACCCGCATCCGCGCCGGCTGCCCTGGCTGTGGGAGTTCCCCACCGTCTCGATGGGCCTCGGCCCGCTCTCCGCGATCTACCAGGCGCGTTTCAACCGCTATCTGACCAACCGCGGTATCAAGGACACCTCCGCCTCGCACGTCTGGGCGTTCCTCGGCGACGGCGAGATGGACGAGCCCGAGTCGACGGCGGCCCTGGCGCTCGCGTCCCGTGAGCAGCTGGACAATCTGACCTTCGTCATCAACTGCAACCTCCAGCGGCTCGACGGCCCCGTCCGCGCCAACTTCAAGATCGTGCAGGAGCTGGAGGCCCAGTTCCGCGGCGCCGGCTGGAATGTCATCAAGTCGCTGTGGGGCTCGGCCTGGGACGAGCTGTTCGCCCTGGACACCACGGGCGCGCTGGTACGCCGGCTGCGCCAGGTGCCGGACGCGCAGTTCCAGACGTACGCGACCCGCGATGTGGCGTACATCCGCGAGCACTTCTTCGGCGTGGACCCGGCCCTCATCGCGCTCTCGAAGCTGCTGCCCGACGCGAAGATCGCCGAGTGCTTCTACACCTCGCGCGGTGGCCACGAGGCCCGGAAGGTGTACGCGGCCTACCGCGCCGCCCTGGCGCACAAGGGCGCTCCGACCGTGATCCTGGCGCAGACCGTGAAGGGCTACACGCTCGGCGCCGGCTTCGAGTCGCGCAACGCCAACCACCAGATGAAGAAGCTCTCGGGCGACCAGTTCCGCGCCATGCGCGACCTGCTCGACCTACCCATCCCGGACGCGAAGCTGGACGACAGCCTCGTACCGTACGGCCACCCCGGCGCCGACTCCCCCGAGGTGCGCTACCTCCAGGAGCGCCGCGCGGAGCTGGGCGGCCCCGCCCCGGCCCGCCGGGTGCACACCGTGGCCCTTCCCGAGCCGTCCGAGAAGCCGTTCCAGGCGGTCTACAAGGGCTCGGGCAAGCAGTCGGTGGCGACCACCATGGCGTTCGTCCGGCTGATGAAGGACCTGATGCGGGACAAGGAGACCGGCAAACGCTGGGTCCCGATCGTCCCGGACGAGGCCCGCACCTTCGGTATGGAGGCGCTGTTCCCGTCGGCCGGCATCTACTCGCCGCTGGGCCAGACGTACGACCCGGTCGACCGCGACCAGATCATGTACTACAAGGAAGCCAAGGACGGCCAGATCCTCAACGAGGGGATCACCGAGGCCGGTTCGATGGCGGACTTCATCGCCGCTGCGACGTCGTACGCGACGCACGGCGAGACGATGATCCCGTTCTACATCTTCTACTCGATGTTCGGCTGGCAGCGCACGGGCGACCAGATGTGGCAGCTCGCCGACCAGTTGGGCAAGGGCTTCATCGTCGGCGCCACGGCGGGCCGTACGACCCTGACCGGCGAGGGCCTCCAGCACGCCGACGGCCACTCGCATCTGATCGCGTCCACCAACCCGGCCGCGCTCAACTACGACCCGGCGTTCGCGTACGAGATCGCCGTGATCGTCAAGGAGGGCCTGCGGCGGATGTACGGCCCCGAGGCCGAGAACGTCTTCTACTACCTGACGGTCTACAACGAGCCGATGCCGCAGCCCGCGATGCCGGAAGGCGTCGAGGAGGGCATCCTCAAGGGCCTGTACCGCTTCAAGGAGGGCACCCCGGCCGCGGCCGACGCCCCCCGTACCCAGCTGCTGGCGTCCGGTACGGCGATCCACTGGGCCCTGGAGGCACAGGAACTGCTCGCCGCCGACTGGGGCGTCACCGCCGATGTCTGGTCCGCCACGTCCTGGGGCGAGCTGCGCCGGGACGCGATGGAGGCCGACGAGGCCCTGCTGCTGCACGGCGAGGAGCGGGTGCCGTATGTGACGCGCGCGCTGTCCGGCGCGCCGGGTCCGGTCCTCGCGGTCAGCGACTGGATGCGTCAGGTCCCCGACCAGATCAGCCAGTGGGTCGAGCAGGACTACACCTCGCTCGGTACGGACGGCTTCGGGCTCTCCGACACCCGCGAGGCGGCCCGCCGCCACTTCGGTGTGGACGCCCGGTCGATCGTGGTCGCGGCGCTGGCGCAGCTGGCCCGCCGGGGCGAGGTCAAGCCGGAGCGGGTCGTGGAGGCCCGCGAGCGCTACGGGCTCTGAAGTCCGGTCACGCCCTGGGAGCCCCTGTCACTTTGTGGCGGGGGCTCCCTGCATCATGGATCCATGCGCGCTGCTCGGCTGATCAAGATGGTGCTCCTGCTCCAGTCCCGGCCCTCCATGACCGCGGGCGAACTGGCCCGCGAGCTCGAAGTATCCGAGCGGACCATCACCCGGGACGCCCAGGCGCTCTCCGAGGCCGGGGTCCCGGTCTACGCGGACCGGGGCAGAAGCGGCGGCTACCGGCTGGTCGGCGGCTATCGCACCCGGCTGACCGGACTGGCGCGCGGCGAGGCCGAGGCGCTGTTCCTCTCCGGAGTGCCGGGCGCGCTGCGGGAGATGGGGCTCGACGACGTCTCGTCGGCGGCCCGGCTGAAGGTATCGGCGGCGCTGCTGCCGTCCCTGCGGGACGCCTCGGACTCGGCGGCGCAGCGTTTCCATCTGGACGCGCCGGGCTGGTACCAGGAGCCGGAGACGCCCGAGCTGCTGCCGGTCCTCGCCGAGGCGGTCTGGGGCGACCGGCTGGTCGCGGCGCGCTACCGGCGCCAGGACACCGAGGTGGAGCGGGAGCTGGCGCCGTACGGTCTCGTGCTCAAGGCCGGTGTCTGGTACGTCTGCGCCTGTTCCCAGGGGGCGTTCCGCGTCTACCGGGTGGACCGGTTCGCTTCGGTGGAGACCTTGCAGGAACGTTTTTCCAGGGATGAGTCCTTCGATCTGCCCGGGTTCTGGGAGGAGCGCGCCGCGGAGTTCGCGCGCTCGCTGCTGCGTACGGAGGTCGTGATCCGGCTCTCGCCGGACGGCGCCCGCCTGCTGCCGTACGCCGTCGACCGCGCGGCCGCCCGCGAGGCGCTCGCCACGGCGGACCCGCCGGACGACCGGGGCCTGCTCACGCTCGCGCTGCCGGTGGAGTCGGAGGACGTGGCGTACTCCCAACTGCTCACGCTCGGCCCGGACGTGGAGGTCCTGCGACCGGCCACCCTGCGCGACCGCTTCGCCGAGGCTTCGCGGCGGATGCGGACGCTGTACGAGTGACCGGGCCGCCGCCCTGCGCCGGCCCACCCGAACACCCGGCAACGAAACGGCTCACAAACCGTGGCTCCGCGTGCGCCGCCCTCCCGTAAGCACGATGCTTGACCCGTGATGGACGAGACGGAGTTCTGGGAGATCGTCGACAGCACCCGCGAGGCCGCCGAGGGCGACCCCGAGGACCAGGCCGATCAGCTGGTCGAGCGGCTGCTACAGCTCGACCCCGACTCCGTACTGGACTTCTCGCGCCACTTCGAGTCGCGTTACAACCGCGCGTACCGCTGGGACCTGTGGGGCGCCGCCGCCGTGCTGCTCGGCGGCGTCAGCGACGACGCCTTCGACTACTTCCGCTGCTGGCTCATCGGCCAGGGCCGCGAGATCTTCGAGGGCGCGCTGCACGAACCGGACGCGCTGGCCGAGCTGCTGGACGAGTTCGACCCGGACATCGACGGGGACGGCGAGGAGCTGGGATACGCGGCGGACGAGGCGTACGAACAGCTGACCGGCGTGGTGGCCCCTGCCCTGGGCATCGCCTCGCAGCCGGCCGAGCCGGAGGGCACCCCCCTGGACTTCGAGGACGAGACGGCGCTCGCGGAGCGCTTCCCCCGGCTCTCGGAGCGCTTCGGCGGCGAGTAGCCGCGCTCAGTCCGTCAGCGAGATCCCCATCAGCACGTCGTCCACGTACACGCCGTCGAGAAGGAACTCCCCGGGCAGGACCCCCTCGACGGCATAGCCCTCCGCCTCGTACAGCGCGCGGGCCGGCGCGTTGTGCCCCAGCACGCGCAGCGTCAGCCGCCGTGCGCCCTGGTTGCGCGCGTGCAGCGCCGCCGCGCGCAGCAGTGCGCGGCCCACACCGCGCCCGCGCGCCCACTCATGGACCGCGAGCCCCTGGATCTGCCGTACATGCCCGTTGCTGGCGAGCGGCGTGGGCCGCGCCACCCGTATGTAGCCGGCGATCCGCTCGTCATCGACCTCGGCGACCAGAAAATCCTCGGGCCGGTGCCGCTCGTCGAAGAACGGACCGTACGGCGGCTCAGGCCGCGGCGACACGGCGTGCAGCGACGACCAGGTCGCCCGGTCGAGCTCGCCCAGGACTCCGTCGTCGGAAGGGAGTGCGGGACGTATCTGTGCGTCGGACATGGCGCAACTGTGCCATGGGGCGTTCCGGGGGCAGGATGGGGCCCATGAGGATCGCGATCACCGGTTCCACCGGGCTCATCGGTACGGCACTCGCACGCTCCCTGCGCGCCGACGGCCACGAGGTGGTCCGCCTGGTGCGGCGCCCCGCCCGGACGGCCGACGAGGTCGAGTGGGACCCGCTGCGGCAACGGGTCGACGGCCACCGCCTCAACGGCTGCGAGGCCGTCGTCCATCTCGCCGGAGCCGGCATCGGCGACCGCCGCTGGACCGAGGCGTACAAGAAGGAACTCCGCGACAGCCGGATCCTCGGCACCGCCGCGATCGCGGAGGCCGTCGCCACGCTCGACCGGCCGCCCCGGGTTCTGGTGTGCGGCTCCGCCATCGGCTTCTACGGCGACACCGGCGACCGGAAGGTGGACGAGAGCGCGCCGCCGGGCGACGGGTTCCTGCCCTCGCTCTGCGTCGACTGGGAGGAAGCGGCCCTGGCGGCGGAAGAGGCGGGCGTACGAACGGTGTTCGCGCGCACGGGCCTCGTGGTCGCACGCGCGGGCGGGTCCTGGGGCCGGCTCTTCCCGCTGTTCCGCGCGGGCCTGGGCGGCCGGCTCGGCTCGGGGCGCCAGTACTGGAGCTTCATCGCGCTCCACGACGAGGTGGCGGCGCTGCGGCATCTGATCGACACGGAATCCCTGGAGGGCCCGGTGAACCTCACCGCGCCGGAACCGGTCACGAACCGCGAGATCACGGCGGCGATGGGCCGAGTCCTGCACCGCCCGACACCGTTCCCGGTCCCGGCGGTGGCGCTGCGGGTGGCGCTGGGCGAGCTGTCGGCGGAGGTCCTGGGCAGCCAACGGGTTCTGCCGAAGCGGCTGCTGGAGTCGGGCTTCAGGTTCGCGTTCCCGACGATCGAGGAAGCGATTCGTGTGGCGTAGTGGCAGGGGCCGCTGGACGGGTGCGGTGCGCCTCCGGCGGGGGCCTTGTCCGGGGTGCGTTCGTCTTTGCCCGGGGCCGGTGGACGGGTGCGGTGCGCCTCCGGCGGGGGGCGTTGTCCGGGTGCGTTTCGGCTGGGGCCGGTGGTCGGGTGCGGGTTGTCGCCGGGCGGCGCTCCGGGGCGGTGCGCCTCCGGCGGACGCTTTAGTGTCCCGGACACGACCCCTGCGCGCCCCCCTTCACCGCCCGCACAAGCAACGGGTCCGTGCGCGAGGGCGGGCGGGGGAGGCGGCGGCACCCTCCCGCACCCACCGGGTCGCACCCGCCCCCGATCCCCTGCGTGTCCGGACGTAAAGCGTCGCAGCTCGCGCGAAGCGCGGTGAGGAAAGCAGTCCGGACACGCACCTCCGGAGACCCCGGCACCCGGCACCACGACCACGCACCCGCACCCCCGCCGGACGGCGCACCGCCCCGGCACCCGGCACGAGACACCACGACCCCCCGCCGGGAGGCGCACCGCACCCCCCGACCGCCCCCCATGCACCCGTGACCCCCAACACGCGCGGACACCCCCCGCCCCCTCCCTCCCTACTCTCAACCCAACCGCGCCGACCTCGGGGAGGGGCACGTGCTCAGCACCGCACTCAGCACCGCGCACCACGCAGACGTCGTCATCATCGGAGCCGGCCTCGCGGGTCTGGCCGCGGCTCATCATCTGACCAGTGCCGGGGTGAGAGTCAGCGTCCTGGAGGCCGCCCCCCACGTCGGCGGTCGCATGGCCACCGACCGGGTCGACGGCTTCCGGCTCGACCGGGGCGGACGGCTGCTCACCACCTCGTATCCGGAGCTGCTCCGCACACCCGGCCTGGAGGGCGCCGCGTTGCGGATGTTCTCGCCGGGGGTGGTCGTGCACAGCGACGGGCGGAACTACCGGACCGGGGCCGTAGGGAGCGCGCGGAGCGCACTGACAGTGGCACGCGCCCTGGCAAGCGCCCCCCGCCCACCGCTCGGCGGCGCGGTCGACCAGGCCCGGCTGGGCGCGGCCCTCGGCCGCCTCGCGGCGACGCCGACCTCCCGGCTGCTCGCCCGCCCCGAACGCACCGCGCTGGAGGCCCTGTCGGTCCGCGGTCTGCCCGTACGTACGGTCAACGGCTTTGTCCGCCCGCTGCTGTCCGCGCTGCTCTGCGACCCGGAGCTGACCACGTCGAGCCGCTGCGCGGACCTCGCGCTGCGCGCGTTCGCCCGGGGCCGGCTGTGTGTCACCGCGGGCGGCGCCTCCGTACTGCCCGAACTGCTGGCGCGGACGCTGCCGGAGGGCACGGTCCGTACGGATGTGTGTGTGACGGACGCGTCGATCTCCTGTGTCACCACCAAGGAGCACGGCGAGATCACCTGCCGCTCGCTCGTGCTGGCGACCGGCGCGCGGGCCGCGGCCGAGCTGCTGCCGGGGCTGCGGGTGCCGGACTTCCACGCGGTGACGGTGCTGCACCACACCGCGCCTGCCGCCCCGTTGACCGATCCGACGCTGCTGCTGGACGCCGACCGGAGCGGACCAGTGGCGCATACGGCCGTGATGAGCGCGGTCGATCCCTCGCGCGCGCCGGAGGGTCGTGTGCTGATCTCGTCGACGGTGCTCGGGACCCCTCCCCCGGCCGCCGTGCTCGACCGTACGGTCCGCGCGCAGCTCGCGCGGCTCTACGGGACGCCGACCGACGACTGGGAGCTGCTGGCCGTCCATCACGACCCGGAGGCGGTGCCCGCGATGCCCCCGCCGCACGATCTGCGGCGCCCGGTCCGGCTGTTGTCGGGGCTGTACGTGTGCGGCGACCACCGCGATACGAACACGGTCCAGGGCGCGCTGTTCTCGGGCCGCCGCGCCGCCCACGCGATCCTGCGCGACCTGGGCGTACGCCCCGCTTACGGGCCGGCGCAGCTGCCGGCGGTGGCGTAGCCCCACACGAACCGCCGCACAGACTCCGGTCCCGTCCGGGCGTCGACTCACCTCGGACGGGACCGGCTCAACTCCCGGCGGACGCGGACCTGTTCAGCCCAGCGCCGCGACCCGGTCGCGGTAGTTCCGTACGGCCGCCGCGTCCCGGTACGGCTCCAGCCGACGTTCGAAGTCGCGTACGTACTCCACCGCCCGCGCCGACCGCATCTCGGTGGCCTGCTGCGCCGCCTCCGCGCCCAGCAGGCACGCCTGGTCCAGCTCACCGAGGCCCAGACGTCCGCAGGCGAGCACGACACGGCAGAAGAGACGGCTGCGCGCGAACGCCGGCGAGCGCAGCTGGAGCGAGCGTTCGGCGTGCTGCACGGCGGCGCGGTACTGCTGGAGATCGCGGTGGCAGTGCCCGAACTCGTCGGCGAGCTGCGCCTCGTCGAAGAAGCGGGCCCAGTGCGGTACGTCGTCGCCGGGGCGTGCCGCCTCCAGGGCGCGTTCGGCCCGTACGAGCGAGGCCGTACAGGCCCGTACCTCACCGAGGCCGCCGTGTCCGCGGGCCTCGGCGGAGTGCAGCAGCGCCTGGACGACCGGGGGCGCGGACGCGCCGATGCCCTGCTGGGCGACGCGGGCCAGCTGGACGGCTTCCCGGCCGTGGCCGAGATAGACCGCCTGGCGGCTCATGGTGGTCAGTACGTACGAACCGTACGCCCGGTCGCCCGCCGCCTGGGAGAGCCGCAGCGCCTGGACGAAGTAGCGCTGGGCGAGGCCGTGCGCGGCGATGTCGTACGAGGTCCAGCCCGCGAGCCGGGTCAGATCGGCCGCCGCGGCGAAGAGCCTGCGCCCGGTGGTCTCCCCGTACTGCCCGCGCAGCATCGGCTCTGCCTCGTGCTCCAGATAGCGGACGAGCGCCTGCCGGGCGTGGCCGCCGCCGTAGGCGTGGTCGAGGGTGCGGAAGAGGTCACCGACCGAGCGCAGGGCCTCGATGTCGCCGACGGTGACCCGCTGGCCGACCGCGCGTTCGGTGCGCTGCCGGGGGACGGCGGGGGACGCGGGTCTCCCCTGGGTGGGCACGCGGGCGCCGTTCTGCGGGGCGGCGGGCGGGTGGGCGACCCGCTCGTCGGGGCGTCCGATGAGCCAGTCGCGGCTGGGGACGACCAGCCCGGCCGGGGTGAACGCGATCTTGCGCAGTTCGCTGTGGCTGCCGGAGTCCTTGCGCCAGAGTCCGCCGACGATATCGACGGCTTCCTCGGGAGTGGACGCGAATTCGAGGCCCGCGTAGACGGGAGCGCAGGCGTCCAGGCCGAGATCCTGGGCGGAGAGCCGGCGGCCGAGACGGCGGGTGAAGACCTCGGCGATCAGTGCGGGGGTGGTGCCGCGTGGTTGCTGTCCGCGCAGCCAGCGCGTCACCGACGTCTTGTCGTACCGCAGATCGAGGCCGTGCTCCAGACCGAGCTGATCCACCCGGCGGGCGAGACCTGCGTGGGAGAACCCGGCTTCTGAGATGAGCGCGGCGAGCTGGCGGTTGGGGATGCGCTGCGGAGGTCGTTCCGACATCAGCTGTACGGTCTCCTGCCTTCCGGGCCCGGGGAGCAGCCCTCATGGAACGGCGCGAATTTAGTAGCAGTGACCGGTTTCACCGGCACGTTCGCCCCATATTCATCCGTTCGTGTGAGGATCGATGGCGTTGCTGACAGGCGGGCGGCGGCTGTGTGGCAGTGGCCCGGCGGGAGGTGCCCGGAAGCACCTGCCCGGCTCGCCGCCGAGGGCCCGCCGTACAGTGGCGAGGGCGCGATACGTGCACGGTGAAGGTTCTGAAGGAGGCACTGCCGTGAGTGAGCTGCGGTACATCCGCCTGGGGTTCGGCGCGGAGTCCGTCGAGTACCAGGAGGCATGGCAGGAGCAGCGCCGGGTACACGCGGCCCGCTTCGCGGACGAGATCCCCGACACCTGTCTGCTGCTGGAGCACCCGCCGGTCTATACGGCCGGACGGCGTACGACGGACAGTGAACGCCCGCTGGACGGCACCCCCGTCGTCGATGTGGACCGCGGCGGGAAGATCACCTGGCACGGCCCCGGCCAGCTGGTGGGCTACCCGATCCTGAAGCTGCCGCGCCCGGTGGATGTCGTGGCGCATGTCCGCCGGCTCGAAGAGGCCCTGATCCGTACGGCCGCCGAATTCGGTCTGGAGACCTCGCGGGTCGAGGGCCGCAGCGGAGTGTGGGTGCTCGGGGATCCGGTGGCGGAGCGGCCGGCGGTGGGCGGGCTCTCGCTGGACTTCGATCCCCGGGTGGCGGACGAGGAGTTCGACCCGCGGCTGAACGGCCCGGAGTACGCGCCGTCCAACGCGGGCCAGCGCCGGGAGGACCGCAAGCTCGCGGCGATCGGTATCCGGGTCGCCAAGGGCGTGACCATGCACGGCTTCTCGTTCAATGTGAACCCGGACAACACCTGGTTCGACCGGATCGTGCCGTGCGGGATCCGGGACGCGGGCGTCACCTCGCTGGCGTACGAGCTGGGCCGGGAGATCACGGTCGAGGAGGTCGTCCCGGTCGTGGAGAGGCATCTGCGGGACGTACTGGAGCACGCGGAGCCGCAGCCGCGCGAGATCGAGCGCGCGACCGCTTAAGGGCCGCGAGCGCCTGGGGGTTGGTCTCGCTCCTGGGCCGACCGGGGGGAATGTGTCCCTCTGGCCACGGGTTGGCCAGACGTAATGCCACGCAAATATCGGGCGTAACCTGGTGTTCGCCGAAGAATCGAATGCCGCGCCAGCAGAGAGAGGTGCCGGACGTGTCCGCTGTCGCACCCGACGGACGCAAGATGCTGCGCCTGGAGGTCCGGAACAGCCAGACCCCCATCGAGCGCAAGCCCGAGTGGATCAAGACCCGGGCGAAAATGGGTCCCGAGTACAAGCAGCTGCAGAACCTCGTGAAGAGCGAGGGGCTGCACACGGTCTGCCAGGAGGCGGGCTGTCCGAACATCTTCGAGTGCTGGGAGGACCGCGAGGCGACCTTCCTCATCGGCGGTGACCAGTGCACCCGGCGTTGTGACTTCTGTCAGATCGACACGGGCAAGCCGGAGGCGCTGGACCGCGACGAGCCGCGCCGCGTCGGTGAGTCCGTCGTCACGATGGACCTGAACTACGCCACCATCACCGGCGTCGCGCGCGACGACCTGGAGGACGGCGGCGCCTGGCTGTACGCGGAGACCGTGCGCCAGATCCACGCGCAGACGGCGCCGCGCGAGGCGGGCGCCACCAAGGTCGAGCTGCTCGTCCCGGACTTCAACGCCGTACCGGAGCAGCTGGCCGAGGTCTTCTCCTCCCGGCCCGAGGTGCTCGCGCACAATGTCGAGACGGTGCCGCGGATCTTCAAGCGGATCCGCCCCGGATTCCGGTACGAGCGCTCCCTCGAAGTGATCACGCGCGCCCGTGAGGCGGGCCTGATCACCAAGTCCAATCTGATCCTGGGGATGGGCGAGGAGCGCGCCGAGGTCAGCGAGGCGCTCCGGCAGCTGCACGAGGCGGGCTGCGAGCTGATCACGATCACGCAGTACCTGCGCCCGTCCGTACGACACCATCCGGTCGAACGGTGGGTAAAGCCGCATGAGTTCGTGGAGCTGAAGGACGAGGCCGAGGAGATCGGCTTCTCGGGTGTGATGTCGGGACCGCTGGTGCGGTCGTCGTACCGCGCGGGCCGGCTGTACCAGCAGGCGATGGAGCGGCGCGGCGCGGCGGTCACCGCCCAGGCCGTATAAGGGATTCCGGCCCCCCGCCGGGTTGTGTGAATCCGAGCACAAGCGGCTACCCGGCAGTAGAGGCAAGGCGTCACGCGGTCCGTACTTCCCCGCAGGTCATGGGGGCGTACGGGCCGCGCCGGTGTTTCCGGAGGCGGTCCGGGGGCGTGTCTGGGCTTCATTCGCGTTTGACCGGTCGGTCACGCACTGGTAACACCAGTGAGTGACCCTGAATGCACGTTCCGCGTACAGGTGTCCGCGCTTTCGCCTCTACGTTCACGTTCACCTTCACCGCTCCTGAAGGGACCGCCGCCATGCAGGTCGCGCCGGTACGACCCATTACCGAAGTGGTGGCGGCAGCCACCCCCCGCACCGGCATGGTGCTGCCCTCCGTCTCCACCGCGCTGCGCGCCGTGGAGTCCCTGCTCCTGAGCGGCGGCCAGCGCACGGCCCGCCGCAACGCCTGGACGGCCGTGCTGGAGGACCGCCGCAGGGCCAAGGACCGGGTCGAGGCGGAGCATGTACTGGAGGCGGTGTCGGAGGCCACTTCCCACGCCACGTAAACTTCTGGGCATGGCGAGGAAGGAAAACGCAGACACTGCTGCGAACCCGGGGCGACTGAAGCAGATCGCCCTTACCTACAAGATGACCCGGCGGGCCGACTCGAAGGTCGGTCTTGTCGTCGCGGGTGTGGGAATCGTCACCTTCGGTGTCTTCCTCGCGGTCGGCTTCTTGATCAACCACCCCATCTATCTGGGCATCCTGGGCTTCATCCTGGCGTTCCTCGCGATGGCGATCATCTTCGGCCGCCGCGCCGAGCGGGCCGCCTTCGGACAGATGGAGGGCCAGCCGGGAGCGGCGGCGGCCGTCCTGGAGAACGTCGGACGCGGCTGGACCACCACGCCCGCGGTGGCGATGAACCGCAACCAGGACGTCGTCCACCGGGCCGTCGGCAAGGCGGGCATCGTGCTGGTGGGCGAGGGCAACCCGAACCGGGTGAAGGGGCTGCTGGCGGCCGAGAAGAAGCGGATGGCGCGCATCGTGGTGGATGTGCCGGTGCACGACATCATCGTCGGTGACGGCGAGGGCCAGGTGCCGCTGAAGAAGGTCCGTACGACGATGCTGAAGCTGCCCCGGGTGCTGGCGGGCCCGCAGGTGACGGCGGCCAACGACCGGCTGCGGGCGATGGGCGACCTGATGAGCAACATGCCGCTGCCGAAGGGGCCGATGCCGAAGGGCATGCGGATGCCGCGGGGTGGCGGAAAGCCTCGCTGATCACTGCGTACACGTTGAACACGTCAAGAGGGCGGTCCGGAACGCGAGTTCCGGACCGCCCTCTCTATTTCCCTCGTCTTCCGGCCTAGATCCGCACCTGCACGGCGCGGGCGAGGCGGTCGTGGAGGCCGCGTGCGTCGCGGTCCCAGATCAGCGCGGGGATGGCCAGGCAGAGCAGCACGCTGCGTACGAGGGCGCGGCCGAAGCCGATCCGCTCGCCGCTCTCGGTGATGACCCGCAGGCCGAAGAGGCGCTTGCCGGGGGTGAAGCCGACCGTACCGAGGGTGAGCACGCTGAGTACGAGAAGGACGCCGAGGGCCCAGTTCCCCGATGCCTGCCAGTCACGCCCGGCGAGCAGCCCGTATGCGATCAGCATGCAGAGGGCCCAGTCGACGAGGAGGGCGCCGAAGCGCCGGCCGAGCGGGGCGACGGAGCCCGGCCCGTGCTCCGGCAGACCGAGCCGCTCGCCCCGGTAGCCGAAGTCGACGCCCATGTCCTCGGCCGCCGCGCGCGGTCCGGAGAGCCACGATCCGATTGCTTGCCTGTTGTCCACCCGTCCACGGTACTGCGACCCGTTTCCGGCCCCGGGGACGGGGTACGCGGACGTCGGCGGAGGCGTCGTACGCCCCGGCGCGCACCCGGGCTGGTTAACTTCGGCGAAACAAATGGGTCATGCTGGAGAAATCCCGGAAACCTATGGTCGGGTCCAGCGTGTGCCACCGCACTGGCCGCACGACCGATAACCCCCGCCCCTCCCCGGGTCGGGAGGAGGAGGAGCTGGATGTTCCAGAACGCCGACGAGGCCAAGAAGTTCATCGCGGACGAGGACGTCAAGTTCGTCGACGTCCGCTTCTGCGACCTTCCTGGCGTGATGCAGCACTTCACGATCCCGGCGAAGGCGTTCGACCCGGCTGAGGAGCTGGCCTTCGACGGCTCGTCGATCCGCGGCTTCCAGGCCATCCACGAGTCGGACATGGCACTGCGCGCGGACCTGTCGACGGCCCGGCTGGACCCCTTCCGCCGTGACAAGACGCTGAACATCAACTTCTTCATCCACGACCCGATCACGGGCGAGCAGTACAGCCGCGACCCGCGCAACATCGCCAAGAAGGCCGAGGCGTACCTCGCCTCCACCGGCGTCGCGGACACCGCGTACTTCGGCCCCGAGGCCGAGTTCTACGTCTTCGACAGCGTGCGTTTCAACACCACCGCGAACGAGGGCTTCTACCACATTGACTCCGAGGCCGGCGCCTGGAACACCGGTGCGATCGAGGACAACCGCGGCTACAAGGTCCGCTACAAGGGCGGCTACTTCCCGGCCCCGCCGGTCGACCACTTCGCCGACCTGCGTGCCGAGATCTCCCTGGAGCTGGAGGCGTCCGGCCTCCAGGTCGAGCGCCAGCACCACGAGGTCGGCACGGCCGGCCAGGCGGAGATCAACTACAAGTTCAACACGCTGCTCGCCGCGGCCGACGACCTGATGCTCTTCAAGTACATCGTGAAGAACGTCGCCTGGCGCAACGGCAAGACCGCGACCTTCATGCCCAAGCCGATCTTCGGTGACAACGGCTCCGGCATGCACGTCCACCAGTCCCTGTGGCAGGGCGGCACCCCGCTCTTCTACGACGAGCAGGGCTACGCGGGCCTCTCGGACACCGCCCGCTACTACATCGGCGGCATCCTCAAGCACGCCCCGTCGCTGCTGGCCTTCACCAACCCGACGGTGAACTCGTACCACCGCCTGGTCCCCGGCTTCGAGGCCCCGGTCAACCTGGTCTACTCGCAGCGCAACCGCTCGGCGGCGATGCGTATCCCGATCACGGGCTCGAACCCGAAGGCCAAGCGCGTCGAATTCCGCGCCCCGGACCCGTCCTCCAACCCGTACCTGGCCTTCTCGGCCCTCCTCCTCGCGGGCCTGGACGGCATCAAGAACAAGATCGAGCCGGCCGAGCCGATCGACAAGGACCTCTACGAACTCGCCCCCGAAGAGCACGCGGGCGTCCCCCAGGTCCCGACATCCCTCCCCGCGGTCCTGGAGGCCCTGGAGGCGGACAACGAGTACCTTCAGGCCGGCGGCGTCTTCACGTCGGACCTGATCGAGACGTGGATCGACTACAAGCGCACGAAGGAAATCGCCCCGATCCAACTGCGCCCGCACCCGCACGAGTTCGAGCTGTACTTCGACATCTAAGAGGCGGGGTCGGGCGCCCTGGGCTGAAGCTCTGGGAATTGGCTGTGACCTGCAAGAACTCTTCTCAGCAGTTCTCACTGTCACCGCTTACTTTCCACCCCCTTGTGCACCGAGTGTGCACCGCCCGGCCAATACTCTGACTTGGTGTCAGAATCGCTGCGAGGGCCGTTACCCCATAGTCGGGGTAGCGGCCCTCGCCGGCTCGTCCAAGCTCTTTGTGCGGCGGCAGCCTTCTTACTCTTCCAGTAGTGCGGCGGGCCGTCGAGCTGCAGTGAGGGCCATTGCTACTGCCGCAGGATGCTCATGATTTCGCTTGCCTTGGCAATCGCAGCCCGGGGCCCGTACGCCACCATTGCGGCCAGCACGGCGGCGCTACCGGCCAGGACGACATCGACCCCCGCTGGAAGTCCCGACAGCACCCCAAGGCACAGCGCCCCCGCAGCAGCGACGACCACAGCCACCAGCCGAAGCCCTTCCCGATTAGCCACCGGGGTAGTGCCGCGCAGGCTCTGCTCAGGGAGGAGGGTGGTGACCCTTCCCACAGCGAAGGTGTTTCCGATCTTCGCCAGAAGTGCGGCCAGGCTGCGGAGGGCTCCATCGCCCTTGGCGTCGACTTGCGCCTCGACCAGTTGAAGCTTGGCTACTACGAGGGCGGCGTGGTTCTTTGCGTTCCGCTGCCGCGGAGACCCGCGGCCGACACTGTTCGTGATCCGGTGGACGCGCAGAAGTGAGCGCCGAACTGTGGAGCAGGTGTCGTCCAAATGCCGGAGGGCCTGGGGCCTGTCACTCGTGTCTGAGCGTGCCACGGCATCACATGCCTCGATGGCAGCCATGATCGAGAGCATCAACCTGTATCCCGCTATGGCTTTGTTGCGCCGGGCTGCCCACATCAGGAGGGGCAGGGTCACGGCAGCGAGCATAAGTGCTGATGGTTGCAGACTCGGCTGCACCTGCCGTGTCTCGATCGTTTTGATCACTGCCATCAGGAGGTCCCCGGTACCGAGACCGATCGGGAAGGTCAGTAGCCAGTAGCGAAGCTTGACGCTTCCGGCAGTCTTCCGACCTGCCTCACGGAACGCTTGGATCGGCAGGTCCACCAAGCCAAGACGCTGGAGAGCTGCCGTTGTTGGCGCCATATCCCTTTCCGCGACTCGGGCGTTCCAGGCCGCCCACCGCACCTGCAGTGGCTGAATCCGGCGGGCGATCCACGCGAGGACTCGGTAGATCGACACCACAATCGCGGCCAGGAGTACACCGCCAACCACCGACCGCTGAATCGCGGCTGCGCGCTCCCAGTCAATGTTCATGGGGGGAGATCCTGGCGCAGAGCACTGACAGTCGTGGCAGATCTCTTTGGCCAATAGAGCAGTTGGGCAGTGTTTGTTGTCACGCGTTACCTGACAGAGGTAGCGCTCGCCTACTTCCAGCCGTCAAGTGAGACCTGCGGCCCGCCATTGAGGTAGCGGAGAAGGGCGCTGGCGGTGGTCTCCACGAATTCCTCGGGGACGGCGTCGGCATCGACCCAGCGGACCTGGGAATGCTTGCGTGGCTCGCGGTTCTCGGCGGTGCCAGCCCACTCGTGCGTGACGAAGACGACGGTGAGGAAGCCGTTGGGGGCTTCCACGCCCCAGGCTCCGTGGATGATGTGGGCGACCTTCAAGGTTTCCGGCTTCACTGTCAGGCCGGTCTCCTCGTACAGCTCACGGACGGCGGTCTCGGTGATGGGTTCGCCAGGTTCGCTCTTGCCGACGGGCAGGTCCCACATGCCTTGGGCGAACTTGGCGTTCTCGCTGCGCTGGAGGAGGACGACGCGGTTGGTGGCCTTGTCGTGGACGATCACGGCAGCGACCAGCAGGGTCATTGATTCGAGCGCCGGCTTGAGGGCCTTCGTCTGGTCGTCGGTTGTCGGCTGAACCACGGTCATCCCTTCGTCGGACGGGTTGTTGGGCATGTTAGGCGAGGGCTTCGCGCGCGCGGCGGGCGAGATCGGCGGCGCCGGGCACCTTGCGCCGCTGGTAGACCGCGAGGGTGGAGCGGATCGAAGTGATCGCCTTGCGGGTGCGGTCGGAGGTCATGCCCTCCATGAGGACGAGGGCGTGGGTCCAGGCGGCGACGGCTTCGTCGGCGCGGGCCTGGGTGGCGAGGCTGTCGCCGAGGTCGGCGTGGGTGAGGGCGTGGACGCGCTTGTACTTCTGGGGGTCCCAGCGGGTGAGGGCATCACGGTGCTGCTGTTCGGTGCCGACGTGGTCGGCAAGGTCGGTCAGCGTGCGGGCGGTGTGGCTGGCTACGGTGCCGGCGGCGGGGCCGCTGACATGGGAGTAGCTGGGTTGAGGGCCATCCTCCCGTAGGAGCGCGTCTTCGGCGGCGAGCAGGGCACGTGCGGCCAGAGGGTTCTCGTTGATGGCGGCGTAAGCGCGGGCGTGGGTGATGTGGAGTAGCGCTTCAGTCTGGCCGTCGATGTGGCCGACGCCTTGGGCGAGGGCGGCTTCGGCGAGGTCGACGCAGTGGTGGGGCTGTTTGAGGCTGAGGGCCTGGTGGGCGAGGGCGCGCATCATCCAGGCGGCGTGGCCGTAGGGGTCGGCTTCGCAGGCGAGCTGGTAGCCGACCTGGTAGTAGCGCTGGGCGGCGCCTTCGTGGCCGAGATCGTGGTGTTTCCAGCCTGCGAGGTAGGCGAGTTCGGCTACGGCGCCGAAGGCTGCTCGGCGTAAGGCTTCGCTGGGGAAGCGTCCGCGCAGCGTGGGTGCTGCGGTGTCGGCGAGGTACGCGGTGACTGTCGTCAGGCCGTGGCCTCCGCCGAGGCGTTCGTCGGCGGCGCTGAAGGCCGCGGTGATCTGGCGTACGACGTCCACGTCATCCGCCCCGACCACGGACGTGCCGGTGCGGGCGCGGAGCATACGGGCGGTGGCCTCGTGGTCGTGGCTGAGAGGCATGGCGACGCCGGCGGTGGTGAAGGCCGCGATAGCGAGGAAGCGGCGGCGCTCGACGTCGGCGCGACCCAGGTCGGTGACGGCGAGGACGGGATCGGATTCCGCCGACTCTTCAGCATCACCGGCATGGAGGCCGATCTCGGTCTGGGTGATCGTGCGTCCGGCTCGGCGGGACAGCGCTTCGGCGAGGTACTGACCTGCCCGGCCCGAAGGGGTACGGGTGCCATTCACCCAGTGCGAGATGGCCGACTTGTTGGTCTGGAGGATCTCGCCGTTCTCAGCGGCGATACGTCGCACGTCTCTGGCGAGAGCCTCGTAGGTGCAGTCGGCCGCGCCGATGACGTCGCGCAGACGGGAGTTGGTGTCCCTCTGCGCTGCCACGATCGCCTCCACTCCGGAGCTGTAAACCGCGTATACCGCTTCAACTGCCTTCCACCGTACCCACTGAGCGTGACCAACGGTTCACTTATCAGCAGCCGCCCGGAACGGCACGACCGTGATCCAGGCTCCCCCTTGGTCTGGGCGGCACCCCGAAGTTCCGTACGCCCAAACCGGGTTCGGGCACTCCTGTGCCAGAACCCGGCCGAACAGAGACGGAGACACGGTGACCACCATCGACACCACGGCCATCACGGTCGAGCTGCCCGAGGCGTTCGACCCGCGCTGGAGCCGCCTGCCCGGCATCCAGGTCGACGGCCGACGCATCACCATCGACCCGGCCGAGTACTTCTTCCGCTTCGAGTCCAACACCTGGCTCGTCGCCGACTGGGAGCTGGTCAAGTCCCAGCTCCTCGGTGTGGACGAGACGACCGAGAGCGCGGTCGAGCAGCTCGCGCTCGACTTCATCAAAAACCACGGCGAGTCCACCTCGGACGCCGCCCGCGTGCTGACCACCGCGTACGAGGTGTACGCGTACCTCTTCCGCGACGGGCACCTCGCCAGCCTTGCCCTCGCCCAGATCACCGCCGACCACCTGCGGATGCTCCGCGAGGCGGCCACGCTCATGGCGCTCAACAAGGTCGAGCCGGACGGGCACATCTCCAACGTCGGCCCGTGCTGGTTCTTCCCCGCCGCCACCTCCGTCGTCTTCGACCTGGACGACAAGATGGGCGGGATGCTCGACGAGGTTTACCACGGCGGCTGGTTCAACGAGCATCGCCGCATCGAGTCGGTCAAGGCCCACGCCGCGCTCGGCGGGCGGCTCGTGCACGGCTGCCAGTCCGTGCCGGACCAGTCCGGCGGCGTCGTCGCGCCCTACGGTGCCTCGATGGCGAACTTCCGTGACGACCTCGCCGCGTTCAAGGCGGGCTGGATCGAGCAGGTCTACGCCCACCGTGTGAACCCTGCCGCGTAACTCACCTCCCGATCAGGCTCCGGGGCGGGCCGGTATCTCTCGCCCACCCCGGACGCCTCCAACCGACCGGAGCCCCCATGAGCCCGAATCCCAGCGCCGAACTCCTCGACAACCTGCTCACCGTGGCCGGCCAGTCCACCGCCGTACGGGAGGAGGTGCGTGTGTGGTCCATGTCCGGAGTCGAGCGTGTGACGTTCCCCGACGGCACCACGGCCATCTTCAAGTACGCCAAGAGGCCGTTCGACAGCGAGGACCAGGCCCTCCGCCTGGCCCACACCCTCGGCGTTCCCGTCCCCCAGGTCCACGCCTCCGCTGTTCTGGACGGCTGGCTCGGCATGCTCATGGAGGACCTCGGGCCATCTGTCCGCGAGGCCGATGACCTGGACGGTGTCGCCGCGGCTGTGGTCCTGCACGGCACCCGTACGGCTTCCCCCTT
Organism: Streptomyces scopuliridis RB72; assembly: GCF_000718095.1. GTDB lineage: Bacteria > Actinomycetota > Actinomycetes > Streptomycetales > Streptomycetaceae > Streptomyces > Streptomyces scopuliridis. Next base: position 249,495 of record NZ_JOEI01000013.1, on the reverse strand, counting down.
GCCCGTCCTCGACCAGGAGCGGCTACGCATGCTGCCGGCCCGGGCGCTGGAGCATCTCGAACGGCTGCGCAAGGCCGACCGGTGGCAGGACGCCGACGACATCGAGGATGGGCTCGACCGGATCGCCCAGGCCGCCGAAGCCCGCTCGGCCGGAGCGACGATGGCACCCTTCGGCTGGGTGCACTCCGAGTTCCACCCCACCAGCCTCCACATCGGTAAGCACGGCTGGCGGCTGCTCGACTTCGCCCGCGCCTTCACTGGTCCCGGCCTGCTCGACCTCGCCAGCTGGCACGGCACCATCGAGCCTCCCCACCCCGTGCGCCTGCGCGTCTTCCTGGAGCAGTACGTCACCGCCGGAGGCACCCCCGACGCCCTCGCCCCGCGCGGCGGGCTCACCGCCGAGAACTGGGCCCTGGGCTGGCACCGCATGTGGGCCGTCGAGTGGTTCGTGGAGCAGTCCATCCGCTGGATCAACGACCCGGCCACCGACCCCGCCTACCTCAAGGCCGTCCGCCGCCACCTCACTGACGTCCTCCACCTCCTGGAGATCTGACGTGCTCGCCCAGGCTTCCCCGTGGCACGCGCACGCCCTCCAGCGCACCGCCGCCGGACTCGCCGAACCCCTCGCCGTACCCGCCCGGATGGAGTGGACCACGAGGCCCGGCCAAGGGCCCGGCGCCGACGTTCTCGGGCCCGACCTGCGCGGCAAAAGGCTCCTGGAACTCGGCTGCGGCCCCGGTCACAACGCCGCCCACCTCGCCACCCGCCACGGCGTCCACGCCACTGGGGTCGACCTCGTCGGCCTGCAGGTCCGCCGCGCCCGCTCCCACTACGGACGGCTGAACAATCTCACCTTTGTGGCCGGCCACGCCCTGCACTACCTGCACGCCTCCGACGAGCAGTTCGACGCGATCTACTCCGTCTTCGGAGCCATCGGCCTCGTCGCCCCCGAGCTCCTCCTCCCGGCCATCGCCCAACGCCTCACGCCCGGGCGAGTGCTGGCCTTCTCTGTCCCCCACCCGCAGCGTGGCGGCCGAAGCCCCTCGGGTGACGACCGTCCCCGCCGCGACCACGTCACTCTTCCCGACCGCACCCGGCTCCCTGTCGCCCGCTGGGAGTTCTCCAGCGACCGGTGGGAGAAGCACCTCAACCAGGCGGGTTTCTGGCTCATCTCGGCCCAGGAGTTCTACGACCCCCGCATGGGTCGCTGGCCCACCACCCTGCTGATCCGCGCTCGCAAGCTCTGACAGCCATCCGCCCCGGCTTCGCCTGGAGGAACCGATGCGCCTGCCCTACCTGCTCCTCGACATCGACGGCGTCCTCATCCCCTTCCCCGACACGGACGGCTCGACCCCGGCCACCCACGCCCGCCACGACGTCGTCCCCACCGGGCGCAGCGCCGACAACCCGGTCACCGTCTGGCTCGACCCCGCCCACGGCTGCCTGCTCATGGACGTGATCCGTACCGGCCTGGTCACCCCCGTCTGGTGCACCAGCTGGCGTCAGGACGCCACCACCCTGATCGGGCCCCTCCTCGACCTCCCGCCCCTGCCGCACATCGACCTGCCGCGTCCCCAAATCACCACCAGCCACCCCAACGGCTACCTGTGGAAGCGCGACCACGTCGACGCCTGGCTGGGCGACGCCCCCGCTGTGTGGATCGACGACGACTTCACCAGCCTCGACCATGCTTGGGCCGCGGAGCGCACCACCCGTGGCGCGGCGACCCTCCTGATCCAACCTGACCCCCGTGTCGGGCTCCAGTCTGAACACCTGGCCGAGGCCCAGGCGTGGGCGAAGGCGGCCCTTGAGGCGATCGGCGTCATCAAGGCGGTGAACGACAAGCCGGTCGGCAAGGGCCGTAGGTAGGAGGCGTGCCGCGACAGGATGATGCACGCCCTCCGGCATCTCTTCGCCTCGGAGGCGATCAACGAGGGCGTGGACGTATACACGCTCGCCGACCTGCTCGGGCACGAAGACCCGTCCTTTCCCCTGCGCCGGTACATGCATTGTGTAACGGGGGCAGTCGACAAAGCGCTCAAGGCAATAGGACAGCGATACCGTTCGGTGGCCTAGTCTTCCACTGGTTGTCAGGCCGCTCTGATGTAGCTCCGGCGACTGCTCGATACCCACGAGGACCGTCAGACGACTACTTGGTTGGCGTGCATTTTGGCGATGTCGTCGGCGTCGTAGCCGAGTTCGGTGAGGACTTCGTCGGTGTGTTCGCCGAGGAGTGGGGCACTGGTGATCGTGGGGGTGAAAGTGGAGAACTTGATCGGGCTGCCGACCGTCAGGTACGTGCCGCGCTGTGGCTGGTCGACCTCGACGATGGTGCCGCTGCGGCGCAGCGCGGGGTCGTAGGCGATTTCCTTCATGCTGAGTACCGGTGCGCAGGGGACGCCGAAGCGGCGGAGGATGTCGACCGCCTCGTACTTGGTCTTGCCGGCCAGCCATTTCTCGATCTCGGCGAAGATGTCGAAGAGGTGCGGCTGGCGGGCCTCGGCGGTGTTGTACGCCGGGTCGTTGATCCACTCGGGCCGGTCGAGCGCCCGGCAGGTCTGCTCCCAGTCCTGTTCCTGGATGGTGAAGTAGACGTAGGCGTTGGGGTCGGTCTGCCAGCCCTTGCACTTGAGTACCCAGCCGGGCTGGCCGCCGCCGCCGGCGTTGCCGCCGCGCGGGACCACGTCGGTGAACGTGCCGTTCGGGTACTGCGGGTACTCCTCCAGGTAGCCGGCCTTCTCCAGGCGCTGCTGGTCGCGCAGTTTGACCCGGCACAGGTTGAGCACCGCGTCCTGCATCGACACCGACACCTTCTGGCCCTCTCCGGTTCTCTCCCGGGCGAGCAGTGCGGTGAGGATGCCGATCAGCAGGTGCATCCCGGTGTTGCTGTCACCGAGGGCCGCGGCGCTGACTGTCGGCGGGCCGTCCCAGAATCCGGTGGTGGAGGCGGCGCCGCCGGCCGCCTGTGCCACGTTCTCGTAGACCTTGATGTCGGACCACGGCGAGTCGTCGTTGAAGCCCTTGACGGAGCCGTAGACCAGGCGCGGGTTGAGCTCGTGGATGTGCTCCCAGGGCAGGCCCATGCGGTCCATGGCGCCGGGTGCGAAGTTCTCGACCAGGACATCGGCCTCGCCGATCAGTTTCTCCATGACCTCCTTGCCTTCCGGGGTCTTGGTGTTGATCGCGAGGGAGCGCTTGTTGCTGTTGAGCATGGTGAAGTACAGCGCGTCGGCGTCGGGGATGTCGCGCAGTTGGTGACGGGTGACGTCGCCGCCGTTGACACGCTCGACCTTCAGCAGGTCGGCCCCGAACCAGGCGAGCATCTGGGAGCACGCCGGGCCGGCCTGGACGCCGGAGAAGTCGATCACCTTGATCCCGGTGAGCGGCAGGTCAGTGGTGAGCGGCCGGTCAGTCATGATGCGTTCCCTTCCGGGTGGTGGGCGGTGTGCCGGGTGGTGGGCGGTATGGACGGGCCGCCGCCGGGCGTGCTCACCGCTTCGCCGGGGCGTCGGCGGCCGCGGCCGTGACTCCCCGCGGGTTGAGGTCGGCGAGGTGGCCGCTCTCGGTACCGGCGGTGGGGTCGATCACGCAGTCGATGAGGGCCGGGCGGCCGGAGGCCAGCGCGTCGGTGAGGGCGGTGGCGAGCTGGGCGGGCGTGGTCGCGCGGTAGCCCTTGCCGCCGAATGCCTCGATCAGGCGGTCGTGGTGGGCGTGGAGCATCAAGGTGGTGGGTGACGGGTCGGCGGAGGCGGTGTTGGTCCCATCGCCGCGGTAGACGCCGCCGTTGTTGAGGATGATGACGACGACGGGCAGCTGGTAGCGGCATATGGTCTCCAGCTCCATGCCGCCGAAGCCGAAGGCGCTGTCGCCTTCGACCGCCACGACGGGGTCGCCGCTCTCTACGGCGGCGGCGATCGCGTAGCCCATGCCGACCCCCATGACGCCCCAGGTGCCGCTGTCGAGCCGGTGGCGCGGCAGTTGCATGTCGATCACGTTGCGGGCGAAGTCGAGCGCGTTCGCTCCTTCGTTGACGACGTAGGCCCGGGGGTGCTCGTGCAGGACGTCACGTATCGCCCGCAGCGCTCCGTAGAACCGCATCGGGTGCGGGTCGGCCTTGAGGTGGTCCGCCATCTTGGCGGCGTTGTGCGCCGAGCGCTCGGCGAGCTCTTGGCGCCACGGCGAGGCGACCTTCACCTGGCCGGGCTTGGACCGCTCGGTGAGTACCTCCATCACCGACCCGATGTCTCCGACCAGCGGGGCGGCGATGGGCTGGTTGCTGTCCAGCTCGGTGGGCTCGATGTCGACCTGGATGAACCGCGCGTCGGGGTTCCAGTGAGGTGGTTCGCCGTGGCCCAGGAGCCAGTTCAGCCGCGCGCCGACGAGCATCACGACGTCGGCCCGGCGCAGCGCCAGCGAGCGAGCGGCAGCGGCCGACTGCGGGTGGTCGTCGGGCAGCAGGCCCTTGGCCATCGACATGGGCAGGAACGGCAGGCCGGTGGTCTCGATGAACTCCCGGGTCCGCTGGTCCGCCTGCGCGTACGCGGCGCCCTTGCCGAGTACGACCAGCGGCCGTTCGGCGGCGGCCAGCAGCTCGATCGCGCGGTCCACCGCCTCGGGCGCGGGCAGTTGGCGCGGCGCCGGGTCGACGACGCGCCACAGCGAGGCCGCGCCCGTCGCGGCGTCGATGACTTCGCCGAGCACCGCGGCGGGGAGGTCGAGGTACACCCCGCCGGGGCGGCCGGAGACCGCGGTGCGGATCGCCCGGGCGACGCCGCGGCCGATGTCCTCGACCCGGTCCACCCGGTAGGCGGCCTTGGCGAACGGCTTGGCCGCGGCCAGCTGGTCGAGTTCCTCGTAGTCGCCCTGCTTGAGGTCGACGATGTGCCGCTCGCTGGACCCGGAGATCTGCACCATCGGGAAGCAGTTCGTGGTGGCCTCCGCGAGCGCGACCAGCCCGTTGAGGAAGCCGGGGGCGGACACCGTCAGGCAGATGCCCGGCCGTTTGGTCAGGAAGCCGGCCGCGGCGGCCGCGTGGCCCGCGTCGCTCTCGTGCCGGAAGCCGATATAGCGGATGCCCGACGCCTGCGCGACCCGGGCCAGGTCGGTGACCGGGATGCCGACCACCCCGTAGATGACCTGGACATCGTTGAGTCTGAGTGCGTCGACGGCCAGGTGGAACCCGTCGGTGAGGGGCAGGGCGTCGGCGGTCGCCGTGCCGCCCGGTGCGGAAACGGTTGCCATGATCCAATTCCCCTATGTCGGGATTGCTCCTTTTGGCCCTATCCTTCCACTATCGGCGGGACGTCGCCTGGTGCGAGGAGGTGGTGGCCGTGTCCGTACCGACCACGGCGTCCGTGTCCGGCGCGGAACCGTACCGGCCCCCGGGGCTCACCGGTCTGGCCGACCTGCTGGACGAGGGGCTGCGGGAGCGGCCCGAGGCCCGGGCCCTGGTCATCGGCGGGGACCGGGTGCCGCTGACGTACCGCTCCCTGGCCGGCCTGGTCGGGCGGGTGGCCACCCGGCTGGGCGCCGAAGGGCTGCGGCGTGGTGACGCGGTTGCCTTGACGGGCGCCAACACCGTGGAGTTCGTCGTCGCGCTGCTCGCCGCGGCGCGGGCCGGGCTGGTCGTCGCTCCGCTGGACCCCGCGCTGCCCGAGCCCGAGGTGTCCGCCCGACTGCGGGCACTGGGGGCGCGGGTCGTCGTGGCCGGCGCTCCGGCGCCGGAAGCCGTGCCGGTCGGGCGAGGGTCGGTGCCGGGCTGGATCCTGCGGATCGACGCCCCCCGCGCCGGGCGCGTGAACGCCACCCTGGATACGGTGCACGCCACCCTGGATGCCGAGGGCCGCGCGGCGCACCGCGTGCCGGGCGCTGCGCCGGGACTGACGGCGCGGGACGCCCTGGTGCTCTTCACCGCCGGCACCACCGACCGGGCCAAGATGGTGCCACTGACGCACGCCAATGTCGCGGCGTCGGTACGCGGCATCTGCACCGGCTACGAGCTGGGGCCCGCGGACGCGACGGTCGCCGTGATGCCCCTCTTCCACGGTCACGGCCTGCTTGCGGGGCTGCTGGCACCTCTGGCGGCCGGCGGGTGCGTGCTCCTTCCGGCGCGCGGGCGGTTCTCGGCGCACACCTTCTGGGACGACGTACGGGCGGCGGGCGCCACCTGGTTCACCGCCGTCCCGACCATCCACGAGATCCTCCTGGAGCGGGCGGCACGTGAGTACCCCGGGCCTCAGGTGGCGCCGCTGCGCTTCGTCCGCAGTTGCAGCGCGCCGCTCACCATCGCGACCGGCCGGGCACTGGAGCGCACGCTCGGGGTGCCGGTCCTGTCCGCGTACGGGATGACCGAGTCCACGCACCAGGCGACCAGCCAGCCGCTGCCGGGGCGCGGGGTGCCGAAGCGCGGATCGGTCGGCCGGACCACCGGGGTGGACCTGAGGATCGTCGGCCCGGTCGGGAAGGACTGCGCGCCCGGCACGGTGGGGGAGGTATGGGTGCGCGGCCCCACGGTCACCCGCGGCTACCTCGGCGATCCGGCGGAGACGGCACGCGGCTTCACCGACGGGTGGTTCCACACCGGCGACCTCGGCTCCCTGGACAGGGACGATGACCTTTTCCTCACGGGCCGGATCAAGGACCTCATCAACCGCGGCGGCGAGAAGATCTCCCCCGAGCATGTCGAGGACGTGCTGAGCGGCTGCCCCGGCGTGACCGAGGCGGCGGTCTACCCGGTTCCGGACGCCACGTACGGACAGCGGGTCGGCGCGGCCGTGGTCACCCGCGACGGCGCCGACACCGGTCGGATCCTGGCGTACTGCCGGGCCCGGCTGGCGCCGTACGAGGTGCCAGACCGGCTGGAGATCGCCCACGCGCTGCCGCACACCGCCAAGGGCGCGCTGGACCGGCAGGCGGTAGTGGAGCAGTACGCGCGCTGAGCGCCGAACCCCCGGGAACCGACGGCCTCGCCACCCCTTCAAGCCCCGACACTCCCGCACAAGTCATGCCGGATTGCGGCGAATCGGTAGAAGATACGGCGATGGTGACCGAGTTCCCCCGTATGAACACCCATCAGTTCGCCATGAACACATGTCAGTTCATCCTGTCCGGCTCGTGTGGCCTCAAGCTTCGCGAGCATGACACGCACCCCCCAAAGAGAGACCGTCATGCGCTCATTCTCCAAGGTGGCCGGGTTCCTCGTCGGCCTGGCTCTCGCCGTGACCTGGCTGTCCGGCTGTAACGGACCGCCGTCCGAACAGGCGGCGTCCGGCGCGTTGTCGGCGGGTCTGCAGGCCAGAGGCACGGATCTCCAGGACCCGCCGGAGGTGGTGAGCCACCATGGGGTGCTGCGGACCACCGTCGTGGTGGAGCGGCGCAAGGTGTGGGTGGGCGACCGCCGGCTGTGGGCGCTGACCTACAACGGACGCTATATGCCGCCCACACTCCGCGCCCGGCCGGGCGACCGCATCGAGCTCGCCATGGTGAACCGCGTCGGGGCGAAGTGGCAGGGCATCGGGGCGGACACCAACGTGCACGTGCACGGACTCCACGTCTCGCCGCGTCAACCCGCCGATGACATCTTCATCTCCATCAAGCCCGGTACGACCTACCACTACTCGTACCGGCTGCCGCGGGACCTCACGCCGGGCACGTACTGGTACCACTCGCACATGGACATGTACTCGGCCGGGCAGGTCGCCGGCGGCGAGTCGGGCCTCATCGTCATCGACGGTCTACGGAAGTACCTGCCACCGTCCCTGCGCCATATCACCGAGCACGTGGTCGCCTTGAAGGACAATCAGATCCAGGGCGACGAGATCAAGATCAATCCGCTGTCCATCCAGGCGAAGACCAACCGCACGGTCAACGGCCAGCAGAATCCGGTGATCCGCATCCGTCCCGGCGAGACCCAGCTGTGGCGGCTCGCCAACATCGGCGCCAATATCTACTACAAGCTGCACCTCAAGGGCTTCACCTTCCATGTGATCGCCCAGGACGGGTATCCCGTCCACCGCGTCTACTCCGCGAAGACGCTGATCGTCTCGGCCGCCGCCCGGTACGACGTGCTGGTGCAGGCCGACCGGGCGGGCACCGCCCAGTTGGAGACGCAGCCGTTCAACACCGGGCCGGCCGGCAACACCTTCCCGCAGGTGAACCTGGCGACGGTCGTCACCGGCGGCGACCCCGTGGACCGGGCCCGCATCCCGTCCCACTTCGGACCCCTCGTCGACCTCACCCACGCCAACGTCGCGGGCCGCAAGACGATGGTGTACACGGAGCAGGCCAGCCCGGCAAAGTACTTCATCAACGGCAAGTATTTCGACCCGAACCGCGTCGACTTCGTCTCCCGGCTCAACACCGTCGAGGAGTGGACGGTTCGCAACGACACGCAGGAGGACCACTCCTTCCACGTCCACACCAACCATTTCCAGGTGATGTCCCTGAACGGGAAGGCCGTGGACCCCGCCAACTCCTGGCACGAGACGGTCAACATCCTTCGCGGGCAGAAGCTCGTCCTGCGGATCCGCTTCTCGGACTTCACCGGGCGGACCGTGGTGCACTGCCACATCCTCAACCACGAGGACATGGGCATGATGTCCGTCCTGAACATCGTTGACGGACACACGGGCCACGGGAAGGGCGCCGAACACTGACCACGCCCCGGGTACTGTCCGGTCGGTCCTCGCCGCCCGCGAAGACCGACCGGACAGTACCCAGTCCTCGACACCGGCCCCTTCGACGCCGGACGCGGCCCGAGACCGCGGATGTCGAAGACCGTCCTGGCCGCCCGATACGTCGAACGGGTGCGCCGCGGGGGCACCGTCGCACTCAACGGTCTGCTGCCCCCCCGGCGAGGTGCCCCTGCTGGGCAACATCGACGAAAGGCTCGGCCTCCCGGGTTCGGCGCCCTCCGAGCGCCGGGGGGCCGGTCACCTAGACTCGGCGAATGGCGAAGTATTTCGACGTGCACCCCGAGAATCCTCAGCGCCGCACCATCAGCAGCGTGGCTGACATCATCCGATCCGGCGCGCTCGTCGCGTACCCGACAGACTCCTGTTATGCGCTGGGATGCCGGCTGGGCAATCGTGAGGGCATCGACCGGATCCGGTCGATCCGGAACCTCGACGATCGTCATCACTTCACCCTTGTGTGCCAGACCTTCGCGCAGCTGGGTCAGTTCGTGCACGTCGACAACGACGTGTTCCGCACGATCAAGGCAGCGACGCCCGGCAGTTACACCTTCATCCTCCCCGCGACGAAGGAGGTGCCGCGCCAGTTGTTGCACCCGAAGAAGAAGACGGTCGGAGTCCGGATTCCGGACCATGTCGTCGCTCAGGCTCTGCTCGCCGAACTCGGTGAGCCGCTGGTCTCCAGCACCCTGCTCCTGCCCGACGAGGAGGAGCCGCTGACCCAGGGCTGGGAGATCAAGGAACGGCTCGACCACGTGGTGGACGCCGTGCTCGACTCGGGCGACTGCGGCACCGAGCCGACCACGGTCATCGACTTCTCCGGCGGCGAACTTGAGATCGTACGTCGGGGGGCGGGCGACACCTCGCGGTTCGAGTAGCACCGTCGATGGCATCACCACGCGTGGGACGCGTCGTGCAGGGTCGGACCGGGCGGGCCCGGGCGCTCGTGACCCGTCACGTCGGTCTCCGTCTTCTCAGAGGCCGTGCCGGGAGCCGCCGCGCATGCGGTGCTCTGCGGCCTCCCGTTCCCTCCTCGGCGAGAACGGATCACGGCGGGCGGCCACGGCCCGGCGCGTGTCCTCGGCGATCAGGTCGGCGTTGATCGCCGCGGCGGCACGTAGGCCCGCGGCGGCGGCGCCGACGACCTGCTCCATCAAATCGGTGACATTGCCGGCCACCCACACCCCGGGCACGTCCGTCGCGCCGACCGGGTCGGAGGCGATGTACGTACCGATCACCTCGCCGCCCCTCTCCTGCTCGACGGGGGCCAGGCCCAGGCTCGTGAGGAGGTCCGCGCGGGCGGTGAAGCGCGGCGCGACCACCAGGGCCCGGGTGGGGATCGTCCGTCCGCCGGCCAGGGTGACGCCGGTGAGCCGGTCGCCCGTCACCTCCAGGCCGGTCACCTCGCCGTCCACCACAGCGATGCCGCGGGCGGCGAGCTGCTCGTACTCCTCCTCGCCCGGATCGGGCGCGGTGTGCAGGAACAGCGTCACCTCACTGCTCCACTGCCGCCACATCAGTGCCTGGTGCGCGGCGAGCGGCCCGGTGGCAAGGACGCCGATCGGCTGGTCCCGTACCTCCCAGCCATGGCAGTACGGGCAGTGCGGCACCTCGCGTCCCCACCGCTCGGCCAGGCCGGGCACCGGCGGCAGTTCGTCCACCAGGCCGGTGGTCACCAGCAGCCGCCGCGCCAGGACCGTCGTCCCGTCCGCCAGAGCGACACGGAAGCCGCCGGTGTCCAGGCGCTCGGCCGCCACGGCGTCGCCCGCCATGATCTCGCCGCCGTAACCGGTCACCTCCGCACGGCCCGCGGCCAGCAGCTCCGAAGGGGGTGTGCCGTCACGCGTCAGGAAGTTGTGGACGTGGGACGCCGGGGCGTTGCGCGGCCGGCCCCCGTCGATCACCAGTACCGACCGCCGTGCCCGCGCCAGGGCCAGCGCCCCGCTCAGCCCGGCGGCTCCCCCGCCCACGACCACGACGTCATGGCGGCGCTCCCCGGGCCGGGGGGCGATGGTTCCGTTCTGCCTTGTTTGATCACCCATGCGCACTATTACCTCCGTTCACTGGAGATAGTCCGCCCACCCCTCGCCATTCGACAAAGCGGTTTGCGGATTCGGCAAAGAGGGAGGGTGGGTCCGGTGTCCCTGTGGAGACAGGTGTCCGTTGTCAGTGGGCGCTGGCACCATGACCGCATGAAGACCTACAACTGGCGCCCCTTCCTTGAACGGTGGAGTGCGGACTGGCTCGACTCGCCCGGCGCGCGGGGGCGGGGGGATGTGGACGAGACGGTCCTCCGGGACCGGTGGCTGGGGTTCCCGGCCGCCGGGGAGGACCGGATCAGCGAGCTGGAGGAGCGGTTGGGGGTGCCGCTGCCGCCCACGTACCGGTCGTTTCTGGCGACCACCGACGGGTGGCGGCCCGCGGGGACGGCTGTCAGCCGGGTGGGCGCGGCGGAGGGCGTCCACTGGTACGGGGATCCCGACGGCCTTCAGGCGGTCCACGAGGGCGCGTTGGACGAGTACGCCTCCGAGGAGGAGGTGCTGAGGGCCGGTATGTGGGGCAGGGCGCTGCGGCTGTCCGCAGCCCTGGACACGGCCGCCCCGGACACGGCCGAGGTCCTGCTCGACCCCGGCGATCCGGACGCCAACGGGGAGTGGGCCGCCTATCTCCACCGGGGCGGGGCGGGCGGCGAACGGCCGGAGCGCTACGGGTCGTTCATGGATCTCATGCAGGCCCTGTTCCGGGAGTTCCACCGCGCTCACGGGGACACGCCCGGGTTCGTGAACGAGACGACGCGCGAGCTCGACGCCGACATCGAAGAGGCGCGGCTGGCCTGTCTGGACGGTGAGGACATCGACGGCGCGCTCGAACTGCTCACCGAGGCGGACGAGTGCGGCCGGCCCCGCGCCCGTGGGCTGCGCGTCCAGATGGAGGCGATGCTGCGCGGCGGAAGCGGGGGCGGTAGCGGAAGCGGCGGATCAGCGGATCTGTGTGTCGTCGGGCGGATGGACGATCCGTTGTACGCGCGGGAACTGCTGCCGCTGGCCGCGCTGGAGCACCTCCGGGCGGGCCATGACGAGGCGGAGTTCCTCCGGTCCCCCGACGAGCGTGATCATGACGGGGACGACGAAGACGACCGAAAGCCGGCGCTAGCCCTGCTGCGGGAGATCGATGAGCGTACGTTCCGGTACGAGGCTCCCGGGCCCTTCGGCGACGCGGTCGCCTCGGCGCGTGAACAGGCGCGGTGGGGCGACACGGACAGCGCGTGGCGCACGGTAGCGGCGGCCGTGGCCGGCTGGGAGCCGTACGGCGAGGAGCACATAGCCCCCGTCGGGCTGCTCGCCGACCCCCTCCTCGGGCCGGTGATCACGGCGGAGCGCGGGCGGTACCTCCTGGAGACTCCCCGGGCCGGTGGGCAGAGCGCGGCGGACGACGGTGAAGTGGAGGCTCCCCGGGCGAGGGCGGACGGGCTCGGCTGGCTCGCCGAGGACACCCGGCCACCGGCGCCGGACGCCTATCGTTTCGTCCTCGTGCACGGCGTCTCGCCGCAGGAGTTGGCCGAACGGATCGGCCAGGGACCGCTGTTGGCGCCGTGCGACGAGTCGGAGGCCGGGCAGGCGATACGTATCGGATCATGCAGAGTCGGGGACGGGGACAGGGACGGATCCGGGGCCGGGGGCGGAGACCGGGGAACGGGCGGAGGGAGCTGGAGTTTCGCGTTCGGGAGCGGGCGGAACGGTACGGAGCCGCCGAGTGAGGCGGTGTCGCGGGGCACGAAGTCGGTGACGGTGTGGTGCGAGCGCGGCGGCCGGTCAGCGGCGCTCCCCGGCATCTTCCACTTCTCCTACGCGGAGGACGGGGAGCGCGTGTACGGATTCACCGTGCGCGACGGCGAGACCGAGGAATGGGGGGCGATTCCCGACGCCCTCGACCCCGGGCATCTCTTCCCGGACGCGGTTCTCGACTGGGAGGAGGACGCGGACGACGACTCGGACTCTGGCTCGGACTCTGGCTCGGAAGGCAGTTGGGCGCTGGATCCCGATGACGAGTACGAGAGTCTCGACGCCATCGCGGAGGTGTTCGGGGTCTCCTTGCCGCGCTTCGCGATCCGGCACGGACGGCTGCACGCGGTCGCGACCTCATGACCTCGATCAGTACCGCGGTCATCGATACGGAGCGGCTGGCGCTGCTGCCGCTCCGTGTCGCGTACGCCGAGGAGATGGCCGCCGTACTCGCCGACCGGGCGCTGTACGCGTATACCGGCGGGACACCCCCGACGGTCGAGGAGTTGCGCTCGCGCTATGCCCGTCAGGTCGCGGGCTCGCCCGACCCGGAGGTCGTCTGGTGCAACTGGATGATCGGCATCCGCGAGGAGGCACACGCCACTCGGCGCTCGGCGGATTCCGCGGAGCCTTTCGCGGGCTCGTTGGCCGGCTACGTACAGGCCACCATCGGCCCGGACGGTGACGGGCAGGTCGCCGAGATCGCCTGGGTGGTGGGGACGGCCCGGCAGGGGCGCGGTATCGCCACGGAAGCGGCGCGGGGGCTCGTACGGTGGCTGAAGGAGCAGGGCGTGCGGACCCTTGTCGCCCATATCCATCCGGACCATGGTGCATCTGCCGCCGTCGCCAAGGCCGTTGGGCTGGCGCCCACCGGTGAACGGCACGACGGCGAGGTGCGGTGGCGGTGGACCGCTGATCAGCGACCGGCGGTCGGCGGTCGGGGCACGAGCTGACCGCGTATGAGCGACGATGCCCCGCTCGACTCCTCCCCCGGACGCGGAAGAGAAGCCGAACGGGGCACAACGTCAGCCCGGCCCCGGCCCCGGCCGCCCCGGACAGGCTTTAACCGATCAGGGCTCGCACCATGCGGCAGGTGGTGTCCGACGGCGGATGGATCCCGATGCGGGCCGCCGTCCTCCGTATCCTGCCGTTGTTCGCGTTCGCCGGGTGGTACACGCCCGAGTCGAGCAGGGCGATGGCGAGGCGCATGGCCTTGAGCCGGCGGTTATGGGTCTCGTACCACTCACGGGGCTGACCCGCGGGCAGTGGCTTGCGCTTGAGGGTTGGGTGACTCTCGAAGGGTTTCGTCGGCATGGTGGCAACGGCCATCGGCGACCTCCCGGCGCGGTGGTTGTTCCCTCACGAACTACCTCCATTTTACCGCCCCCCACTGACAATCGCCCCTGGCCAGAGGCCATTTGACGACTAGTTCTCCCGCCACCCGGCCGTCATGTGCGGGCGCTCTTGACGCCTGCGGCGTGCGCGGGACGCGTGAGGGTTGTTGCCGACGTCACGGCGGTGACCGTTGAGACGAACGGCCGCGCCGCTCGTACGTAATGACACACGGAACCCGACCGGCCGCCCTACAAGGCGCCGGGGACAGGAGCCCCCACACGTGTCCCGAAAGAAGACCTTCAGCGGCCGGAAGAAGCTCGCCCTGCTCGTCGGCGCGGCAGCGTTGGTGGGCGGTACGGCGGTGGTGATGACCGGTACCAGTCAGGCGTCGGTGGTCTGCGACGGACTGGCCACGGCCCTGGGCAACAACGAGAGCTTCATCGCCGGGCAGCGGGCCGCCCCGGACGCGCAGTCCGAGGCGCGGATCGCCAACCGGGTAGCCGTCATCGAGGAGATCAAGCGGAAGCAGGCGGCGTCCGGCTGCGAAGTCGGACAGGGCGGTCAGGTCAGCCAGGTCGGTGAGGCCGGTCAGGGCGGTCAGGGCGGAGACGGCAGCGGTGGTGCGGACGACGGGGCCGGGGCCGACGATGGGGCCGGGGCCGGGGCGCAACCACCGGCCGGTGCGGAGGCCGAGGGCAATGTCGTCTGCGCCGGTTCCACCGTCACCCTCTCCGGCGAGGCGGGCGCACCGGCCGCTTCGAGCAATCAGTTCCCCGTCGGCACCACGCTCCGCGTGACGAACCTCGACAACGACAAGTCCACCACGGTGCGGGTGACGTCGGTGTCCGGTAGCTGCGCCCTGCTGAACGACGCGGCGTTCGAGCAGGTCCGCGAGCGGGGCAAGTTCCTGATTCTCCCCAGTACTGGACGTACTGGGGTGATCCCGACAACGCGGCGAGCGTGCGTGCCAGGCGTCGCGGGCCCGCGAAGATCGGCCGGACAGGACCTAGGCGTTCAGCTGCTGCTCCGCCCCCGCCAGGATCTCCGTCAGCCGGAGCCCGAACCGTACGTCGCAGGCGTGCGGCTGGCCCGTACGGACCGACTCCAGCAGCGCGTCGATCGCCGCCCCGAACGAGGTCACCGGGTCTCCCCAGTCCTCCGGCAGCACCGCCGTGCCGTGCTCGCCCCGGAGCTCGATCCCGGTACCCGCGCCCGCCTTCGGCGCGCTCAGGCTCAGCGCCACCGAGCTGGCCGCCCCGGAGACATGCCGCAGTACGAGGTGGGTGAGGTCCGGCTCGGTGCGTACGGCCGTCACGTCGCTCACCTCGCCGAGCAGCGGGATCAGCGCGGACAGCGCGTGCGGGCCGACGTCCCAGAGGCCGCCCTTCTCGCGGCGCCAGGGGGATTCGGCGTACGGGCTGGTCTCGCCCGGCGCGTAGAGGGCGCCGAGCCAGTACGCGTGGGCGGTGAACCAGCCGCCCTTCGCGGCCTGCTCACCGAGCCAGCCCGCGGTGCCCGCCGCGAAGCGCAGCGTGCAGAAGACGACGGACGCGACCCCGGCGGCCGCCGCCGCGTCCGCCACCTCACGGGCCCCCGCCACGCTCGTCGCGACCGGTTTATCCATGAGGAGATGGCAGCCCGCCGCGGCGGCGCGCGCCGCGAGCGGTGCCTGGATGTCGGGCGGCAGGGCGAACGCGACGGCGTCGCTCTCGGCGAAGAGCGCGTCGAGGCCGACCTCGCCCGAATGGGCTGTGGTGTCATGGGCGGCGGCGAGAGCCGCGGCGGCCTCGGGGCGCCGCCCCCAGACGCCGCTGAGTTCGAGTCCGGGATGGGCGGCGAGGGCGGGGGCGTGGGTGCGCTCCGCCCAGGGGCCGGTGCCGAGGAGTCCGATACGTGGCTTGCTCATGACGGCCAGTGTGCCGTGTCGGTACCCGCGACCGAAGTCGCGGACGGGGACGGCTCCGGCTCGACCGGGAGGGGAGGACGAGCGCGGTTCATCCGAATCCCCGTATACGACCGCTATATCTCGTACATCCCGCACGGATTCGTCGTTAACTGGTCGGGCAACGGCGGCACCCTCGCCGAGCTGGTCCGCAGGATTCACGCCGCCGGATTCGACACGCTGCTGAAACACAGGAAACCTGGGTAACGCGTGGTTCACAGAAGGGCAACAGCCGGGAAATCACAGATTGCGAAGCTTCGGGGCATACCTGCTGCACCCGCAAAGGATGAGGCCCGTGACCTTCAAGGCTGAGTACATCTGGATCGACGGCACCGAGCCGACCGCCAAGCTGCGCTCGAAGACGAAGATCCTCAACGATGGCGCGGAGCTGCCCATCTGGGGCTTCGACGGGTCGAGCACCAACCAGGCCGAGGGCCACGCCTCCGACCGGGTGCTCAAGCCGGTCTTCTCCTGCCCCGACCCGATCCGGGGTGGCGACGACGTGCTCGTCATGTGCGAGGTCCTGAACATCGACATGACGCCGCACGAGTCCAACACGCGTGCGGCGCTGACCGAGGTCGCGGAGAGGTTCGCGGGCCAGGAGCCGATCTTCGGCATCGAGCAGGAGTACACCTTCTTCAAGGGCGCCCGTCCGCTGGGCTTCCCCGAGGGCGGCTTCCCGGCCGCTCAGGGCGGCTACTACTGCGGTGTCGGCTCGGACGAGATCTTCGGCCGTGACATCGTCGAGGCGCACCTCGACAACTGCCTGAAGGCGGGTCTGGGCATCTCCGGCATCAACGCCGAGGTCATGCCGGGACAGTGGGAGTTCCAGGTCGGACCGCTGGCACCGCTGGAGGTGGCGGACCAGCTGTGGATCGCCCGCTGGCTGCTCTACCGCACCGCCGAGGACTTCGACGTCTCCGCGACGCTCGACCCGAAGCCGGTGAAGGGCGACTGGAACGGCGCGGGCGCGCACACCAACTTCTCGACCAAGGCGATGCGCGAGGGGTACGACGCGATCATCACCGCGTGCGAGTCGCTCGGCGAGGGCTCGAAGCCGCTCGACCACGTCAAGAACTACGGCGCGGGCATCGACGACCGGCTGACCGGTCTGCACGAGACCGCCCCGTGGAACGAGTACAGCTACGGCGTCTCCAACCGCGGCGCCTCGGTCCGTATCCCGTGGCAGGTCGAGCAGGAGGGCAAGGGGTACATCGAGGACCGCCGCCCGAACGCCAACGTCGACCCGTACGTGGTGACGCGGCTGATCGTCGACACCTGCTGCACCGCGCTGGAGAAGGCCGGCCAGGTCTGACCCGTCCGACCCATCGGTTCGGTTCAGCTCACCGCACTCCACGAGGGGGGCGGCCGCCACACGGCGGCCGCCCCCCTCGTCGCGTCCCCCCGCCACGCACTGCGTCGGCCCGCCGCGCACTGTGTCGGCCGTCACGGGACCGCGCCGTATCGACAGCCGAAAGGGGCCTGCTGCGCCCGACCCGTATCTGCTTCAATGGGGACATGGCCAGCTTCCAGCACCCCGCGACAGGTCGTTCCGACCTTGAGCCGTTCTGGCCGTCCCGGCAGCATCACGACTTCGACCGGGTGTGTTGCCGCGCGAGGAACGCGTCGGCCCTCTAAAGCCTTTTTCGGCCTTCGGCCGCCGCGCATGACGTACGTCCCCGTCCGTCCGTCGATTCGACGACTCCTCCGCGCGAAAGAGCTGACCTCCCATGGCGAATCCCCGCCCTTTCTCCTCCGCGTCCGCGTCGGCGACCGCCACCGCGAGCGCGACCGCGACCGCAGCCGCACTGAACCAGAAGCGGCCCGCGCCGGGCCGGCACCGGCTCCGGGCCGTCGACCGTGACGAGACCGCCCCGGTCGCCCGCCCGGCTCCCGTGACGCTCCCGGCTCTCCCGGCGGGGGTCACCGCCGGACAGGTCGTGGACTTCCTGCCGCCCGGCGCGACCTGGCTGCCCGCGCCCCAGCACACCCTGCCCTCGCTGCCGGGACAGCCGCCGATGGTCGGCTATCTCGTCCTCGTACCGGCCGATCAGCACGCGGCGGTGCTGGCGGCGGCCTCGGCACCGTCCCTCGCCACCGCGGAGACCGCGGGCAGCGGCGCCGGCGCGGGCACCGACGGCGCCGGATCCGGGGCACGGGGCGCCGACAGCGGCCCTGTGTCGATCGACAGCGTCCAGCGGACCGCCGTCGTGGACGGACATCAGCTGGATCTCACGTATCTCGAATTCGAGCTGCTCGCGCATCTGGTGGCCCATCCCCACCGGGTGCACACCCGCGACCAGTTGGTGACCACGGTCTGGGGTTACGGGCATGTGGGCGACGGACGCACCGTCGATGTCCATGTGGCCCGGCTGCGCCGCAAGCTGGGGGCCGCCCACCGCCACAGCATCCAGACGGTACGGCGGGTCGGGTACAAGTACACGCCCTGAGAGGGGCGAGGCGGAGGCCCCGCCGGTGTCGGCAGGGCCTCCGCGATTTTCGATCCAGTCAGGTACGGGCGCGAACGCGGGCCCGCAGGGCGAGCAGGCCGTCCAGTACGAGGAAGACCAGCAGGCTGATGCCCAGCAGCGGCAGGAACCAGCCGATCAGCGCCACGGCCGCCGCAAGCGGCAGCAGAGCGGTCAGTGGCACCTTGCGCCAGGCGCCGCGCGGTATCGCCCTGCCCGCGCTCAGCTTCCGCTCCTTGGTGGGTCTGCGCAGCCACCACATCCGGTAGCCCCAGCAGATGATCAGAATCAGCGAGAGGGCGAGCGCCGCGAGGGCCAGTTGGTTGGTGACCCCGAGGAAGAGGCCCATATGGGCGTCGATGCCGAAGCGGGTGAGCTTGGCGAGCAACGGGTAGTCGGCGAACCGCAGTTCGTCCATGACCATGCCGTTGGCGGGATCGATGGCGACCGAGTCGAGCCGTACCGGGAACTGCTTGTCGGTCTGCGCGACCACATAGCCGGTGCCCTCCGTCGGCAGGGTCACCGAGACCGGTCCGTCGAGACCAGCCTGACGGGCGGCGACGACCGCCAGATCGATACCGACGTCCCCGCCTGCCATGCCCTCCATCCCCGGCATGTTCTCCATACCGGGCATGTTCTCCATACCGGGCATCGACTCGTGGCCCTCATGTCCCTCGTGGGCGCCGCCGCCCGCTCCGCCGGTGCCCCCTTCGAGCGCGGCGGAGACCGCGGGAGTGGCGCCGCCCAGCTGGTCCTGGATCGAGCCGATGTTCTCGCCCGCGTACTTCGACCAGGTCAGCCCCGTGGCGGAGAGCAGCACCAGCCCGGTCACGGCCCACAACCCGAGTGAGCCGTGCAGGGAGAGCGTTCTGCGCCGGCCGGTGGCTCCGCGCTCGGGGGTGAGCAGCGCGCGCTTCGAGGCGCGCTTGCGCCCGATCCAGAGCAGTACGCCGCCGAGGGCCACCACCCACAGCCAGCTGGCGGCGAGTTCGCTGTAGACGCGCCCCGGCTCGCCGAGCAGCAGATGGCGATGCAGCTCGGATATCCAGGCGCGCAGCGGGAGGGCGCCCGAACTGCCGTAGCTGGTCAGCTCTCCCCGTACCTCCGCGGTGTACGGATCGACGAAGACGGCGAGGGACTTGCTCTCCTCTGCGTCGGGCGTGCTCATCAGGACGCGGGTGGTCGCGCCGTCCTCGGACGACGGGCTTACGGAGGTGACCGTGCCGTCCGGGCGGGCGGCACGGGCGGCGTCGAGCTGTTCGGAGAGCGGGAGGGTACGGTCGCCGACCGGGACCCGCAGCTCGTGGCGGTAGAGGACCTTCTCCGCCTGGAAGGAGAGCGCGTAGAGGAATCCGCTGGTGGCGGCGATCAGCAGCAGCGGGGCGATGAGCAGGCCCGCGTAGAAGTGGAGCCGCAGCACGAGGGGGCGCAGGGAACTCCAGAGGGAGGGGGTGCCGGAGCCGGCCGGGGCGGTCGGCGGGACGTCGGTCTCGGGCCCCTGTACGGGGTCGTCAATGGCCATGGCTGTCCTAGGTGTTGGCGTGGGCAGGGGGAAGCGGACCCCGGGTCCGCCCTGCCTGCCTGTCCGCCTGTCTGCCTGTTTACCTAAGCTCGGACAGTTCGGACAGTGGTGATGAGGGCCGTTGCCGGGGCCGTCGCGCGAGAGGTACGGCGCGCGGGCGGGCCCCGCCGCGACAGGGTGTGCGCGAGCACGACGCCACGGAAGCGGTGCGCCGCGGGAGCGCGTCGTATCGTTCCTGTCGGACGTGGCGCGAGGGGCGGCCGGGCCGCGGTCAGCAGCAGCCGGAGCGGGGAGAAGGCCAGGACGCCGAGGGCGCTCGCGAGCCGGAAGAGCGCGGCCTCGCCCCGGGCCAGCCAGAGCGCGCAGACGGCCGCGGCGAGGAGATGGGCGGCGAGCATCCCCGCCGTGCCGTCCAGGCCGAAGGGGACAGCGGCGTCGACGGGGAGAATGGCGGCCCCGGAGCCCTCCCTCATGTCCATGCCCGTACCGGTGCCGGTGGCAGCGCCATGAGGCAGGTGACTCGGTGCCTCGGCCCCGGCGAACGGCAGCGCTCCGGCGAAGATCAGATGCAGTCCGCCCTGGACGGTGAGCAGCCCGGCCCCGATCGAGCGGAACCCGCGCCGCCGGCCGCCCGCGAGCCAGGCCACGCCCGCGGTCACCCCGAACGCCGTCCACAGCGCGCCGAGCGGGATCTCATGCCCGGATGTGAACGAATGCCCCACCGCCGCCAACGTCACACATACCGCCGCGAAGGCGGCGGCCCGCAGGGCGCGTATCGGTGACGTGGCGTCTGTCATGGTGGCCACATGCTGCCATCCGCACGGCGCGTACGGCAGATCCCTGGGTTCCGTGATTCTTCCGGCAGCGAATTCGGCCCGGCCGTCGCGGACGTGCCCTCCACCAGCGGGCCGTCCTCCGGGAGCCCGGCCGGGGCGGGGTTCGCGTACACCGAGCGGCTGGAGATGTACCGCGTACCCGCAGGACAAGCGCGGCGGCGAGCTGGCCGCCGAGGCGGTCTTCGGCGACCGGGCGCTGCTGGTGCGTGCCGGGCTGATCCTCGGGCCCGGGGAGAACATCGGCCGGCTGCCGTGGTGGCTGGGGCGGATCGCCCGGGGCGGCCCCGTACTGGCGCCGGGGCCGCGCGACAACCCCTTGCAGTACATCGACGCGCGTGACCTCGCCGAATGGACGCTGTACGCCGTACGGGACGGGCTGGGCGGCCCGTACAACCTGGTGAGCCCGGCCGGGCACACCAGCATGGGTGAACTGCTCGACGCCTGCGTACGGGTCACCGGGTCCGGCGCCGAACTGCGCTGGACTGGCAATCCGCCTTCGGCTTCAACCAGGAGCCCGAGCACGACAGCATCGTGTTCTTCCGGGTCACCGCCTGGCATGAGGTACGGCCGGTCAACTGCCCCAGCAAGCAGCACGCGGACAGCCGCTTCGCCATCAACGGCTGGCTGTGCGGCCCTGACCCCGCGAACCGGGGGCATGGCGTGAGCCGGTGAGACTCGTCGTCGGTCCATGGAGTTTCCGGTAGGCGGTCGGCGTCACTCCCACCTCTCTTCGGAAGATCGTCCGGAAATTCGCGGCCGTGCCGAAACCCGTCGCTCCGGCGATCCTCTCGACAGACCAGTCGGAGGCCTCAAGGAGCCGGCGCGCACCGAGAATCCTCTGCAGCGCGACCCACTGCATGGGAGGCATTCCTGTCTCACGCGCGAAACGGCGAATGAAGGTTCGCCGCGAAAGCAGACTGTGGTCCGCCATCCGCTGCACGGTGATCGACGACCCCATGTTCTCGATCACCCACTCCCGCGTCGCACGCAGACTGTCGCGAGGAGGGGTGAGCACGTCCATGTGCTGTGGCTCGTTCGCACCACGGACAGAAGAGAAGACGACATCCTTCGCCACGCCGTCCGCGACAGTGGTCCCGAAATCCGTCTGGACGACATGGAGACATGCGTCAATCCCCGCGCCCCCGCCCGCGGCTGTAAGAATTGCCCCGTCCTCGACGAACAGTCGATTCTCGACGACGTCGACTCCGGGATACATCACCCGAAGCTGCTCCGTATGGCGCCAATGTGTCGTCGCCGCCTTTCCGTTCAGTATTCCGCCGGCCGCGAGCGCGAATACACCTGTGCAGATGGCGACGACACGGGCACCCCGCTCGACGGCGATCCGCAGCGCCTTCAGATAATCCTCCGGTACGGGGAGATGCGGATCTGCGTAGCCCGGAACCACGACAATATCGGCGTCCTCCACATCGGAGAGCGAGTGCGTCGGCCTGATGTCCGCTGCCACATCGACGTGCGACGATTCGTCGCTCGAATCGGCGGCCGGGTCGAGATCGTGATTCCCGCACACAAAGACTCGATAACCCGGATGCTGACCAAACACATGCGCCGGAATGCTGACGTCCAGCGCGTATACGCGCGGCACCGCGAGTATCGCGACAACCATCTCGCCATCTCTGGATCGCAATGACGCTCCCTTGTCTCCCGTGGTGCCCGGTTCTGGCACGATCCTTGCTGCAAGTGGCACAACCACCTCTGGTTCCCCCCGACCTGGCTCCCCTATCGTCTGAGCGGTCTTGACGGAACGCACTTTGGACGATCGGAACACCATGAGCAACGCACATCAGGTCGAAAGCTTCGGAGTCCCCTGGGAAGAAAGTTACGGATACGTCCAAGCGGTCAAGCGCGGCGATACCATCTACCTCTCCGGCCAGGTGGCACACAACGGGACGGAACTCGTTGCCCCCGCTCCGGTCAATGATGCCGGACTGGTCACCGATTTCGCCAACACGGGCGAGCAGCTGCGCCAGTGCTATGCCAACGCGGCGGAGTTGCTCCAGCGTTTCGGCGCATCGCTGGACGATGTCGTCGAGGAAGTCATCTACGCCGTCGATGTCGATGCGGCCGACGCCGCGGCCGGGCCGGTGCGCAAGGAAGCCTACGGCCGGCCGGACCCTCAGGTGGCGAGCACCATGATCGGCACCCCTCGGCTCGCCTTCCGCGAGCTTCTGGTCGAGGTCAAGTTCATCGCCCGAGTCTGACGGGCTGCCCGGCCGGCAGTGGTACGGCAGTTGGCCCGGGGCGAGTCGACCCGGCTCGCTGACTCCGTGAGTTTCCGGATCAGTCACTGCCCCCCGGACCCGTTATCGCCGCCGTCAGCGCCGCGCGCAGCTCGGCCATTCCGTGGTGCCACGCGCCGTTCTCGCCGTCCGCCTTGACCCAGCGGTCGCGCACCTCGGACCCCGCCAGGCTCACCCGGTCCAGGGCCAGAAGCGCGAGCTCCCTCAGCTCCTCGGGAAGCCGGGGCAGCGGCTCCTCCGGGCCGTACACCGACTCCACGGGCGGTCCGCCGGGGCACTGCGCGGCGACCAGCGCCGCCGCGGCCACGGCGGCCGCCCCCACCTCACCGTCCAGCGGGCCTCCGGTGGCGTCCCCGCCGTCCCCGCCGTCCCCGCCGACCGCGCGCAGCAGCGCCGCCCGTACGATCTCCGTCCGCCGCTCGACGGTCACTTCGTCCAGGTCGGCGGAGAAGTCCACCGCGGCGTCGTTGTCGAAGTGGCCGGTGTCCCACGTACCCATGGTCTGCCCCCTGGTCGTTCCACATCCCGTTCATCCCGCTGCGACGATCGTGCCAGGCACCACTGACAATGCCCGACGCCCGACGCCCGACGCCGGATACCGGATGCCCATCGCACCGTCCCGGGGTGTATCCAGCACCACCCCGGTCCGGGGGCCGACCGGCTGCCGCCGCCGGACCGTGCCGGTCAGACTGATGCCAGGTCCGGGGGTCGGACCGCCGGGGGGCCGTCGGGCCGTCCGGCCGCGAAGGGGAGACGAACGCCATGGACAGCAGTACGAAGAGGCCGGGCCCGCTGGTGTCCGCCGGGCGGGGGCTGATGCTGTCCGTCGTCTCGCTCGCCGGGTCGATCACGCTTTTCGTGCTGTCGGTGCTCTCCCTCGTCTTCATCGTGCTGGGCTTCGGGGTCTTCACCACGCCCGCGGTACTGACGATGGTCAGGGCGCATGCCAATCAGCGCCGGCTGCTGGCCGCGCGGTGGTCGGGCGTACGGATCCCGGTCCCGTACCGCCCCTTCCCGGCGGACGCCCGCACCGGCGTCACCGGCCGGGTGGAGCGCTGCTCCCTGATGCTGAAGGACCCGGCGACCTGGCGTGATCTCCAGTGGCTGCTGGTCGACATGACGGCGGGCTTCATCACCGCCCTCCTGTCGTGCGCCCTGCTCCTCTACGCGGTGGAGGGGTTCGTACTCGCCGCGGGCCTGTGGCGGGTGTTCACCGACGACCGGTACTGGTACGCGTTCGTCCCCGTCGACAGCCAGGCGACCGGTCTCGCCGCGGCGGGCCTCGGCGCGGTCCTGTTCGGACTCGGGGTGCGCTACAACGCGGATCTGCTGCGCGGCCATTTCCTGCTGGCCAAGGCGCTGCTCGCGCCCGGCACCGACCAGGAGATGGCGCTGCGGATCGAGCGGCTCACCGAGTCCCGGCACGACGCCGTGGACACGTCGGCCGCCGAACTGCGCCGTATCGAGCGCGATCTGCACGACGGGGCGCAGGCCAGGCTGGTCGCCGTGGGCATGGATCTGGGCACCGTCGAGGCGCTCATCGAGAAGGACCCGGCCAAGGCCAAGGCACTGATCGGCAAGGCCCGGCAGTCCTCCGCCGAGGCGCTCACCGAGCTGCGCGATCTCGTACGGGGCATCCATCCGCCCGTACTGGCCGAGCGCGGTCTCGGGGACGCCGTCAAGGCGCTGGCGCTGCGGCTCCCCGTGGAGATCGAGGTGCAGGTGGAGCTGACGGGCCGCGCGCCCGCCCCGGTCGAGTCGGCCGCGTACTTCGCGGTGAGCGAGGCGCTGACCAATGTGGTCAAGCACGCGGGCGCCGACCGCGCGTGGATCGATGTCTCACACACCGGAGGGATGCTGCGGATCGCCGTCACGGACAACGGCGGCGGGGGCGCGGTGATCGGCACCGGCTCGGGGCTGAGCGGGCTCGAACGCCGGCTCGGTACATTCGACGGCGTCCTGGCCGTCAGCAGTCCAGCGGGCGGTCCCACCATGGTCACCATGGAGATCCCTTGCGAGTTGTCCTAGCCGAAGATCTCTTCCTGCTGCGCGACGGTCTGGTCCGGATGCTGGAGGCGTACGACTTCGAGATCCTGGCGGCGGTGGAGAGCGGGCCCGAACTGACCAGGGCCCTGGCGGAGCTGGAGCCGGATGTCGCCGTGGTCGACGTCCGGCTTCCGCCGTCCCACACGGACGAGGGCCTGCAGTGCGCGCTCGCGGCGCGCCGCGCCCGGCCCGGTCTGCCGGTCCTCGTACTGTCCCAGCACGTCGAGCAGTTGTACGCGCGCGAGCTGCTGGCGGACGGCAACGGCGGCATCGGCTATCTGCTGAAGGACCGGGTCTTCGACGCGGACCAGTTCATCGACGCGGTACGCCGGGTCGCGGCGGGCGGTACGGCGATGGATCCCCAGGTGATCTCGCAGCTGCTCTCCCGGCGGGCGCGGGACAAACCGATCGGCGGGCTGACCCCGCGCGAGCGCGAGGTGATGGAGCTGGTGGCGCAGGGCCGCTCGAACGCCGCCATCGCCGCCCAACTCGTCGTCACGGAACGGGCGGTGGCCAAGCACACCTCGAACATCTTCGCCAAGCTGGATCTGCCGGTGTCGGACGACGACAACCGCCGGGTCCTGGCGGTTCTCGCCTATCTGGACCACGGCAGGTGATTGGCGGGCATCCGCCCGGTTTGACGCTGGAGGTTTCTATGAATTCCCCCGGCGGCTGAACACCCCTCAGCCGAGGTCCGTATGGAACGGAGCGCTTCGCTTCTCCCCTGCCGCGCTTTCCCGTAACCGGCGACGAAGCTTGAGGAGTTCCATGCCACGCACATCGAGAAAACGCTCCACACTGGCAAACCGGGCGATTGTCGCCTCGGCTGCCTTGCTCCTGGGCGGGGGTGGGCTGGTAGCGGTCAATGTCTACGCATCCGCGGGTGAGGGCGACTCCAACCGGTCCGCCCCCCGGAGCCAGAATGCGGGACAGTCGGTGTCGACCATCGACTGCCCGGATGTGGCCACCCAGGATCAGTTGGCGAACGTGCCGGACGCGGCGCGTCCCGAGGTCGACCGGAATCTTGCCCTCATCGACAGCCAGATCACCGAGGCGTACAAACGGTTCGCCGATGAGAAGGCCCAGATCGAGCGGGATCCGCAATTCGCCGACAATGCCATTCTCAATCCGCTGAAGGACAAGCGGGCGGCCACTCTTGAGCGGATCGCCCTCTCGATCGGGAGGGTGGCGGAGCGGCCACAGGGGCTGGAGGGTCTCGCGCCCTGCACCCTGCGGGCCGGCAACTCCCCCGCTGAGGGCGGCCAGGGCCAGAACGGTGGTCAGAACGGCGGCCAGGGTGACGGCCAGAACGGCGGCCAGGACCCAGGGCAGAACGGTGGTCAGGGCGATGGCCAGAACGGCGGTCAGGACCCGGGCCAGGACGGCGGCCAGGGCGACGGGCAGAACGGTGGTCAGGACGGCGGTCAGGACGGCGGCGGTCAGAACGGTGGCGGCCAGGCCGGCAACGGCCCCGAGGCCTCCGACTTCGTCGACATCACCACCGTCCAGCCCAATGTCAAAAAGGCCAGGACCGCCCGCGGCGGCTCCAAGGGCACCTTCACCACCGACTGCGGTGTCAACGAGGCCGGAAAGTTCAATTCGGACAATGTCATCGTCGCCCCGGGTGTGAGCAATGGCGCTCACCATATGCACGACTATGTCGGCAACCAGGCCAATGACGCGTTCGCGACCGACGACTCTCTCGCGGCCGCGCAGACCAGCTGCCGTAATCAGGGCGACAAGTCCACGTATTACTGGCCGGTGCTGCGCCTCCAGAACGGCCAGGACGAAGCCGACGCCAATGTGGACGGCGGCGGCAAGGAAGGCAATGTCGGTGAGATCCAGACGCCGTCCCAGGTGACGCTGACCTTCGCGGGCAGCGCGAAGTCCAAGGTCACCGCCATGCCGCGGTTCCTGCGGATCATCACCGGTGACGCCAAGGCATTCACCAATGGCGACGCCAATGCCAATGCCTCATGGAGCTGCACCGGATTCGAGGACCGCCAGCTCAAGGACAAATACCCGATCTGCCCCGAGGGCAGCCAGGTGGTCCGGAGCTTCAAGTTCCAGAGCTGCTGGGACGGCCAGAACGCCGACAGTGCCAACCACCGCACGCATGTGGCGTTCGCCGATCAGAACGGCCGCTGCCAGAACGGCTTCAAGGCGATCCCGCAGCTCCAGCAGCGCGTGGTGTACGACGTACCGCCGGGGCCCGGCTTCGCCCTGGACTCCTTCCCGGAGCAGCTGCACAAGCCCATCACCGACCACGGCGACTTCATCAACGTCTTCGACGACAACCTGATGAAGAAGGTCGTGAACTGCATCAACGGCGGACGCAAGTGCACATGAGGCCGGCCGCCTGAGGCACCGGCCCGTCGCGCGCCGAACCGGCCCGGGGGCCCCGGCCTCGTCCCCGGCCGGGGCCCCCGCCCCTCACGTTCCGAACCCGTCCCGTCCCCCCATATCCGCGCTGCGCGGTCAGCCCGTGTGGTGACCGGAGTGCCCCTCGTCTCCCCCACCGCCACCACTTCCCCCCGAGTGGTGCGACGAGCCGGCCTCCACGGTCCCGCCGAGCCGGCCGCGCAGCGCCGTCACCACCTTGTCGTCACCGACCGCGACCCACTTCCTGCCGACGAGATACGAACCGCCGTAGTCCTTGGCCTCGTTGATCCACTCGCGCAGACCGCGGTCGGTGGCGAAGGTGACCAGCACGTACTTCCCGTCGTCCGTCGTGCAGTTGCCCTGCCGCAACTCGTCGGCGTCGGTCTGGATGTTCGGCTCGCACTCCGCCTTCGAGGCGATCTGTTCAAGGCTCCCCGTCGCCGTTTCCGGTGTCGTGGGAGCCTTTTCGTCATTGCCGGCGCAGCCCGCCGTCAACGTCAGGGCCAGGGCCGCGAGCACCACCAGGGATCGTTCTGTACGCATACGGCCATCGTCCCCCGACACCCGGTCGCCGCGCGGCGGAACGGCCGGATTCCGGGGTGACCATCGGACCAATCGCTCGTTCAGTTCAACGTGCCCCCACACAGCGCCGACACCGCCTCGACCGCCACATCCACAGCCGTTCCCGCGGATACGTCCGTATCCGACGCGGCTCCCCCCGCCGCCCGAGATGCCCTCGGTGCCCTCGGTGTCGAACAGGCCGAGGCGGCGCTCGTCGAGCACTACACCCGGCTCGTACGCCTCGCGTATCTCGTGCTGCCGCCGTCGCTCGGCCGCAACCGGCGCGTACTGACCGCGCACGCGCTCGTGCAGCGCTCGCTGCCGCGCGGGCGTACGGCGGCGGTGGCCGAGCGGTCCGCGATCCCCGCGCAGAGCGGCACCGAGGGAGCCGGAGGCCGGACCGCGACCGGTGCGGGGCGGAACCCGGGGTACGCGTACGTACGTGAGCGCGTGCTGCGCCAGGCGCTGGACGCCGGGCGGCCGTTGCGCCGGCTCGCCCGGCCCAGGCGCGCCCAACTGCCGCCGCTGCTGCCGCACGTATGGGGGCTGCGGCTGTTCCCGCGCTCGGGCGGCGCCGACGAACTCGCCCTGGACCAGCGGCTCTCCGGCCTCTCGGGACCGGCACGCGCGGCGTTCGCGCTGCGCGGTCTGGAGCTGCTGACCGACGAGGAGGTACGCCGGCTGCTCCACGCGGCCGGGGCCGAGGACACGGAGACCGCGCTCTCCGAGGCGGCCGACGCCGCGGATCAGCGGATCGGCACGGCGGACCCCGTCGAGCTGCTGCGCTCACCCGAGTTCGACCCCTGCTCGCTCCAGGCCAGGCCCACCGATCTGATGCGCCGCCGCCAGTACGGCAGGGCCGCGCTCGCCGCCGGCGCGGCCCTGCTGGTGTGCGGGACGCTCCTCGGCCTGCCGGGCGGCGGCTGGGGCCCGGACGACGACGCGGATCCCGCGTACGGCCACAACGCCGCGGTCGCGTCGGCCCTCGACCCGGTCAGGGTGCGGCGGATCGCGCCCGCCGCGTGGCGGACCTCCGCCCGTACGGACTTCTCCGTCTGGCCCGCGCGCGGGCCGCTGGCCGAGGACCGCGCGCTGCTGGGCCGGGCGCTGAGGGCCTGGGCCGCGCCCGGCGCCTCCGTACAGATCTCGGCGACGCCCGCCACCCCCTCGGGCCCGCCGATGGGGTCGCCGCAGCTGCTGTACGCGGGGACGGTGGACGCGGCGCGGGTGGTGCTCTTCCATGACGGACTGCGGGTCGTGCGGTACGCGGAGCCCGCGGCCGGCGGCGGCGACGGAGTGGCCGCCCTCGACTTCGCGCGGGTCGACGGCGCGAACGCCGCCGCCGCGGGGGCGCTGGTCGTGGGCCGCTCGGACGGCAATGTGCGCTATCTGACCGCGCCATGGGTGCGCGGTACGGCGGTACGCGATCTGCTCGACCCGGCGGGGCCCGCGCGGCCCCTGCGGCGCGACGCGGACGGGGTGACCGATCCGCTGGCCAGCCCTGCGATGGCCCGCGACTGCCGCTCCTGGGACACGCTTTCCGTGCGGGACGGCAGCGACGGCGGCGCGAGCCCCGGCGACGGCGACGGCACGAACCTCGGAAGCGACGGCGCCACGGACCGGCTGCTCACCGACCTCGGCGAACTGACCCCCGCCCGGCTCACGTCGGGGCCGCCGTCGGCCCCCGGGGACGTATCGGCCCCGGCCGACCGTGCCGCCTGGGCCAGGACCGCCTGTCTGCTGCCCGCGATGCGCTCCCACGGCGTACGGTCCGTGAACTCCTGGCCGTACGCGCGCCAGCCGCTGCCCGAGTCCCATGGCACCGCGACCTGGCTCTGCACCCGCGCGGAGACCTGGCGGGGCCCGGGGAGCCGCGTACTGGCGCAGTTCCAGGCGCCGTCGGAGACCACGGCGCCCGGGGCCGTCGCGGCGCGCGCGGAGCACTCACCGGCCTGCGGGGCACGGGAGTCACGGGTGCTGGCGGGCGTGCTGTGGAAGTCGCGGGGCGGGAAGTGGTACGTGCTGGCCGCCGGAAGCGGGACGTTGGGTTCGGTCGAGGTGTCGGGCGGGGTGCGGGGCAAGGCGCCCGGGAATCTGCTGGCGGTACGGGCGGAGGAGGGCGCGCAGGCGGAGCTGTACGGCAGGACCCCGGACGGGACGCGGGTGGACGCGCTGCGCTGACGGCCCCCGGACGTGGTCCCGTAGCGCCCGCGCCCCCAACCTCAGGGCAGCAGCAGCCAGTCCGCTCCCAGCGCCGCCACCAGCCCCGCGCCCAGCAGCCATGTGCCCAGCCGCGTACGGCCGTGGCGGCTCAGTTCGATCACCACACCGCACAGGATCATCGCGAGCCCGTACACCCCGACCACCAGGACCGAGGTCCGTTCCGCGAGCCGTACGGCCAGCAGCGCGGCGAGACCGACCAGCAGCACCGACGCCAACGCGATCCGCACCGCGCGCGCCTGACGAGGCGTCAGACCGCCGTCGTAGGGCTCCGGTGCCGACGTGTCCATGGCCTCGTCCTGGTCAGATGCGCTCATGGTCCGGAGCGTAACGGACACCCGCCGGGGACCGCCCGTTAGGCTGTTCGTATGACGACCGGGGTGCGCCGCAGGATGGGCGTGGAAGAGCGGAAGCAGCAGCTGATCGGGGTGGCGCTGGAGCTGTTCAGCCGCCGCTCCCCCGAGGATGTCTCGATCGACGAGATCGCCGCCGCCGCCGGTATCTCCCGTCCGCTCGTCTACCACTACTTCCCCGGCAAGCAGAACCTGTACGAGGCCGCCGTGCGCCGCGCCGCCGACGATCTGGCGACCCGCTTCCTGGAGCCGCGCGAAGGGCCCCTCGGGGCGCGGCTGCTCCGGGTGATGGGGCGCTTCTTCGACTTCGTCGACGAGCACGGCGCCGGTTTCTTCGCGCTGATGCGCAGCGGCCCCGCCGTGGGTTCCTCGACGGCCAACGCGATGATCGACGAGGTGCGGCAGGCCGCGTACGAACAGATCCTGGCCCATCTCGGGGTCGGGGACCCGCCCGCGCGGCTGGAGCTGCTCGTACGGTCCTGGGTGTCGCTGGCCGAGACGACGGCGCTGATCTGGCTGGACGGGCGCCGCGTCCCGCGCGGCGAGCTGGAGTTGCAGCTGGTGCACGACTTCGCCGCGCTGGCCGCCGTGAGCGCCGCGTACGACGAGGAGATGGCGGCGATCCTGCTGGGGATCGTCGCCGACGAGCCGGCCGACGGCGCGTTCGGCGATCTGCTCGGCCGGCTCACGATGCTGAGTACGGGACTCCCCGCCCAGCGGGCTCAGGCGTAGACCACGAGGCCGGATGGCCGGCGACTTCTCGCGTGGCTCAGGGGGCTGCTCGAACGGCCACGCCGCGGTGAGAGGCCCATGACTGGGCCGCCTCAACCATGGCCCTGAGCCACGACGCATCGGGCTTGCGCTCAGCGAAGGCACGATGCATACGCGACATGGCGGCGGCGAACGCATCGATCGCTTTCGGGTCCGCGTCCATCCAGGCCGCACAACCGGACGCCCAGGACTCGGCGCTCTCGGCATCGTGTCCCGCCGAGATCAGTTGCACAACCAGGCAGGCGGGGTCGATGAACGCCGCGCCGCAAGTGGGCCACGACCAGTCGACCGCCCACGTGCCCCGATCTCCGATGAGGAGGTTGCTCGGGTTGATATCGGTGTAGAGCACTGCTTCGCCCTGGAAGTGAGGGGCGTCGCCCTCATCCGCGGCGAAGCGGTTCCAGCGAGTCTCCGGCCAGTCGCGGGCTATCTCGGGTAGATCCAGTTCCCCGATCCGGTTGAGGATGTCAACGATCGCGGGGAGATCCGGTGAGTCCGGAGCGAAGTCGGAACCCAGTCCGTCGACCCAATCGAAGCCGAACGCGTGCCACGTGTCATCTTCCGCGTGCCATCGCACCGGAGAAGGCTCCAGAACTTCGCCCCCGGGTCGTTGCGATTCATGACACCTTCAGTTCCTCGGGGTGCACTCACTGCCCGGGAAGCCGGGGATCAGCTCACCCTCGGCGCGGTGCTGGCACGGCTGGAGGAGCGGGAAGGCGAATTCCAGGGGGCAAGGGCGGATCGGAGGGGGACGTCCAGGAGGACTCTGCGGGCAAGTGTCGCAGCGGTGGCCGACCGGACCTACTCCCTGGCCGCCGACACGGCCGAGGGCGTACGCCATGTGAAACAGGGCCACACGCCTGCGGCAAGGCCGTGGTCACGTGGCGTGAGCACGCCGAACTGGCCTTCCCTGCCAGGTAGTCGAAGAGTCAAGGCGTTCCCGTCATGTCGCACATATGATCGGCAACCTGCGATGCGAAGATCAACCGACCTGAAAAGCAGGTCTGTTCAAGGGAGCTGCCGTGCGTCTTCGTCCCCTCGTTCTCATCCTGCCCACGCTGCTGTGCCTCGCGGCAGCCGTGTCGTGCGGCGACTCGGGCTCATCCAGCGACGACTCGGGTCCCATCGGCGCGAGACAACTGCACGGAACGAATCTGTGCACGCTCCTGTCCGAGGACACCATGGCCAAGCTGCTGGGTGTGAAGAAGCTGGAGAGCGATTCGGCGGCGGGCGCGAGTGACGACTGCGAGTGGACGGCGCCGGTCGACGGATCCGCCGACGGCAAGCTCCAGATGAGCAGCTACTACGTGATGGAAGTGGGCGAGCAGACGACTGTCGGTGGTCTACGCGCGCGCCGCGCCGTACAGTCCACGGCCTGCGAGATCTCCGTCGACACGACGGGAGCGACCGACCCGGCAGGCGAGTCCGGGAAGGCCGCCCCCGCCCTCCGCGTCTGGTTCCTGGGCCCGGCGGACGGTTTCGACGACGCGAAGAACTGCAAGGCGGCCAGCCGTCTCGCCGAGGCCGCGATGCGGGCGCTGCCGGAGGGGTGAGCCGTGTCGCAGCGGGGGCGGAGGTCTCTGCGAGGGACCTGTCCGTCATCAGGTGGTCAGCCGAGGATCACACGATCGTCTCGGTATCAGAGGGGGCAGGATCGCAGTGCGTACGGCCGACGCCACACGCTCAGGCGACGGCAGAACTGCCACTCCCGCCGCGAGCGGTACCCGCCCGGAGCCCGCTTCGTACCCTTCTCACCCACCAGCAACCGATACAGCCACAGCCCGAAACCCCGCCACCATCCCCACCCCCGCCCCGCACCGTCATCGGCAACCCCATCGAACAGGACAACGAACCACCGCACAGAAAGCCGTCCTCCTCCTCAGGCGTAGACCACCGTCACCTCCGTGAAGCCGAGGGAACGCAGCAGGCCCTGGAGCATGCCGGTGGTGTTCTTCTCGGCGCGCGCGGTGAGTTCGCTGTCCTTGGCCGCGTCCCCGATATGGCGGGCGGCGAGCTTGTTCACGGCGTGCTCGTCGGCCGGGTTGTCGGAGAAGAGGTCCCCGAGCCGGTCGAGCAGCCCCCGTTCCTTGGACACGGCGTACGAGCGCTCCGGGTCCATCGCGGGCTCGCCGAGCCGCGCGTGGGGCAGCCGGATCGTGGCGGCGGTGCGCTCCTCGTTGACCTGGACGTTCTTCTCGCCGAGGCCGCTGAAGTCGACATAGGAGGAGACGGTGCCGGCGCCCACATAGAGGGTGCGGGTGCCGCGGATCGCGTCGGGCAGATACTTGGCGTCCTTCTCCAGGTCGACGACGACCTGGAAGTTGCCGGAGGCCGCCTCGTACCGGTCCAGGTCCTGGATGGATTCGAGCAGGGTCGGTCCCGTGCGGTCGTTGGTCTCCTCACCGAAGAGATCACCGAACCCGGGCAGCAGATCGAGCCGACTGCCGGCGAACAGCAGCGCGGCCACGACGACGAGTGCGAGCGGCACCCGTACGCGGCTGCCCCACCGGGACAGCCGCGTACGGCTCCGGGCCTTCTCCGGATGCGCGTCGGTGGACGTCATACCTAACGAGTTGCCCGTACGGCCGGGTTCACACGCCCACGACGCCGAAACCGCTCATACCGCTCACGCCCCCTGCGCCGCGAAGACCGCCACCGTCCGCGCGGGCACGGTGAACGTCCCCGAACCCGGCTCGTAACGGGACTCCTTGACCGTACGGTCCGCTCCCCGGGCCTGGATCCGGTGCAGCGCGTACGGCCGTCCGGCGAGCTCCGCCACCCGCTGGTCCCGCGCCGTCGGGGTCGCGTTGAAGACCACGACCAGATCACCGAGCCGCATGGTGATGACGCCCGGCGTCTCACCGGGTCCGGACAGCGGGAAGGTCAGCGCGGACCGGACCGCGTCCGTGGAGGCGAGGCTGAACTCCGGCTCCGTGGCCCGGATCCGCAGCAGATCCTGGTACGCGGCCGAGGCGCCGTTGATCTGCGCGCAGCCGGGCGTCAGCGCCGAAGCCGTCAACAAGGGCTTGGCATAAGGCCACTTGTCCTCGTTGTCGGCGGCCGCCGGCAGTCCCCGGCCGAAGCCGTTGCCGTCGCGGCAGTCCCAGTGGATCGCGTTGAACCAGTCGCCGCTGTCGTACGAATTGCGGTCCAGCGACTTGGAGCGCAGCAGGTCCGTGCCCGCCTGGGAGAGGGCCGGGCCCTGGGAGAGCGTGGCGGTCGCCATCGCGAGGACCTGCGCCCTCGCCCGGTCGGCGGCCGGTACCGACGGCGGCAGCTTGAAGGCGAGTGTGTCGTAGAGGGATTCGTTGTCATGGGCGTCCGCGTAGGCCAGCGCGTCGCCGGGGACGGCCGCGTAGCCGGCCGGTGCGCCGTTGTAGTCGACCTCGGAGCCGCGCACCGTACGGCCGGAGGTGTCGGTGAACGTGTAGTCCGCGAGATTGCCGGTCAGCCCCACCTTGATCAGGTCCTGGTAGTGCAGCAGCCGGGCCTTCTGCTCGGCGGGCGTGCCGTTGGCGGCGGAGGAGTTGGGGTCGGTGTAGAGACCGGAGGCGAAG
The DNA here is from genome assembly GCF_000718095.1 of Streptomyces scopuliridis RB72. GTDB lineage: Bacteria > Actinomycetota > Actinomycetes > Streptomycetales > Streptomycetaceae > Streptomyces > Streptomyces scopuliridis. The sequence goes on along the minus strand of NZ_JOEI01000013.1, from coordinate 214,772 downwards.
CCCTGGACGCCCGGGTCCTCGTCGAAGGGGCCGCCGCCGCGCACCGCGTCACGGGCCCGGTCGGAGAAGGTCGCGATTCCGGTCCCGGCCATGTTCTTCTGGGTGGCCTGGACGAAGCGGGCGTCGTCGGCGATCTCGCCGAAGTTCCATCCCTCGCCGTAGAGGATGATCTTCTTGCCGTCGACTCCGTCCTTCGCCACGGTCAGCGCGTCCAGCGCCTTCCGTACGGCCAGGATATTGGCCTTCGGGTGGTGGCCCATCAGATCGAAGCGGAAGCCGTCGACCTTGTACTCCCGGGCCCAGGTGACGACCGAGTCCACGACGAGCTTGCCCATCATGGCGTTCTCGGGCGCGGTGTTGGCGCAGCAGGTGGAGGTGGCGACGGAGCCGTCCGCCAGCAGCCGCTGGTAGTAGCCGGGCACGATCTTGTCGAGGACGGACTTGTCGGCCTGTCCGCTCGCGACGGTGTGGTTGTAGACGACGTCCATGACCGTGCGCAGCCCGGTGCCGTTCAGCGACTGCACCATCCGCCGGAACTCGACCGTACGACGGGTCCCCTCCGGGTCCGAGGCGTACGAGCCCTCGGGCACGGTGTAGTGCAGCGGGTCGTAGCCCCAGTTGTACGCGTCCTTCGCGGCCGTCTGTGCCACGCACGCCTGCTGTTCGGCCGAGTCGGGCGCGTACACCTTCACGTCACAGCCAGGGGTGGCCTGTTCGGAGGCGCGCTCCGGGATCGTGCCGATGTCGAAGGCGGGCAGGAGATGGACGTACGACGTGCCGGAATCCGCCAGGCGCGCCAGATGCTTCATTCCGTCGGACTCGCGGTCCGTGAAGGCCAGATACCGGCCCGGGTGGTCCGAGGTGCGGTCCGCGACCGAGAAGTCGCGGATGTGCAGCTCCTGGATCTGCGCGTCGCGCAGCGGGACGGCGGCGGGCTTCTTGAGCGCGGACCAGCCCTGGGGGGCCAGCTTCGGATCGGCCAGGTCCACCACGAGGCTGCGGGCCGAGTCCGTGGTGAGCGCGGTCGAGTAGGGATCGGTCACCTTGTTGGTGACGACCTTCTGGACGCTCGGCGCCCAGACCGTCACGGCGTACCGGTACGGTCTGCCCGTCCAGCTCCGTTCGCCGGTCACCGACCAGACGCCGGAGGCAGCGTCGCGCTTCATCGGGACCGTACGGCCGTCGAGTTCGAGGGCGACCCGCTGCGCGGTCGGTGCCCAGAGGGAGAGGACGGGACGGCCCCGGGTGAAGACCGGCCCGAGCGACGCCTTGACCGCCCGGTCGCTGTAGAGGTCGTCGAGGATGCCCTGCGTCTGGACGCCGGTGGCCGCGAGCAGCGCGCCGTTGGCGGCCCGCTGGGTGGCGATCAACTGCCCGGAGAGCGACGCGCGGACCCTGTCCCGGTCGCGTACGTCCACGGTGAAGGCCGGATAGTCCTTGAGATGCGGGTACGCGGCCTTCTGCGCGTCGGTGAGGGCGGACGGCGAGAGCCGCAGCCACTGCCCCTCGTCGGAGAGCGCGCCGTCCTCGACGGTGATGCCGCCGTCGCGCGCGTACACCAGCTGCTGGCTGGTCGCAGCGGTCGCCTTCACCTTCCAGACGACGGTGTTGGTGTCGATCCACTGGGCCTCGGCCTTCGTGAGATCGAGGCTCGGGGACGAACCGGACTGCGGCAGCAGGTACTTCGGCTGACCGGCGAGCAGCCACACCTCGTTCCCGTAGGTCGCCAGGTCCAGGGACTGATCGGTGGGGAGGTCCTTCTCGTCGCCCTTGTGGAGGATGTAGCTGAGCGAGGTGGCACCGGCGGCGAGCGGGACCTCGAAGGTCACGCCGTACGCGTCCTCCCGTACGGGCTGGAGCGGCTTCGACCAGTCGGTGGGCGAGGCCGCGCCCGTCCAGGTGTGCAGCCCCCAGCCGGCGTAGTCGCCGTCCGCGCGCCGGTAGTGGACGGTCGCCTTCGTGGTGTCCTGCGGCGGATAGGCGCCGTCGGGCGCCCGCTCGGACTGGCCGTCCCCGCCCTGGGTGATCCAGACCTCGCCGGTACGCGCGAGATCGACGGTGCGCTGCGGGCCGTCGTCCGGGGCGCCGGACTTCTCCACGGTGTACGGGAGACCGGCCGCGCCCTCGGGGACCTTGATCCAGGCGAAGGCGCCGTAGGCGTCCCGGCCGGTGAACGCGGCGGTCGTGGAGCCGGACGTCAACTGCCGGCCCTCGTAGTCGCCGTCGGGCCGCTGGTAGTGGACGACGGCGTAGTCGCGCTCGACGGCGGCCGGCTTCTCGGGCGCGGGCGTCTGTCCCGCCGTTGAGGCGGCGGTCGCGCTCACGGTGCGGCCCGCGCTGTCGACGGCAACGGCCTTGTAGCGCAGGGGCGTTCCGGCGGCCGTGTCCACGTGGTCGGTGACCCGGTACGGCGCGTGGTCCGCGGTGCCGAGGGTCCGCCACGCGCCGTTGCCGGTCTGGGCGGCGAAGACGACCCGGTTGAGCTGTCCGCCGGTGACCTCCGCGGCCAGTTCGACGGTGCCGGTGGCGCCGGGCGCGGGGGCCTTGAGGGTGATCGCGGGCTTGCTGGCGGGGGCGGCCAGGGGCTTCGCCGCCTTCAGCACCAGCGAGGAGAGCGCGGGGACGGTCACCTTGACCGTGCCGCCGGCCCCGGCGCGTACCGTACCGGCCTCCGAGCCCGAACCGCTGTACAGCGTACGGAAGTCGGTGCCCGTGGCCGAGCCGACCGGGATCTCGACGGTCCTGGCGTCGGCGGCGTTGTTCACGGCGACGACGTACTCGGTGCGCGCCTTCGCGTCCGTACGGGAGTCGGTACGGGAGTAGGCGTAGACGGAATCCTTCGCGTACCGCTCGGTCTGGACTCCGTCCCGCAGCGCCGGGTGGGCCTTGGTGAGCTTCGAGAGCGCGGCGATCGACCGGTACAGCGGGTGTGCCGGGTCGTAGGCGTCCGAGGCGTGGGTACGGTCCGTGCCCAGCTGGTCGTCGTCCAGATAGTCGGCGGTCTTCGAGGCGAAGAGGGTCTGGCGGGCGTCCTTGTCGCCTCCCGCGCCCGTGAAGCCCTGCTCGTCGCCGTAGTAGATCACCGGATTGCCCCGGGACAGGAACATCAGCTCGTTGGCGAGCCGGGCGCGCGCGACCAGCTCGGCGTCGCCGGCCCCCGGGTTGTCCTGGGCGAGGAAGGTGCCGATCCGGCCCATGTCGTGGTTGCCGAGGAAGGTCACCTGCTCATAGGCGTTGGCCTTGTCGGTGGTGTAGCGGTAGTCGTCGGCGAAGACCTTCGCGAGCCGCTCGGCCGGCGCGCCCTGCGAGGCGTAGGCGCGCGCCGCGTCCTGGAAGGGGAAGTCGAGCGTGGCGTCCAGCCGCCCCCGGGTCACATACGGCGAGGTGACGGCGGTGTCCGACGAGTAGACCTCGCCGAACATGAAGAAGTCGTCCCGGCCGCGCTTCGCCGCGTACGCGTCGAGCGCCGTGGCCCACTGCGTCCAGAAGTCCATGTCGACGTGTTTGACGGTGTCGATACGGAAGCCGTCGATGTCGAAGTCGCGTACCCACTTCTCGTAGATCTTCTCCATCCCTGAGACGACCTCGGGACGCTCGGTCCACAGATCGTCCAGCCCGGAGAAGTCGCCGTACTCACTGCTCTCGCCCGCGAAGGTCGAGTCGCCGCGGTTGTGGTACATCATCGGGTCGTTGAGCCAGGCGGGGACCTTCGTCTCGCCCGTACGCACGACGGGGGTGTACGGGAAGGAGTCCGCGTCGGTCTTCGCGAAGTCCGTACGCGCGCCGTCGCCGCGGTCGTCGAAGGGGCGGCCGTCCTTGTCGAGATACGGATAGGCGCCCTTGGGCCGGTAGCCGTACTGCTTCTCCGCGTAGTCGACGGTGTCGGCGGTGTGGTTGGTGATGACGTCGAAGAAGACCTTCATGCCCTTGTCATGGGCCTCGGCGATCAGCTTCGTCAGCTCGGCGTTGGTGCCGAAGTGCGGGTCGACCCGCGTGAAGTCCGTGATCCAGTAGCCGTGGTAGCCGGCCGAGGCGTCCTTCCCCTCCCCCTGCACCGGCTTGTTCTTGAAGATCGGCGCGAGCCAGATCGCGGTGGTGCCGAGCCCCTTGATGTAGTCGAGCCTGTCGGTGAGGCCCTTGAGGTCGCCGCCCTGGTAGAAGCCCTTGTCGGTGGGGTCGTATCCGGTGGCGGTCCGCGAACCGGTCAGTCCGCCGCGGTCGTTGGTCCTGTCACCGTTGGCGAACCGGTCGGGCAGGACGAAGTAGAACTGCTCACGGGTCAGATCGTGGCGGGCGGGCTCGGCGGCGAGCCGGGCGTCCGACGGCGGGGCGGGCGGCGCGGACACGGCGGGCAGCTCGGCCGCCGACGCGACGGCGGGCAGGGCGGGCACGAGCGCCGCGCACAGGGCGGCGGCGAGGACGGCGGTCGCCGCTCTTCGCAGGGGCGGGCGTTTCACGCGGGATCTCCTCGGATGTGCGGGATCAGGGGATCAGGGAGAGGTCGGGGATACGGCGAAGGGGCCGTCCGGCGACGGGGAGGCGGTCGCCGGACGGCCGTTTTTCCGGTGCGTCAGCAGCTGTGTCAGCGGCTCAGCGCGGGCAGCCGCTCAGCGCGGACCGGTTGTCGGCGCGGACCGGCGGTCAGCAGTTGCGGGCGCCGGTGTGCAGCGCGACCGCCGTGTTCGAGCCGAGCGTCGCCGTGAACTGTCCGGAGCCGTTCACCGTCACCGTCCTGCCGTTCTGCACATCGCAGTACGTACCGCCCGGCAGCGACGTCTGGAACGTACGGGTGAGCGAGGAGCCCTCGTGATTGATGGCCACATAGCCCGCCGAGCCCCGGCCGAAGGCGATCTGGTCGCCGCCGTTGTCCCACCAGTTGGTGACGGCCTGGCCGCGCGTGGTGTTGCGGAAGGCGACCATCGACGAGATCTCGCGCCAGGCGTGCTGGCACTTCCAGCCGTCGCTGTAGCAGGCGTTGACCGTGCCGCCGTTGGGCGGACCGGCGTCCTTGTCGCTCCACTCGTACCCGGAGTGCACATCGGGCGAGCCGTACGGCCAGGCCAGCATGAAGACATTGGCGAGCGTGTAGTTCGCGCCGTCCTTGTAGCTGAGGGTGTCGCCGCCGCGCTCGGTGTCGTGGTTGTCGACGAAGACGGCGGACTTGCCCGACTCCATGTAGCCCCAGCCCTCGCCGTAGTTCTTCAGATAGGCGAGGTTCTCGTTGTTGAAGACCCGCTTGAGATCGCGGGCGTACCGGAACTCCTGGACGTCGCCGGCGCCGAGGTACTCGCTCGGCGAGACGGCCTCGCCCGCGCCGTAGATGGCCTCCTGCTTCCAGTACACGCCCGGATTGCTCAGCCTGCTCTTGATGTTGGCGAGATCACCGGCCGGCATGTGCTTGGCGGCGTCGATCCGGAAGCCGTCGACGCCGAGCGAGAGCAGGTCGTTGAGATACGCCGCGATCCGGCCGCGTACGTACTCCTCGCCGGTGTCCAGATCGGCGAGCCCGACCAGTTCGCAGTTCTGTACGTTGGCGCGGTCGCCGTAGTTGCTGATCTGCGACCGGCAGTCGTCCATGTCGGCGCCCGAATAGATGCCGGGGTAGTTGTACTTGGTGTACGAGGAGCCGCCGGTGCCGGTGCCGTCTCCGGCCGCCATGTGGTTGATGACGGAGTCGGCGACGACCTTGACGCCCGCCGCGTGGCAGGTGTTCACCATGTTCGAGAAGGCGGCGCGGTCACCGAGCCGTCCGGCGATCTTGTAGCTGACGGGCTGGTACGAGGTCCACCACTGGCCGCCCTGGATGTGCTCCTGGGGCGGTGAGACCTGTACATAGCCGTAGCCGGCCGGGCCGAGGGTGCTGGTGCACGCCTTGGCTATGGAGTCGAAGCGCCACTCGAACAGTACGGCGGTGACGTCCTTGCCACCGGGCGGCGCCGCCTGGGCGGTCCCGGCGGGGACCGTGAGCGCGGCTGCGGCGCCCGCCACGAGGGCGAGCGCGGCGGCCAGAGTTCTGCGAGCCATTCGGTTCCTCCAACAACGCTGGTGGGGGGAGGTGCGGCTGACGGTGGTGCGGGTGGTGCGGCTCTGTTCCCTGGTGGTGGTACGGAGAGGGTCGGTTCAGTGGCGCCGGGGTACGCGCGCTCCCGCGGTGGAGCCGCGTACCACCAGCTCGGGCTGGAAGACGTACTCGGTGCGCTGCATGGGGCTGCCCGCCATCTCCTCCAGCAGCGCGGCGACGGCCGCCGCGGCCATCGCCCGTACCGGCTGTCTGACGGTGGTCAGCGGAGGGTCGGTGAAAGCGATCAGCTGCGAGTCGTCGTACCCCACGACCGAGATGTCGTGCGGCACTCCGAGCCCGCGCTCCCTGGCCGCCCGCACCACACCGAGCGCCATCAGATCGCTGGCGCAGACGATGCCGGTGCAGCCGAGTCCCAGCAGCGCGTCCGCCGCGACCTGCCCGCCCTCGACGCCGAACAGCGTGGAGCACACCAGCTCCTCGGCCTCGCCCCAGGCCAGCCCCAGCAGCCCGACGGACGCGTCGAGGAAGCCCTCGCGCTTGCGCCGGGACGGCACGTACCGCTGCGGTCCGGTCGCGAGCCCGATCCTGCGGTGTCCCAGCTCGGCGAGGTGGCCGACGGCCATCCGTACGGCCGCGTGGTCGTCCGCCGAGACGAAGGGCGCGCTGACGCGCTCGTTGTAGCCATTGATCAGTACGTACGGCACACCGCGCGCGGCGAGCGCGGCGTAGCGCGCCGGGTCGGCCGAGGTGTCGGCGTGCAGCCCGGAGAGGAAGACGATGCCGCCGACGCCCCGCTCCACGAGCTGTTCGACCAGCTCGTCCTCGGTGGCACCGCCGGGCAGCTGGGTGCAGAGCACCGGGGTGTGGCCGTGCCCGGCCAGGACCTGTTCGACGGCCTGGGCGAAGGCCGGGAAGACCGGGTTGGTGAGTTCGGGGGTCACCAGCCCGATCAGCCCGGCGCCGCGCTGCTTCGGGCCGCGCGCGGAGCGCTCCTGACGTACGTCCCGTAACTCCCGCACATCGCGCTCGCCCCGCTCGTGCCCGAGAGTGTCGAGCGCCGCGAGCACCCGCTGACGCGTCGTGTCCGCGACGCCCGGCCTGCCGTTCAGGACCCGGCTGACGGTCGCCTCGCTCACCGACGCCCGGCCCGCTATGTCGGCGAGCCTCGGCGTACCAGCGGGGAAACGTCCGTCGCCGCCCGGCGGCAGGGGGTCGTTCACACCGTCCACCACACCGTCGTGTCGGCGGGCAGTTCAGCCTCGGCGCCGTCCACGGCCACCGGGCCGCTGGCCACCAGCACCCGGCCGTGCGCGGGGATCCGTACCGCCGTGCCGGTCGTGTTGACCGTGCAGACGAAGCCGGGCCTGGCGAAGGCCAGCACGCCCTCGGGCGCGTCCAGCCACTCCACCGCGTCGCCCGCGCCCAGCCCCGGGTGCTCCTTGCGCGCGGCCAGCGCCGCCCGGTACAGCTCCAGGGTGGAGCCGGGGTCGCCGGTCTGCGCCTCGACGCTGAGCGCGCCCCAGCCCTCCGGCTGCGGCAGCCAGCTGCCCCCGCCGCCGAAGCCGTACGAACTGCCCTCGCGCGTCCAGGGGATGGGCACGCGGCAGCCGTCGCGGAAGCCGTCCTGGCCGTCCGCGCGGAAGTACGACGGGTCCTGCCGGGCCTCGTCGGGCAGGTCGGTGACATCGGGCAGGCCGAGCTCCTCGCCCTGGTACACATACGCGGAGCCGGGCAGGGCCAGCATCAGCAGCGTCGCCGCGCGCGCCCGGCGCAGTCCGAGCGTACGGTCGCCGGCCTCGCGGGTCTGGGTGCCGCCGCCGGGCGGGCTCGCGAAGCGGGTGGCGTGCCGGGTGACATCGTGGTTGGAGAGCACCCAGGTGGCGGGGGCGCCGACGGGGCGCATCGCGGCGAGCGAGGCATCGATGACCTCGCGCAGCTCGGAACCCACCCATGAGGTGCCCAGATACTGGAAGTTGAACGCCTGGTGCAGCTCGTCGGGGCGTACGTAGTTCGCGGTGCGCTCGACGGTCGGCGTCCATGCCTCGGCGACGGCGATCCGGTCGCCGGGGTACTCGTCGAGGATCCTGCGCCACTGCCGGTAGATCTCGTGCACACCGTCCTGGTCGAAGAACGGCATGGCGTCATTACCGAGCAGCCTGAGCTGGCCGGCGCCGCCGATGTCGGGCAGGCCCGGCGCCTTCACCAGACCGTGGGCGACATCGACGCGGAAGCCGTCGACGCCCATGTCCAGCCAGAAGCGCAGGATCGAGCGGAACTCGTCGGCGACGGCCGGGTGGTCCCAGTTGAAGTCGGGCTGCTCGGGGGCGAAGAGATGCAGATACCAGTCGCCGGGGGTGCCGTCCGGGTCGGTGGTCCTGGTCCAGGCGGGGCCGCCGAAGATGGACTCCCAGTCGTTGGGCGGGAGTTCGCCGTCCGCGCCCTTTCCGGGACGGAAGTGGTAGCGCTCGCGCAGCGCGGACCCGGGGCCCTCGCGCAGGGCGCGCTTGAACCACTCGTGCGCGTCGGAGGAGTGGTTGGGGACGAGATCGACGATGACGCGCAGATTCAGCTCGTGGGCGTCACGGATCAGCGCGTCGGCGTCCAGCAGGGTGCCGAACATCGGGTCGATGGCCCGGTAGTCGGCGACGTCGTAGCCCGCGTCGGCCTGTGGGGAGGCGTAGAAGGGGCTGAGCCAGACGGCGTCGACGCCCAGGTCCCTGAGGTACGGCAGTCGGCGGCGTACCCCGTCGAGATCGCCCATTCCGTCGCCGTTGCCGTCGGCGAAACTGCGTGGATAGACCTGGTAGATCACCGCGTCCTGCCACCAGCCGTGGCGGTGGCCCGGGGCGTCGTCGGACGTGCCGGTCAGAGGGGCAGCGAGGTGCTGGGTCATGTCGTCCCTGTGGTGTCTGGGGGTGGGGAGCGGCGCGCGGCCGGGTGGGTCCTGCGCGCCGCCGTCGTCGTACGGATTCGGTGGTAAGGGCAAGGCCGCTAGCCCTTGACGGCACCGGCTGACATGCCGGTGACGAGATGGCGCTGCGCGAAGAGGAAGACCAGCGCGGCGGGGACGGCGATGAGGACGGACGCGGCGGTCATCGGGCCCCACTGGGCGCCGTACTGGTTGACGAACTTCTGGAGGCCGCCCGCGAGCGTGAGGTTCTCGTCGCCGACCATGAAGGCGGAGGCGTAGGCGACTTCGCCCCAGGCGGTGATGAACGAGTAGAACGCGGTCACCGCGAGCCCCGGCTTGGCGAGCGGCAGGATCAGCCGGTAGAAGGTGCCGAACGGGGTCAGCCCGTCCACCATGCCGGACTCGTCGATCTCCCGGGGGATGGTGTCGAAGAAGCCCTTCATCATCCAGGCGCAGAACGGTACGGCGATGGTGAGATACGTGATCACCAGCCCGGCCGACCGATTGAGCAGCCCGAGGCCCGCCATGATGTTGTAGATCGGCACGATCAGGACGGCGACCGGGAACATCTGGGTGACCAGCAGCGTCCACATCAGTCCGCGTTTGCCGGGGAAGCGGAAGCGGCTGACGGCGTAGCCGGTGGTGGCGGCGACGAACACCCCGAGCAGGGTGGTGAGTCCCGCGATGAGCAGGGAGTTGCCGAACCAGGTGAGGAACGGGGTGTCCCGCAGCAGGTTGGTGTAGTTCTCGAACGTCGTCTCTTTGAAGAAGTCCGTGGTCGTGGCGTAGCTCGCGGGCTTGAGCGAGGTCAGGAAGACCCACAGCACCGGGAAGACGGCGATCACGGACGCGACGACGAGGGTCGCGTGCAGCGCGACCGAGGCCAGCGGCGAACGGCGGCCGCGGCGCGGGACGTTGGCGGTCTGTTCAGGGGCGGCGGTGGTCACCACGTATCTCCCTGCTTACGGAGGACGCGCCGGTAGACGGCGGCGAAGAGCATCAGGAGGACGAGGATCAGGACGCCCCAGGTGGAGGACTGCGCGTAGTCGCGGGGGCTGATCTCGAAGGAGAACTTGTACGCCTGGGTGACCAGGATCTGGGTGGCCTCTCCTGGTCCGCCGCGGGTCAGCAGGAAGATCACCGGGAACATGTTGAACGTCCAGATGGTGGAGAGCAGGATCACGGTCGTACTGACCGAGCGCAGTCCCGGCAGAGTGATGTTGCGGAAGCGCTGCCAGGCGTTGGCGCCGTCCATCTCGGCGGCCTCGTACATCTCCCCCGGGATGGACTGGAGTCCGCCGAGGAGCGCGACCATCATGAAGGGCACGCCGAGCCAGATGTTCACGGCGATGACCGAGAATTTCGCCATGGTCGGGTCGTTGAGCCAGGGCACGGCGTCGATACCGCCGCCCGCGAGCAGCTTGTTGAGGAAGCCGCGGTCCTCGTTGTAGAGGAAGCGCCAGGCGAAGACGGAGACGAAGCCGGGGACGGCCCAGGGCAGGATCAGCAGCATCCGGTAGAAGGAGCGGCCGGCGATCTTGCGGTTGAGGATATTGGCGAGGCCGAGACCGAGCGCGAAGGTGACGCTGACGCAGGAGACCGTCCACACCAGGGTCCAGCCGAGGGTGCCCAGGAACTGATCGCCCGTCAGCGCGTCGGCGTAGTTGTCGAGGCCGACGAACTCGTAGGTGGCGGGCAGGTGGTTGACGCCGATGCTGCGCTCGACATTGCGCTCGTTGGCGTTCGTGAGCGACAGATAGATGCCGCGGACCAGCGGATATCCGATGATCACGCCGATCACGGCCACCACCGGGGCGACCATGGCCCAGGCGTACCAGTGGGTCGAGACACCGCGCCGGAGTCTCGTCGACACCCGGAGCCCGCCGGGTGCCTTGCCAGTGCCGCGGCCGCGGCCGCGGGCGAGGTCATCGCCCGCGGCCGACGCCACCGACTGGCTGGTGTGGACAGCCATCAGCCGGCCCGCCTTCCTTCCCGTTACCTGTTACTTCCAGCCCTTGAGCAGCTTGCGGTAGGCGTCGCCGGTGTCCTGGGCGCCCTTGTCCGGGGTGCTCTGGCCGGTGAGGACCTTGGTGTACTCGGTCACCAGCGGCGCGAAGAGGCTGCCGGTCTCCGGGATCCAGGGGCGCTCGACGGCCTTGTCCACGACGGGCTTGAAGAAGCCGACGATCTCGTTGTCCGCGACGCCCGGCTGGGAGTAGACGGACGTACGGGTCGGGAGCAGGCTCAGCCCCTCGGCGACCTTGGCCTGGCTCTCGGCGGAGGTCATGTACTCGGTGAACGCGTAGGAGGCGTCCAGGTTCTTGGAGCCCGCGTAGACGGCGAGGTTGTGGCCGCCCTGCGGGGCGCCCTGCGCGACGGAGCCGGCCGGTACGGGGGCGATGCCGAGGTTGGCCTTGTCCTTGAACTGCGCGCCGCCGTAGGTGTCGGCGACGGCCCACGGACCGTTGATGATCATCGCGACATCGCCGTCCTTGAAGGCCGACTGCATGTTCTCCCAGCCGTCGGTGGCGTCGGTCTTGGCGGCGCCGGAGTCGACCAGGTCCTTGACGACGGTCATGGCCTTGACGCCGGCCGGGTTGTCGACGGTGACGGTCTTGTTCGTCGCGTCGACCAGGTTGCCGCCCTCGCCGTAGAGGAAGGACAGGAACCAGTAGGCGTCGTCGCCGCGCAGATAGAGACCGGTCTTGCCGGTCTTGTCCTTGATCTTCTTCGAAACGGTCTTCAACTCGTCGACGGTCGTGGGCACTTCGACGCCCGCGTCCTTGAAGATCTTCTTGTTGTAGAAGATGCCCATGGAGTCGATGACCTGCGGCACGGCATAGGTCTTGCCGTCGTACTTCGTGGAGGCGGCGGCCTGCGCGAGGAAGTCCTTCTCGTTCTTGAGCGCCGGGGTGCCGTCCAGCGGGGCGAGATAGCCGAGATCGGCGAACTCGGGGGTCCAGGCGACCTCGGAGCGGATCACGTCGGGCGCCCCGGAGCCGGACTGCGCGGCGTTCTTGAACTTGTTCTGGGCATCGCCGAAGGGCACGTTGACATATGTGACATCGACCTTCGGGTGCTTCTTCTCGAAGCCCTCGGCGAGCTGCTTGAAGACCTTGTCCTCGCTGCCCACGGTCGAGGTGTCCCACCAGGTGACCGTTCCCGAGAGCTCGCCGCCCGAGCTCTTGTCGCTGCCTGAATCGCCCTCACTGCCGCAGGCGGTCGCCGCGAGGGCCAGGGTCGCGGCCAGGGCGGTGGCCGTTATGCCACGTCGCATCCGAACTCCTTCAACTGCCGTACCGCTCCGTCGCGGCGCCGGGTCGGACGTGAACGTAACAGCCTTGCAAGAAGCCCGAAAGACCTTGCGGAATATTTCTGCAAGGACGAGCGATCGTTACCGGCATGTGTCCTGTCGATTGCCGGCCCACCTCTTGACGGGAACCCACAGAAGCTGGCAGGGAAGGACAGCGCAGGTCAGTGCCGGTCGTCGGCGGGTGGCGGGCGGGTCGCGGGCCTCCTGCGGCAGCGCGGCGGGAAGGCTTCGCAAGATCTTGCAAGGGCTTGCCGGGGCCGCCCGGCGCCATGCACGGTGGGCAATCCGACATACGCCCGGTACAGTCCACTGACATGACCGCACGGCTTGCCGATATCGCAACTCAGGCGGGGGTCAGCGAAGCGACGGTCAGCCGCGTACTGAACGGCAAACCCGGGGTTGCCGCGACCACCCGCGAGTCCGTACTCGCCGCGCTCGACGTCCTCGGTTACGAACGTCCCGTACGGCTGCGCCGGCGCAGCGCCGGGCTGGTCGGGCTGATCACCCCCGAGCTGGAGAACCCCATCTTCCCGGCCCTGGCGCAGGTCATCGGCCAGGCGCTGACCCGGCAGGGCTACACACCGGTGCTGGCGACCCAGACCCCCGGCGGCTCCACCGAGGACGAGCTGACGGAGATGCTCGTCGAACGGGACGTCTCCGGCATCATCTTCGTCTCCGGGCTGCACGCCGACACCTCCGCCGATATGCGGCGCTACGAGAAGCTGCGCGCCCAGGGCGTGCCGTTCGTACTGGTGGACGGTTTCTCGCCGAAGGTCCAGGCGCCCTTCATCTCGCCCGACGACCGGGCGGCCATGCGGCTCGCGGTGACCCATCTCGTCTCGCTGGGCCACCAGCGGATCGGGCTCGCCGTCGGCCCCCGGCGCTTCGTGCCGGTCCTCCGCAAGATCGAGGGTTTCCGCGCCACGGTCCAGGAGTTGCTGGGGCTCTCCTCCGAGGAGGCGGACGAACTGATCCAGCAGTCGCTGTTCACTCTGGAGGGCGGCCAGGCGGCGGCCTCCGCGCTGATCGAACGCGGCTGTACGGCGGTGGTGTGCGCGAGCGACATGATGGCGCTCGGCGCGATCAGGGCGGCTCGCCGGCTCGGTCTCGACGTACCCCGGGACCTGTCGGTCGTCGGCTTCGACGACTCGCCCCTCATAGCCTTCACGGATCCGCCGCTGACGACGATCCGCAAGCCGGTGCCCTCGATGGGCCAGGCCGCGGTCCGTACGCTCCTGGAGGAGATCGGCGGTACGCCCGCCCCGCACAGCGAGTTCGTCTTCATGCCGGAGCTGGTGGTACGCGGTTCGACCGCCTCGGGTCCTGCCCCGGGACCCCAGGGAATATCAGGGTCGCGAAGTCGTCCGTAGGGTGTAGCGAATGCGGCCCGAACCCGTCCAGGGGATGATCGGTCGGGAACGGGAATCTGGCAGACTCTCTCGCTATGGGTGAATCGACCGTGAAGACACAGGAAGGCCTGCGCGGCCGTACGGCGACCCCGTCACCCATCCCCGAAGAGGAGGCGGTCGCGGGCGCGGCCACGGAGGCCGGCGCGAGCACCGAGGCGACCGGCGACCGTACGCTGCTCCAGCGCCTCAGGGCGCCCCGCCGTCCGCGCATCTGGTTCGAAATCCTGCTGATCGCGGTGAGTTACTGGACGTACTCCCTCATCCGCAACGCGGTCCCGGAGCAGAAGGCCAAAGCCCTGCGGAACGCGGACTGGATCTGGGACGCGGAGAAGACCCTGGGCATCGCCGTCGAGCAGACCATCAACCACGCGATGAATTCGGTGACGTGGCTGATCGTCGGCATGAACTACTACTACGCGACGCTGCACTTCATCGTCACGATCGGGGTGCTCATCTGGCTCTTCCGCCGCCACCCCGGCCGGTACGCCGCCGCCCGGCTGGTGCTCTTCGCCACCACCGCGGTCGCGCTGCTCGGTTACTACCTGTATCCGCTGGCGCCCCCGCGGCTGATGAACGGGCAGCACTTCATCGACACGGTGCTGCGTCACGAGACCTGGGGCTCGATGGCCTCCGGCGACCTCAAGCACATGTCGAACCAGTACGCGGCGATGCCGTCGATGCACATCGGCTGGTCGTTGTGGTGCGGGCTGACCATCTTCGCGCTCGCCTCGGCGCCCTGGGCGAAGATCCTCGGCCTGCTCTATCCGACGGTGACCCTTCTGGTGATCGTCGCCACCGCGAACCACTTCTGGCTGGACGCGGTGGGCGGCATGATCTGTCTGGCGTTCGGCATCGCGGTCTCGTACGCCTGGTACGGCTCACCGCCGTACCGGCTGCCCCGCCATGTCGACGACGACCGGCCACGCCGGCAGCGCCGCCGCCCACAGCCTGCCTGAGGCGGTACGAGGCGGGCTGACGGGGGTCCGAGGCAGCCCGACGAGGGTCTGAGAGGATCCGGGCATGCAGACCACGCCCGCGCCCGGCCTCACCCCCGACTATCCGGAGCTGCTCCACACGGCACGCGAGGCGGCCCGCGAAACCGCTGGTCAGGGACGGGTCGCCGACTACATCCCGGCGCTCGCCACGGCGGATCCCGATGCCTTCGGGATGGCTCTGGCGACGGTCGACGGCGAGGTGTACGGCGTCGGCGACTGGGAACAGCCGTTCTCGATCCAGAGCGTCTCCAAGCTCTTCAGCCTCGCTCTCGTCCTCGCGCACGGCGGGGACAGGATCTGGCGCGGCGTGGGGCGTGAGCCGTCCGGCAACCCCTTCAACTCGCTGGTCCAGCTGGAGAACGAGCACGGCATCCCGCGCAACCCGTTCATAAACGCCGGTGCGCTCGTGGTGACCGACCGGTTGCAGAGCATGACCGGCGACGCGGCGGGCGCGGTGCGTGACTTCCTCCGTCAGGAGTCCGGCAATCCCCTCCTGGACACGGACCCGGTGGTGGCCGCCTCGGAGGCCGGGCACGGCCACCGCAACGCCGCGCTGGCCCACTTCATCGCCGCCCACGGCAATCTGGAGAACCCGGTCGAGACGGTGCTCGACCGCTACTACGCGCACTGCTCCATCGCCGCCAGCTGCCGGGACCTGGCGCTCGCCGGCCGCTTTCTGGCCCGGCACGGACTGCGCGCGGACGGCTCCCGGCTCATGACGGGCAGCGAGGCCAAGCGGATCAACGCGGTGCTGCTCACCTGCGGGGCCTATGACGCGGCCGGCGAGTTCGCCTTCCGGGTAGGGCTGCCCGGCAAGAGCGGGGTGGGCGGCGGAATCGTCGCCATCCTGCCCGGCCGCGCGGCCCTGTGCGCCTGGGGCCCGGCCCTGGACGCGGTCGGGAACTCGGTGGCGGCGGTGGCCGCGCTGGACGCCTTCACGACGGCGTCGGGCTGGTCGGTCTTCTGACGCCAAACACAGCACCGGCCCCGCCGCCGTGACTCAGGTCGCCGCCCCGTAGAACAGCTCCTCCACCACCGCCCGCGCCCTGCGCGTCGTACGCCGGTAGTCGTCCAGCATGGCGCCCACGCGCCCCGGCCCGTACCCCAGATAGCGGCCCATCGCGCCCAGTTCGCGGCCGTCCGACGGGAAGGTGTCCCCCGGGCGGCCGCGTACCAGCATCACGCCGTTACGGACCCTCGTCGCCAGGACCCATGCCTCGTCCAGGATTTGGGCGTCCTCCGTGGAGATCAGTTCCGCCGCGCGGGCCGCCGCCAGGGCCTCTCGGGTGCGGGTGGTGCGCAGGCCCGGTTCCGCCCAGCCGTGGCGCATCTGGAGCAGCTGGACCGTCCACTCGACATCGGAGAGCCCGCCCCGGCCCAGCTTGGTGTGGAGGGTCGGATCGGCGCCGCGCGGCAGCCGTTCCGTCTCCATCCGCGCCTTGAGCCGGCGGATCTCCCGTACCGCGTCCTCGCCCAGGCCCTCCGCCGGATACCGCAGCGGATCGACCAGTTCGATGAAGCGGCGGCCGAGTTCGGCGTTTCCCGCCATCGGCTCCGCGCGCAGCAGGGCCTGGCTCTCCCAGACCAGCGACCAGCGCCGGTAGTACGCCGCGTAGGAGGCGAGCGTACGGACCATCGGGCCGCTCTTCCCCTCCGGCCGCAGATCCGCGTCGATCAGCAGCGGCGGGTCGGAGGTGGGGACTTGAAGCAGCCGCCGCATCTCGGCGATCACCTCGTTCGCGGCGCGCGCCGCCTCCTGCTCGCTGACGCCCTCGCGCGGCTCGTGGACGAAGAGCACATCCGCGTCGGAGCCGTAACCCAGCTCATGGCCGCCGAACCGGCCCATGCCGATGACCGCGAAGCGGGTGGGCAGTATGTCGCCCCACCGCTCGCCCACGACGGCGCGCAGGGCGCCCGCGAGGGTCGCCGCGTTCAGATCGGTGACCGCGTTGCCGACCCGGTCGACCAGCGCCCCCGGGTCCTCCTCGGCCGGGCTGTCCTCCGTACCGTACGAGCCGATGATGTCCGCCGCGGTCGTACGGAACAGCTCGCGCCTGCGCATCCCGCGGGCCGCCGCGACCGCGCCCTCCGCCGTCTCCGCGCGCCCGACGGCCGCCAGGACCTCCTGCTCCAGCGGCTCACGGCCGCGCGGAGCGAGCCCCTGGGGGTCGCCGAGGATGGCGACCGCCTCGGGCGCGCGGAGCAGCAGATCGGGGGCGAGCCGGCCGGCCGAGAGCACCCGTGCGAGATTCTCCGCCGCGGCCCCCTCGTCACGCAGCAGCCGCAGATACCAGGGCGTCTTGCCGAGCGCGTCCGACACCTTGCGGAAGCCGAGCAGCCCGGCGTCGGGATCGGCGGAGTCCGCGAACCAGCCGAGCAGCACCGGCAGTAGCGTCCGCTGGATCGCCGCCTTGCGGCTCACCCCGGACGAGAGCGCCTCCAGATGCCGCAGCGCGGCGGCCGGGTCCGCGTAGCCGAGCGCTTCGAGCCGCTGCCGGGCCGCCCGCGGACTGAGCCGGATCTCGCCGGGCGCGAGCTGGGCGACCGCGTCAAGCAGCGGCCGGTAGAACAGCTTCTCGTGCAGCCGCCGTACGACCGAGGCGTGCCGCCGCCAGGTCCGGTTCAGCTCGGCGACGGGATCGCCGCGCAGCCCGAGCGAGCGCCCCAGCCGGCGCAGATCCGCCTCGTCCTCGGGCACCAGATGGGTACGGCGCAGCCGGTAGAGCTGGATGCGGTGCTCCATGGCGCGCAGGAAGCGGTACGCCTCGTCCAGCTGCGCCGCGTCCGCCCGGCCCACATAACCGCCCGCCGCCAGCGCGGCCAGCGCTTCGAGGGTCGAGCCGCTGTGCAGCGAGGCGTCGCTGCGGCCGTGGACCAGCTGGAGCAGCTGTACGGCGAACTCGACGTCCCGCAGCCCGCCGGGACCGAGCTTCAGCTCACGGTCCACCTGGCCCGGGGGGATGTTGTCGACGACCCGGCGGCGCATCTTCTGTACGTCGGAGACGAAGTGCTCGCGCTCGGAGGCCTGCCACACCAGCGGGGACACCGCCTCGATGTACTGGGCGCCGAGCATCGGGTCGCCCGCCACGGCACGGGCCTTCAGCAGCGCCTGGAACTCCCAGGTCTTGGCCCAGCGCTGGTAGTACGCGAGATGGCTGCTCAGCGTCCGTACGAGCGGCCCGTTACGGCCCTCGGGGCGCAGATTCGCGTCGACCGGCCAGATGGAGCCCTCGATGTTCGACTCGGAGCAGATCCGCATCAGATGGGACGCCAGCCGGGTCGCCGCCTGGATGGCCTTGCCCTCGTCGATCCCCTCGCCCGCGCCGCCCACCCCGTCGGCCGGCTCGCCGACGAAGATCACGTCCACGTCCGAGACATAGTTCAGCTCATGGCCGCCGCACTTGCCCATCGCGATCACCGCGAGCCGGCACAGCGCGGCGTCCTCGGGCGCGGCCGCCTTGGCGATCGCGAGGGCGGCGCGCAGGGTCGCGGTCGCCAGATCGGCCAGCTCGGCGGCGGTCTGGGCGAAGTCAGCCGTCCCGCAGACATCCCTGGCGGCTATGGCCAGCAGACAGCGGCGGTAGGCGACCCGCAGCGAGACCGGGTCGGTCGCCTCGGCGAGTCCGCGCTCGAACTCCTCGACGCCGGGGTGCAGATCGGCCAGCTCGTAGGTGACCAGCGCATGCCAGTCCCCGGGATGTCTGGCCAGATGGTCCCCGAGCGCCTCCGACGCGCCGAGCACCCCGAGCAGCCGGTCCCGCAGCGGCTTCGCCGCGACCACGGTGTCCAGCAGCACCCTCAGCTCGTCCGGCCGCTGCGCCTCCGCCAGCCTGACGAGCCCGCGCAGCGCGAGATCGGGGTCCGCGGTGGCGCCGAGCGCGTCGAGGAGCATCGGATCGGACCGTACGAGTGACATCGCCGGGGCGTCGAGCAGCCGCTCGGCGGCGGAGGGATCGGTGAAGCCGTGCCGCAGCAGGCGGGTGAACGTACTGCTCCTGCGTCCCGGCAGCGCCATATTCGCCGTCTCCTGTCCACGACCCCGTCCCGACCAAGCTCAGGAAATGAGCCTAGTCCCAGGTCGGGGCGGAGAACCGATGAGTCCCCGTCGCGCCGTCGGTCCCCATATACGGCAGACCTGGAGATACGGCCGACGTATGACGTCGCGAGAGGACCACACCATGACGCTCAAGGAACCCCGCACCGAGCTGGACACCCGTTACGGCGAGCCGGAGGCCACGGCCACCGCCTGGACGGAGGCCGTGGGGCTGCTCGCCGAGGCCGAGCTGTTCTGGCTGTCGACGGTACGGCCCGACGGCCGCCCGCATGTCACCCCGCTGCTGGCCGTCTGGGCGGACGGCGCGCTGTACTTCTGCACCGGCGCGGCCGAGCGGAAGGCCATGAATCTCGCCCGGAACCCGGAGGTGGTGCTCACGACCGGTGTGAACGCCCTCCACGGCGGCTGTGACCTGGTGATCGAGGGCACGGCGGTCCGGGTGACCGGCCACTCCCGGCTGACCGCGCTCGCCAAGCTGTGGGAGGCCAAATATGGCGCGGAGTGGCACTTCGAGGTTCAGGACGGCGGGTTCACGGGCGGGCAGGGCGTGGCCCCGGTCTTCGAGGTCGCACCCCGCACGGCCTTCGGCTTCGGAAAGGCCCCGTACAGCCAGACGCGCTGGCAGTTCTGACCGCGGTAGCCGTACGAGAACAGACTCCGGGCCGGCGGGTACGAAGCCCCGCCGGCCCGGATCGGATCACGCCTGGCGCCCTACAGCACCGGCAGGTTCTTCTTCAGCTCGAAGGCCGTCACCTCGGAGCGGTACTCCTCCCACTCCTGCTTCTTGTTGCGCAGGAAGAAGTCGAAGACATGCTCGCCGAGCGTCTCCGCGACCAGCTCGCTGCGCTCCATCAGGGAGATCGCCTCGCCCAGGTTCTGCGGCAGCGGCTCGATGCCCATCGCGCGGCGCTCCGCGTCCGAGAGGGCCCATACGTCGTCGTCGGCGCCCGCCGGGAGTTCGTAGCCCTCCTCGATGCCCTTGAGGCCGGCGGCGAGCAGCACCGCGTACGTCAGATAGGGGTTGGCGCCCGAGTCGATGGAGCGGACCTCGACCCGCGCGGAGCCGGTCTTGCCCGGCTTGTACATCGGGACGCGGATCAGCGCGGAGCGGTTGTTGTGGCCCCAGCAGATGTACGAGGGGGCCTCGCCGCCCGAGCCCGCGGTGCGGCTGGAGCCGCCCCAGATGCGCTTGTACGAGTTGACCCACTGGTTGGTGACGGCCGAGATCTCCGCCGCGTGCTTGAGCAGCCCGGCGATGAAGGAGCGGCCGACCTTCGACAGCTGGTACTCGGCGCCCGACTCGTAGAAGGCGTTGCGGTCCCCTTCGAAGAGGGAGAGATGGGTGTGCATGCCCGAGCCCGGGTATTCGGAGAACGGCTTCGGCATGAAGGTCGCCTGCACGCCCTGCTCCAGCGCGACCTGCTTCATGACCAGGCGGAACGTCATGATGTTGTCGGCGGTGGAGAGCGCGTCCGCGTACCGCAGGTCGATCTCCTGCTGGCCGGGGGCGCCCTCGTGGTGGCTGAACTCCACCGAGATGCCCATGGATTCGAGCATCGTGATCGCCTGGCGCCGGAAGTCCATGCCGACGTTCTGCGGGGTGTGGTCGAAGTAGCCGGAGCTGTCGGCGGGCGTGGGGCGCGTGCCGTCGACCGGCTTGTTCTTCAGCAGGAAGAACTCGATCTCGGGGTGGGTGTAGAAGGTGAAGCCCAGATCCGAGGTCTTCGCGAGCATCCTCTTGAGCACATAGCGCGGGTCCGCGAAGGACGGCGAGCCGTCGGGCATCAGGATGTCGCAGAACATCCGCGCCGTGCCGGGGGCCTCCGCGCGCCAGGGCAGGATCTGGAACGTGCCCGGGTCGGGCTTGGCGATCATGTCGGACTCGTACACCCGGGCGAAGCCCTCGATCGCCGATCCGTCGAAGCCCATGCCCTCGTCGAAGGCCTGCTCCAGCTCGGCGGGCGCGACGGCGACCGACTTCAGGAAGCCGAGCACGTCGGTGAACCACAGGCGTACGAAGCGGATGTCGCGCTCTTCGAGCGTACGGAGCACGAATTCCTGCTGCTTATCCATATTAGCCGTCCTACCCATCCTTGCTGGTCAGGCCACCTGCTCCCATGCCGCGGGGCACCCCGGGGGCACCCGAGCATCCCACCACACGATTTCCGGCGCGTTGCGAACCCCCGTCCAACGCTTCGCGTCGTGCGTGTGTACGGGCTTGCCGCCCATAGTGCCTGTTCGTCCGATGCCCATGAAACAGGCGCCCGCAATCCATTGTGCGCGAGATCGGTGCGGAAGATCGACTCCGGCGCCTGTCAGCCACCACTGTGCCGGACGGTGGTGTCCGACCAGCCCAGGGGGTACGGCTCGGTGTCCTCGCCCGGGACCGCCGGCTCCCCGCCCGCCTCGGTGAACGCGGTGAGCGCGCCGACCAGGGCCGTGCGCTGCTCGGGGGTGAGCCGCTCGACGATCGCCGAGATCTCGCGGTGGCGTACGGCGGTGACCCGGTCGACGAGCGTGCGGCCCTCCGGGGTCAGCCGCAGCATCGTCTCGCGGCGGTTGCACGGGTTGCTCTGCCGGGCCGCCAGGCCCGCGACGATCAGCCGGTCGAGCATCCGCATGGCGGTCGACGGATTCACCCCGAGCCGCTCGGCGATATCGACCAGTTTGGCGTCGCCGTGGGCGGCGAGGACCGCGAGCAGCCGGAACTGCGGCAGGGTGACCCGCTCCGCGACGGCCGCGAGGGACCGCGCCGACACCTTCACCAGGAGCCGGGACGCGGTCAGCACGGCATGCGTCACCGCGTCGACATCGGCCGGCCCCTGCGGGCCCCGCGCGGGCGGCTCCGGCTGCGGGCGCGGTTGTCGATGCGGCTGCGGATCCTCGACCATGCCTCTTTGTACCCCGGCGGCGCCCGGTTCGTACCGTCTGGGGTGCCGGAGGGGAACCGGAACCGGCTCCTCACTGCTGCCGGCGTGGGTATACGCACTACGATCTGCGCCCATGGGGGGATCGCGGCCCGGCCACATACGCATCACGCGTCCCACGGCACTGCTGAGTGCCGTGGTGACGCTGTTCGCCGCGCTCTTCCTCTGTCTGGGTACTGACCCGGGCGGGACGGAGGACCACCACCCGGACGGTCCGGCGACGGCGACGGCGGCGAACGGCACCGCGTACAGCCCGGCCGCCGGGACCACGGTCCGGGCCAAGGCCGAAGCCAAGGCCGAGGCAGAGGCCCGTTACACCTGCCCGTACGACAAGGGCGACTGCGGGCTCTTCCCGCATCAGAGCCCGGCCGTGCTCACCGTCCCGCCGCCGGCCACCCCGCTCGCCGGCGATGTCCTGCCCGCGCACCTCGAACCGCCGTATCCCACCGGCCAGGTGCCCCGCTCCGGAGCGCTCGCACGCGCCCCGGATCTCCACGTCCTTCAAGTACTGCGGACGTAGCCGGGCCCATCCCCGCACCGGGTTCCCGAATATCCCGAACCACGTTCCGTGGTCACGCAGTTATCCGCGTTCCGCAGTTATCGCAGAAGGACACACACCATGGCTTCCAAGTCCCAGTCCGCCGAGCGCAAGGCCCGAATAGAGGAGATGCGCCGCGCCGAGCGGGCCCGCGAGCGGCGCAGCCGCATCATCACGATCACGGCGAGCGCCGTCGTGGTGGCCGCCCTCGTCGCCGGTGGCGCCTATCTCCTCAACAAGGAATCGGACAAGAAGGAGCAGGAGCAGGCGGCGGCCAAGGCGCCCGTGAAGGACGAGAAGTCCTGGGACGCCAAGAAGCTCGGCCGTAACCATGTGACCGAGGCGGTCACGTACCCGATGACCCCGCCCGTGGGCGGTGACCACCACCAGGTCTGGATGAACTGCCAGGGGGACGTCTACAAGGAAGCGGTCCAGGACGTGAACGCGGTGCACTCGCTGGAGCACGGCGCGGTCTGGGTCACGTACAACGACAAGGCCTCCGACGCCGATGTGAAGGCGCTCGGCGAGAAGGTGGAGAAGACCCCCTACTCGTTCATGAGCCCGGTGAAGAACCAGGCCGGCGCCCTCATGCTGAGCGCGTGGGGCAAGCAGGTCACGGTGGACAGCGCCACGGACCCGCGCGTGGACCAGTTCTTCACGAAGTACGTGCAGGGCGAGCAGACCCCTGAGCCGGGCGCCGCCTGCACGGGCGGAATGGGCGCGCAGTGACGGCGGAGAGCGCGCCCGGCCCGACCGCTGCCGGCGATACGGCGGAGACGGCTCGTCCGGCGCGCAAGGTGACGCGCACGCAGTGGGCCGCGATCACCGCCGTCGTCCTGGCGCTGGTCTTCGCCGGTACGGCGGCGGTGGCCTCGGCCGGGCGCGACAGCGGCCCCGCCGCGCCCCGCACCCCGACGGCGGACTCGGCGGACGCGGGCTTCGCCCGTGACATGGCGGTCCACCACCAGCAGGCGGTGGAGATGTCGTTCATCGTGCGGGACAGCACGGAGGACGAGGAGGTGCGCCGGCTGGCGTACGACATCGCCAACACCCAGGCGAACCAGCGCGGGATGCTGCTGGGCTGGCTGGACATGTGGGGGCTGCCGAAGGTCGAGTCGGGCCGTGAGCCGATGGCCTGGATGTCCATGGACCCGAACATGGACCACGGTGACAGCGGCATGGACATGGGCTCGATGGACCACGGTGACGCGGGACATCAGGCCCAGGACGGCTCGCTGATGCCTGGCATGGCCACGAAGACGGAGCTGGACCAGCTCGGTAAGGCCCGTGGCAGGGCGGCAGAGATCCTCTATCTCCAGCTGATGACCGACCACCACCAGGGCGGGGTCGCCATGGCGCAGGGCTGCGTGGAGCAGTGCGCGCCCGGTACGGAGAGGGATCTCGCCGAGGGGATGGTCGCGGCGCAGCGGTCCGAGATGAAGCTGATGGCGGATCTGCTCCAGGCACGCGGCGCGAAGCCGCGTACCGGCTGACGGGCGGGGCCGCCGGCTCCCCAGGGACCCGGCGGCCCCGGCTCGGTCGTGGACCGCGCGGCCTCAGCCCTCCCGTTTCCCTGCCGCCGCCCGCCACACCAGGGGCCCCGGCCGCCGTGACCGCCCCCGTCACCGCACCCCTCCCGTCACCCGTTCGGGCGCTTGCGCTCGCGTCACCCGAACGGGTGCACGAAGATGGATCTGGCTCGGGGTGGACGACACTCAGGAGGCAGGAAAACCATGACTACCGCCAAAGACATCATGCACCCCGGGGCCCAGTGGATCCCGGCCCACGAGACCCTGGACCGCGCCGCCCAGCTGATGCGTGAGCAGGATGTGGGCGCGCTCCCCATCGCCGACGCGAAGGAGCGGCTGACCGGCATTCTCACGGACCGCGACATCGTGGTCGGGTGTGTGGCGATGGGCCATGACCCGGCGCAGACGACGGCCGGTGAGATGGCGCACGGCACCCCTCGCTGGATCGACGCGAACGCGGACGTGGACCAGGTGCTGTACGAGATGCAGAGCCACCAGATACGCCGGCTGCCGGTGATCGAGAACAAGCGTCTCGTCGGGATGATCAGCGAGGCCGATCTCGCCCAGCACCTCACCGACGGGCAGCTCGCCTCCTGGATGGAGCAGGTCTACGCGCACGGCTGACCCCCGGCTCGCGTACCGAGTGGGCTGCCCCACACGCGCACCCCGGGACATCGCGTCAGTCAGACGATTACACTGGGTCCCGTGCCTCAACTACGTCTCGCTCTGAATCAGATCGACTCGACCGTCGGCGATCTCGCCGCGAACGCCGAGGCGATCGTGCACTGGACCCGGCACGCCGCCGAACAGGGAGCGCATATCGTCGCGTTCCCCGAGATGGTGCTGACCGGCTACCCCGTCGAGGACCTCGCCCTGCGGTCGTCCTTCGTCGAGGCGTCGCGGGCCGCCGTGCGCGCGCTCGCGGGGCGCCTCGACGAGGAGGGCTTCGGCGAGCTGCCCGTCGTCGTCGGCTATCTGGACCGCTCCGAGTCGGCCCAGCCGCGCTACGGCCAGCCCGCCGGCGCCCCGCGCAACGCCGCCGCCGTACTGCACCGCGGCGCGGTCGTCCTCAACTTCGCCAAGCACCATCTGCCCAACTACGGCGTCTTCGACGAGTTCCGGTATTTCGTACCGGGCGACACCATGCCCGTCATCCGGGTCCATGGCGTCGATATCGCGCTCGCGATCTGCGAGGACCTCTGGCAGGACGGCGGCCGGGTCCCGGCGGCCCGGTCCGCCGAGGCGGGGCTGCTGCTCTCGGTCAACGCCTCGCCGTACGAGCGCGAGAAGGACGACACCCGCCTCGACCTGGTGCGCAAGCGCGCCCAGGAGGCCGGCTGCACCACCGCGTATCTGGCGATGATCGGCGGCCAGGACGAGCTGGTCTTCGACGGTGACTCGATCGTCGTGGACAAGGACGGCGAAGTCGTGGCGCGCGCGCCGCAGTTCGCCGAAGGCTGTGTGGTCCTGGACCTCGATCTGCCGGCCGCCTCGCCGGCGGCGCCGACGGGCGTGGTGGACGACGGGCTGCGGATCGACCGGGTCATCCTCTCCGAGGACCCGCTGCCGGCCTACGAGCCCGAGCTGACCGGCGGCTACGCCGAGCGCCTGGACGACGACGAGGAGGTGTACTCGGCGCTGGTGGTGGGCCTGCGCGCGTACGCCGCGAAGAACGGCTTCCGGTCCGTGCTGATCGGTCTCTCCGGCGGTATCGACTCCGCGCTCGTCGCCGCCATCGCCTGTGACGCGGTCGGCGCGCAGAACGTGTACGGCGTCTCGATGCCGTCGAAGTACTCCTCGGACCACTCCAAGGACGACGCGGCCGAGCTGGCCCGTCGTACCGGGCTCAACTTCCGTACGCATGCGATCGAGCCGATGTTCGACGCGTACATGGGTTCGCTCGGGCTCACCGGGCTCGCGGAGGAGAACCTCCAGTCGCGGCTGCGCGGCACGATGCTGATGGCGCTCTCCAACCAGGAGGGTCATATCGTTCTCGCGCCGGGCAACAAGTCCGAGCTGGCCGTGGGCTATTCGACGCTCTACGGCGACTCCGTCGGCGCGTACGGCCCGATCAAGGACGTCTACAAGACGTCCGTCTTCCGGCTGGCCCGCTGGCGCAACCGCGCCGCCGAGGAGCGCGGCCAGACCCCGCCGATCCCGGAGGCATCGATCTCCAAGCCGCCGAGCGCCGAGCTGCGCCCCGGCCAGGTCGACACGGACTCACTGCCCGACTACGACGTACTGGACCGGATCCTGGAGCTGTACGTCGACCGCGACCAGGGCATGGACGCGATCGTCGCGGCCGGTTTCGACGCGGAGCTGGTCGCCAGGACGCTGCGGATGGTGGACACGGCGGAGTACAAGCGGCGCCAGTACCCGCCGGGCACCAAGATCTCGGCGAAGGGCTTCGGCAAGGACCGGCGGCTCCCGATCACGAACCGCTGGCGCGAGCGCCCCCTCCTTCGCAGCTGAACCGCTGCCGCTCTCGCGGAGGTGGTTGCTCGCCGTCGCGGTTCCTCAATTGATGGTCGCGAATTGATGGTCGCGCGATTGGTCGCTCCGTACAGAGAGGTCCCGCGGGCGTCCCGCACACCCGTACGGCGTCAGCCGACCCGTTCCGTCGTCGTCTCGGCCTTCGCCTCGGCCTTCGTCGTGGCCGAGGCGACGACCCGCGACGCCTCCGGCACCCGGTCGCCCCGGTCACCACGGTCCAGCAGCCCCGCCGTCACCGCGATCGCCAGGCCGACGACCGCGAGCACGGCGCCGACCAGGGTCGGGGACAGCCAGCCCCAGCCCGCCGCGATCGCCACGCCGCCGAGCCAGGCGCCGCCCGCGTTGGCCAGGTTGAAGGCCGAGTGGTTCGAGGCGGAGGCGATCGTGGGGGCGTGCCTGGCCTTCTGCATGACGAGCATCTGGAGCGGAGTGGTCGTCATGAACCCGACCGCGCCCAGCACCACGACCGTCACCAGCGCCGCCCACTGGATGTGCGCCGTGAACCGGAAGGCGAGCAGTACGACGGCGAGCGTGCCCAGCGAGGCGTACAGGGTGGGCCGCAGCGCCCGGTCGGTCAGCGGCCCGGCCGCCAGCGCGCCCAGCGTCATACCGATACCGAAGAGCGCGAGGACCAGCGTGACGGAGGACTCGCCGAAGCCCATCACCTCGGTCGTGATCGAGGCCAGATACGAGTAGACGGCGAAGACGCCGGCGAAGCCGAAGACGGCGGTCGCGAGGCCGAGCAGCACCTGACGGTCGCCGAGGGCCCGTATCTCACGGCCCACGCTCTGGTGCGCCTCGACCGGTACGTACGGAATGAGCCGGGCGAGCGCCGCGAGCGCGACCAGGCCGATCACGGTCACCACCAGGAAGGTGGCGCGCCAGCCGAGGTTCTGGCCGAGCAGGGTGGCCGCCGGGACGCCGACGATATTGGCGACGGTCAGTCCCAGGAACATGGTCGCGACGGCCCGCGCCTGCCGGCCCTCGCGGACCAGCCGGGCGGCGACGACCGCGCCGACGCCGAAGAACGCGCCGTGCGGCAGCCCGGCGAGGAACCGGCCCGCCAGCAGCCAGCCGAAGCCGGGGGCGAGCGCCGAGCCGAGGTTGCCGATGACGAAGAGCCCCATGAGCAGGAGCAGCATCCGCTTGCGCGGGATACGGGAGCCGAGGGCGGTGAGCAGGGGGGCGCCGACGACGACACCGATCGCGTAGGCCGAGACCAGATATCCGGCGGTCGGCACGGACGTACCCAGATCGTCCGCGACATTGGGCAGCAGGCCCATCATCACGAACTCTGTCGTCCCGATGCCGAAAGCACTGACGGCCAGGGCGAACAGGGCGAGGGGCATCGAGAGACCTTCCGTGGTGGGGTTCGGGGGCAGGTTAAGTACCCCCACGGAACAAAGTCTCTCAGGCTTTCTATTCCGGCGGATGAACACCGCATTGCGCCTAGGCCCTGTCCGGCCGATCTTCGTGGATCAGCCCGGGGCGTCTGGTGCCGGCCGGACAGGACCTAGGCCCTGCGCACCGGTCGGCGAGGGTCCGGGCTCAGCCCAGCTGTACGCGCGCCGCGATCGGCAGATGGTCGCTGTCCGTCTCGGGAAGGGTCCAGGACGAGGTCGGCTCGACGCCCTTCACCATGATCTGGTCGATCCGGGCCAGCGGGAACGACGCCGGCCAGCTGAAGCCGTACCCGTGCCCGGCCGCGCCCTGGGTCGAGCGCATCTGGGAGGTCACGGCGTTGAGCGAGCGGTCGTTCATGGTGCCGTTCAGATCGCCGAGCAGGATCACCTGGCTCAGCGACTCGTCGGCGATGGCCTCGCCCAGCGCGTCGGCGCTCTTGTCGCGCTGGTTGGCGGTGAAGCCCGCGTGCAGCTTGACGCGTACGGAGGGGAGATGCGCCACATAGACGGCGACCCGGCCCTCCGGGGTGTTGACGGTGGAGCGCATGGCGCGGACCCAGCCCAGCCGGATGTCGACGGGCTCGGTCCCGGTCATCGGGTACTTGCTCCACAGGCCGACCGTGCCCTGCACCGAGTGGTACTTGTACGTGCCGGCCAGCGCCTCGACGTACGTCGGTACGGCGCCGGCCTTCAGCTCCTCCAGCGCCACGACATCGGCTCCGGACTCCGCCAGCTTGCGCGCGGTGCCCGCCGGGTCGGGGTTGTCCGCGTTGACGTTGTGGGTGACGACCATGAGGTCGCCGCCGCCGCCGGACTTGTCGGTGAGGAGTCCGCCGAAGAGATTGACCCAGACCACGGTGGGCAGCAGGACGGCGATCAGCGCGGTGGCGGAGCGCCGTACCAGCGCCAGCACGAGGATCAGCGGAACGAACACCCCGAACCACGGCAGGAAGGTTTCGGTGAGACTGCCCAAGTTGCCGATGGTGTTGGGGATCTGCGCGTGAAAGATCATCAGCAGCGCGACCACCACGGCGAGCAGCGCGAGCACGATGCCGCGCCGCCAGATGCCCGGATCGCCCCGCCATCGGTCGAGCAGGACCCTGACGCGGGAGCCGGTGCGGGGGTCCTCCCCGCCGTCCGTCACCGAATGCGCCGTGTACTCCTGCGTCATATGCGCCGCCCTCACTGCCTTGCTGTGCACGCCCGCCCCCGACCCTAGGCGATGTACGGGCATTTTCTCCGCCGTCCGGGGACAGCCGTACTGGCACGGAGACGAAGAGGGAGGGTCCGGGGGTTCCGATCAAGGACGAAAGAGCGGCAGGTGTGACAGATCCCGCACGCGCGTCCGTCACTCGCGTGGGCGCAGCCCCTGGAGCACGGCGCTGATGATCCGGTCGGGGAGATCCTCGTCCAGCGGCGCGCCGGGCCGGTGCAGGGTGCGCATGAGCATGGGGCCAACCAGCAGTTCGTGCATCAACTCGACGCTCAGGTCGTCCCGTAGCTCACCGGAGGCGACCCCGCGCCGGATCAGGTCCGTCGTCATCGCGCGCCGGGGGTCGATGACTGTTCTGTGATATTCCGCCCAGAGTTTGGGCTGACTCTTCATCCCGACGACGACGTTGTGCAGCAGGACCGAGGAGCGCTGGGCGAGACCGCGCCGCCGCATCGACTCCAGCACGACCCTGAGATCGTCGAGCGCAGAGGTGCCGGGCAGTTCGGGCTCCGGCGGCTCGATCTCGCGCAGGACGTCGAGGAAGAGCTCCTCCTTGCCCTGCCAGCGCCGGTAGATGGTCGCCTTGCCGACGCCCGCCGTACGGGCGATGCGCTCGACGGAGAGCTCGCCGAGCGGCACACCGTCCTCCAGCAGGGTCACGACGGCTTCCAGGATCGCCCGCTCGACCGCCTCACTGCGTGGCCTGCCGCGCCGGTGTTCCTTCTCGTGACCCTGCTCCCGCACCTGTCTCCGCCTCTCGCCGACCTGGGGTCCGCGCGCACACCGCGTACGCCGCGCCGCGTTCTCCGCCGCGCCAATTCTCGTACACGGCGTACACGGCGTTCTCGTACGCGGCGTACGCGGCGTACGCGGCGTACGCGGCCTCGCTCTCAGCCGCGGGCGGCGGTCACGGGTTCGGGCGCCTCCTCGCTCCCCGCGAGCTTCCTCGGCTCCGGCAGACCCGGCAGGAAGAGCGCGACCACCACGGCGCCGATCAGCGCGACGGCCGCCGAGCCGAGGGCCGTGACATGCATGGCGTCGAGGAACGCGTCGTAGGCGGAGCTGATCAGCGGCCGGCCCGCCGGACCCATCTTCTCCGCGATGCCGAGGGTCGCCTCGATCGA
Organism: Streptomyces scopuliridis RB72; assembly: GCF_000718095.1. Classification (GTDB taxonomy): domain Bacteria; phylum Actinomycetota; class Actinomycetes; order Streptomycetales; family Streptomycetaceae; genus Streptomyces; species Streptomyces scopuliridis. The sequence goes on along the minus strand of NZ_JOEI01000013.1, from coordinate 184,841 downwards.
CTCCCCCGCCGCGTCCCGCGCGCCGGCCGGGACCGCGCCGAGGTGTCCCTCGATCCCGCCCCGGTACGTCGCGGAGAGCACCGAGCCGAGTACGGCGATCCCGAGGGCGCCGCCGACCTGGCGGAAGGTGTTGTTGATGGCCGAGCCAGAACCGGCCTTCTCCCGGGGCAGTGCCTGCATGACCGCGACGGTCACCGGCGGCATGATGTGCGCCATTCCGGTGCCCTGGACGAAGAAGACGAGGCACAGCACCCAGACCGGGGTGTCCGCGCCGAAGAGGGCGAACGCCGCGAGTCCGGCCGCGACCAGCAGCATGCCGACCGTGCAGACCGCGCGGGCGCCGAACCGGTCCACCACCAGCCGGGCACGCGGCGCGAAGATCATCTGCGCCGCGGCGAGCGGCAGGATCAGCAGTCCGGACTGGAGCGCGCTGTAGCCGCGCACGCTCTGGAGGTAGAAGGCCGAGAAGAAGGTCACGCCCATCAGCGCGAAGAAGACCAGCGCGATGGCGGCGACGGCGGCGGCGAAGGCCGGCTTCCTGAAGTACGAGATGTCGATGGCCGGATGGCTGCTGCGCTTCTCGTGCCAGACGAAGAGGGCGAGTACGGCAACGCCGCCGAGGAGCGGGCCCAGCACGCTCGCGCCGGTGAAGTCCGCCAGCTCGCCGCCGCGGATGATGCCGTACACCAGCAGGACGAGTCCGACGATGGAGAGCGCGACGCCCAGCGGGTCGACCCGGCCAGGCCTGGGGTCCTTGGAGTCCGGGACCAGCAGCACCATCGCGACCAGCGCGACGACGGCCACGGGGACGTTGACGAGGAAGATCGAGCCCCACCAGAAGTGTTCGAGCAGCAGACCGCCGGTGATCGGGCCGATGGCGATGCCGAGGCCCACGCTGCCCGCCCAGATGCCTATGGCCTTGGGCTGCTCCTCGCGCTCGAAGACATTCATCAGGACCGCGAGAGTGGCAGGCATCACAAAGGCCGCGCCGAAGCCCATCAGGGCGCGGTAGCCGATGAGTTCGGCGGGCGATCCGGACAGGGCGGCGAGCGCCGAGCCGAGGCCGAAGACGGCGATGCCGAAGAGGAGCACCTTCTTGCGGCCGATGCGGTCACCGAGCAGCCCGGAGGTGAAGAGCAGGCCGGCGAAGACGAGCGTGTAGGAGTTGATCGCCCACTCCAGCTCGCTCTGGGTGGCGCCGATGCCGGTGGGCTCGGGGGCGGCGATCGTCTTGACCGCCACGTTCAGGATCGAGTTGTCCAGCACGACGATGAGCAGGCTGAACATCAGGACACCGAGGATGGCCCAGCGGCGGCGGTGGACCGCCTCCGGGACACGGGACTCGGGTATGCGGGGTGCGGCGCCAGTGGCGCCGGACGGTGTGGACATGGCGTACACACTAGACCCGTTTCGATACGAGACCGTCTCGTATTGGAAAGTCTTTACGCACGGGTCCCCACTTCCCGTGACCGGTCCCGGGATGCCACCATGGAACCGGTCCGGGGACACCGTCAGGGTGCCCCGAGATGACGAAAGGGCCTTTGGCCATGACTGTTCAGACCGAGGCTGCTCAGAAGCCGCCCGCGGGACGCCCCGAAGCCGCCTCCAAGGCCCTGTACGGCGGCAAGAGTTCGCGGCGCGTCACCGTCCACGACATCGCCGCCGCCAAGGAGCGCGGCGAGAAGTGGCCCATGCTCACCGCTTATGACGCGATGACGGCCTCCGTGTTCGACGAGGCGGGTATCCCGGTCATGCTCGTCGGTGACTCGATGGGCAACTGCCATCTGGGGTACGAGACGACCGTGCCCGTCACGCTGGACGAGATGACGATGCTCGCCGCGGCCGTCGTACGGGGCACGAAGCGGGCGCTGATCGTCGGCGACCTGCCGTTCGGCTCGTACCAGGAAGGGCCGGTCCAGGCCCTGCGCAGCGCCACGCGGCTGGTGAAGGACGCGGGCGTGGGCGCGGTCAAGCTGGAGGGCGGCGAGCGCTCGCACACCCAGATCGGACTGCTGGTACAGGCCGGCATCCCGGTGATGGGACACATCGGGCTCACCCCGCAGTCCGTCAACACCCTCGGCTACCGGGTGCAGGGCCGTGGCGAGGAGGCCGCGCAGCAGCTGCTCCGCGACGCCAAGGCGGTGCAGGACGCCGGGGCGTTCGCGGTCGTGCTCGAACTGGTCCCCGTCGAGCTGGCCGCCGAAGTCACGCGCATCCTGCACATCCCGACCATCGGGATCGGCGCCGGGCCGGAGACGGACGCGCAGGTCCTCGTCTATACGGACATGGTCGGGCTGACCGGAGGGAAGGTGCCGCGCTTCACGAAGCAGTACGCGAACCTCCGGCAGACGCTGGGGGACGCGGCGAGGGAGTTTGCGGACGAGGTCATTGGAGGAACGTTCCCTCAGGAGGAGCACACGTTCCACTAGGCCTGATCCGGGACCCGCCGGGTCCTTGTCCGGCCGCGCGCCTCCCGAGGGCGCCCCAGAAGCCACTGCCCGCACGGACGACAGCCCGCCGATCTTCCCCCGTCGGCGGGCTGTCGGCTGTCCGGCGACTGCCCGACAGCCTCTCGACAGCGGCCTGTCGGCGGCTTGTCGGTGGATTGTCGGTGGCGGCTGGTCCACTGGTGTCATGACGCGAATCGACAAGAACCCCAACGGCAGCCGCACGGGCAACGCCGTCGAGGTACGGGGGCTGGTCAAGCACTACGGCGGACCACAGGGCACCCGGGCTCTCGACGGAGTGGACCTCGATGTGCGCGAGGGCACCGTCCTCGGTGTGCTCGGGCCCAATGGCGCCGGCAAGACAACGCTCGTCCGTATTCTCTCCACGCTCGTCCAGCCGGACGCGGGGACCGCGATGGTCGCCGGGTACGACGTACTGCGCCAGCCGCGCCAGCTGCGCCGCAGGATCGGTCTCACCGGCCAGTACGCCTCGGTCGACGAGAAGCTCTCCGGCTGGGAGAACCTGTACATGATCGGCCGGCTGCTCGATCTGTCCCGCAAGGACGCCCGCCGCCGCGCCGACGAACTGCTGGAACGCTTCTCCCTCACCGAGGCGGCGAAGAAGCCCGCGATGCAGTACTCCGGCGGTATGCGGCGCCGGCTCGACCTGGCCGCGTCGATGATCGGCCAGCCGTCGGTGCTGTATCTGGACGAACCGACCACCGGGCTCGACCCCCGTACCCGCAACGAGGTCTGGGACGAGGTGCAGCGGATGGTCGCGGAGGGGGCCACCGTCCTGCTCACCACCCAGTACATGGAAGAGGCCGAGCAGCTGGCCAGCGAGCTGACGGTCATCGACCGCGGCCGGGTCATCGCCAACGGCAAGGTGGACGAGCTGAAGGCGAAGGTCGGCGGCCGTACGCTCCAGATCCGGCCCACGGATTCCGCGCAGCTCCCGGCGATGGCGCGGGCGATCGCCGAGACCGGGCTCGACGGCCTGGCCGGCACGCAGGCGGTCCCGGACGAGGGTCTGCTGTACGTACCGATCCTGAGCGATGAGCAACTGACCGCGGTCGTCGGCCTGCTGGGCGAGCGCGGCTTCGGGATCGCCCATATCGGCACCCATCTCCCGAGCCTGGACGAAGTGTTCCTGGCCATCACCGGCCAGAAGACGGCCTCCGTGTCCGACACCACACCCGAGGAGGTCGCGGCATGAGCACGACCACACTGCCCACGTCCGCGCCCGAGAAGGCACCCGCGCCGTCGCCCGTCACCGCCGCCGACGAGGGCCGGATCGGACTGCGCGCCAATCTGCGGCACATCGGCGCGCTGGTGCGCCGCAACGCCCTCCAGATCAAGCAGGACCCGGAGTCGATGTTCGACGTCCTGCTGATGCCGATCATCTTCACGCTGCTGTTCGTGTACGTCTTCGGCGGCTCCGTGGGCGCGAGCCTCGGCGGCAGCCGTGAGGAGTATGTGAACTATGTGATCCCTGGTCTGATGGCGATGATGGGCATGAACATCGCGATGGCCGTCGGCACGGGCGTGAACGACGACTTCCGCAAGGGCGTCATGGACCGGTTCCGTACGATGCCGATCGCCCGTTCCTCGGTGCTGATCGCCAAGATCGTCGTCGAGATCGGCCGGATGCTGGTCGCCACCGCCATTCTGCTCGGCATGGGTTTCCTGCTCGGCATGGAGATCAAGACGTCGGTGCTCGATCTGCTCGGCGCCGTCGGTCTGTCCCTGGTGTTCGGCGCTTCGCTGATGTGGATCTTCATACTGCTCGGGCTCACGATGAAGACGGCGCAGGCCGTCCAGGGGGTGGCGATGCTCGTACTGATGCCCCTGCAGTTCGGCTCGTCGATCTTCGCCCCGCCGTCCACGATGCCCGGCTGGCTCCAGGCGTTCACTGACTACAATCCGCTGTCCAATCTCGCGGACGCGGCGCGGAGTCTGATAAACGGCGGTGCTGTCGCGCACTCGATGTGGATGACGCTGGGGTGGGCGGCGGCGATCACGCTGGTGACGGCGCCGCTCGCGGTGGCCAAGTTCCGCAAGAAGTCCTGACGTTCCGAAGCCGGGATCCAGCGAGTCCGGAATCCAGCGAGTCCGGAATCCAGCGGGTCCGGGATCCAGCGGGTCCGGGATCCAGCGGGTCCGGGATCCAGCGGGTCCGGAATCCAGCTGGTCCGGAATCCAGCTGGTCCGGAATCCGGCGGATTCAGCGTCCGGCGAGGGCGGTGGCCTCCTCCAGCGTGAGGCCGCCGCCCTCGGCGCGGGCCTGCTCGAACGCGGTGTCGCCGAGCAAGGCCGCCGCGGTCTCGCGCGCGCTCTTCTCGATATGCCGCTCCGTGAACGTGGGGTAATGCCCGGCGGGCGCCAGCGCCTCGTACGCGCCGATCAGCCGGGCCGCGTCCCGTCCACGCTCCCGGTCGCCCGTTTCGGCGGCCAGACCGCCCAGCGCCCAGGCGACCGTCGTCAGATGGACCGCGACCATCTCGGGGGCGACCATGAGCGAGAGCGGCGACAGCGCCGCCTCCAGGGCCATGCGGGACGCGTCCAGCGCCGTGGCGTAACGGCCGTCCGAGCAGTCCAGCCAGGCGAAGACGCCCTGGACGAAACCCCCGAAGATGGCCAGCGTCTCGGAACGGAACACATCGAGCAGCATGTTGAGCTGTTCACGCGCCTCGTCCCCGCGTCCGGTATGGCCCAGCCACAGCGCGAGAAAGAGCCGGGCCGCGGGCCGCGCCTCGTGCCAGGTGTCCTGCCCCTCGGCCAGCACCTCACGGAGGATGCGCTCGCCCTCCTCGCCCTGGCCGGTCTCGAACATGGTCGCCGCCAGCCGGGAGCGCAACAGCGCGACCTGGCTCTGCGCGCCGAGCCCCTCGGCGTGGGCGATCGCGGCCCGGTAGTCATCGGCCGCGAGACCGTACTCCCCGGCCCCTTCCCTGGCCTCGCCCCGTGCGGACAGCGCCTCGACCGCGCCCCAGGTGTCGCCGAGCCGCTGAAAGATCTCCAGGCTGCGGTCGGCGTCCCGGCTCGCGCCCCCGGACCAGTTGCCGCGGTTCGAGTAGATATTGGCCCGTGCGTGCAGCGCGCCGGCCAGCTCCCACTCGTAACCGAGCCTTTCGCAGGCCCGTACGGTCTCGTCCACGACCCGTTTCAGCCCGTCCGAATCCCCGGTGAGCATGTACGCGAAGATCCACAGCGTGCCGGGGAACCGGCAGGTCTGCGGAAGCCCGGGGCGGTAGGCACCGGCGACCTCGCGCAGCCACGCGTGCCGCTCGGGTGTGGTCCAGTCCTCCGCTTCGTGATTCATGCTGACGATCCCGATCAGCCGCACCTGGCGCCGGGCCTCCTGGAGCACTTCGGGGGCCATGGGCGGTGGCGTGTCCGTGCACCGCTGCGAGATGGCGGGAGCCGGCTCCACGGGCGGGGCGAACGGGTCGGGTCCCAGACCCGCGGCGGCCCCCGCCCAGTGACGGGCGTCGGCGCGCAGATCGAGCATCTGCCAGAGCCAGCCGAGGGAGAGTACGAGACAGAGCGCCTCCTGCTCGTCGTGGGCGGCGACGGCGCGGCGCAGCGCGGTGCGCAGATTCTCGTACTCCAGCTGGAAGCGGGCGATCGCGGCGTGCTGGCCGGGCCCGCGCAGTACGGGGTCGGTGGTACGGGCCAGCTCCCGGTAGTACACGAGATGGCGGCGCTCGGCGGCGGCCCGGTCACCGGCCTGGTCGAGCCGCTCGGCGGCGTACTCCGCGACGGTTTCCAGCAGCCGGTAGCGCATGTCGCCGTCCGGCGCGGGGGCGGCGACGACGAGCGACTTGTCGATGAGCGAGCCGAGCAGCCGGGCGACGTCCGGGGACGCGACGCGGTGCGGGGCGGCCGGGGCGTACGTGCCGCGCGGGGCGTCCGGGGCGTACGTGCCGCGCGGGGCGTGCGGGGCGTGCGGGGCGTGCGGGGCGTGCGGGCCACCCGGGCCGTCCGGTCCGGCCGGCTCATCCGCGCAGACCGACTCGGCGGCCGTCAGTCCACAGCCGCCCGCGAAGACCGACAGCCGCCGCAGTACGGCGCGTTCGGACGCGTCGAGCAGGTCCCAGGACCAGTCGACAACCGCGCGCAGCGTCTGCTGGCGCGGCAGGACCGTCCGGCTCCCGCTGGTCAGCAGCCGGAAACGGTCATCGAGACGATCCGCGATCTGACGCGGAGTCAGCATCCGCAACCGCGCCGCCGCCAGCTCGATCGCCAGCGGCAGACCATCCAGCCGACGGCAGATCTCCGCCACCGCCTCCATATCCCCCGCGGCGTCGAACCCCGGCCGCACCGCCCGCGCACGCTCCGCGAACAGCTGATGCGCCGGATCCGGCGGCAACGGCTCCACCGGCCGCACCCACTCCCCCGGCACCCCCAACGGCTCACGACTGGTCGCCAGGATGGTCAACTCCGGACAGCGGGCGAGCAGTTCCTCGGCAAGGGCGGCAGCGGCCCCGATTACATGCTCGCAGTTGTCGAGGAGCAGCAGCATGCGCCGGCGCGCGCAGTGCTCGGCCAGCCGCATGAGCGGCTCACCGGCGTGCCGGTCGGCGGCCCGCAGCTCCTCGGCCCCGGCGCCCCGCAGTACGGTCTCCCGCGCTCCGAGCGAGGTCAGTACGGCCTCGGGCACGGTCTCCGGATCGTTCACGGGGGCCAGTTCGGCGAGCCATACGCCGTCGGGCCACCCCTCGGCCATCAGCTCGGCGGCCTCCTGCGAGAGCCGGGTCTTTCCCGCTCCGCCGGGGCCGAGCAGGGTGACGAGCCTGGCGCGGCCCAGATCGCCGCGGATGGCTTCGATATCGCCTTCGCGCCCCACGAAGCTGGTCAGCCGTGCGCGGAGGTTGCCGGGCGGTGCGGCGGGGCGCGGGGCCCGGACCGGCGGGTGGGTACGGGCGGGGGACGTGGCCGTCGTACGGCCGGACCGCCCGCCGCCCCCGGCCCGCCCGTCGGACGCGGAGGTCCCATCGATCCCGCCGGACCCGTCGGCGCCCCGGAGCAACTCCTCGTGCAGGGAGCGCAGTTCCGGGCCCGGGTCGGTGCCGAGCCGGGCCGCCAGCGCGCGGCGCACCCGGTCGTACGCGGCCAGAGCCTCGGCCGGGCGTGCCGCATCGCGCAGGGCGCGGATACGGAGCGCCTGGAGCGGCTCGTCGAGCGGGAACTCACCGCAGAGCGCGGCCAGTTCGGGCAGCGCGTCCTCGGCGCGGCCGAGGGCGAGCGCGGCCGTGAGCCGCGCCCTGCGGGCCTCCAGCCGGCGGGTCTCCCAGCGGGCCGCCTCGGTCGTACGGTCGGGGAGGTCGGCCAGCGCGGGACCGCGCCAGAGCGCCAGTGCCTCGTCGAGAAGGCTCGCCGCCTTGGTCGCGTCACCGTCCGCCAGAGCCCGCGCGCCCTCCCCGGCGAGCCGGCCGAAGCGGTGGAGATCGATGTCCTCCTCGTCGGCGCGGAGCAGGTAGCCGCCCTCCACGGACGAGACGGCCGCGGGCCCGAGCGCCCGCCGCAGCCGCCCGACCAGCGCCTGGAGCGCGCCCACCGCGTCGGCGGGCGGATCACCGTCCCAGACCTCGTCGACGAGTTGGGCGACCGGCACCGTACGGCCGGGCCGCAGGGCGAGCACCGTCAGCAGCGCACGCAGCCGCGCACCGCCGAGGGCGACGGGGGTGCCGTCGTCGTGCAGTGCCCGTGTGGTGCCGAGGAGCCGGTAGCGCATCCGCCCATTGTCCGTGAACGCCGCCTGGAAGGCCGACCCTATTTACTCTGTCGCGAGTCCGACCAGCACGCCGGTCGCGTCGCGCCGGTAGCCCTCTCGCCGGGGTGCGGGCGGCTGGGCGAGCGTGGAGAACCACTTGGGGCAGGTGTCGACCGGGCTCAGCCACCGCTCGTCCGGCACCGCCTCGTACGCCCCTGACCCGGCGCGGTCCACGGCGTACCCCTGGGTGACGACGTGGAGGGAGCGGACCGTACCGACGCTGAGCGAAACGCCTGGGATCGTCCCGCCGTGCCGCTCCACCGAGAGATATCCGCTCAGCTCGGCGCCCTTCCCGACGGGGTCGTCCCCGGTCCAGACCGCGACGAGTCCGGGCCCCCGGACGAGGGTCGTACCGTCCCCGGCCGTGCCGTCCGGCGCCTCCAGCGTGGTGAGGCAGTCCTGCCAGGTCCGGGCGTCGCGGGCGGACGAGGGCAGCATCAGCAGCGGCCAGGACACCTCGTCGCCGACAGAGAAGGGCTGGCCGCAGCACTCCATCTGCCAGCTGTCGTACATGATCTTCCACATCGCCATACGACGAGCCTCCCCGGAACCGGGACCCGTTGGCCAGACGTTATCGGCGTGGCCGGACGTTTCCGCTCTGCCCGCTGTACGGTCGGGCGACGCCGACCGCCGTCCCGCGCCCCCGAGGAGACCCATCCATGACCACCGCCTCCTCCCGCCGCAGCGACCGGCGGATCTCCCCGGTCTTCCTGGGGATCGCCGCTGTCACGGCGGTCTCGGGCTGGGCCGTGTGGACGGACTTCGCGGCGAACATCCGGATCGCCGTCTTCCTGTTCGTCACCGGCGCCTGGATCGTCTCGCTCTGCCTGCACGAGTACGCGCACGCCCGTACCGCGCTGCACAGCGGGGACATCTCGATCGGAGCGAAGGGCTATCTGACGCTCAACCCCCTCAAGTACACGCACGCGCTGCTGTCCATCGTGCTGCCGGTGATCTTTGTGATCCTGGGCGGTATCGGTCTGCCCGGCGGCGCGGTCTTCATCGAGCGCCACCGCATCCAGGGCCGCTGGCGGCACAGCCTGATCTCCGCGGCCGGCCCGCTGACGAACGTACTGTTCGCCCTCGTCTGCACGGCCCCCTTCTGGCTCAACGCCCTCTCCGGCGTCCCGACGGGCTTCCGCTACGCCCTGGGCTTCCTCGCCCTGCTCCAGATCACCGCGGCGATCCTCAACTTCCTGCCGGTCCCGGGCCTCGACGGCTACGGGGTGGTCGAGCCCTGGCTCTCGTACAAGTTCCGCCGCCAGGTGGAGCCGTTCGCCCCGTACGGACTGCTCGCCGTCTTCGTCCTGCTCTTCTTCATCCCCGAGGTGAACGCGGCCTTCTTCGACCTGATCCACACGATCCTGCGCGGGCTGGGTGTCTCGGAGCTGGACAGCTACTGCGGACGCGATCTCTTCAGCTTCTGGACCACGAGGAACGAATTCGTCTGCGGCCCGGTCGGGCAGTAGCTACCACCCCGACCGGCCCGCTGGACCCCTGGAGGAGTGCGTCGATCCAGTGGTCGCCCGGGGGCGGGACGAAGTAGTAGCCGCCGCCGGTGGTCAGCAGATACTTGGCCATGGCCTCACCCTCCAGCCGCTTCTGCACGGCCTCGAACCCCTTCGCCAGATCGCGCTGAAAGCACGAGAAGACCAGCCCCGTGTCACCATCGCCCCGGTCATAGCTGTAACTGCGCCGTACGAGCGGCGGCGGATCACGGCGGTCGGGCGCGGCAAGCCGTACATGCGAGTCGAGCGGGGTGAGCCGGCCCTTGGGATCGGCCGCGAAATTCGGCTCCTCACCCGCGGGCGCCCCGTCCAGCCACCGCCCGTCACGACGACGCCCGATGATCCGCTCCTGCTCGGACACGGAGTCCTTGTCCCACAGCTCGGTCGCGAACCGGATGATCCGTACGACCTGATAACTCCCGCCCACAGCCCACTCCGGCTCACCCTGACCAGCCCGTACGAGGGCGCGGTCCGCGGTCTCCCCGTCACCGGCCGGATTCCCGAACCCCTCAGTGAAATGGAAGGGATTACGGGCCAGCCCCCGGCCACCCTCTTCCCGGTTCTCAGCCCGGAACCCCTCGATCCGCCACCGCTCCCGCCACCCCGGAACAGCGGGCAACAACCCCTCGACCGCCGCCCGCACATCGACGGCCCGGTCCCCCGCCACCTGCACGAGCACATCACCGTGCGACCGCGCCGGATCCAGCAAACCCCCGACGAACACGGGCATCTCGACCAACTGACGCGGACGGTTCGCGGCAGCCCCGAAGGCCCCCACCGCCAGCCCCACCCCGACGGTTACCCCGGCCCGTTCCACAGCCCGCAAGCCGGAAACCAACTCCCGCAGGATTGCCCGGGATTCACCCCCGCGAGCCCCGCGATCGAGCGCGACCATCACCACCCGCCCCTCCGGCCGCACCCCCCGCAACTGCACCGGCATCCGTCCCCCCGGACCTCCGCCCCGGCTCCCGTCACCGGCAGCACCACTCTCGGCACCGGCCCGCACGCCATAGACGGCAGCACCCCCCACCGCGAGCCCGGCCGCCGACGAAGCAAACAGCAAAGATCTCCGTCTGACCACGCGCATTCTCCCCCCGGGCATAATTCACCACACCGAACAGCGGAGCCGAAACCGGCCGCCCCCAACAGATTCACTTCACACCTATCTAAAATTCTTGCTATCACTCCACTCCCAGAAAGCGCTCCCATTTTCAATTTCCCCCTGCACGGAATCGAAGACCGGCTGCATCACCGAGATGTCGGGGACATCGATCGCGACATGACGATCACCGTTCCATTCACTCAGAAGCCCGGCGGACTCCACAGCGCCACGCAGCACAGATCGACTGTCCACCGAAGGCCGAGGCTCCGCGAAAAACACTCGGAGGGCCCGACGACCTGACTTGCTGATCAAACTGCCGACGGTGTCCGCCCCACTCCTCCTCACCACGTCACCCAGCGCGAGACCATAGGCATAAAAGGGGATGCAACAAACCTCATAGCCGCCGCCTTCGTCGAGTTCCCGAAGCCACAACTGCTCGAACATCCCTCCGAGGTCGAACGGGGCCAGGTCGACCATGGCCATGTAGTTCTGCTCACACCTCCATGCTGGGTCCTCATGGCTCACGTAGGTGACCCCGTCGATCGTGACCTGCAAGATGTCCTCCGCCATCAATCAGGAAATGGATTTGCGGCGGGCCACAACTCGACCCGCCGCATTAAATCTACGGAATCATTCCAGGGATTGACACTGCGGCCTGCATATTGGCCGGCCACCACGGAGGTGGCCATTGTCCCGAGTAGTTCGGCGGCGGATTCATCGGAGCCACCCTGTCTCACTTGGAGCTATTACAGAAGACACAAGCGGGCGTGGTGTTCGCATCTGTAAGGTCGCCACCACGGACCCGGGGTCGGCGTGGCGCCCTCGCAACCTACCGAACTGACTGTCATCGTCAGGAATTGTGGATTACCACGATTCATCGCCAGTCAGAACGATCACTACCTCATCGGGCTCATCGGTGCCGTCTCCATAGACATCGACTTGATTTTCTACATTCGGAACGGGAATCAGCAACTTCACCGATTCATTCGGATCCGAAATCTCAAGAGACGCTTGAGGAAGTATCAATTTTCCCGCGTACGCAAGGACTTTTCCGCTCGGCCGGTAAGGCCCTTGCACGCATTGGACTGATGCTGGACCGCTGGCAGCTTGCTGGATCGAAATGAACAGGGAGTCCGTACCACCGTGAACAACATCGGTCGCAGGGTCCCAGCTTTCATGCGTGTCACTGCTCCCGGGTGCGGCAGCAACAACAAGGCCATGCGCGAATCTCGTCGTACACGAGGCGAAGAGCATCATTGAATCCACCTACTGTTATGGTTTCCACACCGGGAAGTCATAGTACTCCTTGAGCAGCGTGCGCACGATCCCGCCCTGCTGTTTGGAACATGCCTTGCAGTGCGGATACAGAGTCCACGGACCGTTGGGCGCGAGCTTATTCGGCGGATTGTGGTCACCAGTCCAGTGACCGTCTTTGTATCCCGATTTGGCCGCCCCGCATGAAGCGCAGCCATTTCGGTCACCGAACTCGTTCATCATCCGCTGCTCGTGAGCCAGGACAGTGTCACCGCGTTCAGCGGTCACTCCTTCTGCTTTCTGGCCCTTTATCGCCGGCCCAAGAGTCACATTGCAGAGCGAATCTTCGTTGACGTTGTGCACGAGTACCGGTGTGGCGCCCGCCAGCGCGTAGTACGTGTGGAGGTCGTCGACCGTGAGGTTGTAGACCGCCGTCGACTGCGTGCTGTGGCTGATCGCCGTGATCTGGGCCCAGGTGCCGGAGCTCGTGCGGAGCCACTGGCCCGGCTGGAGGTCGCCGGCGTCGGTCCATTCCTTCACGTCAGGGAGCCAGAAGGGGTGGCCGTCGGTCGCGGTGATCTTGGCGGGGTTACCGTCAGAGCTCTCGACGGTGATGTCCGTCAGGGATTTGTCGCCGGATCCCTGGATCAGGGTGGTGACCTCGCGCGGGCCGGTCTCGCCGCTTTGCGGGTCCGTCGCGAGGACCTTGTCGCCGACCCGTACGTCCTTGATGGGTTTGCGGGTGCCGTCGGCCATCAGGACCGGGGTGTCGCCGGTGAAGCTGTTCTTGCAGCCGATGCGGCCCGCGAGCTTGCCGCCGCCCGCCGTGCCGAGCATTCCGCTCAGACATCCCAGGGCCGCCGAGGAGCCGACCTGGCCCCAGTTGACCTTGCGACCCGAGAGGCGCTGGGTGAGCCAGTCGAGGCCGCCGTCGAACAGGGCGCCGCCGACGCAGCCGATCAGGAGGGGGTTGTTGCCCGACGGATCGGTGTACGTCGTGGGTGAACTCAGCGCGTACTGATAGAGGTTGGCGCCGCCCGCGAACCCGATGGGGTCCTGGGAGATGAAGCGGCCGGTCTCGGGATCGTAGTAGCGGTTGCGGTAGTAGAGCAGGCCCGTGCCGTCGCTCTCACGGCCGGTGAAGGTGTACGGGTTGCCCGACTCGGCACCCGACGCCGCCGGCTGCCCGTACGGGTCGTACGTATAGCGGGTGGCGACCGTACCGTCCTGGTCAGCGAGGCCCACGACCGTACCGAGGGCATCGGTCAGATAGATCTGGGTCCGGCCGCCCTCCGTGCGGGTCAGGTACTCGTCCAGGCCGGAGGTGGCCACCGTGGCCGTCGTCTCGCCCGAACCCGACTGTTCCGCCAGGGGGTTGGAGCCGTCCGTGAGGAATCTCCGCGTGGTACCGCCGAGCGTCCTGGCTGAACGCGTGCCCAGCGGGTCGTACGCGAAAGTGCTGCTCCGGCCGCCCGCGCCCGTCTCGGTCAGCCCTGTCAGTTCACCCCGGGCGTTCCAGTCGTACGTCCGCTTGCCATCGGACGTCAGCTGCCCCTCGGCGTCGTACGTGAAGGACCGGCCGTTGAACGTCGTGAGCCGGTTGTCCTTGCCGTAGACCGCGCCCGTCTCGGCCGCCGGGAGGGCGATGCTCGCGAGGGAGCCGGTCAGACCGGTCTGGAGTCCGCGTTCGTCGCGGGTGTAGGTGAGGTCGCCGACGGTGGCCCCGGCGCGGGTGTAGGAGATGCCCGTGGTCGTGCCGGTCTTGTCGTAGCCGGTGGTGCGGGTGAAGCCGCCGGGCAGGGTCGCGGTCTTCTCGCGGCCCACCGCGTCCAGGCCGAAGGTGACGGCCTGGCCGCCGGTGGTGACCGAGGTGAGGATGCCGGAGGTGTCGTAGCCGTAGGCCGTGGTCGTCCCGGCCGCCGTCATCTCCTTGCGGCGGTCCGCGCCGTCGTAGTCGTAGCCGACGGTGCCGGTCGGGCCGGTGACGGTCCTGGTCCGGTCGTAGGCGTCGTACGTGAAGGACTGCGTGCCGGACACCGTGTCGGTGACGGTCTTGGGCAGGTCGACACCGTCGTAGGCGTACGTGACCGTCGACTGCGCCTGGCCCGCCGCGTCCACACCGTACTTGGCGTTCTTGGCCCGGCCCAGCAGGTCGTACTCCGCGGTGGCGACCTGGCCAGCGCGGCTGGTGACCTTGGCCAGTTGCCCCGCAGGGTCATAGCCGAAGAGCGCCCGCGCCCCGAGCGGGTCGGTGGCCGATATGGGGCGGTCGGCGGTGTCGTACGCCCAGGTGGTGGCGTTGTTCCTGGCGTCGGTCAGGGTGGTGAGGTTGCCGTTGTCGTCGTAGTCGAGGGCGGTGGTGTGGCCGAGCGGGTCGGTGACCTTCCGGGCCTGGTTGAGCACGTCGTACGTGAGGACCGTACGCGCGCCGGACGCGTCCGTCGTGACCACCGGCCGGCCCGCGGCGTCCAGGAACTGGCCGCCCGTGCCTCCCTCGGCGTCCTTGACCTCGGTCAACTCGCCGTATTGATAGGTGTATTCGGTCACGGCGCCCGACGCGTCCGTGACCGTCTTCACCTGCCCGTCGGGGGTGTGGGTGAGAGTGGTGGCCCGGCCCTCGGGGTCGGTCACCGTCCGCAGATCACCGGCGGAGTCATAGCCGAGTGTCGTGGTCTTGCCCAGCGGGTCGGTCAGGGTGGTGGGCTGGTCGTACGGGCCGTCGTACACCGCCGTTCCGGAGGTACGGGCCTGTGGTGTGCCCGCCAGCTCCTTCGCCGAGGTCACATAGCCGTTGGCGTCGTAGGTGAGTTCGGTACGGCGGCCGTACGGGTCGGTGACCGCGTCGATCCGGTGGTAGGAGCCGCGTTCGTACACCGTCTTGCGCGCCAGCGTGCTGCCGTGCGCCCGCGTGTCCGACACGCCGTAGCCGTCCGCGTCGAACTCCACCCGGCGCACCGCGCCGCCCGGCTGCGTCACCGTCGCCGAAGACGCCCGACGTGCCAACGCGGTGCAGGAGACATCTGGGAGGTCGGAGGGGCAGCGTCACAGGGCCGGCGAGGAGGTGGCCGGGCGGCGGTGGGACGTTCCCGGGCATGGGGGACACTGGAGCGCGAACGACGACAGCCCACGACGCCCCCGACAGGAGCCGACCCCCATGCCCCGCCTCGCTCTGTACGCCCTCGCCGTCTGCGTCCTCACCGTCGCCGCGGCCGTGGTCTCCTTCGTCCAGGGGAACTGGCTCGGCATCGTGTGGGTGCTGCTGGCCGGGCTGTCGTCCAACATGGCCTGGTACTACGTACGCAAGGCGAGGGCCGAGCGCGAGGCACGTACGGCGACGGCCGCGGGCTGACGGCGCGGGCCGCCCGGCCCGCGCCTCCCCCATAGCTATATACGTACGCCCCTATACGTACGTCCCTACACGTCCGTCACGCGCAGGCCCGCGTGCGCCTTGTAACGGCGGTTCACCGAGATCAGGTTGGCCACCAGCGACTCCACCTGGTGGGCATTGCGCAGCCGGCCCGCGAAGACCCCGCGCATGCCCGGGATTCGGGCCGCCAGCGCCTGAACGAGATCGGTGTCCGCGCGGGCCTCGCCGAGCACCATCACATCCGTGTCGATCCGCTCGACCTCCGGGTCCTGGAGCAGCACCGCGGAGAGATGGTGGAAGGCCGCGGTCACCCGGGACTCCGGCAGCAGGGCGGCGGCCTGCTCGGCGGCGCTGCCCTCCTCCGGCTTCAGCGCGTACGCGCCCCGCTTGTCGAAGCCGAGCGGGTTGACGCAGTCGACGACGAGCTTGCCCGCCAGCTCCTCCCTGAGGGCCTCCAGGGTCTTGGCGTGTCCCTCCCACGGCACGGCGACGATGACCACGTCGCTGCGGCGCGCGCACTCGGCGTTGACCAAGCCCTCGACGTCGTTGCCCAGTTCGGCCGCCGCCGTCTCCGCCCGCTCGGCGACCCGGGATCCGATGATCACTTTCTGTCCGGCCCTCGCCAGCCGGTAGGCGAGCCCGCGCCCCTGGTCGCCGGTGCCGCCGAGTACGCCGACGACGAGACCTGAGACGTCCGGGAGGTCCCAGGGGTCCTTGGCGGGGGGCTTGGGGGTGCTGCCACTGTCCGTTGAAGTCATGGTCACGACCCTACTTGCCGGTACAAGGTCACGTTCGGGTGAGCCGCCTCCGACCGCCCACGCCGCGTATCCGACTGCGGCAGGATGCGGGCCCATGGATGCCGTACGCGTCGCACTGCTGCGTGAAGTACTCGCCGGAACGGAATGGCCGTCCGCGACCCGCCGGTTCGCGGGGGCGCTGCGTGCCTCCGTCGTGTCGCAGGGCGGCGGGCTGCTGCTCGTCGGGACGGAGGAGTACGAGCCGTGGCATCTCACCGCGCATCTCGTGGACGAGGCGGCGTGGTCGGGGCAGCCGGAGCTGACGCCCACGCTGGTACGGCACCGGGTGCGCTCCGGGGACCCGGCGCATCTGGCCATCGGCCTGGGCCGTCTTGAGGCGGCCGGCCGGGGCGAGACGCTGCTCGTCGTGGCGCCGGAGCGGCCGGACACCGGGCTGCTTGAGCGGGTCCACGGCGCGCGCCGGGCCGGGGCGACGGTGCTGTCGTTGGACGGCGGGGACGAGGAGGTGCGCGGGCTGGCGCACGACGCCCTGTCGGTGGACGCGGTGGCAGCCAACGGCGTGGATCTGGACACCGTGCAGCATCTGGTGAGCGCGGCGGCCGGGGAGAACAGCCTGCCGGGGCCGCGCGGGCGGCGGCGGTTCCGGGACCGGCTGTCCCGGCTGGCCGACCAGCTGACGGCGCCGCCGCCGGCCCGCTGGTGAGCCCCACCCGCCGGTAAGCCCCACCCGCTGATGAGGGCCGGCGGGACCTAATTCGGTTGCCCGATCCACGCGTCCGCACCGAGCATGGCCTCTCGTGACCAAGAAGCTCGGCGCGATACTGCCGGATCTCTCCCCGCTGCGTTCCTCCCGGGAATTCCGGCTGCTCTGGGTGCAGGGGCTGGTGACGAACTTCGGCAGTTTCATGGCGATGATCGCGCTGCCGCTCCAGATCAAGGACCTCACCGGATCGCCGCTCGCCGTCGGCGCGATGGGCGCGGTGGAGCTGGTGCCCCTGGTGGTCTTCGGGCTGTACGGCGGAGCGCTCGCCGACGCCGTCGACCGGCGCAAGGTCATCCTGCTCACCGAGGCGGGGCTCGGGGTGCTCGCCGCCGTCCTGCTGGTGAACGCGCTGCTTCCCGAGCCGCTGCTGTGGCCGCTGTACGTGGTGGCGGCCGGGGTGTCCGCGCTGGCGGGGCTGCAACGGCCGGCGCTGGACTCGCTGATGGCGCGGATCGTCCCGCACGACCAGCTCACCGCGGCCGCCGCGCTCAACGCCGTGCGCTGGCAGCTCGGCGCGATCGCGGGGCCCGCGCTGGCCGGGCTGGTCGTCGCGTACGCCGGTCACGGCACGGCGTACGGGGTGACGATCCTGGGCTTCGCCGTCTCCGTAGTGCTCTGTCTGCGGCTCTCGCCCGCGCCCGCCGCGCACGACGCGGAGGCGCCGTCCCTGCGGGGCATCGTGGAGGGGGCCCGGTACGCCTGGAGCAGACCGGTGCTGCTGGGGACGTACGCGATCGATCTGGCCGCCATGTTCTTCGCCTTCCCGAATACGGTCTTCCCGTTCCTCGCGGACGATCTGGACGCGGAGTGGGCGCTCGGTCTGATGTACGCGGCGGGGTCGGTCGGCTCGGTGGCGCTCAGTCTGACCAGCGGCTGGACCTCACGGGTCCGCAGACACGGCCTCTTCGTGGTGTTCGGCGCGGCGGGCTGGGGGCTGGCGATCACGGCCGCGGGGTGGTTCTCGAACATCTGGGTGGTGCTGGTCTGTCTGGGGCTCGCGGGCGCGGGCGACATGCTCAGCGGTCTGGGCCGCTCGACCATCTGGAACCAGACGATCCCGGAGGAGCTGCGCGGCCGGCTCGCGGGCATCGAGGTGCTCTCGTACAGCGTCGGACCGCAGCTCGGCCAGATCCGCGCGGGCGCGATGGCGGGCTGGACGGGCACCCGCCCCGCCATATGGGGCGGCGGGCTGGCCTGTCTGGCCTCGGTGGGGGTGCTCGCGGCGGTGCTGCCGAGGCTGGTGACATACGACGCGGAGACGGACGAGGACGCCCTGCGCCGCCGCGCCCAGAAGGAAGCGGCGAAGGCGACGGCGGCCTGATCCGGTGCCTCGTATCCCGTCAGGCGGGCGGGTTCGTGTCCTCCCCGGCCCCGGCCTCACCCTTGGACGCGTCGTGCCAGCGCGGATCCGTCTCCCACTCCAGATTGCGCTCCTGGGCCGTCTGCATCGCGTGCTCCGCCTCCTGGCGGCTCGCGTACGGCCCGAAGCGGTCCTTGGCGGGGCATTCGGGCCCCTCCTCGACCTTCTGGTGCTTCAGGCAGTAGTACCACTCGCCGGGCTTGCCGACCGTGCGCTTCTTGAACAGGGCCATCATCGGCTCCTTCCTCTGACGCCATGCTGCCCCACCGCCGCTCGTTAGACTCGCCGGCATGTCTGGCCAGTCACTGCTCGTACCAGGCGAGCTCTCTCCCGTCCGTTCCGTTCCCGGAAACATCAGGCGCCCCGAATACGTCGGGAAGCCCGCTCCCACCCCGTACACCGGGCCGGAAGTGCAGACCGCCGAAACCATCGAGCTGATGCGGATCGCGGGCCGCGTCGCCGCGCAGGCGATGGAGGAGGCCGCGAAGCACATCGCGCCCGGCGTCACCACGGACGAGCTGGACCGGGTCGCGCACGAATTCATGTGCGATCACGGCGCCTATCCGTCGACGCTCGGCTACCGAGGCTTCCCCAAGTCCCTCTGTACGTCCGTCAACGAGGTCATCTGCCACGGAATCCCGGACTCCACGGTGCTCCGCGACGGCGACATCGTGAACCTGGACGTGACCGCGTATCTCAACGGGGTGCACGGCGACAACAACGCCACCTACTTCTGCGGGGATGTCGACGAGGAGTCGAAGCTCCTGGTGGAGCGGACCCGCGAGGCACTGAACCGCGCCATCAAGGCCGTACGGCCCGGCCGGCAGATCAATGTGATCGGGCGGGTCATCGAGTCGTACGCCAAGCGGTTCGGCTACGGAGTCGTCAGGGACTTCACCGGGCACGGGATCAATGCGTCCTTCCACTCCGGGCTGATCATCCCGCACTACGACAGCCCGCACGCCACCACTGTCATCCAGCGGGGCATGACCTTCACCATCGAGCCGATGCTCACGCTCGGTACGTACGAGCACGACATGTGGGACGACGGCTGGACCGTCGTGACCAAGGACCGCAAGCGGACCGCGCAGTTCGAGCACACGCTGGTGGTGACGGAGACGGGGGCCGAGATTCTCACCCTGCCCTGAGGTTGCCGACCCGCTGGGGCGGGGTAGCGTTTTTACCGACAGGACGTCGGGAACTGGTTGACTTAGGTAAGCCTAAGTAAGAGTATCGGTCATGGCGGTCGCCCGTGCCGCCGGCGCCGGCACCCGCCTGCTCCCGTCCCCCTCGGTCCCCGGAGGCCCGCCTTGGACGCACCCGCCACAGCCACCCCGTTCTCCACGCTCATCCGCGTCGCCTCGCACGCACAGCACACGGAGGCGGAGACCTCGACATTCATGAGCGATCTGCTGGGTGGCAGGCTCGGGGTGGACGCGTACACGCGCTACACCGAGCAGCTGTGGTTCGTGTACCGCGCGCTGGAGGGCGCCTCGGAGGCGCTGCGGGAGGACCCGGTCGCCGGGCCCTTCATCCAGCGCGAGCTGGAGCGCACGCCCGAGCTGGAGCGCGATCTGGCGCATCTGCGCGGGGCGGGCTGGCGTACGGGCCTGGAGCCGCTGCCCGCGACCGCCGCGTACGCCGCGCGGGTCGAGGAGTGCGCGCGCTCGTGGCCGGGAGGCTTCGTGGCGCACCACTACACCCGGTATCTCGGGGACCTGTCCGGCGGCCAGATCATCCGTGCCAAGGCGGAGAAGACCTGGGGCTTCGCCCGCAAGGGAGACGGCGTCCGCTTCTATGTCTTCGAGGGGATCGCCAACCCGGCCGCGTTCAAGCGGAGTTACCGCGAGCTGCTCGACCGGGTGGCGGCGGACGATCTGGAGAAGCAGCGGATCATCGACGCGCCTGACCGCGTGAGCGCCTGACCGCGTGAGCGCCTGACCGCGTGAGCGCCTGACCGCGTGAGCGCCTGACCGCGTGAGCGCCTGACCGCGTGGGCGGCGTCAGTGGGCCGTGAGCAGCCGCACACGGCCGCCGATCTCGATCGATCCATCAGGGCCGGGGGCCGTGATCAACTGCGACCCGCGGCCCTGTGTGATGTTCAGGGCGCGGCCCAGCTCCGCCGTGAGCAGCAGCGCCGCCGCGCCGGTCGCCTCGTCCTCGGCGATGCCGTCGTCGCGGCGCGGGAAGGCGCGGGCCCTGACCCGCCCGGCGGCCTCGTCCTCCCAGGCCCAGGCGTAGAGCCAGCCCTCACCCGGCGGCGGGGCGGGCAGCGCGTCGACCTCGGCGGCCGTGGCGTACTGCCGGAGCGTGCGCGGCGGCGCCCATTCCGGGCGGGCGGTGATCCAGGTGAACTCGCCGTCCTGGCGCACCCACACCTCGCCCGCGGGCGGGTTCACGGTCTCCAGATCCAGCAGCCAGGCCGCACCGACGAGCGGATGCCCGGCGAAGGGCAGCCGCAGCCCCGGCGTATAGATATCGACCACACCGCGCTCGGGGTCGTCGACGAACACGGTCTCGCTGTAGCCGAGTTCGGCCGCGATGGCCTGCCGGGCCGCCCGGTCGGGGTGATGACGCCCCTCGCGGACGACACCGAGCGTATTGCCGTGCCGGCCGTCGGCCCCGCAGAAGACGCTGAGTACGTCGATGTCAGTCACGCAGGCATTTAAGCACCGCCGTTGAACGGCGCGGATTCGACCGGCGCGCGGCAGGGCACCGCGTGGTGCCCTGCCGTGGCGTGGGGGGCCTGGTTACTCGGCCCGCCAGCCCGTCGAGTTCTTCCCGCCCCCGCACCGGCGTTCCGCTGGTCGTCCCGAAGCGCAGGCCTTGACCTGCGCTTGACCTCGCCATGGGGCGCTCTGGGTGCCACCGTGACCTGCTCGTATCCGGGGCAAGGCAGTGAGAGCCGAATCACTGCGTGGACGGTCACGGCACAGGTAAGGCTCAGTTAAGTTAGGGCCGCCTCACTTCCGTACCAGCCGTATTCCCGACCTCTTTCCCGCCCGATTCCAGCCATCGTGGAGCCCCGCATGCGACCTGTCCGCCTCTCCGTCGTCACCGCCACCGCGGCGGTGGCCGCCCTGACCGCCGTGACGGGCTGCGCAGAGAAGAGCGACGCGAAGGCCGGTGACGGCGCCGTCCAGGTGACCGCCGCGGACGACTCCTGCGAGGTCTCCAAGAAGGAGTTCCCGGCGGGCCATGTGGAGCTGGCCGTCGAGAACAAGGGCACGAAGATCACCGAGGTCTATCTGCTCTTCCCTGACGACCGGATCGTCACCGAGCGCGAGAACATCGGCCCGGGTACGAAGGCCAAGATCACCGCCGAGGTGAAGGCCGGTTCGTACGAGATCGCGTGCAAGCCCGGGATGAAGGGCGACGGCATCCGCCAGAAGGTCACGGTCACCGGCGGCACCGCCGCCGCCAAGCGCAGCCCGGAGATGGACGCGGCCGTCGCCGCGTACCGCAAGTACGTCCAGACGCAGGCCGACGAGACGCTGCCGAAGGTCAAGGTCTTCACCGACGCCGTGCGCGCCGGTGACCTGGAAGCCGCGAAGAAGGCGTACGCGCCCTCCCGTATCGGCTGGGAGCGCACCGAGCCGGTCGCCGAGTCCTTCGGCGACATCGACCCGAAGGTCGACGTACGCGCCGACGGCCTGGAGACCGGGCAGAAGTGGACGGGCTGGCACCGGCTGGAGAAGGAACTCTGGCAGGACAAGAAGCTCGGCCCGGACGCCAAGGCGCTCGCAAACGCGCTCGACAAGGACCTCGCCGACTGGCAGCAGCGGGTCGGCAAGGCCGAGATCACCCCGACCTCGATGGCCAACGGCGCCAAGGAACTCCTCGACGAGGTCGCCGCCGGCAAGGTCACCGGCGAGGAGGAGCGCTACAGCCACACCGACCTGGTCGACTTCAAGGGCAACGTCGAGGGCGCGCAGCACTCGTACGAGCTGCTCAAGCCGGTCGCCTCGAAGAACGACCCGGCGCTGGTGACGGAGCTGGACAAGCGGTTCGCCGCGCTCAACAAGCTGCTGGACACATACCGCGACGGCCCGGACTCGTACGAGTTCACCTCGTACGAGAAGGTCGGCAAGGCGGAGCGCAAGGAGCTCTCGGACGGTGTGAACGCACTGGCCGAGCCGCTCTCCAAGCTCGCCGCCGCCGTCGTCAAGTAGGGCCGCGCACCATGCCTTTCGACGACAGCACGGACGACACCACACCGGACGAGAAGCCCGACAAAGAGCACGACGCGAAGACGGCACCGACTCCGCCGTCCCGCCGCGCGCTGCTCGGCTGGGGCGGTGCCGGGCTCGCGCTCGGCGCCGCCGCGGCCGGTGGCGCCATGGCGGCGGTACGGGACGGTGACACCGCCGCGCCCGCCGCCGAGTCCGGTGCGGCGGTCCCCTTCCACGGCCGTCACCAGGCCGGAATCGCCACCGACGTCCAGGACCGGCTGCACTTCGCCGCGTTCGATGTGACAACGGAGGACCGCGCGGAGCTGGTCCAGCTGCTCAAGGACTGGACGCGGGCCGCCGAGCGGATGACGGCGGGACACGCCGTCGGCGAGGGCGCGTACGGCGGTCTCCCCGAGGCCCCGCCCGACGACACCGGCGAGGCGCTCGGCCTCAAGCCGTCCCGGCTCACGCTCACCGTCGGCTTCGGTCCCGGCCTCTTCGCCAAGGAGCGGTTCGGGCTGGCGGAGCGGCGCCCGGCCGCGCTCGTCGAGCTGCCCAAGTTCCCCGGTGACAACCTCGATCCGGCACGCGGCGGCGGCGATCTCTGTGTCCAGGCGTGCGCGGACGATCCGCAGGTCGCCGTGCACGCGATCCGCAATCTGGCCAGGATCGGCTTCGGGAAGGTCGCGGTGCGCTGGTCGCAGCTCGGCTTCGGCAAGACGTCGTCGACCACGCCCGGCGCCCAGACCCCCCGTAATCTCTTCGGCTTCAAGGACGGCACCAGCAATATCGCCGGTACGGACACCGCCGCCCTGGACAAGCATGTCTGGGTGTCGGAGGCGGACGGCCCCGGCTGGCTGGCCGGCGGCTCGTATCTGGTCGCCCGCCGGATCTCGATGCGGATCGAGACCTGGGACCGTACCTCCCTCCAGGAGCAGGAGGACGTCTTCGGCCGGGACAAGGGCGAGGGCGCGGCGGTCGGCAAGGCGCGCGAGCACGACAAGCCCAACCTGAAGGCGATGCTGCCGACATCGCATGTACGGCTGGCGCATCCGGACTCCCACCACGGGGCGCGGATGCTGCGCCGCGGCTACTCCTTCACGGACGGTACGGACGGCCTCGGCCGGCTCGACGCGGGGCTGTTCTTCCTGGCGTACCAGCGCGACGTACGGGACGCGTTCATCCCCGTACAGCGGTCACTGGCGCGCTCCGACGCGCTCAACGAATACATCCAGCACGTGGGTTCAGCGGTCTTCGCGATCCCGCCGGGCGTCCGGGACAAGGACGACTGGTGGGGCCGGGCCCTGATCTCCTGATATCGGAAAGGGAGTTCCGACGTGTTCGGAAACTATCTGATCGGTCTGCGCGAGGGCCTTGAGGCCAGTCTCGTGGTCTGCATCCTGGTCGCGTATCTGGTCAAGACGGAGCGGCGCGACGCGCTGCGCCCCATCTGGCTCGGGATCGGCGTCGCGGTCGTCATCGCGCTCGGTTTCGGCTTCGGGCTCGAATTCGGCTCGCAGGAGCTGACGTTCGAGGCGAAGGAGGCGCTCGGCGGCTCGCTGTCGGTCCTCGCGGTGGCGCTGGTGACCTGGATGGTCTTCTGGATGCGGCGTACGGCGCGGCATCTGAAGACGGAGCTGCACGGCCGGCTGGACGCGGCGCTCCAGATGGGTACGGGCGCGCTGGTCGCGACGGCGTTCCTGGCCGTGGGCCGGGAGGGGCTGGAGACCGCGCTGTTCGTCTGGGCGTCGGTACGGGCCTCTTCGGACGGCAGCCACGCGCCGCTGATCGGGGTGCTGCTCGGTATCGCCAGCGCGGTGGTGCTCGGCTGGCTCTTCTACCGGGGCGCGCTGCGCATCAATCTGGCCAAGTTCTTCACCTGGACCGGCGGGATGCTGGTGATCGTCGCGGCCGGTGTGCTCGCGTACGGCGTCCATGACCTCCAGGAGGCGCGCTTCCTGGGCGGCCTGTCCAGCAAGGCGTTCGACATCAGCACGACGATCCCGCCGGACAGCTGGTACGGCACGCTGCTCAAGGGCGTGTTCAACTTCCAGCCGGACCCGACGGTCCTTCAGGTCATTGTCTGGTGCCTGTATCTGATCCCGACGCTCGCGCTGTTCCTGGCGCCGGTAGGGTTGGGGCCGGTCAGTGGGGGTCAAGGAGCAGAGGCGGCCGATGAGCAGGCTGGGAAGGCCGATTCGGGCAGCGGCGGGGCTCGCGACGGTGATGGTGCTGTCGCTGACGGCGAGCGGGTGCGTGACGGTGCACGGGGAGCTGGCGGTTCTGCCGTCGGCGGACCGGAGTGAGGCCGCGCGGGCGCTGAAGGATTTCACCGACGCGTACAACGCGGCGGACAAGGCGTACGATCCGGCGCTCGACGCGGGCCGGGTGACCGGCGCGCTGGGCGCGATCAACCAGGCGGGGCTCAAGGCGCGCAGCATCACGAGCCCGGACGGCAACCCGGCGCATCAGCCGCTGGAGCTGGCCGACGCGAAGTTCACCATCCCCAAGAAGGCGGGCTGGCCGCGCTGGTTCGTCGCGGACACCGACAGCAACCGCGACACGGACGACGGCGGCCCGCAGGACACACGCTGGGTGCTGGTCTTCGTGCGCAACGGGCCCGACGAGCGGTGGAAGGTGCCGTATCTGACGATCCTCGCCGCGAACGAGGTCCCGGACTTCGCGACCGACAAGGACGGCTGGGGCGAACCGGTGGCGCCGGACAGCGAGGGGCTGGCGTTGGCGCCGGGGAAGCTGAGCGCCGCGTACGCCTCGTATCTGCGCGACGGTACGGCGAAGACCTTCGCTGACGGGCCGCATACGAACGGATGGCGGGAGGCCCGGGAGAAGAACGCGCGGCTGCCCGGTCTGGTCACGCAGTATGTCGACCAGCCGCTGGCCGAGGGCGACTTCGCCCCGCTGGGGCTGGCGACGAAGGACGGCGGGGCGCTGGTCTTCTTCGCCACGCGGCACTTCGAGCGGCAGACGGGCGCGCAGGGTGTGACGCCGCGGGTGAACGCGGATGTCAAGGCGCTGCTGACGGGCGAGATACGGAACACGGTCACCAAGGAGTGGGTCTCCAGCCAGGTGGCGCTGGTCCCGCGCGCCGGGTCGGACACGCCGACGGTGGAGGTGGCGAGCCGCCTTCAGGGGGTCACGGGCGCGAAGGGGTCGTAGTCGGGCTCCGCTCGGCCGCTACAGGCCGAGGTCCTGTCACGCGCGCGGGTTCCGCCGGCTGGGCCGCCCCGTGTCAGCGGCCCAGCGGCCAGGCCACCGCGTGCGGGTCCAGCTCGCCGTTCTCGCCCGCGTACCGGGCACACGCGTCGGTCAGGGTCTCCAGCAGCGTCAGCGGATCCGGCAGCGGATGCTCGGGGCCGCGCAGCCACCGCACCGACAGCTCGCCGGGCAACTGGGCCGGGGGTACGAGCACATAGCTGCCCCGGCAGTGCCAGCGCAGCCCGGGGTGCTCGTCCATCGTCTCGGGGTGGCAGTCCAGCTCACAGGGCCACCACTCGTCCTCGTCCTCGGGGGTGCCCCGGGTCGCGGTGAAGAAGAGCATCCGGTCGCCGCCGGAGTCCGCCACGGGACCGACGTCGATGCCCTGTTCGAGCAGCCGCTCCAGCGCCCGGCTGCCCGCTTCGAGCGGCACGTCGAGAACGTCGTGGATCATGCCCGTCGCGGTGATGAAGTTGGCCTCGGGCTGGTTGCGCGCCCATCGCTCGATCTGTGCGCGATCGGTCGTGGACTGGGTCTGCCAGGCGAAGGAGAGGGGGTGCCTGGCCGGGGTGGGACAGCCGATCCGTTCACAGGAACATCGGTAGCCGACGGGGTGGGCGGCGGGCGAAATGGGCATACCGGCGTCCGCGACAGCGAGCAGCAGCGCCTCCCGGCCGGCCACGTCCCCGTCGAACGCGGAACCGTCGGCGCTCTTCTTGGGGCGCCTGCGCAGCCACTGGGGAATCCTGCTCTCCGTGCCGCGGTAGCGGCCGAAATCGTCGCCCATCGATCCCCTCACACCTCATGCTCGTCCCTGCGGACTCACCCCATGGTCCCACCATCCTGCTCCCCGGGTGGCCGCGAGCCCCCACCGGGGTATGGGGAGCCACCCGCCAGCACGGGGCGGATCGCGGCTTATGCGGCGATATATGGCCCCGCGCGGGGGCTCCGGGACCGGTGGCATTCACCACACCCGCCCCGTATGCATCGACGCGCCCCCGCGCGCCCCCCGGCGCTCGGGCGGCCCGGGGCGCCGAGAACCCCTCCTGGCACTCAGTGCCGCGCGGGCGGGCGCGGGGCCAGTCCATGCAGCGCGTACTCGACGATCGTGTCCGCGTACGCGTGCGTCAGCGGCAGCGTCCGCAGCAGCCAGCGATGGGCGACGGGACCGACCAGCAGCTCCAGGGCGATACGGGGATCGAGGTCCTGCCGTACCTCCCCGGCCTCCTGGGCGGCTCGCAGCCGCTTCACATAGAGCTGGAGCTGCGGTTCGAGCATCTTCCTGGCGAATTCGACGCCCAGTTCGGCGTCGACGATCCCCTCGGCGGCGAGCGCGCGGGAGGGCACGTCGTACTTCGGGTCGTTCATCTCGTCGACCGTGGCGCGCAGGACCAGCCTGAGATCGGCCTCCAGATCACCCGTGTCGGGGATCTCGTGGATCCCCTCCCCGCCGTCCGCCTCGCGCGCCGCCTGGTCGCTGAGGTCGAGGAACGCCTCCAGCAGCACGGCCCCCTTGGAGGGCCACCAGCGGTAGATCGTCTGCTTGCCTACTCCGGCGCGGGCCGCGATGCCCTCGATCGTCGTCCTGCCGTAGCCGACCTCGCTCACCAGCGCGAGGGCCGCGTCGTAGATCGCCCGGCGAGAACGCTCACTGCGCCGGGTGGAGTCGGGTGCCCTGCTGTCAGCCATGGCCTCAATCTACAACCGGGGAGGCGGTACGTATCGTCTCGTAGGCCGCGTATGGGAACCACCCGAACGGTTGACAGCGCGCGGGCCCCACGGAGCGGACCATGGCTTCACGCACACCACGCTTCACGTACAACGTGCTTCCCCCCACACACCCTGTGCGCCCCGCAGCTCGTGAGGAGCCCCCCTTGCCTCGTGACGCCTCGCCCCGCCGCTATCTCATGTGCCCGCCGCACCACTTCGCGGTGACGTACTCGATCAACCCCTGGATGAACCCGGCGAAGCCGGTGGACCTGCCGCTGGCCCTGGCCCAGTGGGAGGACCTCCGCGACCGCTACACGGCGCTCGGCCACACCGTCTCGCTGCTGGACCCCGACCCCGGACTGCCGGACATGGTCTTCGCCGCGAACGGCGCCACGGTCATCGACGGCCGCGTGCTCGGCGCCCGCTTCGCCCATCAGGAACGGCACGGCGAGGCGCGGGCGCATCTGGACTGGTTCCGCACCCATGGCTACACCGACATCCGCGAGCCGGTGCACATCAACGAGGGCGAAGGCGATTTCGCCGTCACCGCCACGTATCTGCTGGCCGGACGCGGCTTCCGGTCCAGCCCGCTCTCGCACGGCGAGGCACAGGAGTTCTTCGGCCGGCCGGTGATCGGCCTGGATCTGGTCGACCCGCTCTACTACCACCTGGACACGGCCCTGTGCGTACTGGACGACGCGGCCGACGAGATCATGTACTACCCCGACGCCTTCTCCCCCGGCAGCAGGACCGTACTCGCCCGGCTCTTCCCCGACGCCCTCATCGCCGAGGAGCCGGACGCGGCGGCGCTCGGACTGAACGCGGTGAGCGACGGCCGCCACGTACTGCTCCCCCAGAGCGCGGCCGGTCTCTTCGACTCGCTGCGCGACCGGGGGTTCGAGCCGCTGGGCATCGACCTCGGGGAGCTGCTCAAGGGCGGTGGCAGCGTGAAGTGCTGCACACAGGAGCTGCGCGTCTGAGGGGCACGGACGGTGGAAAGCGGCGGGCCGCCGCCCCCGAACCGCCGGTGACAGTGGCTCCTTGCTCGCGGGAACGCGCCCGTGACAGCCTCTCGGACGTGCGTGGAAACGGGGATGAGACATCAGGGCCGGACCGCCCGTCGAAACTGACCGAGTTGCTCGACTGGACGGAGGCGGAGCGGCCGACCGCGCGCCAGAAGGGACCCGGGCCGGCGCCCGGCGCCGAGGAACATTACTACTATGACCCATCCATGGATTGATCTGGTGAGAAATTCAGATCCGCTCACCGCCCTCTATTCAAAAGTCCCCCCTCTCAACTCCGTCAGACTGCGGTCAATCCATCTCAATTGGCGCGGCCCCACCCTGACGCTGCGGATCGACCTCCCCTCCTTTCCAGATAATGCACCGGCCGACTGGATCGAGTCAGGAAACGATACGTTCCAGTGCCACCTTCAATTCTTGGCGGTCGATCATTTCACAATGAGCACATGGGCGCCTCCTGCTCTTGCCGACATCTCTATTTCACCAACTCACGGCCACAGGATCTCCGTTAGCGCCACGGGAGACAGGGCCACATTTTCTTTCGACAGCAGCGACTCAATCCTTGTCGGCCACTTGAGCGCGTTCACTGCCTGTGAAACCGGGCGGGACAGCGGCCCGCGCAACTTCCTGGGGCGAGTCGACTCTCGACGATTCACATCCCTTCCCAACATTTACGAGAAGACCTTCTATGAGCACCTCTAACTGGCCTTCCTTTCTGGACGACCCGCAGAGCATCTACAACCTGTACGATCAGGAACCGGATCTCAATTCATGCGACCTGTTCTATTTCCTCATAGATGAACGCGGGACCAGCATCACTCTCGGATTCGAGACACCGCACATGCCACAACACGGACGCCACGAACGGGAGTCTCCAAGAGTCAATTCATTCGAGTTCTATCTCGCGTTCGTTGATGTGCGGCAACTGGACATCAAGGGATGGAACGGCCCCGCCGGCAAGGACATTACATTCACGCAAGGCCCTGACGGCGACATCCTGGCGAAAATTGAATCAAGAGGAACCTCCGTAGCCTTTCAGGCGAAATCGCTTTCACTCATCAAGTCGCACGTGAGCCTTGTATCAAGAAATGATTGAGAAATTAGGAGTCACGACGACAACTGGCAGCAATGGTCTGCGTTGGGCGGAAACCCTTGAAGCATGCGGTCTGACCGTCCTTGACAACGGGGTCCCGGCAACGGCCCCATCAGCCCTCGCCGCCATCCAAGCCGTAACAGGAATCGACGTCGAGCCAACCGTTGCGGTGCGAGAGTCACTGGCAGACGCGATGGGCGAATTGGACCGTCAATGGCATACACAGATTTCCAGATCACTTCAAACTTCAGACAATGACGAGTTTTTCATACTGCCACCCGTAAAAGGAGGCAGCAAAATCGGATGGGTCCGCGTCAAGGATTCCGGGGGAACCAACCTCCCCTCCCGCGTCGCAGCCGCAGCAGGCTCACCGGAATTCCTGACGCTCTCTACGGACGGCCATATTTTGTTTGCTGTTTCGGTCGAAGATGACGAATACTGGATTGTCGTCCACAAATTCAAGTGACGCGCGAACTTCCAGACGAGGCAACGGGAGCATTTCAGGCGGGTTCGATGGAGTTGAGCGAGAGCCAGTAGCTGGCGTTTCTCGTACTGCGTGTGTTCACCCGGTCCCGGCCGCGATATCGGGAGTGGTCGGGCGAGAGGGCCCACCAGTCCCCCGAGCGGCGGCGTGGGTGATTGCGGAGTTCGTCGTTCCAGTCCCGGACCATGCGGCTATTGCCGACGGCCCGTGCTTCCGCGCACGACCGGGGTTCGAACTGCTGGGCATCGACCTCGGGGAACTGCTCAAGGGCGGTGGCAGCGTGAAGTGCTGCACACAGGAGCTGCGCGGGCTACGCGCCTGAGCCACCGGGCTCGCGGTCGGCGTGTAGCCCGGCAACCGGAAGCCCCCACCGAGTCGGCGGCTTCACTCCGTTCAGCGCCTACGCCCCGCCGACGACATTACGCGGGTCATCCAGCCAGACCCGCTGACCGTCGCCACCGACCGACAGCCCGAAGCGCGACCGTTCCGGCTGCCCCAGGTCGTACCACCCCAGGAACGCCTTCCTCACCTCGGCCCACAGCGCACGGGGGCCGTACTGCTCCACCTCGTATGTCTCCGCATGCGGGATGTACTCCACCGTTGCCCACGACTTCCGGTCGTCAGCGAAGAGCCAGAGCGTCGCTTCCCCGCTGTCGTCGTCCGCCTCGTACCAGCGATACCAGGCGTCGGTGACACTGAGGCCGATGAAGAACGCGGGATGGTCCTGGATAACGTTCTGCGGCGCGATATCGGTCGTGCTCGTCTCGCCCTTCTCCTCGTGGTAGATATCCGTAACGCGTCCGGCCCCGCCCCGCTGCGTGCGGTCCCACATGAAGGCCGGATATCCGGAGAACGTGCCCCGGGCCTTCCCTCCCACCACGTCCAGCGTGGCGTACGAACCGCTGAAGAAACTGCTGCCCCACGGCGTGACGATCCGCCCCTCGGGACACTGCTCCAACCACGCTCTCGGGACATCCCGCATCGTGCACGTACAGAGAACACGGTCGTACGGAGCGCCCATTCGGTGCCCCTCGCGGCCGTTCCCGAGAACAGTGGCCGGGCTGAACCCCGCCCGCTTCAGATTCCCCCTTGCGGACGTGAGGACCGCCTCATCCAACTCCACGCTGGTCACGGCGCGTTCGCCCAGCCGGTGACACAGCCAAGCGGCGTTGTAACCCACTCCTGTGCCGATCTCCAGCACGCGTTGCCCTTCCCGCACATCGAGCAGGCCGAGCATCTCAAGCATGACCGACGGCATCGAAGAAGACGATGTGAAGAGCTTGAACTCCCCATCAGCCGTGGGCTTCCCGTCATTGACCTGCGTCACGACCGGCGCGTCCGAGTAGACCGCCCGCAACCATCCCTCGGGATCCGCGGTGAAGTCGCCACCCTCGAATACGTCGGGGATGAACAGCCCCCGGTCCACCGAGGCCACCGCCTCTCGCCACTCGGCCGACAGCGCCCCCTTGTTCTCAAGGGCCTGAACGAGTCCGTGCTGTCTCTGTTGCATCGTCATCCGACCTCACTTCTTCGGCGGCTCGTACGGCTTGGTCGGACCCGGCGGTTTGTCGCGGTGGCCGTCACTGCTGGAGGTGTCGGGCTTGCCGGAGTGGTCTCCGCCCTTCTTTCCCATTGCTGCCTCACCTTTCGTCGCTCCTTGTACGCCATCGGCGTGGAACCCATTGTTGTACCGAAAGCAGCCACTCGGTACCGTCAGTCGCGTTCCCGCATGGATTCGGCCCTGTAACCGTCGGCCCAGGACTCCAAGATGGCTCGTGCGTCCTCTTCACCCGCCGAGTGTTCAGCAAAGAAATCGAACAACTCTCGGTAATAGTCAGCGTCCTTGGGATCACGCAGGACAACTTGACCACTGAACAGTTCGACCGTGACGAGCCGGTTGTCGTAGGTGACGAACGTATGAAATGGCGCGTCCGTTACTCGGCGCGTCAAAGGCAGCACTGATAGGCGCACGTTGGGAAACCTCGAAACCGACACGAGGTGATCAATCTGCACGGCCATGACCGAGGCATCGCACAGCTGCCACCGCACTGCTGATTCCGTCAGCAGGAACTCGAATCGCTTGGACTGGTCGTGGAGTACGCCCTGCCGCTCCAGCTTCAGGGCCATGGCTCGGGAGATGTCACCTCCTGCGGGTTCCACGGCAGGGGACATGGCTTGCCGCATGTAGTCCGGGGTTTGGAGCAGGCCGGTGACCATGGCCGGCAAGAAGTGCCGCATATGGCGAGCACCCAATTCCAGGGCGGCGAGTTCCCGCTGACGATGGTGCAGGCCGCGTCTCACAGACGTTCTGACGTCCTCGTACTCGGCATTCGCGACCTGGGCCATGCTCAGCAGGTCCGCCGCCGTGGGGTCGTCCACGCCCAGTGCGCGAAGAATCTGCTGTACGTCCACGACAGACGGCAGGAATCGCCCCGTCTCTATTCGAGAGACCTTGCTCTGCGACATGCCACAGCGCACGGCCAACCGCTCACCCGAGAGGCCGGATGCACGGCGTAGCTCCTTGAGCGCTGTTGCGAGGTCGAGGCGGTCCTGCCCGGCCTGTTGCGGGTCTATCTTCAATCTGCGCCGTACTCCGAGAACGGAACCGACAGGGAAAGAGCCAATTCCTTCCATTGCCGGTACTGGTTGAGGTCCGGGACCTCAAGAAGGTCCCGGCTGATCTGTGTGCCATCGGACCGATAGTTCATGGCGACGACCTTGGAACTGTCGAACAGCCAGAAGTCTCGGTCAGGCAGTCCCGGGTTCTCACGGTCGGTGAGATCAAGGATGCGCACATCCTCTCCGGCCTCGACGTTGTAGCGATACGCCGCGAATTCGTACCGGAGGTAGTCCGAGAGTGGGCGGGTGACGACGTGCACTCGTCGAATCCGACGTCCGGAATCACGGAAGCTCCGAACCTTCACCAGCCATGGATCGTCCTCGGGGAGTTCCAGTTTTCCCGTGGCCTGGAACGTCTCGAACTCCTCCTCTTCACCCTCCATGGAATATGCAGGGAGGGTTTCGAGCCGGAACGCTTCCCGCTCGAACGAACCGAAGAAAGCGGTCCACTGATCACCATCCAAGTGCACGCATAGCCTCCCTCAACACGTCTTCGGGGATGGAGACCACCGCTTCACCCTCAGGCGTCGTGTGCTCGACGATGTAGCCCTGAACCGCTAGCGTCTTGGGCTTGTCCGTGCGGTAGACCGTGGGGCAGTCATCCGTCCGGCAATCAGGGTCTCCGCCGGAGATCCGCGTCAGCTGCATGATTGTTCCCCCTTGCCTCTATGCCGATATGCACCTAGGACGCTAGAGCGGTGATCGTTGGGGAGCATCAGTTACCCGCGTTCCTGCATAGACCCGCCCACCAGATGGTCGGGTTCGTCAGTGGGCGCTGAACGGTACTGCGCTTTCCAGGGCGAGATCTCGCCATGCGAGATACTTGCCGATGTCCGGGTCTTGGATCAGTTCCCGATTGATTTGCGTCCCGTCGGGGCGATAGTTCAGATGAACCACGGTCGCCTCGTCGAACAGCCAGAAGTCCTGCTCAGGCAGTCCGGGGTTCGGTTGGTCCGTCACATCAACTACTTGGTAGTGCTCCCCGGCTGCCACATTCCCCGGGATACACCACTCGAACAGGTAGCGGCTGTAGGGCGTGAGCGGCCGACGGACGACCTTGGCACGGGTCATCGTCCTTCCGGCCGCCGCATGATCCCGGATGGTCCGGTGCCACGGCACGTTGAAGCCGTCCGGCTTCGGCGCTCCGGCCAGGAAGTCGCGGACGGTCGCGTCCTCTGTCGGCATGGTGTACGTCTGGTGCACTTCCAGGCGGAACGCGGAGCGCTTGAAGTCGCGGAAGTACGCCTGCCACTCGTCGCCGTCCAGCAGCATGGGGCTAGAACCGTCCACGGGCACGGGCCGCCTCCTTCAAGACGTCTTCCTATCTGTGTGCTCAGCACGCTACGGATCGTCGCATCAGCTCGGCAAGGCGGGCGGATACTCAAGTCACGACGTCGCATAGAACGGTGTCAGCGGCCCTTCAGGCGTGTTCTGTGGAGGACGGCGAGCGCCAGTAGTTGGCGTTTCTCGTACTGCGTGGCCGGGCGGACCGAGATGTGGTGGACCCGCCAGTGGAGGCCGGTGGGGCGGGTCAGGAGGACCATCGGGTCGGCGAAGCCGCTGATCTCGGCCGGCATGTCGTAGTGGCGGTCGAACACCGCCATGCCGACGCGGAGTTCACCCGGTCCCGGCCGCGATACCGGGAGCGGTCGGGCGAGAAGGCTCACTTCCAGTCCCCCGAGCGGCGGTGCGGGTGATTGCGGAGTTCGTCGTTCCAGTCCCGGACCATGCGGCTGTTGCCGACGGCGCGTGCTTCCTCGCGCTGGCGGCAGAGCGCCGCGCACACGTCGCAGTCGGTTGCGGGGACGGGCTCAAGTTCCGGTAGCGATACGGTCATTGCTCGCCCTCGCCGTCGCCGAAGCGGGGTGCGGAGTCGGGGCACGACGGGTCGCCGCACTCGCACGGCGGCCACCTGAGCGCGTCCCCGGGGGCAAGGTCCGCGCCTTCGGCGCCAGGGTCGTACGTGTATGTCGGTACGACGAGCGAACCGTCCACTCCGTACGCGGCGATCAGCAGCGACAGACGCCTGCGCGCCTCACTTCGCTTCATCGGTCAGCCTCCGCAGTCCGCACGCCACACGCTCCGTCAACTCCGGTGTCGGCTCGGCGAAGTCGCGCGGTACACACCCGGGGACCAACCGGTCGACCCAGTCCTCGTCTTCGGTGTTCGCGACCGTGTCCGTGGCCGGTGTTTTCCGGTCATCCATCTACGCACCCCTACGTCGTCGGGCAACTACTGTCTGTGCCCAACAATCGGCATTCGCGCGTACGCTGACCAGAGTTGAGAGCACGACACCAGGTCTGGGGTGGAGGAGGGACGACACATGTCGGACGGTCTGAAGAGGGCGACGGGGCCGGTCAGCGGGGCCGCTTACTTCGGTGCCGAGGTGCGGGAGTGGCGGCTGGGCAAGGGGCTGAGCCAGCGCGAGGTGGGCGCTCCCGCGCGGTACGGGCAGCAGTACGTAGCGAAGGTGGAGGCCGGGGACCGGATGGCCAGTCCGGAATTCGCCGACGGGTGCGACCAGGTGTTTGGCACTCCGGGCATGTTCGCGCGGCTACGGGATCGGTGCGCCGAGAAGGGTGGGTATCCGGACTGGTTCGAGCCGTACAGGCTGCTCGAACTGCGGGCGTCCGCAGCCCTGACCTTCAGCAACGGGCTGATCGCCGGTCTGTTGCAGACCGAGGCGTATGCGCATGCGATGTTTCGGAAAGGGTGCCCGACCGACGACTTGGACGAGACCGCCGCGAAGGTTGCACGCCGGTTGAAACGGCGTGAGGTACTGGAGCGCGAGAACCCCCCACTGGTGTGGGTCGTCCTGGATGAGTCCTGTCTACGGCGCACGATCGGTAGTCCGGCTGTCATGGCTGAGCAGTTGGCGCACCTGATCAAGGAAGCAGAATCCCCTCGCTTCACGATTCAGTTGCTCCCGTTCAGTTCGGGGGCTATCTCGTGGCATTTGGGGTTTACGCTGCTGAAGTTCGACGATGATGAGCCGGACATGCTCTATCAGGAGACTCTGGGAGCGGGCCATGTCACCGACTCCCGGAAGGTCGTGGCGGAGGCGAGCTTGATCTACGATCGGATGCGTGCCGACGCGCTCTCCCCGGCAGCGTCACTCAAAAGGTTGCGCGAAGTGATGAAGGACTGGACACGATGAACACATTCGATCTCTCCGACGCGCAGTGGGAAAAGTCCAGCTACAGCAGCGGCCTGGGAGGCGAGTGCGTCGAGTTCGCCCGCAACCTCGTCCCCTCCGGCATCGTCCCCGTACGCGACAGCAAGACCCCCACCGGGCCCGTGCTCCTGCTCACCCCCACCGCCTGGAACGACTTCATCGCCTTCGCCGGGCGCACCCGTGAGGGGACGGTGCTCCCTCACGGGTGACGGCCCGGCCCTCGGCCCTGGTTAGTCCTGGTACACCTTGTTCTTGCCCGGGCCGCCGGAGAGCGTGTCGTTGCCCGGGCCGCCGTACAGCACGTCGTCGCCGCTGTTGCCGTACATCGTGTCGTTGCCTTCTTCGCCGTAGAGCGTGTCGTTGCCCCTGCCGCCGTAGACCTCGTCGTTGTCGCCGCCGGCGCGCAGGATGTCGTTGCCGTCGTCGCCGTACAGGGTGTTGATCTCGCCGGTTCCGGTGACGGAGTCGTTTCCGGCGCCGCCACGGCATATGTACTGGCAGGCGCCGGTGAGGATGTCGTCGCCGTTGCCGCCGTCGGCGCCGAGGCCGTTGCCGCCGTCGATGCGGTCGTTGCCGTCGCCGCCGTTGAACTGGTTCTGTCCGGTGCCCTTGAGGACATCGTTGCCCGAGCCGCCGTGGATCGCGGCGATCGCGCTGCTGTCGGAGGTGATCGTCGCCGTGTCGTCGCCGTCGCCGAGGTCGACCGCGTAGGTGGTCGAGTCGTCGGAGCCGAGAGGGGCGGCGATCGTGCACTGGACGACGGTGCGATCGGTCGCCGAGGGGTACGTGCAGCTGTCCCACTCGCTCGCGGACGCGTCGATGGCCATCTCGACCCGGTCGCGGAAGGTGATGAGGTAGTCGGACCCGAACTCGGAGGGGTCGACGTCGATGTCCTTCACGGAGACCTTCAGTCGGTTCTTCTGTCCGTCGGCGGCCTTGTACCAGAGCGCGCCGTCGTCGTGGACGAGAGTGGCCGGGCCGGTCGCGGCCGATGTGTCCGCCTGGGCGGCGGGCGCGATGAACACGCCCCCGCTCAACGCGAGGGCGAGGGTGGCGGCGGCGATGATTCCGTGCTTACGCATGCAGAAGTGTCCCTTCTCGGAACTGGTGGTGGTCAAGCACCTGGCGCAGCGGCGCCGGCGGTCCGGAGGTGGTCGGTTGCTGTCTCCGAACACACGCTTAGACGGCGCTTCAGGAACGGCGGTTGTGCCGAAGAGCCACTTCAGTTGCCTGGGGCGAACATGTCATCCCTGGGTTTCCTGGCGTTCCACTGGAGAGCACCGCGAGGCAACCCAAGCCCCGCTCAGGCACCCGCTTGCGGCCAGGCGTCGCCCCACGCCGTGTCCCTGGCCGCCCGGTAGAGCGGTCCGTGGCGCTTGGTGACCGTCTCCCGGCGCAGGCCGTCATCCTTCGTACACAGGTCCAGCAGCACCTGGCCCTTGCGGATCTGCGGCTTCCGCGTCACCCGGGCCTCCGCCGGGCGCGCCTCGAACCGCACCGCCGCGACATAGCTGAACTTCTCGTCCTCGTACGGCAGCGAGCCGCCCTTGACCTGGCGGTGCAGGGAGGAGCGGCTGACCCGGGCCGCGAAGTGGCACCAGTCCGTGCCCCGTTCGATCGGGCAGGCGCCGTCGTGGGGGCAGGGGGCGGCGACGCGGAAGCCCGCCGCGATGAGCTGATCGCGGGCCTCGATGATCCGCAGATAGCCGTCGGGCGTACCGGGCTCCACGATCACCACGGCCTGCCCGGCCCGCGCCGCTTCCGTGACGAGTGCGGTGCGGTCGCGTTCGGTGAGTTCCTTCAGTACGTACGAGACCGTGACGAGGTCGCTCTCCGGCAGATTCAGCTCCCCGCCGATCCTGGCCCGGCGCCAGTCCGTGGCACGCAGCGCGGGCGCTCCCGAGGCCGCCAGCTCACGCCCCAGGGCGAGTGCCGGCTCGGCCCAGTCCAGGACCGTGGTGGCGCGGCGATCCACCCACGTCGCGTCCGCCGCCCAGACCGCCGCCCCCGTACCGCCGCCCACATCGACATGGCTCCCGGGCGCCCAGCCGGGCGCCGCGTCCGCCAGGGCCGCCAGCGCGGCCCGTACCGCCTCGAAGGTGGCCGGCATCCGGTACGCGGCGTACGCGGCGACGTCGGAGCGGTCACGGAGTACGGGCGCGTCGGTCGGAGTCGTGCCCCGGTAATTGGCGATCAGCCGCTCGACGGCCCCTGCCGCCTGCTTGGGCGGCAGCCCGTCGAGCACTCCGGCGAGCGCGGCGCGCAGCGCTTCGGCGGCGGGGAGGGCGGCGGCCCCGGTGGCGGTCCCGGTGGCGGTCCCGGTGGCGGTCCCGGTGGCGGTCCCGGTGGCGGACTCGGTGGCGGACTCGGTGGCGGACTCGGACTCGGCGGGGTTCACCGTCGAATTCTGACATGCGGCCCGGTCCCGGCCGTGCGCGCCGAATCGGGCAACCTCACCCCCCGAAGCGGGCAGTCATAACGGTCATGCAAACTGCGGTGGGCACAGGCGCAGTTGCTACGCTGGCGCTCCTTGTCCGGCAGCCGCGCTCACGGGGGGACACTTGAGCCGGCTCGTGAGACAGCCGTGAGACAGCAGGGGAACCATGAAACAGAGGTTCGTGCGCCGGCCCCGACCGGACGACGTACCCAGCGGAGGACGCTTCTCCCGCGTAGGCCGCTTCTCCCGCGGCAGCGGTTTCTCTCGCGGGAGCCGTTTCTCGCGTGGAGGCGGCTACTCGCCCGGGGGTAGCCGCTTCCGTGGCGGCGGTCGCTTCCGTGGCGGCGGCGAGGGAACCATACGGCAGCGGATCGTACGTCTGACCCTGGTCGTCGGGGTGATCGTGCTGGCGCTGCTGCTCCTGCTCAGCACCTGCGGCGGGAACAAGGCCGCCAAGACGAAGGACGACGGCGCGGCCAAGAAGGCCGTCACGAATGTCGTGGACCGGGCGCCGCGGCTCAGCGTGCCGGACGGATACGACGCGGCGCGCGGCTGGGAGATCGTGGACGGCTCCCCCGACTTCGCCCTCGCCCATGACACGAACCGGCTCGCCTATCTGGAGCGGGCCGGCGCGGACCGGTTCCGGCTGCGGACGCTCGATCCCGAGACCGGGGAGCGCGGCTGGGACGGGGAGCCCTGGCGGCCGCTGTTCACCCCCGACCGGTTCCCCCGGCTGCTGTCCGTCGCCAAGGACGACCAGGAGTACTTCGTCACCTGGTCGTACGGGAAACTCGACCCGGACGAGCTGCGCCCCGCCGACTCCATCGTCTCCCTCGACATCTACAACGCGGCCGACGGCTCCCGCCTGCGGGTCGAGACCCCCTGGGTGGACGCGCCGAAGGTGAGCGCCGCGGGACCCGCCATTCTGATCAGCGACGGCAAGGCCACCAGCGCGGTCATCGATCCGGAGACCGGCGATGTGGTCAAGGTCCCGCCCGGCTCGCTCGGCTACCCCAAGGGCTGCAAGGAGTGCCGCAAGCTGACCGAGGTGCACGGGGTCACCGCGAAGGGGCTGCTGGTCGGCGGGGCCAAGGAGTTCTGGGTACGCGGCGGCTGGTTCAGCCGGCAGAGCGCGCCGAAGGACACCGACACCGCCTCGGGTGTGCCCGCCTCGATGGCGAGCGGCTACATCCTCGCCAAGTGGCAGAAGAAAAGAGCTGCCAAGGACGCTCGTACGCACGAGGTCTGGGCGGTGCACGACGCGGCGAACGGCAAGGTCGTGGCGCAGGTGCGGTGCCGTAAGCCGGCGATCAACCCGGCCGAGGACCCGCGCCTCATCGCCTCCCCCGACGGCCGCTTCCTGATCGCCGGGCGGCTCGCCTTCGACCTGGACGCGAAGAAGGCGTACTGCTTCGAGGAGGCGGACGGCACCCAGCCGCTGACCCTGACCACCGTGTCGGACGACGGCACGGCGTACGGCGCGGTGAGCGCCCGCAACACGGCGGACGCGCTGGCGGGCGGCGGCAACCCGGTCATGGTGGACCTCACGACCGCGACGCCCGAGGCCCTGGCCACCAATGTCCGGCTGCCCAGCGCGGAGGCGTCGGGAGTCGGGCTCTTCCGCTGGACAGACTCGAAGGACCGCCCGCATCTGATCGGCTACCCGCGCCGGGGCTGAGGGCCGAGGGCGCTGAGGGCCGAGGGCCCAGCCCCGGCGCGGGCAGGCAGCGAAGCGACCGTCAGGCGCCGGCGGCCGGGCGCTCCCTCGGCTGCTGGTGCTGCCACGGCCGTACGAAACCGAGGAAGCAGCCGAGCGAGCCGACCGCGCACACCAGCTGCACGACCGCCATCGGAACGGCCGTGTCCTCGCCCGCGATGCCCACCAGCGGCGAGGCGATGGCGCCGATCAGGAACGACGACGTACCGATCAGCGCGGACGCCGAGCCCGCGGCGTGCGGGGTCCGCATCAGCGCCGAGGCGTTGGTGTTGGGCATCGCGAGCCCCATCGCGGACATCAGCACGAACAGCGCCGCCGCGACCGGGAAGAGCCCCACGGAACCGAACACCCCGGAGGTCATCAGCAGCAGGGCCAGCGCCGCGACGGTGATGACCAGGAGCCCGAAGCCCAGCACCCGGTCCATGCTGACCCGGCCGACGAGCACCTTGCCGTTGATCTGGCCGACGGTGATCAGACCGATGGAGTTGACGCCGAAGAGCAGGCTGAAGGTCTGCGGCGAGGCGCCGTAGATCTCCTGCACCACGAACGGCGAGGCCGCGACGTACGCGAACAGCGCGGCGAAGGCCAGACCGCCCGCGAGCATGTAGCCGGTGAAGATCCGGTCCGCGATCAGCCCGCGCATCGTACGCAGCGCCGCGACGGTACCGCCGCTGTGCCGCCTCTCCGGCGGCAGCGTCTCGTGCAGCCACTTCCAGACGACCAGCGTGAGGATGACGCCGACCACCGTGAGGACGGCGAAGATGCCGCGCCAGTCGGTGAGGCGCAGCACCTGGCCGCCGATCACGGGCGCGATGACCGGCGCGACCCCGGAGATCAGCATCAGGGTGGAGAAGAAGCGCGCCATCTCC
The DNA here is from genome assembly GCF_000718095.1 of Streptomyces scopuliridis RB72. GTDB lineage: Bacteria > Actinomycetota > Actinomycetes > Streptomycetales > Streptomycetaceae > Streptomyces > Streptomyces scopuliridis. Next base: position 143,992 of record NZ_JOEI01000013.1, on the reverse strand, counting down.
ACACCGTCGTAGAGATCACGCACCACCGCGCGGGCGATCACGATGCCCGCCGCGCCCGCCAGCCCCTGCAAGAGGCGGAAGCCGATGAGGAGTTCGGTGGTGGGCGCGAGCGCGCAGATCGCGGTGGCGAGTACGTACACGATCATGCCGAGCAGCAGCGGCCGGCGCCGCCCCCACTTGTCGCTCATCGGTCCGACCACGATCTGGCCGAGCGCCATGCCCGCCAGACAGGCGGTGAGGGTGATCTGCACCGTCGCCGCAGGTGAGTTCAGCGAGCGGGTGACCTCCGGCAGGGCCGGGAGGTACATGTCCATGGACAGCGGGGGCAGCGCGGTGAGCCCGCCGAGTACGAGGGTGACCAGCAGCCCGGCACGGCGCGCGCCCGCCACCTGGTCCTGCGGGGGTGCCTGCTGGGGTGCCTGCCGCTGTTCCGGAATCGGTGCCGAGCGACGCTGCTCGGGCGGTATATGTCCTTTACGTCCTTCGGTGGTTCGGCCGCCGTCCGGCATTCCTGTCTCCATGTCGTTGAATCCGTACCTATGCTCTCAGCTCAGCGGGAGCGGTCGAGACCTTTATGTGGGGCAGCCATGACAACAGGACAGATGTCACAGCAGGTGTCGCAAGAAATGTCGCAAGGGATGTCGCAGGGGAGAGCCGTCCGGTGGGGCGTGCTGGCGACGGGCGGGATCGCCGCGCGGTTCACCACGGACGTACGGGAGCTGCCGGACGCCGAGGTGGTGGCGGTGGCCTCGCGCAGCGACGCGTCCGCGAGGGAGTTCGCCGGCCGGTTCGGGATCCCCCGGGCGTACGGCGACTGGTCCGGGCTCCTCGCCGACGAGGAGGTGGACGTCGTCTACGTGGCGACCCCGCACTCCGCGCACCGGTCCGCCGCCGGACTGGCCCTGGCCGCTGGGAAGCCGGTGCTGTGCGAGAAGGCGTTCACACTCAACGCGCGCGAGGCCGGGGAGTTGGTGTCGCTCGCCCGGGAGCGCGGTCTCTTCCTGATGGAAGCCATGTGGATGTACTGCAACCCCGTCGTCCTGCGGCTGGTGGAGCTGGTCCGGGACGGTGCGATCGGGAGCATCCGTACCGTCCAGGCCGACTTCGGCCTTCAGGGCCCGTTCGACGCCGGCCACCGGCTGCGTGACCCGGCGCTCGGCGGTGGCGCGCTGCTCGATCTCGGCGTCTATCCGGTCTCCTTCGCGCAGTTGCTGCTGGGCGAGCCCGACCGCGTCCAGGCCGACGCGCTGCTCTCGCCCGAGGGCGTCGATCTCAACACGGGGATGCTGCTGGGCTGGGACTCCGGGGCGACGGCGCTGCTGACCTGCTCGGTGACGGCCCGCACGCCGGTGACGGCGACGGTGACGGGCACGGCGGGCCGGATCGAGGTGCCGTCCGGTTTCTTCTCGACGGAACGGTTCGTACTGCACCGGGCCGGTGCGGAGCCCGAGGAGTTCACCGGTGACGGCGCGCTCCACGGCCTGCAGTACGAGGCGGCCGAGGTGATGCGCTGTCTGCGGGCCGGCGCGACCGAATCCCCGCTGGTGCCGCTGGACGGCACACTCGCGGTGATGCGGACGCTCGACGCGGTACGGGACCGTATCGGCGTCCGCTTCCCCGCGGACGACGCCAGAGCCGCCTGAGCCCCGGCAGTCCGGCCTGAGCTCCGGCAGTCCGGCCTGAGCCCGTCAGGCCGACCAAGCCCGGCAGTCCGGCCTGAGCCCGTCAGGCCGACCAAGCCCGTCAGGACGGCCTGAGCCCGTCAGACCGGCCTGAGCCCCGGGTTGCCCACCTCGGTCACGAAGGACGCCGCCGTCGTGACCGGGGCGCCGGGCGTCGTGATGACCTTGACCGTCTTGAAGTCCGCCCGCGCCTGCCGCTCGCCGAGCGTCACCGTGACGTATCCGCGCCGCCCGTTGTAGAACCTCATGTGCGGGTTGGCCTCCATGAACGTGGCCCAGTTGGACGGCCGGTCCGTGCCGTCCTTGCCGCTGGAGACGGAGGTCGCCACGATCTCGGTGCCCAGCGTGCGCGACCCCGGGTTGTCCCAGTCCTTCTTCAGGTCGTACGCGTAAGCGGTGTGCACATCCCCGGTCAGCACCATGAAGTTCTTGAGACCTGCCGCCTCGACCCCGTTCAGCAGCCGCTGCCGGGAGGCGGGGTAGCCGTCCCACGAGTCCATCGACAGCTTGTACCCGGCCGTCGGCAGATTGCGGCGCCGGGCGAAGGTCACCTGCTGCGGTACGACGTTCCAGGTCGCCTTGGACTTCTTCCAGCCGTCCAGCAGCCACCGCTCCTGGTTCGGGCCGGTCATCGTGCGCCCCGGGTCCTCGGACTCCGGGCCCGGCAGCTGCCAGCCGTCGCCGTACGCCTGGTCGTCGCGGTACTGGCGGGTGTCGAGGATGTCGAACTGCGCGAGCCGTCCGAAGTGCAGCCGACGGTAGAGCCGCATGTCGGGTCCGTCGGGCCGCTGCGGGGCGCGCAGCGGCTGGTTCTCCCAGTACGCGCGGTAGGCGGAGGCCCGGCGCAGCAGGAACTCCTGCGGCGGCACGTCGTTCTCGGGGACGTCCCCCGCGTAGTTGTTCTCGGTCTCGTGGTCGTCCCAGGTGACGACGAAGGGGTGCGCGGCGTGCGCGGCCCGCAGATCCGGGTCGGACTTGTAGAGCCCGTACCGCATCCGGTAGTCGTCGAGCGTGACCGTCTCGCGGTTGAAGTGAGCGGGCAGCTCGCGGTCCTGGTAGTTGCGGGCGCCGCCGGCGGAGTTGACGGCGTACTCGTAGAGGTAGTCGCCGAGATGGAAGACCGCATCGAGATCCTCGGCCGCGAGGTGCTTGTACGCGGTGAAGTAGCCGTCGTGGTACGCCTGGCAGGAGACGGCGGCGAACGTCAGCGCACTCGTCCTGGCGCTCGCGGCGGGCGCGGTACGGGTGCGGCCGACCGCGCTGATCCAGCTGCCGGTGCGGAAGCGGTAGTAGTACACGCGGCCGGACTCCAGCCCGGGGACCTCGACATGCACGCTGTGGTTGAACTCCGGGTGCGCGTCGGTCTCCCCGCGCTTGGCGATCCGGCTGAAGGCCGCGTCATGGGCCAGCTCCCACCGTACGGAGACCCTGTTGGCGGGCAGGCCGCCGTCGGCCTCGTACGGGCGGGGCGCGAGCCGGGTCCAGAGCAGCGCGCTGTCGGGGCTCGGGTCCCCGGAGGCGACGCCGAGGGTGAACGGGTCCTCGGCGATCTTCCTGGCGTCCAGCTCGGCGGCGCTCGCGACACCCGCCCGCGGCAGATTGACGGCGAAGGCGAGCGCGGCGGCGGCAGCGGTGCCGGTGAGGAGGCGACGGCGGCCGAGGTGCGCGGCGGCGGCTCTGAGCTCGGGGGAATGCGCGCTGCCCGGTGGAGGGCCGGCTGGTGCGTGGCGAAGTACAGGTGTCATGTGCCCCTCCCCTGACGGCGGCTGTCTCTCGCATTGCAGTCGGGGGCGAAGACGCCCTGCTGTCGTGTGCACAACATGCGCATGGCGGCTGGATGAGGACCGCGTGCTGCGCCACGTTGTACCCCACGTAACGCATTTACCCCGTCCGACCATGAACGCCATGCGGAACATCAACACCAAGGGGCGAATCGCCGTGAAGGAATGCACCGGACCGCCCGTGCTGTTGGGTGAGGCATGAGCCCGCACTTCGCATCCGCAGCCAATCCCGGAGCAGTCCTCCGGTACACCGCGTTCTCGACCGATCCCGAGGGCGGCAACCCGGCCGGTGTCGTCTTGGACGCGGCCGGGCTCGGTGATGACGCGATGCTCGCGATCGCGGCGGAGGTGGGGTACAGCGAGACCGCGTTTCTGACCGCGCCGCCGGAGGGGCTCGGTGAGCCGGGCCGGGCGTTCACCGTGCGGTACTTCAGCCCGAAGGCCGAGGTCCCCTTCTGTGGACATGCCACGGTCGCCACCGCCGTCGCGCTCGCCGAGCGGGCCGGCCCCGGCGATCTCGTCTTCGAGACCCGCGCCGGGACCGTCCCGGTGACGGTCACCGAGCAGGACGGCGCGCTGCGGGCCACGCTCACCAGCGTCGAGCCGTACGTCACCGAGGTCGGCAGCCAGGACGTACGGGAGGCGCTCGCCGCGCTCCGCTGGCCGGCGACCGATCTCGACCCGGCGCTGCCGTCCCGTATCGCCTTCGCCGGGGCCCGCCACCTCGTCCTGGCCGCCGCGACCCGGGCCCGGCTGGCGGATCTCTCGTACGACTTCGAGCGCCTCGAAAAGCTCATGACGCGGCTGGATCTGACGACCATTCAGCTTGTCTGGCGGGAGTCCGCGACCGTCTTCCATGTCCGCGACCCGTTCCCGGTGGGCGGCGTCGTCGAGGATCCGGCGACGGGAGCCGCGGCGGCGGCGTTCGGTGCGTACGCGCGTGAACTCGGCGTCGTACCGGGCGAGTCGGTGCTCACCCTCCACCAGGGCGCGGACATGGGCCGCCCGGGTGTGCTGACGGTGGAACTTCGGCCGGGCGACCCGCGCGTCCGGGTGGGCGGCGCGGGCGCCCGGATCCCGGAGCGGTCCCAGGGATAGCGCTACGCGGCCAGCAGGTCGCGGATCTCCTTCATCTGGCTGTCGCGCAGCGGCCCGTACGCGAGGGCTCCGGCGTTCTCCTCGGCCTGGGCGACCGAGCGGAAGCCCGGGATCGGCACCGTATGCGGGCTGCGCGCCCACAGCCAGGCCAGCGCGCCCTGCGCGAGGGTGCGGCCGTCGCTGGTGAGGACATCCCGTACGGAATCGACGCGCGCCGCCCACTCGGGGGCCGGCACCCCGCCCTCCCCGAACCAGCGCAGCCAGGCCGGGGGCACGGTCCGGATGTCCCGTCCGGCCTCGGACACACCCCGGGCGCCGACCCCGGACCGCCCGGCCAGCAGCCCCATCGCGAGCGGACTGCGGTTGACGCTCGCGAGGTCGCGCTCCGCGCACAGCGCGAACATCTCCGGCGCGTCCTCAAGCACATTGCAGGCGTGCTGCACGGCCGCGCAGTGCGCCCCCTCGGCGAAGAGCGCGGCGCGCTCCGCGTCGTCGGTGCTCCAGGCGTACGCGCGGATCAGCCCCTCGCGTACGAACTCCTCGCAGAGATCGCGGAGTTCGGTTGCCCGGTCGAGTGCGGCGTCGGACAGATGCAGCTGGTAGAGGTCGATGTGATCGGTGTCGAGCCGGCGCAGCGACGCGGTGAGCGCGCGCCGCGCGTACGCGGGTGTGTCATCGGTGCCCGTCAGGGTCTTGGTCGCCTCGTCGCACACGATCCCCCACTTGGTGGCGATGACGACCTCGTCCCGCCGCCCCCGTACCGCGCGCCCGAGCACCCGCTCGCTGTGGCCCGTGCCGTACGCGTCGGCCGTGTCGAAGAAGGTGACCCCAAGCTCGATCGCCCGCCGGATCGCAGCCACCGACTCCTCGTCGTCGACCGCGCCCCAGCCGAGCGGATTGCCGGCGGTGTCCTGCCACTCACCGCCGATCGCCCAGCACCCGAAGCCGAGCGCGCCGACGGTGATCCCGCTGTGTCCCAGTGTTCTGCTCTCCAAGGATTCCATGGAGGGAACGCTAGGAGTTGAAGCGCACACGAAGACAAGCGGCGCCCACGAAAACAAGCCCACGCGTGTGAGGGGGCCCGTCACGCCTGCCCGGTCTCGAACCGCTCGACCTTCCCGTCCTCGACCGTGAACCGCCACGCGGTCCGCATCTCGCCCCAGGTGTCATTGCTGTAGCGCGCGACCAGCGCCAGCCCGCTGTCCGACTGCGATTCGACGTCCATGCGCCCGCGCGAGGTGAAGATCTCCCGGTCGGTCCACTCGTCGAGATCCCGCTCGGACCCGTCGTCCGACATGGTCGCCCCGGGCGCGAGCGCGTCCCGGAACGCCTCACGGTCACCCTTGTTTACCGCACGCACGAACGCGCGGACCGCGGGGTCGCTGAGCTTGTCCACAGAGATGGTCATGGGCTCTCCCTCGATGCGTCGATGCCTGGGTGTCCGGATACCCGGGTGTCCGGATACCCGGATGCCTGGATACCCGGATGCCTGAATACCCGGATGCCTGAATACCCGGGTGCCCGGATACCCGGGTGCCTGGGTGCCTGGGTGCTGGAAGCGCTGCGGAGTCCTCTCCATCCCTACACCGTCCGGCGCCGCCCCGCCCCTCGGGCGTCACCCCCTTGGCCGCACCCCCGGCGTCATCCGAAGAACCGGCGCAGCAGCCAGTCCGGCATCACATCCGCCTCCCGGATGGGCGGCCCGAACTCGAATCCGTGCCGTCCCGCGTGCCCCTCCGGAAGACAGCAGCTCTCCTCCGACACATTCCCGGCCAGGAACTTCTCCGGACACGACTCCAGCCGAAGCAGCTCCCGCTCCGGCCCGTACTCCCCCGTATCCGGCCAGCGCGCCCACATGACCCATGGAGCCGCCGTCTCCGACCCGCGCACACACTGCGCGATCACATGATGCAACCCCTCATGCCCCGCCTCCAGCGCACACCACAACACCCGCTCGGACCGGAACCCGCCCTCCAGCCTGTCGAGCGCGGCCATCTCCTCGTCGAGAAAGAGAATCCGCTCCGGACACGACACCTGATGAATCGACACTGCCGACCACCTCCGGTCCGTCAGTGTGCCCCCGCCCCCCGCGCCCGTCAGCGAATCGTCCCCACGTCACCCCTGAGCGCGGCCCCTCGACAGCCCGTACGTGTGCTCACACAGCCGGCCCGCGGCGCCCGCGGTCCCAGCGGCGGCTATCGGGACACGCGCGTAAGCCGCACATACTCGTCCGCGACCACGGGCACGACTTCTTCGGCGACGGCCACGAGGGCATCCAAGGACGCCGCCCAGCCGGCCAGGTGCAGAGCCTCCGCGACCCAGCGCTCCGCCCGCGGGCCGGTGTGCGCTGCCTCTGCCAGCTCCGCGAAGGCGAAACCCTTGGCACGAGGGTTGGTGATGAGGCGGGCGCTGCGCTCGGCGAGGTCGAGGTCACCGGACTTCACGGCGGCTCGGGACAGCCGGGCGAAGGACCAGTTCCGCTGGTTGTGCCTGGTGACGGAGTTGGCCGTGGCCTCCAGATCGGCCAGCAGGCCCCGGGCGCGTTCCTGATCACCCGCCTCGGCGATTCCCTCGGCCACGGCCGCGAGAATACGGACCGCGTAGTCCGAGTCCCGGTCCGGATCCGCGTGGGTGGCGACATAGGCACGAGCCATGCCTTCGGCGCGATCCGCGTCGGACGACGCCACTGCCCGGACCAACTCCGCGAACCGCCACTTCTCTCCCCCAGCTCTCCCAGCACGACAGTTTTACCGCATCGGGAGCCTGGGGCGAGAGCGGCAGACGAGTCGGGCTGTACGCCGGATTTTGTCGCCGGTCGGCCTCGCGGCCGGCCGGGAGACGGCCATCCATCTAGGACCGGCGTTGCCACCGGTCTCGTGCGGTCTACCCGCGGACTCGGGCGGGCAGCCCTCGGTCGTCCGCGCAGGAGCACCGGGGTGCTCCCTTTTGACCTTGCTCCGGGTGGGGTTTACCTAGCTGCCCAGGTCACCCTGGGCACTGGTGGTCTCTTACACCACCGTTTCACCCTTACCGAGGCCCGTACGGATACGGTCCCCGGCGGTCTGTTTTCTGTGGCACTGTCCCGCGGGTCGCCCCGGGTGGCCGTTAGCCACCACCCTGCCCTGTGGAGTCCGGACGTTCCTCGGGAAGCCCCAGGGGGCTCCACGCGGCCGTCCGCCCGGCTCGTCTGCCGTGTCGGCCATGTTACCCGGCGGGAGGGAGGCCGAGCGCATCGGCGCCGGTGGGGGCCGGGGGCGGGGCGGCGGGTGGCTTGACCTTGCCGCGACGTCATGGTTTGTACTGGCTCCATGCGGATAGCGGAGATCGCCGCCCTCGTCGGGGTCACCACGCGGGCGGTACGGCACTACCACCACCTGGGCCTGCTGCCCGAGCCCGCCAGGCGGGCCAATGGCTACCGTGACTACTCGGTACGGGACGCCGTCCTCCTCGCCCGGATCAGGCGGCTGACCGAGCTGGGGCTCGCCCTGGACGAGGTGCGGGATGTGATCGCCGACGACGCCGGGCGCGAACTCACCGAGGTGCTCGGTGAGCTGGACGCCGATCTGGCGCGGCAGGAGGCCGAGATCCGGGCCCGGCGCGCCAGGCTGGCCGGGCTGATGGAGAGCCCGCCGTCCGCCGAGGGGCCGGTGTCCCCCGCGCTCGCACGGCTGCTGGGTGCCGCTCCGGTGATCGACTCCCCCATGGGTGCCAAGGACCGCGAACTGCTGATCTTGTTCGACACCGCCGGGGGCAGCGAACAGTTCTACGAGGCGCTGCACCCTCTCGCGGAGAGCGCGGAGCTCCACGGTCTCTACCGGCGGCTCGACGAGCTCGCCGACGCGGCGCCCGACGACCCCCGGATCGCGCCCCTCGCCGACGCCCTCATCGCCGCCATTCCGGACGAGGTGCTGGCCGCGATACCGACGGCACCGGGGCAGCCCGTCGTCACCGGGTTCGGGGAAGCCCTGCTCGCCGACTTCGCCCCGGCCCAGGCCGAGGTCGCCCGGCTGGTCATGGAGGCGCTGGTGGCGCAGACGCGGACAGGGGAAGGGGGATCGTCGTGAAGTGGGCCGTACCGCTCGTCATCGCGGGTGAACTCGGGCTCGTCAGCTGTCTGTTGGCGGGGGTAGCGGTCCCCGCCCCCGTGCTCCTCGGCGCCGAGGCCGTGGTGCTCGTGCTCCTCGCGCTGGAGGCCGTGGTCCTGCGCCGGCACTACGCGCGCGCCCGGCGGACCGGCGCCGCCCGCCGGGACGCGGTCGCCTCGGCGGTCCGTACCGGCGTGCCCGAGCCCGTACGGCGGCTGATCGCGCACGAGATACGGGCCCTGGCCAGCCTCGGGCGGTGGGTCACGGGCCGTACGCACGGCGTACGGGAGGGTGATCACGCCGCCCCGTACACCGGCCCGCAGACGGCGATGATGTACGGCCTGCTCTTCGTCGCCGTCGTCGAGACGGTGGCGCTGGCGGTGCTGATCCCCTGGCCGGTGGTGCATCTGATGGTGCTGGTGCTGGACGTCTATACGGTGCTGATGGTGCTGGCGTTGCACGCGGGCTGTGTGACCCGGCCCCATGTGGTGGGCGCGGACGGGTCGTTGAGGATCCGGTACGGCTCGCTCTTCGACCTGTCCGTAGATGCGGCGCGGATCGCCTCCGTACGGGTCGACCGGCGCTACCCGGAGAGCGGCGGGCTGATCGGATTCGATCCGGCGGACGACGGGGTCCTCGATCTCGCGGTGGGCGGCCAGACGACCGTACGGGTGGAGCTGACCGCGCCCGTCGCGTTCGTACGGCCCCTCGGGCGGCGCGGGCGGGCCCGGGTGGTCCGCTTCCACGCGGACGGACCCGCCGAGCTGGTCAAGGCCCTCACCCAGGCACTCACGCGGGCGCGAACAGCACCTTCGCAGACCCCGGACCGGCCCGGGTGAGCCGTACCCGCAGCCGCTCCCCCAGCGGGAGCGGGGTGGTGCCGCCCTCGATCCGGGCGATCACGGCCGGGTCCTCCAGATGGACCGTGCCGACGGCCGGGTCGTGCTCCCGCACCTCGATCACGTACCCGTCGAAGATCTCCCCGACCCGGTCCCTGAGCAGCGCCGCCTGCACGATGTCGACGCACTCGCGCTCCACCGTGTCGGCCCGTTCCGCCCCGTCGGCCATCTCCTTCGGCAGCCCGTCCAGGGCCGCGAGCACCCACTCCGGCGGGTCCTGGCCCGCCACCGCGCTCACACAGATCTCCCCCGTGTACCGGTCGACGAGCCGCCGCAGCGGGGCCGTGCAGTGGGTGTACGGGGCGGCGACCGCCGCGTGGACGGCGGGCCGCGGGATCCGGCCGCCGGTGAACACGGTGTAGCCCGCGCCGCGCAGCAGTGCCGTGCACTCCTGGAGGAAGGCTGCGTGGCGGGCGTTGTGGGGGTCGAGGGAGCGGACGGTCTCGGCGTACGCGACGTGGTGCGGCCAGTCGATGCCCAGTGCCTTCGCCGAGCGGCGGAGCCGGCCGACCGCGCCGCCCGGGGCGCTGGGCAGCGTACGGAGGATGCCGGTGCCGGCCGTCAGCATCAGCTGGGCGGCGGCCATGCCGGTGAGCAGGGAGATCTGGGCGCTCCAGCCCTCGACGGGGAGCGGGGCGCGGTACGCGACGGTGTACGAGACGCCGGAGGCGCTGTCCGCTTTCGGTGGGTGCTCCACGATCTCCTGCTCGGGGACGATGAGAGAGATGCCGCCGCGCTCCCGTTCCAGCCGTTCGCGCAGCACCCCGATCTCCTTCAGCAGGGCGAGGGACTCCGGGGCCGTCCCCGCGTCGATCTCCCGCTGCGCGCCCGCGTAGTCGAGCCTGGCCCTGCTCCGTACGAGCGCCCTGCGGACCTCGGCCGCGACGGTCCGGCCCTCCGCGTCCAGGTCGATCTGCCAGAGCAGGCCCGGCCTGGTCCGTTCCGGCAGCAGACTGGCCGCCTCCTCGGAGAGTACGGCGGGGTACAGCGGCACCCTGGCGTCGGGGAAGTAGAGGGTCTGTACGCGACGATGGGCCTCGGCGTCGAGCGCGCCGCCCCGGGTGACGAACGCGGCGACATCGGCGAGCGCGTAATGGACCCGGAAGCCGCCGCCCGGCCGCCGGGCCAGTCGCATCGCCCGGTCGAGGTCGGCGGCGGCGGGCGGGTCAAGGGTGAACAGTTCGACGGCGGTGGCGTCGTGGTCCGGCGCCCAGCCGTCGTCCGGCGGGCGTGGGGCGCGTACGGCCCGCCCCGTCTCGGCGAGGACGGCGGCCGAGAAGGCCCCGGGCACGTCGAGCGCCGTACGCAGCTCGCCCAGGGCGGCCCGCAGCGGAGCCTCGGCTGCGCCGGTCGTGTGCAGATGACGGCGGGGCATGAACCGAGCGTATGGCGGACGGAAGCGGGCGGCGCGGCGAGCGCGGGCGCGCCGCCCTCTCGGGCCTGTCTGCAAAAGTGCCGCCTGCCCGGCGACGCCCGAGCGGCTCGGCGCGGGCCGCCCGTCGCCTACGCTGGCGCGGGGGCCACGCCCCCTGTCCCCCCAGGTCGTCCGAGGAGAACCACCGTGCTCGTGCTGTTGCCGCCGTCGGAAGGAAAGGCCGCTTCCGGGCGCGGCGCTCCGCTGAAGCCGGAGTCCCTCTCCCTGCCGGGGCTGACCGCGGCCAGGGCCGCCGTGCTGGACGAACTCGTCGAGCTGTGCGCCGCCGACGAGGAGAAGGCGCGTCAGGTGCTCGGGCTCAGCGAGGGGCTGCGCGGCGAGATCGCGAAGAACGTGGAGCTGCGTACGGCGGGCACGCGCCCGGCCGGCGAGATCTACACCGGTGTGCTGTACGACGCGCTGGATCTGGCCACGCTCGACACCGCCGCGCGACGGCGGGCGGCGAAGACGCTGCTGGTCTTCTCCGGGCTGTGGGGCGCGGTACGGATGGGCGACCGTATCCCCTCGTACCGCTGCTCGATGGGCGTCAGGCTGCCGGGGCTCGGCGCGCTGGGCGCGTACTGGCGCGGGCCGATGGAGTCCGTCCTGCCGGAGGTGGCGGGCGGCGGGACCGTGCTCGATCTGCGTTCGTCGGCGTATGCCGCCGCGTGGAAGCCGAAGGGCGAACTGGCGGGGCGTACGGCGACGGTACGGGTGCTGCACGCGCAGATCGATCCGGTGACCGGGGCGGAGAAGCGGTCCGTGGTCAGCCACTTCAACAAGGCGACGAAGGGCCGGCTGGTACGGGATCTGCTGACGGCGGGCGCGCGGCCGAAGGGCCCGGCCGAGCTGGTGGAGACGTTGCGGGAGCTGGGGTACGTGGTGGAGGCGACCGCTCCGGAGAGGGCGGGGCGCACCTGGGCGCTGGATGTGGTGGTCACGGAGATCCACTGAGCCCCGCTGAGCCCCCGCACCTCCATCTCATTGCACCCTGCGCAACGGTCGTTGCGTGGAATGGCACGGGCGCGGCAGGATGTCGCCATGACCTCCGCGCCCGTGGCTTCCGTGCTGGACCTCGCCCCCGTCATCCCTGTCGTCGTCCTCGACGATGCCGCCGACGCCGTGCCCCTCGCCCGCGCCCTCGTCGCGGGCGGACTGCCCGCGATCGAGGTGACGCTGCGGACGCCGGCCGCGATGGAGGCGATCCGCGCGATCGCCTCCGAGGTGCCGGACGCGGTGGTCGGCGCGGGTACGGTCATCACGGCCGAGGCCGTGGCCGGCTCGGTGAAGGCGGGCGCGCGCTTCCTGGTCAGCCCGGGGTGGACGGAGGCGCTGCTGACCGCGATGCGGGACTCGGGCGTGCCGTTCCTGCCGGGGGTGTCGACCACCTCCGAGGTCGTGGCGCTGCTGGAGCGCGGGGTGACGGAGATGAAGTTCTTCCCGGCGGAGGCCGCGGGCGGCACGGCCTATCTCAAGTCCCTGGCGGGTCCGCTCCCGGGGGCCCGGTTCTGCCCGACGGGCGGCATCACGGCGCAGAAGGCACCGTCGTATCTCGCCCTGCCGAACGTCGGCTGCGTCGGCGGGACATGGATGCTCCCGGTGGACGCGCTGGCGGCCAAGGACTGGGACCGGGTCGAGTCACTGGCCCGCGAGGCGTCGGCCCTGCGCGAGCCGCGCCGCTCGTGAGAGTGCGCGCCGTCGGGTCCGCCAACGGCGCGCGCATCAGCGCAGATGCGAGGTGTCGTTCAGCAGCCGCACCGACACGTTGCCGTCCGCGTAATACGCCACCGCCGAGAGCGAGGCCGCCGACAGTTCCATCCGGAACAGGGACTCCGGCGGTGCGCCGAGGGCCAGCCGGACCAGGGTCTTCACCGGCGTGACATGCGTGACCACCAGCACCGTGCGGCCCCGGTAGCGCTCCAGCAGCCGGTCGCGGACGGCCGCGACGCGCCGTCCCACGGCCGTGAAGCTCTCGCCGCCGCCGGTCGGCGCGACATCGGGTGAGGCGAGCCAGGCACTCAGATCGTCGGGGTACCGCTCCCGTACCTCCGCGAACGTCAGCCCCTCCCAGGCGCCGAAGTCCGTCTCGCGCAGGCCCTCTTCGGCGGTGACGTCCAGACCGAGCCGGGCCGCCACCGTCCCCGCCGTCTCGCGGCAGCGCCTGAGCGGTGAGGAGACGATCTCCTGGATGGTGCCGCGCGCGGCCAGCGACGCGGCGACGGCCTCGGCCTGCCGGCGGCCGGCCGCCGACAGCTCCGGGTCGCTGCCGCCGCTGCCCGAGAAGCGCTTCTCCGGGGTGAGCGCGGTCTCGCCGTGCCGCAGCAGGACGAAGGTGACGGGGGCGCCGAGGTCGGCGGAGGATCCCCAGCCGACGGACGCGGAACTCGCAGGCGCGGAAACGGACGGCGCGGAGTCGGAAGACGCGGAAACGGAAGACGCCGCCTCCGTCCGCTCCGTCTGTGCCGCGCGCCCCACGGCCTCGCCCGCCTCCGCAGCCGTCGTCGCGGCCCGCGCCGCGCTCGCGTCCAGCGCCGCCGTGGACGCCGACGGGTCCCACTGACCGCCGTTCCTGCCCGCGTCCATCGCCTCGTTGGCCAGCCGGTCCGCGTGCTTGTTCCGCTCGCGCGGGATCCACTCGAAGGTGACCTGTCCGGCGGGGAAGATCCGCGCCGCCTCGGCGGCCAGCGGCTTCATGTCCGGGTGCTTGATCTTCCAGCGCCCCGACATCTGCTCGACGACCAGCTTGGAGTCCATCCGGACCCTGATCCCGGCGGCCGGGTCCAGCGCCTTGGCGGCGTTCAGACCGGCGATCAGGCCCTTGTACTCGGCGACGTTGTTGGTGGCGATACCGATGTACTCGGCGGCCTCGGCGAGCGGCTCACCGGTGCGGCCGTCGAGGACGACCGCACCGTATCCGGCGGGCCCCGGGTTGCCCCGGGAGCCGCCGTCCGCCTCGACGATGAACTGCCGCATTACAGACCCGAATCGGCGGTACGCACCAGAATGCGGCGGCAGTTCTCGCACCGAAGCACGGCGTCGGCGGGGGCCGCCTTGACCTCGTTGACCTCGGTGATGTTCAGCTCCAGCTGGCAGCCCTCGCAGCGGCGCCGGAACAGCCGCGCGGCGCCCACCCCGCCCTGCTGGACGCGCAGCTTCTCGTACAGCTTGAGCAGGTCGGCCGGTACGGACGCGGCGACGACCTCACGCTCCTTCGTCACCGTCGCGGCCTCGCGGTCGAACTCCGCGACGGCGGCGTCCCGGCGCGCGGCGGCGTCATCGGCCTTGGCCTGGACGGAGGAGACACGTTCCGTCAGCTCGGTGACCCGCTCCTGCGCGGACTCGCGGCGCTCCATGACTTCGAGGACGACGTCCTCCAGATCGCCCTGCCGCTTGGCGAGGGAGACGATCTCGCGCTGGAGGTTCTCCAGGTCCTTGGGCGAGGTGACCGCGCCGGAGTCCAGGCGCTGCTGGTCGCGTACGGCGCGCTGGCGCACCTGGTCGACGTCCTGCTCGGCCTTGGTCTGCTCGCGGGCGGTGTCGCTCTCCTCGGTCGTCGAGGCGACGAGCAGGTCGCGCAGCTGGGCGAGGTCCTTGGTGAGCGACTCGATCTCGGCGTGCTCGGGCAGCGCGGTGCGCTTGTGGGCGAGCTGCGACAGTCGTACGTCGAGGGCCTGGACGTCGAGGAGTCGGATCTGGTCGGCGGGCGCGGCGTTCAGTTGGGGGCTCCTGAGGAGTCGGAGGAGTGGTGGGCTGACCAGGGGTCGGTGACCGTCTTCGAGACATGGACCCGCAGGTCCCAGCCATGGCGGTCGGAAATCTCGTCGAGCTGGGCGGCGGCCTGCTCGCACCAGGGCCATTCGGTGGCCCAGTGCGCGGCGTCGACCAGCCCGAGCGCGGTCTGCTGGGTGGCCTCGGAGACCGGGTGGTGGCGCAGGTCGGCGGTGAGGAACGCGTCCACGCCCGCCGCTCTGACCTGGTCGAAGAGGCCGTCGCCCGAGCCGCCGCTGACGGCGATCGTACGGACGGGCGCGTCCGGGTCGCCCGCGATCCGGATGCCCTGGGCGGTGCCGGGCAGCCGGTGCGCGACGCGTGCGGCGAAGTCGCGGAGGGTCGCGGGGCGGTCCAGCTCGCAGATCCTGCCGAGGCCGCGCCGTCCTGCGGGGTCCGTGGGATCGGGTACGAGGGGCCGTACGACCCGCAGGTCGAGCGCGCCGGCGAGGGCGTCGGAGACGCCGGGGTCGGCGGTGTCGGCGTTGGTGTGCGCGACGTGCAGCGCGATGTCGTGCTTGATGAGGGTGTGCACGACGCGCCCCTTGAACGTGGAGGCCGCGACCGTCGTCGTACCGCGCAGATAGAGCGGGTGATGGGTGACGATCAGCTCGGCGCCGAGCTGTACCGCTTCGTCGGCGATCTCCTGGACGGGGTCGACCGCGAACAGCACCCGGGTGACCGTGGCTCCGGGGTCACCGCAGACCGTGCCGACGGCGTCCCACTGCTCGGCCCGCTCGGGCGGCCAGAGGGCGTCGAGCGCGGCGAGGACATCCGCCAGACGGGGCGCGGAGGGAGCGTCGGCGGGGACGGCTGAGGGGACAGGGGGCACGGTGCAAAGGCTACCTGCCCCAGGTGCCCCACCCACCATGGCTACGACGACCACCGGCCACCTCGACGGGGCTCGTTACTTGACGAGGTAGCCGCGCAGGTCGTCGAGGACCTGGTCCGCCGCCGTCACGCCCAGGCCCAGGTACCAGGTCTCGTCCTTGACGTCCTTCGCCTGCCCCGCCTCGACCGCCTTCAGGTTCTTCCACAGCGGGTTGGAGCGCGCGGTGTCCCGCTGGGTCTTCGCCGGGTCGCCGTACACGCCCGTGAAGATCCAGTCCGCGTCCGCGTCGTCGATCTTCTCCGGGCTGATCTCCACGGCCAGATCGTTGATCTGCTGGTTCTTGGGCCGCGGCAGGCCGACGTCGTCGAGGATCGTGCCGATGAAGGACGCCTTCGCGTACAGCCGCAGCCGGTCCGGCATGTAGCGCACCATCGAGACGGTCGGCTTGTCGGGGCCGATCTCCGTGCCGAGGGCCGCCGCCTTCTTGTCGTACGCGGCGAGTTCGGCCTTCGCCTCCGCGGTGCGGTCCAGCGCCTGGGCGTTGAGGAGGTAGTTCTCCTTCCAGGTGAAGCCGGGGCGGATGGAGAAGACCGTCGGGGCGATCTCCGCGAGGGCCTTGTACTTGTCGGCCGCGCGCAGTTGGCTGCCGAGGATGAGGTCGGGCTTGAGTCCGGCGATCGCCTCCAGGTTGAGGTTGTTGATCGTGCCGACGCTCTTGGGGCTGCCCGCGCCCTTCCGCAGATAGCTGGGGATGGACTCGTCGCCCTCGGTCGGCGCGTACCCGACCGGTTTCACGCCCAGGGAGACGACGTTGTCGAACTCGCCGACGTCCAGCACGACGACCCGCTCGGGGCGCTTCTTCAGCTCGGTCGTGCCCATGGCGTGGGTGATCGTGCGCGGGAACTGCCCCGGCCGCGCGTCGGTCCCGTAGGCGGCCGTCTTCTTGGCCGCTTCGGCGAAGTCCTTGCCGCCCGTGGCGACGGCGGCTTTCTTGTCGCCTCCGTCCGACGCGGCGGAACCGCTGTCGGAGGAGTCGCCGCTGCCGCAGGCCGCGAGGGAGAGCGCGGCGGCGAGAGCGACGGCGGCGGCTGTGCCACGGCGTCTTATGGACATGCTGTTGCTCCTGGGAGGCGGTACTCGGCGGTTAGTAAGGCGTGCCTTACTTTATCCACCGCCATCCCGGCCAGCACACCCGCCCCCGCGCTATCTGTGGAATCGCGCGATGGCCACCCTTATGTGTGAAGTGCGAGGTCTCGTGTTGTTCGGCAGGAAGTACGAAAACTAGCTTCGTCGCCGGAGGTGACAGACCGATGACGGCCTGTGCTATCGAGACGGCTACTACGGCTACTGAGGACGGGAGCGGAACGGAAGGAGCGGACGGGGCGGACGGAACGGGGCCGAACGGCCCGGGTGGTCCGGGTGGCCCGAGAGGAGGGGGCGACCCGGGCGGCCCGCGCCGGGCGGTACGGCATCCGGAGTTCGCGATCACGGCGGACGGTGCCTATGCGGCGCGGCTGACGCTCGGCGCGCCCCGCCAGGGCCATCCGGCCGCTCAGGGCGACGCGTGGTTCCCGGAGAGGTGGACCCTCGACGGACCCGAGCCCTATGCCGTGCCGCTCCCCCTCGACCAGCCCGAGGAGCCCGACACCGAAGTGCTGCCGCTGTCCGACGGCAGGGTGCTCATCCGCCGGCTGGTCGCGGACCGGCACGACTTCTCGCTGCTCTACCCCACCGGCCCCGGCACGGGCCAGCTGCCCGTGGGCGCGGTGGGCCGCACGGACGAGCACGCCGAGCTGACGCTGCTGCCGCCGTCGCCGGACGGCAGCCGCGCGTACGCCCTGTCGGCCGGCCCGCGCACCACCACGGTCTGGCTGGTGACGGGCGGCGCGTTCGGCCCCGAGCGGGTCGCCGAGGTGCCCGGCCGCTGCTCGGGCGGTGTCTGGCTGGACCGTACGGGCCGGATACTGGCCCTCGACCGGGAGACGGACGGCGTGGTGAAGGCCGTCGCCGTCGATCTGGGGCGGGGCGGCGAGGTGACGCCGCTGCTCCAGATCACCGAGGAGAGCAACGACCGGCTGCTGCTGGCGGACGCCGACAGCGGACTGCTGCTGATCCGCTCGGACGCGCCGGGCCACGACCGGCTGGGCTGGGGCGTCCTGGGAAGTCTGCGGCCGGTGCGGTTCCCGGAGTGCCTGCGGCTGGCGGACTGCGCGGTGACGCCGTTCGCCGTACAGCCGGGGCAGGTGCTGATGCCGGAGAGCTGCGCGGTGGCGCTGCGGATCGACGGGGCGGCGGGCAGCTGGCTCGGGGTGTGGCGTCCCGCGGGCCGCCGGCTGCATCAACGCCGGGCGCCCGAGGGATGGCTGGCCGGATCCGGCGTGTGGACCAGGGACGCCGTGCTCCAACTGCCGTATGCCACAAGGGCGGTGCCGTGCGGAGTGGCACGCCTCGACGCCCCCGCCGATGTGCTGCTTCCCGTACCGGACGGCCCTCAGGACCCGGAGCGGGACCCGGACCCGGCCTCGGACCAGGACCGGGCCGCGGACCGGGACGCGGACCGGGACGCGGGACCCTGCGCCGGACCGGATCCCGGACTGATCACAGAACCGGCACAAGCGGAATCCCCGGACGGGGAACCGCCCAACGCCCCCCGCACTCCTGTGATGTGCAGGCCGGTGCCGCTCCAGCAGGCTCCCCTCACCGGCCGTGTGGCACCTGGATAGACTTTCGGCCGGGGCTTCGCGGCCGTACCGACCGGATGTGTCGGTGACGGTGATGCGGACGCGTGACCGTAACGCTGTCGTGGCGGTACGGGGCGGCCGGAGTCCCTGCGCCACCACAAGCAGCGATCACGACGGGGTGACTTCCCACATGTCTGAAGCCCGAACCGACACGACCCAGGAGCGTCCGCGGGGAGCGGCGGCCGCCGACGGGGACGACAGCGGCGGTATCGGAACGCACGGAAAGCACCGGGGAGGTGCGGCATCGACGGAGGACTCGGCGTCCCCCGTCCACGGCCGTCACCGCCGCCCGGAGCAGAGCAGCTACGCGGCCTGACGATCTGACGCACCGTCCGATCGGAACATATCCGCACACATGAGGAGAGGCCGCCACCAAGTCCGTGGCGGCCTCTCGCCATGAGGCGGCGGGACTTTTGTCATGCGCGAGTTGGTACACGCGTAATCTGTCGCGGCGGTGGGTCGGATCCGTAGCGTCGTGGGCATGACGCAGACAGCCGGTACGCCGGCGACAGACACTCCGGACAGGGGCACGCACACCGCGAGCACGGGGCCCGCCCACGCGACGGACGCCGCCGCGACGGACGCCGTGAGCTTCACCGGTGTCGTCAAGGCCTTCGGCGCGGTCCGGGCCGTGGACGTCATCGATCTCCGTGTCCCGCGCGGGGAGGCCGTCGCACTGCTCGGCCGCAACGGCGCGGGCAAGTCGACCGCCATCGGGCTGCTCCTCGGCCTCGACGAGCCGGACAGCGGGACGGTACGGCTCTTCGGCGGCCCGCCCGCGCGTGCCGTCACGGCCGGACGGGTCGGGGCGATGCTCCAGGACGGTCGGCCGATCCGGCGGGTGACCGTAAGGGAGTTGCTCACGTTCGTCGCCAGTACCTACCCGCACCCGCTGCCCCTCGCCGAGTCGCTCGGCCTCGCCGGGCTCACGGAACTGGCCGGCCGCCGCGTGGACAAGCTCTCCGGCGGCCAGCTGCAACGGGTCAGGTTCGCGGTCGCGCTGGCCGGCGGCCCCGAGCTGCTCGTCCTCGACGAGCCCACCGCCGCCCTCGATGTGGAGGCCCGCCGCGCCTTCTGGTCCTCCATGCGCGCCTACGCGGACCGCGGCAACACCGTGCTCTTCTCCACCCACTATCTGGAAGAGGCCGACGACAACGCCGACCGGATCGTCGTCATCGACCACGGCCGGATCGTCGCAGACGGCACCAGCGAGCAGATCAAGGGCTCGGTCGGCGGCCATCTCGTCTGCTTCGACCTGCCGGAGGGCTTTACGGCGGAGCTGACGCGGCTGCCCGGCGTCGTCTCGGCGGAGGTACGCGCGGGCCGCGCCCGGCTCCGTACGGACGACTCGGACGCGACCGTCGTCGCCCTCGCCGGACTCGACGCGATCCGCCGGCTCGAAGTCGCCCCGGCGACGCTGGAGGACGCCTTCCTCGCGCTGACGCACACGACGCGCGACGCCAAGGACGAGATGAAGGACGACACGAAGGACGGCCTGTGATGCCCGCCATGCTGGAGTACATCAAGCTCGAAGTCCGCCGTACGCTGCGCGATCCCGGCTTCGTCATCTTCGGCACCGGCATGCCGGTCCTGATGTATCTGCTCTTCACCAATCTCGGCGGCGGCGCCGGTCCGGATGACATGGAGTGGAAGATCGCCTCCATGGTCGGCATGGCCGCGTACGGCGCGCTCGGCGCGGCCGTCGGTACGGGCACCGGGATCGCGGAGGACAAGTCGCTCGGCTGGCTGCGCCAGCTGCGGATCACCCCGATGCCGCCCCGCCAGGTGGTGCTGGGCCGGGCGTTGGCCGGTTCGGTGACCGTCCTGCCCGCGCTGCTCGCCGTACTGGCGGCGGGCGGTCTGGTCAACGGCGTACGGCTCGCCCTGTGGCAGTGGGCCGCCCTGGTCGCGCTGTTGTGGGCGGGCGCGCTCCCGTTCACCCTGCTCGGCATCGGCAACGGCTACCACCTCTCCGCGCAGACGACCGGCGTCGTGAACGTGGGCTGTCTGATGGTCCTGGCCCTGGCCGGCGGGCTCTGGTTCCCGATCGCCGCGTTCCCCGGCTGGTTGCGGACGATCGCGGAGTACACCCCCGCCAACCGCTTCGCCTACCTGGGCTGGTCCACCACGCAGGGCACGGCCCCGGGCGCGACGACGATCGCGGTGCTGGCCGGCTGGCTTGTCGTCTTCGGCTCGTACGCGGTGTTCTCGTACCGCAGATCGGCGAGGACCACATGAACGCGGCGAGGACCGTGCGAGGGCGGCGCGGGCCCCGGCCGCTTGACGAGCCGTACCCGGGGTGGTGGAATCCCGGCTCAGCGTCGCGGTGCATCCGGCGAAGAGACCGCCGTGGGCATGGAGGCGCCGAATCATGGGACAACCATGGACACAACCCCTGAATACCCTGAACCGAACAGCCGTCTGACGGCTCTCGGGAACCAGCTGATCGATACGCATATGTGGCTCCGCGAGGAGTTGGCCAGGATCCGTGAGGATCTCGCCGCCGCGGAGCCCCGGGGCCCGCGCGACACACGCGGCGCACGCCAACTGCGCGCCCACTGCCTGGCCTTCTGCTCGGCCCTGAGCCGGCACCACACCGACGAGGACGACGGAACGTTTCCCGCCCTGGCCGCGCGCCATCCCGGACTGCGCCCGGTCCTGGAGCTGTTGCGCCAGGACCACGAGGTGGTGAGCGGAATCCTGCGGAGCGTGGAGGACCTGCTCGCCAACGCCGACGCGGCCGGCCTCCCCGGAGTACTGCGCGAGCTGGACGGCCTGTCGGCCCTGCTGGAGTCGCACTTCACCTACGAGGAGAAACGGATCGTCACCGCCCTCAACGCGCCGGCCGCGCCGGACCGCGACGATGGCCGACTTACGTGGTCGAGGAGCCGCGCGGCAGCCACAGCAGCATCAGGACGACCCCCGCGAGCAGTACCCCGCTCCCCGTCCTGAACGCCAGCGCGTACCCCTCGGTCAGCGCCTCCGGGCTCATGCCGCCCGCCGTACGGGACGCCGCCACCGTGGAGAGGACCGCCAGGCCGAGCGCGCCGCCCATCGTGCGGGAGGTGTTGATGAGGCCGGAGACCAGACCGGCGTCGTCGGCCGCCGCGCCCGTCGTGGCCAGCGCCGCCAGCGGTGTGGCGGCCAGGCCCAGGCCGGTCATCATCAGCAGGCCGGGGCCGAGGATCGACGAGAGATACGTTCCGTCAGCGGTCATCGTGGACTGCCAGCCGAACCCCGCCACCGCCATCAGCGTGCCGGACACCGCCAGATTGCGGGCACCGACCCGTGGCATCAGCCGGGGCGCCAGTTTCGAGCCGAGCACGATGCTCAGCGAGCTGGGGATGAGCGCGAGCCCGGCGTCCAACGGCGTGTATCCCAGCACGTTCTGGGCGTAGACGGTCATGAAGAACCACATGGAGAACGACGCCGCGCCACAGACGAACATCGCCGCGTTGGCGGCGGACACGGCCCGTACCCGGAACAGCCCGAGCGGCATCAGCGGTGCCTTCGTCCGTGCCTCCACCGCCACGAACGCGCCGAGCAGCAGCGCTCCGCCGACCAGCGGCAGCAGCGTCGCCGCCGCTCCCCAGCCCTGCTCCTCGGTCTGCACGATCCCGTACGCGACCGTGGCGAGACCGGCCGTGACCAGCACCGCGCCGGGCAGATCGAGGCGCCGTACCCGCTCCGTACGGGACTCGGTCAGCCATACCGCCGCGCCGGCCAGCACCAGCACCCCGACCGGCACATTGATCAGCAGCACCCAGCGCCAGGACAGCAGATCGGTGAGCACACCGCCGACGAGCCCGCCGGCCGCGCCACCGCCCGCGCCGACCGCGGACCAGGTCCCTATGGCCCGGGTCCTGGCGACGCCTTCCGGTACGGCGGACGTCAGGATGGTGAGCGTCGCGGGCGCCAGTACGGCCGCGCCGAGCCCCTGTACGGCGCGGGCGGTGAGCAACTGCCAGCCCTCCTGGGCGAGTCCGCCCGCGAGGGACGCCAGGGTGAACACCGCGAGCCCGGTCAGGAACATCGCCTTGCGGCCGAAGAGATCGGCGGCCCGCCCGCCGAGCAGCATGAAGCCGGCGAACGCGATCGAGTAGGCGTTGAGCACCCACTGCAACCCGCTGCCGGAGAGCCCGAGGTCCGTGCGCATCGACGGCAGGGCGACATTCACCACGGACACATCGAGGACGACGAGGAACTGCCCGGCGCAGGCGGCGAGAAGCACCGCCCAGGTACGGGACGGTCCTGGGGGCGCGGATATGTGGACGGCGTCGGTTTCTGCGGGGGCTCGGACCATGGCGGTCATGGTCGCAGGCGTCGAGCGGCCCGTACATCGGGATTTCGGCGTAGGGCCTGTCTTCAAAGTCCCGCCTCCGGCGCGGGGCGGCGCGGCGCGGATTCCACGGCCGTGGTTCTCCCGGTGACCGTGGTTTCCGCGAATTCGCCGACGGCAGAACGCAGTTCCCTTCCCGTCGGGCGCGACGCTCCTACTCTGGGGAGGTGAGCAGCCACGCGACCGACCAAGCCCGCGTCATTCCCCTGCGCCCGGTGGCGGCGGCTGCCGCGCCGGCCCCGGACGCCGCCGCCTCGCCGCCCGCAGGGGCCGGGGAGCCGAGAGAGCCGCTCTGGCGGCACCTCGTGGGAGACGTCCTGCGGCGCGAGCGCCTCGCCCAGGAGCGCACACTCAAGGATGTCGCCGAGGCGGCCAGGATCTCGATGCCGTACCTCTCCGAGCTGGAGCGCGGCCGCAAGGAGGCTTCGTCCGAAGTCCTCGCGGCCGCCGCCCGCGCTCTCGGCCTCGGGCTGGCCGATCTGCTCGCCCTGAGCCACGGCGAACTGACCCGTCTCGGCCGGACGCACACGCGCCAGACCCGAATCGGTCAGGAGAGGCCGGGCATGGGACGCGGCGGCTCCGGGTCGTACGAGGCGCGTCTCCTCGCCGCCTGACGGAACCCGCTACGCGCCCCGGACAGCAAGCGCCCGCTTGCTCAGCACCTCGTCGGCCAGCCCGTACGCCACCGCCTCGTGCGCGGTGAAGACCTTGTCGCGGTCCATGTCGGCGCGGAGGGTCGCGGGGTCGTGGTGCGTGTGCCGGGACAGCACCTCCTCGATCTCCGAGCGGATCCTGAGCATCTCCTTCGCCTGGAGGCTGAGGTCCGAGACCGTCCCCTGCCGGCCGCCGCTCGCCGGCTGCCCCAGCAGCACCCGGGCGTGCTCCAGGACGAACCGCCGCCCGGGGTCGCCGCCCGCCAGCAGCACCGCCGCGGTCGAGGCCGCCTGTCCCACGCAGAACGTCGAGATCGGCGCGCCGACGAAGGTCATCGTGTCGTAGATCGCCATGAGTGAGGTGACCGAGCCGCCCGGCGAGTTGATGTAGATCGCGATCTCGCGCTCCGGGCTCGACGACTCCAGATGGAGGAGTTGGGCGATGACCACGTTGGCGACGCCGTCGTCGATCTCGGTGCCGAGGAAGATGACCCGCTCGGACAGCAGCCGGCTGTAGATGTCGTACGCCCGCTCCCCCTGCGGGGTGCGCTCCACGACGGTCGGGATCGTGTACTGGCTCATCTCAGAGTCCGATCCGTCGTCGCGTACCGGCCGGGCGGACGTCGTCGAGCGACTCGACCACGCGGTCGACCATCCCGTACTCCCTCGCCTGCTCGGCCGTGAACCACCGGTCGCGGTCGCCGTCGCGGGAGATCGTCTCCTCGGTCTGGCCGGTGTGCTCCGCGGTGATCCGCTCGATGGCCTTCTTCGTGAATTCGAGGTTCTCGGCCTGGATCGCGATATCGGCGGTGGTCCCGCCGATGCCGGCCGACGGCTGGTGCATCATGATCCGCGCGTTCGGCAGCGCGTAGCGCTTGCCCCGCTCGCCGACGCTGAGCAGGAACTGCCCCATGCTGGCGGCGAACCCCATGGCGAGTGTCGAGACGTCGTTGGGGATCAGCCGCATCGTGTCGTAGATCGCCAGCCCCGCCGTCACGGAGCCGCCCGGACTGTTGATGTAGAGGCTGATGTCGGTACGCGGGTCCTCCGCCGAGAGCAGGAGCAGCTGGGCGCAGACCCGGTTCGCGGAAACCTCGTCCACCTGGGTGCCGAGGAAGACGATCCGCTGCATGAGCAGCTGGGCCGCGAGCTGGTCGTCGAACCGGCTCGGAGGTGTGTCGTCGGCGGTGGCCCGCGGGTCGAGGGCGGGGTTCCCACCGGTGAGGAGTGCGGTCATCGGTCCTCCGGAAGTCGTCGGGTGGCGCGGCCGGTGTGGTGGCCGCGGTCATCCCACTCTCGGTCCGGCCGGGTGCCCGCCCAAGGGTTCTCGGCCCGTGGCAGATTCGCCCATGGCAGAGCCGGGGGGCGCGCGTCTCACTTCTGACGGTGCGTCAGGAACGTGCCCGGAAGAACCGGCGTCTTCTTCCGGTGCCGTTTGCGTCGCGTTCGCCGGAATATCGCGGCCGACTGGAAGGTTTCATACTGCATCCACCTGCCGTCACGCACTCTCAGCTGCCCTTACTTCCTGCCCGGAGGCCGCACGTATGCCACAGACGACGACCGATCAGTACGCCGGGGAGCTCCCGGATCCGTCGACCCGTAAAGCCGGCGGGATCGTTCCCGTCCTCGCCTTCGCGGGCATCACCGTCGCGGTGATGCAGACCCTGCTCGTTCCCGTCATCAAGGACCTGCCCGTCCTGCTCCACACGGCGCCCGCCAACGCCACCTGGGTCATGACCGCGACCCTGCTCGCCGGCGCCGTCTCCACCCCGATCATGGGGCGGCTCGGCGATCTCTTCGGCAAGCGGCGGATGCTGCTCGCCAGCCTCGCCGTGATGGTGATCGGCTCGCTGATCTGCGGATTCACCGATGACCTGGTCATCATGATCGTCGGCAGGGCGCTCCAGGGCTTCGCGATGGGCGCGATACCCCTCGGCATCGGCATCATGCGCGACGAGCTGCCGCGCGAGAAGCTCGGCTCGGCGATGGCGCTGATGAGCTCGTCCATCGGCGTCGGCGGCGGGCTCGCGCTGCCCGCCGCGGCCCTGATCGCCCAGAACGCCGACTGGCACGCGCTGTTCTTCGGCGCGGCCGGGCTCGGCGTGCTGTCGATGCTCCTGACCGTCCGGTACGTACCGGAGTCGTCGGTACGGGCCGACGGCACCTTCGACTGGCTCGGCGCGCTCGGGCTGTCCGCCGGACTCGTCTCCCTCCTGCTGCCGATCACCAAGGGCAGCGACTGGGGCTGGGGTTCGCCGACCACGCTCGGGCTGTTCGGCCTGGCGGTGGCCATCCTGCTGCTGTGGGGCGTGATGGAGCTGCGGAGCGCCGCCCCGCTGGTCGATCTGCGCACCACCGCCCGGCGTGAGGTACTGCTCACCAACCTCGCCTCGATCATGGTCGGTGTCGCCTTCTACGCGATCTCGCTCGTCCTCCCCCAGCTGCTCCAGCTGCCCGCCGCCACCGGCTACGGCCTGGGCCAGTCGATGCTGATGGCAGGTCTCTGCGTGGCGCCGCTCGGTCTGACGATGATGTTCACCGCGCCGGTCTACGCCCGGATCTCCGCCCGGCGCGGCCCCAAGGTCTCGCTGATGCTCGGCATGCTGATCATCGGGATCGGGTACGGAGCGGGCCTCGGCCTGATGAGCGCGGCCTGGCAGACCGTCGTCATCTCGGTCGTCGTGGGCGCCGGTATCGGCCTCGCGTACTCCTCGCTCCCCGCCCTGATCATCGGCGCCGTCGACCCGTCGGAGACCGGCGCGGCCAACGGTCTGAACACTCTGATGCGCTCCATCGGTACCTCGGTGTCGAGCGCGGTGATCGGCATGGTGCTGGCGCACACCTCGATCCGGACGGGAGGCGTGGACGTCCCCAGCATGGACGGATTCCGTATCTCGTTCCTCATCGCGACGGGCGCGGTGATCATCGGGCTGGTGCTGGCCGCGTTCCTGCCGTCGCAGCGGTCGGCGCAGCGGTTCGCGCCGGGGCCCACGTCCCTGGCGGGCGACGCCGAGCAGAGCCGGCAGCCGACGCTGGTCGCCGGGTCGGGCGGGTTCCGCGGGCGGGTGGTGGACACGGACGGTACGCCGGTCGCGCGGGCGAACGTCACGCTGATCGACCCCCGGGGCCGGCAGGCGGGCCGCACCACCGCCGACGAGGACGGCCGCTACGCGCTGCTGCCGCCGTCGAGTGGACCGTACGTACTGGCGGGCACGGCCACGGGGTACGCGCCGCACGCGCTTCCCGCGGAGTATCCCGGCGGCGGAGTGCCGGTCGATGTCGATCTGGTCCTCGCCCAGGGCGCGCGGGAGCGCCGTACCACCGTCGCCTCCTGACCCGCCCTCGCCCCCGGCGGCCGCCCGGCCGGGGGTGTACGGCAGCATGGGCGATCACGCTCCGTACCACGGTTCGTACCGCCCACCGCACCAGCACGAGGAGAGCCGATGCCCCCGGCACCCGCGCCGAAGATCCTCGCCGCCTTCGAGGCCGCCAAGGGCTTCATGCCCGTCCACGAGGGGCTCGCGCTGTACGCGGCGGCCGCCGAGGCGGGCGCGCTCGGGCTGCCGCTGCTGGAGATCGGCACGTACTGCGGGCGCTCCACCCTTCTGCTGGCCGCCGCCGCGCGTGAGGCCGGTACGGTCGCCGTCACCGTCGACCACCACCGGGGCAGCGAGGAGCAGCAGCCGGGCTGGGAGTACCACGACCCGTCCGTCGTCGATCCGGACACCGGCCTGATGGACACGCTCCCGGCGTTCCGCCGCACGCTCCGCGCGGCGGACCTGGAGGACTGGGTGATCGCGGTCGTCGGCCGTTCGCCGCAGGTGGCGAAGGTCTGGGGCGGCGCGCTCGGGCTCGTCTTCATCGACGGCGGCCACACCGACGAGCACGCCAACGGGGACTACGAGGGCTGGGCCCCGCGTCTCGCCGAGGGCGGGCTGCTCGTCATCCACGATGTGTTCCCCGACCCGGCGGCGGGCGGGCAGGCCCCGTACCGCGTCTATCTCCGGGCCCTGGCCTCCGGCGCCTTCACCGAGGTGTCGGTGACCGATTCGCTGCGCGTCCTGCGCCGTACGGCACCGGGTATCTGACCGCAGCCCCCCTGACCCGCGCCCTGGACGGCCTCGCGATCGGGGGACCGCGCCGCCCGCCCGTGTCTTCTGCCGCGCCCCGATCGCCGGACGGTCTACCATCGCGACGGTGTCGTACGACGAGAGCCAGCAGCCCACCCGCCGCCGTTCCGGCCGGAGCAATCTCACCGTCGCGGTCGCCGCACTCGTGCCGACCGCCGTGGCGGGATGGCTCGTCTGGCAGGGGATGAGCGGCCCGGACGGCGGTCCGGCCGCCGCGTCGGCGGCCGGAGTCTCCTCCTCCGCCTCGCCGGCCACCACGCCCGCCCCTTCCCCTTCCGGCAGCGCGCGGGACGACGACGTTCCCGGCGGCACCACCCCGGCCAAGCCCTCCGCCCCGGCCAAGCCCTCCGCCCCGGCCGGACCGCTCGCGGGCAAGGTCGTGGTCATCGACCCCGGTCATAATCCACGCAATCGCGACCACACCGCCGAGATCAATGAGCCGGTGGATATCGGAACAACCACCAAGGAATGTGACACCACCGGCACCTCCACCAACGCCGGTTACCCCGAAGCCGAGTTCACCCTCGATGTCTCCCACCGCCTGCGCGATCTGCTCAGGAAAGAGGGCGCGACGGTCACCTTCACCCACGACAACGAGCGCCCTTACGGCCCGTGCGTCGATGAGCGCGCCCGTATCGGGAACAAGGCGAAGGCCGATGCCGCGATCTCCGTCCACGCGGACGGATCGGCTCCCGGCAATCGCGGATTCCATGTCATTCTCCCCGCCCAGGTCAAGGGCGGAGGTGCGGACACCACGGCCATCGTCGGTCCCTCGCGCGATCTCGGCGAACACATCGTGGGCAATTTCGTCCGGGAGACCGGCAGCGCCCCCGCCAACTATCTGGGCGAGGGCACGGGTCTTGACGTACGCGCGGACCTCGGCGGGCTGAATCTGTCGACCGTGCCCAAGGTTTTCATCGAATGCGGCAATATGCGCGATTCGTCGGATGCCGAACTGCTCACCGATCCGGAATGGCGGCAGAAGGCGGCGCAGGGGCTGGCGGACGGGATCCGCGGATTCCTGAAGAAGTGAAAACGGCGGGGTGGGCGGGAGAGGTGAACCGGGCGGGGAACGTGAGACGGGAGTGGTGAACTCCGCCCGCGTACCCGCGTAACGGGCGTATACCGGCCCCCGATACCCGGCAGACGCCCGGAACGGGGAGACGATACATTCATCCGTACGATAGGGAGCCGCCCCCGAGCTTCGCACCGTGTACCGCCAGACCGGCGGCCGCGACGACCGCCCCGACTTAGACGACTGACGAAGGACTTTTCACGTGAACATCCGCTCCCTCACTCGAGGCGACGGCGTGGTGATCGGAGCAGCGGTGTTGCTCTTCATCGCCTCGTTCCTCAATTTCTACGAGTCCAGCTTCAGCAATGGCGTGAAAGCCTGGGACTTGCTGGGCGTCGTGATGAGCATCCATCTGGCCGGAGTCATCGCCGCGGCACTGATCGTCACCGCCCGCGCGCTGCCCCAGCCGCAGAAGGTCGCGGGACTCGACCTCGGTCAGTTCGGTGTCGCCCTGTCGGTCTTCGCTGCCTGGACGGGCCTCTGGTACCTGCTCGGTGACGGCAGCGCGGGCGGCGGTCTGATCCTCGGCTTCATCGCCGCGCTGATCCTGGCGGGCGCCGCCGTCGCCACGCCGGTCGTCCCGGCCCTGAAGGTCGCCCTCGTCGGCGCCCCGAAGCCGCAGACCCCGCAGCCGTACGGTGGCCAGCCGGGCATCCCCGGCCAGGGGTACGGCTACCCGGCCGGCCAGCAGCCGTACGGCACGCAGGGCCAGCCGCAGCCGTACGGCGCCCAGCCGGGCCAGCCCGCCGCCGCGGCCCAGCAGGGCGGGCCGGCGAACAGCGGCGCCGCTCCCGCCGGTGACTTCTCGCCGTTCTGGTTCGCCGTACCGGTGGCCCGGCCGCTGTTCGGGGAGGACGGCTCGCCGTCCCCGATCGCCGAGCTCGCCCCCGGCACCTGGTACCTCGCGGTCGAGCAGCGCGGTCCCGGTCTGGTGGCCCAGACGCAGGACGGCCGCCGCGGAGTCCTCCAGGACACGTCCGGCATACAGCGCGGCTGATCACGCGCCATCGCTTCACAGCGGTACGACGACGGCCCCCCGCCGGAAAGCGGGGGGCCGTCGTCGTACCACTGCCGTGGCCCTGCGCGGCCGTGTCCCACGCCCGCCGGTCAGCCGAACGAGGTGCGCGCCAGCCAGAAGTCCAGCAGCTTCGCGTCGCCCAGCACCTCGACCCGGTCGCTGTCCGCGGGCAGCCGCCGGTAGACGACCCGCAACACGTCGGTGAGCGGGCCGCGCACCGCGACCGTCGCCTTCTCGTGCCCGCGCCGCCAGCCGAAGCCCTCTTCCCCGAACTCGATCAGCCACTCGGCGTCCACTCCCCTCGGGGCGTCCGTGGCATGGAAGTGCAGGGTGCGTCCGGGGCCGCGCAGCTCGGCGGCCTCGGGATCCCCGGAGGCCGCGGCGAAGCCCACGCACTGGAGCAGTTCGTCGATCGTGTCCGCCGCGACGTCCGGCGCGACCTCGAACGGGACCCCGACGGCCAGCGCCGCGTCCGCCCGGTGGACCACCGTCTCGTGGGTCATCCGGCGCGCCCAGAAACCGGTCGTCCGCTCCCACCCCCAGCTCCACACTCCGGTGCCTGGCCCGGCCGCCCGCAGGGCGCCGACCAGCTTCGCCGCGCCCTCCGCGAGCCACGCGTCCAGCGCGGCCGGGTCGTCACCGGCGGGACCCCCGGCGTCGGGAACCTGCTCCTCGGGAATGTCCCGCTCCGCCCGGGTCCGTACGATCGCCTCGACCCAGCGGTGGGCTCCGCCCACATGACGCGCGAGCTGTCCGAGCGTCCACTCCGGGCAGCTCGGCACCGGCGCGGAGAGAGCGGCGCCGGCGATCACCGCCCGCAGCAGGTCGGTCTGTGCGGTGATCTCGTCGCAGTACCGGTCGTACCCCAGAAGCGTCATACGGCGCACCCTAAGCAGCCCGGTCACCGGCGGCCAGCCGGTTTCCTCCGGGTCAGCGGCAGCAGTCCGGCTCCAGGCCGAGCGGCAGCCGTTCGCCGCTGAACACCGCGGTGGTCGCCTCGTCCCCTCCCAGGGCGGCCACCGCCAGCAGCAGCGACCCCGCCGTCCAGGTGGTGAGCTCCTCCGGCCAGTAGGCCCGATGGCCCTCGAACACGTACCCCGTCCAGTACATCCCGCCGTCGGCGCGCAGATGCTGAATGGACTGGAGGACCTCAAGCGCCCGGTCGGACTCCCCCATCACCCAGAGCGCCAGGGCGAGTTCACAGCTCTCGCCGCCGGTCACCCAGGGGTTGGGCAGTACACAGCGCACGCCCAGGCCCGGTACGACGAAGCGGTCCCACTCCGCCGCTATCCGCGCCGTGGCCCGCGCTCCCGTCACCGCGCCGCCGAGCACGGGGTAGTACCAGTCCATCGAGTAGGCGCTCTTGTCGAGGAACCGCTCGGGGTGGTCGCGTATCGCGTGCCGCAGCGCGCCGGCCGCCAACTCCCAGTCGGGCTGCGGCTCTTCCCGCTCCTCGGCGATCGCGAGCGCGCAGCGCAGCGCCTGGTGCACGGACGAACACCCGGTCAGCAGCGCGTCGTTGACGGCCGTGCCGTCCGCCTCGCGCTTCCAGCCGATCTGGCCGCCGGGCTGCTGGAGTGCGAGGACGAACTCGATGGCCGCGTGGACGACGGGCCACATCCGGTCGAGGAACGCGTCGTCGCCGGTGGCCAGATAGTGGTGCCAGATGCCGACGGCGACGTACGCGCAGAAGTTGGTCTCGCGGCCGCGGTCGCCGGGCGGCATGGCCGCGGTGTCGGTGTGGGGCGTGCCGTCGGTGTACGACGCGTACCAGGAGCCGTCCTCGTTCTGGTTCCTGGCCAGCCACTCGTACGCCCGCGCCGCCGCCTCGGGTTCGTCCGCGGCGTCCAGCGCCATGGCCGCCTCGGTGTGGTCCCAGGGGTCGAGATGGTGTCCGCGGAACCAGGGAATCGCGCCGTCCGGACGCTGCGCCGCCAGGATGCCCGCGACCGTCTCGGCGGCCTGCTCGGCGGTGAGGACTCCGGGCAGGACGAGATGTTCCGTGGCGTCGGGGCCACGGCCGGCCAAGGTCACTTGGCGGCCGTCGCGGACGCGGCCGGCAGGTGCGGCTTCGTCGCGTAGGCCACGAAGCTCTTTCCCACGACGGGGTTGAGCAGCTGTTCGGTGAGCCGGGTCGCGAGGGGCTTCTTCATGATGTCCCAGACCAGCAGCTTGTGGTACGCGCGGACGGGCAGCGCCTTGTCGTTGTCGACACCGAACGCGCACTTGAGCCACCAGTACGGCGCGTGCAGCGCGTGCGCGTGGTGCGTGCCGTACGGCTTGAGCCCGGCCTCCCGCATCCTGCCGAGCAGTTCATCGGCCTTGTAGATACGGATATGGCCGCCCTCGACCTCGTGGTACGCGTCCGAGAGCGCCCAGCACACCTTCTCCGGGCCGTACCGGGGCACGGTCACCGCGATCCGGCCGCCGGGACGCAGCACGCGCACCATCTCCGCCAGGACGCCCTTGTCGTCCGGGATGTGCTCCATGACCTCGGAGATGATGACGACGTCGAACGACGCGTCGGGGAAGGGCAGGTTGAGCGCGTCGCCCTCCATCGCGGTGGCGGTGGCGCCCTCCGGGGCCTCCCCCGCCTCCTTCATCGCGGCGAACCACTTGGCGACCTCGCGGATCTCCTCGCCGTTCCGGTCGAGGGCCACGACCTGGGCGCCGCGCCGGTAGCACTCGAAGGCGTGCCGGCCCGCGCCGCACCCCAGATCGAGCACACGGTCACCCGCGGCGAGCGGGAAGCGGGTGAAGTCCACGGTCAGCACAGGGTCGTCCTGCTTTCGCGGTCGGAGGGGCGGACGTTCGAGGAGCGGGCGTTCGACGGGCCGGCTTTCGCGGCACCTGCTTTCGCGGAGCGGGCGATCGCCGCGCGGTACAGCTCGGCCGTGCCCTGCGCGGCCCTGGCCCAGGTGAAGCGTTCCAGCACCCGCTCGCGGCCCGCCGCGCCCAGCCTGGCGCGCAGTTGCGGGTCGTCCAGCAGCCGGCCGAGGGCGAGGGCCAGCGCGCCCGCGTCGCCCGGGGGCACGGCCAGACAGGTCTCGCCGTCCACGCCCGCGACCTCGGGGATCGCGCCCCCGGTGGTGGCGACGAGCGGGGTTCCGGTGGCCATCGCCTCGGCGGCGGGCAGCGAGAACCCCTCGTACAGGGACGGCACGCACGCGATCCGCGCGCCGCGCACCAGATCGACCAGCTCGGCGTCGGAGACGCCCTTGACGAACTCGACGGCGCCTTCGAGTCCGTACCGTTCGATGGCCTGCGCCACCGGGCCGTCCTCGGCCCGTCTGCCGACCACGACCAAGTGGGCGCCGGGGTGTTCGGTGCGGAGCTTGGCGAGGGCCTCGATGAGATGGATGAGGCCCTTGAGGGGAACGTCCGCGCTGGAGGTCGTGACGATCCGGCCCGGGATCTCGGGCACGGCCGGGTCCGGCGAGAACAGCTCCGTGTCCGCGCCGATATGAACGACCTCGATACGGTCGGCCCGTACCCCGAGATGGTCGGTGATCTCCTGCTTGGAGGAGCCGGAGACGGTGAGCACCGAGGGCAGCCGCCGCGCGACGCGCTTCTGCATGCGGGTGAAGCCGTACCAGCGGCGTACGGAGGCCCGGCGCCGCCAGTTCTCGGCCGCGTCCAGATCCAGCCGCCGGTCGACGGTGATGGGGTGGTGGATGGTGGTGACGAGCGGGGCGCCCAGGTCGCCGAGGAGGCCGTATCCGAGCGTCTGATTGTCGTGGACGACATCGAACTGCCCTGCGCGGGCGGCCAGATGGCGCCGGGCCCGGAGCGAGAACGTCAGCGGCTCCGGGAAACCGCCGGTCCACATCGTCGCGACTTCGAGGCCGTCGATCCAGTCGCGGAACTCGTCGCGCTTCGGCGTACGGAACGGATCGGGCTGCCGGTAGAGGTCGAGGCTCGGCAGCTCGGTGAGCGGTATGCCCTCGTCGAGTACGGGGTAGGGCTGGGCGCCGATGACCTCGACGCGGTGTCCGAGGCGGGCGAGTTCACGGGACAGGTGGCGGACGTAGACGCCCTGGCCGCCGCAGAACGGGTTTCCCTTGTAGCTGAGAAGGGCGATACGGAGGGGCCCCGTTCCCGTGCCCGCCGCCATGGCCTCAGCGGTCACTCTCGGCCCCCTTCTCACTGCGCTCTCCGCGTTTTCGCCGGAGCGTAACCGCTGTCCACAATCTAGAACAAGTTTCAGAGTTGTTCGTCCACGGCTTCGAATCTACCGGCAGGTAGCGTCGCGGCATCCGCCGGAGCAGGTGATTCGTGCCACGGCGGGTGTCTGCCATGCTGTGCGGTCCCGAGGCGGCCAAACATTCAGACGCGTTCAGTGGAGTGGGACAGATGGCAGCGGAAGTCAGACCGGCGTCACCCCCGCTGACGCGCCGCCAGGAGGCCCGGCGCCGCCGGATCCTGGACGCCACCACCCTGCTGGCCTGCCGGGGCGGTTTCGACGCCGTACAGATGCGTGAGGTCGCCGAGGAGGCCGGGGTCGCCCTCGGGACTCTCTACCGGTACTTCCCCTCGAAGGTGCATCTGCTGGTCGCGACGATGCAGGATCAGCTGGAGCATCTGCACACCACGCTGCGCAAGCGGCCGCCCGCGAGCGACAGTCCGGCCGAGCGGGTGGCCGAGACGCTGCTGCGGGCCTTCCGGGCGCTCCAGCGGGATCCGTATCTGGCCGACGCGATGGTACGGGCGCTGACCTTCGCGGACCGTGGGGTACGCGACGAGGTGGACCGGGTCATCGGGCGGACGACCGCGATCATCCTCGACGCGATCGGCCCGTCCATCGGTCCGCAGGGCCCCACGCCCGAGCAGCTCTCCGCCGTACGCGTCGTGGAACACACCTGGCACGCGGCCCTGATCACCTGGCTCTCGGGCCGGGCCACCATCGCGCAGGTGAAGTCGGACATCGAGACGGTCTGCCGGCTGATCGACCTGACGGTCTGACGGTCTGACGGTCTGACGGCACCCGCCGGGCCTGTTGCTCCATCCGGTGGTCATCGCTCAAGCAGCGCGCGTGTTGTGGACGAAGGACGGGTGTTCATACCTCGCGGGTCCACGCCGACCGCGATCGATTCCCGTCATCCAAGGAGCATGTATGCGTCTCAGCGCGCGCTGGGCATCCGCCGCCGTTCTGCTGCTCGCCCCCCTGATCAGCGGCACCAGCGGCACCGACGCCACGGCCGACCCCCGGGAGAACCTCGTCCCGGTCGAGCGTTCCTCCAACGCGGTCCCCGGCCAGTACATCGTCACCCTCAAGCCCGGGTTCTCGCCGGCCACCGTCCTGCGGCAGTTCGGTCTCAGCCCGCTGTTCACCTACGAGAAGGTCCTGCACGGATTCACCGCCACCTTCTCCGCGACCCAGCTGTCCCAGGTGCGCGCGCTCCCGGCCGTCCGGGCCATCGAGGAGAACAGCAGGGTCACCGTCAACCCGACATCGACCCGGCCCGGACAGTGGCGGGCCGAGCAGGCGGCGTCGGAACAGGCGCAGTCGGAACAGGCGCAGGCCCGGGTACCGGCGCAGAGCTGGGGACTGGACCGGATCGACCAGCGCCGACTGCCGCTCGACGGCCGGTTCACGGTGAACGGCACCGGCAAGGGCGTCACGGCGTACATCGTCGACACCGGAATCGAGACCGCCCACAGCGAGTTCGGCGGTCGCGCCACCGTCGGCTTCGACGCCATCTCCGACGGACGCATGGGCCAGGACTGCAACGGCCACGGCACCCATGTCGCGGGCACCACGGGCGGCGCGACCTATGGCGTGGCCCGCGCCGCCTCCCTCGTCGCCGTCCGTACGCTCGACTGCAAGGGCAGCGGCACCTGGGCCGGGGTCATCGCGGGCTTCGACTGGGTGGCCAAGAACGCCAGACAGCCCGCGGTCCTCAACGCCTCCCTCGGCGGCCCCTCGTCCAGCGCGGTCGACAGGGCGGTCAACGCCGTCGCGGCCCAGGGCGTGCTGCCCGTCGTCGCGGCCGGCAATGACGCGGTGGACGCCTGCACCATCTCCCCCGCGGGTGCCGAGAGCGTCTACACCGTCGGCGCGACCGACCGCGAGGACCAGGAGGCCCGGTTCAGCAACCGCGGCACCTGTCTGGAGACATACGCCCCGGGCGTCGCCATCGTCTCCGCCAGGCTCGGCGGCGGCTCCGTCGCGCTGAACGGCACCTCCATGGCCAGCCCCCATGTCGCCGGGGTCGCGGCCCTCTACAAGGAGTGGGACCCGTCCGCCACCCCGAAGGAGGTGGCGAACTGGCTCACCGCGCAGAGCACCAAGGACGTGGTGTTCCCCATCAGCGCCGGCTCCCCCAACCGTCTCCTCTACACCGACGCTCTCTGAGAGCGGTGGTCCGAAGACGGTCTGACGGCGATCCGAACGCGGCCGTGGCGTGTACGCGAGATGCGTACACGCCACGGTGCGGTTAAGCCCGGAAAACGGCTCACTTGATGCGGACGACCTGCGGGTCGTGGTCGCTCGCCTGGTCGGCGAACTCCGCGTTGATGTGCACCACGTCGTACGCGGGCTTCTTGATGGCGGGGCTGACCAGGATGTGGTCCAGCGTCTGCGAGTTGCCGTCGTAGACGTAGCTGTAGCGCTCGTTCTTCGGCAGCGCGTCCATCAGGTCGGTGAGGATCTTGCCCTGGGTGAGGGTGGTGACCGGCTTGGAGAACTGGTAGTCGTTCAGGTCACCGAGGACGACGACCTTGGCCTGCTTGTCCTTGGCGAGCAGGTCGGCGACGAAGTCGTGGACCTCCTTCGCCTGGGTCAGCCGCTGGGTCTCGGAGCCGAGGGTCGGCGGCTGGAAGGCGCCGTGCGTCGGCTGGTCGCCGCCCTTGGAGTTGAAGTGGTTGCCGACCACGAAGACCTGCTCGCCGCGGAAGGTGAACTCCCCGACCAGCGGCTTGCGGCTGCTCTTCCAGGCGGTCGACGTCGGGTTGATCCGGCCCGGGGACACGGACAGCGTGATGTCCTTGCCGTTCTTGCCGGTGGTGACGACCTTCGTGGCGGTGGTGGCGTCGCCGCCCGGCCGGTCCACGAAGCCGACGCGCTTCGGGTTGAAGAGGAAGACGTTACGGATGTTGCCGCCCGGCTCACCGCCGTCGGCCTTGTCCGCCGGGTCGACGGAGCGCCAGTCGTACGCCGGGCCGCCCGCCGCCTGGATCGCGGCGACGAACTGCGCGAGGGTCTTGTCCGCGGCGACCGTACCGTCGTCCTTGGCGCCGTTGTTGTCCTGGATCTCCTCCAGGCTCACGATGTCCGGCGTGGCGAGGTTCTTGACGATGCCCTCGGCGAGCCGGTCGAACTTGGCCTGCGGGTCGGTCGGGTCGAGGTTCTCGACGTTGTACGTGGCGACCGACAGCTCGTCGGTCTTGCCCTTCGTGGCCACCTCCGGCTTGAGACCGCCGGACTTGACCGTGCCCAGGGTGGTCGCCTGGAGGCCGTACCCACCGTAGTTGGCGTAGTCCAGCGGGCCGGTGGTCGTACCCGCGAGGGTGTCGCCCACATTGGCCGCGGGCTTGTCGCCGGTCAGCGAACCGATCAGCAGACGGCCCGAGTTCACCTCGGCGTACGAGGGGTAGACGGTGCCGCCGCGCGGGGTCGGGTTCTGCTTGGGCTTGGTGGTGACCCACGTCTCGCCGTACGCGTTGGAGGCACCCACCACCCGGCTGTCGCCGATCTGGACGAGCATGCCCTCACGGGACTCGAACCAGTCCAGCGCGTAGCTGCCGGGCTTCAGCGGGAGCGACTCGATGCTGAGCCCCTTCGCGTCCGGCGCGTACGTCTCGGGCAGCGTCGTGGCGTCGATCAGCTCGGCCGCCGGCAGCGGGTTGCCGGAGGACAGGACGACCGTGGTCGCGCCGGTCAGCTCGGTGACGGACTGGCTGCCCGAGCTCTGGCCGCCCGGGTAGTACTCGGTGACCTTGGCGGTGACCAGGACCGAGTCGCCGGCCTTCACCTGCGGGGTGGAGGAGCCGGTGAAGACGAAGACGCCCTCGCTGGTGGCGGGGTTGTCGTCCGGCGCGGTGTCCTGGATCCAGAAGCCGCGCGAGGAGCCGGTGCCGCGGACCGCGGTGACCACGCCCGGGACGTTGGTGACGGTCTTTCCGGCCTGCGGGGAGATCCGAGTGGCGCCCTGGATGTCGTGGATCCGCAGCTCGCCGGGGGTGGTGTTGGTGGGCGAGGGGGTGGGGGACGGCTCGCCGCCACCGCCGCCCGCGCCCGTGCTGTTGCGCGGGGTCGGCGTCGCGCCGGAGAAGTCGGCGGAGTTGTTGTCCGTGTCGGTGAGCGCCGCGTCGCGGGCCACCGAGTGGGTGTTGTCGGCGCCGGTGGCGGGAGAGGTCTCCCGGACGGCGGCGGTGCCGAAGCCGACCAGGTCCTTGACGTTGGTGTCGGCCGCGCAGTCCGCCGCGGTCAGGCAGGTCAGCGGGGTGGTGGAGCGAACGAGCGCGATGGTGCCGCTGCTCGCCGACATGG
Source organism: Streptomyces scopuliridis RB72 (assembly GCF_000718095.1). Lineage (GTDB taxonomy): Bacteria > Actinomycetota > Actinomycetes > Streptomycetales > Streptomycetaceae > Streptomyces > Streptomyces scopuliridis. The sequence continues at coordinate 105,986 of NZ_JOEI01000013.1, read as the reverse complement.
CGATGGTGCCGGCCGCGTCGGGGGCGGGCAGCGCGGTGTCGCCGCCGGATCCCTTCGCCTCCTCGATGAGATAGCTGCCACCCGCGGGGATGGCGCCGTTGATCTCGGTGACCTGCCACTTGGAGGTGGAGGTGGGCGAGCCGCTCAGGTACTGGACGGACCAGCCGGTGAGGTCGAAGGGACCGTCGCCCGCGTTGCCCAGCTCGATGAAGTCGTTGGTGAGGGTGGCACCGGAGTTCCCGCCGCCGCCGAACACCTCGGAGATGACGGCGTCCGGGGACGGCGTCGCCTGCGCGGTGAACGGAAGCACGATGAGCGATCCGGCCAGGCCGACGGGGAGCGCCACGGCGATCGCCTTGGCACGCCGGCCACGCAGGGCCGGGGGTATGGATGGGGACACGGTGAGCTCTTCCTTGCGAATGTGACGTGTGGGATACGTGCGAGTCGTACAAGCAGCGCACGAAGTGTGAGAACCCTGAAAGTCGGCTCAAGATACGCGCGTAGATAGAGCGACAACAAGAGTCCGTGTCCAGGAAATGGCAAGTGTTTCCCGACTGTTCGCCGGATTTAACCTGGTTGTCGGAGAAGAGAGTCGTACGAAGGTCCGGCAGCCGAGTGCGTGGCAGGCAGAGTACCGGCGTCGCGGGCCGTTCGCGAAGGCCCCCTCCCGGGGCATCCGCCCGGAGCGGGCCGCGTCAGGGCCGGTAGAGTGAGCGAGTCGTCATCATGCCCGTATGGAGGGAAGCCGGTGCGAAACCGGCGCTGACCCGCAGCCGTGAGCCGCCTTTCCCGGTGGCGAGCCGGAATGCTCCGTACGCGGTCGTGACCGGCTCGTGCCATCGGAAGCCGCCGGTGGCCGGCATCGTCGAGGAATACGTTGCCGGGAGGGGCCGCTGGTGTGCCCGCGCCCGGCTCCCGCAGGAGAGGCCCCGCCCGCCATGACCACCGTCCGCCGCTGCGCAGCGGCGCTCGCCGCATCCGCCGTGCTCTGTGTGGCGCTCGCCCCGGCCGCCGTCGCGGGGGGCGATGTGCCGGCCGCCCCCGGCGCGTCCCCGTCCGCCGATCCCGCCCCCGAACCCTCTCCGGCCGAGCCCGCGCCGGTCGTGATCCCGCCGGGTCTGTACGGCGAGAAGGACCCGACATACGACGGGGTCTGGCGGCAGTCGCTGGCGATGATGGGCCAGTTCGCGGCGCACGTCCGGCCCGCGAACCAGGCGGTGGCCTGGCTGAAGGGCCAGCAGTGCGCCAACGGCGCGTTCCCCGCGTACCGTCCCGCTCCCGCGACGCCCTGCGACGCGAAGACGATGGTCGACTCCAACGCCACCGCCGCGGCCATCCAGGCGCTCTCCACGCTGGGCGGGCAGCGGCCCGCCATGGACAGAGCGATCGCCTGGCTGCGGTCCGTACAGAACAAGGACGGCGGCTGGAGCTACACCCCCGGCACCCCGAGCGACGCCAACTCCACCTCGCTGGTGATCGGCGCGCTGACCGCCGCGGGGGTACGGCCCACGGCGGTACGGTCCCCCGAGGGGAAGAACGCCTACGACGCGCTGGTGGGTCTCGCGATCCCGTGCACCACCGCGTCGGGCGCGGACGCCGGTGCCTTCGCGTACCAGCCGGACACCGCCGGGAAGCTGTCCGCCAACGACGACGCCACCGCGGCGGCCGTGCTCGCCGGGGTCGGCAAGCGGCTGGTGAGCGGTCCCGTGAAGGCGGGCCCCGCGCCGGAGTGTGTCCCCGCGGCGGACCTCTCGCCGGAGCGCGCGGCCCGTAACGGCGCCGCCTATCTGGCCTCCGCGCTCGCGGCCACCGGCCATCTCGACCTGCCGCCGATGCCCGGCGCCGACGACAGCGCGCCCCAGCCCGACATCGGGAACACGGCGGAAGCGGTCCTGGCCCTGACGGCCACCGGTTACGGGGACCAGGCCAACCGGGCGCTGGAGTGGCTGAAGCAGAACAGCGGCGCGTGGGCGCAGGAGAACGGCCCGGCCGCCTACGCGCAGTTGATCCTCGCCGCCCATGCCACGGACACGGATCCGCGCAACTTCGGCGGTATCGATCTCGTGGAGCGGCTGAACGCGACCGGGCCCGCGCCGAAGACCATCGCCGTACCGGCCTCGCCGGCCGCCGCGGCGAACACGAGCGTCGACGACGGCGGGCGCGCCGTGCTGTGGCTCATCGTGATGGGGCTGGTCGTGGCCGGCTACATCGGCTTCCGGATCAGCATCCGCAGGAAGACCGCCCGGCCGTGATCCGCACCCGCGCCTCCGCCCTCATACGCACCTTCGCCTGTCTGGTGGTTGTGGCGCTCGGCGCCGTCGTCGCAGGGGCGGGGACGTCCCAGGCGGCCGGTTACCGCTACTGGTCGTTCTGGGAGAGCGACGGCGCGACGTGGACGTACGCCACCCAGGGCCCGGCCATGGCGCGGCCCGCCGACGGCGCGGTCAACGGCTTCCGCTTCGCGGTGAGCGCGGACAGCGGGGACGCGGACCGGCCGCGCGAGACACCGGACTTCGCGGCGGTCTGCGGCGCCACGCCCGCCAGGGACGGCCACAAGCGGATCGCCGTCGTCATCGATTCCGGAACGTCCGCCGACGCCCCGGACGGGGAGAAGCCGCCCGCGCTCCGGGCGGAGTGCGCCCGGGTGGGCGAGGACGCGACGAGCGCGGAGGCGCTCGCGGCGGTGGCGAAGCCGCTGCGCTACAACAGCGAGGCGCTGCTCTGCGCGATCGCCGGGTATCCGGCGTCGGGGTGCGGCGAGCAGGTGGCGGCGGACGGAGGGGCGGAGCCGACGCCGACTCCGCCGCCCACGGGGACACTGACGCTGCCTCCGGCGTACCCCACGGAGCTGACAGCCGGCGGCATGACCGGCAGCGACAGCCGGACCGCGGTCGCCCACCGCACCACGAGTGACGGCGACGGTCCGTCCTTCGGCCTCTTCACCGGGATCGCCGCGGTGGTCGTCCTCGCCGCCGCCGCTTTCTGGCGGGCCCGCCGCGAACGCGGATGAGCCGCGCCGTCAACCGCGCCGCCACCTTCCGCGCGCCCGAGGCGAACCGCTCCAACGCCCTGCACGCCGGGGCCTGGTGGCTGTGGGCGCTCGGGCTGGCCGTCGCCGCGTCCCGTACGACCAATCCGCTGCTGCTCGGGCTGCTGGTCGGGGTCGCGGGCTATGTGGTGGCGGCCCGCCGTACCGACGCGCCCTGGGCCCGTTCGTACGGCGCGTTCATCAAGCTGGGGCTGGCGGTGATCGTCATCAGGCTGCTGTTCTCGGTCTTCCTCGGCTCGCCGGTGCCCGGCGAGCGTGTCCTGATCACCCTGCCCGAAGTGCCGCTCCCCGACTGGGCGGCGGGGGTACGGATCGGTGGCCGGGTGACGGCCGAGCAGCTGGTCTTCTCGCTGTACGACGGCGCGAAGCTGGCCACGCTGCTGATCTGCGTGGGCGCGGCGAACGCGCTCGCCAGCCCGGCCCGGCTGCTCAAGTCGCTGCCGGGCGCGCTGTACGAGGCCGGGGTCGCCGTCGTCGTCGCCATGACCTTCGCACCGAACATGGTCGCCGATGTCGGGCGGCTGCGCACCGCCCGCAGGCTGCGCGGCCGGCCCACCGGCGGGGTCCGGGCGGTGCTCCAGATCGGACTGCCGGTCCTGGAGGGCGCGTTGGAGCGTTCGGTGGCGGTCGCCGCCTCGATGGACGCCCGCGGCTACGGACGTACGGCCGAGGTCCCGCGCGCCGTACGCACCACCACCACCGCGCTCACGCTCGGCGGGCTGCTGGGCGTCTGCGCCGGTTCGTACGCGCTGCTCGCCGCCGAGGGCGCGGGCTACGGGCTGCCGCTGCTGGGCGCCGGGGTGGCCGCCGCGCTGGCCGGGCTGCGGCTCGGCGGCCGGCGCTCGGTCCGTACCCGCTACCGCCCCGACCGCTGGGGCGTCCGCGCCTGGCTGGTGGCGGGGTCGGGCGCGGCCGTCGCGGCGCTGATGATCCGGGCGGGCGCCGTCGATCCGGCGGCGCTGCATCCCGGGGTCGTACCGCTGGAGGCGCCGGTGCTGCCGCTCTGGCCGGCGGCGGGGGCGCTGCTCGGACTGCTGCCCGCGTTCGTCGCGCCCGTACCCGCCCCGTCCCCGGCGGCACTTCCCTCACAGAGAAAGACAGCGTCGTGATCCGGTTCGAGCAGGTGTCGGTGACGTACGGCGATGCCCCCGCGCCCGCGATCGGCGGGGTCGATCTCACCGTGCCCGAGGGCGAACTCGTCCTGCTCGTCGGCCCCTCCGGGGTCGGCAAGTCGACTTTGCTGGGGACGGTGTCCGGTCTCGTCCCGCACTTCACCGGCGGCCTGCTGCGCGGCCGGGTGACCGTCGGCGGCCGGGACACCCGTACCCACAAGCCGCGCGAACTCGCCGATCTGGTCGGCACGGTGGGCCAGGACCCGCTGGCGCACTTCGTCACCGACACCGTCGAGGACGAGCTGGCGTACGGCATGGAGTCGCTCGGCCTGGCGCCCGATGTGATGCGGCGCCGTGTCGAGGAGACGCTCGATCTGCTGGGCCTGGCCGAGCTGCGCGACCGGCCGATCGCCACGCTCTCGGGCGGGCAGCGGCAGCGGGTCGCGATCGGTTCCGTACTGACCCCGCACCCCAGGGTGCTGGTGCTCGACGAACCGACCTCGGCGCTGGACCCGGCGGCGGCCGAGGAGGTCCTCGCCGTACTGCAACGGCTGGTGCACGACCTCGGTACGACGGTCCTGCTCGCCGAACACCGGCTGGAACGGGTGGTGCAGTACGCGGACCAGGTCATCCTGCTGCCGGGCCCCGGACTGCCCCCGGTGGTCGGGGACCCGGAGCGGATCATGGCGGTCTCGCCGGTGTATCCGCCGGTGGTGGCGCTGGGCCGGCTGACCGGCTGGCAGCCGCTGCCCCTGTCCGTACGGGACGCGCGGCGCCGGGCGGCGGGTCTGCGGGAGCGGCTGGCGGGCCGCGAGCCGGAGCCGGTGGACGGTACGGGGACGGCCGCGCCCCCGGCGGCGACGGCCGCCCGTACCCCGCTCGGCAGACTCCTGCGCCGCCGCGCGACGACGGCGAAGGACGGCGCCCCCGACCGCACGGGACCACTCGCGGTCGTTTCCGGTCTCGGGGTACGGCGCGGCCGGACCGAGGCGCTGCGCGAGGTGTCGCTGACCGTCGCGCCGGGCGAGACCATCGCGCTGATGGGCCGTAACGGCGCGGGCAAGTCCACGCTGCTCTCCGCCCTCGTCGGGATGGTCGCCCCGGCCGCCGGATCCGTCCTCGTCGGGGACCGCGCCCCGCACCGTACCCAGCCGGGCGAGCTGATCCGGCACGTCGGTCTCGTACCGCAGGAGCCGCGCGATCTGCTGTACGCCGACACGGTCGCGGCCGAGTGCGCGGCGGCGGACAGCGACGCGGGCGCGACGGACGGCAGTTGCCGCGCGCTGGTCCATGAGCTGCTGCCCGAGGTGGCGGACGCGACCCACCCGCGCGATCTGTCCGAGGGGCAGCGGCTGGCGCTGGCCCTCGCGGTCGTCCTGACCGGACGGCCGCCGCTGCTGCTCCTGGACGAGCCGACGCGGGGCCTGGACTACGCGGCGAAGGCCCGGCTCGTCGGGGTGCTGCGCGCGCTGGCGGCCGAGGGACACGCGATCGTTCTGGCGACCCACGATGTGGAGCTGGCCGCGGAGCTGGCGCACCGGGTGGTGATCCTGGCCGACGGCGAGATCGTGGCGGACGGCCCGACGTCCCGGGTGGTGGTCTCGTCGCCGGCCTTCGCGCCACAGGTGGCGAAGGTCATGGCCCCGCAGGAGTGGCTGACGGTGACTCAGATACGTACGGCGCTCGCGGCTACGGCCGCTACGGCTCCGGCGCGGGAACCGGAGGGGACGGAATGACGGCGCCGGCCCCCCGGGCTCGCGCCATGCGGCTCGGCCCGCGCGCGGTCTGCGCCCTCGCCCTCATCAGCGCGATCGGGGTGGTCGCCTTCGGCTGGCCGCTGCTCGCCGACTCCGCGTCCGGACTCGCGCACTCCCAGGACGCGCCCTGGCTCTTCGCCGCGCTGCTCCCGCTCCTCGTCGGCGTCGTCGTCGCGACGATCGCCGATTCCGGGCTGGACGCGAAGGCGGTGGCGATGCTGGGGGTGCTGGCCGCCGTCGGGGCGGCGCTGCGGCCACTGGGAGCCGGTACGGCGGGACTTGAGCCGATGTTCTTCCTGATGGTGCTGAGCGGCCGGGTCCTCGGGCCGGGGTTCGGTTTCGTGCTCGGCTCGGTCACGATGTTCGCGTCCGCGCTGCTGACGGGCGGGGTCGGGCCGTGGATGCCGTTCCAGATGCTGGCGATGGGCTGGTTCACGATGGGCGCGGGGCTGCTTCCGGGCCCCGGCCGGCTGCGGGGGCGGGGCGAGCTGCTGATGCTCGCGCTGTACGGGGCGTTCGCGGCGTTCGCGTACGGCACGGTCATGAACCTCCAGGGGTGGACGTATATCGGCGGGCTCTCCTCCGGGGTCTCCTTCCATCCGGGCGATCCGGTCCACGACAATCTGGCGCGTTTCCTGGCGTACTGCGCGGCGACGTCCCTCGGCTGGGACCTCGGCCGGGCGGCGCTGACGGTCGTCCTGACCCTGACCATCGGCGCGACGGTGCTCAAGGCTCTGCGGAGGGCGACGCGCCGGGCCGCATTCGAGGCGGAGGCGCGGTTCGAGGACCCGGCGACCGGCGCCTGAGACCTGATCTGCCGCTAGGGCCTGTCTTCAAAGTAGCCCCGGGCAGGCGGGACTTTGAAGACAGGACCTAGGGCCTGGCCGGTGTCCGCTCCGCGGCGCCGCCCGTGTCACGGGTACCCGCGCCCTTCTCCCCCTCCGGGAACGGATCGGCCTTCACGAGCGCGCCCGCCCGTGGCAGCAGCTTCCGCGGGCCCGCCAGCAGATACGTCAGGCCGAAGCCGGCCCCCACCACCGCCGCGCCGCCCACCGCGTCGAGCACCCAGTGGTTGGCGGTGGCGACGATCGCGCACACCGTGAAGAGCGGGTGGAGCGCCCCGAGCAGTTTCATCCACGCCTTGGGCGCCAGGACGACGATCACCACACCGCACCACAGCGACCAGCCGAAGTGCAGCGACGGCATCGCCGCGTACTGGTTGGTGAGTGAGGTCAGCGCCCCGTAGTCCGGGTTGGTCAGATCCTGCGGGCCGTGCGCGGTGTCGATGAAGCCGAGGCCGGGCATCAGCCGCGGCGGGGCCAGCGGGTAGAGCCAGAAGCCGACCAGCGCGAGCACCGTGGCGAAGGCGAGGGAGGAGCGCGCCCAGCGGTAGTCCGCCGGGCGGCGTACGTACAGGACGCCGAGGATCGCCAGCGGCACCAGGAAGTGGAAGGACGAGTAGTAGAAGTTGAAGAAGCTCTCGGCCCACTTCAGGTCCACGACCGTGTGGTTGACCCAGCGCTCGATGTCGATCCCGAGCGCCCGCTCGATCGAGTGGATCTGCCGGCCGTGTTCCTCGGCGGCCTCGCGACCGCCCGTCGCGGCGAGCCGGATCTGGGTGTACACGGAGAAACCGACCCGGATGGCGAGCACTTCGAGCAGCAGGTTCGGCCGGCTGAACAGCCGCTTCCAGAACGGTGCCAGCGGTATCCGGCCCCAGCGCGCGGGCACGGGCCGCGCGTACTCGGTCGGGACGGGCTTGTCGAAGTACGGCGCGGTACGCGTCAGGAACGGCACCGCGCAGGCCGCCGCCAGCGCCGCGACGAGTGGGGCGTTCTCCCGCAGGGGCACGAGCACCCCCACGTTCGGCAGGAGCATCGTCCCCGGCAGCGTCATCACCAGCACCACGACCACAGGCCACACCAGCCGGTCCCTGGCCTGTGTTCCCACCCGGCCGACCAGCGCCAGCAGCACCCACAGCAGTTGGTGCTGCCAGGCCGTCGGCGAGACGGCGATCGCGACACAGCCGGTCAGCGCCACCGCGAGCAGCAGCTGGCCGTCGCGCGCGTAACGGACCGCGCGCCGCAGCCCGAGAAAGACGACGACCGCGGCCAGCGCGACGAACAGCACCACTTCCAGGGGCCCTTCCAGGCCGATCCTGAGCAGCGCGCCGTGCAGGGACTGGTTGGCGAGACTGTCGGGGCGCTCACCGAGGCCCGCGCCCGCCACATGGTGCACCCAGTACGCCCACGAGTCGCCCGGCATCGCGAACCACGCCACCGCCGTACTGGCGGCGAAGACCCCGGTCGTCGTCACGGCGGCCCGCTTGCGGCCGGTCAGCCAGAGCAGCGGTACGAAGAGCAGCACGGCGGGCTGGAGCGCCGCGCCGATGCCTATCAGCACCCCGGAGCCGCGTCCGCCCCGCGCGACGAAGCAGCCGAGCAGCACCAACAGGACGGGAATGATGCTGGTCTGGCCGAGCGAGAAGCTGTTGCGTACGGGCAGCGACAGCATCAGCAGACTGATCGCGACCGGCGCGGCCAGCAGTCCGGTACGGCGTGACACCCGGCCGGGGAGGGCACGGGCCGCGACGAGACCGAGGGCGACGACCAGCAGGAGCGTCCCGAAGGTCCACGCGATCCCGAGGCTCTGTTCGGCCGAGCGCGCCAGCGGTTTGAGCACGAGGCCGGCGAACGGTGTCCCGGTGAACCTCCCGGTGTCGTACAGCGAACCCGTCACATGCAGCACGCCGTTCTCACCGATCCAGGTCTCCAGATCGGTCAGCCGTTCACCGGGCGGATGGCGGAGCACCGCCGCCGCCTGTCTGACCGCCAGTACGGCGGCGACCAGCCAGAGAACCGCGCGGGCCGTACCGAAACCGGTCCCCGCCGTCCCCGCCGCCGCACCGCCGTGCACGCTGTGCTCCGCATTCACCACGCCGCGCCGACCCTCCGTCCGTTAACGCCGTCCCCGGGGCTTAGAGCCTCGCATTGCCCCGTCGTAAGGACTCAGGCAACCCCCACTTCGCCTGACTGTCATCCACGTTTTGTCCTGATGCCCCTGATTTCCGGACGTGCGAGGACCCCGAGACGGCCCGGCGACGGACAATAAGTCCGGTATCCCCTGTCCCCTCTCTCCCATCCCCTCTCTCCCATCCCCTCTCTCCGTCACCTCCCGTACCGACGAAAGGCCCTCATGTCCCAGGAGCAGTGGAACGCGGTCGACCGCTACTTCACCGATCAGCTCGCACCCGCCGACGAAGCGCTCTCGGCCGCCCTCGCCGCGAGCGACGCGGCCGGCCTGCCCGCCATCAACGTCGCGCCCAACCAAGGCAAGTTGCTGCACCTGCTGGCCCGTATCCAGGGCGCGCGCACGGTCCTCGAAATCGGCACACTCGGCGGCTACAGCAGCATCTGGCTGGCCCGCGCGCTGCCGGAGGACGGAAAGCTGATCTCGCTGGAGTACGACCCCGCCCACGCCGAGGTGGCGCGCGCCAATCTGGCGCACGCGGGTCTCGACAGGATCGCCGAGGTCAGGACCGGGGCCGCGCTGGAGACGCTGCCCGTGCTCGCGGCCGAGGACGCGGGCCCCTTCGATCTCGTCTTCATCGACGCGGACAAGCAGAACAATCCGCACTATGTGGAGTGGGCGCTGAAGCTCACGCGTCCCGGCAGCGTCATCATCGTCGACAACGTCGTACGGAACGGGGCGGTCACCGACGCGGACAGCACCGACGCCTCCGTACAGGGCACGCGGCGCGTGATCGAGCTGATGGCGGAGCACCCGCGGCTGTCCGCGACGGCGGTGCAGACGGTGGGCTCCAAGGGGTACGACGGCTTCGCGCTCGCCCGCGTACTCGCCTGACCCGCCCGGACCGCCGGGGCTCACGCCACCCTGAAGCCAGACCCTAGGCGGCGTGATCCCTGGGCGGCCCCGGGACGCGTGGCCGTTCGCTGTCGGAGCCGCACAGCTCGCTGGTGAGCTCGTGCACCAGCCGCACCAGATCCGTCGGCCGGTCGGGCCCCCACCAGTCCCCCAGCAACTCCGCCAGAGAGTCCTCGCGCGCCTTCGCCAGCACCTCGGCCATCTCCGCGCCCCGTTCACTGAGCGTCAGCCCCAGCCCCTCGCGCCGCGCCAGCCCGCGCACCTCCAGCTGCCGGGACGCGTCGGTGATGGTCCTGAGCGGTACGGGCGTGACGTCCGCGAGCAGGCCGGGTTCGACCGAGCCATGGCGTCGGATGCGCAACAGCAGCCAACTGGCCGCCGGGAGCAGGTCGTACCCCGCCTTCGCGGTGATCGTCTCGTAGATCCGCCGACGGCCCTCGCGGGTGCCGAGGACCGACAGGGCGCGGGCGCACTCGTCGCGCGAGGAGCGCTCGACCGGGTTGGACGCCAGGGTCTCGGTGATCTCCGGGGCGGTCACCGAGCCGCGCAGCTTGTCCTCCTTGAGGAACCACGCGACGAGGAAGCCGAGGAGCACGACCGGCACGGCGTACAGGAAGACATCGGTGATGGAGGTCGCGAACGCGTTCAGGACGGGGGGCCGCAGCGCGGCGGGCAGCCGGGCGATGGCATGCGGATCGGCCGTGATGTCGGCCGGCGCCACACCCGGCGGCAGCGTCTTGCCGGCCAGCGCCGCGCTGATCTCGCCGCTGAGCAGATTGCTGAAGATCGTCCCGAAGATGGCGACGCCGAAGGAGGCGCCGATCGAGCGGAAGAAGGTGGCGCCCGAGGTGGCGACGCCCAGATCCTGATAGCTGACGGAGTTCTGGACGGCCAGGACGAGGATCTGCATGACCAGTCCGAGCCCGGCGCCGAAGACGAAGAGATAGGCGCTCATCTCCCAGGTGCCGGTGAACTCGGTGAGCTGGTGGAGCAGCAGCAGTCCGATGGCGGTGATGCCGGTGCCGAGGATGGGGAAGACCTTCCAGCGGCCGGTGCGGCTGACGATCTGCCCGGAGAGGGTGGAGGTGATCAGCAGCCCGAGCACCATGGGCAGCAGATGCACCCCGGACAGGGTCGGGCTCACGCCCTGCGCCACCTGGAGGAACGTCGGCAGATATGTCATCGCGCCGAACATCGCGAAGCCGACGATGAAGCTGATGACCGCGACCAGCGTGAAGGTCCTGAGCCGGAAGAGCCGCAGCGGCAGTACGGGTTCGGCCGCGCGCCGCTCGACCCGTACGAAGACGGCGAGGAGCAGCAGTCCGAGGACGGCGAGTCCGATGATCTCGGGCGAGCCCCAGGCCCAGGTCGTGCCGCCGAGCGAGGCGACGAGCACGAGACAGATGGCGACGGACGCGATCAGGAACGTGCCGAGATAGTCGATGGTGTGCTTGGTCCTGTGCACCGGGATGTGCAGGACGGTGGCGATGACGACCAGGGCGACGACGCCGACGGGCAGATTGATGTAGAAGACCCAGCGCCAGCTGAGGGACTGGGTGAAATAGCCGCCGAGCAGCGGGCCGAGCACGCTGGTCGCGCCGAAGACCGCCCCGAACAGGCCCTGGTACTTGCCGCGTTCGCGCGGCGAGACGATATCGCCGACGATCGCCATCGACAGCACGATCAGCCCGCCGCCGCCCAGTCCCTGGAGCGCGCGGAAGCCGATGAGCTGGGGCATGTTCTGGGCGATGCCGCAGAGCGCGGACCCGATGAGGAAGATGACGATCGCGGTCTGGAAGAGCTTCTTGCGGCCGTACTGGTCACCGAGTTTGCCCCAGAGGGGCGTGGCGGCGGTCGAGGCCAGCAGATAGGCGGTGACCACCCAGGACAGATGCTCCAGGCCCCCGAGGTCGCTGACGATGGTCGGCAGCGCGGTGGAGACGATGGTCTGGTCGAGCGCGGCGAGCAGCAGGCCGAGAAGCAGGGCGCCGATGGCGACGAGCACACCGCGCGGGTTCTGGCCCTCGCCGGGGGCCGGGCTCAGGGCAGGGGTGCTCACTTCCTGGACCATGGGGGTATCTCCTTCTGAGCCATGCGCCGAGCCATGGGCGGAGCCATCGGGCATCTCCTCGGGTTCGCCCAATCTCCATCCTGGCCGCTTCGCACCGTTCTGTCCCGTTGTGCCGTACGAGGCACCCGTCTCCTCCCGCGCCTCTCGCGCACGGCGGACCCGCCGGGATGCCCGGGCGTCGTACTCCGTTCGAATACGGGCTGCATAATCGGCGGCAGTTCAAGGGGAGGGAACCCACGTTGACCGGACAGCTCTGTCCCGAATGCGGTACGCCGCGGGCCGCGGAAGACGGACCCGGCTGCGACTGCGGGGAACGCGGCGCGCGATCCGGGACCTACGCGCGAGGATCCGAGAAGAGCGCGACAGAGCGGGCCGCCGCGATCGCGGCGGCCGAGGACTTCGATCCGCTGCGGATACGGCCGTACGTGACGCTCGACGCGGGGCCCGAGGCGCCGAGGTCGTTCCGCACGGCGGGCCCGCTGCCGCCGCTCGCGCCGACGAGTACCCCCGCGGCAACCCCGGTCCCGGCCGGAGGCGGCGAGGACCACCCGGCGCCGCGGCGGTGGCGGTGATCGGTACGGTGGCGTTCGCCGGGAAGGTCCTCTCGCAGGACGCCGGGGCGGAACGCGCACGGCCCGACAAGGCGCACACCTGGCTGCCGTCGATGAGCCCGCGGGACACCTCGCCGCCCGCGGTGACGCCCACCCCGGCCCCTACCCCGTCGCCGACACCGCCGGCCGCAGCGCCCCCGCCGCGTACCCCGACCCCGACTCCAAGTGTGTCGCGGTCGGCCATCGCGAAGGCACCGTCGCCCTCCGCCCCGAAGACCATGAACGAGCCGCCCCGGGAACCCGACCGGGCGCCGGCGGGCAACTCGCTCGGTCCGGGCGACTCCGGGCCCGAGGTCGTGGAGCTTCAGCGGCGGCTGGCGGAGATCCGGCTCTTCTACGGCAGCCCCGACGGCCGGTACGACGACCGCGTTGCGGGTGCCGTCGGGCTCTATCACGGCCGGACAGGACCTAGGTCCTGCCGGGCCCTACGGGACGGCCGGGTTCGAATCGCTACGCTGTGGCGCGTGGCAGGCATGCGCGTGGAGCGTCTCGATCATCTCGTCCTCACCGTCGCCGATATCGACGCGACCGTCGATTTCTACACCCGGGTCCTCGGCATGGAGCCGGTCACGTTCGGCGGCGGGCGGCGCGGGCTGGCCTTCGGGCAGAGCAAGATCAATCTGCATCGGGCGGGCCATGAGTTCGAGCCGAAGGCCGAGCGGCCGACGCCGGGCAGCGCGGACCTCTGTTTCGTGGTCGCGGACCCACTCGAACGGGTGATCGCCGAGCTGGCGGCCCAGGGGGTCCCGGTCGAGGAGGGCCCGGTGGAGCGTACGGGGGCGCTGGGGCCGTTCGTCAGCGTGTACGTACGCGACCCCGACGGCAATCTCGTGGAGCTCAGCAAGTACCCCGGCTGACGGACCGCGCGTGCCGACGTGGTGAGAGACCGGCGCCTGTGGGCGCACACTGGGGCCATGAGTAACTACCAGGGGCCCGCGACTCTTGTCGCCGGTGACTCCGAGATCGCGGTCGAGGCCACACTGAGCGCGAGCCTGTCGGGTGAGGTGCGCCAGTGGGGCGGCAGCGTACAGACCGGGGACGCGGGGGAGGCCCTGCGTGCGGCGCTGGACAGCGGAGACGTACGCATCCGGTTCCCCGACGGCCAGGAAGGCGCCGTCGTGGCCACGCATACGGCCATCGGCAGTGGCCGGCTGCGGGTCTCGGGGAGCGGCACGATTCCGTTCTAGCCGGGCCGTGCCGGGCCGGGCCCGCCCGGCTCGGGGGCCTGACGGGCGCGCACCGCATCGGTCACACTGGAAACATGTGCCGCAGTATCAAGACCCTCCGCCCGCCCGTACTCCCCGAAGAGGCCACCGAGGAGGACATCCGCGCCGCCGCCCTCCAGTACGTACGCAAGGTCTCCGGTTTCCGTGCGCCCGCCACGCACAATCGCGAGGTCTTCGAACAGGCCGTCGCCGAGATCGCGGAGTCGACCGCGAAGCTCCTCCGGGGCATCGAGGTCCGGGGAGGAGCGGCCCGTACCGCGCCCCGGGCCGTCTCCTGACGGTCTCGCGCGCCCACACGTTCGCTCAGGTGCGACGGAGGTCGGCGGGCCGGTAGCGGGCTTTGATGTGGAAGCGCTCGCCCGCGCACTCTGGCCGGCGCGGCGCGGCACGGCCGGCAGGTCACCGCGGTCGACATCTCCCGGGCCGCCCCACGACACCCCTGCCGGCGGGCAGGCCTACTTGTCGGGGCGCTGGTTGAAGCGCAGCATGTTGCCCGCGGGATCGCGGAAGGCGCAGTCGCGGACGCCGTACGGCTGGTCGACCGGCTCCTGCAGCACCTCGGCGCCCGAGGCCTGGATACGTTCGAAGGTGGCGTCGCAGTCGTCGGTCGAGAAGATCACGCCGCGCAGCATGCCCTTGGCCAGCAGCTCCGCCATGGCCTGCTTGTCGGCCGGCGAGGCGTTCGGGTTCGCGGCGGGGGGTTCGAGCACGATCTCCACGTCGGGCTGCGACGGCGAGCCCACCGTCACCCAGCGCATCCCCTCGAACCCGACGTCGTTGCGCACCTCGAATCCGAGCACGTCCCGGTAGAAGGCGAGCGCCTTGTCGTGGTCGTCGACGGCGATGAAGCACTGCGAAAGTCTGATGTCCATGCGGTTCACGCTACGGGCGGGCCGCGCGCTCCGCCTCCCCGGTCCTGACCTCCTCCCCGGTCCTGACCTCCTCCCCGGTCCTGACCTCCTCCCCGGTCCTGACCGGGTCCGCGTTCCTGACCGGTCGCGTGAAGATCTTGGCGACGCAGGGCGGGATGGCCGCGCTCTCGTCATGGCGGCGGGCCCGGTACGCGCTCGGGCTCTCGCCCACCAGCTCGGTGAACCGCGAGCTGAACGACCCCAGCGACGTGCACCCGACCGCGAAGCAGACCTCCGTCACCGACAGATCGCCACGCCGCAGCAGGGCCTTGGCCCGCTCGATCCTGCGGGTCATCAGATAGCGGTACGGCGTCTCCCCGAACGCGGCGCGGAAGCTGCGGGAGAAGTGGCCGGACGACATATGGGCCGCGCGTGCCAGCGCGGGGACATCGAGCGGCTCCGCGTAGTCGCGGTCCATCTGGTCGCGGGCCCGGCGGAGCCGAACCAGGTCCGATAGCGTCACCGGACCAGCATCGCACGACCGCCCTGCGGCGTATCGCCGTCGCGGCGTGACAGGGCTTACGCCAGCAGGAGCTGGGCCCAGGGCCCGTCCGGACGGGCCCTAGGCGGTCGCCGGTGCCGGGCTCGGGCGCCGTATGACGTACGCGGCGAGCGCGCCCGCCGCGAACAGGGCCAGTACGGATACGCCCGCGCCGATCCAGGTCGTCCCGAGCCACCGGCCGCCGTAGTAGCCGAGGCCCGCGCTGTAGCCCGTCCACGCGACGGCCGCCAGCGCCGACCAGGGGAGGAACTCCTTCACCTTGCGGTGGGCCGCTCCCGCGCCCAGGGAGACCACCGAGCGTCCGGCCGGTGCGAACCGGGCGATGACGACCAGGATTCCGCGGCCCCCGCTGAGCGCCCCGCCGAGACGTTCCTGCGCGGTGGTCAGGCGGCGGGAGCGGGCGATGGCCCGGCCGAGCCGGTCACCGCCGCGCCGGGCGAGCCGGAAGGCGACCAGGTCGCCGAGTACGGACGCGCTGAACGCGCAGAGCATCAGCAGCAGCAGCGAGGGCACTTCGTCCGGCACCTGCGCCACCTTGCCCGTCGCGCCCGCGACCGTGGTCGAACCGGCCGCGGCCGCGGTGGCGGCCGTGATCACCAGAACGCCGCTGGGCAGCACCGGAAGGAACACGTCGAGCAGTACGGAGAGGGCCACGACAGCGTAGATCCATGGGCTGCCCGTCAGCGACCCCAGACTCTCCAGCACCTACGTCACTTCCCGCCCGGTCCCGTTGACAGCGCCTCGATGTCGCAGGGGAGCGGCAGTTGGCGGCTGCGGCCTGCCAGCGTACGCGTGTGCGGGAGCGGGAGGCCGGCCGGGGCCCGACCTGTCGGTGCCCGGACCTGGCTGGGGCGGGGTCCGGGCACCGGGGTACCGGTACGGATCAGGCGGCCACGGCCGTGCGCTGATCCCGCCTCTCCTCCCCGGACCCGCCCCGGGAGCCGCGCTCTCCGAACAACTGGTCCAGGGCGAACGCCCCTGGCCCGGTGAAGACGATCAGCAGGAACGCCCAGCAGAACATGGCCGCGGGTTCGCCGTTGTTCTCTATGGGGAAGAGGCCATCGCCCTGGTGCACGTTGAAGTACGCGTACGCCATGGAGCCGGAGGCCACCAGCGCCGCCACCCGGGTGCCGAGACCGAGCAGTACGAGGGCCCCGGCCACGAGCTGGATGACGGCGGCGTACCAGCCCGGCCAGGCGCCGGTGGAGACGGTGTCCTTGGCGAAGTACCCGAAGAGCGAAGCCGCGCCGTGGCAGGCGAAGAGGAGCCCGACGACCACGCGGAACAGGCCGAGTGCGTAGGGCTGGGCGCGATTGAGGCGTGTGTACATGGGGGGTTGTACTCCTTCGATCATTGGTCTGGACCGATGAGAAGCTCCTTCCTCACGTTATGTATGCCTAATCAATGCTTGCAAGTTCAACATTCAGCTGGGGATCAATTCGCGTCGCGTATTCGGGCCGCAGGATGTCCGGTGTGCGCAGGGTGGCACGTGCCACCGCGTCGGAGTCCGAGAGCATCACCGAGTCGACGCCAGGGCGCGCGCCCGCCGCCGTCACCCAGTGGACTCCTTCCGTGGGCACCCCGAGCGCGAACCTCCGTGGGTGGGCTTCCCCCCGACGGTCTATCAGGCGGTATGGACGGCGCGTTACATCCAGCCCACCGGTTTCGTAACCGCCGACCTGGTGCGGCCGGCACTGGCCGGTCTTCAGGAGCCGTGAGAGCAACGGATCGCAACTGCGTCTGAGATCCGGTTCCGGAAGCCGGGCTTCCACGAGCGTCGTGGCATGGATCAGCGACCCCGGGACGTCGGGGGACTCGGCGGTGAACATGCCGTCCCAGGTCCGTACGGTCGTGCGCGGGCCGATCACATCCAGCACCCCCGCCTCGATCAGGGCCGCCATCTCCTCGATACGGCGGCGCGGCGGCCCGATGGAGAGGAAAGCGTTCAAAGGCGTGTACCAGCGGTCGAGATGGTCGCGCCGGGAGGTGCCGGAGAGACCGGTGTGGTCCACGATCTGCCGTATCTCATTACGGAGATCACGCAGCACGTCCAGGGCCGCCTTGACCGGGCCCGCGACATTGCCGAGCGCCGCCTGGGCCGCGTCCTCGCGCAGATGGGCGAGGAGCCAGGCGCGGTGATCGGCGGGATCGCGGAAGGTCACGCCGTCGTACGGGCGCGAGATCCGGTCCCAGGACCAGCGGTCGGCGGGGGCGATCCCGGCCTCGTCGAGGACGGCGGCCTCCTGCGGGCTGCCATGGGGCGCGGCGAGGAACCGGTCGAGGACGCGTTCCCACGAGGCCGCCGGGCGGTGGGCCGCCGTCGCTGTCGGGCCCGAAGGAGAGCCGGTGCCGGAGCCGGAACCGGTGCCGGTGCCGGTGCCGGAGCGGTCTTCCCGGGAGGCCGCGCGGAGAGTCGCCTCGTAGAAGACCGCCTCCACCTCCTTGGCGACCAGCGGCCATATCTCCTGGAGGAAATCCGCCGGGTCGCCCTCGTCCGCGCGCTTGCGGAACACCGCGATCACATCCGGGGTCAGCAGCAGCGGGCGGTGCCGGCCGGACGGTCCCTTCGCGTTGTCCCCGCGCGCCTGGTACGGGACGCCGCGCCGCGACCCCGCGTACAACTGCGGCTCACGCCCCGACGGGTGGTATACGAGAACGCCGTCGGCGTCGCGCGTGAAGAGGCCGCCCCGGCCCGCCGTCAGCAGCGCCATGTGGTCGAAGAAGTTCAGCCCGAGTCCGCGCAGCAGAACCGGTTCGCCCGGAGTGACAGCCGAGAGATCGGCATCCGCGGGGTTGGCGGGCCGCAGATAGCGGAGCCGGTGGCGGACCGCGTACTCCGCGAGGGACGCCTGGGTCTGGCCGGAAACCACCGGTAGATGGCCCTGCGCGAGCACCACGGCGCTGAGGCCGGAAATTGTCGTGCCATCGTCGAGAAAGACCGTCTGGGTGGGGCGGTGCGCGGTGGAGCTACCGGGTGTTTGGGGTGAACCGGTTGAGGTGGGTGGGGCTGACGGGTCGAGAGCCGCGCTGTCGGTGTCGTCATCGAGCCGGATCGCGCGGGCCCGGTGAACGATGACCGTCACGCTCTCCGGAGCGTTCTCTACCGTTCTGCGGAAGGCCCATTCCAGATATCGGCCATAGGTGGCGCGGCTCGGGTAGTCGTCGGGTCCGAGGCGCTCATCCGGCCGGGTAGCGGCCCACTCGTACAGGCTCGGCCCCGGGCGTATCGGGCCCTCGCACTCGACGCTGTCATCGGTGAAGACGGTCACCTGTGAGGCGACGGTGTTCATCAGCAACTCGGCGGGCTGGTCGGTGCGCCAGACGAGCCCCGCGCCCGGGGGCGCGGGGTCGATGAGATGGACGGTGAGGGGGACGTCCGGGGCCAGTTCGGGCACGGACGCGCAGAGTCTTTCGAGGACCGAGGTGCCACGGGGGCCGGCGCCGACGACTGCGAGAGAGCGGGGCAGGGGCTGCCGTACATCGCACAAAGCTGTGACTCCCGGGACGGGTGGGGTGCTGGAAGCGAATAGTCCGCTCATCATGCCGCTCGTGCATGGCGAGTTCGAACCCTTGGGTGAAGGATCACGCCGTGTGGGAATGATCACGGCAACGTTGTCGGAGGCGAGGAAGCCGCCGTCAGGAGCGCGACCGGGCTGGTCAGGCGCGCCGTCAGGGCGTCAGAGACCGTTCCTGTACGGTCACCAGCTCCGCGCCGGGCGTCGGGCCGGCCTCCGGGGCGCGCCCGCGCGCGCGGGCCTGTTCCAGTCGCAGATCGGCGGAACGGCCGCGCAGCGTCAGGGTCATCAGCTGATTACCGAACCAGGGACCGCCCGTTTTGCGCCAGTTGACGGATGACCGGGCGACCCGTCCATGCCGGATCAGCGCATGCCCCAGCCGCCGGGCCGGTCCGCTCCAGCTGAAGCGGAAGCCCAGCTTCATATAGCCGGGGACGGAGTTGTGCACGGGCGAGCAGGTCAGCTGCACGATCCGCGCGTCCGGGCCGTCGCCCGCCGTCCAGGAGGGCTCGGCCACATACGCGTGATGCACATCGCCGGACAGTACGCACACCGTCGCCGGGGCGTCGGGGCCACTGCCCGCCTCCGCGATCAGCGCCGCCAGCTCCTCGAAGGAGTCGGGGAAGGCGGCCCAGTGCTCCAGATCGGCGGCCCTGCGCAGCCGCTCGCCGAACCGCGCCCAGCGGGGGCCGCGTTCGCCGCCGCAGAGGGCGGAGTCCCAGGACTCCACGTCATGGATGAAGGGCGGCAGCAGCCAGGGCAGTGAGGTGCCGATCAGAAGATGGTCGTACGGTCCGCGTCCGGGCGGACCGCCGGGGCCCCCGCCGGCCGCGCCCCTGTCCTCCGTGCGCCGGCCGTCCAGTACCTGGTCGCGTACCCAGCGCGCCTCGGCCTCGTCCAGCATCGCGCGGTCCCTCTCCGCCAGCACCCGGGCGGCGCGGGAGTCGACCATCACGAGCCGCGTGCGCCCGAAGTCGCGCCGGTAACTCCAGCGCGCGCACGCCGGATCGCGGTCGGCCTCGGAGGCGAAGCGCCGCAGCAGCTCCGTGCCGTCGGGCTCCGCGCGTACCGACGCGTACAGCTTGTCCGCCGCCAGTTCGCCGGGGGAGAGATTGCCGAGGTGCTGATAGACCCAGTACGACATCAGGCCGCCGAGCACCCGCTCCTGCCACCATGGCTTCGCCCGCATGTCGGCCAGCCAGGAGGCGCTGGTGTTCCAGTCGTCGATCAGATCGTGGTCGTCGAAGATCATGCAACTGGGGACGGTGGAGAGCAGCCACCGTACGGCGGGGTCGCTCCAGGACTCGTCGTAGAGGTGGGTGTACTCCTCGTAGTCCGCGACCTCCGCGCCCGGCGGCTCGCTCAGATCACGGCGTTCGGCCAGCCTCCGCCGGGTCGCCTTCGACGTCTCGTCCGCGTACACCTGGTCGCCCAGGAGCAGCAGGACGTCGGGCCGCGCGGCGGCGGGATCGCCCGCGATCCGGGTGGCCAGGGTGTCGAGCGCGTCCGGTCCGATCGGGTCGGGCTCGTCGTGCGGCGGTGACGCCCAGCGGCAGGAGCCGAAGGACACCCGCAGTTCGGGGTCGGGGACGGCGGGGGTGCGGATCGTGCTCGGCGGGAACCGGGAGTCCTCGGGCGGCCAGACGCGGCGGTCGTCGAGCAGCACTTCGTACGGGGTGTCGGTGCCGGGGGTCAGACCGGTCACCGGGATCAGCGCGTAGTGGTGGCCGGCGATCCGGAACGTACGCGAGGTGCCGTACGCGCCGTCCCCGCAGCGGACCTCCGCCGTGGACGGGCGGTCGGCCTCGACCCATACGGTCGCGGTGCCGCCGCCGTCCCCGTCGACGTAGCGCAGCAGTGGTCCCAGGCGCAGCCGGGTCATAAAAGCCTCCTCCGTCGCCCCGTACGGTACGGAACGACCGTACGGAGTCGACGGGAGGGACCCGTGGGACCGGGGAAGTGGTTGCTCAGCAGCCGTTCAGGGTGCTCTGGAGCGCGCTCTTCTCGGCGGAGTCGACCTTCAGGTTGTAGTAGTACTTCACCTGCACCCAGGCGCGGACGTAGGTGCACTTGTACGCGGCGCGCGGCGGCATCCACACGGCCGGGTCCTTGTCGCCCTTGGACTGGTTCACATTGTCCGTGACGGCGATGAGCTGCGGACGGGTCAGGTCGTTGGCGAACGCCTGGCGCTGCGCCGTGGACCAGCTGTTCGCGCCCGACTTCCAGGCCTCGGAGAGCGGCACCATGTGGTCGATGTCCACGTCGGACGCGGCGCTCCAGGTGGCGCCGTCGTACTCGGAGTACCAGGTACCGCTGACGGCGGCACAGCTGGAGTCCTGCTGGACGTTCGAACCGTCGCGCTTGAGCACGACCTCACGGGTGTTGCAGGTGCCGGACTGGGTGATCCAGTGCGGGAACAGGTCGCGGCTGTAACCGCTGGAGGAACCTTCCGCCTGAACGGTCAGCTGGCTGAGGTAGCTGCGCGCTGTGGCGGCGCTGACCGGGGTGGGCATGGCGGCCTGCGCCGTGGGCGCGGTGAGCAGCGTGGTGGCGGCGGCGAGGGCGGCCGTGGCGGCGAGGACGCCGGCACGGGACATTCGACGCGCGTAGACACCGGACATGTGAACTCCCTTGGAGTGGGGGGAACCTGACGAGACCGTGCGAGCAGTGCGAGTGGAGCCGTGGGGGGCTGGACCGTGCGGGGCCGTGGGCCCGGCCGCCATCGTGGTCGTGGTGGGTTTCCGGAAGGTGGGCTTCAGGTAACAGAGTGACGACATGAGCACGTCACATCAAGGGGGTCAGCGGAATCGTCTCTTCCTGAGGGGTGGGCAAATGTGTTCTATCCGGGCGAGGTTGGTGAGATCGGCGCGGGACGGTACGTCGGGGGGCCACCGGGCGCGGCATAGGGTGGGCCCGTGCTGCTGCGGGTCGATATCACGTTCGGGGTCGTACTCGGCGCGCTGCTGATCGTGGCCGTGGCGGTGGCCGCGCTCGCCCATCTGGGCCGGGCCCGCGAGATCGCCGTCGCGGGGGTCAGGGCCGCCGTCCAGCTCGGCGTGGTCTCCCTGGTGATCGGCTGGGTGGTCGGCGCCGTACCGCCGCTGCTGGGTTTTGTCGCCCTCATGTACGCCGTCGCCGTACGGACCGCCGGCCGCCGGGTCACCGGCAACAGGACCTGGTGGTGGGCGGCCGTGCCGATCGGGGCGGGGGTGGCGCCCGTCATGACCGCGCTGCTGCTCACGGGGGTCGTGCCGGCCAAGGGCATCGCCGTCATCCCCATCACCGGCATCCTCATCGGCGGCGCGCTCACCGCGACGGTCCTGGGCGGCCGGCGGGCGCTCGACGAACTGCACGCGCGACGCGGAGAGGTCGAGGCGGGGCTCGCCCTGGGGCTGCTGGAGCGTGATGCCCGGATGGAGGTGGCGAGACCGGCCGCGGCGGACGCGCTGCTGCCGGGGCTCGATCAGACGCGGACGGTGGGGCTCGTGACGCTGCCGGGCGCGTTCGTGGGCATGCTGCTGGGCGGCGCGTCACCGGTGCTGGCGGGGGCGGTCCAACTGTTCGTCCTGGTGGCGCTGATGGCGGTGCAGGCGGTGGCGGTGAGCGTGGTGCTCGAACTGGTGGCGCGGGGGCGGCTGCACCGGGAGGAGTGAGTTCAGCTCACGCGGACGGCTCCCGCGTGCTCTCGCGGGCCACCCGGCCGTCGGCGACCTCGATCAGACGGCCGGCGCAGCGCGTGGCCAGCTGCGGATCATGGGTGACGATCAACAGGGTCTGGCCGATCTGGTTGAGATCTATCAGCAGATCCATCACCTGCTCGCCCGAGCGGCTGTCCAGGGCGCCGGTCGGCTCGTCGGCCAGTAGCAGGGCCGGACGGTTCATCAGTGCCCTGGCGACGGCGACCCGCTGACGCTCCCCGCCGCTCAGGGCCGCCGGGTAGGTGTCCTTGCGGCCGGCGACGCCGAGTTCGTCGAGGAGTTCCAGTGCGCGGCGGCGCGCTTGCCGGGCCGAGGTCCCGGTCAGCTGCCCGGCCAGCGCCACGTTGTCCAGCGCCGGCAGATCGTCGAGCAGGTTGAAGAACTGGAAGATCATGCCGATGTGGCGGCGCCGGAAGAGGGCGAGTCCGGTCTCGTTCAGCTCTCCCAGATCCTGGCCGTTGACCTCGACCGTGCCCGAGGCCGGCCGGTCCAGACCGGCGACCATGTTGAGCAGGGTGGACTTGCCGCAGCCGGACGGCCCCATCACGGCGACCGCGTCTCCCGCGCGGATCTCCAGCGACATGCCGTCCAGGGCCTTCGTGTCGCCGTACTCCTTGCGTACACCGTCCAGCCGCACGACGACCCGCTGCGAACTGGCGTGATCAGTAGTCATGGCACGAACCTAGAAGGGGTACGCGATCCGGGCGTCACCCCGCGGATGTACCTGTCCGGGCCCGTCATCCCGGGGATGTACGGACCGCCGGATCAGCTGAAGCGCAGCGCGATCTCGCCCGTCGGCAGTGCCTCCACCCGCAGTTGGGTGAGGTCCTCGACATGCGCGTCCGGGGACATCGCCCTCGCTCGCGGGCCCACGCCCACCACGCGCATGCCCGCCGCCCGTGCCGCCTCGATGCCGGCCTCGGAGTCCTCGAAGACCACGCAGTCCTCCGGCGCGAAGCCCAGAGTCGACGCGCCCAGGAGGAAGCCCTCCGGGTGGGGCTTGCTTGCGGTGACGTTCTCGGCGGTGACGCGGGTCCTGGGCATCGGGAGGGCCGCCGCCGTCATACGGGCGTCGGACAGGGCGACGTCCGCCGACGTGACCAGGGCGTGCGGGAGTTCGGCGATGGCGGACAGGAAGGCCGGGGCGCCGGGGATCGGGACGACGCCCTCGGTGTCGGCGGTCTCCTGGGCGAGCATGACGCGGTTGTCGGCGTAGTTCTGCTCCATGGGGCGGTCCGGGAGCAGGACGGCCATCGTGGCGTACCCCTGGCGGCCGTGGACGACCTTGAGGACTTCCTCGGGGTCCAGGCCGTGCTCGCTCGCCCAGAGGCGCCAGCAGCGCTCCACGGAGGCGTCGGAGTTGACGAGAGTGCCGTCCATGTCGAGCAGGAGGGCGCGGGCGGTCAGGACGGACGTCGTGGTGGAAGCGGTGGCCGTCATCGGCGGACTCCAGAGCGCGTGAGCGGAGACATGCGAGGCAAGCGGGACAGGCAGGGCAAGCGGGACGGGCGAGACAAGTGGCTCCGCCCGTCGGTCAGGGGGAACGGGCGGAACCACTTTGTTTCGTCATTATACAAAGCGGGTCAGTGGCGGCGACCGGTACCCCGGGTATCGGCCTCCAGGGCCTGCCGGGTGTGCGGTCCGTAGACGCCCTGAGGATCACCGTCGATCTTTTTGTACGAGGACAGGACCTAGCTGACCATGGGGCTGCGGCGCTCGATGAGCTGTACGTCCCGCCAGACCCCGTGATGACGGCCGACGCGCTCGCGGGTGCCGATGATCCGGAACCCCGCGCGCTGGTGCAGCACCAGACTCGCGGCGTTCTCGGGGAAGATGCCGGCCTGGATGGTCCAGATCCCGGCCGCCTCGGTCGAGGCGATCAGCGCGTCGAGCAGTGAGCGTGCGACCCCCTGGCCACGGGCCTCGGGGCGGACATAGATGGAATGCTCGACCACCCCGGCGTAGGCGGACCGCCCGGACACCTTGGCAACGGCGACCCAGCCCAGCACCCGTTCGCCGTCCGGCGCCAGCGCCACGAAGCGGTGTTCGGCCAGTTTCCCCGCGTCGAACGCGTCCCAGGAGGGGGCGGCCGTCTCGAAGGTCGCGTTGCCCTCCTCGATGCCCGCCTGGTAGATCGCCAGCACCTGAGCGGCGTGCGCGGCGGTCAGCGGCCGTACGAGAACCCCGGCTCTCGTACTCACGCGACGGACCGCTTCAGCGACTGGCACACGGCGATCGGACCCTTCGTCCGCGTTCGTCCTGACCGGCCGGGGCCGGTGACGTGTTACTGGTGGGCGCGGACGGTTTCGAACCGCCGACATCTGCTTTGTAAGAGCAGCGCTCTACCCCTGAGCTACGCACCCGTGGATGAGGCAACAGCGTACATGGCCCACCGGGCGGAACCGCAAACCGTATCCCGGGCGCGGTACCGGAGCGCGCGGCGTACGGGGGGTATCCCCACCACGGAGACGGTGGGCGGCCGGATCGGCTTCGGCGGTCTCCGTTCGTACGGTGGTGGGACAGCCAGGACGCAGCACAGCCAGGACGCGCCGGGAGATATCGGCCGGCGGGCTCCGACGGCACTACAGGACTCTCTGGGGGACGATCACCGTGGCCGCACGCCATCACCGCTCTCGTACGCTTCTCGCCGCCGGCGGAGCCGTGCTCATCGCACTCACCGTCAGCGGGTGCGGCAGCGCGGACGCCTCCGACGCCCCCGTCGAGACCAAGTCGTTCCCCTTCAAAGGGAGGACGCTGACGGTCGACACCGGGAACGCGGCGGTCGAACTCGTCCCCGCCGATGTGAAGGACGTCGAGGTGACCCGGCAGGTCGCCGGCTGGGTGTTCATGGGGAGCGGGCCCAACGCCAGCTGGAAGATGACGGACAACACGCTCACGCTCAAGGTGAAGTGCAAGGCGGTCGCGAGCAATTGCGAGTCGCTGCACAAGGTGAAGGTGCCGCGCGGGGTGGCGGTGACGCTGAAGGGCGACAACGGGCGGGTCACCGCCACCGGGTTCACCACCGCGCTGAAACTGACGTCGGACAACGGCGCGCTGACGGTACGGGACTCCAGCGGGCCGCTCGACCTGGAGAGCGACAACGGAGGGATCACGACGGAGGACGTCTCCGCCAAGACCGTGGCCGCGAAGTCGAGCAATGGCGCCATCCGGCTCGGGCTCACCGCCGTGCCGGACAGCGTGGACACCACCACGGACAACGGGCGGATCGACATCGATCTGCCCAGCTCGGACACCTCCTACGCGGTGACCACATCGACCGACAACGGCTCGGTCGATGTCGGCGTACGGACGGACAAGAGCAGCGCCCATGTCCTGAAGGCCCGCACCAGCAACGGGAAGATCACCATCAAAAGCGCGAACTAACCGACCCGTGTGTTCGTCTCTACCTGGTGGGACAATGAACCAGGCAGGGCGAACTCGGCACGGGAGAGGGATGTGACGGCGACACACGCGCAGCCGCACGCAAGAGCGAAAGCGAGTGCCGTCCGTGATGTCCTCACGCTGATGCTGTTGCCGGTGCCCCTGGTGGTGGCGGCGCTGCCGGCCGCCTTCGCCGGCGGGGGTACGCGGCGGTGGTTCGGCGGCCGGGGCGAGAGCCAGCGCGCGGACGCGCAGGCGGCGAAGGATGCCGCGGCGGCCGCTTTCTACGAGCTGGACACGGCCCAGCGCGATCTGCGGATCTCGATAGAGACGATCACGGCGGTGGACAGCTCGCCGGGAGCCCGCAGGGCCGTGGAGGGTTTCGCGGCGCTGGGGCAGCGGATCGACGAGGTGAGCCACGGCTATATCGAGGCCGTCGACGCGCACGACCTCGACCGCGACGATCTGGAGCCGTCCGCCGCGTCCAGGGCCCGCAACGAGCTGACGAAGGCCAAGGACGAGCTGATCCGGGTCAAGGGCGACCTCGACCGGTTCGAGCAGGGGCTCGGGCCGCTGCTCGACAAGGCCGAGACACAGCTGGCGCGGCTCGCCCCGGCCGTGGAGCGGGCGCGGCAGGCGCTGCTCGCCGCGAGCAACGCCCTCGACGCGGTGCGCGCCTCGGGGCTGCGGGCGGACGATCTCGCCGCCCGGCTCGCCGCGCTCGGGCCCGATCTGACGAAGCTCAACCAGGGCGCGGGACAGCATGGCGTGGCGGAGACGCTCCAGCGCGCCGACCGGGTCCTGCGCGATGCGGAAGCCGTACGGGCCGAGGCCGCCCAGCTGCCGGAGCGGGCCCAGGAGATCGACCGCCGGCTGGTGTCGCTCCGTACCCGCGCGCAGGCCCTGACGACCCGGGCGGGGACCGTGGAGCCGGTGCTCAGCGAGTTGCGCCGCCGGTTCGCCGCGGCGTGCTGGCAGGACCTTCAGCAGGTCCCGGACCATGCGGCGACCAGCGTTCACCAGGCCGAGGAGAAGCTCAAGGAAGCCGGCAAGGCACGCGAGGAGCAGCGGTGGGCCGACGCGACCTCGCTGCTCAGCACCGCGCGGGCGCTGCTGAACGGTACGGACGAGGCGGTCTCCGCCGCCGGTGACCGGCTGCGGCGGCTGAACGCCGTGTCGAAGGACCCGCAGCAGGAGATCGACCGCACCCGGTTCGCGATCCGGGACGCCCAGCGGCTGGCCATGACCGGACGGAACACCCCCGAGCCCCGTCACGCGCGCCCGCTGGACCAGTCCGTGGCCAGGCTGGACCGGGCGGTGGCCGCGCTGGAGGGCCGCCATCCCGATTACTGGCACTTCCTGACCGAGACCGAGGCGGTACGGCACACCGTGGCCCGGGTGGTCTCGGAGATCCGCGAGGAGCGGGGCGCCGGGCACGGCGGCTGAGTTGTCCGCGGGTCGTGGTGGGCGGATGCTGGAGTGAAGAGCCGCCACCGCCGAAGGAGGCCGCCCCATGGCTACGCGAGTGCTCCGTCCGCCGGCCCGGCGGCATGTCACGCTCGACGCACAGCTCCCCGTCGATCACCGGCTCAACCAGGTCTATCGCGTCGGGGCCGGGCTGATGGGGCTCGTACTGATCGTCTTCGGCATCCTCGGACTGATCGACAAGATCGGTTTCTTCGATACCGGCGGCGCCACGGTCGCGGGCCTGAACACCAATGGCGCGCTGAGCGTGCTGTCCATCTGCGTCGGGCTGATCCTTTTGGCCGGCATGGTGATCGGCGGAAATACCGCGTCGACCCTGAATATGGTCCTCGGTGTCCTCTTCATCGCCAGCGGATTCGTCAATCTCGCACTGCTGGACACCAGTTACAACTTCCTCGCCTTCCAGCTCCAGAATGTGCTCTTCAGCTTCGTGGTCGGTCTGCTGCTCATGTTCTTCGGGATGTACGGAAGAGTCAGCGGCGGATTGCCGCACGACAATCCGTACTGGCGTGCCCGCCATCCGGAACAGGCGGAGCGCGAACAGCGCCTCAGGGCCCGGGGCCGTCAGGGCCAGGTGGGCGTCGGCTGGGACAGGCCCTAATCTGAGCGCATGCCTCGCTACGAGTACCGCTGCCGCCCCTGTGGTGACACCTTCGAGCTCAGCCGGCCGATGTCGGAGTCCGCGGCCCCCGCCTCGTGCCCCGAGGGGCACGACGACACCACGAAACTCCTCTCCACCGTGGCGGTCGGCGGCTCCGCGAAGGCCGGCGCCTCCGCTCCGGTGACCGGTGGTGGCGGAGGCTGCTGCGGTGGTGGCTGCTGCGGCTGATCGCGATTCCGGGCTTCGTGGGCGCGCGCCTGGTCAGGCCGGGTCCGGGGCAGCGGCGCGGGTGAGGCGCCGGAGGATCTCCTCTCCCGCCGCGACACCCGTCTGCGGAAGCACGTCGACATGCGGGGCGTTCCAGCCGCTGTCCGCGAGTTCGCCGTGGCCGGGGCGCCAGGCGCGGTCCGCGGCGAGCAGCAGGTCGGCGTCGAGCAGCGAGTCCCCCGCGGCGAGGGTGAGTTCGGCGCCGGTCCTGCGGGCCACCTCACGCATCGCGGCGCTCTTGGTGAGCGGTCGCGGTACGGCATAGATCTTGCGGCCCTGGAGGGAGACGGTCCAGCCCCGGCCGTCCGCCCATTCGGCGAGTTCCTTCGCCCAGCCCGCGGGCAGCAGGGCGCGGTCGACCACGAGATAGGCGAAGAGGTCTTCGGCGATCCGCTCCTTGAGGAGCCACGCGGGGTCGGCGGCGGCGAGCAGATGGGCGCGGACCTCGGCGAGAGGGGCGCACTCTTCGGCCAGCCGGTCGGTCACCCGGTCCCGCCAGACCGGGTCGGACACCCCGTCCACCAGGAGATGGCCGCCATTGGCGCAGATCGCGAACCGCGGTGCGGGGCCCGGCAGATGGATACGGCCGTACTGCTCGCGGGTGCGGGTCGTCGTCGGGACGAAGACGGTGGCGCGGGCGAGTCCGTCGAGCAGTCCGGCGGCCGTCTCGGTCAGATACGACAGCGGTCTGCTCTCGTACACCTCGACGCAGAGCAGCCGGGGGGCCTCGGCGTCCGGCATCGGGAGCTGGAGCGCGGCGGCCGAATAGATCAGGGTGCGGTCCAGATCGCTGGCGACCAGGACCGGCGGCTTCGCGGGGGTGTCCGGGGTGTGGGAGAAGGTCACGGCGCGACGACCGCCTTGCCGTCCGCGCCGGTGGCGCCCCGGGTGTATCGCGGGTGGATCAGGCCGACGCAGGTGTACGGGAGGTCGTCGACCTCCTCGACGGGCACGCCGCGTTGCTCGGCCAGCAGCCGGACATGATCGAGATCGGCGCCGGCGTCGCGCTGGGCGAGGATCTTCCAGGGGACGCGGCGCAGCAGGACGCGGGTGGTCTCGCCGACGCCGGGCTTGACGAGGTTCACATCGTGGATGCCGTACTCCTCACTGATCCGCTCGACGGCCGCCCAGCCCTCCCAGGTGGGTGCGCGGTCCGCCGCGAGCAGTTCCTTGACCTCGGCGTCCACGGCGTGGGTGACCTCGTCGAAGCGGGCCGCGACGGTGTCCAGGAAGTGGCCGGAGACATCGGCGCCGGCGAGTTCGCGATAGTGCTTCGCGCCGTGGAAATCGTTGGGGCCGACCAGATCGGATCGGAGGACGGTACGGGAAATCAGTCCGGAGACAGTCGAGTTGAGACAGGCGGAGGGGATGAGGAAGTCCTCTCGGGTGCCATAGGTCCGCACACAGCCGCCCGGATCGGCGAGGACCGCGATCTCGGGGTTGAATCCGCCGAACGCGTCGAGGGCCTGGGCGAGTTCGCGGGTGATCGCGCCCTTGCCGGTCCAGCCGTCGACGAAGACGACATCGGCGGGGTCGTGGTGGGCGGCGAGCCAGCGCAGGGCGTTGGCATCGATACCCCGGCCGCGCACGATCGAGACCGCGTAGTGCGGCAGGTCCAGGCCGTGCCGGTGCTGGGCCCAGCGGCGCATCAGGACGCCGACCGGCGTGCCGGCGCGGGCCAGCGAGACCAGGACGGGGCGGGGGGACCGCTCGGCGAGCACCGTCTCGGTGACGGTGCCGACGGCTCGCGCGATCCGGGCCGCCGAGGTCTCCAGGGCGGCTTTGAAGAGCTCCTGGTACTGGGTGCTCGGCTGGTATTCGACAGGAAGGGATTCGGCGTAGTGGGCGCCACCGCTCTGTATGGCCTCCTCGCGCTCCTCCGTCGGGGCCTCCAGCTCCACTTCGGACAGGTCCTGGAGGAGCCAGCCCACCTCGTCGGGCGCGTAGGAGGAGAAGGCGGGGCCGCGGAGGGGCTCGGGCAGCATGGAGGGTTCCTGCCGTTCGGGGTCGTGCGAGGAGTGCGGGAGGCGCGCGGAGGAGGGGAGATACGAGGGGACCACAGCCAGGACCACCCGGGGTATGTGCGCCGCGAGCTGGGCCAGCAGACCGCCGGGGGCGTGCAGCTCGGAGGAATCGGCTATGGAGTCGACAACCGCCACGACGGCGTCGAAACCGGCGCCGGCGACGTTGTAGGCATACCGGTCTCCGGTGCCATCGCCCTCGGGGAAGGCCGCGGTGTCATGGGCCGGGAAGACGAGGCGGCTGCGGATCGCGTATCCGGGGTCGTTCACGGCCAGCACCGGCGACCGCGTGGTGGTGGAGTACCTCACCTCGGCGTCGCAGGAGCGTTCCAGCGCTTCGGCGAGCCGCAGGGGGGCGTACATAAGCTCCTCGAAGCCGAGGACGAGGACGCGCCGGGCGTCGCCCAGCTGTGCGGCCGCGCCGGCCGCCATGGCGGGCAGCGCGGCCTCCAGGGCGGCCCGGTGGGCGGGGGTGAAGCCGTGGCGGCCCCCATCCGGGATTCCGGCCGGCCATTCCAGGGCCACGCGAGCCACGCCGGCCGCGAGGACTGCGGGCGACCCAGTGGCCGACGTGCCGTCCATGGGGCGCGGCACGGGGGCCTCGGTCTCGTGCTCCGCCACCAGCGCCCGGCCCTTCTCCAGGACGCCGTCCGGGAGCCGGACCGTGCCGGAGGCCAGGGTGACCAGGTCGACGCGGGCCCCGATCTCCTGGGCGAACTCCGCCAGTCGGCCCTGGTCGGCCGCCGAGCGCATATCGACCAAGGCGACGATGACGTACCAGGCACGGGGATAGCGCTCATGCAGGCTGCGGATGGTGTTGAGGATGGTGTTCCCGGTGGAGAATTCGTCGTCGACGAGGACCAGCGGACCGCCGGAGGAGAGCAGCTCCGGGTCCTCGGGGAGCAGCAGATGGGAGGTGGCGTGCGAGTGCGACTCCTCGAAGCCGCCCGCCCTGGCGACTCCCGGGACCGGGCGCCGGGTGGAGTGGAGATACGGGGCGTGGCGCACCCCGTCGGCGACCGAGTGGCCGAGTCCGGTCGCGGTCTCCGCGTAGCCGAGCACGACGGCGCGGTCCACGTCCGCGCCGAGCAGTTCGCGTACGCGCTCGCCCAGCTCGACGCCCGTTCCGTATACGACCCGGGGGTGCTGCGGGATGTGTTTGCCCAGCACATTTGAGACAAGGAGGTGGGCCCGCTTGGGGTTGCGGCGCAGCGCCAGGCCCAGCAGATCCCGCAGTCCCGCGCCGCCGGCGAGTTCGACGCCGAGCCGCTCGGCGACCCATGTGCCCGACCACACCATAGTGACGATCTCTTCCTTCGACGACGGTCCGGTCTGTCCGGTCCGAGTGGTCCGTTCCAGGGTGCTCACGCGCCGAGGCCGGCGGTGAGCAGCTCCACGAAGCCGATGTCCTCCCGGGCGACGCCGAAGACCTCGGCCCGCAGAAGGGTGCGCTCGGCCCAGGCGCGGTGAGGCTTCACCTCGTTCATCTTGTTCGTGTACGCGGAGCGCAGCACCCCGCCGCCGTCGCGCTCCGGCCGCAGGATGTCCTGGGCGTCACTGAACTCCTCGTGGCTGACCACGGAGAGTGCGTGCACCGGCGGGACATGGGAGGGGTGGATACAGGTCTTGCCGAGCAGTCCGTTGGCCCGGTCCAGCTCGATCTCGCGCAGCAGCCCGTCGAGGTCGTGCTCGATCAGCGCCGTACGCAGCTCCTCGGCCCGGCCCTCAAGGAACGGGCTGCGCCTGAGCTGTGGCTTGAACATGCGCTCCTGGAGCCGGAAGTACTCCCAGACCGGCCCGGTGATCGTAAAGCCGGAGCCATCGGCACGTCCGAGCACATTCACCACGTCCGCGATGACCCCGGCCACGATGCGTACGTCGTACGCCGTCATATCGGGCGACCGGCGCAGGCCGTACGCCGAGCAGAAGTCGGTCACGCCCAGTCGCAGCGCGAGTACGCGGTCGCGGTACTTGTCGACGGCGGTCGCGATCCCGGTGAGTGTCCGGGTCCTGGTCTCCAGATGCAGCAGCTCGGGCGATTCGAGCACCGGCATCGCGTAGAGCGCGCGGCCACAGGCGCTCTCCGCTTCCGTGAGCGCCTCCAGGAAGGCCGTCCCGCGCTCCTCGGTGAACTTGGGCAGTACGAATCCGGACAGCAGCCGGATCGAGTCCCCCAGGCGCCCGACCAGGTCGGATATCTGTCCCGGCTCACGGACTCGGATGAAGAGCAGCGGCGTGGTGACGCCCCGCCCGGCGAGGTCGGCGAACTGCCTGACCAGATTGGTCTCGGCGGCCTCGACCTCGGCGTCATGGATGGAATCCTCCAGGCAGAGCACCATGGAGACCACTCCGCGCCCCGCCTGCTTCAGCACGTCGTCGGCGAGCCGCGGCCGGGTGGCCGGGCTGTAGAGCGTGGCCCCCAGAGCGGCCGAGAGCAGCCGGGCGGGCGAGTCCGCGGTGAACTCGCATGGCTCCTGATGGAACAGGGCCTGCCGAGCAGCGGTCGGGATATGCCCGAAATGACGCATGTGAATCCCCCGTACTGCCGAGATGGCCCGTCGGTCATGTGGCCGGTAATAGTACGTATGGGCGGGTGTCAAGAGTTCCCCCGGTACATGAAATCCTGGTTACTCGTCCGCTTCTCGTCCATGGCCCGGACGGGGCGGATCTGGGCCCGCGTTGTCCCCGCGGGCGGCGGGAAGGCAGGATGGCAGATATGACGCACGCGATGCTCAAGGGCTCGAACGTCCCCCTCGACGCCATGGCCGTACGAGCCGTGCTGCGCTGGTCCCCGGGCGCCGGGGTCCCGGATGTGGACGCCTCCGCCCTGCTGCTCGGGCACAGCGGCCGGGTCCGCTCCGATGAGGACTTCGTCTTCTACAACCAGCCGCGCCATCCTTCCGGGCTGGTGCGGCGACTGCCCAAGAAACAGGTCGGAGACGAGCTGACCGACACCGTCGAGGCCAATCTCGCGGCGCTCGACCCCTCGGTCGACCAAGTGGTGCTCGCCGCCTCCTCGGACGGCGCGAGCTTCCGGCATGTGACCGATCTGCGGATCCTGCTCTACGACGCGGCAGCGGCCGACGGCGAGCCGCTGGCCGTCTTCGAGGTCCGGCCGGAGACCGGCGAGGAGACGGCGATCATCTGCGGCGAGCTGTACCGGCGCGGGGGCGGCTGGAAATTCCGCGCGGTGGGGCAGGGATATCCGACCGGTCTGGACGGTCTGGCCACCGCGTTCGGCATTCTGGTGGACGAGACGGAAGAGGCCGCGGCGGACGAGTCGCCCGAGGCATCCGAGGGCCCCACGGTGGCCGCCCCGAGGCAGCTGCCGCCGCCCCCGCCGCTGCCGCCCACCCAGCCGGTCGCGCAGCCCGCGTACGGCTACCCGCAGCCTCCCCTGCCGTCGGGCCGGCCTCCCTACGGCTATCCCCAGCCGGTGTCGTCCCCGCGGCCCGCGTACGGCTATCCGCAGCCGGCCGCGGCCGCCGCGCCCGCCCCCGATCCGAACTTCCGGCTGCCCCCCATGGGGCCGCAGTTCATCCGCCCGTAGCAGCCGGTTCGAACACCGGGGCGGGGACAGGCACCGGGCCCGGTTCAGGTCTTCGTCTTGTAGCCACGCCCCCACTGGAGCCCCCAGCCGTACAGCCGGTCCAGCTCCGCCTGGAAGCCGTAGACGAACTTCACCTCGCGGCGCACGACCAGCTCGCCCTTGACGTTCTCCACCGAGAACACCGCGCAGGAGCGGGCCTGCGGTGCGTGCTCGTCGAGATCGATCTCGATGCGCGGGCCATTGCTCGGGTACAGCGTCACATGCGCGCGCGTACGGTCGAAAGCGGGCGTCTGGTCGTAGATGTAGACGAAGAACAGCAGCCGCTTGATCGACTCCCAGTGGTCGAGATTGACGTAGACGGTCTCACCCGAGGCGGCGCCGAACCGGTCGTCGCCGCTGAGCTTGACGTACGGCGGATCGTTCAGATCCCCGAGGAAGTTGCCCAGCGGCTGGACGACGCCCTTGCTGCCGTCGGTCAGCTCGTACATGCAGCCGAGGTCGAGGTCCACATTGACCATGCCCTGCGTATGGGCCTGCACCACCTCGGGCTTGAAGAGCTTGAGGGGGTTCGCCAGCAGCCGCCCGCTCTGCCTGGAACGTCCCTCGATATCGGAGGTGCGCATCTGCCAGGAGAGGTTCACCCGCAGATTGCCGGTGGCCGCGCCCTGCTTGGTCAGCGAGACCGTCGGCCGCCGCTTGGTCAGCTCGATGGAGTTGGACGCGGCATTGCCCGAATCGAATTGCGATGCCCTTTGTCCCTGCCACAGGTTGTCCCAGAAGGACATGCCCACCCCACTCCTGTCGTCAACTCGCCACTATCACACGGAAGAACGGGGCGGCCGGCAGGCTTCCGCCTCTCGGCCGCCCCGTTCAGAGCGTTCCCTGATTACCCTCCGCGTCACCCTCCGGAGGACCGGCTCACCAAAGGCTCACCGGAGCATTGGCTCAGACCTGGACCGCTGCCTTGTCGTCGTCGGCGTCCTTGTCGCCCTCCTCGGCCTCGATCGCCTTGTTGCGGCGCACCGAGGACCAGAAGGAGGCGGCGATGAGAATCACGCCGATCAGACCGGTGATGATCTCGTTGATCGAGTGCTCGATGGTGATCAGCAGGATCGCGGCGAGCGCGCCGATCGCGTAGTGCGCGCCGTGCTCCAGGTAGACGTAGTCGTCCAGGGTGCCCTGACGGACCAGGTAGACCGTGAGCGAACGTACGTACATCGCGCCGATACCGAGGCCCAGCGCCATCCAGAAGATCTGGTTCGTGATGGCGAAGGCGCCGATGACACCGTCGAAGGAGAAGGACGCGTCCAGGACCTCCAGGTACAGGAAGAGGAAGAACGCGGCCTTGCCGGCGAGACCGATCGCGGAGACCTGCTTGCCCTCGGCCTTGGCCTTCTCCTCCGCTTCGTGCTCCTGCTCCTCCTGCTCCTCAAGACGGTGCTCGAAGAAGCCCGAGAGACCGCCGACGACGAGGTATGTGACCAGACCGGCGACCCCGGCGAGCAGCACGGTGGCCGACTTGTCCTGGTAGCCGGTGCTGGTGTGAGCGTGGGTGGCGAAGGTCAGCGCGGTGATGAGCAGCACGATCAGCGCGACGCAGACCGACAGCATGTCGACCTTGCCGAGCTTGGCCAGCGGACGCTCCAGCCAGCCCAGCCACTTGATGTCCCGCTCCTCGAAGATGAAGTCGAGGAAGATCATCAGCAGGAACATACCGCCGAAGGCGGCGATGCCCGGGTGGGCGTCGGTGACCAGGGCCTCGTACCGGTCGGGGTTGTCCAGCGCGATCTGGACGGCCTCGATGGGCCCGACCTTGGCGCTGATGGCGACGATCACGACGGGGAACACCAGTCGCATACCGAACACCGCGATGAGGATGCCGACGGTGAGGAAGATCTTCTGCCAGAAGGCATTCATCTTCTTCAGGACCCCGGCGTTGACGACCGCGTTGTCGAAGGACAGCGAGATCTCAAGGATGGACAGGATCAGTACGATCCCGAACGCCTCCCACCCCCACTGCCAGGCCGCGAAGGCGAGGCCGAGCGCCGTGATGGCGAACGACCAGCCGAAGGTTTTCAGGATCACTGGCTACCCCATCTGGTGATTAACGGGTTTTCCCCCGCGCAGCGCACTGCTTTACGAAACGTTGACCCCGAAGTCTAGAGCGATGCCCCGAAGCCCCGACGCGTACCCCTGGCCCACGGCCCTGAACTTCCACTCGGCGCCATAGCGGTAGAGCTCGCCGAAGATCATCGCGGTTTCGGTGGAGGCGTCCTCGCTGAGGTCGTAGCGGGCGAGCTCCTGACCGTCGGCCTGATTGGCCACTCGGATGAAGGCGTTGCTGACCTGCCCGAACGTCTGACCGCGATTGTCGGCGTCATGGATCGAGACAGGAAAGACGATCTTGTCGCAGTGGGCAGGCACCTTGGAGAGGTCGACCAGCAGGGACTCGTCGTCGCCTTCGCCCTCACCGGTCAGATTGTCACCGGTGTGCTCGACGGATCCGTCCGGGCTGGTCAGATTGTTGTAGAAGATGAACCATTCGTCACCGAGCACCCGGCCCGACTGGCAGAGAAGCGCGCTGGCGTCGAGGTCGAAGTCGGCTCCGGTGGTGGAGCGCGCGTCCCAGCCGAGCCCTACCAACACCTGGGTGAGGTTGGGTGCGGCCTTGGAGAGGGAGACATTGCCTCCCTTGGCGAGTGTGACGCCCATGATGGTGAGTCCTCCCCGAGATGATGTGCTGCCGTCCTGCGGGCAGGACGCGCCTGACGTCCTGCCCGTTCAAACCCTGTTCATGCGGCTCGTTCCCGTACCGATGCGGGACTCCCGTACCGATGCGGGACTCCCGTACCGATGCGGCTCGTTCCCGTACCGATGCGGGACTCCCGTACCGATGCGGGACTCCCGTACGGATGCGAGTCGTTCCCGTACGGATGCGAGACGCGTACGGCGCCGCACTGAAGCGTGCGGCGCCGTGCTCGAAGATACCCAGGCGCTGTCCGGTGGGGACAGGGCCCGGCGGTTCAGACGTTGACGCCGAAGTCCTGCGCGATACCGCGCAGACCCGAGGCGTACCCCTGACCGATGGCGCGGAACTTCCACTCCGCGCCATTGCGGTACAGCTCGCCGAAGACCATGGCGGTCTCCGTCGAGGCGTCCTCGCTCAGGTCGTACCGGGCGAGTTCATTGTTGTCGGCCTGGTTGACCACGCGGATGAACGCGTTGCGCACCTGGCCGAAGGACTGCTGGCGGCTCTCCGCCTCGTAGATCGAGACGGGGAATACGATCTTCTCCACATCGGCGGGGACCGCGGCCAGATTGACCTTGATCGCCTCGTCGTCACCCTCGCCCTCGCCGGTGAGGTTGTCACCGGTGTGTTCGACGGATCCGTCGGGGCTCTTGAGGTTGTTGAAGAAGATGAAGTTCCCGTCGACGGCGACCTTGCCCTCGGCGTTCGTCAGCAGGGCGCTGGCGTCGAGGTCGAAGTCACTGCCGGTGGTCGTACGGACGTCCCAGCCCAGACCCACGGTGACCGCGGTCAGGTTGGGCGCGGCCTTGGTCAGCGAGACGTTTCCGCCCTTGCTGAGGCTGACTCCCACGAGTCCTCCCTTTGGTTTCTCGGGGCCGGCGGCCCGGCTCGGCGGCTGCTGCCGCGGGTCGCGCGTCCCCTGAGGCGTTGGCATCGGATCAACGACTGGATCCTAGTGACCGGTTCCCTATTGCTGTGCGATTTCGGGGGGCCGGTCCGGATTCCACGGACCGGCCGTCCGGATTCCACGGACCGGCCGGAGCTGGACCGGTCAGAGCGCGGCGAGCGCCTTGACGTACTCGTCGAGGTCCCTGGCGTCCGGCAGGCCGTTGACGACCGTCCAGCGCACGATGCCGTCCTTGTCGATGATGAAGGTCCCGCGCACCGCGCACCCCTTCTCCTCGTCGAAGACGCCGTACGCGCGCGAGACCGCGCCGTGCGGCCAGAAGTCCGACAGCAGCGGGTACTCCAGCCCCTCCTGCTCGCCGAAGACGCGCAGGGTGTGGATGGAGTCGTTCGAGACCGCGAGCAGCTGGGTGTCCTCGTTGACGAACGAGGGAAGCTCGTCGCGCAGGGCGCACAGCTCACCGGTGCACACACCGGTGAAGGCGAAGGGGTAGAAGAGCAGCACCACGTTCTTCCCGCCGTCCGCACCGTCCTCGGACCGGCGGAAGTCGGACAGTCGCACGGTCCGCCCGTGGTTGTCCTTCAGTTCGAAGTCCGGGGCGGGGGCGCCGACCTCGATCGCCATGGTGCACGTCCTTTCGAAGGCTGTGGCTGTGTCTGTCTCCCGACCACCCTACGCACAGGGCCCCCGCCGATCGGAGTCGGCGGGGGCCCTCAAGGCTGCTTGCTTTCGGCTGCTGCGTCTTGCGCGCTCGGCGCTCGGAGTCAGCGCTTGGTCTTCGCCGCCTTGGGGGTGACGAGACGGCCGCCGGTCCAGTCCTTGCCGGCGCTCACGCTCTTGGTCTGGGACAGGCCCGAGGTCTGGGCCGCCTCGCTGATGTCGCTCGGTTCGACGTAGCCGTCACGGCCGGTCTTGGGCGTCAGCAGCCAGACCACTCCGCCGTCTTCGATCAAACCGATGGCGTCCACCAGCGCGTCCGTAAGGTCGCCGTCCTCGTCACGGAACCACAGGACGACGGCGTCGGCCACGTCGTCGTAGTCCTCGTCGACAAGGTCCTGGCCGATGACGGCCTCGATGGACTCGCGGAGCTCCTGGTCGACGTCGTCGTCGTAACCGAGCTCCTGGACCACCTGTCCGGGTTCGAACCCAAGCCGTGCGGCAAGGTTGGTTCGTTCCTCCGCGTGGTCCGCGGTCGCGCTCACGGATTGCCTCCTGATCATGTTTCGGATAAATGCTTCGGCCGCGCGTACGCGGGGCATTGGCCATTGTCCACACGGGCGGGGCGGATCGCGCAAGTACCCGGCCGCCGAGACCGCCGAAACGGTGACGTTCCGGGCTCCTTCGCCGCATCTCCTGTCACTTCGACCTCGCACCCTGTGACACAGGCCGTACGTTTTCTTGTCCTCTGCCATGTTATGCCGCTTCGGTACGTCAATCAGGTCCGAACGCCCGAACGAAACGCATGGACGGAGTGGGCGTAAGGTTGCGATTTGACCGGTGCGGAAGCCGGACTCGGGCGCGGTATTTTCCGCGGAGTACGGGTTACCCCTCGGTAGAGATGACGTTTGCGCCGCCGCGGTACACGATGGAGGCGGCGTACGTGCCCGTGCCCCGGGGGCTCCGGTGAGACACCCCGGATCCCGGGCCCGCGTAGCAGCAGTAACCGACGGCGTGCACCGCAACGATCGCGTGCAGGGCACGATACGACCCAAACAGCGAAGGAAAAGCGTGGCTTCCGGATCCGATCGCAACCCGATCATCATTGGCGGCCTTCCCAGCCAGGTCCCGGACTTTGATCCCGAAGAGACCCAGGAGTGGCTCGACTCGCTCGACGCCGCTGTCGACGAGCGCGGCCGTGAGCGCGCCCGTTATCTGATGCTCCGGCTGATCGAGCGCGCACGCGAGAAGCGTGTGGCTGTGCCGGAGATGCGCAGCTCGGACTACGTCAACACCATCGCCACCAAGGACGAGCCGTTCTTCCCCGGCAACGAGGAGATCGAGCGCAAGATCCTCAACGCGACCCGCTGGAACGCGGCCGTGATGGTGTCGCGCGCGCAGCGCCCGGGGATCGGCGTCGGCGGCCATATCGCCACCTTCGCCTCCTCCGCCTCCCTCTACGACGTGGGCTTCAACCACTTCTTCCGGGGCAAGGACGGCGGCGACGGCGGCGACCAGATCTTCTTCCAGGGCCATGCCTCCCCCGGTATCTACGCCCGCGCCTTCCTGCTCGACCGGCTCAGCGAGACGCAGCTCGACGCGTTCCGCCAGGAGAAGTCGAAGGCCCCGTACGGGCTGTCCAGCTATCCGCACCCGCGGCTGATGCCGGACTTCTGGGAGTTCCCGACCGTCTCGATGGGCCTCGGCCCGCTCGGCGCGATCTACCAGGCCCGGATGAACCGCTATATGGAGGCGCGCGGCATCGCCGACACCTCCGCCTCGCATGTCTGGGCGTACCTCGGCGACGGCGAGATGGACGAGCCCGAGTCGCTGGGCCAGCTGTCCATCGCCGCCCGTGAGGGCCTGGACAATCTGACCTTCGTCGTGAACTGCAATCTGCAGCGTCTCGACGGCCCGGTGCGCGGCAACGGCAAGATCATCCAGGAGCTGGAGTCGCAGTTCCGCGGGGCCGGCTGGAACGTCATCAAGCTCGTCTGGGACCGCTCCTGGGACCCGCTGCTCGCGCAGGACAGGGACGGCGTCCTGGTCAACCGGCTGAACACCACGCCGGACGGGCAATTCCAGACGTACGCCACCGAGACCGGCGCGTATATCCGTGAACACTTCTTCGGCGACGACCAGCGGCTGCGCGCCATGGTCGAGAACATGACCGACGACCAGATCCTGCATCTGGGCCGCGGCGGTCACGACCACAGGAAGGTCTACGCGGCGTACGCGGCGGCCAAGGCGCACAAGGGCCAGCCGACCGTGATCCTGGCGCAGACCGTCAAGGGCTGGACGCTGGGGCCGAACTTCGAGGGCCGCAACGCGACCCACCAGATGAAGAAGCTGACGGTCTCCGACCTCAAGGGCTTCCGCGACCGGCTGCATCTGCCGATCGCGGACAACGAGCTGGAGGACGGCGCGCCGCCGTACTACCACCCCGGCCGGGACTCGGAAGAGATCCAGTACATGCACGACCGCCGTAAGTCGCTGGGCGGGTACGTACCGACCCGGATCGTACGGGCGAAGCCGCTGAACCTGCCCGGGGACAAAACCTACGAGCCGGTGAAGAAGGGCTCGGGCCAGCAGTCGATCGCCACCACCATGGCGTTCGTCCGGCTGCTCAAGGACCTGATGCGGGACAAGGAGATCGGCAGGCGCTTCGTGCTGATCGCCCCCGACGAGTACCGCACGTTCGGTATGGACTCGTTCTTCCCGAGCGCCAAGATCTACAACCCGCTGGGCCAGCAGTACGAGTCCGTGGACCGTGAGCTGCTGCTCGCGTACAAGGAGTCGCCGACCGGCCAGATGCTGCACGACGGCATCTCCGAGGCGGGCTGTACGGCCTCGCTCATCGCGGCGGGCTCGGCGTACGCCACCCATGGCGAGCCGCTGATCCCGGTCTATGTCTTCTACTCGATGTTCGGTTTCCAGCGCACCGGCGACCAGTTCTGGCAGATGGCCGACCAGCTCGCGCGTGGGTTCGTACTGGGTGCGACCGCCGGACGTACGACTCTGACCGGTGAGGGGCTTCAGCACGCGGACGGCCACTCGCATCTGCTGGCGTCGACCAACCCGGGCTGTGTCGCGTACGACCCGGCCTACGGCTTCGAGATCGCGCATATCGTCCAGGACGGTCTGCGCCGGATGTACGGCCCCGACAGCGAGGACGTCTTCTACTACCTCACCGTCTACAACGAGCCGATCCAGCACCCGGCGGAGCCCGCCGATGTGGACGTGGAGGGCATCCTCAAGGGGATCCACCGCTACAGGCGCGGCGAGCACGGCTCGATCCCGGCGCAGATCATGGCGTCCGGCGTGGCCGTGCCCTGGGCGCTGGAGGCCCAGCGGATCCTCGCCGAGGAGTGGAACGTACGGGCCGATGTCTGGTCGGCGACGTCCTGGAACGAGCTGCGCCGTGAGGCCGTCGAGGTGGAGCGGCACAATCTGCTGCACCCGGAGGAGGACCAGCGCGTTCCGTATGTGACCCGGAAGCTGTCCGGCGCCGAGGGACCGTTCGTGGCGGTGTCCGACTGGATGCGATCGGTTCCGGATCAGATCTCGCGCTGGGTGCCCGGCACGTACCAGTCGCTGGGCGCGGACGGCTTCGGCTTCGCGGACACGCGCGGCGCGGCCCGTCGCTTCTTCCACATCGACGCGCAGTCGATCGTGCTCAGTGTGCTCACCGAGCTGGCCAAGGAGGGCAAGGTCGACCGTTCGGTGCTGAAGCAGGCGGTGGACCGCTACCAGCTACTGGACGCGTCGGCGGCCGACCCGGGCGCGGCCGGCGGCGACGCCTGACGGCTCACGTCGCGTAAGGCATGAGGAGGGCGGCGGGACCCATGGGTTCCGCCGCCCTCCGGCGTTACGCGCCGTCCGGCGGCCTGTCCCGGTCCGGTCAGCGCTCCCAGATCTTGAAGGCCCGTACCCGGTACGGCGACTGCGGCATCCAGCTGCCCTTGCCCGGATACGTCTCGAACTCCCCCGTCTCCGCGCACTCGGCGGACTGATAGGTGGTCACGTTCCGTCCCGTGCGGTTGGCCAGTGACTGCGCGCTGGTGCCCGCCGGGAGCGGCACACAGCTGTCGATATCGGTGGCCGACAGTTCGTGCGTCTGCCGTGCGCCCCGGAAGTCCTCCTTCTGCCAGAGGCACAACTCGCCGGTGGCGCACTCACCGAGGCGGGGCGGCGCCGCCTCGGCGACGGTCGCCGGCAGCAGGGCGGCGACGGCCAGCGCCCCGACGGACATGGCGGTGAGTGTGGTCCTGCCCATGGTGAGTGTGGTGTTGCGCATATGGATCGGTCCCCGTGTCTGGTGCGAAATCGGTCAACCACACTCTGACCTGCGGCGCTTGGCCACGGGAAGGGGGCGCGGCAGCCTCCACCCGGATAGGCGACAGCCCCGCCGGAAC
The DNA here is from genome assembly GCF_000718095.1 of Streptomyces scopuliridis RB72. Lineage (GTDB taxonomy): Bacteria > Actinomycetota > Actinomycetes > Streptomycetales > Streptomycetaceae > Streptomyces > Streptomyces scopuliridis. The sequence continues at coordinate 63,616 of NZ_JOEI01000013.1, read as the reverse complement.
CTTCCGGCGGGGCTGTCGCGGGCACTGAGTTGACGTCGGGTCAGCCGGGGGCTGACGTCAGATGTGCACCCCTCCGCCCGCGGCGTCCGCGTTGCTGCCGCGCTTCGTCAGCAGCGCGACGAAGACCGCCACGACCGCGACACCGGCCGCGACCAGACAGGCCAGGCCCATGCCCGACATGAAGGTGTCGTGCGCGACGCCCGTGATCTTCTCGGCGATCTCGGCGGGGGTGTCCGGCGCCACCGGAGCCACCCCGACCTGGACCGCCTCGGCGGCCTGGTCGGCCTGCGCGGGGGTGAGCGGCGGCAGCCCGGCCCCGGTCCAGTTGCCCGGCAGGTCGTTGGAGACCTTGGAGGCCATGACCGCGCCGAGCACGGCCGTACCGAGGCTGCCGCCGATCTGCATGGCGGACTGCTGGATTCCGCCGGCCACCCCGGACAGCTCCATCGGGGCGTTGCCCACGATGACCTCGGTCGCGCCGACCATGACCGGCGCCAGGCCGAGGCCGAGCAGCGCGAACCAGATGGACATGGTGAAGCTGCTGGTGCCGGTCTCCAGGGTGGACATGCCGAACATGGCGACCGCGGTCAGCGCCATGCCGCCGGCCAGCGGGATCCGCGGCCCCACCTTGGTGATCAGGATGCCCGCGAGGGGCGAGCCGACGATCATCATGCCGGTGAGCGGCAGCAGATGGAGACCGCTGTCGACCGGGCTCATGCCGTGCACGTTCTGGAGATAGAAGGTGACGAAGAAGAGGCCGCCCAGGAAGGCGATCGCCATCAGCGCCATCAGCACCACACCGGCGGAGAGCGGTACGGAGCGGAAGAGCGCCAGCGGTACGAGCGGTTCCTTGACCTTCGTCTCCCAGAAGGCGAAGAGCACGAAGGAGAGCACGGCGGCGCCCATGAAGAGCCAGGTCTTGCCGTCGCCCCAGCCCCAGACCGGCGCCTTGATGATCGCCCAGACCAGACAGAACATGGCGGCCGAGAGCAGCACGATGCCGAGGATGTCGAAGGACCTCGGGGCGTTCTCCGCCCGGTGGTCCCGCAGGATCAGCCCGCCGACGATCAGGGCGACGACGCCGACCGGCACATTGATGAAGAAGACCGACTGCCAGCTGACGTGCTCGACCAGCACACCGCCCAGGATCGGGCCGCCCGCCGTGGAGGCACCGATGACCATGCCCCAGATACCGATGGCCATATTGAGCTTCTCGGCGGGGAAGGTGGCGCGCAGCAGACCGAGCGCGGCCGGCATCAGCAGGGCGCCGAAGAGCCCCTGGAGCACCCGGAAGGTGATCACGAGGGAGATGCTGTGGGACAGCCCGATGGCCCCCGAGGCGGCGGCGAAGCCGACGACGCCTATGAGGAAGGTCTGCCGGTGACCGAACCGGTCACCGAGCTTGCCCGCGGTGATCAGCGCCACGGCGAGCGCGAGGAAGTAGCCGTTGGTAATCCACTGCACATCGGCGAAAGTGGCGCCGAGGTCCTTCTGGATGGCAGGGTTCGCGATCGCGACAATGGTGCCGTCGAGCGCCACCATCATGACGCCGATCGCCACGGAGAACAGCGTGAGCCAGGGGTGGCCGCGCAGCCCCTTGGAAGGCTTCGGCTCCGGGGGTTCCGGCAGCGGCGCCTTGTCGACAGTGGTCTGACTAGTCATACCGTGAACGTTAGTGTCAGCCACTGACAGTTGACAAACCATTTCTTAAGCAAGTAACTGTCACGTGGCTCACAGCTAGACTGAACAACATAAAGTAGTTAAAAGCGGTGGAATGAGGACATTGCATTGACCTCCGGGCAGAACACGACCATCGGGTTGCGTGCCCGCAAGAAGCGCCGCACCCGCGACGCCCTGTTGCGTGTGGCGCTCGAACTGTTCACCACCCAGGGGTACGAACAGACCACCATCGACGAGATCACGGACGCCGTGGAGGTGTCCCAGCGCACCTTCTTCCGCTATTTCGCCAGCAAGGAGGAGGCCGCCTTCGCCGTCGTGGACATGGTCGAGAACAAGTTCCTCGACTCGCTGCGCGCCCGGCCCGCCGAGGAGACCCCGTTCGAGGCGATGCGCAACGCCGTCGAGTCGGCCTGGGATTCCGTCAGCGAGGCGCTCGAAGCCGTCGTTCCGGTCGAGCTCTATATGCGGACCTATCTGTTGATCGAGTCGACTCCGGCCCTGGTCGCCGTCCATCTGCGCCGCACCGCGGAGCTGGAGGAGGAGGTCGCCCAACTGATCGCCGACCGCGAGGGCCTGGATGTGAACACCGATCCACGGCCGCGGGTCGCCGTCGCCTCGTTCACCGGCGTCATGCGGGTGACCGGCAAGATCTGGGGGCGGGGCCGGGTCGCGAGCGTGGAGGCGCTCCAGGAGATGACCAGGGCCTATCTCGACCACTTGGGCCCCGCGCTCGCCGGGGACTGGCGGACGCCGGTGTGTGACAAAGACCGCAGACCCGCCTGAGCGGACCCGCCTGATGACAGCTCAGCGACGCGCCGGAGCGTAGACACCGCCCGCGCGCTCGGTGCGGTTACCCTCGGTCCCAATCCTCCTTGGCGCGTGATCTGACTCACCCTCGTCACGAGGGCCCCCGCGCTCGTCCTAGGCTGAGCGGTAGTGACTTCCTTCGACTCCTCACCCACCCTCAACGCATGGCGCGCTCTCCTCGCTCTCGCCGTGGTGTTCGTGATGCTCACATCCACCGGCTGGACAGCGGTGGCGAACCAGCGCGGTCCCGGCGAGCCCCTGAAGCTCGCCCTCAGCGCGTGGGAGAGGGGCCGGATAGGCGTCCGTCACCTGCCGAGCCCCGACGCGTCGCCGAAGCGGCTGGCCGCCTTCTTCGCCTCCCTCACCCGAGGTCAGCAGGAACGGCTGGCCGCCAAGTACCCGCTGGTCGTGGGCAATCTCAACGGCGCCCCGGTCTCCCTGCGCTACCGCGCCAACCGGCTGGCCCTGATGCAGGCGCGCACGGTGGAGGAGCGCCGTATGCGTGACACCAGACTGTCGGCCGACGGCCGTCAACAAGCGGGCCGCCGGATGAACCGTTACGAGTCGATGCTCGGCGGCGGCCGGCAGATCCTCGCGTTCGACCCGTCGGGCAAGGGCCGGGCGGCCGAGGTCCTCGGCGACCTCGACCGCGCCGAGCGTGTCTCCGTCGTCGTCCCCGGAGTCGACACCAATGTGCTGACGTTCGAGCGGACCAGCCGCTGGTACAGCGCGCCGGCGGGCATGGCCGAGTCGCTGTACGCCGCGGAGCGGACCGCCGACGCCGACACCAGTACCGCCGTCATCGCCTGGGCCGACTACACCGCGCCCGCCGGTCTCGGTGTGGACGCGGCGATCGGCAAGCTCGCGGAGGACGGTGCCGTACGGCTCACCGCGCTGACCGCCGCGCTGCCGGGGACGTCACGGGTCTCGCTCTTCTGCCACAGCTACGGCTCCGTGGTGTGCGGCGTCGCCGCGCACGCGCTGCCGGGCAGGGTCACGGACGTGGCGGTCGCGGGCAGCCCCGGTATGCGGGTCGGAAACGCCGCGCAGCTACGCACGGACGCGTATGTGTGGGCCATGCGGGACCGTGACGACTGGATCCAGGACGTCCCGTACATGGCGGTCGGCGGCCTCGGCCACGGCGCCGATCCGGTGGCCCGGGGCTTCGGCGCGCGGGTGATCTCGGCGCGCGGGGCGATCGGTCACGCCGGCTACTTCCAGCCGGGTACGGAGAGCCTCGACAACTTCGCGGAGATCGGGGTGGGTTCCTACCCCGCGGTGAGCTGCGCGGACAGCGTCGACACCTGCCGGAACGGCATCCCGGACACCGACTGAGAACCGGGGGCCGGCGGCGGCGCGGGGGCGGGGCCCCGGTCTGACGCGCGTAGAATTCCCGCGCTGCGGCAGGCGACGCACGGGCGCCCGCCGCCTACGATGAAGCACATGGGTGATGTGCTTCAGGGGATTCATGCCACCTGGGAGTTCGAAAGCGACTCCGTGCTCATCCGCTTCGAACGGGGGATCCGGACGCCGAAGCTCTTTCAGGCGCTGGGCGAACGCCGCATCCCCCACGAGGCGTTGTCATCGGTGACGCTCACTCCCGGCAGACGCGGGACGGTGGTGCTGCACGCTGTGCCGCGAACCGGCGCCGACCCTCTCACGGAGGCGGCGGCCGGGCAGCTCAAGGACAGCGGCGATCCGTACCGGCTGGTGCTTCCCGCCGAGCGCGAGACCCTCGCGGAGTACTACGCCGACGAGTTGCGGGCCGCGCTCGCCCGGGTCCGCCGGAGCAGGACCGGGTCCATACGGGACGAGCAGGAGCCCGCCGAGCGCTATCTGGTGACCGCGCCGGAGCCGCCGCTCCAGTTCAAGGCGTACGACGCCAAGGCGTCCTTCGACGGGGACCGGGTGTCCTTCCGCTGGTTCTGGACGGGTGCCTCCTCCGCCAAGTGGAAGGCGGGCGACCAGAGTCTCCCGGTGGGCGAGCTCCAGGGCGTCGAGTGGCGCTCCCCCGAGCTCTTCGACGGCTATCTGCGGCTGCTGCGGCGCGACGGGCCGGGCTCGGCGCAGGGGCGGCCCGCCCCGGCGGACCACGACCCGGCGGCCGTCGTCTTCGGGCTGGGCTACGGACCGGTGCATGAGTCGCTGCCGTTCGCGGCGGCGGTTCTGGAGGCGGTCCAGGGCGCGGCGACGGGCCGCGCCGCCGTCCCGGTCCACGCCGTGGTCCCCGCCCGCCGCGATCCGGCCGAGGTGGCGGAGCGGATCCGGCACCTCGGCGAGCTGCACAGCGCGGGCCTGGTGACGGACGACGAGTTCAGCGCGAAGAAGGCGGAGCTGCTGGCGGAGCTGTGACCTACCCCGGTTCCCGGGCCGGGACGTCATACTGCGGTATGACCTTCGGACCGACTCCTCGGTATGACGCCGGACCGTGCGGTGCTGCCTAGGCTGAGCAGGTCATGAGTACCCCACCACCGCCGCCGTCGCCGCCCCGGCCGGCCGCCCCGCCCCGGCCGTCGTCGCCGCCCTTGCCATCGCGCCCCGCCCTGTGGCGCGACGGGGCGCGCGCGCTCCTCGGCGCGCTGCGTACGCCGTCGCAGTCCACCGAGCCGCTGTTCGCGCGGGCGCCCAAGCGATGGCAGCGGTTCGCGCCGTATGTGGTGCTCTTCGGCTTCGCCGTGACCCTGCTGCCGACCACCACCACGGTCCTCATCCAGGACTACGAACTGGGCGGCGGCTGGTCCGGGGCGCTGGCCACCGCGCAGACCGCGCCTCTGCTGCTCGCCGTGAGCCGGCCGCTCCAGGCCTGGTGGATCATCTTCACCGCCGATGTCGTGGGCGGGATCCTGCTCCAGAGCGCGGACGGTCTCGCGGGCCGCCCCTGGCCATGGACCCCCATGGTGATCGTCGGCTATCTGGCGCTGATGATCTGTCTGGGGCTGCGCGAATCGCGTCGTACCCTCCTCGCGGTCTGGCTGGCGACCGGCGCCGCCGGGTTCTTCTTCGAGCTGATCTCGCAGAACCGCAGCGACGGCACCCATCTGCTGCTGTTCGTCCTCAGCGGCGTCTTCCTCGTCGTGACGGCGGCCCTGCGCGAACGGGGCGACGCCCAGCGCAGACTCGTGGAGCAGGAGACCATCAGCGAGGCCGAGCGCTCCCGGCGCACGCTGCTGGAGGAGCGCGCCCGTATCGCCCGTGAGCTGCACGATGTGGTGGCGCACCACATGTCGGTGATCACGGTCCAGGCGGACTCGGCGCCGTACCGCATCGACGGCCTGCCGGACTCCGCGCGCGAGGAGTTCTCCACCATCGCGGCGAGCGCGCGGGAGTCCCTGACGGAGATGCGGCGGCTGCTCACGGTGCTCCGCAGCGACGGTACGGACAGCGAGCGCACCCCGCAACCGGGGCTGGACCGGGTGCAGCAGCTGGTGGAGGCGACCGTACGGGCGGGGGTACCGGCCGAGGTGTCGCTCCCCGCCGAGCTGGGGCCCGTCCCACCGGCCGTGGATCTGTCCGCGTACCGGATCGTGCAGGAGGCGCTGGCCAATGTGGTGCGGCACGCGTCCGGCGCGCCGACCCGGGTCTCGGTGGTCTCCGACGGCGACTGGCTGACCGTCCTGATCGTCAACGGTCCGGGCGCCGAGCGCACTTCACCGCTGGAGACCGGCGGAACGGGCCACGGCCTGGTCGGTATGCGTGAGCGCGTACGGTTGACCGGCGGCACGCTCGACACCGGACCGCTGCCGGACGGTGGCTTCCGGGTCGCCGCGAGGCTCCCGCTGACCGACGCGAACGCCCCGCCGGCCGCATCCGCCCCCTCTGCCTCTCTCGGCTCCACGGACTCCACCGGCACCACAGATTCCACCGATGTCACCGGCCCGGCCGGTCCGGCCCAGAAGGACGCTCCTTGACCATCCGCGTGATCATCGTCGACGACCAGGCCATGGTGCGCGCGGGGTTCGCCGCTCTGCTGTCGGCGCAGGCCGATATCGATGTGGTGGGTGAGGCGCCCGACGGCCGCCGGGGCATCGAGGTGAGCCGCTCCGTCCACCCGGATGTGGTCCTGATGGACGTCCGGATGCCGGAGATGGACGGACTCGCCGCCGCCCGCGAGCTGTTGAACCCGTCGGTGGGAGTGGCGCGTCTGCCGAAGGTGCTGATGCTGACCACCTTCGACGTCGACGACTATGTCTACGAGGCGCTGCGCGCCGGGGCCTCGGGCTTCCTGCTCAAGGACGCGCCGCCGGCCGATCTCATCGCGGCGGTACGGATCGTCGCGGCCGGTGAGGCGCTGCTCGCACCGTCCGTGACCCGGCGGCTGATCGCGGACTTCGCCCAGCAGCGCCCCGCCCGTGGCCGCAAGGACCCCTCGCTGCGGCTGAGCGGCCTCACGCCCCGGGAGACCGAGGTGCTCGAACTGATCGCCCGGGGGCTGTCCAACCAGGAGATCGCCGAGCATCTCGTGGTCGCCGAGCAGACGGTGAAGACCCATATCGGCCGCGTCCTGTCCAAGCTCTCCCTGCGCGACCGCGCGCAGGCGGTGATCTTCGCGTACGAGTCGGGTCTGGTCACCCCGGGCGACGCGCCCGCCTGATGCCCGACTCCCCCGGGCTTCTCGTACAGCACCGCCGCGCGCCGGCACGGACCGGCACCCCCACTACCCCGGTATGACACCGCGGTTGGCTCCCCGGTGTGATGTCCGGCCACACACCCTCTTCCTACCTTCCTCCTCGCCATCACATGGACCGAGCGGGAAGAAGGAGACGGGATGCGCCGCTACAGGAGGACTTTGGTCGCCGCCGCACTGGCGACGACCATGGTCGGGGGAACAGCGGGCTGGGCCTCCGGCAGCAGTCAACGGGCCGTCACGGGACCGCCCGTGGGAAGCGCCGCCTGGCGCGCGGACGACTCGCTCGGCCGGGCACTGCCCGACCCGGCGACCGCCACGCCCGGTCAAGTGGCCCAATTCTTCGCGACACTGACACCTAGTCAGAGTGAGCGGCTCGTCCGCCGCCATCCACTGGTCGTCGGCAATCTCGACGGGGCGCCGGTCCCGCTGCGGTACGAGGCCAACTCCCGTGCGGTACGGGCCGAGCACGACCCCCGGTACGAGCGGCTGGCGGAGCCCGGTCGGCAGATCCTCGCCTTCGACCCGCGCGGCCGGGGCCAGGTCGCCGAGGTGTACGGGGATCTGGCGACCGCCCGCCATGTGTCCGTCGTCGTACCAGGTTCGGACATCGACGCGGCGACCTTCGACCGTACGAACGATCCGTACGGCACCCCCGCCGGCATGGCCGGATCGCTGCGGGCCGCGACGGGCGGCCGTACCGCCGTGATCGCGTGGGCCGGTTACACCACCCCTGTCGGGTTCGGTCTTGACGTGGCCTCGGGTGATCTCGCCGAGGCGGGGGCCGGCCGGCTGGACCGGTTCACCCAGGGGCTCACGGCGGCCGGGGTCGGCAAACCCGCGCTGTTCTGCCACAGCTATGGCGCGGTGGTGTGCGGGCTCGCCGCCTCCGAGGTGAACGCCAGCGACATCGTGGTGCTCGGCGCCCCTGGAATGCGGGCCGGGCATGTTGCGGACCTCCATACCGACGCACGGGTCTGGGCCGCCAAGGATCCCTCCGACTGGATCTCCAAGGTCCCCCACGTCGAGTTCGCGGGCCTGGGCCATGGCCAGGACCCGACCGCCCCGTCCTTCGGCGCCCGCCGGGTGCCCGCCGACCGGGCCGAGGGCCACACCGGCTACTTCGCCCCCGGCACGGACTCGCTCCGCGCCTTCGCCGCCATCGCCCAGGGCCGGGTCACGCAGCGCCACATCACGCAGGATCAGGTCACGCGGGGAGAGGTCCGATGACGACACTCGCCACCACGATCGAGAAGATCGAGGCACGGACCCCCGCCCACCGCGACCGCGCGATCGACGGGCTGCGCGCCCTCGCGCTGCTCGCCGTACCCACCGGGCACTGGCTGCTCGGCGGCTTCACCCTGGACGACGGCGGCGCGCTGCACAACGCCAGCCCGCTCGCCACCTTCGGCGGCTTCGCGCCGGTGAGCTGGGTGCTCCAGATGCTGGGCATCTTCTTCCTGGTCGGCGGATACGCCTCCGTGCTCTCGTACCGCCGGAGGAAGTCCACCACCGCCGCCTGGCTCCGGCAGCGCGTCGTGCGGCTCGGCAGGCCCGTCCTCGGGGTGACGGCCGTCTGGGCGGCGGCGATGCCGCTGCTGTACGCGCTCGGCGTGCCCGGAACCACGCTGCGCACCGGATCGACGCTGGTGATCCAGCCCCTGTGGTTCGTCGGGGTCTATACGGTGGTCACCGCGCTGACCCCGTACTGTGTGCGCGCCGCACACAAGCTGGGCGGCTGGGCCGCCGCTCCCCTGCTGGCGTCGGTCGCCGTCGTCGACTTCCTGCGCTACGGACCGTATGCCGACACCATGCCGTCCTGGCTGAGCATGGTGAACATCCTGCCCGGCTGGCTCTTCGCGTATCAGCTCGGTGTCTCCTGGGGCGAGGGCCGGATCGGCCGGCGCGGGGCGCGTGTGCTGCTCATCGGCGGCACGCTGCTCTTCGCCGCGCTGCTGGTCGTCTTCCACTACCCGGCGTCGATGGTCGGCGTGCCCGGCGAGACCCGCACCAACTCGCATCCGCCGTCCCTGCTGGTACTCGCCCTCGCCGCCGCGCAGAGCGGTGCGGCGATCCTGCTGCGCGACCGGATCGGGCGGCTGCTGAGCAGGCCCGCGCTGTGGGCGCCGGTCGTCGTCATCAACCTGTGCGCGATGACGATCCTGTGCTGGCACCAGACGGCGATGCTCGCCACCGCCGTGCCCGCGTCCTTCCTCGGGCCGGTGGCCGGTCTGACGACCTCGCCCGACTCCCTCGGCTGGATCGTGGCGCGGCTGACCTGGATGCCGCTCTTCGCGACGCTGCTCGTCCTCATCGGGCGGTACGCGCGCCGCTTCGACGCCCCGTGGCAGACCGGGACGCGCGCGTCGAAGGCCCGCCGCGCGGCAGCGGGGCTGCTGGCGGCGGGCTTCGCGGTCTTCGCGCTGGGGCTGGCGTGAGCGGGCCCCGGGTGGGGCGTCGTACCGCTCGGCTACTCGCGGCCGGCCGAGGTGAACGTCATATCGGTGTACCGGCCGCCGGCCACCTGGCCCGCGATCGGCTCCAGCAGCCGCAGCTCGCTCTCGGTGAGGATGAGCCGCGTCGCGGCGGTGTTCTCCTCGATCCGGCCGCGCTTGCGGGTCCCCGGGATCGGTACGACGGCCAGCCCGTGCACGGCGGCCTGCTGCTGCACCCAGGCCAGCGCGACCTGCCCCAGGGTGGCGTTCCTGCCCTCGGCGATCTTGCGCACCGGATCGAGCAGCGCGGCGTTCGCGGCGGCGTTGTCACCGGTGAAGCGGGGCTGCTGGCGGCGGAAGTCGTCGGCGCCCAGCTCCTGGTCGGCGTGGACGAACGCGCCGGTCAGAAAGCCCCGGCCGAGCGGGGAGTACGGCACGACCGCGACGCCCAGCTCGGCGGCGGCCGGGACGGCGCTCGCCTCGATGTCGCGGCTGAACAGCGACCACTCCGACTGGAGGGCGGCGATCGGATGCACGGCCTGCGCGGCCCGCAGCTCACGGCCGGTGACCTCGCTGAGCCCGAGGTGGGTGACCTTGCCCTCGCGCACCAGCTCGGCCATCGTGCCGACCGTCTCCTCGATGGGGACGTTCACATCGCGCCGGTGCATGTAGTAGAGGTCGATGTGGTCGACGCCGAGGCGCTTCAGGCTTCCCTCGACACACTGGCGGATATAGGGCGCGTCATTGCGGATCGTCCGCTTGGTGGGGTCGGCGGGGTCGACGCCCAGGGCGAACTTGGTGGCGAGGACGATCTCGTCACGGTGCGCCCGGACGAACGGCGCGATGAACTTCTCGTTCTCCCCGGCTCCGTAGACGTCCGCCGTGTCGTACAGCGTCACGCCCAGCTCCAGGGCGCGTTCCAGCGTGGCCCGCGCCTCGTCGGTGTCCGTCGGTCCGTAGGACTGGCTCATTCCCATGCAGCCGAGCCCCTGGACACCGACCTCCGGTCCGCCGGTCCCGAGCCGCACCTTCTCGATCCTGCTGTCACTCATCGGGGTTCAGACCCTCTCCGACGCCTTGCGGGCGCCCGCGTAAAAGCTGATCTTGTGGTCGAGTACGGCGACAGTGTCCTGCAGCTCCGCGATTCGCCGATGGACATCACGGCGTGTCCGCTCCAGCAGCTCCTGCCGCTCCTCGAACGTCTCCTCGCCCACCCTGATCAGCTCGGCGTACCGGACCATGTCCGCCACGGGCATGCCGGTGAGCCGCAGCTTCCCCACGAAGGCGAGCCAGTCCAGGTCCTTGTTGCTGAAGCGGCGCTGGCCGGTGTGCGACCGGTCCACATGCGGCATGAGGCCGATCCGCTCGTACCAGCGCAGGGTGTGCGCCGAGAGTCCGGTGAAGGCGGCGACCTCGCTGATCGTGTAGCGCGCCGCACCGTCGGGCCGCGGATGCGCGCGCGGCGCCGATGCGCAGTCGTCCACGCGGGCCGTCCGTACGGGGGTGCTCTCCGTCAGCGTCATGTCCTCAACGCTAGATCCTTGGAGCGCACTCCAAGCAAGCGGAAAAGTCGGCGAGTTTCCCGCCGCGGCCGATTAGTCTCCTGCCCCATGAGCCTCGCACGCCCCGCGGTCCCCGCGGACGCCGCCGAACTGGTCCGCCTCCGGAAGGTGATGCTCGACTCGTACCGGGGGCCGGATCCGGACATCGGCTGGCAGCCCGGCGCGGCGCGGACCCTGCGCGAGAGGCTCGCGGGCCCCGGCGGCGATCTCATGGCCTGCGTCGTGGACCGTCCCGGCCGGCCCGGTGCCCTGGCCGCGTGCGCGGTCGGCACGATCGAGTACCGGCTCGGCGGCCCCGGGAACCCCACGGGTACCAGTGGTCATGTCTTCAATGTGGCCACCGACCCGGACCTGCGCCGCCGCGGCTACTCGCGCGCCTGCGTGGAGGCGCTCCTCGACTGGTACCGGACCCGCGGCGTCCGGAAGATCGATCTCCACGCGTCCCGCGAGGGCGAACCGCTGTACGCCTCCCTGGGCTTCGTCCGGACCCCCGACCCCTCGATGCGGCTGACGCTCTCGCTAACCTCGTAGCCATGCAGAGCCTGGCGATGATCGAGAACTGGCCGGTGACGAACGCCGCGGCCGCCGTCGTACGCGCGGACGGCACCGTCGTCGGGTCGTACGGCCCCACGACGCGGCGGTTTCCGCTCGCCTCCGTGACCAAGCCGCTGGCCGCGTACGCGGCGCTGGTGGCGTACGAGGAGGGGGCGGTCGAGCTGGACGAGCCGGCGGGCCCCGAGGGGGCGACCGTTCGGCATCTGCTCGCGCACACCAGCGGTCTGGCCTTCGACGAGCACCGCGTGGCCAACGCTCCGGGCACCCGCCGGCTCTACTCCAACGCGGGCTTCGAGGTGCTCGGCGACCATATCGCCAAGGCCACCGGGATCGCGTTCCCCGACTATCTCCGCGAGGCGGTGTTCGAACCGCTCGGCATGGCCGCGACCTCGCTGCCCGAGGACGGGTCGCCGGCCAGGGACGGGGTCTCGACCGTCGACGATCTGGCGCGGTTCGCCGCCGAACTCCAGGCGCCCCGGCTGCTGGACGCGCGCACCGTCCTGGAGGCGATGACCGTCGTCCATCCCGGGCTGTCCGGCGTACTGCCCGGCTACGGCTTCCAGAAGAACAACGACTGGGGTCTCGGCCTGGAGATCCGGGATGCCAAGTCCCCGCACTGGACGGGCGCCTCGTCCTCGCCGCGTACCTTCGGGCACTTCGGGCAGTCCGGTACGTTCCTGTGGGTCGACCCGGACGCGGGGGCGGCCTGTGTGGCGCTGGCCGACCGGGACTTCGGGCCGTGGGCGGTCGCGGCCTGGCCGCCGTTCACCGACGCGGTCCTCGCGGAGCTGTCGGCCTGAACTCTCGTCCTGAACGCTCAGCCCGACATCTCCCAGAGCAGTACCTCCGCCGCCGGGCCCGCGGTCAGTTCGAGCCCTTCCGCCTCCGTGATCCGCGCCGAGTCACCGGGCCCCAGCGCGGGCCCCGCCCCGCCCGCGCCGTCGATCCGTACCGCACCACGCACCACATGCACATACACATGGCGCGCGTCCGGCACCGCCGAGCGCTCGCCGTCCCGCAGCCGCCGTACGTGCAGCATGGCCCCGGCCCGCGGCAGGGCGTACGGCGTGGAGTCGGCGATGCCCCGTACGACCTCGTACGCGGGCTCGCCGCCCGGCTCCAGCGGCGCGAGCCACATCTGTACGAAGACCAGCGGCCCGTCGCCGTCATTGCGCTCCACATGCCGCACCCCGCCGGCCGAGCTGAGCCGCTGGACGTCCCCCGGCCGCACGACGGTGGCGTGCCCGGCCGAGTCGCGGTGCGTCAGCTCGCCCTCGACGACCCAGGTGACGATCTCCGTATGACTGTGCGGGTGTTCGTCGAACCCGGCGCCGGGCGCGAGCCGCTCCTCGTTGCAGGCGAGGACCGCGCCGAAGCGCAGATTGTCCGGATCGTAGAAGCGCCCGAAGGAGAAGGCGTGCAGGGACTCGATGCCCGCCGAGGGGTCGCCGCCGACATAGCGCTGCGCTGCGTACCGTACGAGAATCACGGCTTCACGGTAGGCGCTCCGCCGGGTATGGCACGAGACGCCCGCCGACCCCGGCCCCGCAGGCAGTGGCCGCGATAAGGCACTCTTGACCCGTGGCTGAACCCTCGAACGAACCCCATCCGCACCCCGCGACGCTGCGGCGGCTGGAGCAGTCCTCAGGACGACTCGCCGCGAACGCCATCGCCCGCATGGACGAGACGCTGCCGTGGTACCGCGCGATGCCGCCGGAGAACCGTTCCTGGATCGGGCTGGTCGCCCAGGCCGGTATCGCCGCGTTCACCGAGTGGTTCCGCCACCCCGAAACCCCGCAGGCCATCTCCACCGATGTCTTCGGCACGGCCCCGCGCGAGCTGACGCGGGCGATCACCCTGCGCCAGACCGTCGAGATGGTGCGGACCACGATCGAGGTCATGGAGACGGCGATCGAGGAGGTCGCGGCCCCGGGCGACGAGTCCGCGCTGCGCGAGGCGCTGCTCGTGTACGCGCGGGAGATCGCCTTCGCGACGGCGCAGGTGTACGCGCAGGCCGCCGAGGCACGCGGCGCGTGGGACGCGCGGCTGGAGTCGCTCGTCGTGAACGCCGTGCTCTCCGGGGAGGCCGACGAGGGCGCCGTCTCCCGGGCGGCGGCCCTCGGCTGGAACTCCCCCGAGCATGTCTGCGTCCTGCTCGGCACCGCCCCGGACGGGGACAGCGAACTGACCGTCGAGGCGATCCGCCGGGCGGCCCGGCACGCCAAGCTCCAGGTCCTCACCGGCGTGCTCGGCGACCGGCTCGTGGTGATCGCGGGCGGCAGCGACAATCCGCTCCAGGTCGCCAAGGCGCTGATCGGCCCCTACGCGGCGGGCCCCGTCGTGGCCGGCCCTGTGGTGCCCGATCTGCTGGCCGCCACGAAGTCCGCGCAGGCCGCGGCGGCCGGCCTCAAGGCCTGTTTCGCCTGGCAGGACGCACCGCGCCCGGTGCTCGCGGACGATCTGCTGCCGGAGCGCGCGATCGCCTCCGACCCCGCCGCGCGTGACCAGCTGGTGGAGGAGATCTACAGACCGCTTGAGGAAGCGGGGTCCGCGCTGCTGGAGACTCTGAGTGTCTATCTGGAGCAGGCGAGCAGTCTTGAGGGTGCGGCGAGGATGCTGTTCGTGCACCCCAACACCGTGCGCTACCGGCTGCGACGTGTGACTGACGTCACCGGATGGTCACCCTCCGATGTGAGGTCCGCGTTCACGCTGCGGATTGCCCTGATCCTGGGACGCTTGGCCGACGGAGATCCGCAGACCTAGACTTTTGTCGTACTCCAACAATTCCCCTAGCGGTTCTTCGTTCCCCTCCCCACGGGCGGTGAAGACCCTTCGCAAGAGAGAGTGTGAGGGTGCTCGTACTCGTCGCTCCCGGCCAAGGCGCTCAGACGCCCGGCTTCCTGACTCCCTGGCTCGACCTGCCCGGCGCCGAAGACCGGCTGCGGGCATGGTCGGCCGCCATCGATTTGGATCTGGTCCACTACGGCACGAAGGCCGACGCGGACGAGATCAGGGACACCGCCGTGGCCCAGCCGCTGCTGGTCGCCGCCGCCCTGCTCTCCGCCCGTCAGCTCTTTCCCACCACCGAGGACGTGGCGCGCGACGTCGGTGTCACGGCCGGCCACAGCGTCGGTGAACTGGCCGCCACGGCGCTGGCGGGTGTGGTCCCCGACGAGGTGGCCCTGTCGCTCGTACGCGCCCGGGGGATGGCGATGGCCGAGGCCGCCGCCATCACGGAGACCGGGATGTCGGCGCTGCTCGGCGGTGAACCGGAAACCACCCTCGCGCATCTGGAGAAGCTCGGTCTGACCCCCGCCAATGTGAACGGCGCGGGCCAGATCGTCGCGGCCGGCACGCTCGAACAACTCGCGGCGCTGGAGGCCGACAAGCCGGAGGGCGTACGGCGCGTGGTGGCGCTCAAGGTCGCCGGCGCGTTCCACACGCACCACATGGCACCCGCGGTCGAGAAGCTCGACACGGCCGCGCGTTCCGTCTCCGTCGCCGACCCGGTCGTACCGTACGTCTCGAACCGCGACGGACAGGCCGTCGCCACCGGCTCCGGAATCGTGACCCGCCTGGTCGGCCAGGTCGCCAACCCGGTCCGCTGGGACCTGTGCATGGAGACCTTCAAGGAGCGGGGCGTGACCGCGCTGATCGAGCTGTGCCCCGGCGGCACCCTGACGGGTATCGCCAAGCGCGCCCTGCCTGGCGTGAAGACCCTGGCGCTGAAGAAACCGGATGACCTCGACGCGGCCCGGGCGCTGATCGCCGAACACTCCTCCACGGCTGAATAGGAGTCAGAGAGCATGTCGAAGATCAAGCCCAGCAAGGGCGCCCCGTACGCGCGCATCATGGGCGTGGGCGGCTACCGCCCGACCCGGGTCGTGCCCAACGAGGTGATCCTCGAAACGATCGACTCCTCCGACGAGTGGATCCGCTCCCGCTCCGGCATCGCGACCCGCCACTGGGCCTCCCCGGAGGAGACGGTCGCCGCGATGTCCATCGAGGCGTCCGGCAAGGCGATCGCGGACGCCGGGATCACTCCGGAGCAGATCGACGGTGTGATCGTCTCCACCGTCTCGCACTTCAAGCAGACCCCGGCCGTCGCGACCGAGATCGCGGACAAGATCGGCGCGGGCAGGCCCGCCGCGTTCGACATCTCCGCGGGCTGCGCCGGCTTCGGCTACGGACTGACCCTGGCCAAGGGCATGGTCGTCGAGGGCTCGGCGGAGTACGTCCTGGTCATCGGTGTCGAACGGCTCTCGGACCTGACCGATCTGGAGGACCGTGCGACGGCCTTCCTGTTCGGCGACGGCGCGGGCGCCGTGGTCGTCGGACCCGCCAAGGAGCCGATGATCGGCCCCACCGTCTGGGGCTCCGAGGGCGACAAGTCCGACACCATCAAGCAGACCGTGCCGTGGGACGCCTACCGCGACGGAACGGTGGAGAAGTTCCCGGCCATCACGCAGGAGGGCCAGGCGGTCTTCCGCTGGGCCGTCTTCGAGATGGCGAAGGTGGCCCAGCAGGCGCTGGACGCCGCCGGAATCAGCTCCGCCGACCTGGACGTCTTCATTCCGCACCAGGCCAATATGCGGATCATCGACTCGATGGTGAAGACTCTGAAGCTGCCGGAGAGCGTCACGGTCGCCCGTGACGTGGAGACCACCGGCAACACCTCGGCCGCCTCGATCCCGCTCGCGATGGAGCGGCTCCTGGCGACCGGACAGGCGAAGAGTGGCGACACCGCGCTCGTCATCGGCTTCGGGGCGGGTCTTGTCTACGCCGCGACGGTCGTTACCCTCCCCTAGGCACACCGGATCTTTCCGGAGCGTGTTCCGATATATCCCTCTGCTCAACATCGAAGGAGCGCCAACATGGCCGCCACCCAGGAAGAGATCGTCGACGGTCTCGCCGAGATCGTTAATGAGATCGCCGGTATCCCGGTCGAGGACGTCCAGCTGGACAAGTCCTTCACCGACGATCTGGATGTCGACTCGCTGTCCATGGTCGAGGTCGTCGTCGCCGCCGAAGAGCGCTTCGACGTGAAGATCCCGGACGACGACGTCAAGAACCTCAAGACGGTTGGCGACGCCGCCGACTACATCGCGAAGCACCAGGCCGTCTGACCGCCTGACCTCTCGCGCTGACCCATCGCGCGGCATCCGCCACCCAGTGGTGGCGCCGTAAAAATTCAGCACCCTCTACACGTGGAGAAAGAATTCCAGTGAACTCGACCAATCGCACCGTGGTCGTCACCGGTATCGGCGCAACCACACCACTGGGTGGCGACAGCGCAACGACCTGGGAGGGTCTGCTCGCGGGCCGCTCCGGAGTACGTCCCCTCGAAGGCGAACGTTTCGCCCAACTGCCGGTCCGTATCGCCGCGGTCGCCGCGGTCGACCCCGGCGATGTCCTGCCCCGCCCGCTCGCCCGCAAACTGGACCGCTCGGCGCAGTTCGCGCTGATCGCGGCCAGGGAGGCCTGGGCGGACGCGGGTTACACCGCCAGGGCCGGGGATGACCCCTCGGTCGACGCCGACCGGCTCGGTACCGTGATCGCCTCCGGCATCGGCGGCGTGACCACCCTGCTCGACCAGTACGACGTGCTCAAGGAGCGGGGCGAACGCCGCGTCTCCCCGCACACCGTGCCGATGCTGATGCCCAACAGCCCCTCCGCCAATGTCAGCCTGGAGGTGGGCGCCCGCGCGGGCGTGCACACCCCGGTCTCCGCCTGCGCGTCGGGCGCCGAGGCCGTCGGCTACGCGGTGGAGATGATCCGTACCGGCCGCGCCGACGTGGTCGTCGCCGGTGGTACGGAAGCGGCCATCCACCCCCTGCCCATCGCGGCGTTCGCCAACATGATGGCGATGTCCAAGAACAACGACGAGCCCACCAAGGCCTCGCGCCCGTACGACAAGGGCCGTGACGGCTTCGTCCTCGGTGAGGGCGCGGGCGTGATCGTCCTGGAGTCGGCCGAGCACGCGGCCAAGCGCGGCGCGCGGGTCTACTGCGAGCTGCTGGGCCAGGGCCTGTCCTCGGACGCCCACCACATCGCGCAGCCCGAGCCCACCGGCCGCGGTATCGCCAAGGCCATGGAGAACCTGCTCGACCACACGGACCTCAAGCCGGCCGAGGTCATGCACCTCAACGCGCACGCCACGTCGACGCCGCAGGGCGATGTCGCCGAGATCAAGGCGCTGCGCCGGGTGCTCGGCGACGATCTCGACCATGTCGCGGTCTCCGCGACGAAGTCGATGACGGGCCATCTGCTGGGCGGCGCGGGCGGTATCGAGACCGTGGCGACGGTCCTCGCGCTCTACCACCGCAAGGCCCCGCCGACGATCAATGTCGATGATCTGGACGAGGAGGTCGTCGCGGACATCGTCGTCGACGGCCCCCGCGATCTGCCCAGCGGCACGATCGCGGCGATCAACAACTCGTTCGGTTTCGGCGGCCACAACGTGGTGCTGGCGCTGCGTACGGTCTGACCGCGCGGCGGTTCCCGGCGAACCTAGTGCCCCTCCCGGCACGCTTTGCCCCTGACGCCCGGCCCGGGATTTCCCGGCCGGGCGTCTCCGGTTTGGGCCGGACAGGACCTAAGGGGCCCAGTTCTGCGTCACGTAGCGGAGCACGCCGTCGGTGCCGCGGACGAAGACGGAGATCCGGCCGTCGGAGTGACACGCGGGGACCGGGGCGCCCGCGAGCGCGCCGTTCAAGGGGGCGAAGTCCGTGAACTGGTCGCTGTTGACGGTCTTCTGGCCGGCGACCCACAGCGCGTGGTCGGGGCCGGCCGCGAAGATCTGGAGACGGCCGTCCAGCGAGGAGCGGAACGGATATGGCGCGCCCGCCAGGCCGCCCTTGAGCGTGCCCTCCGGGTTCCACGCGGCGTAGTCCCCCTGCCGGCCCAGGAAGCAGCCCGCCCCGTCCCGGCCCTGCCAGAAGACCCGGATACGGCCGTCCGCGTCGAGCGCGGCCTTCGGGGCGGAGAGGGCCGGGGTCCTGGCGAGCCGCTCGAAGGGGGTCCAGTCGCTGGTGGTGTCGGGGATCCGCTGCTCCGCGATCCACAGCTCGCCGTCACCGCCCCGTACGAACACCGCCACCCGCCCGTCGGCCGCCAGGACCGGGCACGGGACACCCTCGGCGGCTCCGCCGATCGTGGCGGCGGGAGCCCAGACGGCGTACGCCACCGAGGTGTGGCTGACCGACCGGACCGTGTGGTCCGTCCCCCGGTAGAACACCGAGATCCGCCCGTCGGCGTTGAGCACCGCGGCGGGATCGCCCGCGACGCCGTCGGCCACCCTGACCGGGCGTGTGCCGGACTCGCCCGGGATCCGGCCGGCGAACAGTTCGTCGCCCGGCGTGCGCCAGAGGACCCGCAGCAGTCGGTCACGGCCCAGGATCGCGGCGGGCACCCCGCTGATCCGGGCCCCGGGTAACTCCGTCCACGGGGACCAGCTCAGATCCCTGTTCTGCCGGATGAGGACGAGAGTGTGGTTCCGGCCCTCGGCGAGGACGACCAGCCGGCCGTCCGAGCGGGCGACCACGGCCGGATCGTTGACGAGGGCGCCGCCCAGCGGCAGGAAGGCACCCCAGACCGTCCCGGGTGTGGTCACGCTGCTTCTCCCCCTGTCCCTGTCACCTGCCCATGTCCCTGTTCACGAAGGCCCTCGCGCACGAAGTCGCCGTATACGAAGGGTCGCAGCCGGACACAACAACACGCCCGGACCGGCCGGACGACCACCCCATCGAGGGAACGGAGTTTGAGCCAGGAAGCGGACCGAGCGGTGGCGGAGACCGGGCGGCGCCTCAGCCGTCGAAGCTGGCGAAGTACGTGGCCGCCATGTCCTCGTCGCCGTGCCCCTGGGCCTCCGCCCGGCGGAACCGCTCCGCGGACGCCGCCGCCACATCCAGCCGTACGCCCGCCGACGTCCCGGCCTCCACGATCAGCCGGGCGTCCTTGCCCGCCGTGGCGACCGAGAAGCTCGGGGTGTAGTCGCCCTCAATGATGGCGGCGGCCTTGGCGTGGAGATAGCCGCAGTCCAGCGAACCGCCGGCCATGGCCTCCAGGAAGTACCGCGGGTCCACGTCGAGCCCCTTGGCCAGCGCGAGCGCCTCGGCCGCGCCGTTGGTGAGAGCGATCACCCAGCTGTTGCAGACGAGCTTCAGCCGGCTGGCGGCGGCGGTGGAGCCGTCCTCGCCCAGCCAGACGGTACGGCTGCCGATGGCGTCGAGTACGGACGCGAGCGGGGCGCGCGCCGCCTCGGGGCCCGCGGCCAGGATCAGGAGGTCGCCGCTCTCGGCGGGCGCCTTCGTACCGAGCACGGGTGCGTCGATGAAGACCAGCCCGTGATGACGGGCCAGATCGGCGAGTGAGGGAACGGCCTCGATGCCCACGGTCGTCGTCTGGAGCCAGATGGCGCCGGGCCGCAGACCCGGGCCGGCGGCCGTCACGGCCTCCAGGGCGGCGGGGCCGTCGTACACCATCGTGAGGACGACATCCGCGTCGGCGACGGCCTCCGCGGGGGTCGCGAAGGCCCGCGCGCCGTCGGCGACCAGCGCTTCGGCCTTGGCGGGGGTGCGGTTCCAGACGCGGACGTCATGTCCGGCGCGGCAGAGATTACGGGCCATCGCGGCGCCCATGATGCCGGTGCCGAGGACAGCTACTGCGAGGTGATCAGCCATGGAGCCACGGTAGGACGGGAGGGCCCCGCCCGCTCACACGACTTGGTGCAACCAGCGGACGGGGGCGCCCTCGCCCGCGTACCGGAACGGCTCCAGCTCGTCGTCCCACGGCTTGCCGAGCAGCTTGGCGACCTCCGCCTCCAGCTGGGTCTCGCCCTGCTGGGAGCGCGCGAGCGCGGCGCGCAGCCGGTCCTCGGGGACCAGGATGTCGCCGTGCATTCCGGTGACGGCGTGGAAGATGCCCAGATCGGGCGTGGCGCTGTAGCGCTCGCCCTCGGCGGTGGCGCAAGGTTCCGCCGTGACCTCGAAGCGGAGCATCTGCCAGCCGCGCAGGGCGGAGGCGAGTTTGGAGGCGGTGCCCGCCCGGCCCTTCCAGGAGACCTCGGCTCTCCAGGTGCCCGGCGACGCCGGCTGCCGGATCCAGTCGAGCTGGACCCGCAGACCGAGCACTCCGGCCACCGCCCATTCGATGTGCGGGCACATCGCGCGTGGTGCGGAGTGGATGTACAGAACTCCACGTGTCGTCACCGGGACCTCCAGTGTGGGACGAGGTTCGCCTTTCCCAGCGGCCTCAGTAAACAGCATCGGGAGTGAAACTCCGCAAAAGGGACAGCATGTGACGTGATGTAATTTACCGGAGCCAAGAGAACGGACGCCTCTGGTTCGACGTGGGAAAAACTACCGTGCGGCGGGGTGCCCGCGGTGACGTACGGTCGGTCCCGGGGCCGATATGCGCGAAGCTTTCACTCGGCAGGACGCCACCGGATGCCTGAAGACGCCAGACTGATCAAGAGGATGCAAAGAGGACGCCAAGGGGAGGGACCCTGATGCGGAAGAGCCTTCGGAGCCGGAGCGGGAGCGGCGGTCGGAGCGGGGATCGCCGCCCGGCCGGGAAGGGGCGCCGTGGGCGGCGCTCACGCGCCGGGACGGCCGCCGCGACCGCCGCGGTACTGACCGTGACCGGCCTGCTGGCGGGCTGTGGTGTCTTCGGCGGATCCTCGTCCGACACGGAGGTAAAGCGCACCGGCCCCTCCGCGCGCCCGCCCCTGTGGAACCGCGCCCCGGGCTCGGTGGCGGCGGTCGGTGACTCGATCACCCGTGGCTTCGACGCGTGTGTGGTGCTCGCGGACTGCCCTGAGGTGTCCTGGTCGACGGGTACGGACAGCAAGGTACGCAGCCTGGCCCTGCGGCTGCTCGGCGCTCCGGCGGCGAAGGAGCGCAGCTGGAACCACGCCGCGACCGGCGCCAAGATGTCCGACCTGCCCGGCCAGCTCGCACAGGCCGCGCAGAACAAGCCCGAGCTGGTCACGATCATGGTGGGCGCCAATGACGCCTGCCAGGACACCGCGGAGCAGATGACACCGGTCGCCGACTTCCGCACGTCGTTCGAGGCGTCGATGCGCCAGTTGCGCGCCGGTGCGCCCAAGGCGCAGGTGTATGTGTCGAGCGTGCCGGATCTGAAGCGGCTCTGGTCGACCGGCCGGGGCAATCCGCTGGGCCGGCAGATCTGGAAGCTGGGGATCTGCGCCACGATGCTCGGGGACTCGCAGGACATGAGCAAGCAGGCGCAGGACCGGCGGAACATGGTGTACGAGCGGGTCGTGTCGTACAACAACGTGCTGAAGGACGTGTGCGCGAAGGACCTGCGCTGCCGGTACGACGGCGGTGCGGTCTTCGACTTCCGGTTCACCGGCGAGCAGCTGAGCCACTGGGACTGGTTCCATCCCAGCAAGGACGGGCAGAGCATGCTGGCGGAGATCGCGTACCGCAATGTCACGGCCGTGAAGCCGCCCACGTAGCCCGGCGCTCCCCGGCGTAGGGTTCTCGATCGTGACTGTCATGAACACGGAGCGCGTCGGTGCGACCGGTGAGGGTACGCCCGTCCACCGCTGGACCCTCGAACGGGCCGGTACCCGACTGCGTCTGCTGACGTACGGCGGCATCGTGCAGTCGGTCGAGATACCCGACCGGAACGGCACCGTCGCCAATGTGGCGCTCGGCTTCCCGGATCTGCCGGGCTATCTGGGCGCCGGCGGGCCGTACTTCGGGGCGCTGGTGGGCCGGTACGCGAACCGCATCGGGGGCGCGGCCTTCACGCTCGACGGCCGTACCTATCGGCTCGCGCCCAACGACGGGCCGAACAGTCTGCACGGCGGTGAGCGGGGCTTCGACCGGCGCGTGTGGGACGCGGAGCCGGCCGGGGACCACGGGGTACGGCTGTCGCGGATCAGCCCCGACGGCGAGGAGGGCTTCCCCGGTCGGCTGGACATCTCGGCGACATACACGCTGGACGCGGACGGAGCCCTGCGGATCGACTACCGCGCGGTGACGGACGCTCCGACGCATGTGAACCCGACGAATCACACCTACTGGAATCTGGGCGGCGCGGGCAGCGGTCCCGCGACCGGCCACGAACTGCGCATCGCGGCGGGGCACATCACGCCGGTGGGCGACACCGCCGTACCGACCGGGGAGCTGACACCGGTCGAGGGCACCCGCTTCGACTTCCGCGCGCCGCGCCCGGTGGGCTCCGGCTACGACCACAACTTCGTCCTGGACGGCACGGGCCCGGCGGCCGAGCTGTACGACCCGGTGTCCGGCCGGGTGCTGACCGTGACCACCACGGAGCCGGGGATGCAGCTCTACACCGGCGACCACTTCGACGGAGAGCCGTACGGTCCCGGGGACGGGATCGCCCTGGAGACCCAGCACTTCCCGGACTCCCCGAACCGGCCCGCGTTCCCGAGCACGGTGCTGCGGCCGGGTGAGGTGTTCACCTCGGCCACGACGTTCGGCTTCAGCGTCCGGTAGAAGCGATACGGGTACGGCCCCGAGGCGGTGTCAGTCCGCCCCGGGGCCCTGCGTATCGCTACGCCCGCGCGTCCACCAGGGAGGTCAGCCGGCGGTCGGCGACGGACCGGCCCGCCTGGACCTCGTACGTACCGGGGACGAACGACCAGGAGCCCGACTCCTCGTCCCAGATCTCGAAGGCCCTGCGGCGCAGCGGGATCCGCACCTCGACCGTCTCGCCCGGTCCGGCCTCGACCGACGCGAAGCCGGCCAGCCAGCGGGCCGGGCGCTCCACGGTGTCGTCCACCGGGGCCAGATAGATCTGGACGACCTCGCGGCCCTCGCGGATACCGGTGTTGCGCAGCCGTACCCGCGCGTCGTCCGTGGTGGCGGCGATCGTCTCGTACTCCCAGCCGGTGTATCCGAGGCCGTGGCCGAACGGGTACGCGGGGGCCACGCCCGACCGCTCCCAGGCCCGGTAGCCGATGAACAGGCCCTCGCTGTAGTGGAGTTCGCCGTCGGCCGGGGTGGTCACCGAGACCGGTACGTCGGCCAGCGCGACCGGCCAGGTGGTGGGCAGCCGGCCGCCCGGCTCCGCCGCGCCGAGCAGCACATCGGCGAGCGCGGCGCCGCCCTCCTGGCCGGGGAACCAACTGAGCAGTACCGCCGCCACGTCCTCGCGCCACGGCAGTTCGACCGGGGAGCCGGTGTTGACGACCACGACGGTGTTCGGGTTGACGGCGGCGACGGCGCGTACGAGATCGTCCTGGCGGCCGGGGAGTGTGAGGTTCACGCGGTCGAAGCCCTCGGACTCGACGCGTTCGGTGGTGGCGACCACCACGACGGCGGTGCCCGCGGTACGGGCCGCCTCGACGGCCTCCGCGATCAGTTCGTCGGGGTCGTGCCGCGGGCCGAGGTGGAGCAGCGAGAGCGCGACGGCCTTGATCGGGGCGTCCGGGATCTTGTGGACGGTGTGCAGCAGCGAGACCGTGACCCGCTCGCCCTCGGCCAGTTGGGCGCGGGCGCGCTCCACCGGGCGGCCGAAGAACGCCTCGAACGGGTCGGAGGCGGCGCCCAGTTCCTCCGTACCGTCGAAGAGGATCTCGCCACCGACGGTGAGGACGAAGCCGCCGAGACCGCGCGTGCCGAAGGTGTGCTCGCCGCTCTCGCGCGGGGTGAAGGTGCCGGTCAGCTCGACGGTGTGCAGTTCCTCGTGGGTGACGCCGTCGGGCAGGTCGCTGCCGGCCCACTGCACCCGGCCGCCCGGGACGGTGGAGGTCCCGAGGAGCCGTCCGTCTGCCGCGCGGCAGACGGCGGTCAGCTCGAAGCCGGTGTCCGCGTCGGTGAGTTCCTCGTTGGGGTCGGCGCCGATGGAGTAGGTCAGGGAGCCGTCGGGAAGGGCGGCGGTGAGGCCGTCGAGCGGGGAGACCACATGGTCGGGGAAGACCACCGCGGAGCCGCCGCCGAGGATCCGGGCGTCGCGGGCCGGGGCGCCGCTGAGCGCGACCGTGCCGGTCCTGGCCGGATCGATCGGAAGGGCGGGGTGGCCGGCGGCCTCGTCTCCGGCTCCCTCGCCGTGCGCGCGGGGTTCGTTGCGTACGAGGACGAAGGAGCGGCGCGCGATCTCGCGGGCGAGGGCGTCGCCGTCGATCGGCGCGGGAAGGCCGGTGACGGCCGCGGGGGCGCCGTCGAGGATGCCGACCCGGGCGGCGAGCAGCAGCACCCTCCGTACGGCGTCGTCCACCGCGGACTCCGTCACCTCACCGGCGCGGACGGCGGCGGCGAGCGCCTCGCCGTAGACCGTGCGCGGTCCGGGCATCGCGACATCGAGGCCGCCGAGCAGGGCGCCGACGGTGGAGCGCGCGGCCAGCCAGTCGGAGACGACAGCGCCGTCGAAACCCCACTCGCCGCGCAGGACCTCGTTCTGGAGATAGTGGTGCTCGGTCATTGTCGAGCCGTTGACCTGGTTGTACGCGGCCATGATGCCCCAGGGGTGGGCGTTGGCGACGATGGCTTCGAACGGGGCGAGATACAGCTCGCGCAGTGGGCGCGGGGCGACGATGTTGTCGACGGTGAACCGGTCGGTCTCGGCGTCGTTCGCGACGAAGTGCTTGACCGTCGTGCCGACTCCGCCGTCCTGGACGCCCCGCACATATCCGGTGCCGATCTCGCCGGTGAGGTACGGGTCCTCGCTGTACGCCTCGAAGTGGCGGCCCCCGAGCGGTGAGCGGTGCAGATTCACGGTCGGCGCCAGCAGTACGTGCACGCCCTTGCGGCGGGCCTCCTGCGCGAGCAGTCCGCCCGCCCGGCGGGCCAGTTCCGGATCCCAGGAGGCGGCGAGCGCGGTCGGCGACGGCAGGGCTATGGACGGGTCGTCCGCCGTCCAGCGCACCCCGCGGACCCCGATCGGACCGTCGGACATCACCAGGGACGCCAGCCCGATCTCCGGGAGTGGGGGCAGGGACCACATGTCCTGACCGGCCAGCAGTCTCGCTTTGGCGTCCAGATCCAGCGTGCCGAGCGCCGCCTCGACAGCCGCCTCGCGTGCGTGACCGGTCCGGGTGCCGGATGCGTCTGCCACGGCCGTACCTCCTCGTCGAAGTCTCTCCGTCTCTCCGCCGGATGGTCGCACAGCGATCCTGGCTGGGTGGGGTGGCCCCACCACATAACGAGGAGCTGGCCCATGCCGACGCCCTGCTGAGCGGCGCGGCGGAAAAGCATGCCAAGGGCAGGAACGCCGCGTGACCGATCCCGTCGTGGGCACACTGGTGCTCGACTGCGAGGGGCTGTCCAAACTGAGCGTCCCGCTGGTAGGCCGGGGCCCATGGTCATCCGCCCGTCCGGCGGCGATACTTCCGCCACCCGACGGAAGGACTCCCGTGAGACTCATGAGGCCCATGAGCCGCATACGCGTACGCCCCGAGCTGCTCGGGCTCGTACTGCTCACCACCACCGCGCTCACCCTCACCACACCGCCCCCGCTCGCCGCCGCGCAGCCCCTCGCCGCTCAGCCGGCCGCCCGGTCCGCCACCGCCACCGCCGCGTTCACTGTCGAGGAACAGCGGCTGGACCGGGCCGTGCCCCAGGAGATTCTGCGGCGCAGCGGTTTCGACGCGGTGGCGCCGGACTTCGTACGGTCACTGCGCGGCGCGGACTCGTACGCCGAGGCCGAGCGGGCCGTCGTACGGAGTGGCGCGCGGCTGTGGCAGCGGGCGGTGGACCGGGCGCAGGGGCGCGGGCCCGCGCGCGGCGATCTGAGCCGGGACGACGACC
Organism: Streptomyces scopuliridis RB72; assembly: GCF_000718095.1. GTDB lineage: Bacteria > Actinomycetota > Actinomycetes > Streptomycetales > Streptomycetaceae > Streptomyces > Streptomyces scopuliridis. Next base: position 37,209 of record NZ_JOEI01000013.1, on the reverse strand, counting down.
GGCCGCTGTACTGGGCGCGGCTCGCGCTCACCCGTGAACTGCGCCAGTGGCAGCCGGAGTTCGGCCTCTCCGAGAGCGCGCGGACGGCGCTGCTCGGGAAGCTGGAGCGCTCCTCGCGCGGCCAGGACTCCATGGACTTCCCGGCACGCGGCGCCGCCAAGGGCGTCAAGCGGATCGTGCTGACGGGCTTCGACCCGTTCACCCTGGACCGCGACATCCGGATCAGCAATCCGTCCGGGGCCACGGCGCTGGCGCTGGACGGCACGGTGATCAGGACCGCCGACGGGCCCGCCCGTATCGAGGCCGCCGTCTTCCCCGTCCGCTGGGGGGACTTCGCCGACGGCACCGTCGAACAGGCCCTGCGCGGACCGCTGTCGCGGGCCGATCTCTTCACCACGGTCAGCCAGGGCCGGGTCGGCAGGATCGATGTCGAGCGCTTCAACGGCGCCTGGCGGGGCGGGTTCGGGGACAACGAGAACGTCTCGGAGACCGGGCTCGTGCCGGTGACCGATCCGGCCTCGCAGCCGCAGTGGACGACGACCAGCCTGCCGTACCGCTCGATCGTGGCGGCCGGCACCGGCCGCTTCCCGGTGTACGACAACACGTCGGTGACCGAGATCCCGGCGGGCGGGACCGCGCCGGTGGTACGACCGGACGGTCCGACGCCCGGTTCGGCGGCCCGCGCCGGGGGCGGCGGGGACTATCTGTCCAATGAGATCGCGTACCGCGCGACGCTGCTGCGCGACCGGCTGGGGCTGGATATTCCGGGCGGCCATGTGCACACGCCGGTGCTCCAGTTCGGGGCGGGGAACACCGACCCGGCGACGGGGACCGTGACGGACCCGGAGTTCGTGCAGAACCGGCTGGACATCATCGCGCAGCTGCGGACGATCATCACGGTGGCCGCCGAAGCCTCCTGAGGCACCTGAGAGGCAGAACGAACAGCGCCGTCCGGTCCGGAGCCCTACCGGATCGGACGGCGCTTCGGTGAGGTGCCGCTACTTGTCCATGGAGAGCGGTACGCCCGGCCTCCGCGCGCCCTGTCCGCCGGCCGCGGCATCGTCGTCCGACGACGCGTCCTCCGGCGGGGCCGTCAGCTCGCGCACCATCAGGGTCGCCCCCGCCACCGCGCCCGGCATCAGGAAGACCGCCACGAGCGGAACGAGGAAGGCGAGCGTGAGCGGGACGCCGAAGCCGAGGGCGAGCATCCGGCGCCCCCTGAGCAGCCGCAGGCGCTCCTTCAGCGCGACGCCACGGCGCTGGAGCGCCACCGCCGTCAGCTCCTCCGCCAGGAAGAAGCCGGAGACACAGAAGCCGAGCACGGGAATGACCGTCTGCCCGACGACCGGAACGAATCCGAGCGCGAAGAGCAGCACGCCGTACAGCGTCACTCGTACCAGGATCCGCAGACTGTCCCGGGCGGAGATCCACAGCTCGCGCCAGAGCGGGAACTCCGACCGCGGGACCTCGCCGCCCTCCGCGCGGTCGACCTCCTCCGAGAGCGATTCGTAGAAGGGCTGGCCGACCAGCAGCGTCACGGCGGTGAAGGTGATCACCGCGAGGAACAGCCCGAGGGCGAAGACCAGCACGGTCAGCGAGCCCCGGAAGAGACCGAGCCAGGGCGAGGACCAGTCGTCCGCGAAGGGGGTGGCCCAGGCCGTCAGATTGTCGGCGCCGTAGGCGAGGCCGACGAGCGCCCCCGCATACAGGACCAGAGTGACCAAACCGGGCAGCAGTCCGAACCCGAACCACCGGCCGTGGCCCGCGACCCAGCGCTGGCCTTTCATCAAGTAGCCGAAGCCGGCGCCGAGATCATGCATGGGCGCAGCCTACCGGCTGTATATGGACCCCCCTTGATGTTCGCGTGAGTAACCGGTAGACCCTCCGTACCGATCAACGTCGATCGCCGCCGATCATTCTTGATCGCTCTGATGTGATCGCCTCTGCGGTGATCGCCTCTGACTCTGCCGTCACTTCCGAAGACCCGGAGGAACAGACGTATGGGGATACCCAGACCCGTTCTGCTCACCACCGCTGTCGGCGCCGTCGCCGGCGCCCTGCTGCTGGCCCCGCTCCCCGCGACCGCCGCCCCCGCCCGGGACGCGCAGCGCCCGCACCCCGTCAGGGAGAGCGGCGGCCCCGGCACCATGGCCGCCGCCTCCGCCGCCGCGCTCCAGAAGACCGCCGGCACCGTCGGTACGCCCGCGCCTCCCGCGCTGCGCAAGGACGGCGGCTACCCCCGGCGTACGGTCCTCGACGCGCCGCCCGAGAACCCCGCCGACAAGGCGATCAAGCTGGGCCTCGCCCCATACCACTCGCTCGCTCCCCGGCTCAACGCCCTCCAGAAGCTGAGCGATCGCGTCAGCGTGGAGGTGGCGGGCCGGTCCGCGGCCGGCCATGAGCTGTATCTCGTCACCGTCACCGCTCCCGAGAGCTCCCACGAGTCCCGCGAGCAGGAGCGGATGCGCGCGCTGATCGAGGACTCCCCGGCGGCGGCCGCCAAGGACCGCCGGATCAAGTCCTCCTACAAGACCCCGGTCTTCATCAACAACAACATCCACGGCAATGAGTGGGAGGGCACCGACGCCGCCCTGAAGCTCATCGAGGAGCTGGCGAAGGCGAAGGACGGCAGAACGGCCGGGCTGCTCGCCAAGAACCGGATCTATCTCAATGTGACCGCCAACCCGGACGGCCGGATCGCCGGGACCCGCGCCAACGGCAACGGCTTCGATCTCAACCGGGACTTCATCACCGCCTCGCAGCCAGAATCACAGGCCATCAGGCAGATCGCGGTCGACAAGCAGCCCGCCGTCATGCTCGATCTGCACGGCTATGTCAACGGCACACTGATCGAGCCGACAACACCGCCGCACGGCGAGAACTATGAGTACGACCTCTTCCTGAAGAACAGCTACGCCAACGCCCTCGGCATGGAGAAGGCGGTGAACGATCTCGGCTACACCCCCGCGAAGGACGGGGTCCAGCCGCCCGTCATCCCCTTCCGCGACCAGCAGGAGGGCTGGGACGACTGGCCGCCGATCTTCACCCCGCAGTACATGGCGTTCCAGGGCGCGGTGGCCTCGCACACCGTCGAGTTCCCGATGCGCGTCAACAACAACGACTACAACAACCTGCCGGTGGAGGAGTTGCGCCGGCGCTCCGCGATCAACACCGATATCGCGGGCGCGGTGATGCGCGCGACCCTCGACTACACGCTCGACCACCGCACATCCGTGATCGCCGACCAGATCGAGACGTTCCGGCGGGGCGTGGCGGGCGAGGCGCAGCGGCCGGTGTCCGAGGAGACCGTACCGGGCGTGCCGGGCATCGGACCGGAGGATGTGTACACCACGTCCTTCCCCCGCGCGTATGTGATCCCGGCCGGTGACGGTCAGCGCTCGGCGACCGCGGCGGCCCGGCTGGTGGACCATCTGGTCGCCAATGACGTACGGGTGGAGCGCGCCCGCGCCGGCTTCCGGCTGGCGGGACGTTCGTATCCGGCAGGCTCGTACGTCGTCGACATGCACCAGGCCAAGCGCGGTGTCGCCAATGTGATCCTCGACGAGGGCCGTGACATCAGCGCGGACGTCTCCACGATGTACGACATATCGGGGTGGAGCCTCGGGCTGCTGTGGGGCGCGAGCGTCGACAAGGTCCAGAAGGTCAGTGGCGGGCTGCACATCCCGGCGCGTCCGGTCCAGGCCGCGTCCCCGACCGGGGCGGTGACGGGTCAGGGCGATCTGCGGCTGCGCCTGGACGACCCCAAGGAGCTGGCCGCGCTCAACTCCCTGCTCACGCAGGGGGTGAAGGTACGGCGGGCGGCGGACGGTTCGGCGATCGTGCCGGCCTCGGCCGGTCGTCAGGCGGCCGTCCTCGCGGACCGTTACGGCGTCGCGTTCACCGCCACCAAGGAGAAGGGCTCCGGCGCTCTGGCCCGTACACGGGTCGCGGCGGCGGTGACGCCCGGCGAGCAGTTCGCCCTGCGGGAGATGGGCTTCGAGGTGCTGCCGGTGTCGACCGCGACGCTGAACGCGGGCTTCGACTGGTCGAAGGCGGATGTCCTGTACGTCTCCTCCGGTCTCCAGTACGGCGCTCTCAACCCGGCCGCGCGCTCGGCCCTGGACGGCTTCCTGTCCGGTGGAGCGGGCGTGGTCACGCTCGGTTCGACGGGGGCGGCCTTCAACACCGCCGCGGGTCTGCTCGCCGCCAAGCCGGTCGCGGGCAACGGCGACGCGAACGGTGTGGTGCGGGTGACCAACGCGGGCGGCCCGATCACGGGTGGCGCCCCGGCGCACACCTTCGTCTACTCGCCGCTGTGGTTCACCGACCTCGCTCCCGGGGTGCGGGTCGAGCAGTCGTACGGCACCGGCAGCCCGCTGGTGTCCGGCCACTGGCGCGCGAAGGAGGACGGTACGGGCGGCCCCTCGGACGCGGCGGGCCGGGCCTCGGTCGTCAGCGGGACATCCGCGAAGGGCGGGTCCGTGGTGCTGTTCGGTACGGAGCCGCTGTTCCGTGACCACCCGAAGGGGCTCTTCTCGCAGGTCGGCCGGGCCCTGCTGGGGGCATCCGGCTGAGCCGTCGCGGCGTGATGCCGTCAGGGGCCGTTCCCGCGTGGTGCGGGGACGGCCCCTGCGCCGTGGTCAGACCGGGTTCAGCCGCCACTGCTGGCAGGTGGTGCCCAGCCAGGGCCACTGCCGTACGTCCGCCCCGTCCGCCGTCGAGCAGCCGGCGACATCCGCGACCTTGCCGCTGCGGGCGCCGACGAGCCGTACCCAGCCGCCCTGGTCGGTGACGACGAACCGGAATGCCTGGCAGACGGTGCCGAGCCGGGACCACTGGCGCAGATCGGCCCCGTCCGCGACGGAACAGGCCGCCGTATCCAGCGCCTTCCCGCTGGCGGCGTTGACCAGCCGGCTGGTGTCATCGCCGAGATCCTCGACGCGCCAGCGCTGACGGGCACCGCCATGACAGGCCCACTGGAGGACATTCGCGCCATCGGCGCGCGAACCGCCTTCCACTTCAAGGCACTTACCGCTGCGCCGGTTCACGAGTGTGTACGCCGTGGGGGTGGCCGCGCGCTCGCCGGCAGCCCCTGCGAGTGGGGCGCCCAGCAGAGAGAGGCGGCCGTTCGGCGTCGGTGGAGCGATGTCCGGCGGCCGGCCGTCGTCGAGTTGATCCCGGTAGGTGTACGGGCCCATGGGGTCGGCGCCGGCACTCTCCAGCACGTGCACGCGCCGGGTGGGGTGGTAGTCCTCGATGCCCTGGCCCGCGACGTAGTACAGATACCAGTGGCCGTCCCGGAAGTGGATCCGGGGCGCCTCCATGTAGCAGCAGCGCGAGGAGGCGGAGTCCGTCCAGACCCGCACACGCGGCGCGGTAGAAAGCCCGGCCGGCGTACGCGACTTGCGCATGGTCAGCTCCGACGACCAGGACGTCGTGACCTGGTAGTAGTCGCCGCCGTAGTACTGGATCCAGGGATCGGCGCCGGTCCGGGGCATGACGGGGCCGGCGTACGGACGGCTCTCGGCGGCCCCCGCGGGCGGGGGGAAGAACGCGGTGAAGGCGGCGAAGACGGCGAGCGACAGGGCCAGGAGGAGCGTGGTTCTGCGAGAGGTGCGGCTCACGCGGATTCTCCTTACGGCGTGCGAGGGGGGTGGGGCGCGCGAGAGGTGGAGCCGTTCGTTATGCCGAACTGCGGTCACGACCTCGAACGGGAAGCTAGAGTCGAAGCGCTTCCGCGTCAACGGTCTGAAACGGACACGGCGCGGACACGGCGCGGACACGGCGCGGACACGACTGAGGGCCGCACCCCGGGTCAGGGGTACGGCCCTCAGCGGACAGGCAGCCCGTCGAACAATCCGTCAGGCAGTCGGACAGGCAGTCCGTCAGGCGACGGAGAGCTCGACCTTGATGTTGCCTCGCGTGGCGTTGGAGTACGGGCACACCTGGTGCGCCTTCTCCAGCAGATCCTTGGCGGTCGCCTCGTCCACATTCGGGATGGAGGCCACCAGCTCGACCTCAAGACCGAAACCGCCGGTCTCAAGCTTGCCGAAGCCGACCTTGGCCGTCACGGTCGAGCCGGAGATGTCGGCCTTCTCCTGACGGGCGACCACACCGAGCGCGCCCTGGAAACAGGCGCTGTACCCGGCCGCGAACAGCTGCTCCGGGTTGGTGCCGGCGCCGCTGCCACCCATCGACTTGGGCGGGTTGACGATGACGTCGAGCTGACCGTCGTCACTGGAGACGCGGCCGTCACGGCCGTTCTCCGCGGTGGCGACGGCGGTGTAGAGGACATCGATCTTCTGGATGGTCATGCGGTGCGTTCCTCCTGTTGTACGCCGCGACTCGCGCCCACGGACCGCGGCGGCCTGGGACGAGCCTAGTGCGTCTCGCTGTTGAGCGTGACGATCATCTTTCCGGTGTTCTCTCCGCGGAGTACGCCGAGGAAGGCGTCGAAGCCGTTCTCGATGCCCTCGACCGAGGTCTCGCGGTACTTCAGCTCACCGGAGGCGAGCCAGCCGGCGACATCCTTGACGAACTGCGGCCGCAGACCGAAGTGGTCGGTGACGATCATGCCCTGGAGGCGCAGCCGCTTCCCGATGGCCAGGGCCAGGTTGCGCGGGCCGGGCGTCGGGTCGGTGGCGTTGTACTGCGCGATCGCGCCGCAGAGCGTGACGCGGCCATAGGTGTTGAGCGCGGAGAGCGCGGCTTCGAGGTGGTCGCCGCCGACGTTGTCGAAGTAGACGTCGATGCCGTCGGGCGCCGCCGCCTTGAGCTGGTCCCTGACGGGGCCCTTCTTGTAGTTGAAGGCCGCGTCGAAGCCGTACTCCTCGGTGAGGAGCTTGACCTTCTCGTCGGAGCCGGCCGAGCCGATCACCCGCGAGGCGCCCTTGATCCTGGCCAGTTGGCCGACCTGGCTGCCGACGGCTCCGGCCGCGCCGGAGACGAAGACGGCGTCGCCCTCCTTGAACGAGGCGGTCTCGAACAGGCCGGCGTAGGCGGTGAGACCGGTCGCGCCCAGCACACCGAGGTACGCGGAGAGCGGGGCGAGCGAGGCGTCGACCTTGGTGCCGTGCTCGGCCGGGAATTCGGCGTACTCCCGCCAGCCGAGCCCGTGCACGACATGGTCGCCGACGGCGAACCCCTCGGCGCGCGAGGCGATGACCTCGCCGACCGCGGCGCCGTCCATCGGCTTGTCCAGCTGGTACGGGGGTACGTACGACTTCACGTCGTTCATCCGGCCCCGCATGTACGGGTCGACCGAGAAGTGGAGATTGCGGACCAGGATCCGGCCCTCGCCCGGCTCGGTCACGGGGACGTCGCGCAGGGCGACATCGCCCGACTCGGGCCAGCCGTGGGGGCGGGCGACGAGAAACCAGGCGCGGCCGGACTCGGGAAGTGCGGTCATGGTGCGGAGCCTCCTCAGACAGTTCTGCGACGGTGAGCCATGGGTACCAGGTCAGGGAACCCGAGAAAAGCTTCACCACCTGAAACAACAATGCTCCTGAATATTTCATGTTGTCAAGTAACGGAGTATCCTGGTGTCCATGGCCACTCCACGAAGAGACCCGCTCACCCTTGAGGTCGTCGAACTCATCGGCACTGTCGTGGCCCGCTACTACGAGGAGTACGAGCAGGCCGCGGCCCGGCACTCCCTCACCGGCGCGCAGGCGCGCGTCCTGGGGCTGCTGTCCCTGGAGCCCCTGCCCATGCGCGGGATCGCGCGGAAGCTGAAGTGCGAACCGTCCAATGTCACCGGCATCGTGGACCGGCTCGAAGCGCGCGGCCTGGTGGAGCGCCGGCCCGATCCGGCCGACCGCCGGGTGAAGCTCGCCGCACCCACGGAGGAGGGAAGAGCGACCGCGACCCGGCTGCGCGACTCGCTGGACTTCGCGCGCGAGCCGCTTGCCGCGCTGTCCGACGAGGAGCGCGAGGTGCTGCGCGATCTGCTCAAGCGGATGCTGGGCGAGACCGTGCTCTGAGACAGGAGCGCGCCCTGAGGCGGAAGCGTGCTCCGGGGCGGGAGCGCGCCCCGGAAGCCGTCAGACGCAGATGAAGATCCACCAGGTGCAGGTCTCGGACGGCGTGGGAGAAGGCGCGGGCGGCGGTGGCGGTGGCGGGGCCGCCGAGGTCGGGCCGCCCGACGTGGGTGCGTCCGTCGGCTCGGCGGGCCCGGTCGTACCGGACTCGGGATCGTCGGCGCCGGGCGATTCCGGCCCGTCCGTGGCCGTCTCCCCGGTCCCGGGCGTGGCGGAGGACGACGGCGACTCCCCGGTCTTCTCCGACGCGCTCGGACCGCCGCTGCCGTCCGGGCTCACCTCCCCGCCCGTACCGGTTCCCGAGCCCGGTTCCGGGGTCGCGGACACACCGGGATCGTCGGGGACGGCGGGGCGCTCGGTGTCCTGCGGGCCGCCGTCGAACTCGACGGTCGCCTCCTCCTTCACGGAGGTGGCGTTGTCGTTGCCGGACGACTCCCTGGCCAGCTCGGCCAGGCTCAGCACGCCGGCCGCGAGGATCACCCCGAGCGTACCGATCAGGAACCTGCGGCCCCGCCTGCTGCGTGCCCGGCGCGGTCCGGTGCGGCGCGGAGCCTTGTCCCGCGCGCCCTCGCTCCGCCCGGCTCTACGGGAAGAGCCCTTGCGGCGCGAGGAGTTACGGCGCGGCGCGGTGTCGTCCGGGCGGTCGTGACTGACGAGCCCATAGTCACTCACGGGCGCGGCATCGTACTCTCCGTGACCTTCGTTTTCCCTGTCGTCCCCGCCCGGGAAGCGGCTGTGGTGCGACCCGGGGTGGACAGATTGATGCTGCCGCAGCTCCTCGGCGGGGGTCCCGCATCCTGCGCAGATCAGTGCGCCGTTGAGGTGCCGACGACACTGTGGGCAGTAGTCCATGGCGCCCCGCAGATTATGCGGCGGCGGTACGACTGGCATGGCGAGGTTGTGAGGATCCTGTGTGAAGTGGCGAGTACATGGCATGTCTGCCCACGTCTGCTCGTGTCTGCCCGGTTGGGGAATGCCCCGCGGAGACGGGGGAGGATGGCGGTATGACGTCCACCGGGCCGTTCGGGCCGCTCGACTTCCAGCTCGTCCTGCTGCGCCGGATGGCCGATCACCAGCCGGACCTGGTCGACGAGGCCCGTCGCGAGCTGGGCGTGTCCCTGGCCGGCATGCGGGAGGCCAACCGCCGCTGGCAGGCGATGGTGCGCTCGCCCCGGACACGCGGCTCGCTCGCCCGCTACCGCTCCGTACTCGGGGAGCCGGAGCGAACCTCCCGGCGCGTGATCGGCGATCTGGAGTGCGACGCCCTGCTGTGGCCCGTTCCGCTCTGGCCCGATCTGCGCTTCGAGGTGATGGTGGCGCCCGGCGGGGCCGTATGGAACGAATGGCTGGTCCGCGCCCCGGGGTCGGCGGGCCCCGAGCTGCGTACGGCCGGTGATCTGCGCCCGTGGTGCTGCACGGTGGACGAGGTCGCGCGGGCCTTCCCGCCCGCCCGGCCGATGGAGGGCACCGCCCCGACCAGGATGCGGCTGGCCTTCACCCCGCCCGACGGAGGCGCCCGCGTCGCGGAATTCACCTGGGGACTGCTGCAACGCTGGTCCGATTGACCGTCGACCGTACGATCCGACCGCTGCCCGTCACGCAGACGCCCGTCCTGCCTCCTGGCACGCCGTCAAATCCGAACGCCCGTCTGGCGTACCCCAGCGCGCGGGGCGTGCTCCGGCGCCGCACTATGCGAACAGGGCCGGCGGCCGCCGGTGAACCACCTCAGCGCTCTCGGGAGAACCTGCCGTGACCGTCAGTCTTGAGCAGTTGCGACGTTGCCATATCGCCGTCGACCTGGGGGCCGCCCGGACCCGGGTCTTTGTGAAGGGGGCCGGGCTCGTCGTCGATGAGCCGAGCGCGGCCGCCGTCAACACCCGTACCGGCGCGCTCATCGCCGTCGGCGCCCTCGCCGAGCAGATGACCGGCCGGACCCCCGACTACATCCGTGTCGTCCGCCCCATCACCGGCGGCACCGTCATCGACATCGAGATGGCGCAGCGCATGCTGCGTCATCTGCTGGGCGACAAACTCCGCCGTCAGCTGCGGCGCAAGCCCTGGCTGCGCGCCGCCGCCTCCACCCCGCACGACAGCGATCCGCTCGCCCAGCGCGCCGCCGTCGAGACCCTGGTCGGGCTCGGCGCGCGCCGGGTGGAGCTGGTGGACACGCTGATCGCCGCCGCCGTCGGCTGCGGACTGCCCGTGGAGCAGCCCACCGCCACCATGATCATGGTGTGCGGCGCGGCGACCACGCAGGTCGCGGTGTTGTCGCTCGGCTCGATCGTCACGGCCGTACGGATCCCGGTCGGCGGCAACGCCATCGACCACGCGGTGATCCAGCACCTGCGCCACCAGCATGAGCTGATGCTGCCCAGCCAGTCCGTACGCCCGCTGCAGCTGGCGCTCAGCAACAACGGGCTCACCGAGGGCGGCCCCTCCAAGACCGAGATCCACGGCCGGGACGTGGCGACCGGAGTGGCCCGTTCGGTGATGGTGGACACCGCCGCCGTACGGGAGGCCATCTACACCCCGCTGACCGCCGTCCTCGACGGCATCGGCAAGGTGCTGCGCGAATGCCCGCCCGATCTGGTGGCCGATCTCGGGGACCGGGGGATCATGATGGTCGGCGGCAGCGCGCTGCTGCCGGGGCTCGACCAGATGCTGCGTGACGCGACGGGCATGCCGGTCGCCATCGCGGAGCGTCCCGACATCTGCGCCGTGCTCGGGCTCGGGGCGATGCTGGAGGGCAAGATCCAGCCGATGGTCCTGAACCCGCTGGCCGACGCCCACTGAGAGCGCGGCGGGACCGGTACGGCGGTACGACGGGGCGATGAGCGAAGAGGGCGACGACGACGGCGAGGGCCACGGTGACCGTGCGATCCGTGGCAGGGGTGAGAGCCGTGGAGACCGTGACGACGACGCGACGACGCCCCGGCTGCCCACGCTGCTCGAAGCGGTGCTCGGTATCGGCACCGACCTCGAACTGCGCGCCACGCTCCAGCACATCGTCGACACCGCCGCCGAACTCATCGGCGCGCGCTACGGCGCGCTCGGTGTCCTCGACCCCGAGCGCGGGGGACTCACGGAGCTGTTCACGGCGGGGATGAGCGATGCCGACCGGCAGCGGACCGGACGGCTCCCCGATGGACACACCGGCCTTCTCGGGCTCCTCATCGAGGACCCGAAGCCGCTGCGGCTGGACGATCTGACGGCCGACCCCCGGTCCGCCGGGGTGCCGCCCGGCCACCCCGAGATGCACTCCTTCCTCGGCGTACCGCTCCAGCTGGACACGACGGTCCTCGGCAATCTCTATCTGACGGAGAAGCGGACCGGTTCCTTCACCGAGCAGGACCAGAGCCTGCTGCGCGTTCTGGCCTCCCAGGCGGCGCTCGCGATCGGCAACGCCCGGCTGTACGGGACTGCCCGGCAGCGCGAGCGCTGGATCGAGGGGGCGGCGGCCGTCACCACCGCGCTGCTGACCGGCGAGAACGCCTCCGACGCGCTGATGACGGTGGCCGAGTCGGCCCGGGTGCTCGCCGACGCGTACGCGGGCGTGGTGCTCCAGCCGACCGAGGAGGGCGGGATGGAGATCGTCGCCGCGTCCACGGTCGGTGACCCCGCCGGCATCGTCGGCACCACCATCGAGCCCGGCTCCCCCGTACTCGTTCAACTCCTCGGCGGAGAGCCGGTGTTCATCGAGGACTCGTCGACCGATCCCCGGATGACCACGCATGTACGGGTGCGCTTCGGGCCGAGCATGATGCTGCCGCTCCAGAGCGGCGGCAAGCTGATCGGCACCCTCGCGCTGCCGCGCCGGCGCGGTGGCCGCCCGTACCGCGCGGTGGACCGGCTGCTGGCCACCCAGTTCGCCTCGCAGGCCGCGCTCGCGCTGGTGCTCGCGGACTCGCAGCACGACCGGGAGCAGCTGGCCGTCTTCGAGGACCGCGACCGGATCGCCCGCGATCTGCACGATCTGGTCGTCCAGCGGCTCTTCGCGACCGAAATGATGCTGGAGTCGACCCGGCGTCGTGCGGACTCGGCCGGTCTGGACGAGCTGCTCGGCCGGGCCGTGGACGAGCTGGACTCCACGATCCAGGAGGTCAGGACCACGATCTTCACGCTCCAGCAGCCGCCGGCCGACGGCCCGACGAGCGTGCGCGGGATGGTGCTGCGCGAGACCGGCGGCGCGGCGGTGGTGCTGGGTTTCCGGCCGTCCGTGCGCTTCACCGGACCGGTGGACACGCTCGTGGGCGAGCCGGAGGGCCGCGGTCTGCTGGCCGAACTGCGCGGCGCGCTCGCCGCCGCGCACCGGCGCGAGGGGGTGACGGCGATCGGGGTGGAGGTCGACGCCATGGCGCGTCTCGCCGACGGACGGACCGGGGTACGGCTGGTCGTCACGGACGACGGGCTGCGCGAGGACGGCGGCCGGGGGACGACCATGACCTGGGAAGCACCCCGCTGAGCCCCTCTCTCATGACTCGCCGCGGTGGTGTCTCAGCGCAGCAGCTCCCGCAGCGAGGCCGTCAGCCGCGTGGCGAACGCCTCGCGGGTCGCGTCGGCCACCGACTCCAGGGACAGATACGGATTGAGGTCCTCCAGCTCGACGAGCAGCAGTTCCCCGTCCGGGGCGCGGCAGGCGTCCACGCGCTGGATCCCGTGCTCCAGCGCGTTCCACTCGATGAACCGCCGCGCGAACGCCAGCTCCGCGGGCCCGGCCTCGTACGGCGCGAGCTCCCACCGCCGCTCGGGGTCGGGCGCGTACAGGGCGTACTGGAAGTCGCGGTCGATGAAGTAGAACGAGACCTCGTAGCGGAACGGTATCCGCGGCTGCACCAGAACCCCGTCGAAGGAGACGTCCGAGAGCCGGCCCGCGTCGATGAACTCCATGCCGATCGAGTCCGCGCCCGCCTTCGGCTTGACGACATACGTGTCGGCGCGCGGCAGCCGGCCGAGGTCCTCGGCGCGGTCCACGGTCGGGATGACCGGATACCCGGCCGCGCTCAGCTCCACCAGATACTGCTTGCCCGCCATGTCGGCCCGTCCGGTCAGCGGGTTGTAGACCCGGACCCCGGCCGCCCGCGCCCGGTCGCGGAAGGAGTCGTACTCCTCCTGGTAGTGCAGTACGGGCCCGCTGTTGCGCACCATGACCGCGTCGAAGGACCCCATCAGGCGCCCGGCGTCGAGAGGATGGCTCAGCGCCACGGCGAAGTCCCGCCGCAGCCGGGACGACAGCTGTATGTCCTCGTCGCAGTATCTGCGTCCTCTGGCCTCGTAGGCGAGGTCGGTGACATAGAGGACGCGGGGCGTGGTGGCGGGCACGGGGCTCCCTGGCTGGTCGGATCCGGGTCGGATGCCGGTCGGTATCGGTCCGGGGCCGCCCATACACCTGTGCGGTGCCCGCGAGGGGGGCATCATACGAGTGTCCCGTGCGCGCCGTCCCCGGAGCGCCCACGGGCTCTTCGCCGGTGTGCCGCTTGTGGGCACGGGCCGCCCGGTGCGATCGTTGCGGCCATGCCGCTCATGCCTGTCCCGGACCATGCCTCAATCCTTGAGGAGATAAAGACAGTTCGGCGCGGCGGGATCGTACGGCTGCGCAGGCTGGAGGTGCCGTCGCTGGCCCGGATCGCCTTCGCGCTCGCCCCCGCCGACGCCCGGCCGGCCGCGGTCCCCGCCCAGTCGCAGTCGCAGTCGGTCGAGTGGCTGCTGCGGCTGGCGGTGTCACGGCTCGGCGGCGGCACCCTCCAGGAGGCCGCCGAATACACCCTGGGTCTGACACCGGGCACCCGTGACTGGCCGGGCGCCGACCGCAGACGGCGCGCGGCCGAGCTGTACGGGGTGAGCATCGAGCGCTTCCGCAAGGAACAGGAGGCGGTGGTGCTCGACCAGGTCGCCGAGCAGGTGGGCAGACTGGCGCGGGCGGCGCTCGCCGAGCGGCACCCGGCGGCCGGACGGGATGCGGCGGCGGGCGACGCGGCCCACGACGATCCGGCCGATCCGGCCGTGAGCGCCCGTACCCACCGGCTCCTCACCGTCCCGGCACACGGCAGGACCGTGCCGGTCACGCTCCATGTCCATCCGGTGGATCTGCTGCGTGACGTGGATGTGGTGGTGTCCCCGGTCAACACGTATCTGGCGCTGCCCGAGGCGTACAAGTCCTCCGTGGCGGCCTCCCTGCGCCGGGCCGGCGCGCTGCGCGGGCTGACGGGCGAAGTGCTCGGCGACCCGATCCACGACGAACTGCGCGACTGGGCCACCGCCCGGGGCACCTCGGGCCGCCCGGTGCTGCCCGGCACGGTGGCCGTCACCGGCTCCGGCGCCCTCGCCGGCCAGGGCGTACGCCGCGTCTACCACGCGGCCGTCGCCGTGCCCCGGGCCGGGACCAACGACTACGACGTCCTGCCCGCCGACGTCACCCGCGCGGTGGCCCACGCCCTGGAACTGCTCGCGGAGGAGCACGAGCGGTTCGATCCCCCGCTGCGTTCGGTGTGCTTCCCGCTGCTCGGCTCCGGCCGTGGCGGGCTGCCGTACGAGGAGAGCGTCCGCGCGGTGTGGGCGGCGATCGACGCGGAGCTGGCGCGCGGCGCGGGCTGGGACATCCATCTGATCGTACGAGGGCTGGCCCCGGCCGGTCTCGTGGTCCGCATGCTGACGGAGTACGCGGGCGGAAGCGTGGACGGACGCGTGGACGGACGGGCCGATGACATGAGCGGCGGGGAGCGAAGCCACCCGCTGCCGTGATCCGCCCCGTTCGCGCCCTGTTGGTGCCCAGCCCGTCTGGTGGACTGGACACCAAGGCCGCTCAGAGACGCCTCGGCGTGCGGCGGACGGATGGCACGGGGGTGCGAGAGGAGTCCGCCGCGAGCCCGCCGGGGGAACACCGCGGGCCCTCTGAGCGGCCCGTTCCCCGCCCCCGGCAGACCTGCTTACACACCCCTACGGCTTGCGGCCCACGCCGCCGTACGCGTCGACCGCGGGCTCGGTGCCGTTCGCGCCGTCCGGTTCCGGGCGCCACCGCGTGACCTGGGCGATCCCGGGCTCCACCAGTTCCAGCCCCTCGAAGAAGCCCGCGATCTCCTCGACGGGGCGCACGTAGTACGGGACGGCCCCGCTGGCGTTGTACGCGTCCGACGCCGCGATCATGCCCTCGCTGGTGGCGGTGCTGTCGCTGATCACCAGATAACTGCCGGACGGCAGGCCCGCCATGAGACGGGACACCAGCGAACGGGCCAGGTCGTAGTCGGCGACATGGCCGAGCGTGTTGAGAATCATCAGCGCGACCGGCCGGGAGAGGTCCAGCGTTCCGGCGGCGGCTTTGAGGATCGACTCGGGATCGAACAGATCCGCGTCGAGATAGTCGGTGCGGCCCTCGGGTGTGCTGGTGAGCAGGGCACGGGCATGGGCCAGCACCAGGGGATCGTTGTCGACATAGACGATCCGCGCGTCCGGGGCCACGCGCTGGGCGACCTCATGCGTGTTGTCGGCGGTCGGCAGACCGGTGCCGATGTCCAGGAACTGACGGATCCCCCGCTCCACCGCCAGCTCCCGGACCGCCCGCCCCAGGAAGTGGCGGCTCGTCAGGGCCACATCGACGAGGCCGGGGAAGATCTCCTTGATCTGGTCCCCGACCTCCCGGTCGACCTCGTAATTGTCTTTGCCACCGACGAAATAGTTCCAGAACCGGGCGGAGTGCGGTGTCCGGGTGTCGATCCGCGCCCGGATCGCGTCGGCGGACTCAAGACCATGGTCACGATCGGACACGGAAGCGCCTCCTTGGGGCAGTGGGAACTCACACGGCGAGCTGAGCCTCCAACCTAAAGGAGCGAACGTACGAGGGGAACGCTTCCCCGAGCACCCGTCAGCTCGCCGCGCCCCCGGCCGGTTCGGGCTCCGGCGGCCCCGGCGGCCACCGGATCTCGCTCAGGGCGGGGAGGAGCGACTCCTCCTCGTAGTCGAGATGCGCCACCAGCTCCGCCGACAGCCGGGCCAGCTCGGCGCGGAAGCGTTCGGGGTCGGCGGTGGTGAGGTCGGCGAGCAGCGCGAGCAGGGCGTCCTTGACGCGCGCGAGCGTACGGTGCTCCTCACCGAGCCAGTCGAGGGCGTCGCGCAGGTGTGGGTGACGGTCCGCCAGCGCCGGGAAGGTGTAGGCGTCCTCGCTGGTGTGGTGGAACGTCAGAAACTGGCAGAAGGCCAGACAGTGCTGCCTGAGCTGAAGACCGATCTCCGGCGCCGGTGGTTCACCGGAGCCGCCGTGGGCCGCTCGCGCGGCGAAGTGGGCGTCGGTCTCGGCTTGTATGTGGCGCAGCTGCGCGCGCAGCCAGCCATGGATCTGCACCAGCTTGTCGGCGAAACCGCGGATCTCGCCCGGCCCCTCCGCCGCCTCGGCCCCCGAGGGTTCGAGCACCACGACGGGCAGGACCCTGGTGGTTCCGGACTGGTAGTCGGCGTATCCGGGCGCCACGCTCACGACCCGCTCGAACAGCCGCTCGCGCCGTGCCCCCTCGGCGGGGACGGCGATCAGTTCGAGCGTCTCGGTGCCGATCTCCACCCGTACCCGGGGATGGGCGAGCAGATTGTGATACCAGGCGGGATGACGCGGCGCGCCCCCCGCGGATCCGACGATCAGCAGCAGCTCACCGTCGCGGACGTAACCGAGCGGAACGGTGTGCTCCGCCCCGGACTTGGCGCCGGTGGTGGTGAGCAGGAGGAGGTCGCCGCCCTCGAAGGGGCCGCCGACCTGCCCTCCGTTGGCCCGGAACTCGTCGATGATCGCCTGGTTGAAGGATGCGGGCATACGGTGTCGTCTCTCCAGAGAAGTGTGAGGTCCCGCGGTGAACGCGGGTGAACGCGGGTGAACGCGGGTGAACGCGGTGATGGTGGATGACCGTGATGTGCGCGCACTACGGCGCACGGCGCGCGGTGACCGCACGCGGACCCTCGTCCGGAGAAGAACATCGATGTCGTACGACGGTGCCCGGCACCGCGGAGAACAAGGGACGACGCGCGGGGGCGCTGCGTCGGATGCGTCAGGCGCGGAGTGCTGAGTTTGAACTCATGGCATCGTCCCTCGGTGAAGGTGCCTCCATGACCATCGGCCCGCCCACTGCTCTTCGGCCGGTGCCACGCGACACGCGGACCATTACAGTCACCGGGCCCGGCATCTGTCAACGCGGAACCCGAGGGCCCGCGACACCTCTCCGGCCCGGGTCTCTGCCGGGCTCACTTCGTACCTCCTACGATGCGCGGCTCATGGGACTGCCGGTCGCGCACCTTCAGGTAGCCCGACCGCAGCGGGCGCGGAAGCACGGGAATCTCCACGGCCGTGATCAACTCGCCCTGCCGGAAAGCCTGTTCACGATCCGGGGTCTCTCCTGGCCGCAGCAGGAAGTCGACCAAGGGGAGACTTCACTCCCCACGCGGCAGGTCCGGGTCCCCTGAGCCTCGCTCAGGCGGCTCCGGGGAGAGGGCCGTCGACGGCGATCCGGGGCGGGTGCGGGCAAGCGCCTGGATCACCTGTGGGCACGCCGCCCCCGCGGGCCGCGACACGCCGAGGACCGGGAGCCTCCTGTTCGGGAAGCCCCTCGGTCCTCGTTCGGTCCCGACTAGGACACGCGGGCCACTCCTGGGCCACTTGATCTTGGTCTTCGGGTGAAATGGGAGCGGCCACGGTTTACGTGGTGGCCCCCATGGTTACGTTCACGCAGGTCAGATCGTTTCTCCGACTATTCGTCCCGGTGGGGCGGGTGGGACTCGAACCCACGGCCGACGGATTATGAGTCCTTTTAGGATCTTGGCGGCCCTTGCTCTTCTACGCTGATTCTAGACGTTTTTCCAGCTCAGAGTATGTGTCGTGTGCTGATGCTCTAGAACCCTTGTCAGTCTGTTCCTGTCCTTGCGTCCCCAACGCGTCCCCAACGAGTCCCCACGGGGACCACGCTGAGCGCCCTGGGGACGATCGCGGCAGTTCGGAGCAGGAAGTCGAACTCCCCCGCAACGGATTATCCTTCCAACGCGTAAAGGCTCCGCCCCTGAACCGAGGCGGAGCCTTTGTGGCCGTTCATGCAGGCCAGACGTCTTCCGTCACTCTATCCGGCCGGTCCCCTCTTGGAACTCCTAACAAAGTGGCCCTGGAATGTGGGTAGTTGGGGTGTTGTTGACTGGCACATGAGGAAGGGTCAACAGCCGCCGTGGATCGTGCCGGATGAGCTGTGGGCACGGATCGAGCCGCTGCTGCCGGTGGTACCGCGTCGGCCGGATCATCCGGGCCGCAAGCGTCTGGATGACCGGAAGGTGCTGTCGGGCATCTTGTTCGTGCTCCACACCGGGATTCCGTGGCACAGTTCCTGCCCCAGGAACTGTGCTTCGGCTCGGGGATGACCTGCTGGTGGCGCCTGCGTGACTGGAACGACGCGGGTGTCTGGCAGCGTCTGCACGAGTCGCTGTTGGCCGAGCTGCACGCAGCCGGCGCGCTGGACTGGTCCAGGGCGGTGATCGACGGCTCCCACGTGCGGGCCATGAAGGGCGGCCCAAAACCGGACCGAGCCCGGTCGACCGTGCCCGGACAGGCTCGAAGCACCATCTGATCACCGAAGCGCACGGCATTCCGCCGGCGGTGTCACTGACCGGCGGCAACCGCAACGACGCCACCCCAATGGGACCATCCGTCTGCGTGTCCCTCGTTCGGTGGTAGCTGCCAAGCGGGCCCAGTACATGAAGCGCGGCAAACCCGCGCGTCGGCCCGAACTGCTGAACCATGACGACCACATCATCGTCAGCACCTACGGGCCGGAGTACCGCGGCACCGTCCAGTACTACCTGATGGCCGGCGACGTCTTCCGACTCGCCCGGCTGCAATGGGTCATGTCGACCTCGATGCTGATGACGCTCGCCAATAAGCACCGCTCGTCGGTGTCGAAGATGGCCCGCAAGTACGCGGCCACCATCGAGACACCGCACGGGCCACGCAAGTGCTTCGAGGCCCGTGTCGAACGCACCGGCAGGAAGCCGCTGGTCGGACGGTTCGGAGGAATCCCGCTGAGACAGAACAAGAAGACGGTCGTCACCGACCGTCGGCTGGCCCCGGTCAGCACCAAACGCAAAGAGCTGGTCACCCGGCTCCTTGCCGGGCGGTGCGAGTCATGCGGACGCGTCGACGAGGTGGAAGTCCACCACGTCGCCAAGCTCGCGGACCTCGGGCGATTGGGAAACCGGCCGCCGTGGGCAGATCTCATGGCCGCACGACGTCCCAAGGCCCTCGTGGTCTGCGGGAGTTGTCACGCGGACATCCACGGCAGGAGTCCTGTCCCAGCACTCACGGAGTAGTCACTGGAGAGCGATGTGCGGGGAAAGCTCGCATGCGTCGTTCGGGCTGAGGGCCGTGGGAGAAGGGCCTGCGTTGCAGGTACCTCGCCGACGGCCCACCAGTACCCTCTGGCACAACCTCAGCGAGGCCGCCGAGCGGAGCATCGCCCAGCACCGCCGATGCCTGCGAGTCCTGGTGCCCGAGACACCTGAAACGCCCGAGACGGAGCCCGACCCGGCGGAGGAGTCCTCCGGCTCACCATGGCCGACCGGCCACCGGTTCGCCGACCGAACCCGGACCGTGCATGCCACGGTCCATGCCCTGGTCGAGGCAGGACACAGCCGTCGCGCCATCCAGCGGCAGCTCGGCATGACCAGCCGAACCGTCAAACGGTACGCGGACGCCGCCAAGCCGGAAGACCTCTTCACCGGGCAGTGGCAGACCCGGACCTCGGTCCTCGACGAGTACAAGACCTACCTGGACGACCGGTGGAACGAGGGCCGCACCAACGCCTGGAAACTATGGGAAGAGATCGTCCCGCTCGGCTACAAAGGCAGCTACCAACGCGTTCGTGCCTACCTCCGCCAGAAACGCACCTCGCCGCGGCCCCTTACAGCCCGTCCTCCCTCGCCCCGGGCCGTCGCCGGATGGGTTCTCCGCCGCCCTGAAACCCTCTCCGAGACCGAACACCTCCACCTGAAGAACGTCCGGGCCAACTGCCCCGAGATCGACGCACTCACCAGGCATGTCAGGTCCTTCGCGACCATGCTCACCGAGCGCCAGGGGGAGCGCCTGCCGGACTGGCTCGCCGCCGTCAGGCAGGACGACCTCCCCAGCCTCCACACCCTCGCCGCGGGCATCGACCGCGACCGCGAAGCAGTCATCGCCGGCTTCACGCTCCCCTGGAATTCGGGTGTCGTCGAAGGGCATGTCAACCGGATCAAGATGCTCAAGCGCCAAATGTTCGGCCGGGCCGACTTCCAACTCCTCGGAAAAAGAGTCCTGTTGTCGTAACAGCTGGCGACGGTGCCACGACACTACTGGTGAATAAAGCCAGCCGAACAAGCTGTCGCCAACCGCATTTCACGCCCCGGCGACACCGTCGATGCGCTCCCGGATCAGGTCGGCATGGCCGTTGTGACGTGCGTACTCCTCGATCATGTGGACCATGATCCAGCGCAGCGAAACACCTCCGTCACCTACGTGGCTGGCTTCCTGCTCAGACAGCCGACCGGAGTCGTCCAGCGAGGCGGCAGCGATGAGCTCACGCCCTCGAACGATCTCTGTCTGCCAGACCGCCACGGCCTCGTCGAGTCCTCGGCCATCCTCAAGTGCAAAGCCGTCGACGTTGCTCTCCCCGAAGACTGCGTGCACGTCCTGGCCTGCGAACACACGTTGGAACCAGTTGCGTTCCACCTCGGCCATGTGCTGGATGAGGCCCAGCAGCGTCATCGACGACGGCGCAGCCGAGGCCAGCCGTAATTGATCGTCTTTGAGGCCCGAACACTTCAGGGCGAGAGTGGCACGGTGAAAGTCGAGCCACGATTCGAGCATGGCGCGCTCGCCAGCACGTGCGGGTGGGATAGGGCGTCCATCCGGTGTCGAGGTCATGCCAGGACCCTGACACACGCCGCCATGAACTTCGCGGGCCTTCGCTGGCAACGAACACGCGCTACCGCCCTCTCCCAACGAGCCATTTGGACTCTGCCGCCCGGAAATTCGAAGGCAAGGCGGATCACTGAGAGTGGTCGCGTCACAGAAGTTGAGCCAGAGCCGAGCAGGGCGAACGGCTCCGTGCCGTCTCCGCGGAGACGGGACCATCCCCGCGGGCGCGGGGAGCAGTCGCCGTCGCGCTGCATGGGCTTCCCGCAGCAGGGACCATCCCCGCGGGCGCGGGGAGCAGTGCTGACCGCCGACCGGCCGCACCAGCCGGTAGGGACCATCCCCGCGGGCGCGGTGAGCAGTGAACCCCGTAACAGCAGGTCAAGGACCGTCAGGGACCATCCCCGCGGGCGCGGGGAGCAGCTGGCAGCCGATCTCGCCGCGGCCTCCGCCGAGGGACCATCCCCGCGGGCGCGGGGAGCAGCCCTCCTGCCGGTGGACGCACAGGTCGCAGCGGGGACCATCCCCGCGGGCGCGGGGAGCAGTTGCTGATCGGCTCCTTCTTCAGCGCCGAGGAGGGACCATCCCCGCGGGCGCGGGGAGCAGCCTACGACTACGGGCTCGCCCGCGAGTACGAGGGGACCATCCCCGCGGGCGCGGGGAGCAGCGGCACGTGAGGAAGCTCGGGAGGCAGGGCTCGGGACCATCCCCGCGGGCGCGGGGAGCAGTACACCGTGGCGCCCTCCGAGTCCCGGGTCACGGGACCATCCCCGCGGGCGCGGGGAGCAGAGCGCAGCAGCCGGGGCGCGGGTGCGGTGGTCGGGACCATCCCCGCGGGCGCGGGGAGCAGGTCCTCCGCGTCACGGTCCTCAGGAACCCACCCGGGACCATCCCCGCGGGCGCGGGGAGCAGACTCCGTGACCTGGGGTTTTAGCGCAGAGGAAACCGGTTCTGAAGCACTTTCATCGAATTCGACATTTCCCTCAAAAGTGACGTCGGATCGGGTCAGCCTCTTCCGAATCGGCGGCGTTTGGCTGCTTTGCTCCAGCCGGATTGCGGTTCGGCGGTTACCGGGCGGGTGTTGGTGTCCGGGCGTCGGATCAAGGTGATGCCTTCATGGTCGGCGGGATGCCAGGCGTGATCGTGGGTACGGAAGGTGAAGCCCTGTTCGTTGTTGGTGGTATGGGCAAGTAGGGCGCGGCCTTGGCCTGCGTACTGCTCGACCTCCTCCCAGAGGATGTCGCGGATTCTTGCTGAGGGGTTGCCGATGAAAACACCGGCGGAGATTTCCAGGAGCCAGCGGGTGAGGAACCCCCGTAGGCCGGCGGGACAGTTGGTGAGGACGATCACGGTCACCAGATGACCGCCTCGTCGGCGTCTCCGTAGTTGCGTCCTGCGGCTACTTCGTGGCCGCCGTCGCTCTGAAGCGTGACGCGGTCTTCTTCGCCTGCGTCATGCGTGTCCCCCGTGCCCGCGCCGTTCGGCAGCAAGAGGTGCTTGATGTCGTTGACGCAGCGGTTCAGCAGTCCGGTTTCGTTGATGTGGTCGCGAAGGCCTCGGCGGGTGCGGGGGCCGACGTCTTGTTCTGATTCGGCTGCGATATCGAAGGCGAGGGGGATGCCGATCTCGGTTTTGTAGAGGTCGGCGATGTCCAGGACGAAGGAGAGCTCGTGGCCGGAGTGGACGAAGCCAAGGCCGGGGCTGCATCCGAGAGAGGCGACCACAGCGTGGGCGATGCCGTACATGCATTGGGCGGCGGCGGTGATGCCCTGGTTGACGGCGTCGCCGCTGGAGAAGTCTCCCGGGGTGTATTTCCTGCCGCGCCAGGGGACGCCGGTCCGAGCGGCCTGGGCGCGGTAGCAGTCTTTGACACGGTCGCCTTCTCGGCCGAGGAGTTGATGACGGGTGAGTCCGTCCGGGTCTTCGTCGGGGAAGCGCAGCCGGTACATGGCACGGGCGACGGCGAGTCGGCTGCGCATGTTGGCCCATCGAGTGGCCTGGGCCTCGACGAGCGCGGCCGAGCGGCTCAGCGCCCGGCCGCCGGCGTAGTAGCGCACGCCATGCTCCCCCACCCAGGCGACGCAGGCGCCGGTTTCGCCGAGGAGGCTCATTGCCTGGTGGGTGATGCGGGTACCGGGGCCCAGGAGGAGGGTGCCGATGGTGGCGGATGGGATGTGGGTGGTGCCGTCGGCGTCCTCGGCGGTGATCGCGTTGGAGTCCCGGTGGATGGTGCAGCGTTCCAGGTAGATGAAGGAGACGCGTTCACCGGTGCGGGTCAGGTGGCGGGGGGTGAGCGCGGGGCGCTTCCCGACTGTCGTCACCGGCTCACCCCTCCGGCTTCGGGGGGCTCGGGACCGGGGCAAGAGTCATCAGTCCGCAGCCGTACGCCTTGGCACGGCCCAGCCCCTGGGCGAGCGTGCGGCGCAGTGCGTCGGCGTCGGTGACTTCGAGGCGTCCGTCGAAAGTGACCGTCACGACTTTCACCCGGTGAGCTGGTGACCTGTCTTCGCGGGATTTGGCGAAGGACAGGGCTCGCTCGTCGCGGACGGTCAGTTCGTACCGGTCTCCGTGGTGTTCGTACTTCTTGTCGGTGGTGCCGCCGGGCAGCAGCCGCTTGTCCTGCGGCTTCTCGACGACGCGGAATCCGGCGCGTTGCTGACGGACGGGATCGAGGAGCCAGCCCTTCTGGTGGACGGGCGTGAGGTGTGCCGTGCGTTTGGTCGGTTCGCCGTCCTTGCGCCGGATGTGGTGGACGGGGTTGGCGGTGAGCCGGAACTCCCAGAGGCCGCCGGTGGTGAGGCGGTCGAGGAAGGGGGCGTACGGGCGGCTCTGCCAGCCAGGAGTGTCCGGACTGGCGGCTGCGGCAGGCCAGCCGGCCTGTTCGACGAGGTGGGTCAGGTCCGGTGTGCCGGGGCTCACGATGTAGAGGAAGACCTCGGCCTTGGCGTTGTGGTCGAGACGCCACAGCACCCGGGGGCCGCCGGTGTTCGTGCTGGTCGGAAGCAGGGCGGGAAACGACGCCATGACGGCCGCGTGCAGCGACTGGGGTGAGGAGAGCAGGCGACGGGCTCCGGGGCGCGCGGTGTTCACGCGGAAGCGGGTCAGATACATCAGGGGTTTTCTTCCTCCAGGGCGTCGAACGGTTCGTGTCGTCGTACCGGGCGGGCTGTGGCCGGCACACGGGCCGCCACGGCGCGCGGGTTCGATACGTCCACGCTGGTGCTGACCACGGAGCGCAGCGCGTGCCGCCGGTGCTCGGCGGCGAAGCTGAGGGGCTGGTCACGCTGCTCGTCCCCGTGCTGCTCGTCGGGGGCGGCTTCCCTCAGGACGACCAAGGGCACGGTGGGATCGGTGCGGCGGAGCTTCTGGTACCAGGGGGCGGCCTGCCAGGGCTCGTCGCGCAGCGTCTGCTGAAGGCAGGCGTCGCGGATGCCGAGCTCCAGCGGGAGGGCCGGCGGGCAGGAGCGGCGGCCGAGGAAGAGCGGGTGGGCCGGGGTGCGCAGGGCTTCGTGCAGTTCGTTCAGGAGAGTGAGGTCTCCTTCTACGGCGGCGACGAAGACGGCGTCGGCGAGGTAGAAGCGTTCGGACAGCGGCATGGATTTGCCGGTGTCGGCATGGTGGGCGGTCTGGAAGTCCCTTAGGCGCGTGCCTGGCTGGTCGATACGGACGCCGAAGCGCAGGGCGGCCAGCCGGGCCAGGCCGGTGTCGTCACCGCGGTCGAGGCCCAGGGCGGCGGCGAGCATGCCGATGACGCCGCTCTTGGTGGGGGCAGACTCGGTGGTGCGGCGGACGAAGCGGGCCGATGCCCCCCAGGCCTGCAGGGGGCCGGCCAGCCGGAGCAGCAGCACGCTCATGCGGGCTTGTCCAGACGCTCCGCGACGGCCTGGCCGACCGACTGGACCAGGTCGCTCAGGCGCTGCGTCTCGGTGCCGAGGCCGGAGAGCTTCTCGGTGTTCGGTCCAACCCGCAGTACCCAGGAGAGGGTGGACTCCTCGTCGCCGTACGCACGCTCCACGTCCGGGATGTACTCGGCAAGTCGGGCCACGGCCTCGCGCAGGTGACCGCTCTCACCGGTGACGGGGTCCTCGAACGCGGCGACGAAGCTGATGGGCCGCGTGGTGCGCAGTTTCACCACCACGGCGTCGGGGAGGGTGTGATGCCCGAACGTGTTGATCTTGCCGGTCGGCAGGGATTCGAGGAAGCTCCGTACGAATGCCTCGACCGCGCGCCGCACCGGCGCCGTGCGCGGTTCTTCCTCGCGCAGTCCCTCTCCCAGATTCTTGGCGAGCTGGTGGACGCCGAGTGCCGCGTAGCGGTAGAGGGTGGCTGAGTTGAAGTCGACGGTGCCGATCATTCCGGCTCCCGACTCCGCGTCGGTGTTCTCGTCGTCCACGGCGGTGTAGTAGTCGGACTCGTTGTCGACACGGTGCACGCTGATGGCATGGGCGACCTGAACAGCAGCGTCGACGTTGAAGTCGGCGGAGTCGGCGACCATGCGGCCGAACAGCGCGATGTCGACGGAGTGCCGGGTGTCGGCGACCTCCCGGGCGCGCGCCTTGTTGTCCTTGTCCTTCAGGTAGACCTTGATGTCGTCGGCGCCCTCGATGGCCAGCGCGGCGAGACCGTCGAGCTGCCGGGCGCTGAGGAACATCAGGTACTTGGACTCCGGTGCCGGCTCGTCCGCGCCGTCCTTGGCGGCGTCGGCTTTCCGCTTGGGCACCTCGATCTTGGAGCCGGTGGCTCCGTGGATCACTTCGGCCGCGAGCCGGAGGGCTTCGGCCCCGTTCAATGCGGGGTCCATGGCAGTGATGCGGGCGGCGAGGACTTCGGCGACCTTCTTTGTCCGTACGCCCAGCTCGTTCGGGTCGAGGAGGTTCTCGTCGCTGAAGTAGGTACGGGTGGCTCGCTTCCATGCCTGGCTGGACACGCGGGCGCGGGGCACACCTCCGTACACGGCGGACTTCGGGGCACCCGTGTCGTCCCGGTTGAGATTGCTGGGCGGCACGGTCTGAAGCGCGTGCACGTCGAGGAAGATGCGGTTCACGAGGCGTCCTTGTCCGTGAGGTCGGTGGTGTCGTCGTCGGATGAGGCCGGGGCATCGGCGCCGTTGTCCTGGGGCGCGCGGTAGGAGTGGAACGACCGTCCCCAGGCACGGCGTACGCCGTCGCGGCCGACGGGCTCCTGCCAGCGGTAGAGCTGCTCGGCCAGGAGGGCATAGTCGAGGGGGATGTCGGCGCCCCGCAGCAGCACGACGATGTCCCGCAGACGCTGGGCCAGAGCAGGCAGGTCGGGTGCGGTGCCGGCACGCACCAAACGCTTGCGAACAGGCTCCGTAATCTCGCCGGGCGGCATCAGCCGGCGCACGGCGGCGCCGAGTCCCCCAGGTGCGTACCGGCGATCGGGCCGGTGCATGGCCGTGCCGCGTGACTGCTGGTGCAGCGCCCACAGCGTCAGCACCACGTGCACGGCGTCCTCGGCGCGGGTCAGTTCGTCCTCGCTCAGCGGCCGCCCGCCGTCCTTCGGCTGGTCGTGGAGAGCTCCGGTGTCAATCAGCCCCCACAGGTCCGGCACCTGGGAGAACTCCTTGCCCGCTCCGCGGCGCAGCCGGGCCAGCGCCGCCACCGCGTAGGACTGGTCGACCAGGTAGTCCCGTTGCAGCGGGTGGATGATCTCGCCGGTGAGCTGTCCGACGCGCTGGGTGCTGGTGGGCACGGTGACGGTGGTCATGCGGGCACCTTCGGAGAGGAGTCGGAGGGGAACGGATCGCTGAGGGCCTTGCCGAGGCGGAAGCGGAACCTTGTGTCGGCGAGGGCCGAGTTGAGCCACTCGGATCCCTTCTTCGTGGCCACCACCCGGCCCTCCCACGCGGCGTCGCCCGCCTCGCTCATGAGCCGGTCACCGAGCCGCCGCACATGCCGGTACGCATCCTGCTGCCAGTGGGTGCGGTGCGCTCCGGGGTCCTCGGCCGCGGTCAGGTCCCGCAGCCAGGTGCGGTAGGGGCCGTCCAGGGTGGCGAAGCCCAGGTCACGGGCGGCCGAGCGACGCCCTTCGGTCTCGCTGCCCGCCGCGCGGGCGAGATCCGTGGCGAGATCACCGAGGGCGGTGACCGCGCTCTCCGCATCGGACACCGCATCGATGGCCTGCCGGGCATACGCGCGGTCATGCTGGTGCAGCAGGACCACACCCATGGCAAGGCGATCGTCGACCACGTCGTCGATCACGGACTGCTGGGTGCCGTAGACCGCGCCGATGACGCGCGCCCGGATGAGGAAACCGCGCGGCAGCTCGCCTTCCGTCACCAGCCTGGCAATCCATTCGAGGATGCCCGGCCGCAGTGCCTTGGCGGCTTCGGCGCCCTGTCCCGCCTCGGCCCGTCCTACGACGAGGGCTTCAAGTCCGCGCCAGGCCGAGCGCGCCGGATCATGCTCACGCGGCAGGTAGACGAGCGGCTCGCCGCGTTTCTTCTCCTGGGCGCGGCTCCTGCGCCACGCGGTCATCGGCTCGTCGGTGTGCATGTTGTGCGGAGCCAGCGGATCGCCGTAGCCGAGAACGACGCCGTGCACACCGTCCGCGTCGAAGTGCAGGCGCAGCCGGCGGCTCTGCCAGGTGTACAGGTCACGCACGCCCGACGGCCGCTGCCGGCCCGCCGGGCCGGGTCCGCACGGCTCATGCCGCCAGGCCGGACGGTCGTCGTCGCAGAACCGCGCACCGCTGGTGTCGGCGGCGACCAGGTTGAGCAGCAGAGTCTGGCGCAGCGTCTCGCCCTCGGCGAAGACACCGCCAAGAGTGCCGGCCCAGCCGACCCCGAGCGGATACACCCTGCCGCCCTTGACCCGCTCGTCGCCGTCGATCCCGGTTTTGATGCCGGAGGTGTCGTAGGCATGCGCGTGCACGACCCAGCGGGCCGCCTCGGCGAAGCCGAGGCTGCCGACGGCCGGCATCCGGGAGCTGAAGAACGGCTCACCGTTGGGCACGTCGGCCACGATCCGGTTGAGGGAGAAGACCTCGTCGCGCGCGGTACGTAACGACGCCACCTGGAAGAACGGCGTGTGCGGGTGCAGCAGGTCGAACCGTTCACGGTGCTCGTCGAGATAGCCCGCCAGCGGCCCGAAGCAGTCCTGGTCGGCCCACAGCCGCGCCCAGTGCTCGGTGTCGCTCGG
This sequence comes from Streptomyces scopuliridis RB72, assembly GCF_000718095.1. Classification (GTDB taxonomy): domain Bacteria; phylum Actinomycetota; class Actinomycetes; order Streptomycetales; family Streptomycetaceae; genus Streptomyces; species Streptomyces scopuliridis. The sequence goes on along the minus strand of NZ_JOEI01000013.1, from coordinate 9,109 downwards.
GCCCTCCAGCGCGTCGTGAGCCAACGCGAGAAGCAGACGGGTGAGGGCGAACTCCTGTGTGGGCAGGTCTCCCACGACACGGCGCACCTCGCCTGCCCGCGCGAAGACGTCACGAAGCGACAGCTCGCCCTGGGTTCCGTCCCTCCACAGCACGGGGATCCACGGGCGGGACGTCAGGTCGAACGACAACGTGTCGCCCCCCGTGGATCGTTCGCCGGAGTCAGTCACCAGTCACCTCAAGGCCGTCGGTCTCGCTGTAGCGGAGTGAGAAGCCTGCCAGCCGGGTCTGACAGTCGGCGTCGAGCGCCAGAATGAGCTGGCCGGCCAGCCAATGGCTGTCCTTCACCTGCCAAGCCGGTACGTAGAGTTCCTCAAGTTCGGCGATAGCACGGTCCATGACCTCCGCGTGCGAGAACTGGATGGGCAGCCTCAGCCCGCAGCCGGCCGCGGCCCGCGCCGCAGCCGGCGCCGGAGGCCGGTCCTGGGGCAGCTCCAGCCCGCCCCGGCCCCCGCCGAGCCAGGGCACAGTGGCCAGCGACCCGTCGGCGCGCCGCTGCACGACGACCACCTCCAGGCTCTCCTTGCTGTCGCGGACCTGTGCCCGTCCGGCCCGGGTGTCGTCCGCGTCGCCCGCGCCCGCCGCGATCCAGCCGATAAGCGGCCGACCGGGCCGGCCCACCGCGTCGAGACGGAACACCTCCGCCCGTCCGGCCTGGTCCGCGCGATGCCTCTCGTGACGCTCCCGTGCCGCGGCCATCGCCCCGGACCATTCCTCGGGGCCAACCGGCGCGTCCGCGTACGCGCCCTGGACCAAGGGGCTGATGTCGTCGGGCAGCCGCACGGGCCGCTTCGGGCCGTCCAGGTGCGGCAGCAGGACAGCGGCGGAGCGCAGCAGCGCGTATGCCCCGTACACAGCGACCGATCCCCTGACCGGAGCGGGCACCTCCCCGCGCCAGTCAACGCCGGTGACCAGGCAGCGTGCCGTACGCAGCCGCGCGGGGCGCTCCGCCTGGCCCTCGCCCCGCCAGTGGCGGTGCAGGCGCCCCATCCGCTGAAGCATCAGGTCGACCGGGCACAGGTCAGTGACAAGCAGGTCGAAGTCGACATCAAGGGACTGCTCGGCAACCTGGCTGGCGACCACGATGTGCGGCCCGACCGGGCGCCGGCCATCCGCCTTTTCCGGCGGCCCGAACCGTTCGAGCAGGTCCGCGTCCTTCGCCGCGCGGTCCACGTCGATGAAACACGAGTGGGCGACAGTCACGGCCTCGTCACCGAAGCGTTCACGCAGCACGCGGGCCGTCTCCAGGACCCGCCGGACGGTATTACGAACGACCAGGGCGCAGCCACCGCCATCGAGTTCGACCGCCAGGCGGTCCGCCAGGACCATCTGGCCGTCGTCGAGCCGTTCCAGACGGACCTCCCCGCCCCGGGACGACGCCCCGGGACCTTCCACAACCGGGGCCTGACCGGGCGTCACGGTGGTCAGCAGCGGATACGTGACGGACTGGTCCACCGAGTCGAAGCCGGCGGCGTCGCCGCCCGCACCGGCGTAAGCCTGCGCGAGCTGCCGGCGCCGGGCCGCAGGAAGCGTCGCGGACAGCACCACCACCGGCACCCGGTAGGCACCCAGCCACGACAGGACCCGGTCCAGGTAGACGCTCATGTAGGTGTCGTAAGCGTGCGCCTCGTCGATCACGACGACCTTGCCCGCGACCGCGAGGTGACGCAGCGCCAGGTGACGGCTCTTCAGCCCGGCGAACAGCAGCTGGTCCACGGTGCCGGCCACGAACGACGACAACATCGCCTTCTTCCGCCCGCGCAGCCAGGCATGGGCGATCAGCTCGGCCGGAGCAGACCGCCTCTCGTCCGACGGCCGCCACCGCTCCGCCTCGGCGTCCACGTCGACAGCGGCGATCGTCTGCCGGCCGGCGCGCAGCAAATCAGCGAACTCGTCGTTGAGAGCCGCCTTGGAGTGCGCGAGCAGAACCGAGCGCCTGGCGCCCTCCTGAGCCGGTAACCGGTCCAGCCAGTCCAGCAGACGCGGAAACATCGCGTTGCCGGTGGCCATGGTGGGCAGCGCGAAGAACACCCCGCCCGCACCCGAGCGGGCAGCGAAGATCTCGGCGACAGCGAGCGCGGCCTCCGTCTTCCCCTCCCCCATCGGCGCCTCGATGATCATGAGACCGGGTACGGGCATCTCACGCGCCAACCGGACCGCGGCTTCCTGCACCGGCCTGACCTTCGCCCCCGGCGGCAGATCGAAACGCGAGGCGAACAGCTCCTGCGCGTCCCCGACCGGCTCCTCGGCCCACCACGGCGACGGCAGCCGCAGCCCACGCCAGGCCGCCGCCACCCGCTCCTCACCACCGCGCGTCTCCTGCGGAAAATACGGGAACAGATCCGGGTTACTGGCGATCCAGTCGGCGACGATCACCACAGCCGTGAGCAGTACCTGCATCGGCTGCGGCAACACGACCGCCCGCCACGCGCAGAGCCGCGCCCCCACCCGGTACTCCTCGGAGCACGCATCGAGCAACTCCTCCTGCACCCGCCGCCACAGTTTCCCGCTCGGCCCCGGCGTACGCAGCAGATGCGGCCGGTCGTACACATCGTTGAGCTGACCATGCTCCGGCGGCACCCCGTGGTGGCCACCCGGAACGACAGCGAACTGCCCGGACTGCCTTGCCGTCCAGCCGTGTCGCTCCTCCAGCCACTCCCCCAACAACACCTGCCCGGCCAGACCGTGCGGAGCGATCCTGCGGTCCTCCCCGAACTGGCGCCGGGTCTTCATCTCCAGGCCCTCCGCCCGCATACGGTCGGCGAGCTGGTCGACCTGACAGGCGAAAGCCGGCGTCGCCTTCCCGATGTCGTGCACAGCGGCCAGCCACACGCACAGCAGCCGGGCATCCCGCGCCCCGCCGGGCAACGCCTTGGCGATCAGAGCCCGCACGTTCTCGGGCAGCCAGTTGTCCCACAGCAGCCCGGCCACCGCCGCACTGTCCGCCATATGCCGCCACAGCGGTAGCCACCCCTCAGTGTCCCGATCGTGCTTGGCCCACACAGACCGCACGGGTCCCACGAGCCGGCCCCCAAGCCCCTCACGAGGCTCCTCCATCTCAACGGTCATGGCAGATGAATACAGGTAAACCACCCACCAAGACGGCCATATACGAAAAACATCCGTACACAACACCGCCCCGGATAAAATCCCCGCGGTGGTTCAGGGCAACCCCTACCATCTGGCGTTGCCCTAACCCGACGGGCCGCCGCGCACAAGCACAGAGACCCACACAATGCCCCCTACACACCTTTTGCCGGAATTGATGGAACTGCTCGGAAACCACGCCCGCCGTGAGTAACGCAGCAGGTCACGGAGTCTGCTCCCCGCACCCGCGGGGATGGTCCTCCGGTTCTGCTGGACCCCTACGGAGGCCCGCACTGCTCCCCGCACCCGCGGGGATGGTCCCTCTGCCCCGGTACGGATACGTCCGTGCCGGGGCTGCTCCCCGCACCCGCGGGGATGGTCCCCACCTGGGCCGTGAGCTGCACCTGATCCTGGGCTGCTCCCCGCACCCGCGGGGATGGTCCTTCCGGTAAAGGTTATGCAGAAGTACCGCAAAACTGCTCCCCGCACCCGCGGGGATGGTCCCGCCTCGGGGTCTGCGTCTCCTTCGAAGTATTCCTGCTCCCCGCACCCGCGGGGATGGTCCCGGGGGTAACGCCGTGGCTGTCCGTACCGTTCGCTGCTCCCCGCACCCGCGGGGATGGTCCCCGCGGGGAGCTGGCGGGGGATGTACGGCTGAACTGCTCCCCGCACCCGCGGGGATGGTCCCGGCCAGGGCCGCATCCTCTGTACGGCTCTTCACTGCTCCCCGCACCCGCGGGGATGGTCCCGCGTTTCCCTGCCCGCCTGAGCGCCTGCGGGCCTGCTCCCCGCACCCGCGGGGATGGTCCCGCGGTGTCCTCCGCCTCGCCCACCGCGCGGGTCTGCTCCCCGCACCCGCGGGGATGGTCCCTGCTGCCACGGGTCGAGGACCAGTCCGGCGCGCTGCTCCCCGCACCCGCGGGGATGGTCCCGACCCGACCTTCGGGCAGGTTCCGCTGGACGCCTGCTCCCCGCACCCGCGGGGATGGTCCCTCGCAACGGCGGCCCCGGCCACGAGGCCATCGCTGCTCCCCGCACCCGCGGGGATGGTCCCGACCGGCCCGATGGACTGCCCCACACTGTCGACTGCTCCCCGCACCCGCGGGGATGGTCCCTGGCCGGATTCATGGACGAGATCAGAGGCGCCCTGCTCCCCGCACCCGCGGGGATGGTCCCCACGAATCCCCGTCCTCGACCAGCAGCACCTGCTGCTCCCCGCACCCGCGGGGATGGTCCCAGGCCGTTCAGCAGCGGGTGTTCGCCGGGCTGCTGCTCCCCGCACCCGCGGGGATGGTCCCACCTGCGCACAGATGGTCGCCGACGCCTGGGACTGCTCCCCGCACCCGCGGGGATGGTCCCCCGAGTCGCCGCGTGCCGGCGAGGTCGACCTCCTGCTCCCCGCACCCGCGGGGATGGTCCTACGGTATCCCTCTGCCGTATTCATGGAGGGGACTGCTCCCCGCACCCGCGGGGATGGTCCCAGGACCGCGTCGCCGTCCACGACCATCAGCGGCTGCTCCCCGCACCCGCGGGGATGGTCCCGTGTGGCCGGGCAGACCGAGCCAGAACCGTTCCTGCTCCCCACACTCGCGGGGATGGTCCCCAATTCGCCTGTCCCGGGGCCACTCATCCCGTCTGCTCCCCGCACTCGCGGGGATGGCCCCAGGTAGCTGAACCAGCCGAGGCCGTGGGCTTCCTGCTTACCTCATCCTCGGGGGCCCGTCGAGTCGAACATGGCCGCCCGGGATGATCGTCTCTCCCAATTGCCCCTCGGGAATTCTTCCGCTGCCGCCAGCATTCAGTCATTCAATAGCACTATTGGCACCGGAGATGGCACCCATAACCCCGCATGTGCGGGGAGCACATATTGCTACCAACCAAAAAGGGGCCATCCCTTGAAGCAAGGGAACTTCATCGGATTCATGATGACAGGTCACTGACCGCCGACACCCAAGAGCGCGAGGAGACTTGCTACGCCGAAGGGCTGAACCCTGCTGGATTCAGCATTGGAACCGACCCGAAGCCCTCTCAGCAGGCACTACCCTCCGCGTATGCCTTTCCGAGGTCTCTACCAACTAAAAAGTTCAGATCACGGGCTCCGTCTCGTTAGAGACGACCGCCGATGACTGATCGTCGTGTCACCTCAGATCTCCGGTCCCGATGTCAGGGACAGGGTCCCAAGCTCCCAAAGCGGTGGCCGCAACGATGAATTCACCCGGCTCCCCGGACCAGAATCAGACGCTTCTGTGGCTACTCCTGGCTGCAGTACTCGGCCTGATCTTCACCGGGCTTACGTACGTGATCTATCTGCACCCCTCACTGGCGGTGCCTCTGACCGTGGCCACCAGCGGGACGGTGGCCGTACTGACTGCCCTCGGCTTCGCACTGTCCTGCGGGTAGGGGCCGAGCTCGACGCAGGCCAGCCGTAACAGGGCAGGGCACGGAGAGAGGTGACTGACGGGTGCGACGCAACCGAGCCGACGGCGCGCAACTCCGCCTGTATGGCGTTGACACCCAGGAGACCCAGGACCGCCCACCCTGCGGTCTCGAACTTCACTAGCCGCCACCGTTCGCCAAGAATGCGGCAGACGAGCTGGGACCGCTTTGACTACGCCCGTCGACCGGCGGCTGATACACCACCCCCAGGTGCTCGCCACCGGGCCACGGACGGCAGCAGGAACAGTTGAGTCTCCCCCGCACCCACAGGGAGGAGCGCACGCCTCTCTGCCAACGCACGCCGTTCACCATGCATCGACGGCTACCGAGGCCAAGGCAAGACGGACTCCAAGAATGATTTGACAGCTTTTGAGCATCTCTGCCGACAACAGCGCTTTCTTCTCGGCTCTTCCGGGGGAAGCGGATCCAGCCCTCGGGGCCCTCGCTCCGTCAGAACCCGGAATCGGAGACAGCGGGGGAGCATGCTCAGCTGCTGGTGGCCTGCTCCCATGCTTCGCGGACCTCGGCGGTGATACGGCCGCGGTCTGCCACTTCGTACCCGTTGGCGCGTGCCCATTCCCGGATGGTGTTGCTGTCGACGGGTGGTCTGGTCGGGGCCTGTGCGGGTGTCCAGAGGGTGGGTTGCGAGGGGGCGAAACTTGCCGCCTGCTCAAGGAGGTCCTTGGGGAACTGGGGGACGGCCGTCTCTCCGCTCAAGACTGAGGTGAGGAACTCGGTGAGCGTGCCGTCGAAGGTGAACCAGCGTGGCCCACGCGCTTCGTTCACGGCGATACGCCAGGCGTCAGGGGCACCTTGCGGGTCGGTGATCCAGAAGAGGTATTCGCCGTTGTCGGTGCCGCCGATGGCGAACAGGTGCTGCGGGTCGTACGGGACGGGGTGTGTGCCGCGGTCGTAGTCCGTTTGGAGCTGCACGCGGATCCTGGCGGGCATGGGGCCGGTGAGGTCGACCCATTCGGTGGCGCCATGGGGCTGGTAGATGTGGATGTAGCCGGAGAAGGCCCCGGGACCGTAGGTGGCCGCGAGCTGCTTGTAGTCCTCGGGGAGTCGCATGCCGAGGCCGGCCTCGACCCCGTTCCAGTCGATGGCGGGGGGTGGGTTCTGAGGGGGTGGGCAGAGCTGGGTGAGTGCGGCGATGGCGGTCACGGGGCTCCTCGGAGGCGGCGCTGTTGCTGTGCGGCGTGGTCGGGGTTTTCGAACTGCTCGTCAAGATGGAAGCCGCCGCTTCCGTGGGCCTCCATCTGAATCCACTTCGGGACGGAATCCTTCTTGTCGTCCGTGTATTCGAGGTAGACGTTATAGGTGACGGTCTCTCCGTCCACCGCGACGGCGTTGTAGATCGACTGCTCCAGGTCCCTCATATGCGGGCTGTTTGTAGGGTTTTGCGTGATGGTAAACAGATTATCCAGGGTGTCTCCGGAACGGCCGAGCATATTCGCCAGCATGTGTCCCCGGGCCTGGTTGTAGTCGGTGCCATGTATGAACCCAGGTGGTTTCAGCGAGTTACGCGCGTCCGTGCCTTCGTCGAGCATGTCTCTCGTGATGGTCGCGTTCATCTCGTACGGGCGGCCGTGTTCGTCCTGGGTGAAGGTGACCCGCCCTCCCCAGGTGGGGTCGGCTTCGCAACCCGCCAGGCCCAGAGGGTCGGCCAGGGTGAAGGGGTTGGGTACGTAGGCGTAGTGATTGACGGCGGGGGCGAGGCCGAGCGGGTCGGGGGTGATGTACCGGCCCAGGTCGGGGTCGTAGTAGCGGTTGACGTTGTAGTGGAGTCCGGTTTCCGGGTCGAAGTACTGGCCCGGGTAACGCAGCGGGGTGTAGGCGGTGCTGTCGCGGTTCCACTGGGTGGCGCCCCATGCCGTACTGCGGGCCCGCCACGCGAGCGACCCGTCGCCTGCGACGAGTTCGCTGGGGCTGCCGGACAGGTCGGTGACGATCGCGAAGAAGCGCCGGTCGATCTTCTCCTGGGCACGGTCGGTCTTGAACTCGCGCTGCGCCAGCGGGCGCAGCCCCGCGTAGTCCCGCGTAGTCCCACACCAGCGTCGTGCCCTCGGTGTACTGCTCGGCCAGCTGCACCCCGTCCCAGCAGTAGGAGGTGGCTTCGACGACGCGGCTCTCGGAGTCCAGGCACTGTTTGGCGATCCGGCGGCCGAGCGCGTCGTAGAGGTAGCGCCACCGTGCTCCGTCGGGGGCCTGGACGTGGGTGAGGCGGTCTTCGGCGTCCCAGGTGAAGCGCCACGTGAGGGTCTTCCCGCTGAGGGTGGTGGTCTGCCGCAGGGCAATACGGCCCTGGGCGTCGTAGTGGTACCGGCTTCGGCCGGCATGCGTGATGCGGGTGCCGTCGTAGCCGCGCGCGCCGGTGCTGTCCTGGCCGGGTGCCTGGGCGGGAAGGGCGGTGTGGGTCTGGTCTCCGTCGGTGTTGTAGGCGTACTGCTCATTCCACCCGCGTGCGTGGACGGCGGTGATCCTGCTCGCCGCGTCGAGGGTGGGCCTTGACCCGGAATCTTGGACACGGGCTATGCGGCTTGGGCCAGGGTAGTTGATGTTGGGTCGAGTGCTGTCTCGTAAGCGATGGGACTGCGTTGTCCGAGGCGGGAGTGACGGCGTCGGGTGTTGTAGCGGTTGAGCCAACGGAACGCGTCGAGGCGGGCCTCGCGTTCACTGGACCAGGTCTTGCGGCCCTGAAGCGTCTCGCGTTTGAACGTCGCGTTGAAGGACTCGGCAAGCGCGTTGTCCGCGCTGGAGCCGATCGCGCTCATAGACTGGCGGACGCCGGCCTGGCGGCAGGCGTCGGCGAAGGCACGGCTGGTGTACTGGGCCCCGTGGTCGGTGTGCATGACCGCCCCGGAGAGGCTGCCGCGGGTCCCTTCGGCGGCGGCCAGGGCGTCGATGACGAGACCGGTGCGCATGTGGTCCGCGATCGCCCAGCCGGCCAGGCGCCGTGAGGCGAGGTCGATGACGGTAGCCAGATACAAGAACTTCCCGCCATCCAGCGGGAGATAGGTAATGTCGCCGACGTACTTCGTGTTCGGCTCGCTTGCCGTGAAGTCGCGGCCGACGAGGTCCGGAGCCTTCGCCGAGGCCGGGTCCGCAACAGTGGTGCGGTGCCTGCGACGCAGCCGCACGCCTGCCAGGCCGATGCTGCGCATCACCCGCGCGATCCGCTTGTGGTTGATTCGCCCGCCCTCGTCGCGGAGTTCGGCGGTGATCCTGGGGACGCCGTAGGTGCCGTCCGACTCGCGGTGCACGGCCCGTATCCGGGCGGCGAGGCGGGCGTCGGCCGCCTGCCGGGCGGCCCGGTCCGCGGCCGTCCGACGCCAGTAGTAGAAGCTGGAGCGGGCGATGCCCAGGATGGTGCACAGCCGCTTCACGCCGTAGCGGCGGTGGTGGTCGGCAACGAACTGGAAGCGGCTCAGGACCCGTAATTTAACTACTGCTTGAGTTGATCTCGTCGTGGTGCTCGATCAGGCGCTTCAGGGCTTCGAGTGTGCGGGGAGGGTGGGTCCTGTGGAA
>NZ_JOEI01000012.1 GCF_000718095.1 Streptomyces scopuliridis RB72 | reverse complement strand
GCGAACTACAGACCCTCCTCGCAACCTGGACCGGCGCCTGCCCCACCTGCCACCGCGACATACCCACAGCAACACCAACCTGACCAAGCACTACTAGGCCCTGCCGCCGGTACCGAACGAGAGGTCCTAGGACCTCAGGCTCGTACGTCTGCGTCCGCGGACCGGTATTTGTTGCGGAGGGATGAAATCCGCGACGGCCCGCGTTGGTGCCTTCCGGCAGGTCAGGTCGATCGGGAGGCATTCAGTGGCGGCGGAGCAAGGCTGGGCACGGCGGCTCACCGGGTACGCGTGGCGGTACCGGCGCAATGTGGTGCTCGCCCTCGGGTCCTCGCTCGCCGGGATGGCGGTGATGGCTCTCGTCCCGCTGATCACCAAGGTCGTCATCGACGATGTCATCGGGGGCGGTGACCGCTCCCTCCTCGTCTGGACCGGTCTGCTGATCGTGGCGGCCCTCGCCGTCTACGCCACGACCTTCGTCCGGCGCTACTACGGCGGGCGGCTCGCCCTCGACGTCCAGCACGATCTGCGTACGGAGATGTACGACACGATCGCCCGGCTCGACGGGCGGCGTCAGGACAAGCTCTCCACCGGCCAGGTCATCGGCCGCGCCACCAGCGACCTCCAGCTCATCCAGGGCCTGCTCTTCATGCTGCCGATGACCATCGGCAATGTGCTGCTGTTCCTGATCTCCCTGGTGATCATGGCCTGGCTGTCGCCGCCGCTGACGCTGATCGCGCTGGCCGTCGCCCCCGCCGTCTGGTTCATCGCCCGCCGCAGCCGCACCCGCCTGCACCCCGCCACCTGGTACGCCCAGTCGCAGGCCGCCGCCGTCGCCGGAGTCGTGGACGGGGCCGTCTCCGGCGTACGCGTGGTCAAGGGGTTCGGCCAGGAGGACCAGGAGACCGGAAAGCTCCGCGAGGCCGGCCGCAAGCTGTTCGCCGGGCGGCTGCGCACCATCAGGCTCAATGCCCGCTACACCCCCGCCCTCCAGGCTGTCCCCGCGCTCGGGCAGGTCGCGATGCTGGCGCTCGGCGGCTGGCTGGCCACCCGGGGGCAGATCACCCTCGGCACGTTCGTCGCGTTCTCCACCTATCTCGCCCAGCTCGTCGGCCCCGTCCGGATGCTCGCCATGGTGCTGACCATCGGGCAGCAGGCGCGGGCCGGGGTGGAACGGGTGCTGGAACTGATCGACACCGAACCGACCCTTCAGGACGGTACGAAGGAGCTCCCGGCGGACGCCGAGGCTTCGGTCGAGTTCGACGACGTGTCGTTCGCGTACGAGGACGGGCGGACCGTCCTCGAAGGCTTCTCGCTGGAGATGCGGCCCGGCGAGACCGTCGCCGTCGTCGGCTCCTCCGGCAGCGGCAAATCCACCGTCTCGCTGCTGCTGCCCCGCTTCTACGACGTGACGCACGGCGCGGTCCTCGTCGGCGGCCATGACGTGCGCGAGCTGACCCTCCACTCGCTGCGGGCCGCCATCGGGCTCGTACCGGAAGACAGCTTCCTCTTCTCCGACACCGTCCGCGCCAATATCGCCTATGGAAAGCCGGACGCCACCGAGGAGGAGATCCTCCGGGCCACCCGCGCCGCCCAGGCCCACGGCTTCATCTCGCAACTGCCCGGCGGCTACGACACCAAGGTGGGAGAGCAGGGCCTCACGCTCTCCGGCGGACAGCGCCAGCGCATCGCGCTCGCGCGGGCCATCCTGACCGACCCCCGGCTGCTCGTCCTCGATGACGCCACCTCCGCCGTGGACGCCCGGGTGGAGCACGAGATCCATGACGCGCTGCGCGCGGTGATGGCCGGCCGTACGACACTGCTCATCGCCCACCGCCGCTCCACCCTTGGACTGGCGGACCGTATCGCCGTCCTGGACGGCGGCCGGCTGGCGGACATCGGTACGCACGAGGAGCTCCAGCGGCGCTCCGCCCTCTACCGGCGGCTGCTGACCGAGCCCGACGAACTGGGCGGGGTCTCGCCCGGTCACACCCCGGTCGCCGTCGAGTCCCTGTCCGGGGCGGGCGGCGCGGCGGGAGCGGTCGAGTCCGATGCGTCCGTCGAATCCCTGGAGTCGCTGGAGTCCGTGGAGGACGCCCGGGCCCTTCAGGCCGAGATCGACGCGGAGTTCGACGCCGAGCGTGGCGTCACCCCCGCCCTGTGGGAACGGGACGAGGCGTCCGGCGGCTCGTCCGACTCCGCGGCCCCCGGCGCCACGCCCGAACTGCTCGCCCAGGTCGAGGCGCTGCCCCCGGCCACCGACCTCCCCGCGATCGACGAGGCGCGTGCCGTGGCCGCCGAGGACGCCTACGGGCTGCGCCGGCTGCTGCGCGGGTTCGGACTGCCGCTGCTGGTCAGCCTGGCGCTCGTCGCCGTGGACGCGGGCATGGGTCTGCTGCTCCCGGTCCTCATCCGGCACGGCATCGACCAGGGCGTCGAGCAACTGGCCCTCGGCGCCGTCTGGACGGCCGCCTCGCTCGGTCTGCTGACCGTGCTCGTCCAGTGGGCGGCGCAGATCGGCGAGACCCGCAAGACGGGCCGCACCGGCGAACGTGTCCTCTACGCGCTGCGGCTCAAGATATTCGCCCAGCTCCAACGGCTCGGACTCGACTACTACGAGCGTGAGCTGACGGGCCGGATCATGACCCGGATGACGACCGATGTCGATGCCCTGTCGACCTTCCTCCAGACCGGGCTCGTCACCGCGTTCGTCTCCGTCGTCACCTTCTTCGGCATACTGGCGGCGCTGCTGGTGATCGATGTGGAACTGGCGCTGGTGGTCTTCGCGACCCTGCCCGTCCTGATCGTCGGTACGTACTTCTTCCGCCGCAAGAGCGTGCAGGCGTACGAACTGGCCCGCGAGCGCATCAGCGTCGTCAACGCGGACCTCCAGGAGTCGGTGTCCGGGCTGCGGATCGTCCAGGCGTTCCGGCGCGAGAAGGACGGCGGCGAGCGCTTCGCGGCCCGCAGCGACCACTACCGCTCGGCGCGGGTGCGGGGCCAGTGGCTGATATCGGTCTACTTCCCGTTCGTTCAGCTGCTGTCCTCGGTCGCCGCTGCCGCCGTGCTGATCGTGGGCGCGGGGCGGGTGGAGGCGGGCACGCTGACCACCGGCGCGCTGGTCGCCTATCTCCTCTACATCGATCTGTTCTTCGCGCCGGTGCAGCAGCTCTCGCAGGTCTTCGACGGCTACCAGCAGGCGACCGTCTCGCTGGGCCGGATCCAGGAGCTGCTGCGCGAGCGGACGTCGACGGCCGCCCCGAAGGAGCCGCTGGACGTGCTGTCGCTGCGGGGTGAGATCGCCTTCGAGGGCGTCGAGTTCTCGTACGGCGGCGAGTCGGTCGACGGAGCGTCAGCCGACGGTGTTTCCGTCGACGGCGTCTCCGGCGACGGCGGCGCTGAGGCCGCGCTGACGGGGGTGGATCTGCGCATACCGGCCGGCCAGACCGTCGCCTTCGTGGGCGAGACCGGCGCGGGCAAGTCCACGCTGGTCAAGCTGGTCGCGCGGTTCTACGACCCGACCGCCGGCCGGGTGACCGCGGACGGTACGGACCTGCGCGAGCTGGATATGACGGCGTACCGGCACCGGCTCGGAGTCGTACCGCAGGAGGCGTATCTCTTTGCCGGTACGGTCCGGGACGCCATCGCGTACGGGCGTCCCGAGGCGACCGACGCGGAGGTGGAGGCCGCGGCCCGCGCGGTCGGCGCCCACGAGATGATCGCCACGCTGGACGGCGGCTATCTGCACGAGGTCGCCGAGCGCGGCCGCAATCTCTCCGCCGGACAGCGCCAGTTGATCGCCCTGGCCCGCGCCGAACTGGTCGACCCGGACATCCTGCTGCTGGACGAGGCGACCGCCGCGCTGGACCTGGCGAGCGAGGCGCTCGTCAACCAGGCCACCGACCGGCTCACCGGCCGCCGTACCACCCTGGTGGTAGCCCACCGGCTGACCACCGCGGCCCGTGCGGACCGGGTGATCGTGATGGACCACGGCCGGGTCGTGGAGGACGGCACACACGAGCAACTGCTCGCGCTGAACGGCCGGTACACCCGGCTGTGGAACAGCTTCATCGGCGAGGAGGAGCCCGCGGTGGTGCGGTGAGACGCGGGGGCGCGGTCGGCCGTGGGGGGCGCGCAGGGGCGTACGAGGGTGTGTACGCGGCTGTACGGGGGCGGTTCCGCAACCGTCCTGGCTCCCCAGGCGTCGTACGCATGTACACCCGAGTAGCCATGGGGGGCATTCGTGTTCGGTTCGGCTGGGACGGCCCGGAGGGGAATCGGGATCAGGAGAGCGCTTCTGCACTGTCTGGTGGTGCTGATCGCCGCCGGAGCCACGGTTCTGGCCGGTCCCGGTGCGTCAGGAGCCGAGGCCGCGTCGGTCTGTTCGGGCCGGCCGCAGAAGACGGTCAGCTTCGCCACCGGTGAGCTGCGGGTCTACAAGGACCGCGCCTACGCCTGCGCGGTCACCGTCGCCAAGAAGCCGGGGCCCAGGCGCGCGATGTCGGTCAGTCTCCAGCCGCGCGGCGGGAATCCGGTCGTGGACAGCGGCGACTACACCGAACGGGCCGGCCCGGTCACGGTGCACGCGTTGAACCGCTGCGTACGGGCGACGGGTGTCGTCTCGGGGCGGAAGGGCTCGACCGGTTGGATCCTCTGCTGAGGATTGCGCGGACAGCCGGCGGGATAAAACGGTCAAGAGGACTGGCGGTTCGGGCGGTGACCGGGCTAGGTTCACGGCGTCTGTCATGAACACAGGGAGTGTGAATGCGCAAGGCGCTGAGATGGGTGTTGTCGCTCGTGCTGGTCATAGGCACGGTGGCCACAGCCGGCGCGGCCACCGCCGCCGATCGGAGTGCGGATCAAAAGACCGCCTCCGACACCACTGACATCAAGGACCGAATCCTCGCGATCCCGGGGATGAGCCTGATCCAGGAGAAGCCGTACGAGGGTTACCGCTACTTCGTCCTCAACTACACGCAGCCGGTGGACCACCGGAAGCCGTCCAAGGGCACGTTCCAGCAGCGCATCACGCTGCTGCACAAGGACACCAGCCGGCCCACGGTCTTCTTCACCAGCGGCTACAACGTCTCCACCAACCCGAGCCGCAGTGAGCCGACCCGGATCGTCGACGGCAACCAGGTCTCGATGGAGTACCGCTTCTTCACCCCGTCGCGCCCGCAGCCGGCCGACTGGTCGAAGCTGGACATCTGGCAGGCGGCCAGTGACCAGCACCGGATCTTCACCGCGCTGAAGAAGATCTACGCCAAGAACTGGCTCTCCACGGGCGGTTCCAAGGGCGGTATGACCGCCACGTACTTCGAGCGCTTCTACCCGAACGACATGGACGGCGTCGTCGCGTACGTCGCGCCCAATGACGTGTGGAACAACGAGGATTCCGCGTACGACCGGTTCTTCGAGCGCGTCGGCACTAAGGAGTGCCGCGACAAGCTCAACGCGGTGCAGCGTGAGGCGCTGGTCCGGCGCGAGCCGCTGGAGAAGAAGTTCAAGGAGTGGGCGGACGCCAACGACGCCACGTTCAACACGATCGGCACGCTCGACAAGGCCTACGAGGCCACCGTGCTCGACTTCGTCTGGGGCTTCTGGCAGTACAGCCTGCTCTCCGACTGCGACTTCATCCCGGCGGCCACCGTCTCCGACCAGGAGATCTACGACACCGTCGACACGATCTCCGGCTTCTCCGCCTACACGGACCAGGGCCTGACGACGTACACGCCGTACTACTACCAGGCCGGCACCCAGCTGGGCTCGCCCGACATCAAGCAGCCGCACCTGGGCAATCTGAGCCGGTACGGATACCAGCCGCCGCGGAACTTCGTGCCGCGCGACATCCCCATGAAGTTCAACCCGCTGACGATGCCGGATGTCGACAACTGGGTCCGCCACCACGCGAACCAGATGCTGTTCGTATACGGCGAGAACGACCCGTGGGGCGCGGAGCCGTTCCGCCTCGGCCGCGGCGCGCGTGACAGCTATGTGTATGTCGCGCCGGGCGCCAACCACGGCGCCAATGTCGCGGGTCTGGTCCCGGACCAGCAGGCGAAGGCCACGGCGCGGATCCTGGCCTGGGCGGGCGTCGCTCCGGCCGCCGTGCAGAAGGACGAGTCGAAGGCGAAGCCGCTGGCTCCGTTCGACTCCAAGCTCGACCGTCAGAAGGTGGAGCGGCAGCAGACCTTGAGGCCGTAGCTCGTCGGCTCTTCGAGGTGCCCGCCGTTCACCAGGCCATCAGGCCTCGTGAACGGCGGGCATTGTGCTGTCCTCGGTGCTGGTCAGTAGCCGAGTCCATGGCCGATGGGATACAGCACGCGCGCCGGATCGTCCGCGCGCTGCACCGGCACCGGCAGTCGGCCCCTGGGCCGCGCTTGGCCCGCGATCACCCGTGCCGCGGCGCGCAGTTCGACATCGGTCCATGAGTACGCGGCGAGGGACGCGGTGACACCGGTCAGCCGCGCGATGTCGTACGGATTGCGGATGGCGACGGTGACGACGGGCACACCGCTCGCGGCCAGCGCGCTGACCAGCGTGCGCTGTGTGCTGGTGGCCGAGACGTTGTACGTGGCCACGACCACCGCGTCCTTGCCCCGCGCGGCCTCCACCGCCTCCTCGACGCGCGCCGCGGTGGGCGCCGTACCGGTGGACAGGGCCGTGGCCGTGAAGCCCAGTTCGGTCAGGGCGGTGGCCAGCACGGTGGTCGGCGGACCCGTCGTCCCGGAGGGCGAGGCCGGATCGGCGCCCACGACCAGCAGATTCCTCTCCCGGCGGCGGCTCAGGGGCAGCAGTCCGCGCTCGTTGACGAGCAAGGTGGTGGTGCCCTCGGCGATCCGGTCGGCGGCGGCGAGATGCGCCCGGGTGCCGACCTCGCGGTCCACATCCCGGGGCGAGACATAGGGATCACCGCGGAACAGCCCCAGCCGCTCCTTCAGTTCGAGGATGCGCAGCACCGACTCCTCGACGCGCCGCTCGCTGAGTTCGCCACCCTTGACCGCGGTCAGGACGGCGTTCCACGCCAGCCGGAGATCCGGCGGATTGAGCAGCTGGTCGACGCCCGCCTTCAGCGCGAGGACCGGCACCCGGTCGTCGCCGTACTTCTGCCGTACGCCCGCCATCCCGAGCGCGTCGGTGACCACCACGCCGTCGTAGCCGAGCTGTTCGCGCAGCACTCCGGTGACGATGGGGTGCGAGAGGGTCGCCGGGTCCTCGCTCGGGTCGAGGGCGGGGACGACGATGTGGGCGGTCATGATCGAGGTGACACCGGCGGCGATCGCTGCCCGGAACGGCGGCGCGTCCAGCTCGGTCCACTCTTCACGGGTGTGGTGGATGGTGGGCAGCGCGTAGTGGCTGTCGTCCTTGGTGTCGCCATGACCGGGGAAGTGCTTGGCGGCGGTGGCGATCCCGGCGCTCTGATACCCCTTGACTTGGGCGGTGACCATCCCGGCCACGGCCCCCGGATCGGCGCCGAAGGACCGTACGCCGATGACGGGATTGGCCGGGTTGACGTTGACGTCCGCGTCGGGCGCGTAGTTCTGGTTGATGCCCATGGCGGCCAGCTCGCCGCCCGCGATCCGGGCCGCCTCGCGGGCGTCGGAGTGCGAACGGGACGCGCCGAGCGCCATCGCGCCCGGCAGCAGCGTGGCGGGCTTGCCGACCCGGGCGACGATGCCGTGCTCCTGATCGGTGGTGATGAGCAGGGGCACGGGGACGCGCTGGGCCAGGCCGGCCTTCTGAATGCCGTTGGAGAGACCGGCGATCTGATGCGGATCACGGGTGTTGTGCGCCCAGGCGAAGTAGATGATGCCACCGACGTGGTACGTGGAGATCAGCTCGGCGGCCGTGCGGACCCCGATCTCGGCGAGGTTGGAGTCGATATCGGCCTGGTCGGGCGCGGTGGCGGAGTGGCCGTACACCCGCATGACGAAGAGCTGGCCGACCTTCTCCTCCAGGCTCATACGGCTGATGAGCCGGCGGAGGCGGTCGCGGGGGTCGGGGGCTCGCTCGTGAGGCGGGGGAACGGCGGCGGCCGCGGGGACGGTGGCGGCGGTAACAGCCGCCGCCGCTACGGCGGTTGCGGTGAGGAGGGCGCGTCTGGAGATGGTCCGGTCGTGCACTGGTGCTCCTTCCGGCCGTGCGCTGCGAGGGAAGTGAAGGAAACTTCCAAGATTTCCGGATATCCGGAAAGTAACTGCCAGTCAAGGGACGCGCCACGGAAAGCGCCCACGAGCCACGACGGCCGTGCCCGGCCCGGTGCCAGGCGTCGCGGGCCCGAGAAGATCGACCGGACAGGCCCTAGACGGCGGCGACCGTCGGCCAGTGCCGCCGCAGTGTCTCCACGGTCGCCGTGACCGCCGGACGTCTGGCCGCGCCCGTCCGCCAGAGCGCGTACAGCCTGCGTATCGGTACGGGGTCGAGCGCGATCGCGCGTACCCCCTCGGGCAGCGGCCCGCGCCCCAGGCGCGGAATCATGGCGATGCCGAGCCCCGCCGCCACCAGCGCGAGCTGGGTGTGGTTCTCCTCGGCCTGGTGCGCGAGATCGGGCTCGCACCCGGCCGCGCGCAGCGTACGCACCAGCCAGTCGTGGCAGACCGTCCCGGGCGGCTGGCAGATCCAGCGCTGCCGCGACAGATCCTCCCGCCGTACGGACGGCCGCGCCGCCAGCGGATGCGCCACCGGCACGAGCACATCGCACAGGTCGTCCCCGATGACCGCCTGCTCCACGCCCTCGGGGGCGGGCAGGGGTGCGATGTCCCAGTCGTGGGCGACCGCCAGATCGATCGCGCCGCGGGCCACCAGATCGATGGAGAGATGCGGATCGATCTCCCGCAGCCGGATATCGAGGGTGGGGTGCCGTACGGCCAGCTCCGCCAGGACGCCGGGGAGCAGACCACGGGCCGAGGAGGCGAACGCCCCGACGACGAGCTGCCCGGTCGGCTGCCCTCTGCGCTCCTCCAAGGTGGTCTCGGCGCGCTCCACTATCGCGAGCAACTCCTCTGCGGTGGAGGCGAGATGGCGCGCCTCGTCGGTGAGCGCCACGCCGCGCCCGCGCCGCTCCAGCAGAGTCGTACGGGTCTCCCGCTCCAACTTGGTGATCTGCTGCGACACGGCGGAGGGTGTATAGCCGAGAGCGGCGGCCGCCGCCGCTACGGAACCGTGGACGGAGACGGCGTGCAGCGCCCGCAGCCTGGCCAGATCGAGCATCGCTGCCCCCTTTCTCGGAGAATCATAAGCAGCGCTGAATTCCACCATGAAGAAATTCGCGCTGGTGCTACATAGTCCGGTCCGGTGATCCTCTGTGCATGCGCCCCACTCATATCGCTTTCGCCGTTCTCGTCACCGCCGTCTGGGGAGTGAACTTCGTCGTCATCGAGGTCGGTCTCGGCCACTTCCCGCCGCTGCTCTTCTCCGCACTGCGCTTTCTGGCGGCGGCGCTCCCCGCGGTCTTCTTCGTGGGCCGGCCCAAGGTCGCCTGGAAGTGGGTGATCGGGGTCGGACTGGTGCTGGGTGTGGCCAAGTTCGGACTGCTTTTCGTCGGCATGGACCAGGGCATGCCGGCCGGTCTCTCGTCGCTCGTCCTCCAGATCCAGGCCGTCTTCACGGCCCTGTTCGCGGCGGTCGCCCTCGGCGAACGGCCCGGCCGCGTACGGCTGCTGGGCATGGCCGTCGCACTGGCCGGTATCGCGGTCGCGGCGGTCGACGAGGGGACCTCGGGCCCGCTGCTCGCCTTCACGCTCGTCATCGCCGCCGCGGCCTGCTGGGGGGTCTCCAATGTGCTCACCCGCAAGGCGTCCCCGCCGGACGCCCTGAACTTCATGGTGTGGGTGTCGGCCGTACCCGTACTGCCGCTGCTCGGTCTCTCGCTGCTGTTCGAGGGCCCGGACGCCGACCTGGCCGCCCTGCGCGCCCTGGACGGGACCGGCATTGCCGTCATTCTCTACGTCGCCTGGGTCACGACCGTCTTCGGCTTCGGCGCCTGGGGCTTCCTGCTGCGCCGCTACCCCGCCTCGTCCGTGGCGCCCTTCTCACTGCTCGTCCCGGTCTTCGGGATGTCCTCGGCGGCGCTCCTGCTGAGCGAGTCCGTCAGCCCCCTGCGCTGGTGCGCGGCGGCGCTGCTGGTCGGGGGAGTGGCCCTCACCTCGTTGTCCCGCACCGGAGGCCCTGCGACCCCGCTCCCCAAGCCCCCGCTCGCCACTGAGCCGGTGCCTGCCGAGACGGTGCCTGCCGAGACGGTTCCCGCCGAGCCGGTTCCCGCCGAGCCGGTTCTCGGCGCGCCGGTCTCTGGTGAGCCGATACCCGCCGTGTCCGCCTCCACTGGATGGGCGCCCGCCGAGCCGACTCCCGCCCCTTCCACCGCTGCGGCGAACACTCCTGCCGCGAACACTCCTGCCGCGAACACCCCCGCCGGGCCCCTGACGCCGAAGTCCTCGCCGACACGGGCCTGATGCCTCGGACGCCCCCGACGCCCCTGCCTGCCGCCCCCATCACCTCCGCCTCACCTCCCGGGCTTTCTCAGCCGTGGCGGCTCGCCGCGATCAGTCCCTCCAGATGCTCCCGCCCCGCGGCGAGCAGCCCCGGCAGCTCCTCCGCCTGCGGATACCACCGCTTCTCGTACTCCCAGCACACCCAGCTGTCGTCATCGAGCAGCGCCAGGCACTCGCCCAGGGGAAGCACCCCTGCCCCCAGCGCGAGCGGCGTCGTGTCCTCCGCCGAGGCTATGTCCTTCACCTGGACGTAGCCCAGGTACGGGGCGAGCGCCGCGTGCGTGGTGGCCGGCGCCTCGCCGCCCAGCCAGGTGTGCATCACATCCCACAGCGCCCCCACGTGTTTGTGCCCCACCGGCCCCAGCACCCGGGCCGCGTCCGTACCCGTGCGGTGCGAGTCATGTGTCTCCAGCAGGATCCGTACGCCGAAGTCCGCCGCCAACTCGGCCGCCGCGCCCAGCCGTCGCGCGGCCGTCGCGTCGGCCTCGGCCGCGGGCCGGTCGCCGCCGCCCGGGAAGACACGGACGAACGAGGCACCCAGATCCCTTGCCAGCCACAGCAGTTCGTCCAGTTCCTGGCGCAGCCGCTTCTCGTCGGCGTCGGCCTTCGCCACCCGTACGTACCCGGCGACCGTCAGGATCTCGATTCCGGCGCGCTGGAACTCCTCGACCACCGAGGCCCGTTCGCGTGGCCCGATGCCCGGGTGGACCGGCTCCTCCGGGTGGGCGCGCAGCTCCACCCCCTGGTAGCCGGTCCGGTCGGCGAGCGCGAGAACGTCGGGGATGGGCAGACCCGGTACTCCAAGGGTGGAGAAGGCGAATTTCACGGTGATATCCCTTCCTGGCTTGAGGTGGCTCCTGTCCCGAGAGGGAGCCGCCAGTCCTGGCCGACCAGATCCGCTCCGTACGAGTGGTGCGGGGTCTCGGAGACCAGCGTGAATCCGGCGCGCTGGTAGAGGGTGCGGGCGGCGGCGAGGACGTCATTGGTCCACAGCGTCAGTTCCTGATACCCGGCCGCGCGCGCGAAATCCACGACCGTCCCGACCAGCCGCTCCCCGAGGCCGTGTCCCCGGGCGCCGGGCTCGACCAGGAGCAGCCGCAACCGCGCGGTGACGGGGGCCTGGTCCCGTACCTCCGGCGCGTCGTCCCGTACGCACATCACGGACCCCACCGGGACGCCGTCCAGCTCGGCGATCCAGACCCGCTCCAGCCGGGAATCGTGGTCCTCCGCGAAGTCCGCGACGATCCGGGCGACGAGCCCCTCGAACTCGGTGTTCCAGCCGTACTCCGCGGCGTACGCGGCGCCATGGCGCTGCACGATCCAGCCCAGCTCGCCGGGCATCGGATCGCGCAGGACGGGCCCGCCGCGCTGGGGCGCCGCCCGGCGGTCCGCGCCGAGGATGTCCTGTACGGTCCGCATCGCGTCCGCGAGCCTGGGCCGCTGCGCCGGCTCGACCCGGGCGAGCAGTGAGCCCACCGCTTCCCGTGACCGCTCGTCGAGCAGCGCCGCGGCCTCGCGCCCCTGCGGTGTGAGCGTTATCCGCTGCCGCCGGGAGTCCCGCTCGGACGGCGCGCGTCCGACCAGCCCGTCCTTCTCGAACTTGGTCAGCAGCCTGCTCAGATAGCCGGCGTCGAGCGACAGCTCGACCCGCAGATCGGCGGCGTCGGTGCGCGGCGCGTGGGCCAGCTCGTACAGCACCCGTGACTCGGTGAGCGTGTACGGGGTGTAGAGGTGCTTGCTGTAGTCGAGCGCCCCGATGAGATTCGTGTAGAAGCGGTTGAACGCGCGGATTTCCTGGACGGCCATGATCCACCCCCGGGCCTTTTTCTTTGACTGAGTCAACGCTACGTCGGTCCGTCGAGGCTCGGCAAGGCCCCATCCGCACATTGGCGTCAGCTCGCCACCTGCCCCCCCCTGCCCGTCAGCGGGTCGCCCGCGGCGGCGCCGTCGAAGCCCGTGCCATCAACTCGGCCGTGATCGTGGCGATCCCGCCCGGCGGCGGCGTCTCCGTGCCCATCGCCAGCCGGCCCGCGCGCGCCCCCGCCTCGTACAGCGGCAGCCGGACGGTCGTCAGCGCCGGCGTCGCGTCGACCGAGAACGGCAGATCGTCGAAGCCCGCCACCGAGACGTCCTCCGGGATGCGCAGCCCCTGGTCGCGTACCGCCGCGCACGCGCCCAGTGCCACCGTGTCGTTGGCGGCGACCACGGCCGTCAGATCCGGTGCGCGGCGCAGCAGCTCAAGCGTCGCCTCGTACCCCGACCGGCGGCTGTAGGGACCGTGCACGACCAGCCCCTCCTGCCCCGCCCGCCCCTCGCCGGATCCCGTGCTCCGTCCCTCGCCCGACGCCGGATCCCCCAGCCCCGCGGCCGCCAGCGCAGCCAGGTGCCCCTCCAGCCGGTGCCGGGTCGTCGTCCGTTCCAGCGGGCCCGCGACATAGCCGATCTTCCGGTGCCCCAGTGTGAGCAGATGCTCCGTCAGCCGCCGCCCGCCGCCCCGGTTGTCGAAGGCCAGCGAAGCCACGATCGCGTCGCTGCCCGGCAGCGGCGGGCGTCCGCACAGCACCACCCGGGTCCCCGCGTCCGCGAGTTTCGCCAGCTTCGTGGTCATCGCCACGATGTGGCCCGGGTCTTCGAGCGCACCGCCGGTGAGGATGACGGCGGCGGCCCGCTGGCGCTGGAGCAGGGTCAGATAGGTGAGTTCGCGCTCGGGCGAGCCGCCCGTGTTGCAGACGACGGCGAGCTTCTCGCCGCCCGCCCGGCCGGTGCCCTCCTGGCCGCCGATCTCGGTCTGCGCCGCACCCGCCATGATCCCGAAGAACGGGTCGGCGATGTCGTTGACGAGGATGCCGACCAGGTCCGAGGTGGCGGCGGCCAGCGAACTCGCGGGCCCGTTGAGCACGTAATCAAGATCGTCCACCGCCCGCAGCACACGCTCCCGGGTGGCGGCGGCGACCGGGTAGTTGCCGTTCAGTACGCGGGAGACGGTGGCGGGCGACACCCGGGCGCGGGCCGCCACATCCGCCAGGGTGACTGTCATCGCTTTCCTCCGAGGGGGACGAGGGGGATCGAGGTGCGTTCAGCGCGTTCGGTGCGAGATCGGTGCGGGATGGTGCGGGATCGGAGCCGGGCTCTTGTCCGGTTCGCTGTCGCAGGCTAGCTTCTTACCCAATAGAAAGCGCTTGCTACGGCAATATGGAGGGAACTTCGTGACACGCAGGACAGTGCGGATCGCCATGAACGGCGTCACGGGGCGGATGGGATACCGGCAGCATCTGCTCCGCTCCATCCTCGCGATCCGCGAACAGGGCGGACTGGACCTCGGGGGCGGCGAGGCGCTGTGGCCCGAGCCCGTACTCGTCGGCCGCCGCGAACACGCCCTCAGGGAGATCGCCGAACGGCACGGCCTCACCGAATGGTCCACCGATCTCGACGCCGTCCTCGCGGACGACACGATCGACATCTACTTCGACGCCCAGGTCACCTCCGCCCGGGTCGAGGCCATCAAGAAGGCGATCGCCGCCGGCAAGCACATCTACACCGAGAAGCCGACCGCGGCCGATCTCGACGGCGCCCTCGAACTGGCCCGGCTGGCCCGCGACGCCGGGATCAGGCACGGCGTCGTCCAGGACAAGATCTTCCTGCCGGGTCTGCTCAAGCTGAAGCGCCTCATCGACGGCGGCTTCTTCGGCGAGATCCTCTCCGTACGCGGAGAGTTCGGCTACTGGGTCTTCGAAGGCGACTGGCAGGACCCCCAGCGCCCCTCCTGGAACTACCGCTCCGAGGACGGCGGCGGTATCACCGTGGACATGTTCCCGCACTGGGAGTACGTCCTGCACGAGTTGTTCGGCCGGGTCACCACCGTCCAGGCGCATATCACCACACACATCCCGCAGCGCTGGGACGAGCAGGGCAAGCCGTACGCCGCGACCGCCGACGACGCCGCCTACGGCATCTTCGAGCTGGACGGCGGAGCGGTCGCCCAGATCAACTCCTCCTGGACGGTCCGGGTCAACCGCGACGAGCTGGTCGAGTTCCAGGTCGACGGCACGCACGGCTCGGCCGTCGCGGGCCTGCGCCGCTGCCGCGTCCAGCACCGCAGCGCCACCCCCAAGCCGGTCTGGAACCCCGATCTGCCCGCCACCGAATCCTTCCGCGACCAGTGGCAGGAAGTGCCGGACAACGCCGAGTTCGACAACGGTTTCAAGGCACAGTGGGAGCTGTTCCTGCGCCATGTGGCGCTCGGTGAGGCGTACCACTGGGATCTGCTCGCGGGCGCGCGTGGTGTGCAACTCGCCGAGCTGGGGCTGCGGTCCTCGGCCGAGGGCCGCCGCTTCGAGGTACCGGAGCTGTCGCTGTGACCCTCCGACTGCCATCCCCGGGCGGCGGATCGCGTACGTACACGCCTCGCTCCGAGCCCGCCCGCCTCGCCGCGGGCAGGGCTCCCCTCGCCTCCCGTACGGTCTTCTCCGCGGCCCATGTCGTGGCCGACCCGTACGCCGATGTCAGCCCCGACGCGGCCGCCGCAGTCGACTGGGACGCCACCCTCGCCTTCCGGCGCCATCTCTGGTCGCACGGCCTCGGTGTAGCGGAGGCCATGGACACCGCGCAGCGCGGCATGGGCCTGGACTGGGCGGGCGCGGCCGAGCTGATCCGCCGCTCCGCCGCCGAGGCGAAGGCGGTGGGCGGCCGGATCGCGTGCGGCGTGGGCACCGACCAACTGACCCCTGCGACGGGCGGCGCACTGGACGGAGTCCGGGCGGCCTACGAGGAGCAGTTGGCGCTCGTCGAGGAGACCGGCTCGCAGGCCATCCTGATGGCGTCGCGGGCCCTCGCCGCGACCGCCAAGAGTCCTGACGACTACCTCGCCGTCTACGCCCATCTCCTGCGGCAGGCGTCGGAACCGGTCGTGCTGCACTGGCTCGGCCCGATGTTCGACCCCGCGCTGGCGGGCTACTGGGGCAGCACGGACCTCGACGCGGCCACCGAGACGTTCCTCCAGGTCATCGCCGAGCACCCGGACAAGGTCGACGGCGTCAAGATCTCCCTGCTGGACGCCCGGCGCGAGATCGAACTGCGCCGCAGGCTGCCCAAGGGTGTGCGCTGCTACACGGGCGACGACTTCCACTACCCCGAGCTGATCGCGGGCGACGAGCGGGGCTTCAGCCACGCGCTGCTCGGGATCTTCGATCCCCTGGGGCCGCTCGCGGCGGAAGCCGTACGCGTCCTGGACACGGGCGATACGAAGGGCTTCCGGGAACTCCTCGATCCCACCGTCGAGCTGTCCCGGCATCTGTTCCAGCCGCCGACCCGCTTCTACAAGACGGGCGTGGTGTTCCTGGCCTGGCTGGCCGGACACCAGGACCATTTCACTATGGTCGGCGGCCTCCAGTCGGCCCGCTCGCTGCCCCATCTGGCGCGGGCGTACGAACTGGCCGACGGGCTCGGTCTGTTCCCCGACCCGGCGGTGGCGGAGGCCCGGATGACATCCCTGCTCAGCGTGTACGGAGTGGACCAGTGAACGAGGGGCCCATGGTGGAGCTGAAGCGCTTCAGCATCAACCAGATGACGGTGAAACAGCTGTCGCTGCCCGAGCTGACCGAGGCGTGCGTACGCCTCGGTGTGCCGGGGGTAGGGCTGTGGCGCGAGCCCGTCCAGGCATACGGGATCGAGGCCACCGCCAAGCTCGTACGGGACGCCGGCCTCGCGGTCACCACGCTCTGCCGCGGCGGCTTCCTCACCGCCGTCGACCCCGGCCGGCGGGCCGAGGCGCTGGCCGACAACCGCTCGGCGATCGACGAGGCGGCGGCGCTGGGCACGGACACTCTCGTCCTGGTCTCCGGCGGGCTCCCGGAGGGAAGCCGGGATCTGCCCGGGGCGCGCGAACGCATCGCCGACGCCCTGGGCGAACTGGCGCCGTACGCGGCGGAGCGCGGGGTGCGGCTCGCCATCGAGCCGCTGCACCCGATGTTCGCGGCCGACCGCTGTGTGGTCTCCACCCTCGACCAGGCTCTTGACCTGGCAGAACGCTTCCCCGCAGACCAGGTGGGGGTGGCCGTCGACACGTACCACATCTGGTGGGACGACCGGGCGCCTGCGGCCGTCGCCCGCGCGGGGGCGCGGATCTTCACCTTCCAGCTGGCCGACTGGACGACGCCGCTCCCGGCCGGGGTGCTGAACGGCCGTGGCCAGATCGGGGACGGCGCCGTCGATATGCGCGCCTGGCGGGAACGGGTCGACACGGCGGGCTATACCGGCCCGATCGAGGTGGAGCTGTTCAACGACGAACTGTGGGCGCGGGACGGCGTGGAACTGCTCACCGAGGTCATCGGACGGTACGTACAACACGCTCTATAGAAGCCATGGACGCGTTCTTTACGGCGCGCTCTACAGAGGCGTTCCACGGGGGCCGCGGAACGTCCTTCGGTACGCGGTCGGTGTCACCCCTGTCGCCTCCAGGAGGTGGTGCCGCAGCGAGACCGCCGTACCGAAGCCCGCGTTGGCCGCCACCCGGTCGACGGGGAGGTCGCTCTCCTCCAGCAACTGTCTGGCCCGCTCGACGCGCTGAAGGGTCAGCCACCGCGCGGGGGAGAGCCCGACCTCCTCACGGAACCGGCGTGTAAACGTCCGTACGCTCATCGATTCCAGGGCAGCCAGCTCCCGCAGGGGCAGCGGACGTTCGAGATGGTCCAGGGCCCATGCCCTGGCCGCGCCCGTGGAGGAGCCCGTCGCCTCGGGGACCGGACGGCGGATGTACTGGGCCTGGCCGCCGTCTCGGTGCGGTGGTACGACCGTCGTACGGGCCACCGCGTTGGCGACCGCTACGCCGTGGTCGGCGCGGATGATATGCAGACAGAGATCGATGCCCGAGGCGACGCCCGCAGAGGTGAGCACGTCCCCGTCCTCGGTATAGAGCACGTCGGAATCGAGACGTACGTCCGGATGCAGCTCGCGGAACCGGTCGCAGGACTTCCAGTGCGTGGTCGCGCGCCGCCCCTTGAGCAGCCCGGCGGCGGCCAGGACGAACGAGCCCGTACAGATGGAGGCGATCCGGGTGCCGGGGCGGATCCGGGCCAGCGCGGCGGCGAGCGGCGGGCTCAGCCGGCCGTCCACCGGGGTGTAATCCTCGTCCGAGGTCGGGACGATCACCGTGTCCGCCTCGGCCAGCAGCTCGGGGCCGTGCGCCACATTGAACGTGACATCGCCATCCGTCCGTACCGCTCCTGGGACAAGCGTGCAGGTCAGCACCGTATAGAGTGGATCGCCCGCAGCCGAGACGGCCTGGCCGAAGAGCTGATGGACGATGCCCAGCTCCATCTGGAGCAGACCGGGGCGGACGAGCACGGCGACGCGATGGCGGTCGGAAGCAACAAAGGCGGCCATGGCCCGAACCTTTCCCGTCCTGGCCATCGGGCAACTCGATCGGCCGGACCGATTGCCGCACGGTCGAGGAATGACCCACCGGACAGCGCGATCACCGGAAGCACCGGAATCAGCGAAGGCACCCGAAGCACCGAGGACACCGGAAGCACCGAAGGCGGCAGAGACGGCGCCCGCCGACACGCCGCCCGGATCTCCCGGCGCAGGCCGCCCGCGCGTGCACCGCGCCTGGTGGGTCGCCCTCGCCGCGGCTCTGACGATCGTGGTGGCCGGCGCCTTCACCACGCTGTCCGGGGTGCTGGTCACCCCGCTCCACGGTGCCTTCGGCTGGTCGCGTGCCACGATCGGTGTCGCGGTCTCCGTCAACATGGTGCTGTACGGCCTGACCGCCCCCTTCGCGGCGGCGCTCATGGACCGGTTCGGGATCCGCCGTACCGCCCTCGCCGCGTTGGCCGTCGTCGCCACGGGCGCCCTGCTGACCACCGTGATGAATGCGCCCTGGCAGTTCACCCTCTTCTGGGGGCTGCTGGTCGGCCTCGGCAGCGGCGCCATGGCGATGACGTTCGCGGCCACCGTCACCCAGCGCTGGTTCGTCCGCGGACGCGGTCTGGTCACCGGCATCCTCACCGCCGCCGGGGTCTTCGGCCAGTTCGTCTTCCTGCCGGTGCTCTCCTGGCTCACCGAACGGCACGGCTGGCGCCCGGCCTTGGTGTCGGTGGCGCTCGCCGCGCTCGTCCTGCTTCCGCTGGTCCGGCTGCTCCTGCGGGACCACCCGGCGGACGGCGGGCTGAAGCCGTACGGCGGTGCGGAGTTCGTACCGCGCCCCGCTCCGGCGCCCGGCGCTGCCCGGCGGACCGTACGGGTGCTGCTCGACACCGCGCGTACGGGCCCGTTCTGGCTGCTCGCCGGGGTCTTCGCGGTCTGCGGCGCCTCCACCAACGGCATCATGTGGAGCCACTTCACCCCGGCCGCCCACGACCACGGCATGGCCGTGACGACCGCGTCCTCGCTGCTCGCGCTGATCGGCATCTGCAATGTGACGGGCACCATCGGCTCCGGCTGGCTGACCGACCGGTACGACCCCAGGCGGCTCCTCGCGGGCTGTTTCGTGCTGCGCGGCATCTCGCTCGTCCTGCTGCCGATGCTGATGGCCGCCACCCCGGGACCGCCCTTGGTGGTGTTCGCGGTGTTCTTCGGGCTGCTCGATGTGGCGACCGTCCCGCCGGTGATCGCACTCTGCCGGGAGTTCTACGGCGCGGACAGCGCGATCGTCTTCGGCTGGGTCAACGCGGCCCACCAGCTGGGCGCCGGACTGATGGCCGGTCTCGGCGGCGTCATACGGGACACGTTCGGGACGTACGACCCGGTCTGGGTGGCCTCCGGCGCGCTCTGCGCGATGGCCGCGCTGCTCGCTCTCGTCATCCGCGGACGCCCGGCCGCGGGCCGGGAAAATTACGCAGAGGAACCGTGCAACCCTTCCGGGGTGACGTGAGTCGTATACGTCAACAGGGCTTTCGGGGGAGGGATCCGGGGGGATCAGGAAGGCTCTGTCGAGGGGGGAGCGCGTGGGGCCCGGTCCGGTGGACCGGGCCCCTAGTAGTTGTCCACAGGGGGCAGTTGTCCACAGGGCGGCCGTGATGTCGGACCCTGGCGGTAGCGTCGGATCATGTCCAATTCCGCTGTGCTCGAAGCCGTCCTTGAGCGGATCACGTACGCCAATGAGGAGAACGGCTATACGGTCGCCCGCGTCGACACCGGCCGCGGCGGCGATCTCCTCACCGTGGTCGGCTCGTTGCTCGGCGCGCAGCCCGGTGAGTCACTGCGGATGGAGGGCCGCTGGGGCTCGCACCCCCAGTACGGCAAGCAGTTCACGGTGGAGAACTACACCACGATCCTGCCCGCCACGATCCAGGGCATCCGCCGCTATCTCGGCTCCGGTCTGATCAAGGGCATCGGCCCCGTGTTCGCCGACCGGATCGTCGAGCACTTCGGCCTGGACACCCTCGACATCATCGAGCAGCAGCCCAAGAGGCTCGTGGAAGTCCCCGGCCTCGGCCCCAAGCGGACGAAGCGGATCGCCGCCGCCTGGGAGGAGCAGAAGGCCATCAAGGAGGTCATGGTCTTCCTCCAGGGCGTGGGCGTCTCCACCTCCATCGCCGTCCGCATCTACAAGAAGTACGCGGACGCCTCGATCTCCGTCGTCAAGAACGAGCCGTACCGCCTGGCGGCCGACGTCTGGGGGATCGGCTTCCTCACCGCCGACCGGATCGCCCAGGCCGTCGGGATCCCGCACGACAGCCCGGAGCGGGTCAAGGCCGGGCTCCAGTACGCCCTGTCCCAGTCCACCGACCAGGGCCACTGCTTCCTGCCGGAGGAGCGGCTCATCGCGGACGCCGTGAAGCTGCTCCAGGTCGACACGGGCCTGGTCATCGAGTGCCTCGCCGAGCTGGCCGCCGAGGACGAGGGGGTCGTACGGGAAAGGGTGCCGGGGCCGGACGGCGGCGAGGAGGAGGTCACCGCGGTCTATCTGGTCCCCTTCCACCGCGCGGAGCTGTCCCTCTCCGCCCAGTTGCTGCGGCTGCTGCGCACCGGGGAGGACCGGATGCCGGCCTTCCAGGACGTGGCCTGGGACCGGGCCCTGACCTGGCTGGCGGGCCGTACGGGCGCCGAGCTGGCCCCCGAGCAGCAGCAGGCGGTCCGGCTCGCCCTCACCGAGAAGGTGGCCGTTCTGACCGGCGGCCCCGGCTGCGGCAAGTCCTTCACGGTCCGCTCGATCGTGGAGCTGGCGCGGGCCAAGAAGGCCAAGGTAGTGCTGGCGGCGCCCACCGGACGGGCGGCCAAGCGGCTCGCCGAGCTGACCGGGGCCGAGGCGTCCACCGTGCACCGGCTGCTGGAGCTCAAGCCGGGCGGGGACGCGGCGTACGACCGGGACCGCCCGCTGGACGCCGACCTGGTGGTGGTCGACGAGGCGTCGATGCTCGATCTGCTGCTGGCCAACAAGCTGGTCAAGGCGGTGGCGCCGGGCGCGCATCTGCTGCTCGTCGGGGATGTGGACCAGCTTCCCTCGGTCGGGGCGGGTGAGGTGCTGCGCGATCTGCTGGCCGAAAGCGGCCCCGTGCCGCGGGTCCGGCTCACCCGGATCTTCCGGCAGGCCCAGCAGTCGGGGGTGGTCACCAACGCCCACCGCATCAACTCCGGGGTACCGCCCATCACGCAGGGCCTCATCGACTTCTTCCACTTCGTCGAGGAGGAGACGGAGGACGCGGGCAGGCTGACCGTCGAGGTGGCGGCCCATCGGATTCCCGCCAAATTCGGTCTCGACCCGCGGCGCGATGTGCAGGTGCTGGCGCCGATGCACCGCGGCCCGGCCGGCGCGGGCGCGCTGAACGCCCTGCTCCAGCAGGCCATCACCCCCGCCAGGCCCGATCTTCCCGAGAAGCGGCTCGGCGGCCGGGTCTTCCGCGTCGGCGACAAGGTCACCCAGATCCGCAACAACTACGAGAAGGGCGAGAACGGCGTCTTCAACGGCACGGTCGGCGTCGTCAGCTCACTGAACATGGACGACCAGCGACTGACGGTGCTGACGGACGAGGACGAGGAGGTGCCGTACGACTTCGACGAGCTGGACGAGCTGGCGCACGCGTACGCCGTGACGATCCACCGCTCCCAGGGCAGTGAGTATCCGGCCGTGGTCATTCCGGTCACCACCGGTGCCTGGATGATGCTCCAGCGGAATCTGCTCTACACGGCGGTCACCCGCGCCAAGAAGCTCGTCGTGCTGGTCGGCTCGCGCAAGGCCATAGGACAGGCGGTGCGCACGGTCTCCGCGGGCAGACGCTTCACGGCCCTCGGCCACCGGCTGACGGGTCTTTCCGCACCTCGGCTTCCCACAACTGGGGCGAAGGGGGCAGGATGAGCAGGTTGGCGGCACTGAGTGCCGCCAAAAGGCCTAAAGGCCGACCCCGAGTGCACTCTCCTGAGCCAAATGGGGGATGGTAGAGACAGTCAGGGCACCTCGAAGAAGAGGCACTACGTCGGTGAGGGATGACGTGAGCGAGAAACGCGACAACGCGGTAGTACTGCGGTACGGCGACGGCGAGTACACCTACCCGGTGATCGACAGCACCGTCGGCGATACGGGCTTCGACATCGGGAAGCTCCGTTCTCAGACCGGTCTGGTGACGCTGGACAGTGGGTACGGCAATACCGCCGCCTACAAGTCCGCGATCACCTATCTCGACGGCGAGCAGGGCATCCTGCGCTACCGCGGCTATCCGATCGAGCAGCTGGCGGAGCGTTCCAGCTTCGTCGAGGTGGCGTATCTGCTGATCAACGGCGAGCTGCCGACGGTCGACCAGCTGGCCTCGTTCAAGAACGAGATCACCCAGCACACGCTGCTGCACGAGGACGTCAAGCGGTTCTACGACGGTTTCCCGCGCGACGCCCACCCGATGGCGATGCTGTCCTCCGTGGTCAGCGCGCTGTCCACGTTCTACCAGGACAGCCACAACCCGTTCGACGAGAAGCAGCGTCATCTCTCCACGATCCGGCTGCTCGCCAAGCTGCCCACCATCGCGGCGTACGCGTACAAGAAGTCGATCGGCCACCCCTTCGTCTACCCGCGCAACGACCTCGGGTACGTCGAGAACTTCCTGCGGATGACCTTCTCGGTCCCGGCGCAGGAGTATGTGCCGGACCCGGTCGTGGTCTCCGCTCTCGACAAGCTGCTGATCCTGCACGCGGACCACGAGCAGAACTGTTCGACCTCCACCGTGCGGCTGGTCGGCTCCTCGCAGGCGAACATGTTCGCCTCGATCTCCGCCGGCATCAGCGCCCTGTGGGGCCCGCTGCACGGTGGCGCCAACCAGTCGGTGCTGGAGATGCTGGAGGGCATCCAGGCCTCCGGCGGCGACGTGGACTCCTTCATCCGCAAGGTGAAGAACAAGGAAGACGGCGTGAAGCTCATGGGCTTCGGGCACCGCGTCTACAAGAACTTCGACCCCCGGGCGAAGATCATCAAGGCGGCGGCGCACGACGTCCTCTCGGCTCTCGGCAAGTCCGACGAGCTACTCGACATCGCGCTCAAGCTCGAAGAGCACGCGCTCGCCGACGACTACTTCGTCGAGCGGAAGCTCTACCCGAACGTGGACTTCTACACCGGTCTGATCTACCGGGCCATGGGCTTCCCGACCGAGATGTTCACCGTTCTCTTCGCGCTCGGCCGGCTGCCCGGCTGGATCGCCCAGTGGCACGAGATGATCAAGGAGCCCGGCTCCCGTATCGGCCGTCCGCGCCAGATCTACACCGGCGAGGTCCTGCGCGACTTCGTCCCGGTCGAGTCCCGCTGACCCACGCTTCCCGCGCCCGGGCCCTTGTGGCCCGGCGCGCCTGCTCGTACCGCGCACGCCGGTGTATGCCGGGTGTACGCAGCGAAAAGCGCCCCGCCGCCGATCCCCCCACGGGTCGGCGAACGGGGCGCTTTCCATATCCCCGGAGCGGATTCCCCCCACGGGATCCGGGCCGGGCGTCTGCCGTAACCATCAACGGCTACTAGCGGTCGGACCGGGGTACGTACGGGAGGGCCGCTCAAAGCTCCCCGGTGCACGTGCCCCGGCCAATCGCGTGCATGAGATGTCCCCCAAGACATCCCACACGATCCCGTCGAACGTCCCCCAAGACGTTCTCTGGCATCGTCCTCTTAGACTCGCGAGTCGACCTAATGGTTACCCCTCAATCTATGTGATCTAGATCTCTTTGTGAAGGTCCTGTGGTGCATGTGAAGGACCACAGGCGCATAGAAGGTGCTAACCGCATAAACGGAGGAATGGGCGGGTCCATGCCTCCGATCGTGCGGTCAGGCCTGTGTGGCCAGTTCGTAGCCGGCCTCGTCGACGGCGGCGCGTACGGCTTCCTCGTCCAGCGGGGCCTGGGAAACGACGGTCACCCGGCCCGTGGCGGCCGTGGCCTCCACGGATGTGACGCCCGCGATCCCGGAGATCTCGCCGGCGACGGCCCCCTCGCAGTGGCCGCAGGTCATACCGGTGACCTGGTAAACGGTGGTGACCTGGTTCTTCGTCTCGGCGGTCATGGCGTTTCTCCTCTTCGCGGGCTGGGTGCAGGGGTGGGTGATGCGCCAGGGGTGCGCGTGGGCCGCGTGACTCCCCGGCGTCTACGACTTTACCCCTAGGGGGTATGAAATTGAACTCGGTCCCGGCGGCCGGCGCCGGCTCAGCAATCCCCGACGAGCGGATCCAGATAGCGGAAGAGGACCGCCTTCAGCTCGGTGGTGTACGCGTCCCGTTCGGCGGGCTCCGCGGCCAGGATCAGATCCATGCCGGCCTTGAACACAGCGAAGACCGTGTGTGCGACCCGGGTGATGTCGGGCTCCGGCGTCGCGGGGAGGTAGCCGGCGAGGACTTCCTCGACCCGGGTGAGCATGGAGGAATGCAGGGCGTCGTGCTCCCGGGTGACCTGGCCGGGGATGTCGGGGCCGTGCATGAGGACACCGAAGGCGGGGTTCTCGAAGTTGAACTGGATCAGCGGGTCGAGGACGGCGTCCAGCAACTGGTCCAGCGGCAGTTCGAGATGGGCCGGGGTGAAGGCCTGGCCGTAGGTGGCGCGCCAGCGCGTCAGCAGATGATCGCCCAGCTCGACGGCGATGGCTTCCTTGTTCGGGAAGAACTGGTAGAGCGTGCCCGGGGAAACGCCGGCCTCGCGGGCGATGGAGTTGGTGCTCGCCCCGGAGTAGCCGGTGGTGCAGAAGACGTTGGCCGCCGCTTCGAGGAGCTGGGCGATGCGGCGCTCGCCGCGGGCCTGACGGCGGCGCGGCTTCGCCGTCCCGCTCTCGCTGCCGTTCTTGGCCTCCGGCATGTGAATCCCCGGCTTTCCTGGATCGGTTGACAAACGCGAGTGGCGGCTCGCATTATTGATTTATGCGAGCGATGACTCGTGTTTGTCTATTCTATGGCAATGACTGACCCATGCCACGGGTCACGGTGAAGGGGACACCGCACCATGTCCGAAGTCAATACTGGACCGAGTCTTGGGGGATGGACCCGGTTCGTCACCGCGCGCCCGAGGCTCTCCCTGCTGGTCGCGCTGGTGATCACGGCCCTGGCCGTTTTCGCCGGGAGCGGCGTCGCCGACCGGATGGGGAGCGGCGGCTGGGCCGATCCGGACGCCGAGTCGACGTACGCGACCCAGGCGCTGGAGCGGGAGTTCCCGGCCTCCCAGCCCAATCTGCTGCTGCTCGTCGACAGCGGCAGCCGGAGTGTGGACGACCCCGCGGTGGCCGCGGAGGCCAAGCGCCTCACCGACCGGCTCGCGGCCGAGCCGGGCATCACCGGGGTCGGGTCCTACTGGGGGACCGGATCGGCCGCGCTGCGCGCCGAGGACGGCCGGGAAGCGCTGATCGCGGCGAGGATCGAGGGCGACGAGAAGACGGCTGCTGCGGCCCTGGACCGGATAGCGCCGGAATTCCGTGGTACGCACGGGCCGTTGGAGGTCTCGCTCGGCGGACCCGTCGCCGTACAGCACGAGATGCAGGACATCATCCAGGAGGATCTGCTGCGGGCCGAGCTGATCGCCCTGCCGGTGACGCTGGTGCTGCTGGTGATGGTCTTCGGCAGCGCGGTCGCCGCCCTCCTGCCGCTCGGGCTCGGCATCGTCGCCATCCTGGGGACGAACGCGGTACTGCGCGGGATCACCGAGCTCACCGATGTCTCGGTCTTCGCACAGAACCTCACCACGGCCCTGGGGCTCGGACTGGCCGTCGACTACGCCCTGTTCATCGTGCGCCGGTTCCGCGAGGAGCTGGCCGAGGGCGCCGAGGTACGGGACGCCGTGGGGGTCACGCTGCGTACGGCCGGGCGGACGGTGCTGTTCTCCGCGCTCACCGTTGCGGTGTCGCTGGCCGCCATGCTGGTCTTCCCCCAGTACTTCCTGCGGTCCTTCGCCTATGCCGGGATCGCGGTGGTGCTGCTGGCGGCGGCCGCCGCGCTGATACTGCTGCCGGCCGCGCTGATGCTGCTGGGCCACCGGGTCAACGCGCTGGATCTGCGAGTGCTGCTGCGCCGGGGGCGGCGGAAGTCCGGGGCGCGGGACGGATCCGGAGTCGCGGGCGCGTCCGCCGAGCCGGGGGCCGGCTGGGGGCGTACGGCAGCGCTGGTCATGCGCCGGGCGCCGGTCTTCGCCCTGGCGACGGCGGCCGGGCTGATAGTGCTCGGATTGCCCTTCCTGGGAGCCACGTTCGGCACCGCCGACTACCGTCAGCTGCCGTCGAGCGCCGACTCCCGGGTGGTCCAGGAGGAGATACGGGACGGCTTCCCCGGGAGCCCCAGCGGAAGCCTGGAGGTCTTCGTGGAGGGCGCTGCCACGCCTGCCGAATACGCCGACTACCGCAGCCGGATAGCGGCTCTGCCGGGGGCGCTCGGGGTCGATGGTCCCGTCACCTCGGGCGAACACGGGTACTTCACGGTGCGGGCCGAGGGAGAGGCGGTGGGCCAGGAAGCCCAGCAGCTCGTCCGGGACATCCGCGCGGAACCGGCCGCGTTCGACACGTCGGTGACCGGCACCGCCGCCGTCCTGGTCGATTCCAAGGACGCGATAGCCGACCGGCTGCCCTGGGCGGTGGCCATCATCGTGGTGGTGACCCTGCTGCTGGTCTTCCTGCTCACCGGCAGCGTGCTGATTCCGGTCCAGGCGGTCGTGCTCAACGCGCTGAGTCTCACGGCCATGTTCGGGGCGGTGGTCTGGGTCTTCCAGGACGGCAACCTCTCCGGGCTGCTCGGCTTCACCGCCACCGGCGACATCGAAACGACCCTGCCGGTCCTGATGTTCTGTGTCGCCTTCGGACTCTCCATGGACTACGGCGTGTTCCTGCTCTCCCGGATCAAGGAGGAGTACGACCGGAGCGGTGACCACGAACAGGCGGTGACCTTCGGCCTCCGGCGCACCGGAGGACTGATCACCGCGGCAGCCGTGATCCTCGCGGTGGTCATGGTGGGCATAGGCACCTCCCGGGTGACCAACACCAAGATGCTGGGCCTCGGTATCGCGCTCGCCGTGCTCATGGACGCGATGGTGGTCCGCAGTCTGCTGGTGCCCGCGGTGATGAAGCTGACGGGCAGGGCGACGTGGTGGGCCCCTGGGCCGCTGCGCCGCTTCCATGACCGGTTCGGGCTGAGTGAGGGCGAGTCGAAGCCGGTCGCCGAAGGGGATACGGGAGATCCGGCGCGGCCGGAGCCCGCTGCCCGGGACCGGGATACAGCGGGCGTCTGACCGGGACGGAACGGGGGCCGTGGGGCCGTACTGGATTGGTGCGGTCCCACGGCGGGCCGATAGTGAGCGCCTCGTTCAGCCTCTGTTGCTTCTGTTACCGGGACGCTGTGCCACCCAGGCGCGGACGGTGTCCGCGTACCAGTAGGGCTTTCCGTTCTCCACATGGTCGGGCGGCGGAAGCAGTCCGTGCTTGCGGTACGAGCGGACGGTGTCCGGCTGCACCCTGATGTGCGCCGCGATCTCCTTGTAGGACCAGAGCCTTTTGTCCGTCATCAGTGGCACCTCCCCGCGTCCGCCGCAGGGAGGCCGGTGGGCCGTCGGGGGAGCTGCGGCACGACGCTGGTGATCACCAGCCTGTGCCCTTTGAGCGACACAGAGTGATGAAGAGAGCGGATTTGTCACCGCCCTGTGACGGAAGGACCGTGTAATCGAGATATGTGTGACGGTAGAGGGATCTTTGTGGCACATGCGTCACATATGGCGCGTGCACCTCATGTGGCGTGGATACTCACGTCAGTTGTGTGATGTCAGGCGCCTTACGTCAGTCCGGCTCGGGCAGCCCCCACTGCGGGTATGTGCCGTCCGCCGGTACATCGCGCGGTCGTAGCACCGGGTCCGAGCCCCTTCGGGTCACCACGGCGGTACGGCCCTTGGGCAGATCGACGGTGATGGTCCCGGTGCCCCGGTACGGCAGCTTCCGGCCGCGCTCGTCACGTACGTCGATCACGCCGTCGATGCCGTGCTCCAGCACCAGTGGCGCGCCCGCCTCGCTCCGTACCGTCACCCAGTCGGTGCGGCCGGCCGAACGTGACGCGTCCACGAGGAACGCGCCCTGGGTACGCAGGCGTTGAATCGATGCGTCCGCCCAGCCCGAGGGGATGGCGGGGAACACGCGGACCGTACCGCCATGGCTCTGGACCAGCATGTCCAGGAGTGACTGGGCGGCGGCGAGCGGGCTCTCGATGGCGAAGTTGGAGCCCTCGCGGTACATGGTGTTCGGCGTCAGCTGCGTGCCGTCGACGGTGTTCCCGTCGGTGAAGAACTTCAGATACGACAGCGCCCGGTCCGCGTTGCCGAAGAGGGTCTCCATCGAGGCGGCGGCCGCGAAGCTGTAGCCGTGCCAGCGCTCCCTCATGCCCGCCCAGTGCTCGAAGCTCGTACGGTCCAGCGACTCCTGGAGGGGGTAGAGCCACAGCAGATGCGAGTAGTGCCGGTGTGACTCCGTGAGCGGCACCTCCGCGCCGATCAGCACGCCCTGCTCGCCCCGGTGGTACGGCACCAGCCGGGCCAGGATGTCGCGCAGGCGCGCGGTCGGCGCGTCGTCGATCCGCAGTGCCCGCGCCGCCTCCAGCAGTGTCCGGCAGCCCCAGCGGATCAGCGACAGGTCGTAGGTGCAGTCGGACGCGTTGGCGTACTCCGGTGACCGGGTCTCCGGCAGATGCAACAGGCCGTCGGACCCTTCGGTCAGGAAACGCGCGTAATAGGCGATGGCCCGGCTGAGCACCGGATACAGCACGTCCCGGAGAATCCGCCGGTCCATGGAGTGCCGATAGGACAGCCACACATTGTGCATGGCCCAGGTGAGATTGCCGGTGTGGTCGTTGGGGCTGACCCCGGGCACTCCCACATAGCGCGGGCCCGGACGCAGCTCCCGGTCGCCCGGGTGGCAGAGCGCGTAGCTCTCGCCGTCCCGGTAGGCAGGGTGGATGTTGAGCTCCAGATTGCGGTGGTACGTACGGAAGGTGGGGGTGATCGCGTCCAGTTCCAGCTGGTTGGAGCCGTTGATCAGCGGATACGCGACCTGGGTGTTGAGGTTCCACCAGATATTGGTCCAGTTGTTGCCGGTCTCCGGGAACCACGGCCCGAAGACGGGCAGTACGGGGGAGTCCTTCCCGGTGGACGACGCCATCTTGTAGAGCTGGATCCAGTAGAAGCGCTGGAGATGTTTGTCCGGGACCGAGACCAGACTGCGCCGGTAGAAGTCGCCCCACCACCGGCGGTGTTCGCGTACGAGCGCGTCCGGGGCGGTCGTCAGCGCCCGGTCCACGGCCGACAGCGCACGCTCGCGGCCGGTCGAATCCGGGAAGCCGTAGGCGATGCCGGCCGCGAGCAGCCGCCGGCTGCCCTCGTGGATCTCCCGCCACGCCGTGGTGTACCCGCCGCCCGCGTCCAGCGGCTGTTCCACGAAACCGGGCCCCGCGGCCGGATCGGGGTTGGCGGTGTACTCCGGCGGTACGCGACTGGTCCTGGTGGTCGCGGACGGCAGCGCGGTGAACGCCCAGGCGGCCTTCCGCTCACCCGCCGTGGGCTCCAGGAAGACCAGCAGCACATCGCTCTGACGCAGGATCAGCATCCGCATCCGGACGCCGCCGGCAGTGGTGGTGACCGTGCCGTTCAGCTCGGCGGTCGCCGGATCCAGGGACCAGTCGACATCCGTGACCGTGCCCGTGAACGTCAGGGTGAGATAGCCGACCGGCAGCCGGGAGTAGCCGATGGCCGCCTCCCACTGCCCGCGCTGGTCCTGCACGAGGGAGTGGTTGAGCATGATCCTCAGGGCGTTGCCCTCGCCGGCCTTGCTGTAGAGATGGGCGGCGAGGAAGCCATTGCCGAAGAAGGGCGCGGACTGCCAACCGCCCGGAAGCCTGCGCCACTTCATGGCCGCGTCGAGAAGGATGCGTCCATGTGGGTCCGTGTCACCGCTCCCGCCGCGCACATCGCCGCCATCACCGTCGGAGGTCCGTGCCCAGGCGGTACGGGGGGAGACCGCGAAGGCCGCCGCGCCCGCCGCCGTCATGAACGTACGCCGTGAGACGCGTCCCGCTCGCGTGATACCTCCGAGGAATCCGGGGTGCGATGAAGGTGGAGGAACAGGTGAATGCACGACAGCCCCTGTCTGCGGTTCAGGAATATCCCTTTACTGGGACGATCCTGCCGCAGTCGTGTCCCTGTCA
Source organism: Streptomyces scopuliridis RB72 (assembly GCF_000718095.1). Taxonomy (GTDB): domain Bacteria; phylum Actinomycetota; class Actinomycetes; order Streptomycetales; family Streptomycetaceae; genus Streptomyces; species Streptomyces scopuliridis. The sequence continues at coordinate 210,866 of NZ_JOEI01000012.1, read as the reverse complement.
AGAAGGCAATGCGAAGAGAGATCGGATCAATGGGGTCGGTTGGGCTGTTGGATGGAGAAGCAGAAACGCCCGGACAGGACCTCTCGGATCCTGTCCGGGCGTCAGGCCGGCCGCGGAGCGGCGTCCGGGCATCGCGCCGGCGCGGTACGTCAGGCGCCGCAACTCCGCAGGAAACGGCGGGTGCGTGCGGCGATCGGGAACGGCTTGTCCGGCGGACACGGATACATGTCCTGTTCGACGATGGCGAAGAGGTCCACATCCAGCCGCCGCGCCGCGGCGAGCACCGGCTCCAGCGCGGGAACCCCGCCCGGCGGCTCGCACATCACCCCGCGCCCGACCGCCGGCCCGAACGGCACCTCGTCCGCGACGACCTCGGCGAGGATCTCCGGGTCCACCTGCTTGAGATGGAGATAGCCAATTCGCTCCCCATAGGTCTCGATCAGTTTGACGCTGTCGCCGCCGCAGTAGGCGTAGTGCCCGGTGTCCAGACAGAGCGAGACCAGATCGGGATCGGTCGCGTCGAGGAAGCGGCTGACGTTCTCCTCGCTGTCGATATGGGTGTCGGCGTGCGGATGGACGACGATGCGCAGCCCGTACCGGTCCCGCACCTCACGGCCGAGCCGCTCGGTCTGCGTCGTCAGATCGCCCCACTGCTCCGCCGTCAGGGTGCGGTCCTCCAGCACCTCGCCGGTCTTGTCGTCGCGCCAGAACGAAGGGATGACGACCAGATGGTCCGCGCCCATCGCCCGGGTGAGCGCGGCGATGTCCGCGACGTGCGCCCAGGTCTTCTCCCAGACGGCGGGGCCGTGGTGCAGCCCGGTGAAGACGGTTCCGGCGGAGACCTTCAGTCCGCGCCGGGCGGTCTCCTCGCCCAGCCGGACGGGGTCGGAGGGGAGATAGCCGTACGGGCCGAGTTCGATCCACTCGTAGCCCGCCTCGGCGACCTCGTCGAGGAAACGCTGCCAGGGAACCTGCTGGGGATCGTCGGGAAACCACACGCCCCAGGAATCGGGGGCCGACCCGACCCGGATGCGGTTGGACGTGGGTACGGAAGAGGTCATACCGGTCAGCTTTCCGGCCGTGCGGAAAGAGTGTCAACCCCTTCGTCCGAATGTAAGGACAAAACGTTGACAGGGCTCCGGAGCGGGCATTAGACCTGGGAGTGACGTGGACGTGGGAATGACATCGGAGTGACCGTCGAACCGAAGGGACGCGCATGCCTGAGCCGTACGACGTCATCACCATGGGCCGGATCGGGGTGGACCTCTATCCGCTGCGGACCGGGGTCCCGCTGGCCCAGGTCGACACCTTCGGGAAGTTCCTCGGCGGCTCCGCGACGAATGTCGCCGTCGCGGCGGCCCGGCTCGGCCGGCGCGCCGCCGTCATCACCCGTACGGGCCGTGACCCGTTCGGGGACTATCTGCACCAGGCGCTGCGGGAGTTCGAGGTCGATGACCGCTGGGTGACGGCGGTGGACGCGTATCCGACCCCGGTCACCTTCTGCGAGGTGTTTCCCCCGGACGATTTCCCGCTCTACTTCTACCGGCTGCCCAAGGCCCCCGACCTGGAGATCCATCCGGACGAACTGGACCTGGACGCCATCCGTTCGGCCCGAATCTTCTGGATGACCGGCACCGGCCTGTGCGCGGAGCCCAGCCGTACGGCGACCCTCGCCGCGCTGGAAGCGCGCGGAAAATCGGGGATCACCGTCTTCGATCTCGACTGGCGGCCGATGTTCTGGCCGGACGGCGCGGAGCCGGGCGCGGCATACGCGCGGGCGCTGCGCCACGCCACCGTCGCCGTGGGCAATCTCGACGAGTGCGAAGTGGCCGTGGGCGAGCGCGAACCCCACGCGGCCGCGCGGGCGCTGCTCGCCGCCGGGGTGGAGCTGGCCGTTGTCAAACAGGGCCCCAAGGGCGTGCTCGCCCTCCATCGGGACGGCACCCGGGCCGAAGTGCCGCCCGTCCCCGTCGACGTCGTCAACGGACTCGGCGCGGGGGACGCGTTCGGCGGCGCCCTCTGCCATGGGCTGCTGGCCGGCTGGGATCTGGAGCGCATCATGCGGTACGCGAACGCCGCCGGGGCCATTGTCGCGGGCCGTCTCGCCTGCTCCTCCGCCATGCCGTACGACGGAGAGGTCACCCGGACGCTCGCCGACGGACGGGTCGCGGCGGGGGATCCCGCGGCCTCCGCCATGACGGCGTCCGCTTCTGCGCGGTCTTCGGCGCAAACCCCCGAGGCTCTCTCATGAGTGGCGTCGATGTGTCCGAACTGGTCCGGTTGCGTACGTACCACCCCGAAGCCGTCGCCGAGGCCGCCGCCCGCCGTACTCGCCGCCCCCTGCTGCGCGCCGGCGGCCGGCTGATGATCATCGCGGCCGACCATCCGGCCCGCGGCGCCCTGGCCGTCGGGGACCGGCGCCTCGCCATGGCCAACCGCGCCGATCTGCTGGAGCGGCTCTGTCTGGCGCTCTCCCGCCCAGGTGTCGACGGCGTCCTGGCCACCGCGGACATCCTCGACGACCTGCTGCTCCTCGGCGCCCTGGAGGACCGTGTCGTCGTCGGCTCCATGAACCGCGGCGGCCTCGCCGGCGCCGCGTTCGAACTCGACGACCGTTTCACCGGACACCGCCCCGAGGACCTCGCCAGGCTCCGCTTCGACGCGGGCAAACTGCTCCTCCGTATCGACTACGAGGACCCACGCTCCCTCGACACGCTCCACTCCACCGCCCGCGCCATCGACGCCATGGCCGAACGCAGGCTGCCGGTCTTCGTCGAGCCGTTCATCTGCTACCGCGCGGACGGCCGGCTCCACACCGATCTGGGCGCGGAGGCGGTGACGCGCTCGATCGCCATCGCTTCCGGACTGGGCGGTACCTCCGCGTACACCTGGCTGAAGGTTCCCGTTACCCAGGACCCCGACGATATGGCCCGGGTCATGGAGACCTCGACACTCCCGGCCGTCCTGCTGGGCGGCGAGATCGGGGGCGATCAGGAGGGCGCGTACGAGAAATGGCGCAAGGCGCTGCAACTGCCCACCGTCCGGGGGCTGGTCGTCGGCCGTTCGCTGCTCTATCCGGTCGACGGGGATGTGGCCCGTGCCGTCGATACGGCCGTGGGTCTGCTCTAGGGGGTACGGAGACTTCATGACGACCAACCACGAACCGTACGGCTGGTACGTACCCGCGGGCAGCGCCGCGTCGGGACCGTACGCCCTCGACATCGATCCGCGGCGGGCCGGCTGGTCACACAGCAGTCTGCGCGTCCTGGAGCTCCCGCCCGGCGGTACGCACGCGCTGGCCGCCGGGGACAGCGAGTGGATCGTTCTTCCGCTCACCGGCGGTTGTACGGTGAACACGCAGGGCAAACTCTTTGAACTGCGGGGCAGGGCAAGCGTGTTCAGCGGAGTCACGGACTTCGCGTACGTGCCGCGTGATGCCCACGCACAGATCGCCTCCGGTGCGGGAGGCCGCTTCGCCCTGGCAGGAGCGAAGTGCGAGCGACGACTCCCCGCTCGCTACGGCCCCGCGCCGGAGGTTCCCGTCGAGCTGCGCGGCGCGGGCAGCTGCTCGCGCCAGGTCAACAACTTCGGCGCGGCGGGAGTCTTCGCGTGCGACCGGCTCATCGCGGTCGAGGTGCTCACCCCGGGCGGCAACTGGTCGTCGTACCCGCCGCACAAACACGACGAGCACCGGCCGGGCGTCGAGTCCGAGCTGGAGGAGATCTACTACTTCGAGATCGACGGCGACGGCCTCGGCTATCACCGGGTCTCGCCGTCCCGGCCCGGCGGTACGGATGTGCTCGCCGAGGTCCGTACGGGCGACACCGTCCTGATCCCGGACGGCTGGCACGGCCCGTCCATCGCCTCGCCGGGCCGCGACATGTACTACCTCAATGTGATGGCGGGGCCGGGGGAGTCGCGGGAATGGCTGATCAGCGACCACCCCGACCACGGCTGGATCAGGGAGACCTGGCCGGGGCTGACCGTCGACCCCCGGCTGCCGCTGTACGAGGCGGCATCGGCCGAGCCTGAACCTGAGCCTGAACGCGGAGCCGCGAAGCCCGGGGCCGCGGCCCGGCCCGCAGCCGAGGAGGATTCCCGATGAGTACGCGTCGTCTTACCGTTGCCCAGGCGCTGATCAGTTTCCTGTCCCGGCAGTACACCGAGCGGGACGGCCACAAGCAACGTTTGATCAACGCCACTTGGGGCATCTTCGGCCATGGCAACGTGGCGGGTATCGGCCAAGCCCTTGTCGAGTCCGCCTCGGAGATGAGGTACTTGCAGGGACGCAATGAGCAGGCCATGGTCCACGCCGCCGTCGGCTATGCCCGCCAGAGCAACCGCCTGTCCGCCCATGCCGTGACCACCTCCATCGGTCCCGGCGCCACCAACCTCGTCACCGGTGCGGCTCTCGCCACCATCAACCGCCTCCCCGTGTTGTTGCTCCCCGGTGACACCTTCGCCACCCGACCCGCCGACCCCGTCCTGCAACAGCTCGAACTGCCCAGCGCGGGCGACATCACCGTCAATGACGCCCTGCGGCCCGTCTCCACGTACTTCGACCGTGTCACCCGCCCCGAGGCGCTGATCCCGGCCGCGCTCGCCGCGATGCGCGTGCTCAGCGACCCCGCCGAGACCGGGGCCGTCACCCTCGCCCTGCCCCAGGACGTGCAGGCGGAGGCGTACGACTGGCCGGAGGAGTTCTTCTCCGAACGCGTCTGGCGAGTCCGCCGTCAGGCGCCCGATCCCGACGAACTCGCCGAGGCGGTACGGCTCGTGCGGGAAGCCCGCCGCCCCCTGCTCGTCGCGGGCGGCGGAGTGCACCACAGCGCGGCGGAGGACGTGCTCGCCGCGTTCGCCGAGGAGACCGGTATTCCGGTCGCCGCCACCCAGGCCGGCAAGGGCTCGCTGCCGTACGACCACCCCTGCGAGGTCGGCGGCATCGGCCACACCGGCACGGCCACCGCCAATGAACTGGCCAGGACCGCCGATCTGGTGATCGGCGTCGGCACCCGCTGGTCGGACTTCTCCACCGCGTCCGGCACGCTCTTCTCGAACCCCGCCGTCCACTTCCTCAATATCAATATCACCGGCTTCGACGCCCACAAGCTCGTGGCCGACCCGCTGGTGGCGGACGCCCGTACGGCGCTGCAACTGCTCGCCGCGGGGCTCGTCGGCCACCGGGTCGCGCCCGCCTACGCGGCCGAGTACACCGAGGACAAGGAGCGCTGGGAGTACCGCGTCGCCGCCGCGTTCGCCGCCGACGAGGATCTCGTACGCCCCACCCAGGCCCAGGTCCTCGGCGCGCTCGACGCCCTGGTCACCGACGAGGACATCGTCATCAACGCGGCCGGATCGCTCCCCGGCGATCTCCACAAGCTGTGGCGGGCCCGCTCCCGCGACCAGTACCACGTCGAGTACGGCTACTCCTGCATGGGCTACGAGATCCCGGCGGCCATCGGTGTGCAGCTCGCGGCGCCGGGCCGGCCGGTCTGGGCGCTCGTCGGCGACGGCACATATCTGATGAACCCCACGGAAATCGTCACGGCCGTCCAGGAGCGGCTGCCCTTCAAGGTGGTGATCCTCCAGAACCACGGCTATGCCTCCATCGGCGGCCTGTCCGAGACGGTCGGCGCGGAACGGTTCGGCACGGCCTACCGCTTCCGGGCCGACGACGGGACTTACACCGGTGCCCCGCTGCCCGTCGACCTCGCCGCCAACGCGGCGTCCCTCGGCATGCGGGTGATCCGCGCCAAGACGGTTCGTGACCTGCGTGAAGCCCTGGCGGAGGCGCGCGCCGCCGACGTTCCCACATGTGTCTATGTGGAGACCGAAACGGCAGACACTGTGTCGGGCGTCCCTCCGGCCCAGGCGTGGTGGGATGTCCCCGTGGCCGAGACCGCGACGCGCCCGTCCGCGGTCAAGGCCCGTGAGCAGTACGACCGGCACGTAGCCGCCCGCCGCCGCCAGCTGTGAAGGAGCAAAACGGAATGAAGACCGTCAACCACTGGATCGGTGGCAAGACCGTCGAGGGCGCGTCGGGGAACTGGGGCCCGGTGACCGACCCGGCGACCGGCGCCGTCACCACACAGGTCGCGCTCGCCTCCGCCGAGGAGGTGGACAGCGCGGTCGCCGCCGCGAAGGCCGCGTACGCCACGTGGGGAACCTCGTCCCTCGCCCAGCGCACGGGCATCCTCTTCCGCTACCGCGCGCTGCTCGACGCCCGCCGCGACGAAATCGCCGCGCTGATCACCGCCGAGCACGGCAAGGTGCACTCGGACGCGCTCGGCGAGGTCGCCCGGGGCCTGGAGATCGTCGAGCTGGCCTGCGGGATCACCACCCAGCTCAAGGGCGAGCTGTCCACACAGGTATCCAGCCGGGTGGATGTCTCCTCGATCCGCCAACCGCTGGGTGTGGTCGCGGGCATCACGCCGTTCAACTTCCCGGCGATGGTGCCGATGTGGATGTTCCCGCTGGCGGTGGCCTGCGGTAACACCTTCGTACTCAAGCCCAGCGAGAAGGACCCCTCGGCGGCGAACCTGCTGGCGGAGCTGGCCGCCGAGGCCGGGCTGCCCGACGGTGTGCTGAATGTCGTGCACGGCGACAAGGTCGCGGTGGACGCCCTGCTCGCGCACCCGGACGTGGCGGCGGTCTCGTTCGTCGGCTCCACCCCGATCGCCCGCTACATCCACACCACGGCCTCCGCCAACGGCAAGCGCGTCCAGGCGCTCGGCGGCGCCAAGAACCACATGCTGGTCCTGCCGGACGCGGACCTCGACGCCGCAGCGGACGCGGCGGTCTCGGCCGCCTACGGGTCCGCCGGTGAGCGCTGCATGGCGATCTCGGCGGTCGTGGCGGTGGGCGCGATCGGGGACGAACTGGTCGCCAAGATCCGTGAGCGCGCCGAGAAGATCAAGATCGGCCCCGGCAACGACCCGGCTTCCGAGATGGGTCCGCTCATCACCAAGGCCCACCGCGACAAGGTCGCCGGCTATGTCACGGGCGCGGCGGCCCAGGGCGCCGAAGTCGTCCTGGACGGTACGGGGCACACGGTCGAGGGCTTCGAGGAAGGCCACTGGATCGGGCTCTCGCTGCTCGACAAGGTCTCCACGGACTCCGACGCGTACCGCGACGAGATCTTCGGCCCGGTGCTGGTCGTGCTGCGTACGGAGACGTACGAGGAGGGCGTCGAGCTGATCAACGCCTCCCCCTTCGGCAACGGCACGGCCATCTTCACCCGCGACGGCGGCGCCGCCCGCCGCTTCCAGCTGGAGATCGAGGCCGGCATGGTCGGCGTGAACGTACCGATTCCGGTGCCCGTCGGCTATCACTCCTTCGGCGGCTGGAAGGACTCGCTCTTCGGCGACCATCACATCTACGGCAACGACGGCGTGCACTTTTACACGCGCGGCAAGGTGGTCACCACCCGCTGGCCGGACCCGTCCGAGGCTCCGGCGGGCGTGGACCTCGGCTTCCCGCGCAACCACTGACACGCCGCTCCCGGCCCTGACCGCAGCCTGTGGCCCGTACGACGTCACGCGTCGTACGGGCCACAGGTGTGTGCGGCGCACGGCCGCCGGCCGGTTGATGAAGTCTTTGCCCGTGGCTTGATCGGGCCGTCCTCCCCGGCGCGCGGCGCCGCAACGGCCGTGGCGCGCCCCGGATCCCGGTCCAGGCCAGTTCATCGCCTTTCGCGGCGTACGGCTGAAAGCGCCCGGTTCGCGTAACCGGGCGCCGGGCGACCGCGTTGACCGGGCGCAGTCGTATGACTCACGCTCGTTACATAGGTGCTGGATACAACTGATCTGGCCCGGTGCCCCGTCCTGCCGTGAACCCCAGGCTTGTCCACGGTCTCCGACCTGCGCTCCGGCCTGGGATCGGAAGCAGGAGGACACACATGTGTGGCATCACCGGCTGGGTCTCCTTCGACCGTGATCTGCGTTCCGCGTCCGAAACATTGGATGCGATGACGGAAACCATGTCCTGCCGGGGCCCCGACGACCGCGGCACCTGGATCAGCGGCCCCGCGGCCCTCGGCCACCGCCGGCTGGCGATCATCGACCTGCCGGGCGGACGTCAGCCCATGACGCTCGATACCCCGCAGGGCACGCTGGCGCTCGTCTACTCGGGCGAGACCTACAACTTCACCGAACTGCGGCGCGAACTGACGGGCCGGGGCCACCGGTTCATCACCGACTCCGACACCGAGGTCGTCCTGCACGGTTATCACGAGTGGGGCGAGGCCGTGGCGGAACGCCTCAACGGCATGTACGCGTTCGCGATCTGGGACGGCCGCACCGACACGCTCGTGATGATCCGCGACCGGATGGGCATCAAGCCCTTCTACTACTATCCGACCCCCGACGGTGTGCTGTTCGGCTCCGAGCCCAAGGCGATCCTCGCCAACCCGCTCGCCCGCGCCCGCGTCCGGCTGGACGGACTGCGTGAACTCTTCGCCTTCGTGAAAACGCCCGGCCACGCCGTGTGGGACGGAATGCGCGAGGTCGAGCCCGGCACCGTACTGACCCTGAACAGGGACGGACTGCGCCGGCAGGTCTACTGGTCGCTGGAGACCCGCCCGCACACCGACGACCGCGACACCTCGGTGGCGCGGGTACGCACCCTCCTCGACGACATCGTGCGGCGCCAGCTGGTCGCGGACGTACCGCGCTGCACGCTCCTCTCCGGCGGCCTCGACTCCTCCGCCATGACGGCGCTGGCCGCGCGTCAACTGGCCGAAACCGGCGAGCGGGTCCGCAGCTTCTCCGTCGACTTCCTCGGCCATACCGAGAACTTCGTCGCCGACGAACTGCGCGCGACCCCGGACACCCCGTTCGTCCACGACGTCGCGCGCGCATCGGGCACGGAGCACCAGGACATCGTGCTCGACTCCCACGCCCTGGCCGACCCCGACGTACGCGCCCGGATGATCCGGGCCCGCGACCTCCCCATGGGCTTCGGCGACCTGGACTCCTCCCTCTACCTCCTCTTCCGGGCCATCCGGAAGCACTCGACCGTCGCGCTCTCCGGCGAATCGGCCGACGAGGTCTTCGGCGGCTACCTCCAGTTCTTCGACGAGGAGGCCAGGCAGGCCGAGATGTTCCCGTGGCTGGTGCGCATCGCCGACCACTTCGGCGACGACTCCGACGTACTGCGCACCGACGTGAGCACGGCCGTGAACCTGCCGGACTTCCTCCGCGAGAGCTACGCGACGGCCGTCGCCGACATCGAACGCCTCAGTGGTGAGAGCGACTTCGAGTACCGGATGCGCAAGATCTGCTATCTCCACCTGACCCGTTTCGTTCGGATCCTGCTGGACCGCAAGGACCGCGCGAGCATGGCGGTCGGCCTGGAGGTCAGGGTGCCGTTCTGCGACCACCGGCTCGTCGAGTACGTCTACAACACCCCGTGGTCCCTGAAGTCCTTCGATGGCAGGGAGAAGAGCCTGCTGCGGGAGGCGACGGCCGACCTGCTGCCGAAATCGGTGTACGACCGGGTGAAGAGCCCCTACCCGTCCACCCAGGACCCCAAGTACGCCATCGCCCTCCAGGAACACGCCAAGGACCTGCTCGCCAACCCGTCCCACCGGGTCTTCGAACTGGTCGACGCCGACCGGGTCCGACACGTGACGGAGCGCGACACCCCACAGATCACCCAGGCATCGAGGCGCGGCCTGGAACGCACGCTGGACCTGGCGATCTGGCTGGACCTCTACAACCCGGAGATCACTCTGACCTGAGGACGCGGATCGGGGCCCGGGGCCCGGGGGTGTGCTCGGCGTCCGTGATCCGCCGTAAACCGGTGGCCGCCCCGGGCACCTCGCAGCACGCTGGTCCCATGTCAGAACCGAAGTACCGGATACGCGCGCTGCACACGGCATCCACGATCACCGTCTATCAGGCCTACCCGCCCGCCCTCGGCCTTCCCGCCGCCCGGGACGGCCGGTTCCCGGCGGCGTGGAAGCGCGACCGGATGACCTGGATCAAGCCGTCTTTCCTGTGGATGATGTACCGCTGCGGCTGGGGCACCAAAGAGGATCAGACGACCGTACTGGCCGTGGAGATCTCCAGGGACGGGTTCGAGTGGGCGCTGGCTCATGCCTGTCTGTCGCACTACGACCGCGCCCTCTACCCGGATCCGGCGCTCTGGAAGCGCGAGTTGAAGCGCTCTCCCGCCCGTGTGCAGTGGGATCCGGAGCGGGATCTGCACCTCGGGGCGCTGCCGCACCGCTCGCTTCAGCTCGGGCTGTCGGGGGAGGCGGCGCGGCGGTACGCGGACGAGTGGACCGTGTCCATCCGGGATGTGACGCCGCTCGCGCACCGAATTCACGGGCTGGTACGCGAGGGCGAACTGACGGCCGCCGGAGAGCTGTTGCCCGAGGAGACGGGCTACCCGGCGGGAGACGAACTCCTCGGACGGCTCCAGGCTTAGGCGCCGTCCCGGGGCGCGTCCGCGTCAACCGGCGTGAAGTGCCAGGTCAGCATGGCGAATTCGCCGTCGTCCTCGGCTCCCGTCGCGCGGTAGAGCGCCAACGCCGGGGCGTTGTCGGTGTCCACGCCCACCCACATGTCGTAGCAGCCGCGTGCGCGGGCCTCGGTGGCCAGGGCGTTGGTCAGGGCTCGGGCTATGCCGCGGCGGCGGTAGGGGGCCGCCACCGACAGTTCGTACAGGCACATCTCCGATCCCTTGTCCGGGTGGAGCATCTCGATGCCCGAGATCATTCCGGCCGGGGTGCCGTCGGCGTAGGCGATCAGCATCAGGTGGCCCGGGGCGGCGAGGAAGCGTTCTGCCCAGGCGGGGCGGGCCGGGGCGTCGTACAGCTGCTGCGCGGCGATCAGTTCGGTGACCGTCGTCGCCCGACGGATCTCCATCTCTGTTCCCGTCTCCTCGGCAAGGCCCGCATACCGCGTCTGGTGTACGCCGAGGCTACCCGTACTACCCGGGGATGCCTTCGAGTTCCGACCGGTGTCAGTACGGCCGGGTCCGGGGCCCGTTTAGGGTTCAAGCATGGAGCTACGAACCCCCCGCCGGTTTCGGCTGCGCGCGCGATGGCTCGCGGGCCTTGGCGTCGCCGCCGTGCTCGTCGGAGCCGGGACCTGGACCGCCGTCGCCTCGGACGGTGCGCCCGCCGTGCACCGTACGGACCAGGTGCTGTCGATGGACGGCGCCCGGATCGACACCTCGTACTTCACCGCGGGCAGCGGGCGCCGGCCGGCCGTGCTGGTCGGGCACGGCTTCGGCGGCAGCAAGGACGACGTACGGACCCAGGCCGAGAAGCTCGCCCGGGACGGGTACGCGGTGCTGACCTGGTCGGCGCGGGGTTTCGGGAAGTCCACCGGCGAGATTGGGCTCAATGACCCCGATCACGAGGTTAAGGACGTCTCCCGGATGATCGACTGGCTCGCCGCCAGGCCCGAGGTGCGGCTCGACGCGAAGGGCGATCCCCGAGTGGGGGTGACCGGCGCCTCGTACGGTGGCGGCATCTCGCTGCTCGCCGCCGGTTACGACAAGCGGGTCGACGCGATCGCCCCGCTGATCACGTACTGGAACCTCGCCGACGCGCTCTTCCCCGACGGCGTCTTCAAGAAGCTCTGGGCCGGGATCTTCTTCTCCACCGGCGGTGGCTGCCAGACGTTCCAGAAAGAGCTGTGCGACATGTACCAGCGGGTCGCGGTCTCCGGCACGCCGGACGCGGCCGCCCGCAAGCTCCTGGAGGAGCGCAGCCCGTCCGCCGTCGGTGACCGTATCGATGTGCCCGCGCTGATCGTCCAGGGCCAGACCGACTCCCTCTTCCCGCTCGGCCACGCCGACGCCATGGCGAAGGCGATCAGCGCCAATGGCGCACCCGTCGACGTCGACTGGATGGCGGGCGGACACGACGGTGGTGACCAGGAGAGCGGCCGGGTACAGAGCCGGATCACTTCCTGGTTCGACCGCTACCTCAAGGACGACAAGGGCGCGGACACCGGCCCCGCGTTCCGCGTCAGCCGGACCGGAGGCGTCGACTCCACCGACGGGCAGGCCCTGTTGCGGGGCGCGAGCAGCGACCGTTACCCCGGCCTGGAGAGCGGCACCATCAGCGTCCCGCTCAACGGCGGCACGCAGACCTTCGCCAACCCGCCGGGCGGGAGCCCGCCGGCCATCTCCGCCGTGCCGGGCGTCGGCGGCGGACTCTCCCAGCTCTCCACGCTCGGCGTCGGGCTCTCCCTCGACTTCCCCGGACAGCACGCGCGCTTCGACTCCGCACCGCTCGACCGGTCACTGCGGATCACCGGCTCGCCGACCATCCGGGCCACCGTCACCTCCGACAGCGGTGACGCGGTGCTCTTCGCCAAGGTGTACGACGTCGGGCCCGACGGCCGCCAGCAGGTGCTGCCCTCGCAGCTCGTCGCGCCCGTACGGGTCGAGGACGCGCGCAAGGGCAGGACGGTGGAGCTCACGCTGCCCGCCGTGGACCATCAGGTCGTCCCGGGACACCGGCTCCGGGTCGTCCTCTCCGCCACCGACCTGGGCTATGCCTCACCGGCCGCCCCGGCCACCTACCGGGTCTCCGTCGACGGCCCGCTGACCGTACCGACCGTGCCCGCGCTCACCACCGGATCCACCGCGCTGCCCTGGTGGACGTGGGGGCTGCCGGCCGCCGGTGTACTGATCGCGGCCGCACTGCTGCTCACCGCCCGGCGCCGCACCAGCGCGCCAGCGCCCGATCCCGCGCTCGCCGAGGTGCCGCTGCGGATCACCGGGCTGACGAAGCGGTACGCCGGGGCCGCCGACCGCTACGCCGTCCGTGATCTCTCCTTCCAGGTCGAAAAGGGCCAGGTCCTCGGTCTTCTCGGGCCGAATGGTGCCGGCAAGACCACCACCCTGCGCATGCTGATGGGGCTGATCAGCCCCGACGCGGGCGAGATCCGTGTCTTCGGACACGCCATCAGGCCGGGTGCTCCGGTGCTCTCCCGGGTCGGCTCGTTCGTCGAGGGCGCGGGCTTCCTGCCGCATCTGTCGGGCCGGGCCAACCTGGAGCTGTACTGGGGGGCCACGGGCCGGCCCGCCGAGGACTCCCATATCGAGGAGGCCCTGGAGATCGCCGGGCTCGGCGACGCGCTCGCGCGGGCCGTACGCACGTACTCGCAGGGCATGCGACAGCGGCTCGCGATCGCCCAGGCCATGCTCGGCATGCCGGATCTGCTGATCCTCGACGAACCGACCAATGGTCTCGACCCGCCCCAGATCCGCGAGATGCGGGACGTGATGATCAGGTACGCGGCCGGGGGCCGGACCGTGATCGTCTCCAGCCACCTCCTCTCCGAGGTCGAGCAGTCCTGTACGCATCTGGTCGTCATGCACCGCGGGCAGCTCGTCCAGGCCGGCCCGGTCGCGGAGATCACCGGCGCGGGCGACACCCTGCTCGTCACCACCGCCGAGGAGGTGCCGGAGCCGGTTGTCGAGAAGATCGCCGCGCTGGCGGGCATCGGCTCGGCGGTCCGCACGGACGACGGACTCGGTCTGCTCGTACGGCTCGACGGGGCGAGCACCAACGCCCTGGTCACCGAGTTGATCCGGCTGGACGTCCCGCTGACGGGTGTCGGACCGCACCGCCGCCTGGAGGACGCGTTCCTCACCCTCATCTCAGGAGGCTCCGCATGAGCGCGCTGATGGAATCGGCCCCCGGCTACCGGGCCCGGCGCACCCTGCCGCTGCGGGTCGAGGCGCTGCGGCAGCTGAAGCGCAGACGGACGCTGGCCATGGGCATCCTGCTGGCCGTGCTGCCGTTCGTGCTCATCGTCGCCTTCGCGATCGGCGGCACCCCGGACGCCGGCGGTCAGAACGGCCGGGTGACCCTGATGGACACCGCGACCGCCTCCGGCGCCAACTTCGCGGCCACCTGCCTCTTCGTCTCCGCGGGCTTTCTGCTGGTGGTGCCCGTCGCGCTGTTCCACGGGGACACGGTCGCCTCCGAGGCGAGCTGGTCCTCGCTGCGGTATCTCCTCGCCGCGCCCGTGCCACGGGCCCGGCTGCTCTGGAGCAAGCTGGCGGTGGCGCTCGGCATGAGCGCCGCAGCGATGCTGCTGCTGCCGCTGGTCGCCCTGGCGGCGGGCACCGCGGCCTATGGCTGGGGGCCGCTCGAACTGCCGACGGGCGGCTCCCTGGCCACCGCCGACGCGGTGCCCCGGCTGGCACTCGTCGTCGCGTTCATCTTCGTCTCCCAACTGGTGACCGCCGGCCTCGCCTTCTGGCTGTCGACCAAGACCGACGCACCCCTGGGAGCGGTCGGCGGGGCGGTCGGGCTGACGATCATCGGTAATGTGCTGGACGCCGTGACGGCGCTCGGTTCCTGGCGGGACTTCCTGCCGGCACACTGGCAGTTCGCCTGGGCGGACGCGCTCCAACCCCAGCTGGAGTGGAGCGGCATGGTGAAGGGCACGGCGATTTCGGTGACTTACGCCGTGGTGCTGTTCGCGCTGGCTTTCCGGGGCTTCTCCCGTAAGGACGTTGTTTCCTAAGGGCTTGCAGGGAATCAAGGTGTTGCTTCCCTGCAAGCCCTTAGCCAGGGCTAAGGATGTACAGGGCCTAGATCCACCCTCTTCGAGCCGCTTCCGCACCCGCCCGGAAGCGGCTCGTCGTGCCGAGGGCGGTGAGCAGATCGCCCACCCGACGGCTGTACGTACGGCTGGACATGCCCAGCCGTGTCGCCGCCGTCTCGTCGGTGAGCCCGGCGAGCAGCGCCTCCAGGACGGGCCGTAGATGTCCCGGCAGCCCCCCGGGCGAGGGGAGCGCGGCGGTCGGCAGCTCCTCGCCCGTGTCCCACCACGTCTGGTGCGTACGGACCAGGGCTTGGACGACCACTGGATCGCGGATCAACAGCAGCCCGTGGTAGTGGAGTTGGAGATCGAGCGGGACCGCCGCGACCGAGCGGTCCACCAGGATCATCTTGAACGGGATGGAGTCCGTCTGTCTGGCCCGGCCCGGCAGGTCGCGGGGGAGTGGGTACGAGAGCCCGGCGAGCCCATGGCGCGGCACGATCCTGCGGACGCCGACCGCGCTCGACCGGCCCCGCGCTCTGCCTCCCGGGCCGCTGTCATGCCAGCTCTGCTCACCCGCCGCCCGCACACAGGCGCCCGCGAATTCAAGGAACTGCTCCGGAATGCACTGCCCCAGACAACTGCCCGGGTCATCGAAGATCAGCAACTCCTGGCGGGCGGAACGGACCAGGGCGGTCAACGTCGCCGTCACCTCCCGCACACCCTGGATCGGCCGGCCGGGCGGATGGGGCGTGTCCCCCACGTCCTCCCGCGCTCCGCCCACCGGTAATGTCGACCTGTTGAGCACAGAACCCGAAACCTCTGCCACGGCTGACCACCCCCGCCATCCCCTCGGAGCCGTACGCCACTCCATGTACGCACATCATTGCTCACCGTGACAAGTGCCAGTACGGAGAGTGGCGACTCCATGCCAGAGCTTCCACAACCGGCCCATACTCCCGCAGTCTGGGTGATCGGCGGCGAATGGCGGTGCCTGATCGGCGATCGATCGGCGTGATCGAGAAGCGCTCAAGAGCGTGATCGAGAAGCGCTCAAGAACCCCGCCCTGTCAGCCTTTTCGTGCGCCATGATGTGCGCATGGCCACTCTGCTGCTCGCTCTCGCCGCGATCTCCACGGGTCTGTTCGCGGGGTATTTTCTGATCTTCCAGACCGGCATCATGCCCGCCCTGGGCCGGCTGAACGACGAGCAGTTCGTCGCGGCCATGCGCCGGGTCAACGAGTATGTGCCCCGCCCGGTCTTCCTGCTGACCTTCCTCGCCGTGGTGGCGTTCCCGGCCGCGGCGCTCGCCGTACCCGTCGACGGGCGCTCGGACACGCAGCGCTGGCTCCTGGTGGCCGGACTGGTCTGCGCCGTCCTCAATCACCTGGTGACCATCGGCGGCAACGTCCCGCTCAACAACGCGCTGGCATCGGCCACTTCTTCACCCGACAGTGTGGCGCGCGCGGCCTTCGAGTCCCGGTGGAACACCTTCCACCTCATCCGCACGCTCTTCTCCGTCGCGGCCTTCGCGCTGGTGGTCGGCGCCGCGCTGTCGTGAGCCGCCGCGGGCCGGGCCGAGTCCGGCTCGGGCCGGATCGGCCCGGCTGAACCGGCCCGATCGGCAGACCCCTGTACTGCCGGTCGGGACCGGCGACAGCCCTCGGCCCGACGTTCCGTTCAGACGCCGGACCCGTGACTCAGCGGGAGCATCGCCCAGACCGTGCGCCCCACCCCGCCCTCGCGGGATCCGACGCCCCATGCCTCGGCCAGACTCTCCACCAGCAGCAGTCCCCGCCCGTTCTCCGCGCGGGAGTCGGGGCTGCGGGGGCTGGGCGCTCCGTCCCGCGCGCCCTGGTCGTGGACGTCGAGCCGTACATGCTCGGCCAGGAGCCGCACCTCACAGCTGATCAGCGCGCTGGCCGTGTGGAGCACGGCATTGGTGAACAGCTCGGAGACGACGAGGACGGCGACATCGCACAGATCCGTGTGCAGTCTCCACCGCTGAAGCTCATCACGGAGCCAGTGCCGCGCTCTGGCGACGGAGTCCCGTCTGCTGGGGAGCGTGAAGGCGCTTCTGTACGCCGCGTGCCGGCCGTGTTCGCGCACGTCGTGTCTGTGCGCGTCGTGGCCGTGCGCGCCATGCCCGCACGTGTCGTGCCGGTACGCGTCGTGTCCGTACGCCTCGTGCCCATACGTCTCGTACCCGTACGCGTCATGACCGTAGGTGTCGTGACTGTGCGTACGCGTACGGAGGCCGGGGCCGGTTCCCTCGTCCCGTCGGCTGACCGAGGCACACCAGGCACCCCAGGGGTGCCGAGCACGCGCTTGTAACTCCCCGGCGAGGGGCTGGGGTTGCTTGTGTGCACGGTGATCCGTGATGTGAGCCACGCGTTCACTATGAGCGCTGGCGGTCACAGGCCGCAACCGATCGTTCTGATAATTTCACAATGCTCCACATCTCTCTGGATAGAGCACCACTCACCTGTCAGACTTTGTGAGATGAGTCGACGTCAGGAGACCCCGCATGAGTGAGGCTCGTCCGGGAACCGCGCCCACCGTCCTGCGTATCGTTCTGGGCAAGCGGCTCGGGGCGCTCCGCGAGAAGGCGGGGGTGTCCCGTGAGGCGGCGGCGAAAGTCCTGGATGTCGCTCCGCTGACCATTCGGCGTATGGAGAATTCCGAGGTCAGCCTCAAACTCCCCTATGTCCTGCTGCTGTTGCGGGCGTACGGAGTCACGGAGAGCGAGGCCGAGGAGTTCGCCGAGCTGGTCAAGGGCGCCAACAAGCCCGGCTGGTGGCATCGCTATCGGGACGCGCTGCCCGGCTGGTTCAGCGCGTACATCAGCCTGGAGGACCAGGCCAGTCTGATCAGGACGTACGAACCCCACTATGTGCCGGGCCTGTTGCAGACCGAGGAGTACGCCCGCGGCGTGCTGCGGGCGGGCGCGCACCGTAACGCCGAGGAGCTGGAGCGGCGCGTCGCGCTGCGCGTCAAGCGTCAGCAGCTGCTCACCAAGGCGGACGCGCCCTTTCTGTGGATTCTGATGGAAGAAGCGGTCCTGCGCAGACCCGTCGGCGATCCGGAGGTGATGCGGGGGCAGGTCGACCGGCTGCTGGAAGCCACCGCGATCCCCAACGTCACCTTGCAGATCATGCCGTTCGCGATCGGGCCGCATCTCGGGGCGTTCGGACCGTTCCATCTCTTCCGGTTCGATATACCCGAACTGCCCGATGTCGTCTACACCGAGAATCTGACCGGCGCCGTCTATATGGATCAGCGCCCCGATATCGCCGCCTATCTGGAAGTCCTGGACAATATGTCCGCCCGGGCGGCACCCGTTGACGAAACCAGAGCTTTTCTCCTAGGGATACGCAAGGAGCTCTAATGCGGGAGATTTTCAACGGTATGCCGGCCGACGAACTGGGAGCCGACGGCTGGGAGAAGCCGTGGAGCGGTCCCAACGGCGGCAGTTGCGTCGAGACGAAGAAGGTGGACGGCGAGCACGTGGCGATCCGCCAGTCCGCGGATCCGTCGGGGCCGACCCTGATCTGCACCGCGGCCGCCATGGCCGACTTCGTCGCGGGCGCCAAGAATGGTCTCGCCGACTTCCTGCTGTAGCCGCCATCCCCCCCGCCGGGCGCGCCCCACTACCCCCCAGCCTCCCCAGCAATCCCCCCACGAGTCAGAAATGGACGGCCCCGCATGACGGACCTCGACCACCCGTCGGTAGACGAGATCGACACCACCAAGCCCCACCCCGCCCGGATGTACGACTTCTACCTCAACGGCAAGGACTACTACGAAGCCGACCAACTGGCCGCGGCCACCGTCGAGTCGGTCTTCCCCACCGTCAAGATCTGCGCGCAGACGAACCGTCACTTCATGCACCGGGCGACCCGCTGGCTCGCGTCCGAGGCCGGCATCCGGCAGTTCCTGGACATCGGTACGGGTATCCCGACCCGGCCCAACCTCCACCAGATTGCCCAGGAGGCCGCCCCGGACTCCCGTGTTGTGTACGTCGACAACGACCCGATCGTCCTGCGGCACGCCGAGGCCCTGATGCGCAGCACGCCCGAGGGCCGTACCGCGTATATCCACGCCGACGTCCGGGACCCGAAGAGCATCATCGAGTCGGAGCGGCTGCACCGGACGATCGATCTGACACGCCCGGTCGCACTGTCCCTCAACGCGCTGCTGCATTTCGTGCCGGACGAGTTCCGTCCGTACGAGACCGTCGGGTGTCTGGTCGACGCGCTGCCCTCCGGGAGCTACCTGGTCCTCTCCCACTGCACTCCGGACTTCGCGCCGGAGATGTGGGAGCGGGTGATCGCCGTCTACCACCGCGGCGGTATCCCCGCCCAGGTGCGCTCCCGGAGTGACGTGCTCCGTTTCTTTGACGGGCTGGAACTCGTCGAGCCCGGCCTCGCGGTGCCGCACCGTTGGCGCCCGGAGGACGAACCGGGGGACGGCGTCACCGATGCGGCGGTCTCGATCTACGCGGGTGTGGCGCGCAAGCCGTAGCGGCGGCGGGCTCCACGCGCGCGCCGTCCGGGCGTACCCGTACGCCGTCCGGTCGTACCCACGCGCCGGCTGGTCGTGCCCGTACGCCGTCCGGTCATACGAACGTGCCCCAGGCGCCGCTCTCCAGGCGGGCCAGCGTACGGAGCCCCCGGGCCGTGACGTCGTGTTCGCCATGGTCCGGCCCGTACGCGAGACAGCTCGCGGCGTCGAGCGCCGCCAGACACGGCAGCGCTTGGCGCTCGGCGTCGCTCAGCGGGCGGCCGTACCCCTGGAAGAACGCGGCGCGCAGATCGTCGCGGTCCTGCCAGGGGCCGCAGGCGAGCCGTACGAAGTCCTGTACGGCGGGGGCGTACCGGGACCGCTCGAAGTCGATGACGGCCAGCTGTCCCGATGCCGATTGTCCCGGTGCCGGCCATGCCGACGCCCGCTGCCCCGGCACCGCCGGGCCGGTCCAGAGGGCGTTGCGCTCCTGGGCGTCGCCATGGATATGGGCGGGGGCGAGCAGATCGGTCAGTTTCCGTACGTGGTCGGCCGAGCGGCGTACGAGCGCGCGCCGGTTCTCGGACATCAGGTCACCGGCGCGCGCGAGGTGGTACTCGGCGTCGTCGGCCAGCCGCTCCAGCGCGCCCCGGGCCTCCCGCCGGCCGGCGCCCGGCATCTTGTCCGTGCCGTGCAGACGGCGCAGCAGGGCCCCGAACTGCCGGTGCGCGGAACGGTGTTCCGGTCCCGAGAGGGTCAGCCGCGATACGGGGGTGCCCGGCACCGCGGTCAGCAGCAGGGCGAGCTGCCGGGCGTCGGTCTCCACGAGCCGCGGGGCGCGGCCGAATCCCAGGGCGGGTACGGCGGATTGGTACCCGAAGGTCTCCCGTTCGTACAACGCCGCACTCGCCGACTGCTTGATGAAGAAGCGCCGGCCGCGGCTGCCGGTGACATCCCAGACCCGCGAGGTCTCGCGCGGATGTGACGCGTCCCGTACGGCGGAGAGGGGTCCGACGACGCGTTCCGCCCATACCCGCAGCGACGGCGGCAGGGTCTTGACGTGACCGTGACTCATGCGCCCCACCTCGGTGACGGTCGTGATGACAGATCCGCGACGGCCGCGACAGGAAGCACGGGAAGCACGGGAAGCACGGGAAGCACAGGGAGTACGGGAAGCACAGGAGGCGCGGGGAGAGGGACGGGAGCGAGACGGGCGGGGGCGGGAACAGGTCGCATGATTCCTCCGGAGCGCATGGCGTTGGGGTGGGCGCCCGGACAACGTCCCTGATCAAGGACGTGTAACGGGGCGGGCCGGGGGAATCATAGAACAGATGTTCGATCGATTGCGGACCGCCACGCGGCTTGATCTGCGCCGTTGACGGCCCTGAGGCGGAAACGGGAGGCTCGGCGCGACAGCGTCCGACCGGACGAGTTCCAGCACCACCGTGGACCTTGGGTCAGCTTCAGGGGAGAGGCGGAGAACATGGTTGAGCGGAGATTATCCCGATGGGCGTCGGCGGTGGCGTTGATCGCCGCCGGGGCGGTCCTGTCCGTCGGCACGGCGGGAGCGGCCCAAGCGGCGGCCGGGGCACCAGAGGCGCCGGTCGCGCGCGCCGCCACCTCGGACAGCATCGCGTTCAGCAGCGATCCCACGCCGGAGGAGCAGGAGCGGCTCCGTCAGATCGCCGGCGCCATCTGGAACGACTCGCTGGCCGCCGGCTGGAACATGAACAGCGATGTGGCGGCCATCCTCTCGACGGCCACCGGCGAGATCCTGAAGTGCTCCGAGGCCTTCGCCCTCGTACCCCGGCCCGCGGGCTTCATTCCGGGGCTGGGCTATCTCGTCAACTACTGGAAGAATCTGCGCGATTACTTCCTCGTGGTCGCCAATGACCGGACGTATGGCGCCTGTGTGAAGGCGACCGCGCTGAATTACCGCTCCGCCATCGAAATGGCCTCGGCGGGCATCTGACGCGTCATCATCACGACGAAAGGGGCGGGCCCGCTCGGCGGGCCCGCCCCTTTCCGTTACGCGATTCCGCTCGCCGCCTCCTCTCCGGTGTGGAATGGGGGCGGCACGGCCTGCGCGCTGCTTCGGTGACGCGCTACTTCGGCGTCAGGACGGTGTCGATGGTGTACACCGTGGCATTCGCCGTCTTGATGTTGCCGCACAGGATCTTCGCCGTGTCGTTCACCTTGAACGTCCGGTCGGATCCCGAGGTGGAGAGGGTCGTGCCCTCCCAGGTCGAGAAGACGCCGTTGGGGAGCAGATCGGGGGCGATCTTCTTCTCCGCCACGTGGTACTTCACGACCTTCCTGAGCTGCGCCTCGTTGTTCTTGATCTGGTCGAGTTGCGCCGTCGTGAGCTTCTTGAACGCCTCGTTGGTCGGCACGAAGAGAGTGACGTCCTTCGCGGTGTTCAGCCTGCTGGTCAGCCCGGCCTTCTTCACCAGGGCGACGAACGTGGCGAAGTCCGGGTTGTGTGAAATGGCCGTCGCCACCGGCTCCTTGGCCATCTGGGCGAAGCTGCCGGTGCCGGTCTTCGGGATCGACGAGCAGCCAGGACCGAACGGGACGGCCGCGCTGGGCACCGCGGTCTTGCTCGGCGAGGTGGAGGGGCTGGGCGAGGTGGACGTGCTCGGTGACGTCGACTCGCTCGGCGACGCGGAGGTGCTCGGTGACGTGGACCCGCTGGGCGACGTGGGCGTGCTGGGTGTCACGGGCGCGCTCGGCGTTGTGGGGGTGCCGGGCGCGGAGGGGTCCGCGAAGGCCTGGGGTGCCGTGACACCCAGGGAGACCGGGAGGACCACCGCGGCGGCAGCGGCCACGACGGTGTGACGCATGCGGGAGGACTTCATGTTTCGATTCCTCTTCCTGTGGGAGGAGGGCCCCGGCTCGGGCCCGGGAGGCGTCGATGGCGGCCGGGGCGGCCGATCCTGCCGGTGGCGCGGGATGCCGGACGGGGAGTTGTCACCGGTCCGGCCTGTCGTTCGGTCAAGCCACCGCATAAAGCGTAGCCGCACTGGGTGGAATTGAGCATCTTGAGAGGTATGCCCAGGTCAGGCGCGGCTGTCGGGGGTGGATTCGCCGTCGGGCCCCTTGTCGGAGAGGGACTCGGGGGCGGACTCGGGGGCGGACCTGGTGTCGGATCCGGCGTCGGGCCCGGTGGTGTGGCTGGTGCCGGGCCTGGTGGTGGGGCCGGTGTCGGGCCCGGCGGTGGGGCTGGTGTCGGCATCGGGTCCGGCGTGGCCACGGCTCAGCGTCAGTCCGAGCCCGCTCGCCCAGCCGACCGGCTGGAGCACCCAGTAACTCAGCACCCGGTACAGGAGGGTGACGGCGATCGCCTGCTCCGCTCTCAGCCCGTACAGCACGAGCAGCGCTGTCAGGCTCGTCTCGACCACGCCGAGACCGCCCGGCGTGAGCCGCAGACTTCCCGCGAACTGCGTCAGCGCGTACGCCGCGAGAACGCCGTGCCACGGTACGGCGAGCCCGAGACTCCACACACACGCGACCAGACACGCGAGGTCGAAGCCCCAGTTGAGCACTGCCAGTGACGACGGCCATAGCCACGGGCGTATCCCCGGCCTGGTGGTACGGACCTGACGGGCCAGATGCGACAGCGCCTGCTCGATGTCCCACAGCCGCCGGGAACGCAGTCCGATCCGCCGCCACACCCGACGGGCCCTGCGCCTTACCCGGGGAAACCGGAACAGGCCGGCCGCCACGCCCACCACCAGAACCGCCACCGCGGCGAGCCCGATGACCACGGGCCGCACCCCGGCCACCGGGCCCGATGAACCGGCCGCCAGTACGCCCGCCATCAGGAGTACGAAGAGGCTCAGCCCGGACAGCAGCCCCGCGACCACCAGTACGGTCCCGGCGAGGACCTGCCCCGCGCCCCGGCGGCGGAACTGCCGGAACACCCACGCCGCCGCGAACGCCGCCCCACCGGGCAGCGCCCCAGCGATGGCGTTGGCCGCCAGCACGACGGCGCCGACGACCCGCAGCCGGATCCGCGCACCGCCCGCGCTCAGCAGCCAGTGCTGCACGGCCGCCAGACAGGCCAGGGAAGCCGCCTCGAACCCGGCGGCGACCAGCAGCCTGGGCAGCCGGACGTCATCGATGAGATCTACGGCGTTGACCAGTTCGTGGCGCCGGGTGAGCGCGACGACCACGGCGGCCGCCACCAGCAGGGCCGACACGGCCCACCAGAGCGGACGTACCGACGCGACCGCGGCGACCGGGCCGTGTCGCGAGGCCGGGGCGTGGCGCGAGGCCCCCTTGTGCCCCCCGGGGCGGCCCGCCACGCTCTCCACGATACGACCCGGCCGGCTCTCCGGCCCTGCCCGTACGCGCCGTCACCAGGGGCGGGGCTCAGGCGGCGAGATGGGTCCAGGCACCGGCGAGCATCGCTCCGTACACCGGCATGTCGCGCAGCACGGCCAAGTCGGCGGTGAGCGGATCCACGTCCACGACCACCAGATCGGCGCGGTCCCCGACCCGTACGGAACGGCGTCCGCGGGCCGAGGCCGCCAGGGCCTGCGCGACGGACAGCCGCTGTTCCGGGTGCCAGGCGGGGCGGGCGTCGTCGGTACGGGCGACGGCGTTCGCGATGCTCCGCCAGGGATCGAGCGGCGCCACGGGCGCGTCGGAACCCAGCTCCAGCGCGGCCCCCGAGGCGAGCAGATCCGCGAACGGGAAGGCGCGGTGCGTACGGCCGTGCCAGTACCGGTCGGCGACATCCCGGTCGTCCACCGCGTGCGTGGGCTGTACACCAACGGTGACGTCCAGAGCCGCGAAGCGCGGTATGTCCTCGGGACGCAGGAGCTGGCCGTGCTCGATCCTGCCCCGGCAGCGGACGGCTTCGAAGGCGTCGAGCGCCATCTCGTTGGCGCGGTCCCCGATGGCGTGGACCGCGGGCTCGATACCGTGTGCGGCGGCCCGGCGCATCACGGCGGTCAGCGCCTCGGGAGTGACCTGGGCGAGCCCGTACTCCCCGGGGCCGCCGGACGGCATGCCGGGATACGGGTCGTGGCACAGGGCCGTTCGGGTGTTCAGTGAGCCGTCGGTGAACAGTTTCAGCGGGCCGGTCTCCAGCAGCCCGCCGGGGACCTCACGCAGCGCGACGCCGGTACGCAGCCCTCTGCCGATGGCCGCGTCCAGATGCTCGGGGTAGACGGCGGCGGCCACTCTGACCGGTATCGGGGCCGGTATCGGTATCGGGGGCCGGGTCGGTGTCGGTATCAGGAGGCCGGACGTATCGCCGCCGACCGCGGCTGTAGCCGCCGGACCGGTTGTCATCCGGCGGGTCCAGTCGGTGACGTTGTCCGCGTACTCGAAATCCAGGATGCCGGTGATGCCGCGCCGTGCCGCCGCGGCACACGCCTCCCGGACCCACGCGTCGCTCATCTCGGTGGTCACGGACGACAGTTGGGCGGTGGCCCGGAGGCATTCCTCCTCGCGCAGCAGCCCGTTGGGGTGGTCGCCCCTGCCGAGAAGCGCGAGCCCGGGGGAGTTGAGCCAGGCCGAGTGCAGATCGGCGCTGACGAGGAGCACCGGGTGGTCCGGGAGCACGGCGTCCAGCAGATCCTTGTGGGGTGCGTCCGGCCACAGCCCGTCCCGGAAGCCGTAGCCGACGAGCAGTTCACCGGGGCCCATCGACGCGGCCCGTTCCCTGGCGACCTCCGCTGCGGCGCGCGCCGAGCCTGTGCCCGCCAGATCGAGACGGCGGCGGGCGACGGCCCACTGGACGATATGCACATGCGCGTCCCACAAGCCGGGCAGCAGCGTACGGCCGTCGAGATCGACGTCCGGCCCGCCAACGCCTCGCGGTGCCGTCACCGTGCCGCCGGGGTGGATCTCGCTGACGCGCCCGCCCTCGATCCGTACGTCGCACATGGGGCCGCCGGCGCCGAGCCGGACGTTGCGCAGGGTACGGACCGCGCCGTACGCCGTCGCCGTCTTCTGCCGTATCACTTGTGATCCTCGCTCTCCCTTGTCTTCTTCGTCTTTGTCTGATCGCGGGTACTGCCGGAATCGCCGGAATCGCCGGATCACCGGGCACCTGACACCCGGTGATCCAGCACGGCCGTGGAGGCATATCACTGAAGTGTGCCGCCGCGGCCGCATATGTTCAGTGGTTTCCCGGAACCGTCACAGACAGTTTGGAATTCCGGGGGTGAGATTTTCGAGCTTGAATCCGACGATCCACCTGTCCGGCTGCCCCGCGAGCTGGTACCAGGTGTGTCCGCCGCCGCGGCTCTTGCACTTCAGATGGACCGTCTCCGTGTTGTAGATCAGCCCCCACTCCTCGGCGTTCAGGCGCTTGGCCTTGTGGACGTTCGCGTTCTCCGGGCCCTTGATGACGCCGGTGTACTCGACGTGCGGCTCGCCGGAACCGGAGCCGGAACCGTCCGTCTGTACGGCCGAGGCGACTCCCGTACCGCCGACCGCGAGTACGGCGAGAACCGCGAGAACCCCTGCCTTGCCACGCAATCTACGCATGCTTCCCTCATTCCTTGGCGGGGAATTTCCCCCGCCCTTTATGGCACCTCGGAAAGCACGCGGGGAAGAGGGGAAGAGCGCATGTCATCCGTACGGGTCCGCGATATCGGTGAATACGGCGTTCACGCGAGAAGAAAGCCCCGGCGCACGCCGGGAATCAATGTGACATATGGCATTTCCTAGCCAGAGGAATATGTAATCCGCTACGCATAATGTGATTTCATTCGCCACAGAGGGGGATTCCTCCTCGGCCCGCGCCCGCGCCCGCCATCCGGCCGGCACGGCCGACGCGGTGGTACCCAGCTGCGGGGTCCCGTACCGGCCGAGCGATGAAATCCACCGCCCGGTCGGGCAGTTCGGACCGGTACCGGTGCTTACGTCAGCGCTACGCCAGGCCCGCTAGGGTGCCTCGGACCTGCGGAAAGGCCCTCCCTGAGGGAGGGCCGTGCACCGCGCGTAGAAAAGCGCCCCCGGCAGGACTCGAACCTGCGGCCAAGTGCTTAGAAGGTATGCGTGTCTGAGCGATGTGCTGACCTGCGTTTCCCCTGCTCCGCTTGAACCAAAGTAGGGAAAGGCACTTGGCCTATCTCTGTGAACTTTGACGGAGAACCGATGGTCCGTACTTCATCGCCCTGCGCTCCAAGACGGAGCGCAGGGCGACCCAGGGACGTCGGCTCCACCATCTGGGTGGATCGGCTGACCTCGCGCGAGATGCCTACCGTTGCCCCCTCGGTCCGCCGCGGTGTTGGGCGGACATTCAGGGTGGGGAGTCGCCCGTGGCCGATACCCCTAGTGATCAAGATCAAACATTATGCGATGCATCGTAAAGACAAGTGATCTTGCGGCGGGGAACGTGGGCAGGTGCCATCTCCCCGCCCGACCGAGCGCGTGCTCGCCCGCCGACGGGAGATCGGCGATCAGATCCGCGCCGCACGGCTGCACGCGAACCTCACCCAAGAGGCGGTTGCGCTGCGAGCCGGAATGACGCTCGCGCAGTACAACCGGATTGAGCAGGGTCACTCGTCTCCGTTGCTCGACACCCTGATCCGGATCGCCGACGCGATCGGCGTGCCCCTCGCGCACCTTGTGAGAGAAGAGCCCCGGCCGGCGCCGTGACGCCGGCCGGAGCGGTATTCAGCGGCCCGTTGTGTACGGCGCCAGGGTCGTCGGGTCGACGACGATGACGAACGGGTCACCGTACGGTCGCTTCGACCAGCCGCTGCGTCGCTTCGGTTCACCGGCCGCGGACTTCGCGGTCCGGTAGCGGGCCATCACCTCGGCATATCGCGGGTTGATCCACTCGCCCATGTCGGACTCGTTCTCCATCCTCTGACGGTAGGGCCGCCGGAGTGCCCGGCGCTATGAGACGTCAGTTCGGGCCGGTGTTGGAGCAGTCGCCGGTGCACGATCCCTCGGGCGGCGGCGGGGAGTGCTCGCAGCTGGCGGCGACGGGGATGCTGGTGTCGCTCGGGCCGGTCCACATGGCGGGTACGGGGGTGTAGCCGGCCGCCGAGATCGCGGCCTGGGTGCGGGCCAGGGCGTCCGGGTCGTGGCGGCCGGTGTCGGGGGCCTCGGGGACGTGGTGGACGAACAGGCCGAGTCGCTCGGCCAGCTTCGCCTTGACGCGGGTGTGGAGGATCAGCGCGTGCCAGCCCTCGTCGACTACGCGGGACGGCTTGAGGCGGGCTGTGGGGTGCGCGGCGCAGGCGGCCTCGAACTTCAGGGCCTCCAGGACGATCGACTCTGCGACGCTCAGAGCCATGCCGGGGTTGTTGAGCTGGACGGTGGCGCTGACGGCCGTCAGCTCCTCGGCGGTGAGCAGGTCGCGGGCGTCCCGTGTGACGGGTGCCTCGGTGGTGATACTCATGGGGTGCCTCCTGTTCTGGTGGATGGGTGGTGCAGCCGCTCCGGCCGGTCTCCTTGCTGGGATACGGCCGGCCGGGGCGGGGGTCAGCGGGTCCCCTACTTCTTCTTTTTGGCCTCCTTGTCGGCTGCCCGCCGCTCCGCGCGGTTTCCGCTCGGATCCGGCGTCGCGGCCTTGGCCGACTTGTCCTTCCGGACGGAGACCCCATCCGAGGCGCCAGCGGTGCCGACCTTGCGTTTGAAGTCGACCAATTCGTTCATCCTCCGGTACCTCTTGGACTGCCTTTTGCAGTCCGGTTCTTGGGAAGCGCCTGGGGCCGGCGCCCCCTCGCCCACACGTCGCGTGCTGTGCGCGGGGAGTTTTATCGGGGCAGGACCGACGGCCGTGACATGCGCCGGCCCTGCCCCTGTCCGCACTCCCACGGGGGCGGGGAATGCGGAGTTCTGTGTGTCAGTCCCGGACCAGCCATGCGGCGGTTGCCAGGACCATTGCGACGAGCGACACGATCAGCAGCCACACGCCCGCGCAGCACCTTGCGATCGTCGTGTACGCGTCCTTGGTGTGCTGCGTCACGTCGCCTCCGGCGGAGGGTCGTCGCGGTGGACGGATAGGTAGTGGGCCACGATTGAGTGCGGGATACTCCCGCCGGCGCTGACGAAGAATCCATGCAGGTTCGCCCAGTCCCGCACCCGGCGGTTCCAGTCGGCACGCTGATGGCGCACGGATTTCGGTCCCGCACCGTCCCGCGTGCGCTCGATCAGGGTTTCGACGTCGCCGAGGTCCCGGCCGCCCCGCCCTGTCGCAGGGGCGGCACGCCACACGGTTCGCTGCGTAGCTATGAAAGTCCTGTGATCGGGGTGGCGACCGGTATGCGTCAGCGCCCAAACCTCCGGCGCCACCCGGGATCCGATCGACGTGTCCGCCGATTCCTCGCACGTCTCGCACTGCGCGTCGTAGACGATCCGATGCGTCGCGCCGCGCTCGGGATCCGGACTCAGCAGCCACCGGACGGACCGGAGGAGGATCGACTTATTCGTCATCGCCACCCTTTCCGTCCTTCCGGTGGCAGGGGCAGGCGCAGTGACGAGTTTCGATGGCCGGCTGGGTGGTGGTCTGCCAGGGCAGCCGCGTCTCTCCGGGGCCGGGGCATTCGCCGTGCTCGTCGATCGTGCAGGCGGGCGTGGTGTACGCGCGGGTCCTGGTGACCGTCACTGTGTCTCACCCGCCTGGCGTGGCCAGAAGAGGCGGGTGTAGGCGTGGTAGTGGTCGCCGTCGTGCTGCTCGTGTTCGGTGCAGTGCAGTACGTCGTCCGGCCGCTCGATCCAGCAGAGCGAGGGGATGTGGGTACGGGGCGTCTCGTCGGCGATCACAAGGAAGCGCCTTCGAGCCGGGCCCGGCCGACCCGGAGCAGCTCGGCCACGGCCTCGGCGGTGCACAGCTTCCCGACCTGCTCCACCGGCACGGCCCAGTACGGGGTGACCGGTGTCGGCTCCGTACGGTCGGGCCGGGGAATGCCGAGCCAGGCACCCGGGCCGCGGACCACAGCCTCTGCGGCCCGCCACGATCGGCAGGTCTCTGGGGGAACGAGCGCGTAGTACCAGGCGCCCGGGTGGCAGATCACCGGCCCGTCGAGGACCTCGGCCAGCATGGCGGCCACGACATCCGGGGCGCTGCTCTCGGCCGCCGCGTGGACCAGCGAGCGCGGCATACGGACGGCGTCGTAGGGGCGGCCGGTGCGGAGCATGGCCGGGCGGTCGTTCTGCCACGCCTCGTGGGCGACGGCGGGGGCGCGGCTGGAGGACGTCAGCCACCGGGCGATTGCGCCGTGTGTGGCCATCGGTGAGGGTGTGGACATGGTCGGCTCCATGTGCTCGTGGACGAGTGGAGCCATGTTGGAGCTGTGGAAAGGCCCTGACTATCACGACTTGGTGATAGTCAGGGCCAAAGCTTCACGGAGCGTCAGACGGACAGCCAAGAGCCGTAGGACAGGAAGCTGTCTGGCAGTTGGCGCTTGGCCGCTTCTAGTCCCGCGTAGGTTTCGCGGACAGTCGGGTGATGCCGAGCCTGCTGAGGTGCGGCTTTCCGGGCGGACAACAGATTCTTGAAAGCTCGGTCGATGTCTCCGGTCCACATCTGTGCGCGGGCCATTTCGGCGTGGTGGTGACTCCTCCGGGACGCTGGCCAGTTCTCGGGGAAAACCACGTTCTGACCGGCTTCTGCTGCGGCCCCGTACTCGTCCAGTTCGGCGAGGACAGACACGCGGTGCACCGCTACGTTTGTCGGGCCGAAGGCCAGCCAGTGCACGGGGACAGCCTCGCCGGTTCGGTCTGCGATCGTTTTGGCCTCGTCCAAGTGGCCCTCGGCGCGGTCCTGGTCCTTCGCGCGACCGGCCATGACGGCCGCGCCAAGGTGGAGTTGGCCGGTCACGACGTCGCGCTCTCGCCCTGGGTCCGCCTGGTCCAGCGTGGCCAGGCCGAGCTTCACCAGGCGTTCTCCTGTGCGGTACTGGCCATCGCGGAGATAGGTCAGGGCACGCATGTATCGGTACATGCCGCCGATCACCGCGTCGGATCCGCGCTGTGCCGCCCAGTCCATGCGGGACAGAGCCATCGTCGCAAGATCTCCGAAGCCCAGCTTCGAGGCGACGTCGTATGCGGTCCGGTAGGTACTGGCCAGCAGCAGCCAGCCCTCCGTGGTCCCAGCGGAGTGCGCCGCGGTGGTCGCTTCCTGGATGAGGCCGGCCACCTGGCTCGCGGCCTGCTTGATCTCCCCCGCACGAACGGAGACGAGTAGCCCCTCCGCGTCGTCGCTGAGCAGTTGGTGAGCGCGTGGCGTGATGTCGGGGTCGGCGCCCAAGTCGTAGACGTCCAGCGCTTCACGGATCGGCCGGATCAGCACGTCCAGTTCATCGGCCCGCAGCTCCGTGGAGTAGGGCTGGCCGGTGATGCTGGCGACTTCGACACGCATCGCGCGCGCCAGGCTGGCGATGACGTGAGGGGTGGCGGGCAGGACGCCTTGTTCGGTCTTGGTGAAGGTGCTGTATGGCACCGCAGACAGGTCGGATAGGGCCCGTTGAGTGAGATGCCGTTCGAGGCGCAGCCGTTTGATTCGCGCGCCGGTGTGGTCATGCGGCAGAGCGTGCATACTGGCTCCTGTTCTGACTTCGACACCAGAACCGTACTCGCCTGCGGTCGGCTCCGCGGGTATACGAAAGCGCCCCTGCCCTCCCGTGGGAGAGCAGGGGCGCGGTGCGTGCAGGTCAGCGGTAGAGCGCGATCAGGCCGGTGGCGGTGCCCGCTACTCCGGCGAGCACGCCAAGGGTGGGCAGCGGCCAGCGTCCGCGTTCCAGGACACGGAGCCTGGTCTCGTGGTCGGCGACGTCGGATCGGATGTCCTTGTTCTCGTCGAGGATGCCGTCGAGCTTGGACTCGATCCGGTCGACCGTGCGGGCCAGGTCCCTCACCTCCTGATAGGTCTGCGCCGGGCTGATGTACACGCCCGGGTCGGGCGCTGTGCCCATCAGGCCGGCCGCTTGTTGGGCACCGCGTACGTGATACCCAGGGCCCCGAGGATGGCCAGGGCGACGGTGACGCCCTCCCCGGTGGTGAACGAGCCGTCCTGGACGGCGGTGGCGAGGGCTGCGGAACCGGCGGCGACGCCAGCGGCGACGGCCTTCGCGAAGCTGGAAATCCTCATGATGAATCCCTTCATTGGTGCAGGTCAGATGCATGGAAGACCGTGATGGTCCTCCAAGTCGGGTCAGACGTTGGGGACCTTGAGGCGGTCCCAGGAGGTGCGCCCGGGGGTGCCGTCGGCGTCGCTCCCCGAGTAGCCGAGCTTGCGCTGCCAGGCGGCGTAGGACTTGCGGTCGGCGTCCGACCACACCGGGCCAGGCCCGACGGCGTACCGGCCGCAGCCCTCGGCCACCAGCCGCTTGCCCATCGCGGTGATGACGGCGCTGCGCCGGCCGACCGCGAAGAAGGCGGCGCCGGGGAACGGTTCGAGCTTCGCGGGGGGCGGCGTGGGCTTGGCCGGGGGCTTGGGCTTCCCCGCGTCGAGTCGGTCGGCGATCCGCTCGCGCATGCTGGCCATCGTGAAGCCGCGCGGGTCGACCTTGCCCGGCTGCCATTCCAGGTGTCCGATCACCGAGGCCGCGCCCCAGCCGTGCGCGCGGCAGACCGCCGCTGCGACCTTCTCTATCGCCTCCAGCTGCGCGGCGGGCCACGGGTCTTTGCCGTCGCCGAGGTTCTCGCACTCGAAGCCGTAGAAGTAGCGGTTGCCATCGGTGTTGGCCTCGTTGTCGGCGGGCAGCGCGGCCTCGGCGATGACGGCCTGGAGGACGTCGCCGTCGCCCAGGCCCGCGTGGTTCGCACGGCCGTAGCCGACGAGATGGACCGTGCCGTCCTTGGCGATAACGCCGTGGCAGAGGGGGCCGGGCAGGGCGCTGTGCCCGTCCCGGCAGAGCCGGACCGTGGCGGCCGTGCCGGAGGTCACCGTGTGGTGGATCATCACACCGTGTAGCGGGCCCCAGAGACCCATGTGGTTGCGGTTGTGGGTGGCCCAGCCCGGCGTCTCGATGACGCGCAGGCCCTCAGCGCGCAGGGCCGCGATGAACGCCGCAGATGACAGGGGTGTAGCCATAGCCGTTCCTTTCAGATAAGTCGTGCGTAGCGGGGAGCGATCGCGATGGCACCGCCGGTGCCGAACTTTCCGCCGGTCGTGGCGCCGGCCGTCCTGCGCGCCTGGATGAGGATCTTCAGTTCGGTGAGCGCCCGGTACGGGGTGAGGTCAATGACCGCTGCGGCGAACTCGTAGCTGAAGGTGGCCGAGATGACACCGGTCATGACGATGTCCGCGTTCGCCACGACCTGCCAGTCGCCGCCCGAGTTCACGGAGGTCACGACATCGCCGATCGTCACCAGGCCGAGGGACAGCGAGGCCGTCCGAGGCGAGAGAACCGTCTCGCACACCGTGGTCATGGACGTGTACGACTGGTACGGCATGACCTGAAGGTTCGTTCCGAAGAACGGCAGTTCGTCACGCTCGCGCCCACGGCGGCGCAGCTGCTCCACGCTCTCCTCCAGCGTGGCGAGCCGCTGGAGGAAGTCAGGGTTGGTGGCGTATTGGGGCATGTCAGACCGCCACGCAGGTCAGGCGGACACGCTCGGGCCCAGACGACGAGGTGTTCTCGATGCCCACGATCCGCAGTACCCCGGACCGGCCGGTTGGTGCGGTCGGCTCGGGGTCGATGACGAACAGCGCCTCGTCCCCTACGGCGTAGCTGCCGAACTGAGGGTCGGTGTCCGCGCTGACCTCGAACACCGGCTGCGTCTGGGCCTGCCCCCGTGCGGCCAGTTCTGCCGCGGTGAGCCCGGTGAGCTGCACCTGGTCGATGACCCCGTCGTAGGTGGTGACCTGTTCCAGCAGGGGCCAGCCGGAGGCGAGCCGCGCTGTGTCCTGTGCGATCGACGTGACCTTGGCTTCGCCGGTGCCGTCACCGAGGCCGCTGATCTCGGTAGCCATTGCGGTGCCGTCCTCCGGCCAGTCGTACGACAGGATCGACGCGCCTTGCCCGCCCTTCGCGAAGACGAGCCCGGATTCGGACGCCGTCCGCCCGCGCCGCGGGTACCAGGTCCGTGCGCGCCGGTAGCGGGTCGGCGCCACGTTGTTCGCCGCCGGGTTCCAGCCGCATTCGATGGCGAAGTCGAACCCGTCGTCGGCCGCCGCAAGGTCTGAGATCGCCTTGTAGATCTCCGGACGCTCGTACCCGAAGTAGGTGACGTTCCGGGTGATGCCGTGCGCTGGAGCGGTGAGCAGGGCCGTACTGATGCCCGGTTGTCCGCCGGTCTGCGTGTGCGCGTAGTTGAGCAGCGACCACATGACGTACTTCTGATCCGGGTACAGGCGCTGCCCGTCGGGGACATAGCCGGTGTTGATGATGAGGCTGGTGTCCGTGGACAGCGTGGTCTTCACGTACCTGCGCTGGTAGTACGAGAGAAACTCGGCGGCCTGGATCTCTTTGCTGCTGCTGCCGCTGTTGGGCTGGCGGGTCCAAATGATGCCGCCCCACACGATGACGCCGTCACGGTCCACGTACAGGGCGGTGCGGCCCGGGGTGGACGCGGCCTCCGGGTCCAGCGGGGCCGTTTCGTCGGTGTACGGGATCGAGGCCCGGAGCGTGCCGATGCCGTTCAGCTCGGTGCTGTACGTGACGTCGCTGAGCGGGAGCTCGGCCAGGACCACATCGGTCATGAGGTCGCAGAAGAGGTAGGTGTACGTGTGCTCGGGAAACTCGGCGCCGGCCGCGGCGAGATCGGCCGCCAGAAGAGGGGCGTTGGCCATGTGTCACGCCCTCCGCTTCAGGGCGATGTATGACGGGACCCGCACCGTGATCGCCGCGTTCCCGCTGTTGACGACTCCCCATTGAAGGGTGAAGGTCCCGGCGGTTCCGCCGGTGATCAGGACCCCGGACAGGGGGATACCGAGGCGGCTGGTCGACGAGGCGTATCCGATCGTTGTTGCGATGCCGTCTGGGGACTGGCGCGCCACGAATTCGCCGTCGCCGCTTCCGCCGGACGTCAGTGCGGGGTGGGGGCCGGGCCCGGTGAAGTGGAGCTGCGCGCCGGACGGGTATGCATAGCTGATCTTGATGTCCGCAGCGAAGTCGCCGCCGAGGACGAACAGCAGGCCGTCGAGGGTGTACTCCGCGTTCGCCGCGACGGGCAGTGTGAGGTGCGGATCGTTTGTGCTGGTCGTCGTGTTGAGGGTGGTGTCCACCGTCTTGCGGGCGTACTGCTCCTGACCGATCAGGGACGCGCCGCCCGACTGGAGCAGGTTGACGGTTGACCCGTCGGCGCGGCCGTACACGAACGTGTCGGTGTCCCACCTGTAGCGGACCTGGCCCGGGTGCGGGCGGTTCATGTCCGTTGACGCGGTGATGGGCTGGATCCCTCCGAGCGCCACGGAGAACTGCCGGACGTCCAGCACGTTGGCTGTGGCGATGCTGGTTTGGTTCGGTGCCAACGTCACGTCGGCCAGGATCTGCGCGTTCGGAGGGAGAGATGGCCGTGTCGCACCGCCCGCGGTCGAGGCGTACGTGCCCTTGATGACCTCAAGCCGCCATTCGCTGACGGACCCGGCGGTCTCTGCGTCGTAGACGCTCGCGACCACGCAGTCCCGCCGGAACTGCCCCGCCCCGCCCGCCGGGTCGACTGTGAGGTTGACGTCGCCGTCGTTGGCGCAGACGTAGGTGCCCTGGCCTCCCGCGTCGTGCTGGTCGATGAACGCGAATCCGGCGGACACGATGACGGTCATGTTGGGTGTCGGTGCCGGGCGCACCTTCAGCTGCTGGTTCTGGTAGCTGGGCTTCACGCCCTGCCGGATCCGTGTGGGGGTCGCCTCGTCCACGAGGAATCCCGGGTATCCGAGCAGCGCGCTGATGACGAGCCGGTCCGTACGGGCCGGGTATGACCCTGCTTGCATCCATGCCGGGGGGTTGATCGCAGCCATCGGAGCGTCTCCTTCCTTTAAAGGCTCGTGTCGCGCCATGTGACGCTGAGCAGGGACGGTTGGCCGGGCGAGCCCGGAAGCGCTGAGCCCCGGTAGGCGAGTTCGTTGGCGCCGGGCATGAGGAGCGGCCACGTCGAGCCGCCCCGCACCCACGTCCGGCGGGGCGACGACCCCATGAGGAGTACGGCCCGGGTGCGGGTGTCGATGGTGAGGAACTCGCCAGGCTGGATTGTCGCGTCGAGGACGAGCGACGATCCGGTGGTGACCTGCTCGATGCTGGGGTTGGCCACCGGGCCATCGACCCGCAGCACGGGGTAAGCCGGACTCGCGCCGCCGTTCACCGCGGTGAGGCGACCGGACGTGCCCGAGCTGCCATAGACGCGACCGATGCCCGCAGGGCGCTGCGACACGGAGGCGTTCGGCGTCCCCTCCCAGAAGCTGCCCCCCTGCGAACCGTCAATGTACGGGTGCAGAACGGGGCCGGCCTCGGCCATGGCGGCGTCTGCCCACCATGTGGCGGCCCCCGCTGCTGACGCTGTGGCGACCGCGGCGACCCGGTCGCACGTCTGCCCGGCGGCGACGGTGTACGAGCCGGAGACCCGCGCCCACGATCCCGGGGCGGCGGACGCGAGGACAGGCAGCGTGAACAGGTTCGTGGTCTGGTTGCGCCACCACAGTTCGAGCGCCGCGATACCCGTTGCCGGGATCTTCACCCACACCCCGAACTGGACCGTGTTCCCCGCCGAGACGGGCTCGATGTTCCACGACGTGCCGCCCTGCGCCGAGGCCACAGAGATGGCGTGCTGCACGCTCCACTGCCCCACGTACGACTCGGTGTTGACACGCGACCGCGTGTTGTTGCTGCCGAAACCGGCCGTCTCGGTGGTGAAAGTTTCCTCGAAGCTGGGGTTCAGCACGAGGTTGCGGACGGCGGGTCCGAGCCCTGCGTACGGCAGCGGGTACTTACGGCCGGCCGCCGGCGAGTACGCCGTGGTGCTCGCCGACCGCTCCTCCAGCCCGTAGAGGTACGGGTCCGCACAGTAGATCTCCAGCGCGGCCGAGCCGAGGCGCCACAGGTACTCGGCGTCGTACGGGATCGAGCGGCGGCGGACCTTGCCGAACACGAGGACGTCTTGGTCGAGGAACTGGAGCGGCGCGGGCTGGCGCTGCGGCTGCGTCGCGTCCCGGAGCGCCAGGGCGAGCGCGCGCAGGTCGTCGGGCGTCTGCCCGCGTAGTCCGAGTCCGAGTTGTACGACTCTCGGCCCGGTGTAGTCGGGGCCGGTGTAGTCGCCGTGCTGGCCGGGCCGTTCGATGTCCTGCGCGCGGATATCCGGCATGTCGTCGAGGCCATCCACGGCGGTGACGACGTACTGCGATCCCGGGCCGAAGAGCAGGTCACCCCACTGGATCCGTCCTATGGCCTGTTGCGGCATGGTCAGCGCCTCCCTACGAGGCCGCGCCACGACAGGGCGCGGAGGATGCCGTCCGGGCTGGCCTCGCCGCCGGAGAGGTAGAAGTTGTTCGTCGTGTCCCCGCCGCCGGCTGGAGCCGCGTACGCGGCGGTGAGCTGCCCCGGCGCCGGGATGCTCGGTACGACGGCGGCCACCCCGGACGCCGCCGTCGCTGCGGCGTTGGCGACCGAGGCCGCAGAGCGGGCCACCGTGGAGCGCATCGCCTCGAAGCCCCTCGGCATGCCCTCCATGAACTGCACGCCGATCTCACGGGCGCGGCGCGAAGGCGACCGCATCTTGAGCGCCTTCTTCATGGCCTTCACCATGGCGTCGGCGATCCTCTTCATCTGGCTCTCAATGGCGCCCTGCTGCTTTTTCAGCCCGTCAACGAGCCCCTGCGCCGCCTTCACGCCAGCGTCGTACAGGGCGCCCGCCGCAGTGTTCCCGGCGGTCCCGGCGGCCTTCGCCAGCTGCGCTTGGAGATCGTTGATCCTCTTCAGCTCGGCCGGGGTCGCCCTTGCCAGCGCTTCGGCCGTCGCCGCACCGCCGTCCACGCCCGCGTCGGCGATCTGCCCCAGCAGGTCGCCACGTAGGCCGGCGGCCTTCAGCTTCGCGAGGTTGGCGGCGAACGCCTGCGTCTTCTTGACGGCCTGCTGGAGCCCGACCGTGATCGCTGTGACCGAGTTGACGAGGCTGAACCCGGTGGTGATGTTGGCCTCGCCGAGGATGCCGCTGGTGAAGTCAGCCGCCGCCTTGCTGCGCGCCTTCACCGCATCATCGAGGGCCTTCTGCGCCGTCTTCAGCTTGGCGGCCACCGCGTCCCGCGACTTCGCCAGAGACAGCAGCCTCGTGTTGTCCTTCGCCACCCGAGCCAGCAGCGAGCCGAGCCCAGAGATCTTCTTGCGGTTCCCGGAGTTGATGCTGATCGCACGCTCGATCACGGTGGTGACACTGTTCAGCTTCGACTTGAGAGACGCTGTGCTCGCGTCGATACCGGCGATCAGACCCTTAATGATCGACTTACCGGCCGGAGTCAGCAGCGCGGCGTCTTTCTTCTTCGGGCCCTTCCAATCCGGGATACGGCTGGTGATACCGGCGAAGACACCGCTCAGACTGGGGATCATCGACTCAATGCCAGCGATCAGCCCACGGATAATCCCCTGACCGGCTAGTCTCAAGATTCCCTCAGCCGCAGGGAAAGCCGAGCGGATCCGGCCCGGAAGACCTTGGATTTGTTTCGTGGCATCCGTCACCATGCTGATGAGCGCTGTTGCGAACCCCACCGCCATTCTGCGGCCAGCCGCCGGGATCTCCGTGACCATCGAGGTGACTACTTGAACGGACTTGCGCCGCATGTCCTCGAAACGCGCCTTCGCGTCCGTGGTCATGTTCGATACGACCGTCACGGCTCCCCGGATCGCACCACGGAAGTCACCGTTGAACAGCGCCACCAGGGTATTGATGGTGGGAATGATGTACCGGTTGATGATGTCAGCGAGGGTCGTAAGCGCCCAGTTGGCCAACTTCAGGATGATATCGATGATGGGCTGAACTGCCGGAAGTAGCTTGTCCAATAGTGCGACTTGGAATTCAAGGAACTTCGCAATGATGGGCGCTAGTGAAATGAGCAAACCGGCGAGCGCGGTAGAAAGTTTCAGAAGGGAAGGTTGAAGCTGCAAAAGCGTTTCGGTAAGCAGCGGGAAAAGTCGCTCCGCTAGCTCCACGAATTGAGGAAGAATCAGCGAAAGAATTGGACCAATTGCGCCGAGAATTGGAACCAGTTGAGCGGCTATATTTTCAGCGAGCTGCTGAATAAACGGGGCAAGCTGTTGAATTATCAGCCCAAGATTCTGGAAAAGCGGCACAAGCGCGGGCAGAAGCGCAACGGCCAGATCAGCGGCGAGATCGATGACGGGCAGCAGCGCGACCACCAGGTCACCCACCGCGCCCGCTACGGCAACCAGCACGGGGCCGAGCGCGGTCATCACGCGGCTGAGCCCGTCGCCGAGCGTCCGCACCAGCTGCTGCGCGGGCCCGGCAAGCGCCTCGATGACCGGGCCGAGGACACCCAGGGCCTGCCCCAGCAAAGGCGCGACGGTCTGCGCGACAACGCCCATCGTCTGTGAGAGCGCCTGAAGAGCGCGCTGGAACCCTGGGGTGGCGGTCGCGTCCTTCAGGGCCCCAGTGATCTGCTCCAGCGTCCCGAACAGCCCCTGGCCGCTCGCGGTCAGCCCACCGAAAACGTTGCCGATGATCCCGCCGATATTGCCCGCGACCCTGCCGAGCTGAGCGAACAAGTTGATGGCCTGCTCAATGGCCCGCTCCATGCCGCCCGACTCGAACGCGGCCGTGATCTTCGCGGCCAGCCGGTCCAACGCGGACCCGCCGGCCTTGGAGACCCGGGCGAAAGCGGGCGCGGCGGCGGCGCCGATCTGACCCAGCGCTGTGACGATCTGGCCAGGCGCGCGCTCGAACTCCTTCAGTCCGCTGGTGGCGCCCTTCAGCGCAGTACCGAGCGTCCCGTCCTTGGCGAGGCCACGGGCGGCGGTGAGCACGCCCCGACCCATGGCGTTGAGAGACCCCGCGGTGTCGAGCAGCGACTGCCGCAGCACGGGTAGGGCGACCTTGCCCGTGGCTGTGAGCTGCTTGTCCAGCCCGGCAAACACCCGCTGCTGCACGGCCCGTTGCAGCGACTCGAACGCGGGCTGCATCTCCCGGATGACACCAACGAACGACCGCGCCGCCGGGGCCAGCCCTTCCAGCGCCTTGGCGTACGCCTCCGGGTCGCTGGGATCCAGCGCCGCGGTGACGGCGTCGCCGACCCCGGACATGGCCAGCTTCAGCGTTCCGACGGCCAGGCCGATGGCGAGGACCCCGGACACGGCCAGTGCCGCCGCTGGTGCGATCTGGGCAAGCGCAGTCCCGACGCTCGCCAGCAGGGGCAGCAGGGATCCGGCTGCCGCGCCCGCCGCGGCGAACGGGGCGGCCAGCCGGCCGAGGCTGCCGATCATTCCGGCGACGCGGCCGAGCCCCGTTCTGAGGCCGGTCAGCAGTCCGGCCAGGGAGAGCGAGGTGCGCTGTACGTCGGAGACGAAGCGGCCGGTATCAATATCACGGAGGCGGCCGTTTGCATCCCGAACCATCCGGCTCGTTTCCCGGCGTGTAACGGCGCGGGCGCGGCGCAGTCCGGAGATGAGGCCGGACAGGTCGAGCCTGAGGCGGCCAGTGAGGTCCGGGTCGTCTCCTGCCATGGGGTCACCTCCGTTCAGGTACGGCGCATCGCGGCGAATCCGAGTAGGGACTCTCCGCCTGAGGGCTCGGGGGCTGCCGGTCCGCTGTTGCCGGAGGCGTGGCGGTGCTGGTCAGCCAGAGAGAGGAGCTGCGCGAGAGTCAGCTCCCAGAAAGCGGCGTCGGAGCGTCCAAGGGGGACGGTTCCGAGGTAGAAGAGTTCGTCCCACGGAAGGTGTCGGGGATGGTCACCTCGGTCACGGGCGCCCCCGCCGGGGCTTCCGCTTCCCCCTGGGGGAACGCCTCCGCGAACGCGGCCGTCATCGCGTCCACCAGGCCCTCGAAGTCGCGGAAGTCCAGCAGATCGCCCAGCTCGGCGCGGTCCTTCTGCCGGACGTAGCGCACGGCCGTGATCTCCCGTACGTCGCGGGACGTCTTCCGGCCGTCGGGGGTTTCCTCGCGGACGGTCGTCACGCGCTCGGTGATGTGCGGTACGAACCCGCCCGACCCGGTGAGGCCGGCGCCGACGAGTTCGAGCATCGGGCCGATGATGACGCCGGTCATGCCGGACTGGCCGTCGATCTTCTCGAAGACGCTCAGGACGCCGTCGATGCCACCGTGGCGCTGCTCCAGCAGGGCAATGCTGCCGAGGCTGTAGCGGAGTCGGGCGGTGGTGCCGTCGGCGAAGGTGATTTCTCGGCCGAGGCTGGTAAGGGGTGCTGCTGTGGTCACGATGGTCTCCGTGGGTGAGTGCCGGGTTTCGGCCTGCGGGAGAGGGATGGGCCGGGCGGGCGGCGGTGTGTGCAGCACGGCGCCCGCCCGGGGATCACGGGGTGGCGGTGGTCGGGATGGCGGCTGCGGTTTCGTGGATCTCGACGTCGACCCACTCACCGGTGCTGATCAGCGGCACTGCGCGCGCTTCGTTCTCGATCGTGCGGTAGTCCTCTTCGGCCAGGCCGAGCCCGGGGAAGGACGACATGACGCACTTGAAGAGGGTGAAGTAGACGTCGCCGCCGACGAGGTCACCACCAGACGTCGGGGTCTTCCCGATGATCTTGTACGGGAGGGGCTTAGCGCCCTGCTTCATCGACCACTTCGACTTCTGCGCCGGGCTCACGCCCGAGTCCGTGACCGTGCTGGTGAGCAGCGCCTTCAGCACATCGAGGCTGAGCTTCGCGTGCGGGTAGCTGACCGTGACGTTCGAGATCGACGCGTCGGAGTCCAGCAGGCCGTTGTCGCCCCGCAGTTCCTTGACCTCCACATCACCAGAGATCTCCATGCTCTTGATGCCGGGGACGTCGATGCCCTCCCCGTACGAGGCGGTACCGCCCTCGGGATCGGACAGCAGCGGAAAAATTTTGCAGTCCTCCACCGCGTACAGCTTGGTCACTCGCGAGATAGGCATGATGTCTGTCCTTCCTGGTGCCGGAGTTCGGCCCGGGTGGCGGGTTATGGGGTGTCGAGGCCGTACGTGCCGGTGGGCGGCGAAGCGTCAGCCCACGGATCCGGGATGGTCTCCAGCACAGAGCCAGGCACCAGCGCCGCCAGCTGCTCGGTGACGAGCCCCGCATCCTGCGACGGGACCACGCCATCGACGAGCCACCAGGTGGTGCCCGGCATGCCCTCGGTCTCGTAGACGACAACAGCGCCGTCCGTGACTTCGGCCGCGGGGTCGATGCGGAGCTGGGTGGAGCCGACCGGCGCCGGCCACGCGGGGCCGAGAGATCTGATGACGGCGGCGCGGAGCAGGGACAGGTACGTGACGGTGCTCATGCGGGTGTCACCTCGGTGGCGAGGAGCTGGCGGCGGATGATGACGGTGATCGATGACCGGGTGCGGTTGTCGCTGATGGGGAATCGGTCGATGTCCTGGACGCGCACGGCGTGCACCGGGGCGGTGTGGGCAGTGAGCCGGCATCCGTGGAGGGCGTGGGCAATCGCTTCGGCGAGCCCGTACCTCTCCGCGTTCCGTGTGATGCCGCCGATCTTGATCCGGGCGCGCTGGATCAGATCCACGGTGACGGTCTCGATGATGTTGATCTCAGCGTCCGGTGCACCGAAGTCGCCGTTGCCAGGCCC
The DNA here is from genome assembly GCF_000718095.1 of Streptomyces scopuliridis RB72. GTDB lineage: Bacteria > Actinomycetota > Actinomycetes > Streptomycetales > Streptomycetaceae > Streptomyces > Streptomyces scopuliridis. The sequence goes on along the minus strand of NZ_JOEI01000012.1, from coordinate 169,211 downwards.
GTCGAGGCCCGTCGAGACGGCCTCGGTGACGACGATGTACGGCTCGGCCTGCCCAGGGCGGGGCCCGTCGCGGAAGACCGGCACACCGAACGCGAGCCCTTCCAAGTACGCCTTCACGGCGCCGGACGTTGTGGCGGCCATCAACGAACCCGCCTTCCGGCGCGCGCCAGTTCCTCGCGGAGGAACGTCTCTGCCATGGCGACAGCAGGGGCCAGGAAAGGATGCGGAGCAGTGCCGGGGTGGTCGACATAGGCCACCGGGTGCGCAGCGCCGGGCCAGTACAGCGCCCGCTTCGTACGCGGGTAGATGCGGTGCGGCGCCGTGCCGTTCTCGACGTCCTCGGCGTAGGTGACGGTCGTGCCGACGGTCACGTCATACGTACGGCCGCGGTCCTCGGACCGGCTGACGATGCTGGAGCGGAGCCGACCGGTGTCGACCGGGGCCCGGCGGCGCGCCTCGTTCTGTACGCGGGTACCGGTGCGGTCGGCGGCGCGCTTTGACTCGGTGCTGAGCCGTCCGACCCACCGCCGTAGCCCGCGCTCGAACTGGCGGGCGTCCATGGAGAAACTGCCGGAGACGGCCATCAGACACCGCCGATCAGCGATGCGCGGTTCAGGAAGCCGACGAGGAGGGCGTCAACCTGCGTCGATCCGGTGGACGCCGACGGGGCGACGGGCGTCGTCGTCTCCTCCTCGATGCGGACGTTGTTGCCCTCGTCGTCCACGTCGAGCCCGGGATTCTGCACGGCGTCCGCGTCCGAGGGGGCGGCCTGCGCCTGCATGTGCGCGGCGAGGAGCGCGCACGCCTGCGTCACGAGGAGCGGCACCTCCGCGTACCCGAAGATCCCTTCGACCCGGGCTTGCTCCATGCCCCACCGGTCGAACAGCCCGCGCCAGCCACCGTTGTACGACTCGGCTCCGGCGATCAGGTCGTCGTAGCCACCCCACCGCAGACGCACGGCGTCGATGGATCCGAGCACGTCAGACGACGTGACCCGCCATGCCGACGAAGGCAACGACGGGGCGTCGTCGCTGACGACGACGGGGGTCACCGACGTGACCGTGCGGATGCGGCGCGGGAGGATGACCAGTCCATCCGGCGCCACGTCCGCCACCACCACCAGGGGAGTTGGCTCGAACAGTTGAAGGGTGTAGCGGGTGATGCGCTCCGTGGCAGCGGCGATCCACGCGGCGACCTCGGCATCCGTGCCGGTCGTCCCCGCGTCGCGCGCCTGAGCCACAGAGCAGTAGGCCATCGGTCAGCCCTCGTCGCTCTCGGCCGCGTCCAGCTCGCGCCGTACGCCGTCGGTGACGACCGCGCCTTTCGTGACGATCTGCCGCGCGTGACCGCCCGGGTGCTCGTGTACGACCGGACCGACCGGGGTGTTGTGGCCGTGGCCGTCGAGGGACCGGTATGCATCCTCCGGCGCGGTCTGCCCCACCTGCCACCCGGTGCCCGCGGCGTACTCCTGCGTGCGAACGGTCGCGGCCGGCCGTTCGTCGCTCTTGCGCGTTGCCATGTCAGCTACCTCCGATGACGCCGCGCGTCCGCAGAGCGGCGAGCAGCGCGTTGAAGTCCGCCTGCGTGGGCGCGGCGGCGATGTTGTTGACGGTGGGCTTCGTTGTCCCGTCCATGAGGGCCGGGGCGGTGCCGACGACACGCATGTCGCTGACCTCCTGGCCGTCCTTGCGGGTACCGCCCTTGACGAGGGTGATTTGCTTCTGGACCCCGGCCATTACGGCAGCGCCGCAAACGTGATCTTGACGAACGCCTGCGGGGTATGGACCGCCACGTTCGCGCGCCGCTCGGCGAGGATGACCAGCGTGTTCGCGGTGAAGTAGTCCGCGTGGCTGTCGGTCATGAGGATCGTGATCCCCTGCCGCTCCCACAGGGTGGCGCCGGTGCGGTAGCCGCCGAGGAGCGCGGTACCCGCGGTCATGGCGACGGAGGTGACGACGGTCAGGCCCCAGATGCGCATGGGCGCGCCGGAGTCCGTGACCGTGGTGATGACGCGGAACTGGCCGTTCGCGTCGGTGTCCAGCTCGATGTCCTGCCAGTCGAGCGGGTTCATGACGATGGCGTCCGGCGGGTACATCGCCAGTTCGCCCTGCGTCTTCGCCTTGCGGACCGTGATGAGCTTCGCATCCGTCGAACCGCTGCCGGGCTGGTAGGCGCCAATGCCAGCAGTCGTGAGGATGCCCTGCATCTCGGTAGTGCCGTTGCCGGTGAGGATCTCGCGGTCGAGCTTGTAGTCCAGACCGTAGGTGAGACGGCCGTTGATGTAACCGACCAGCTGCCCGTTGTCGTCCGCGGCCTGCCTCGTGATCGGCACCCAGTGGGCAACGGTCTTGAGGGTGGTGGTGATCAGGTCGAAGCTGAAAGGGCCGCTCTTCGGCTTGTCCGCACCCTCGGCAACAACCGCCGCCTTGTTCCACGTCGCCTGCGGGCCGGACGTGTCCCGCATGTACTCCAGCGTGGTCCCGTCCGACGTCTGCCGGTCCAGCAGGTTCGCCACCAGCAGCGGGAAGTCAGGATTGTTCGGGATGATCCCCGGAATGCGGGTGTTCTGCTGCGGCTGCGTGCCCGTGGTGACGGTGCCGGCCGGTGCGGCGCGGTGTTCGACGCCGAACTGTCCGCGCTTCCCGTTCGCCCTGAACTGCTCCAGTGCCTTGGAGCGGACGAAGTTCTCGGCCACGGTGAGCGGGTGCTGATTGCCCTGCTCGTCGGGCTGCATGCCGGGTGTCTGCCGCTGGCCCGGTGTCGGCTGCGGGTCGCCTGGCGGTACGGCGCCCTGGAGCGTGCGCAGTCGGGATGCGCGCTGCTCGGCGAGATCGATCTTTCCCTTGATCTCGTCGGCTCGCTGGATCAACTCTTCGACGTCGCCGTCGTAGTTCGGGTCCTGAAGGAGAGCGACGATCTCGTCGCGCTGTTCGGTGAGGGTGGGGGCGCCGCCCTTGATGGGGTAGATGGGTCGTCCGTCGCGGCGGCGACCGATGGGGCGCACCTTGGCGAAGTTGCCCATGGCGGTCCTTTCCGGTCCGTGGACGGCTCGCAGCCGCCCAGAGGTCTGGGGGTCTGCGGTCCGTCTTTCACGGCCGGTGGATCGCGCCCGGCATGCTCACGGCTTTCACGTCCGGTGTAAGCGCCCGGATGGGGGGAGGGTAGATCGAATCGGCGGTGTCGCGTCTGCGGGGTCTGTATGCCGCAGGGCGACGACGGTGGTTGACGTACGTCGTCGGCCGTCGCTCAGGACACCAGGCGCAGCAGCGCGGCCCGCCGGAGACGCTCCTCCATGCGCTGCTCATCGGCCGTCGTCTCGCCCTCGGCGACGCGAGCGTGGTCGTCAAGGGTGGGAGCGTCGACCTGCTCATAGAGGTCACCGAGCGCGGACCGTACGGTCTTCAGCTTCGACCCGGGCACGGCGGCCATGCGCGCGGTGATCTGCGAGACCTCCACTAGGCGGGCGCCCCGGATGTTCTCCAGCACGTCCGCGCGCTCCTCGTCGGACATCTCCTTCAGCTTCTCCCACGGCGGGAGATCCGTGCGGACGAACCCCACGGACAGCTCGGACGCCGACCCGGACCGAGCCATCGTCCGAGCGTCTTGGCCCGCCGTCGTCTCGTCGTACCGGCCGGAGATGTACAGCCCATCGTCCCGCTCCTCAGCGGTGAACGTCCCGACCGGGCTGAACGGGCTGTGCATGAAGAGGAGGGCGTACTGACCCTTCAACCCCTTGCGGAACGCGCGCGGGTGGAACGTTGTGCCGTAGGAGTCGACGACCCCGTACCGGCAGGCGAGGCCCTGGAACGTGCCCTCGCCGCCCTCGTCGACTCGCCACTCGATGTCCTCCAGAGACCTGAACTCCAACTCGCTCATCGGGTCCTCCTGCTCCTGCACGTCTGCGCGTGCGTCTTAGCGGGCCGCAGGTCTGCGGTCTGCGTCACGGGCACCACGTCGGGCAGGTCATCGCGGGCGAGGTCGACGTCTGCCACGGTGGTGATGCGGGCGGGCTGCTGGACGTGGCAGTACGGGCACTCGATCATCAGAACCTTCATCGGCCCTGCTCCTTCGCCTGGTTGAGTGCGTGCTCGCGGTAGACCTCGGCCACGCCGTCCATGACGGCCTGGTGGGACGGGGACAGGCGGGGGGCGTACCGGTAGACGGCGCGCTGCTTCTTGTCGCGGCCGTCGTACTCGTAAACGACGGCGCCGCCACCGAACGTCATGTGCTGGGGCAAACCGCCGTCGGCGTCGGGGCGTACGACGATGTCCTGCTTCCCGTCGAACGGGCCCCGGCGCACCTCGGCGAACGGCACCCCGGGCGGGCAGTAGGCGCCCGCGTATTGGTCGTGCCCGGCAGGCTGGAGGATCACGGGGGCCTCGCCCCGCAGCAGAGTTGCCATGTCAGCAGCACTCCTCTGCCCACACGAAGCGCGTCGCGCCGCCGTGACCGTGTACTGCCTCGGCGTCCTCCAGCGACTCCCAGAAGACAGTGCTCGGGCGCTCGCCGCGCCAGCGGATCGACACGGTGCCGTCCGGCCAGACCACGCCGTCGGCGACCGTGCCCGTACCGGATACCCCGGTGATGTCCTGGTCCCGCTCCAGCGTGAAGAGGCGGGGCTCCGGGGTGCGCGGCGGCCCGACGTAGCCGAGCTGCGCCGAAGAGATCTGCGTCGGGGGTTTCTGCTTGGCCATGGTCAGGACTCCTTCTGTGGTGGAGGCGGCGGAGGCGGCGGCCAGACCGGCCCCCGCTTCGGTTCCCGCGTCGGCATGTGCATCCGGGGCTACTCCTCGAACTCGAACGTGAGAGCACATCGACATTGGATCGACTGATTCGCCGGGGCGGCCGGATCGGCAGGCCACCGCGACTCGGTCAGCGGAAACCGCTTGTTGAGCGCCACGCTGGAGCCCTGCGCCGCCCGGTGCGTCGCCCGGGTCCGGGTGTCGTCGGTGCTGAGCCACGTCTTCCGTACGGCGCCAGCGTCCAGCGCGGCCATGTGCGACGCTGCGCTGTACCCGCCCACGCTCTCCGTGCGGGCGATCATCGTGGCCCGGTAGTCGGAGAGGTCCGCGAACACCCGCTGAATCCGCGCCCGCAGCTCCGGCACCGACTCCCCCTCAGCCACCCCGTGCGCGAGCAGCTGCGACCGCAGTACCTGCTCCGTCGTCCGGGTCACCTGCCCGGCCAACTCGTCGACCCGGTCGTCCAGGGCGCCCGCCACATCCGGCTCGTCCAGGTCGAAGGAACCCGTGATGGACACGCCCCCGCGCCTCCACGCCCGCTCAACGAACGGGCGCAGCACCTCCGCTGTACGACGACGCCAGTACCGAGGGTCGAAGATCTCCCGCGCTTTGATGCGCTCCTCCCAGCCGTCGGGGCCGCCGGCCACGTCCAGCGCGGTCGCGCGCGCGGCGGGGACGACATCCAGGTCCGGTGGGGCCAGGGTGAGCAGCTGCTCGCGGGCGAGGGCGCACGCCTGGGCGCGTACCTCGGTCAGCCACTCGGCGGATCGGTTGGGCTTGGCCATCAGCCGGTCGAAGTCCCGCAGTACGCGGGTCTGCTGCTCCTTCGCGAGGGCCTCCACTGCGCGGCGGCCGGTCGCCTCCAGCGAGTCGTACGCGTCGTTGATGTCCGCGAGCGACGGCGACGACGGGGTGTCGTCCGCACGCGTCAGCTCCAGACGACGAGGCGTCGCGGGGGCGTTGAGCTGCGTCATCTGCTGAACGACGGGCGCCAGTACCTCCACGACCGCCCGCCGGAACGCGTCCTCCAGTTCCGGCATCTCCGAGGCCCTGTTCAGCGGCGGCGGAGCGGCCTGGTACTGCGCCCGGTACGCGCTGATGGTGACCTGACCGGTCCGCCCCGGAAGGGGGTCGCGGCCGATGTCGGCGCGTGCCTCATCGATCATCAGGACGTCGGAGTCCACCAGGTTGACCGTGCGGTCGACGAGCGCAGTGCGGGATTCCTGAAGCGCCTCGACGCCAGACAGATCGAATCCCGCTTCCTCCGAGTCAGACGGCAGCAGGACACGGTCGATGTCGGAGCCGAACAGCTCCAGCTTCGACGCGATCGTGTCCGACCACAGCAGCGTCTTCGCTGCGCTGCGGTTCTCGTACGTGGTGCCCGCGCTCAGGTAGTCGTGCGGTACCCCGAACGCCATCATCACCTCAGCCGCATTGGCCACGCGGGATTCGAGGTAGTCCATCTCCTCGGCCGTCAGCGACACCCTGGCGTACGAGATGGGCGTGCCGCCGCCGGGCGGGCTGGAGACGAGGAGGTTCTTCCCAGCGTTGGCCGGGCCCTGGACCTCGGACCGCCACATGGCGCGGGCTTTGGTCAGCTCGCTGGGCTCCATCTGGCCGAGGTAGACGACGCCCGTCGGCGACGCCCCGTTCTTGTAGCTGGAGCGCTGCCACTCGCGGGCGTACGCATCCATGTCCACCGCGTGGCGCGCGGCTCGCCACGGGGCGAGGCACCCCAGGGGGTCGAAAGGGTGCGGATACCTCAGCCAGAGCATCTCCTCAGGCAAGACCGGCACCCGCACGCCGTCCGCCCGCCTGATGATGAACCCGATCACGTTCGCGATCGTCGGCCGCTGCGCCACCGGCTTGTCGACGATGACGTCCACAGGGTCGAAGACGATGTGCGCCTCGGTGACAGGGCCGAGCCCTGTCTCTCCGCGGTCCAGCCATACGAAGCTTTGCCCGGCCAACTCGCCCTGTTGAAGGATGAGGCTCTTGAAAACGCGGCCGGACATCTGGGGGTTCGGCCGCTTGTTGAACAGGGTGGCGATGTCGTGGCCCTCGATGACCGAGCCGTCCGGCCGGCGCACGACCAGCGGCACCGACGACCCGTTGTCGGCGATCGCCGCGACGCACCGGTAGGCGACCGCGCTGTGGGCGTAGCCGCGGGCCTCCGCGTCGAGATCGAGCGTGAGGGACTGCTGCCCACCGATGCTCGCAACGGTGATTGGCCGCCGGTCTCGAAGCATGTCCAGCCCACCGCCGATGGCGCGCCTTTCGGCTGCTCGGCGAAGCTGGGGGTTCCTTGCGTTCCTCACGAGTCCTCCTATGCGACCGCGGCGAAATTGCCCGCGGGCGCGAGCATGAGATCCGTGAGCGCCCACACCCACGCGTCCAGACGGTCGGGCGACGCGTCGCCGGGAACCCATGACACGAGCTGCTCCTCTAGCTCCGGCAGGCTCCCCACGATGTGCACGGCCTGCTGCTCCGACAGCGCGGCCACCGGCTCCGCGCGGGTGAGCTTCCCGCGGGTGGCCCGTACGGTCCGGTAGTTCACGGTCGGGTCGATCTGCCGGATCACGGTGCCGATCCAGTCGCCGCCGTTGTTGACCTCGGCAACGATCGCGTCCGCGCGGTGCTGGTGGTACGCCTTGATCGCGCGCCGGGCAGCGTCCAACGGCGGCATGCGGCCGGACAGGTCATCGAGCCCGTACCCGTGTTGGCGCTGTGTGCCGTTGAGGTCGGGAATGTACTGCTGGCCGAGCCCGGCAACGATGATGCCCATCTCGTCGGACTCTTCGTTCGAGGTGGCGGCGGGGTCCATAGCGACGACGACTCGGGACATGGGCGGGGCCGCGCCGGCGCGGGTCCCATCCAGGCCGGCGCGGCTCCAGAGGGCGCCCTCGATGTCCTCCAGCAGCAGCCCGTCCAGCTCCTGCTTCTCCATGCGGGTGCCCGCGTACTTTTCGATCAGCTTCCGCCGCTGCTCCTCGGGGAGGTGCACGGCGTCGCGGGTCCGGCCGCGGGTGACGGTGACGTCCGTACGACGGGTCAGCTCGATCAGTTCGGTGCGTGGCTTCGGCGTGGTGGACGCAATGTAGTGGGGGTTCGGGCCAATGCGGAGGCCCATCTCGGAGTGTGTGATGGCCGCGCCGAGGCGGCGCATCGCGGCGGCCTCCTCCATCCACACGAGACACCTGTTGCCGCCGGCGCGGAGGCGTTCGACGTCGTCGGGAGAGTGTGCGCCGAACAGCTTTGCCTCGGCACCGGATGGCCAGCGCGCGAAAGTACCGCCGGTCGTCGTCCTCAGCACCACGCGCGGGTCGTGCCCCTTCAGCCCGGACGGCCCGTTCACGCACGCCTCAACCGCGTCTCCCTGAGTGGGCGCGATGATCGCCATACGGTGGCCGCCCTTCAACCGCGGGTCGCAGGCCGGGCCGTTGACGTGCTCCACCATGTACCGGGCGCAGCCGTCCGTCTTGCCCGTGCCGCGTCCGCCGAGCTGGAGCCACCACCCGAGCGTCTCGATGTGCTCGGGCGGAACCTGCCACGGATACGGGGTCCACTTCCCCCACCGCTTCGCCCAGACCTTCGCGCGCAGTTCCTCTTCCAGCAGCGCCAGTTCGGCCGGCGACATGGCGGCGAGGCGCGCGTCCAGGCCCTCGGTGGCGGTCGTCATGCGTCGAGCCCTGCGAGTTCGTCGGCGAGGGCTTTCACGCGGGCGGTCATCTCGTCGGTGACGGTGACGTTCGCGCGCACGGGGGCGTACAGACCCAGCAGCTTCGCCTCGTGGTCCATGGCGCGGACGATGGCCTCGCCAGCCTTGGGCGCGTGCATGCCTCCTGCGATCACCATGGGCATCAGTCCGTCGATGACTTGGCGGCAGGTGGCCAGCTGCTCTCCGACGTACGCGCCGAACGCCTCGGCGGCCTCGGCATGGAGGCGGGTGCGTCCGCGCTTCCACGCCTCGTACGTGTTCTTGACGTCAGCGCCGATGCGGTCGGCGATCTCGCGGAACTGGAGGCGGTCGCGGGTGCGGAGCAGCATGACTTCGTCCTCGCGCTGTCGCGCGATGTCCGCGTTCGTTTTGGTCGCCATGTGCAGTCGCCTCCCTGGTGGGGAGGGTACGGATTTCGGGCGCTGCGGGATCTTGGGGTCTGTATGTCGCGGGCATGGGCGAGCCCCTCACCCACGGGGTGCGGTGAGGGGCTCGGGTCCAGCGGCGCAGCAGCCTGAGGCGCGGAGGGATGACGGCAGGAGGCGGCGCGGCTCTTAGAGCGGCGTCACTCCCTCATCCGGTCCGGACGGGCGGAGACGCAGCCGCGCGTGCCCCGGTTCGTCGTCGCGCTTGTTGAGTGTCCAGTCGACTGACTCGACGACGTACTCAACGTCGTGGTCATACTCCGTCCCGTCCTCGATCACGCTGTCCAGCCACAGCACGATCTCTCCCGCACGAGGCACGCAGTCCATGGTGATGTGGGCGTCCTTGCCCGTGTCCGTGAATTCGATCCATACATCCACGTCGCTATCGTCCCGTCTTCGGTGTGTCCGGGGTTGGCTGTTTTGGTGTTTTGACCCAGCCGCCCCGCGACGCCTGGTAGGTCGTCTCCTGCTTCGGGTCCGGCCGGGTTCCGGGGGCCATGGGCATGGTCTTACGGAGCGGCATGATCCGACACCTCATTCCGTACCGGGTGCACGATGCACATAACCCCTTCCGGGGAGCGGACCACTCTCGCGCCGTCAGCGCTCTCATCTGCGTAGATGTCCCCAAGAGGGCCCGTCGCTTCCGGTGGGGGAGTGGCGGACGAATCAGACATGTGCCACGCGGCCAGCAGCCACACGACCGGCATCGCGAAGACCGCATGCGGCGCCCGCTCGAACAGGCGCCCGGCGAACCACAGAGCCAGAACACACCCGCCGCACCGAGGAAGGAAGCCCCAGCCGGACGCTGCCGGGGCGAGCAGATCACCGATCCCATGAACCATCTGACCAGTGCCAAGACACAGCCGCTGATACACCGCGACGACTGGACCGGTGACCCGTGCGACGACGTCCGCCGCGATCCCACGGGCGTTCACAGCAGGCCCACGATCGAGTCACCCGCGGCCGACACGACCGGCGAGAGAACGTACCCGGCGATGCCCGCGACGCCAGCTGAAAGGCCGAGGGTGATGCCGCAGAAGACCGCGCGCGCCAGGTCCCACCGGAACCCGCCGCGCTTCGTCCAGATGGCGAACAGGATCACGGTGCAGACGATGACGAACGCATGCCCGCCATCGGTCAAGACGAGGTTGCTGGTGCGGGTGGCATCCGGCGTTCCTGCTCCGAGCCCGTACTGAAGGGTGGCGTCGCCGATCTCCGAACCGCCCCACAGAGCAACGTTCGCGCCGCCGCCGAGGATGCCTCCGGCGGACAGGATGAGCAGCATGCCGTACAAGGCCGCGAGGGTGAACGGCAGCAGGTCGAGCAGCTTCTTCAGCTTGAGCAGGTTCTTACGGCCGGGCCACCAGCGCGTGATCTCCCACGCGAGGAGGGACAGGCCGACGGTCACGCCGCCGAGGCTGACGACGTTGTACGTGGTGATGTTGCCGAGGTTCATGAGCGCGTCCTCAGTGGAACAGGGCGGCGACGATGGCCGCGGCGGTGAGGAGGAGGGCGACGGTCCCGGAGATCGTGGGGACGTCATCGAGCGCGATGGCGCAGAGGCCGAGGAGCGCGAGCAGCGCGCACCCGGCGAAGAACACAGCGGCGATCACGGCTGCCCCGCAGCACGCGGCATGGGCAGCGCGGGCGGGAGCTGCGCGAGGCGCGGCTCATGCTGCTCGATCTCCGCGCGGATAACGCCGCGAATAGTAGAGTCGCCGACGCGGCCGTGTCCGGCGGTGATGAGCGCGTCGCGCATGGCGGCGGTGCCGGGCCGGGTGCCGCCGTCGTACAGCGGGCGGATGGCGGCGCAGCGCGGATCGCGGTAGACGATCGGCGCGGGCTGCTGCTCCTCGACGGGAGGGAGTTGCGGGGCCGGGGGTTGCTTCGGCAGGGGTGGCAACACGGGCGCCTGCTCGATCCGCTCGGCTTGTTCGACGACGGGCGCGGTGGCGGGGGTGTCGACGCTGGTCGACGGGGCGTCACCCTCGTCGGGCGTAGCGGCGAGGTGCAGAAGGTGCGCGAGGACGGCCGGGGGCACCATCGACGTCACGGCGATCAACCATGCCTGGTTGTGGTCCATGTGTCCGGTGTTCACGAGGTGCGCGACGACCTGTGCGGCCAGCGCAAGGATGATCGCGAACACTGCGCCTACGGTCGCGGAGAACCGGCCGCGGGCGCCCTTGGGCCGGGTCGCGGCGACGACGGCGGCGATACCCGCGTAGGCCGAGAGGGAGAACGGCATGCCGTACGCCCACGGGTCGGACCAGCCCGCGAACTTGGCGACGTGGTATTCGCCGGGCATCGACATCACGAGGGTGGCGGCGAGGACGGCGGGGCGGCCGGCGCTGGTGGCGAGTCTGGCGTACCAGGGTCCCGCTGGGGGCGGGGATGTGCGAGGCTTCTTCCAGCCCATGGAGGTCACTCTCCGGTGGTCAGAGCCCCGTTTCGGTGTTAGCGCACCTGCGGGGCTCGTTCAGTTGTTGGGTGTCTGGCGGGCGTCGTAGCCCGTCTGACGTGCCCAAGGGGTACCCCTTGGAAGTCAGAGGGTACCCCTTGGGTGAGTGGTTGTGCAGCCCTACGCTCCGCGCGGAGGTGCGAGATGGCGAACGAGGTCGAGGCGGTGCGTGCTGCGCTGCGGGCGCTGGAGGCGATCCCTGACGCGGTGGACCGGGCGGCGGCCTGCTCCGAGCTGCTGCGCGAGTGGCCCGAGCTGCATCGGATGTTGGCCGATGTGCGGCAGCAGGCGGTCATCACGGCGAAGGCGCAGGGGCATACGTACCGGGCGATCGGCGAGCGCATCGGGACAACGGGGGAGACCGCGGGGCAGATCGCGGCAGGGAAGAACCGGTCGTCGTCGTAACGGATTGACGACGACGACGCCCGTTGTCGGCGGGCGGCCGTACGGTGAACGCCACATTCCAGACCTGGGGGGTCATTGTGTCGAATGGGTATCCGCCGCCGCATGGGCAGCAGCAGCCGTGGGGGCAGCAGCCACCGGGGCCGGGCTGGGGAGCACCGCCGCCGAAAAAGTCGAACACGGGCCTGATCGTTGGCCTGTCGATCGCGGGCGGCCTGGTGCTGATGGTGCTGCTCGGTGTTCTCGTCAGCTCGGGCGCGGATGATGTCGCGACAACGGAGCGGTCAGCTGCGGCGAGCCCCGCGGACTCGTCGCCGAGCAGCTCTGCGGAAGCCGCGCCGGCCGAGGCTCCAGCGAAGGCCGAGCCGACAGACGGGCCGGAGGGGGACGTGAAAATCACCGGCTGTGCGGTGGATGACCTCACGGACTGGCCGTCTGCTGACGTGTTGATCACGAATCGGTCAAGCAAGGAGTCGAACTACATCGTGTCCGTCGAGTTCGTCGATGAGTCGGGGAAGCGGCTGGGTGATGCTCTTGCCGCGTCGAACAACGTCGCCGCGGGGCAGAAGGTGGAGACCACAGCGCAGAGCCTGGACAAGGTCACGGTGACGGTGGAGTGCCGAGTGACGGAGGTGACGCGGTACGCGTCGTAGGCCGTCTGAACGTGTCGACGCCCGTCGTCCCGGGTTGGGGCGGCGGGCGTCTGCGTGGCCGGGGCGCGGATTAGCGTTGATCTGCTCGAAGCACGCGGTAGGCGTATGACTCGGTGACGCCGATGAGGTCGGCGATGTCACCGACGGGCATTCCTGATGCGGCGTTCTTGATGATCAGACCGTGTACGTCGATGTGGGCGGCGATGCGGCGTAGGAGGCCGGCGCGGGGCGTCGCGCTTCGCGGGCCGCGGTCAGGCTGGCTCGCTGCCGGGGGCGGGGTCCTGATCCACCGCGCCCGGCCGCATCCGAGTGCCGACGAAATGTAGGAGACCGCACACGGCACCGTGTGAGTAGCCGGTCTCCTCGGCGAGCTGACGGATGGTGGACCCAGCTTCGTACCGGGCCTTGAGGTCGACGGCCACCTTGATGCGCTCGTCGCCCTTGAGGTATTTGCGGGGGCTGGGCTCGGTCACGGGGTCTCCTCGCGGTCGTGTGGCTCGGTTCCCGGGGCAGTGGGTCAGTTTTCGTCGGTCGGCTGTTCGGTGATCGTGGTGATCCGCTCCATCAGCCGGTGCTCCCAGGTCGGCTGCATCTCGCGTCGATAGGCAAGCTTCTCCAGGGCCTTGGCCTTGGTGTCCCACCCGACATGGACTCCGGGTACCTTCCGCCACGGCTGGCTGGGCGCGGGGCGGGACTGGATGAAGTAGGTGGTGTGGTGGTCGGGCATGGTTTCCCCTTCGGTGGTCGATTTCAGGATGGCGGACCGGGAGCCTCCCGGCCCGTCAGTTCGTTGGTTCCGTTGAGAGCGCGGCGGACGCGGGCCAGCTCGGCGACGAGGCCGTCGCGCTCCTCGGTGAGCCGGTCGATCTCGGGCACGATGGTCTGGACGTGCCGCTTGTTGCCGGCGGCCACGGCCTCCAGCGTGGTGATGCGGGCGTAGAGCTCGTCCAGTTCGTCGTCGGTGATCGTGTCGGCCGTGTGTCGCCGCTTTCCGGCAACCGGGCTGGCGAAGTCCGGCGCGCCGGCCGGGCGGGCCTTGTGGGCGTCGAGGTTGGGCAGGCCGGGGGTGGGCCGGTGAGCCCAGCGGGCCGGGTCGCCGGTCAGTGCGATGGGGTCGCCGCAGATGCAGCGGGGCTCGTCGTCGGGCGTCGACGGGGTGTCGTCGGTGGTGGTGACGGGCGTCGTCGTGAGGGCGTCGGCTACGCGTTCCACCTGCGTCGTCAGTCGGTCGATAGCGGCGGCGACGAGGCGGGCGGGTTCAGGCATGGTGCTGCTCCTTGGTGCAGTCGGGGTGATGCCGGTACAGGTGTCCGGGCGTCCACCAGCCCGCGCAGCAGGCGTGCCGCACGGCCTCGCGGTGGATGGCCAGTTCATCGAGGAGCGCGGCGAACGAGACGGCCGGCGGGCGGGCCAGCTGCTCCGCGCGTCGGGCTCGCGCTCGCCGATCCCGTCGGCCCTCGGCGGCCAGCAGGACCACGAGGACCAGCACGGCGCCGAGGAGCAGCAGCGGGTAGACGAGCCCGAGGGCGCGACTGTTCACCGGCGCCGCCACGGCGGGTACGCCCAGTGGGCCAGCGGCAGGCCGGCCGCCACGACCACGAGCAGCACGAACAGCACGGTGTCGATCACGCGGCGACCGCCTGAGGCTGGGCCTGTGAGCCGCGCTGACGAGCCCTTGGGCGGGTCGCGTTGTACCGGGCCTGTGCCGCCATGCAGGGCCCGCACGCGGCCTCTCCCATCCGCCGGTGCAGCTGCGCACCCGCGTAGGTGCCGCCCGCGGCGTGAGCGGCCTCCAACAGCCGCAACCGCTGCTTCAGCACCCGCGCCTCATGCCCGGCCACACACACGTCGCACGGCGTCTCACCGAACCTGTGGTGCGCCGAGTACGCCCGCGGAGTACCGCACGGCAGCCGGACACGACCGGCCGCGTCCAGCCACGACCCATCCGTGGTGCGCAGCCGGTGCCGCTCGCCGGCCGTGAGCGCTCCCCATGTCCCGAGCCGCTCCCGAGTGTCGAGGGCGTGGGCCTGGCAGGCGAGGAGCAGCGGGCAGGCCCCGCAGATCTGCTTGGCCGTGAGTTCGTCGAACGGGTCGGTGGAGTGCCACAGCTCGGGGTCGTGGTCGCTGGTGGCGCAGGCCGCGGTGCTGGTGCCCTTGAGGAACGCGGGGACGGGGATGGTGGTCATGTCGGCTCCCCTGGGGGTGGTTGGTCGTGGGGCGGTTGGTCAAGCTGCCTGTGTGGTGCGTGCTGCTGCTCGCCAGCGGGCGACGGTGCGGGTGGTGACGCTGAAGATGTCGGCGATTTGGCGTGCGGAGAGGCCGTGTGCGGTGAGTTGGACGCCTGCTGCGGCTCGTTCTTCGGAGGTCATGCCGGGGAGGGGGCGGCGGGTGTTGACGGCGGTGTCGATGTTGAAGGGCTCGGGGTCGCGTCGGGGTTGGTAGGGGCGGCGGCGGTTGCGGCGGTTGCTGCGGTAGAGGCGGTTGCGGCAGGGGTTGCAGACGCGGCGCTGGTGGGCGGCGGGGTTGGGGCAGTGGAGGCAGTGGCGGGTGGTCATGACGCGGTCCGTTCGGCGGCGATGGGGGTGCAGCGTGTGTGTGTGGTCCGGTCGGGGCGTTTGGGGTCGGGGATCATGCGTTCGCCGCAGGTGCTGCACCGGGCGAAGGTGAGTGGTGGTTCGTCGCTGGTGCTGGTTGTGGCGGGTGGCTGGGGGGAGGAATCGTTTTCCCCTCGCGCGCCCGCGCGGACCTGTGGCTGAGGTTCGGGCTCAGCCATGTTGTGGTCGGGGTCTGGGTCCACCCCATAGGGGTGGTTGTACTGGTAGGGGCCCGCCATGGACGCTGTCCGGAAGGCGTCCATGGACGCTGTCCGGGGGCGTCCATGGACGCTGTCCGGGCCCTCCGGAGGGGGTTCGGAACGCCCGCCGTGGACGCTGTCCGGAACACAGTCCATGGACGCTGTCCGGTCCGCGTCCACGGACGCTGTCCGTACGGTGGAAGTCGTCTTCCGTACCACGTCGGTGATCTGCTCGGCCTTCTTCGCGGCGTGGGCCTTGCGCTGCCGGGTGTCCGTGTACAGGTGGATGTGAGCAGCCCAGTCAGGCCGGGACACCGGGATGAGCAGCTGGTAGACCGACGAGGCGTTCGGCCGGCGCCTGCGGGCCAGCATCCCCACGGCCATCAGGACCTTGACGCACCGGGTGACGGTCTCCTGCGCGCACCCTGCAAGGGTGCCGAGGGTCTCGCGGCTGGGGAACGCGCCGCCGCCGTCCGCATCGGCGTACGTGGCGATCCACACGCCCACGTTTGCGATCCGTGGCAGCTCGGCGGGGACGCCGTCGCGCAGCACTTCGGCGCGAAGCGCGTTGATCCACGCGTTCCGGACGGTCTGCACACGGTCGCTGCTGCTCACGGATTCTCATCTCGCTGTGGTGCGGGTGGGGATGGGGCCCGGGGCGCGGTGGCCCCGGGCCGGAGTGCGGCAGTTAGCGCACGTACTCGTCGCGGCGCTTGGCCTCGCGGGCGCGCTCGTGGGCCTTGTACTCGTCCTCGGAGGGGTATGCGGCGAACGCGGTACCGATGACGGCCTCGGGGTCGCGGGGGCCGGGGCCGACCTCGTCCAACGTGCCGTCCATGCGGCGGGCCCTCCACATGGCGCGCTTCGCTTCGAGGAGCGTCGCGGCTTCGGCGTCGGTGCGGGCGACTTCGCAGCCGGTGACGCGGACCTTGACCTGGGGCTCTTTCTCTTCGCCCTCGGCGTGGCCGGTGTACGACTTCGAGGTCAGCTCGACGATGGCGACGACGACGCTTCCGGGCTTCTCGAAGAGGCCGCGGCGCTGTTCGGTGGTGAGACTGACTTCGACGGATGCGGCGGCGGAGTCGAGCTTGACCTCGGGGGCCTGGGTGGGGCTGAGCTTCGGCATTACAGGGTGTCCTTTCCGTAGGCTTCGGCCGCGTCGGCGACCTGTTGGGCGAGGGCGAATTCGGCGCAGACCTTGTGTGCGGGTTTCCGTCGGGAATCGCGTAGGTGAGTGCCGAACCCGCAGTAACGGCAGGGCCGTTCGCGGGTGGACCAGTGGGAGTTGTCCCGCCAGTCGAGGAGGCCGGGCGGGGGCTGAGGACGCGGCCGGCGGGTCATGCGACCGCCGCCGATTCCAGCGGTACGGCCATGACGACGATGCGCTCCTGATGGGGGCGCGCCACCTCGTACGGGGCGTTCCAGGCCCATGCGAGGTAGCGGGCGCAGCGGTAGCAGCAGGCGGTCGGGGCGGTGTGGCGGGTCCAGGGGATTCGGCCGACCGGTACGGGCGCGAACGGGGCGAACCCGTCGGCCGTCATGCCGCCGAGGAGGTTGGCGTGTCCGGTGACGGTGACCTCGGCGGGCCGGTCGTCGCATCGGGCGCACGTCGTCGGCTGGACGGCGGGCAGGTCGAACAGAGTGTCGGTCACTGGGGTACCTGCCCGAGGTCCGGCCACTGCTCGCCGACGGCCAGGCCGCGAATGACGAGGACCAGTTGGCCGCCCTTGATCTTCCGGCCGAGGCGCATGTCCGGGCCGACGAGGCGGGTGTGGTCGTCGTCGTCGAGGAGCCCGGCATCGACGATGCCGTCTACGGCGGCCTTGAAGCTGGGGTACCAGTTGGCGGGGTCGCAGCGGCCGACGGATCGGGGCCGGTAGATGCCGAGGATGTGAGCGCGCTCGAACAGTGGGCCGGGCTTGGCGGCGGCGAGCGCTTCCATGAGCGCCGGGTTCTCGCCTACGGCTTCCATGGCGGCGGCGCGGAGCGCGTGGGTGAGCTTCCCCTTCGGCGCGTGGTGAAGGCGTTGGTTGCTGTTCAGCAGCTTCACGCCCGTGGGGAGGGCGATGGTGAAGGTGGGCCGGGTGGTCCCCGCCGCCGGTGCGAGGGCCGGGGCGGGGACCACGGGCGTGGTCAGATCGAAGAGAGCGGTCACGGCTTGCCCCCTGGTTCGGGCTTGGGCTTGTCGGTGCGGTGTTGCTGCCACAGGGCGCCGTCTGCGATGGCGGGGCTGTCGAGTCCGAGCGCGGAGTCGAGGCGCTGCTGGAGACGGTCCGCGCGGCGGGTCTCGCTCGTGAGGGCGGCGGACAGGCGGGCGACGGCGCGCGTCATGCGGACGATGCGCCGCTCGTAGCCGATGGCGTCCGTGATGCTGTCGCCGAGGTCTTCGGCGCGTGCGTCCTGGAGCTGTTCGGTGAGGTGCGTGTTGCGGGCGGCGGTGCGCCGGGCGGCGCCGAGGTGCGCGGCGGCGTCGCGGCGGGCTTCGTCACGCTGGTCGACGAACTGCTCGATCTGCGTGCGCATGTCCCTGTAGCGGGTGCGGGAGATCCACATCAGGCGTCACCGCCCTGCTGGCGTGGGATGAGCGGCCAGGCGCCCTCGACGACCGCGGTCGGGTCCTTGCGGCGGAAGTACTCCTGCAAGCTCGCCGCCTGCTCCGCCGCCCACCCGACCTGCGCGTGGTGCAGCTCGGGCAGCGTCATCCGTGCGACCTGCTCGTACCGGGTGGCCTGTCGCCAGGCGACGCGGCACGCGGCGATCGCGTCGGCGTCGGCCTGGTGGGCGTCGCCGATCGGGACCTTGTAGTGGTCGCACAGGGCGGTCAGCTTCCGGGAGCCGCGCCGGCACTTGTCGACGGCTTTGTCGATGACGTACGGGTCGATGACCGGTCCGATGGGCAGCGGATCGAGG
Source organism: Streptomyces scopuliridis RB72 (assembly GCF_000718095.1). Lineage (GTDB taxonomy): Bacteria > Actinomycetota > Actinomycetes > Streptomycetales > Streptomycetaceae > Streptomyces > Streptomyces scopuliridis. The sequence continues at coordinate 151,109 of NZ_JOEI01000012.1, read as the reverse complement.
CCGTACCGCTCGGCCTCGCGGTCCAGCAGCGTGAGGTCATACCTTGCGTTCATCGCGACGATCGGCAGGCCCGCGACGATCGCCTGCCCGAGACCGGCGAGCAGCTCGGCGACGACCTGCGCGAGCGGCGCACCCTCCGCACGGGCACGGACGGTTGTCACGCCGTGGATGGCGGCGGCCTCGTCGGGGATCTCCTCGCCGTCTACGTCGGACAGCCACGTTGCCGAGTCGACCGGAGAGCCGCCGCCGCACTGGACGATGCACGCGGTGACGATGCGGGCGGTGAGAGGGTCGGGCCCGGTGGTTTCGAGGTCAAAGCCGGTCATACGGCCGAGGTGCCAGCTCATGCGGCACCCCCGGCGGCGCGCTCCTTGCCGATGCGGACGACCATGTCGCCCGCGCGTTCCTCGTCGCCGACCTCGTTCGTGAGCAGCGCGCCCAGCTGGCCGGTCTGCTTCAGCTCGTAGTGGATCTGTCGGAGGCGTCCGGCGCTGGTCTGGGGGTGGGTGATCTCGTCGAGGTACTGGACGGCCGGCCGGATGGGCGCCTCACCGCGCTCGACGTGGGAGGAGTCCGGGTCCTTGTCGTGCGTCGGGGTGAGGCCGCCGGTCAGGAGAAGCACCCGCAGTGCCACGGACTGGGCCTTGGCCGTGCCCTTGTCAGCGGAGTCGAGTGCCTCGCCCCGCGTCTTCAGCAGCGCGGGCAGGGTGTCGCCCTTGGGGCCCATGACCATCCACGAGACGGTGACGGTGCATTCGCGCATCTTGTTGCCCTTGGACGTGGTGGTGTCCCGGTGCTCCGCGTCGATGCCGACGGGGAAGATGTTGATGCCGTGCCGGAGGGTGACCGGGCCGAAGGTGTTGACCACGGTGTCGACGCCACGGAAGTTGAAGCGGGTGCCGCCGCCGTTGTACTGCTCGCCCTTGGCGATGGCGCGGACGTCCTTGCGGACACGGAGCCAGGCGATGTGGACGGGCACCATCTCCGGGTCGTCGTCGCCGGGCTCGTAGTCGGCCATCGGGTCCGGCAGCGGCGCGGGCTCCGGCTCGGCCGGGCGGTCGTGCTCGTTGGCGGTCAGCTCACGGCCGGCCGCTGCGGCTGCGTTCTCGCGCAGTCCCATCAGAAGTCCCCCTTGTACTGCTTGGCGATGTCGATGCGTTCAGTCGGGTTCGGGGCGACGCACGCGGCGTAGGCATCGGGCCAGCGCTCGGCGAGCTGCTCGAAGTCGACGCGCGGCGCGGCGTTGCTGGGCTCCAGCGAGTAGGCGCGCTCCCCGCCGATCAGCGCGGACTGCGCGCTGTCGAGAGCGGCGATCATGCGGGCCTTCGCCGCGGCCTTGGCCTTCTTCGCCGCGGACTCGGCACGCTGGTGTCGGCCGTAGTCGAGGAGCGCATCCAAGGCGTCGTCGTGGCGGTCGATGTCGACCGTGCCGGAGCGGGCCGGATGCAGGCGACGGAACAGCCTCGTGAGGGCGTCGCCGTCACCGATCGGCTCGGGCGGTACCTGCGCCTGGACGTGCTCGAACCAGAACCGGTCGACCGCGGTCGTGATGTCGGCCATCACGTCCGTGTACTGGTCGGCGCGGACGGTGCCCTGGTGGTACTCGTTGCCGCCGATGAGGACGGCGTAGTGCATGTGCTCGTAGCCGTTGACGGCGATCTGCCACAGGACTTGGGCGAGGACGTCGTCCGGGGCTCCGGCGTGCCACTGCGCGGCCTTGAACGCCGAGCGGGTCTTGACCTCCAGCGCGCAGGGGGCCTGCTCGTCGGCCGAGAGCGGGCACTTGGTGACGCGCCGGTCGAGGGTGGTCATCCAGTGCGGGTGGTCCTGGTGGGCGACGAGGCCGACGCGGCGGACTACGCTGCGGGACTGCATGGCCCATCGGCGAGCCACGTTCTCTTCGTTGACGATGCCCCAGTAGGCGGCTTCGCCCGCGTCATCGACGTCGCGGCCGGTCTTGTCGAAGTAGACCTTCAGCGGCGGGTTCTGCTCGACAAGGCCGAGGAGGGCAGGGACGTCGCTGGAGCCGATGCCGGAGCGGCGCGCTGTGAGCCAGTCGGCACGGTCGGCGTCGGCGGGGAGGATGAGTCGGCCGGTGGGTGTGACCCGGCGGCCGGCGGCCGGGGCGGTGCTCGCCCCGGCCTGCGCGACGGTCGTCACAGGGCATCGCCACCCGTCGCGGTGTGCGTGGCCTCGTACCAGGTGGCGAGGGTGCTGCTGTTGATGTCACTCGCGATGGCGGCGTTGCTGGCCTGCTCGACGGTGGCGGCGACCTGGGCGAGCGTCGCGTGGACCTGTGCCAGCTCGATCAGCGCGAGTGCGTCACTCGACTCCCGGTAGCGGGCGGCAATCTTCGCCAGTTTCTCGGCCTTGCGGTAGTGCTCGGGTCCGGTCATCGCTGGCCGTCCTTCCGGGTGTTGAGGGTGTAGAAGCGGCCGTCGACCGGTCCGCGCTCCGTCAAGTGGCCTGCCAGATGCAGGGCTTGCAGATCGGAGCGGGCATTGCTGCGGGGGTAGTGGACGCCCCAGTCGCGGTAGAGGTGTTCGACGCGGCTGGTGCGCCAGCGTCCGCGTCCGTGCTGTTGGCGGATGGTGGAGAGGAGCCGCTGTTGGCGTGTGATGCTGTCGAGCTGAGGAGTGACCGCAGTCCCAGCGTTCGGGGTGGTCTTCTCCTCCGGCCCAGCGGCCTCGTCGGCGTAACGGAGGACCAGCGCGGCGGCGGGGTGCCCGACTCGGTCGAGCATCTCGGCGACCTCGGCCAGCGTCTCGGTACGGACCTCGTCCCGGTACCGCTTGATCCGGGTGCTGGCCCATCCCTCAGGCTGCGGGAGTTTCTGGGCGGCGGGTGTGGTGAGGAGGTCGGAGTGCAACGTCTCGCGGGCGCTCATGCGGCACCACGTGTCTCCGCCATCGCGGCGCTCTGACGGCGCCGTGCTCGGAACGCAGCCACATCCGCACTGTTCGCCTTCGAGCATGGCTCGCACCGGCACTTGTAGTTCTTGTACGTGGACGGCTTGCCGTGCCCGGCACGGTCAGCGGCCGACGGGTCCTGTGCCCACCCTGCGCGCTGCTTGATCCCGCGCAGCCGCTGAGCCTCCCGGCAGTCGTCGCAGCGGCAGCCCTTGTTGTACGTTCGGTGGTCGCCGTGCCCGTGGTCCACGGGCGGCCGGCCACCGCGCCGCCGCTTCGACTGGGGCTTGAGCCCCAGCATTTCGAGGAGCGTCCGGCAGTCGTCCGCGCTGCTCGCTCGGTCCGCGACGATAAGCGCGGCCTGATGGGTCTCGGCGTTCATGCAGTCCTCCGCTCGGGCAGGGACGGCACGGCTGCGAGCCGCTGCGGGTTGAACCGAGACAGGCGATCGATCGCCTCGTCCAGCTCATCCCGCAGCCGCAACGCATCCGACAGGCTGATGTCGATCTCGGCCGTGTCCAGAGCCGCCGCGTCCTCTACCGCCTCGGTCAGCGCGTCCAACTCCCCTTCGCGCGGGGACTGGACGGCCTCGGCGAGCGCGTCGAGCTGGGTGATGACGTCCTCGCGGGCGTCCGCGTCGCCCCAGTGCTGGACGAGGCCGATCAGAGTGTGGTGGCGGATGGGGTCGACGCGGAGGATGCCGCGCAGCCAGTCGGAGCGGAGCCGCACGGACAACGGCGGCTTGCTGCTGGGGTTCAGGTCAGCGGGCATTGCGGCCTCCGTGGGGGCGCAGCAGAGCGGCGAGGTACGCGAACGGGTGGTGGTCGTCGACGATCGCGACGAGAGCGGCACAGCCGAGGCCCCACGCGATCAGGGCGTACGAGATCCACAGCAGGACCGTCATCGGGGATCACCCGCCTCGGTGATCAGCACGTCCCTGCCGCACTGCTCCGACTTCGGCCAGCCCCACGTGCACAGCCCGCCATCGGGCAGGTCCTCGGACGTGAGCGGCGTCAGACCCACCCAGCCGTCGCCGTGCTCCCGGCACAGCAGCACCCCGGGCCGGTCCGAGTTGCGGTAGGCCACGATGCGGTCGGCCTCACCGTCCGGGCCGGGCGCGGTGTTGTGCGCGTTCAGCGCCTCCACCGTCGGGCACGGCCAGGACTCGCCGTCGTGCTGGCAGTGCTCGGAGTCCGGGTACTGAACGTGCAAGGCGCGGGCGGCTACTGCCAGCTGCTCCAGCTCGGCGACCCGGGCCCGCAGCCGCTCGTTCTCCTCCAACAGCTTCCGCGCCACCGGGTCCCGACGGGCGTGGTCCGCCTCGAACGCGGCCTGCATCTCATCGCGGTTCGCGTCGTCCCGCAGCCACGCCCGAACGGCAGCGCGAGCCGCCACCGTCGTCGAATCCTCGACGGCCCACCCGCGCTCGTAGTGCTCGTCCGCCACGTCCAACACCTCGGGCCAAGCACGGTCCTTCAGCCCCTGGAACCGCTCGGCGGGCAGCATGTACGAGACGCGCGCCACCTCGGGAATCTGCACGTACACCTGCGTCTGCTTCTCACGCGGGTGCATCAGGTCGTACGAGTCCAGCGTGATCCGGACGGAGATCGAGTCGCTCATGCCGACACCTCCGCAGCGTCCCCAGCCGCGTACAGCACCGCGACAACCGACTCCACGGTCCGGCCCGGCACATCGCCCCACGCGGCGATGTGCTCCTCCAGCGAGAAAATGTCCCCGTAAAACGGGCCCATCTCGCCGTTGACCTCCAGCCGCAGCGCCAGCACAGCGATCGCCTCATCCGCCAGCAGCGATGTACGGTGCGGATCCCCGGTCACCGCCGTCTTCAGCGCGGCCACGATCGACATCGGCCGCAGGAAGTGCGGGACGCACATCTCCCGGTCGAACACATCCGGCACGAAGTCGCCCTGGTAGTGCCCATTCGCCGCGATCACACGGGCCGCAGCCCGGAACACGGCCGACACAGTCGTCGGGCGGGGAACCTCAACGTCCACCCGGACCGTCCGCCGGTGACCGGCGGGCAAATCCGTGGGACGGATAGTCTGTGTACTCAAGGTGATCCACTTCTCTCTTTGTTCTGGTGGACTGCCAGGGGTCGTTCCGGATGGCCGTCCGGGCGGCCCCGCTTCATGAGGCGAGTCAGGCAGCGGCCGGACGGCCGGCCGACAGCGCCGCGATCTCCTGCGCGACCTGCTTCCGCTTCGCCGTCTTCGCCTGCTCGCTCTTGATCCGCCGGGCCTGCGCCGACTTGAGCGCCAGCTCCGTGTAGTGCGCCGACCGCAGCGACTCGGCGACCTTCTCGATCTGCTTGGCGGTCGCGTTCGGGTGCATCTCGCGGGCCTTGTTGAGGAACCGTGTGTGGTGCGACGCCTTGCGGGCGGCGGCCGTACGGCTGGCGCGGTCGACCGTGTTGCCCCAGCTCTTGTGTGCGGCGAGCCGCATGCGCTGGGAGCGCTCGCTCGTGGTCATCAGGGTGTGTCCTTTCCGATCCGACTGTCCATGCCCATGGGCGTGGACAATGGCTCAAAAAAGAGAGCGCCGGTGTGAACTCCGAGGGTGGTCGCGATGCGCTCGGCGGTCCCTGGCGTCACGGTGGCGCGCTCTTCGTGGAGGAGTGCACTGATCTTGCTCTTGGAGAGGCCGACTCGGTCCCCGAGGGTTTTGCCGCTGATGGGACGCCCGTCCGGTGCGTGCTGCATGAGGTGCCGCAGGACGTGCGGGTCGATCAGGCGGAGCCTGGGTTCCTTCATGGTGCCTCCGTTGCGCTGCCCACGTTTGTGGACAGCCCCACTAAAGCACATCGCTTGAGCGGTGTCCACGATCGTGGGCGAGATTGCGGTTAGGCAATATCTGGTCGGAGTCGTCCGGGGTGACCCCGCTGCGCCCCTGATCGTGGACAATGGCCAGCGAGCGCGAAAGGTTGTGCGCTCTGACCTGGCATTTCCGGGAATCCCCACTCGGAAGGTGTGGACGTGGCAGTGAGAGAGGTGACTGTGGTGCCCGAGCAGCGTGATGCGCTGACTGAGCTGGTGCAACAGCACGTCGGCATCGGTAAGCGGTGGAGTACGCGCGACTTCTCGGAGATCGCCGTGGACCCGGACAGTGGATGGTCCCCGAGTAAGTCGCTGGTCGGAAAAATCATCGCCGGGAACGGATACACCATCACGCCTCCGCTGGTGTCCGCCCTCGCGGCCGGCCTCGGGCTGCCGCGCGAAGTTGTCGCAGCGGCGGCGCACTTCCAGGTGATCGGTTACGCCGAGTCGGAGCTCGCGGGCGGTGCGCCGGCCATCCTCATTCATCGCCTTGACGCGTCTCTCGCGGACGCCCCCAAGTCCCGTGCTGTGGCTGAGCGTTGGGATGAAGAGGGCTGACTAGCCGCCCTGTTTGTCATATAAAAGCAACGATCTCTGAACGGTCACAATACGGAGTGTGCACCCCCGATTCTCCCTATGGCCTGCACCAATGGGTTGCGTAGCCGTATGGTTACTGGACCTCGCGCAAAACGAACGCGTGTGCGAACCGGCATGCCGGAGCCAGCGGGACAGGGGGCCATGTGACGGGTGTTCGAGTGGAATGCGCAGACCTGGACGACGGCATTCCCATGATGTACCGAGATTTCGGAGACCGTGTCCGGATGGCGTACGACCCCAGCCAGATCGAGGAAGCCGTAGCAATCACGCTCCTGTGTGTGCGTGTACCACGGCTCGTCGGCAGCCTCGAACTGGCCCGGACCGGACGCTGAACCCCAACGGCGGCCGGCTACTTCAGCCGGTCGCCGGGGCTCAGCCTCCGGTGAGCCAGCGCCGCCCGCTCCGAGCCCGCAGACGCGGCGTAGCGCGTCAGCATCTGACGAGACTTCCACCCGGTGATCCGCATCAAGTCGTCCTCGTTGCCCCCGTTGACCTTCCACTGATGAGCGAACGTGTGCCGGAATTGGTGCGGGTGCAACTCCTCGATGCCGGCCTCCGCGCACCGACGCTTCAGCATCGTGCCCACACCCCACAAGGTCAGCCGCTGCCCCCGATTGCGCTCGCCCCACCACAGCCACATGTCGCCCTCTAGCGGCTTGCCCTTGTGTTTCGCCGCCGCCCGCAGGTACCTGTCCAGGGCGGTCGCGCACGTCCGCCCGAACGGCACGGGACGCCGCACGGAGCCCTTGCCGAGGACGTGCAGCACCTTCAAGTCCAGGTCAAGGTCTTCGACTCTTCGGTCCGTGGCCTCCGAGAGCCGGACGCCCGTGTCGAGGAACAGCATCAGCAGTGCGGTGTCTCGCCGGTCCGCGTACGTCTTGCCCGAGCACGCCTTGAAGAGCTTCGAGAGGTCGCCCTCGCTGATGATCGGGACCTCCACCTCGGGGATCGTCGGAGGCTTCATGGTGCGCATGGGTGAGCGGTCGATCTCCTCTTCGTCGACCAGCCAGTTGAACATGGTCTTCAAGCTGCGGAAGCGTTGGTTTGCGGTGCTCGCAGAGGTGCGCTTCATGGTGGCCGTGATGTACGCCTCGACGTGCTCGCGGTGAATCTCTTCCAGCGAGGTCGGCGCCGGGCGTCCCTCGGTGCCGTCGTCGTCGACCGGCGGACGGTAGCCGATCTCCTCGTCGAGAAGGAAGGCACCGAAGTCACTGGCGGCACGCGTGTAGACACGGATGGTGTTGTCGGCAAGGTTCTGGGATCGCAGGGAGCGGATCCAAGAGGCAGACATAGGGGCCAAGTTGTATCGCGCGGCTGTCATGAAGCCACCATGGCGTCCACTATCGTGGACAGTCAAGGCACTTGGTCCGGTAGCGATGTACATTGAGCCAGAAACGCCGATGACCAGCGTTTCCGCTGGTCATCGCGCGTAGCGCCCCCGGCAGGACTCGAACCTGCGGCCAAGTGCTTAGAAGGCACCTGCTCTATCCACTGAGCTACGGGGGCCGGGTGGTGGCCTCGGTGACCTGGAGCCCTGGTTGGGTGGTTCCGCGACCTCGCCGGGACAAGGATAGGGCTCCGATCGCCTTGACCCGGTTGCTTCACGCCCGTGGCACGTTGTGGAGGTTCAGTGAAGCGAACCGATAATCGCAGGCAGGTGCGATTCCCGCATCGCTTTTGGCGCTCGGCGCCCCGGGTGTTGTGCAGTCGTTATGCCTGCGCCCCACTCGTCCCGTCTGTCCCGAGTATGTGATCGGCGCGCAGGGATGTCCATACGCTTCAAAAAGGCTCCAAAATTGGGCATTCTTCGCATGTGGTGACCTTGGATGTACGGCCCCAGCTGATCGACGCACTCTCCGCACTGCGCGACTGTGTCGCTGCCGTGCGTCTTCCACTGCCTCTCGCCGGGGCGCCGCGTGCCCGGCAGACCAGGGCCGAGCTGCTGGCACAGCTCGACGACTATCTGCTGCCCAGGCTCAGGGACCCCGAAGCACCCCTGCTCGTCGTCGTCGGGGGGTCCACCGGTGCCGGGAAGTCCACGCTCGTCAACTCCCTTGTGGGACGGCGGGTCAGTGAGGCGGGGGTGCTGCGGCCCACCACACGTACCCCCGTACTGGTCTGCCACCCCGAGGACCACCACTGGTTCGCCGGGATGCGGGTGTTGCCGCACCTGACGCGCGTATGGCTGCCGCAGCAGGAGGACGACGCGGGGATCGGTACGGACGGCACGGGGGCCGTGGAGCAGAGCGCGCTGCGGATCGACACCGCCGCCGCCCTTCCCCGCGGGCTCGCACTGCTCGACGCACCCGACATCGACTCGCTCGTGGTGGATAACCGGCTGCTGGCCGCCGAGTTGATCTGCGCCGCGGACGTGTGGGTCATGGTGACCACCGCCTCCCGGTACGCGGACGCCGTGCCCTGGCATCTGCTCCGTACCGCGAAGGAGTACGACGCGTCGCTGGTGACCGTCCTCGATCGGGTGCCGCACCAGGTGATCGACGAGGTGTCACGGCAGTACGCGGCACTGCTGACCCGGGCCGGGCTCGGTGACGTACCGCGGTTCACCATCCCCGAACTGCCCGAGTCCGCGGGCGCCGGGCGGGGGCTGCTGCCCACCACCGCCGTCGCGCCGCTGCTCGCCTGGCTCGCGCACCGGGTGCAGGATCCGGCGGCTCGTCAGCAGGCACTGGTGCGTACCGCGGCCGGGGTCATCGACTCGCTGAACGCGCGGATGCCGGAGCTGGCGGGGGCGGTGGCCGCGCAGTACGCCGCCGCCGTGCGGCTGACGGGCGCGGTGGAGGACGCCTACGCGGGCGAGGGCGACCGGGTGCGTCGGCAGCTCCAGCGCGGCGCCGTGCTCGCCGGAGACGCGCGCACGCGCTGGCGTGGCTATCCCCGGGACAGCTCGGCGCGCGAGCTGCTCGACTCGCTGGCGGAGAGCCTCGGCGCGCTCCTCCAGTGCGCGGTGGCCGCCGCCGAGGAGCGGGTGGAGGAGGCGTGGGGGCACGAGCCGGCCGCCGGGACGCTGCCCATGCCGGGACCGGACGGGGAGGCGGCGGAACGGGTCGGGATGGCCGTACGCCGCTGGCGCCGCGTCCTTGAGGAACTGGCCGAGGAGGAGGTGCGCCGGCTCGAACGGACCCCCGCGCCCGACGCCGAGACCGTCGCGGCGCTGCTCGCGGCGGCCCTGCTCGGCGGCCGGCGGGCCCGGCTCGCGGGGGAGCGGCTCGCGGAGCGGGTCGGGGCGCACGTGGCGCTGCGGCTGCGCGACCGGGGCGGCGAGCTGGTGACGACGTACATCGATCGCGTACTGCACGGGGAGCGCGACCGGCGGCTGGCGCCCCTCGACGCGCTTGAGGTGACCCCGGAGCCGCAGGCCGAGTTGATCGCCGCGCTGTCCGTACTCCAGAGGGAAAGGTGACCGATGTGTCTCAGGTGACTGATGTTGCTGGTGGGACCAGCGAGGCCAATGAGGTTGATAAGACCAACAGGGCTGCCGGGGCTGCTGGGGCTGCTGGCGTTGATAAGGCTTCTGAGAATGGAGTGGAGGGCGCCGAGAATGCCACGGAGCCCGGGAAGTCCGGGAAGTTCGCGAAATTCATGAAGCCCGCGAAATTTATGAAGTCGGTCAAATCCGAGGAATCCGGGGAGCCCCGGGAGCCCGACGAGGCCGTGGAGTCCGAAGAGCCCCATGAGGGCCCCGAGTCCGTCGCCTTCGAACCCGCCCCCGACGAGCCCGGCGGCTCCGCCGGCGGCTGGGACGACGGGCTGATCGCCCGCCGCGCCGGCGGGAAGGGCTCTCCGGACGGCCTCAGCGGCGTGGACGGGCTGGACGGCGGCCCGGGGGACGGTTCGGACGAGTCCGAGGCCCACACGCCCATCGGGGGCGCGTACGGCGGCTCCCTGCGGGTACGTCTCGACGCCCTGGGCGAGCTGGTGGGACTGTCGAGGACCCGGCTCGAAGGGTCCGTACTTGCCGAGGCCGGGCGCGTACTGGACGAGGCGTCCGCCCGTCAGCGGCTCTCCTCGCGCCATACCGTCGTCGCCATCGCGGGAGCGACGGGCAGCGGCAAATCGACGCTGTTCAACGCCCTGGCCGAGGTGCCGATCTCGGAGACGGGCCTGCGCAGACCCACCACCTCCGCCCCCATCGCCTGCGTCTGGTCCGAGGGAGCTGCGGGGCTGCTCGACCGGCTGGCCATCCCCGGACGGCTGCGGCGCAAGCCGCTGGCGGGCGGGGACGGCGACGAGGAGCTGCACGGCCTGGTCCTCGTCGATCTCCCCGACCACGACTCGGCCGTCGTCCGCCACCGCGAGCAGGTGGACCGGGTGCTCGCGCTCGTGGACGCGGTGATCTGGGTCGTCGATCCCGAGAAGTACGCGGACGCCGCGCTGCACGAGCGCTATCTGCGACCGCTCGCCGGCCACGCGGAGATCACCTTCATCGTGCTCAACCAGATCGACCGGCTGCCCGGCGACGCCGCCGACCAGGTGCTCGACGATCTGCGCCGGCTGCTGGACGAGGACGGGATGGCCCTCGGCGAACACGGCGAGCCCGGCGCCACGGTCCTCGCGGTCTCCGCGCTCAGCGGGCACGGCGTGGGCGAACTGCGCGAGCTGCTGGGACGGTTCGTCCAGGAGCGGAACGCCGCGGAACGGCGGCTCTCCGCCGATGTGGACGCGGCGGCGTGGCGGCTGCGGTCCGCGTACGTCGCCGAGGGGCGTGCCGGACTCGGCGAGCGTTCCCGTGAGCAGTTCGCCGACCGGCTGGCCTGGGCGGTCGGCGCGGTGGCCGCGGGCGAGGCGGCGGAGCGCGCCTGGCGCAGGAACGCGGGGCGCGCGTGCGGGACGCCCTGGCTGCGGCTGTGGCGGTGGTACGAGTCCACGCGGATGCCCGGCGGCCAGACGTCGCGGCCCCCGGAGACCGCGGAGGAGGAGCTGACGGCACGCCAGCGGGTCGAACAGGCCGTACGTACGGTGGCGGAGGAGGCGTCCGCCGGGCTGCCCGCGCCTTGGGCGCACTCCGTGCGCGAGGCGGCGGCGCGGGGCGCGGAGGGGCTGCCGGAGGCGCTGGACGAGCTGGCGCTGACGGCGGCGACCCCGAGCAGCCGGCCGCCGCGGCCCACCTGGTGGCCCGCCGCGGTGCTGGCGCAGGCATCCATGACGCTGCTCCAGATCTACGGCGCGCTGTGGCTGGTGGGGCAGATCATCGGCGTACTGGAACCGGGGCTGCTGCCGCCCGTGCTGGTGATGCTCGCCGGGATCGTCGGCGGGCCGTTCGTGGAGTGGGCGTGCGGGGCGGCCGCGATGGGGCCGGCGCGGCGGTACGGGCAGGACGCCGAGCGGCGGCTGCGCGAGGCGGCGGCGGCCTGCGGGCGGGCGAGGGTGCTGGACCCGATCTCGGCGGAGCTGATGCGCTACCGGGAGGTGCGGGAGCAGTACGTGACCGTTTCCCGCTCGGGCGGATGAGGCGGCCGGCGGGGTCGGCGGGGGCGATGCCGGACCGGTGAACGGGTGACGGGGTTTTCCACAACTGACAGGTAATGCACAGGCGACAGCGCATTCTTTCCATCCGGTCCAGCATGGGATCAGTCAATGCAGCCGGACGGGGAGGGGCCGTTATGAACGACACCGTGGTAACCGTGGTGGGGAATGTCGCAACAGGGGTGGAATTCAGGGAGTCGGCCTCGGGCGGGGTGGCCCGGTTTCGATTCGCGGTGACCGGGCGGCGCTGGGACCGGCAGAAGAACGGCTGGGCGGACGGGCCCACGAGCTTCTACACGGTGTGGGCGTGGCGGACGCTGGGGGCGAATCTGGCCGCCTCGGTCTCCGTCGGTGAGCCGCTGGTGGTGCACGGCCGATTGCGCGTACGGGAGGACGAACGGGAAGGGCAGCGCCGGACATCGGTGGAGATCGACGCGGTGGCGGTCGGACACGATCTGACGCGGGGGACGGCCGCGTTCAGACGCGTGACCAGGGCGACTCCTTCCCTGACGGAGCGTCACAAGTCCGCGACGGAGGGGGAGGAGCGGGGGCGGGCGGGGCTTCAGGGACCGGACCAGGTGCCGATTCCCATGCCGGACGGGACGCCGGACGGGACGCGGGACCGGGCGCCGGACGCGGCATCCGCCCGCGCGCTGGTCACGGCGTCGACTGCCGTTCCCTGAGCGTGAGTTGTGGAGACATGTCGATATACTCGGTCGCCTTGCATAGCTCTGCCGGAGTGTCGATAACGATTCCGATTCGGAACGGTTATCAGAGTGCGTGAGTGGACTCCGGCGGTTCTCGCCGTCCATAGGATTCGCGAGTACTCACGGGGCACTTGAGTCTGCTGGCGAGGCATCCCCCCACGCGTTCACCGCGAAAGAACCTCGCCCGAAGGGGAATTCTGTGTTTTCTGCGATATCTGCGTCATCCGTACGGAGGCGAGGCGCCGCCCGTCTCGCCGCCGCGGTACTCGTCTCGGGACTGGTGGCCATGGGCTCGGTGGCCGGCGCCGGGGCGGCCACCGCCGACGAGGTCCCCCAGCATCAGGGCGGCGCCGCGGCCACCCTCGACGGACTGAAGACCTACGACGGCGCCGTGCTCCACAACGACGGCAAGGACCAGCAACTCCCCGCCGGGCTGTTCGAGATGACCGTGGACGGCGGCGGCAAGCTCAAGACGTACTGCATCGATATCCACAACCCCACGCAGGACCAGGCGAAGTACCTGGAGACCCCCTGGGATCAGACCTCGCTCGGCGCCAACAAGAACGCCGGCAAGATCCGCTGGATCCTGGAGCACTCCTACCCGCAGATAGACGACCTCTCGGCGCTCGCCCAGAGCGCGGAGACCGGGCCGCTCACCGAGAAGACGGCGGCGGCGGGCACCCAGGTCGCCATCTGGCGCTACTCGGACAACGCCGATGTCGACGCCAGCGACCCGGCGGCCGAGAAGCTCGCCGACTGGCTGGAGAAGAGCGCCCAGGACGCCGCCGAGCCCAAGGCGTCCCTCACGCTCCAGCCCGGCGCGGTCTCCGGCAAGGCCGGTGAGAAGCTCGGCCCGATCACGGTCCACACCGACGCCGCCGGTGTCACCGTCACGCCGCCCGCCGACGCCGCCGCCAGCGGCGTCACGATCACGGACAAGGACGGCGCCCCGGTCACCACCGCCGCCAACGGCACGCAGCTGTACTTCGACGTCCCGTCCGACGCCTCCGACGGCACCGCCTCGCTCGGCGTGCAGGCCACGACCTCCGTACCGGTCGGCCGCGCCTTCGCCGGTGTGACCAAGAGCCAGACGCAGATCCTGGCCGGGTCCAGCGAGTCCACGGTCTCGGCGACGGCGACCGCGACCTGGGCCGAGCAGGGCGCGATCCCCGCCGTGACCGCGCAGAAGAACTGCGCCGAGGGTGGCGTCGACATCACCGCCACCAACAAGGGCGACGAGCCGTTCGTCTTCGAGCTCAAGGGCACCGAGCACTCGGTCCCGGCCGGTGAGTCCAAGACCGTCACCGTCCCGGTCGGCGAGGACGAGGCGTACGACTTCACCATCACCGGACCCGCCGGGTTCACGCAGAACTTCAAGGGCGTCCTGGACTGCCTGACCACCAGCGACTCGGGCCCCGTGACCCAGCAGGAGTCCTCGGAGCCCCTCCCGGCCTCGGCCGGCGGCTCCTCCACCGGTGCCACGGACAACCTCGCGGAGACCGGCTCCTCCAGCGCGACCCCGGTCATCGCGGGCATCGCGATCGCGCTCGTCGTGCTCGGCGGCGGCGCCGTGTTCCTTCTCCGTAAGAAGAACGCGGCCACTCCTTCGACTCCCGGAGAGTGAGCGACATCTCGCGCTGAGTGAGACCTCGCAGCCCGTGGCCCCCGGTACGCACCCGCGTGCCGGGGGCCACGGGCTTGAGAGAGGCCCTGGGAGAGGTCCGGGGAGCGGTACTGGTTTCCATCAGGGGATGGACATGCGGCAAGATGGCGTGTATCTGCCCTCACGCGGCGGAGCCGCACATTGGCCCTTCTCGATTGCCGGACGGTTTCTCTTGGCTGAGTACATCTACACGATGCGCAAGACGCGTAAGGCGCACGGCGACAAGGTCATCCTCGATGACGTGACGCTGAGCTTCCTGCCGGGCGCGAAGATCGGTGTGGTGGGTCCGAACGGCGCCGGTAAGTCCACCGTGCTGAAGATCATGGCGGGTCTGGAGCAGCCGTCCAACGGTGACGCGTTCCTCTCCCCGGGATACACCGTCGGCATGCTCCTCCAGGAACCGCCGCTGGACGAGTCCAAGACCGTCCTGCAGAACGTCCAGGACGGCGCCGCCGAGATCATGGGCAAGCTCAACCGCTTCAACGAAGTGGCCGAGCTGATGGCGACCGACTACTCCGACGCGCTGATGGAGGAGATGGGCAAGCTCCAGGAGGACCTCGACCACGCCAACGCGTGGGACCTGGACACCCAGCTCGAACAGGCCATGGACGCGCTCGGCTGCCCGCCCGGCGACTGGCCCGTCACCAACCTCTCCGGTGGTGAGCGCCGTCGCGTCGCGCTCTGCAAGCTGCTGCTCGAAGCCCCCGACCTGCTGCTCCTCGACGAGCCCACCAACCACCTGGACGCCGAGTCCGTGCAGTGGCTGGAGCAGCACCTCGCCAAGTACCCCGGCACCGTCGTCGCCGTCACCCACGACCGGTACTTCCTCGACAATGTCGCCGGGTGGATCTGCGAGGTCGACCGCGGCCGTCTCCACGGCTACGAGGGCAACTACTCCAAGTACCTGGAGACCAAGCAGGCCCGTCTCAAGGTCGAGGGCCAGAAGGACGCCAAGCGCGCCAAGCGGCTCAAGGACGAGCTGGAGTGGGTCCGCTCCAACGCCAAGGGGCGGCAGGCCAAGTCCAAGGCACGACTGGCCCGTTACGAGGAGATGGCCGCCGAGGCCGACAAGATGCGGAAGCTGGACTTCGAGGAGATCCAGATCCCGCCGGGCCCCCGGCTCGGCAGCGTCGTCGTCGAGGTGGAGAACCTCTCCAAGGCGTTCGGCGAGAAGGTCCTGATCGACGACCTGTCGTTCTCGCTCCCGCGCAACGGCATCGTCGGGGTCATCGGCCCGAACGGCGCCGGCAAGACCACGCTCTTCAAGATGATCCAGGGCATCGAGGAGCCGGACTCCGGCACCATCAAGGTCGGCGACACGGTCAAGATCAGCTACGCCGACCAGGGCCGCGGCAACATCGACCCGAAGAAGACGCTGTGGGCGGTCGTCTCCGACGAGCTGGACTACATCAATGTCGGCCAGGTCGAGATGCCCTCGCGCGCCTATGTCTCCGCCTTCGGCTTCAAGGGCCCGGACCAGCAGAAGCCGGCCGGTGTGCTCTCCGGCGGTGAGCGCAACCGGCTGAACCTGGCGCTGACCCTCAAGCAGGGCGGCAATCTGCTGCTCCTCGACGAGCCGACGAACGACCTGGACGTCGAGACGCTGTCCTCGCTGGAGAACGCGCTGCTGGAGTTCCCCGGCGCGGCCGTGGTCGTCTCCCACGACCGGTGGTTCCTGGACAGGGTCGCCACGCACATCCTGGCGTACGAGGGCGAGTCCAAGTGGTTCTGGTTCGAGGGCAACTTCGAGTCGTACGAGAAGAACAAGGTCGAGCGGCTCGGTGCGGACGCCGCCCGTCCGCACCGCGCCACCTACAAGAAGCTGACGCGAGGCTGAGATGTCCCGCCACTTCTACAGCTGCCCGCTCCGCTGGTCGGACATGGACGCCTTCGGGCACGTCAACAACGCGGTCTTCATCAGTTATCTGGAGGAGGCCCGTATCGACTTCATGTTCCGGCTGGCGCCGGGGGACGGCTCGCCGTCCTTCTCCGGTGGGTCCGTGGTGGCCCGGCACGAGATCGACTACAAGCGCCCGCTGGTCCACCGGCACGAGCCGGTGACCATCGAGTCGTGGGTGACGAAGATCAACGCCGCGTCGCTGACGATCGCGTACGAGATCAAGGACGAGGGCCAGGTGTACGTACGGGCCTCGACGGTCGTCGTGCCGTACGACCTGGCGGCCGGGCGGCCCCGGCGGATCACCGAGGAGGAGAGGATGTATCTCCTGAAGTACCTCGACGACGACGCCACCGGCACGAACAAGAGTGCCGAGGACGCCGAGGACAAGGACGCGCTCGCGGCATGACAGCGCCCGAGCGGACAGTGGAGTTCGCCGACGCGCGGGAGGCGGCCGATCTCGGCGCCTTCCTCGCCCGGCTGATCCACTACGACCGCGCCGCCGCGGTACGGCTCCAGGCCGGGGGCGGCGCGCTCGCCGTGTTCGGCCGGCCGGCGTCCTTCGAGGTGCTCGCCATCCGGACGGCCAGGCTCGCCGCGCCGTACGTGCTCGATGTCACCGTCTCCGCCGGGGAACTCCTCGAAGCGATCGACGAGGCGGCGGGCAGCGCGGTCGTCCCGGCGGCCGTCACCGGCCCTCCCTGGGCCGGGGTGCTGCCGCCGCGCGGCGGCTGGCGGCAGGTGCCTGGGCTGCCCGGCGCGGACGCCATGCGCCGTGCGCTGACCGTCGCGGTCGCCGAATTCCGGTCCCGCGACGAGCAGTTGTCGCCCGGCGACAGGACCCGTGCGGAACGCGACCGCATCGGCCGGGAGATCTGGTCCCGGACCCTCGGCGACACGCGTCTGCCGCTGCGGGCCGTGCATGCCGCGCAGTCGCTGGGGTTCCTTCGGCCGGTCCGCGCGATGGTGCCGGCCGCCGCGCCCGTCGAGGAACAGCCGGTGGCGCTGCTGGAGTCGGGCAGCTGGCTCCGGCTCCGCACGCCGTACGGCTCGATCGCGGTACGGCGCGCGGGGATCGGCGGCCTCACGGTCACCCCGCTCTGAACACGTCCCAAAAAGAAGGGGGACCCGCGGGGGAGATCAGCCCGCGGTGTTGACCATGGAGGCGGCGGCGTAGGTGAGGTAGTCCCACAGCTGCCGCTGATGCGCCTCGGAGAGCCCCAGCTCCTCGACGGCCACCCGCATGTGCTTGAGCCAGGCGTCGTGCGCGGCGCTGTCCACCGTGAACGGGGCGTGGCGCATCCGCAGCCGGGGGTGGCCGCGGTTGTCGCTGTAGGTGCGGGGGCCGCCCCAGTACTGCATCAGGAAGAGCGCGAGCCGCTCCTCGGCGGGGCCCAGATCCTCCTCGGGGTACATCGGCCGCAGCAGCGGATCCTCGGCCACCCCCTGGTAGAACCGGTGGACCAGGCGCCGGAAGGTCTCCTCGCCGCCGACCTGCTCGTAGAAGGTCTGCTCCTGAAGCGTGCCCCGCGGAATCTCGTTCACCAGTCCATGGTCTCAGACGGCCCGGCGGAGGACCTCCGGCCTAGGGCCTGTCTTCAAAGTCCCGCCTGTCCGATACTGGCGCGCAGATGCCAAGGCCCACTCGCTTCCCGGCCGCTCACCCAGGACAGTGGAGAGATGGGCGCACACCGGGAGGACGTGTACGGGCCGCCGGACGAGGCGGACGTCGCCGACGCACGCGCCGGGCTGATCCGGGAGATCGCCGTGACCGGCGCGCTCGACGACCCGGCCTGGCGGGCGGCGTTCGAGGCGGTACCGCGCCATCTCTTCGTGCCGTACTACTTCGTCGGCCGCCCCGGTGGCTACGACCGGCTGTGGAGCGGTGACCCCGACCCGGCGCGGCGCCGCCGCTGGCTGCGCGGGGCGTACGCGGACGCGCCGCTCGCGACCCGGGTGCGCGACGGCGAGCTCATCTCGTCCAGCAGCCAGCCCTCGCTGATGGCCCGGATGCTGGTGGAGCTGGACGTACGGGACGGGGACCGCGTCCTGGAGATCGGCGCGGGCAGCGGCTACAACGCCGCCCTCCTCTGTCACCGGCTGAACGACGAACTCGTCACCACCGTCGATGTCGATCCCGAGATCACCGAGTCCGCCCGCAGCCATCTCGCCGCGGCCGGCTACCGGCCCGCCGTCATCACCGGCGACGGCGCGCGCGGCTGCCCGGAGCGCGCTCCGTTCGACCGGATCATCGCGACCTGCACGTTGCCGTCGGTGCCGACGGCCTGGCTGGCACAGTGCCGGCCGGGGGCGCGGATCCTGGCACCGCTCGCCACCGGACTGATCAACCTCCTTGTCGGGAGGGGGGCGCACGGGAACGGCGCGCAGGGCGGTGCGGGAGGGCGCGGTGAGGGGGAGCGCGGCACCTGCGCGGAGGGGCACTTCCTGAACACCGCCGCCTACTTCGTACCGCTGCGCGGCGTGCCCGGGAGCAGAGCCCTGGCACGCCGGCCCCTCGGCGGACTGCCGAGGCGCGCCAGCGAGAACGAACTCTTCCGCTTCCTGCTCACCCTGACCTCGGGCAGCCTGGATCCGCACGAGGCGCTCTCCCTCTGGGAGCGCGAGCGCCGCCCGGAACGGGAACGGTTCGGCGTCACCATCACCGGCGGCCGTCAGTGGGCCTGGCTGGACGACCCGGCGGGGCCGTACGTATGGCCCCTCAGCCCCGGCGGTGTCAGCCTCGACGGATCGTGATGGTCGTCCAGGCGCCGACATGCACCCGGTCGCCGTCCTTGAGCGGGACGGGGACATAGGGCTGTATCGGGTCCTCGGCGCCGTTGAGCGTGGTGCCGTTGGTCGAGTTCTGGTCGACCACGGCCCAGCTGCCGTCCGGCTGGTGGACCAGGACCGCGTGCTGGTGCGAGACGCCCGGATCCTCCGGCGGGACGGACAGGTCGATCTCCGGGGACTCACCGGTGGAGTGCCGGCGGCGGCCGATGGAGACCTGGTTCCCGGCCAGCGGAAGATGCTGCTCGGGGGAGTACGCCGGCAGATTCAGCCCGGTGGCCTCGGGGCCGCTGCGCTGCATCATCGCCATGAAGTACTCACGGTCGGGGCCGATGACCGCCGTCCAGGTGGCCGGTGCCTGCTGGTACTGCCGCATCGGGTCGTGCTGCTGGGGCACCTGCGCCTGAGGGTGTGCCTGCGACTGCTGTGACGACGGCGACTGCTGATGCGACTGCGGTGCCTGGGGATGGGCCGGGGCCTGGGGCTGGGCCGGGCCGGATGCCGCCGAGGGCGGCGGCAGCATCCAGTCGTCGTCGGCCGGCCGCGCCGGCGAGGGCGCCTGCGGGGCAGGCGACTGCTGCTGGAAGGCGGGCGGAGGCGGCGGTCCCTGCTGCTGATACGGCGGCGGAGGCGGCGGCCCCTGCTGGTGCGGGTTCTGCGGCGAGGGCGCCGGAGGCGGCGACGGCGGCTCGGGCGACAGCGGTTCGGCGGGCCGGTTCAGCTGCGAGGGCCGCGAGCCCTGGTACTCGTACGGATCCGGCGGCCGGGGCGGCTGCTGGGCCTGGAAGCCCGGCGGCAGGTTCAGCCCGGGCACGGGACTGCCGGGGCTCGGCTGCTGGGGAGCCAGCGGGGTGTACGACGTCGCCGTGTTCGTCAGGAAGTTCCAGCGGCACTCCTCGCAGAACGGAGCCATGGGCTCGCGTGGAGTGCGGCACTGCGGGCACAGCTCGGCCTGGGCGGTGGCGCCCGGGCCGGGGCCCGGCGGATAGCCGTAGCCCGGCGCGGGCGGCGGCGGGGGAGGTGGTGGTACGGCACCCGTGGGAGCGCCAGGACCGGCCATGCGATGGCCGCAGACCTCGCACCAGTCGTCGGAACCCGACTGGTGTCCGTTCGGGCAGGTCGGCATGTCGGCGCTTCCCCCTCTCCTCGTCCGGCCCGCAGGCCGCTGTTCTCTGTGTCTCCGTACCGCGAACTCTTCGTGCAGCGGACTCTTGGTTGCGCGGATGCTTCGTTACGCGCTTCGTCGCGCGGTTACTTCTTGACGCGAACGGTCTTGGTGGAGCGCGTTTCGAGGGTCATCTCGTCCGCGTCCGCGACCTTCGCCTTCAGTCGCACAGTACCTGTCGCCGCATCGACGACGTCCACCACCTTCGAAAGCAATTTCGCGGTATCGGCGTTCCCCGACGACGCGGCGAGCTGCACCGCACGTCCCAGTTTCGCGGTCGCGCCGTCGAAATCGCCCGACTTACGTGCATCCAGACCCTGTTGGATGACTTGCGCCAGTTCGGCTTGACCCGTGTAGTGCGCGACCTGGGGGTTTATCGAGGTGGAGGCCGCCATGTCGTCCGTCCACACCGCCCGTACGAGCCCCTGCGACAGCACCTCGGGAGCGCCGCCGCCCGGCGTGGGAAGGATCAGCGAGACCCGCGCGGCGAGCATCTCCTGGCCGATCCCGGCCTCCGGAACCCGTACACACAGGTGGTAATCGCGCGATTCGTCACCCCAGGACCCGGTGGGGTAGTCCCCGGCCCGCGGCCCCGCCTCCGTACGCCGGCCGGTCAGCTCCTCGACCGTGGGTGCCACCTGCTTGACGAAGGCGATCTCCACGCCGACGGGTGTCCACAGCCGCAGCGCCACATCCGCGATCTCCTTGCCCATCGCGTTCTCCATCATGCTGGTGAAGTCCGCGGCCAGGCCGGCCGGATCGGCGACGATATCGGCGGTCCCGAGCAGCGCGGAGGCGATGGCCGTGACCTCCTTCACCTCCCAGTCCGTGCTGACACCGCGGGCGTCACAGGTGAACCGTCCCGCGCAGGAGTCGAGCGCGGCCTTCAGATCCTCCGGCGCCTCGTGCTCGTTACGGCCGTCGGTGAGCAGGATGCCGTGCCGGATGGGGACATCGGCCGTGGCCAGCAGCCGGTCGGCGAGCCGCAGCCAGGTGCCGATGGCCGTACCGCCGCCCGCGCTCAGCCGGCGCAGCGCCTCCTTGGCCTGGGCTCTGGTCTGTCTGTCGGCGATCGCGAGTCTCCCGTTGCCCGGGAAGACCTCCCTCGCCACATGCGTACCGTCGACGATCGCGAAGGCGACGCCGTCGCGCAGGGTGTCGACGGCGGCGGCCGTGGCGTCGCGCGCGTTGCGCATCTTCGTCGGCGGGTAGTCCATGGACCCCGAACAGTCGACCATGATCACCACGGCCGCGTTCGGGCTGTGCCCGGGAAGGGCGGAGGGCGTGGACGAGGCTCCTGCCAATGGCACTCCACCGGTCGTGCCGCCCCCTGTTGAGGTGACCGTGACGATCGCGTTGACCTCGCGCCCGCCTTCCGGCAGGTATTCGTTCTGGTACACGTCGACGGAGAACCGCGGCACGTTCGACTTGGAGAAGTTCGCCATCTGTATCGGCTCCTTGACGCTCCACACAGCAGAGACAAGTCAGTGAAAGGGGCAGTAAAAGGTCTTCAATTGATCAGTAATCGGTCAGTTCAAGGGCATGCGTGATCGAGATCGGGACTCACGCCGAGCTGTAGGCGGATCCTGCCCCTTGCGGTGGCAGGGCGAACGGCAGCACCGCCACTGTTACGTTGTCGTGGCCCCCACCGTCGAGCGCGTGCCCGACCAGTACCTGGGCGGCGTGCAGCGGCCGTTGCGACGCGTCGGCCGGCAGGGCCCTGGCCATCTCGTCGGCGCCCTCCGCGTAGTTCCACAGACCGTCCGTGCAGACCACCACCACACCGGGCCGGTCCGGCTTGAACGAGGCGGTGTGCGGCTCCAGTTCGTACGCGTCGGCGCCGAGCCAGCCGGTGATGGCGTGGGCGCGGGCGTCCGCGTACGCCTCCGTCTCGTTCATCAGACCCGCCGCGACCATCTGCGCGGCCCAGGAGTCGTCCTCGGTGAGCCGGGCGGGCGGGCCGCCGCGGTCGTCGGGGATCCAGTACGCCCGGCTGTCGCCGATCCAGCCGACGACCAGCAGACCGCCGGCGACCACCGCGCCGACGATGGTGCACGCGGGGGCGTTCTGGTGGCGGTGCGGGTCGTGTTCCATTCCGCCGCCCGGGGCCGTGGCCAGGGCGTTGACCGCCTCCGCCGCGACCACGATCGCCTCGTGCATCGACTGCTGCGGATGCGTACCGCGCTCCAGCGCGGCCAGCAGGGACTCGTTCGCCGAGGCGGCCGCCGCGGCCGAGGCCTCGTCGGGGCGGGTCGCGGACGACACACCGTCACAGACGACCGCGACCACGGCGGGGGAGCCGTCCGGCAGGGCGGCGGACGACACGGCGAACGCGTCCTCGTTGCGGTGATGGCGCAGCCCGCGGTCGCTGACGGCCGCCACCGCGCCCAACTCCTGCTCCACATGGTCACGTTCGCGCGGCTGGGCGTGTCCGCAGTTCTCGCAGTAGCCGTCCGTGTCGACCCGTCCTGCCCGGCAGGCGACACAGAGCTTGCCGCCGGACGGGAGCGCCGCGCCGGGGTCCGCGGTGCGCGGATCGGCGACGTCCCGGTTCGGGCTCTCCGGGCCGGCGCTCTCGGGGCCGGCGCTCTCGGGGCCGGCGCTCTCTGGGGCTGTGCTCGCCGGGCCCGTGCTCTCCTGATGCGCGTAGTCGCGCGCCGAGCTGTCCCGGACCACGGCGCCGGGCGCGGGCAGCTCGAAGTCACCTGGATGGGCGGGCAGCCGCGAGCCGCTCGACTCCAGCCCCAGCAGCTCTTCCGGCAGATGCAGCGGCGCCGGCGTACCCGAGCTGTCGGTGCCCGTGACCGTGGGCCACTCCACACCGGCCACCGGAGCGCCACTCACCGGAGCACCGGCCACCGGGGCATCGGGCACGCGGGCCTCGGGCTCCGCCGGTCCCAGGCCGTTCATCACGAGGGTCGGTCTGTCGTCCGGGCGCGGTGGCACGACCGACAGGTCGTAACCGCACGCGCCGCAGAACAGGTCGCCGGACTCCAGCGGCTCCTCGCAGCTGGGGCAGGTCGGCAGCTGCGCCGACTCGGGCTTCTGGGACATCAATCACACCCACGTCCGGGGGCGGAAACGGTTGGCCCGCTCCACCAGTTCGATCCTCTCCTCGCCGCGCTGAGCGAGCCGGGCGAGTACCCGGTACGAGCGTTCCAGTCCGAAACGCAGCCCACGCTCGTCCAGTTCACTGCCGAGCAGCACGGCCCGCACCGGACGGGAGCCGGGACTACCGGAGAGTACCCAGTCCAGGGCCGTCCCCAGTACCTCTGTCGACAACTGCTCGCGCCGTACCGCGTCCAGACCGAACTGCTGGAGCGCGGACACCTGATGGGCCGCCGCCGTCAGATCGTCGATCAGCGGCCGCTCCTGGCCGGGACCTGCGGCGGCCGCCGGCGCCCCACGCTGCCGCAGCCTGGCCCGTACGGCAGCGACCCGCGCCGCCGTGTAGTGGATCGACGCCTCGGGCACGGACTCCAGGGACCGTACGGCACCGGCCCGGTCACCGGCGGCCAGCTGCACCCGGGCGAGGCCGAACGCCGCGCTGACATAGCTCGGATCGGTCGTCCAGACCAGGCGGTAGTACTCGGCGGCGTTGTCCAGCTGGCCGAGCACCTCGGCGCAGACACCCAGCGCCAGCTTCGGGGCCGGCTCGCCGGGGAACGCGTCGTATATCGCGTCGAAGGAGAGCGCCGCGGTCTCGTGGTCGCCCGTGGCGAGCGAGGCGACGCCCCGGTACCAGACGACCCGCCAGTCGTCCGGACGCCGCTCCTCCAGGGCGGCCAACGACGTGGCGGCCGTGCCCAGTTCACCCATCTCCAGCCGGGCGCGCAGCTCGCGCAGTCCGCGCTCGACGGAGTCGGCGGGGGCGGCGGCCAGCGCGGTGATCAGCTCGGCGGGGGCCGAGGCGAGCAGACCGGCGAGGAATCCGGCGTTCGGATCGTTCGGATCGACTCTCGGTACGGGCAGTGCCAGCGCGACCGCGCGGGTGTCGAGCGGCGCGAGCCGCGGCACGCCCGGGCCCGTGGGGCTCGTGATACCCGAGACGCCCGCCCCGGGAGCCATCGCGCCCGGGGCCGCCTCGGTGCGGGGCGCCGGCAGATACGGCGGGGCCGCCGGGACGAGTCCACCGGCTCCGGGAACGCCGGGCCGTGCGCCCGGCGCCGGAAGCGCGACCGCACCGCCCCCAGGACTGCCCCCAGCCCCGGCCCCCGACGGCAGGACCGCCCCGGCCCCCGTCCCGTTGCCGCCCGTGAGGGCCGGGCCCGCCGCTCTGGCGCGCCGCCCGAACAGGCCGCCGCCCCGCGCCGGTTCGGGCCGCGCCCCCAGCCGTGAGACCTCCTCGGTCAGCTCCGCGAACAGCTCCGTGTCCGTGACCCGCAGCTCGGGACCGAACAGCGTCGACAGCGAGGGACGCGGACGCCCCGTCTGCAGCGCCACCACCTCCCGCAGCACGCCCGTCAGCTGCTCCGCCATCTCCCGCGCCGAGGAGAAGCGCCGCGCCGGATCCGGGTCCGTCGCCCGGACCAGCAGCCGGTAGAAGGACTCGTACGTCCGGAAGACCTCGATATTGTCCGGGTCCGGGAGCGAGTCCACGAACACGTTTGTGTAGCCCTGGAAATCGAAGGTCAGCACGGCCAGGGTGCGGGCGACCGTGTACAGGTCGGAGGCCACCGACGGGCCGACCTCCGCGACCTCGGGCGCCTGATAGCCGACGGTGCCGTAGATCGCCGACTCGTTGTCGTCCATCCTGCGGACCGCGCCCATGTCGATGAGCTTGAGCTGATCCTCGGTCTGGATCGCGTTGTCGACCTTGAAGTCGCAGTACAGCAGATTGCGGCTGTGCAGATGGCCGAGCGCCTCCAGCGCCTCGATGCCGTACGCGCACGCCTGCTCCACCGGCAGCGGATCGCGCTTGCCCGCGGCGGTGCGCCGCTCGTTGGCGATCTCCTTGAGCGACTTGCCGCCGACGTACTCCATGACTATGTAGCCGTCCATGGAGCCGGTGCGCTGGTCGAGATGTTCCACGAAGTTGTAGATACGGACGATGTTGGAGTGCTCGATCTCCGCGAGGAAGCGGCGCTCGGAGATCGCCGCCTCCATGGCGTCCTGGTCGCCGGTGTCCAGCAGACCCTTGAGGACCACCCAGCGGTCCGAGACCGCGCGGTCGATCGCGAGATAGACCCAGCCCAGACCGCCGTGGGCCAGACACCCCACCACCTCGTACTGGCCGTGCACGATATTGCCCTCGTGCAGCTTCGGCACGAACGAGTACGGGTGCCCGCACTTGGTGCAGAACCCTTCCGTCCGCCCCGGCCGGTCCCCGCGCGCACGGCCCACCGGCGCCCCGCAGTCCGAGCGCGAGCAGAACCGCTTGCGCTCGGGCACTTCCGGGTGCTCCATCACCGCGGAGCGCGGGTCCGGGCGCGGTACGTCCGGTACGGAGACAAGGCCCGCGCCCAGCCGGTTACGGCCCGACGCGGCCGTGGACGAGCCGGAGCTGCGTACCGACACCGACTGGGTCGACAGCCGCCCGGAGAGCGTGCGCGAGAGCCGGCCGGAGACCGAGCGCCGGGACGTGGAGGAGCGTGAGGAACTCCGCGAGGAGGCCCGTGCGGAGGAGCCGGACGACGAGCGCGAGGACGAGCCACGCCCGGAACCGCTGCTCCGGCCGCCGCCCGTGATGCCGGTGGGCGGCGAGGACAGCGATCCGTTGGGTGAGACGACGGGCGCCAGACCGCAGGTGTCGCAGTACAGCTCACCGCCGCCCATGTCTTCGTACGAACCCTCGCAGCCGGGGCGCTGGCATGCGTTCGTCCCGCTCATCTGTCCCCCCGTCGGCCCGCTGACATCCCTGTCGCGCCTCGCTCCGTCATGAGTCCCCCCTGCGGTCCGCGGGTCCGGGCCCGCGGGGGACCAGCACATCCGCCGCCGCCCGCTGATAGCGCAGCACCGCCTCCTCGGCCACGCGCAGATCGCACGGCGCGCTCCACAGCATCCGGCGCGCCGCGTCGTACCGTTCGATCAGCACCGGGTCCTCGGCCAGTCCGTGCCGGGCGACCTTCGCCTTGTAGGCGTCCAGCCGGCCGCGCAGCTCCGCGCGGACCGCCAGCGGTGCCGTGACCGCGGTCAAGGACTCGCGGGCCCGCAGCAGTTCGTCCTCGGCGTCCCGCTCCAGCGACTCCAGGAGCGGCGAGAGCCGGTGCCACTGGGCGTGTCTGCGGTACTCGGCGGCGGTCGAGAGCCGTTCCTGAAGGGCCGTCGGCGGACCGCTCACCGCGGGCACCTCGGAGGCGGCGATCTTCGCCAGCACCTCGCCGCGCGCCGACCGGGCCTCGGTGAGCGTACGGTCCGCGCGCGACAGTACGTCCCGCAGCCGCATCAGCCGTTCCTCGGAGTCCTGGCGCACTCGCAGGACCGCCTCGATCTCGCGCCGTACGTCCTCCAGCGCGCGGGCGGCCCGGTCGTACCGCTCGGTGTCGGGACGGCCGCCGCCCGGCGCCGAACTGCCGGGCGCGGGCCGCCAGAACGCCAGCGGATCGGAGATCACCTGGTCGCGCAGCGTGCTCAGTTCCCGCGTGATCGACTCCAGGTCGTCACCGGCCGGATGCTCGCCGGGCCGTACGCCGACGGAGTGCGCCAGCGAGCGGGTGCGCCGCAGCTCCGCGGAGAGCAGATCGATGCGCGCGGGCAGCGCGGACCACACCGAGTCGGCGGCCACGACCATGTCCAGGGATGACGCGTACAGCTCGTTCATCCTGGCCACCAGCTCCGCGAGCGTGAAGCGCTCGGAGAGCTTCGCCGGTCCCGTGAGGGACGCGGGCCGCTGCCCGGCGGCGCCCGCGATCACGACAGCACGGCCGCGCAGTGCCTCCGTCAGCTCCAGCAGATCGTCGCGGTTGGGCCAGCGCCGTCTGGCGCGCGCCTCGCGCGCCCCGTTCAGCGCCGCGGTGTAGCTGTCGAAGTACGTCCAGAGCAGGGTGATCGACAGCTCGGCGGAGGCCCAGCGGTCCCTGGTGACGCCGGTCAGCTCGGCGCCTTCGAGGAGTCTGCGGCCCGCGTGGTCCTGGAGGGCGAGCAGCGACGTCTCGATCGCCTCGTACTCCGCTTCGAGGCGTGACAGGGCGCGGTCCACCTCGTCCCGGTCCATCACCGGTCCCGGTGGCCTCCCCGTCGAGTCGGGGAAGGAACCCGTGACGCCCATCGCTCACCTCTCCGCTCGTCTCTTCGGCCCTGCCGGAACGCCGGCGCGGCGCGACACATCCCGATGATCCTCGGCCGCTGGTCCCGGCCGCTGGCCCCTCAGTCCCTGGCCCTTCAGTCTCTGGCCCCTCAGTCCCTGGCCCCTCAGTCCCTGTACGCGGCCGTGGGCGGCTTCGTGATGCCCGGCAGCCCGGCCGCCAGCCACTCCCTGTACGACGTCATCCAGGGGCTGTTGGGCCCGCCCGCGCGGTACTCCTCCAGCACATGGTTCACCCGGCGCACCAGGTCGTCGTTGCCGCGCTTGGCGGCGACACCGTAGTACTCCGGCTTGAGCGGCTTCCCGCGCAGCTCGACCGCCGGGTCCTGGGCGGCCTGGCCGGCCGCGAGGGCGTTGTCCGTCATCAGCGCGTCGACCTCGCCCAACTGGAGCCGGACCAGGCAGTCGAGCTGGTTGGGCACCGTCAACTGGTCCTTGTCCGAAGGCTTCCCCTCATTCTCGTCCTCGAATATCGCGCCGAACGATTCACTCTTCAGTGTCTCGTTCGCGATCGAACCCTCGGCCGTGCAGACCCGCTTCCCGGCCAGCGATTCGTCGTACCCCGTGATGGTCGACCCCTTGGGGACCAGTATCTGCTGGCCCGTCTGGAAGTAGGCGGTGGAAAAGGAGACGTCCTTGAGTCGCTCGCAGGTGATCGTCATCGTCCGGACGACCAGGTCCACCGTGCCACTCTTCAGCGCCTCGATCCGCTGGTTGGTGGGGATGGTACGGAAGACGATGGCGTCCGGACTGCCCAGTATGTCCGTCGCTATGGCCTTCGCGAGATCGATGTCGAAGCCCTCCAGATCGCCGGTGTCCGGGTTGCGGGCGCCCCAGCGGTAGCTGTTCTGGTCGACCCCGACGATCAGCTTGCGGTCATCACCCGTACGGTCTCTGATCGCCTTGACGCCGGGCGCGTTGTCGTCGTCGACGGGCCGGAGACTGGCCTCCGGGGACGGGCAGTCGTCGGCCTTCGCGGGCAGGGCCGTGGCGATGCGCTGCTCGGAGCGCTCCGTTTCCTCCGAGGTCGTACGGGTCAGCGGCAGCAGGGTGACCGCGGCCGTCAGCACACAGGCGCCCGCCATGGCCGAGACACCGCCCCAGCCGCGGAGTCCGCGGAACGGGCCGGGGCCGCGCGGCCGGCGCGACCTGTCCGTCGAGGTCATCCCTCCCCCTCTCACCGGTACTCCGAAAGCCTGCGGCCGATCCCCAGGACCGTGCCCACCGCGGCCACCAGAGCCAGTGCGCCGGCCCCGATCGCCAGACCGTCCAGTGCGCCGAGACCGTCCGAGGCGTAGGTGTCGAACTCCTTCTGCTCCAGCTCGATCGCCAGCTTCAGCGACGAGTCGACCTGGCGGAAGGACTCGCCGGTGGAGTCCTTCTGGCGGAAGGACTCGCCCGTGGCGTCCTTCGTCCCGATCACCTTCGCCAGCGCGGTCTTGTAGTCACCGGCCTTGTCGGCCTTGCTGGCCAGGGCGTGGCGCCCGCGCCATTCGGAGACCGAGGCGATCGCGTCGTTCACCGGTGTACGTCCGTCGCTGTTGTCGGCGAGCTCCTTGGCCCTGCCGAGCGCGACGCTGAGCTTGTCCATGCCCGTGGTGTAGTCCGTCTCGTACTTGTCCTTGTTGTCCTCGTTGAGGACGGCGCCCCTCGCGACCAGGGTGAGGTTCTCATTCGCGCGGGCCTTGAGCGAGTTGATCCGCGCGTCGTTGAGGACCTTCAGCGATGCCTGGCCGTGCGTCTGCGCGTTGTCCAGGTCCGAGCGCGCGACGGTCTGCGCGGCGGCCAGCCAGAGCAGCAGGACCGTGGAGGCGGCGGTGGCGGCGAGCAGACCGTGGTTGAACACCCGGTTCGTCCGCAGGTAGTTGCGCCGCTGGGCCCAGAAGAGACCGCCGAACGCCAGCGCCCCCAGCGCCGTCGAGACGAACGGCCACAGCCGCGCGTCGTCATTGTCCGTCGCGAGCCGGTCCGTCTCCGCCGCGTACAGCTTCTCGGCGGCGGGCAGCAGCTCGTTGGTCATCAGCTGGTTCGCGTACCGCAGATAGGCGCCGCCCAGCGGCAGCCCCTGCCGGTTGTAGGCGCGGGCCTGCTCGATCAGGCCGGTGTAGCGCGGCAGCCCCTCGTTGAGCGTGGCGATCTGACGGCCCGACTCGCTGGCACCGTCCGTGTGCGTGGCGGCCGTGATCAGCAGCCCGGACGCGGTCGTGATGTCCGTACGGTACGTCTTCTGTATGTCGGCGGGCTCCGGAGCGCCCGCCAGGAAGCCGCTCGCCGCGGCTGTGTCCGCGTCGGCCAGCGAGCGGTAGATGTCCGCCGCGTCCACGCTCAGCGGCTGACTGCGGTTCACCACGTCATCGGCGGCGGTGAACCGGTCCGACGCCTCCCATGCCGTCACCGCCCCGAAGGCCACGACCAGCAGGGCCAGGGCCGCGCCGATGATCCGCAGCCGGCCGGGCTCGGTCGTCGCGGCCGCGCGCAGCCGCTCCGTCGTCTCCGCCCACGCCGCGCGGCGCGCGGGCGGCGGACCGGCTTGCGGAGCCGACGGAGGCATCGGAGGCTGCGCCGGCGCGTGCTGCGGGGCCGACGGTGGCGCGGGGCGCACATTCGGCTGGTTTGTCACGTGACCTCCCCCTTGGTCATGGACGACGGCGGCCCGTCCCCTGCGGGTCGGGAGACAACTCCAGGTCAGCAGTATGGCCGCAGGCACTGACAACTACACCAGGGTTGACTGGATCTTGTCCTGCTCGCGCCGACCGCGGCCGGTCGGGCTTGCCGCCGTCTTCCCGCCGTTTCCCCTCATGAATACGCCGGAGCCCCGTGAGCGGTTCCCGTTCACGGGGCTTTCGTACGCGTTCGGCCCGCCCGGATCCCGTCCTGCGGCGTCCCGGGCCGGGCGTAACCGGGTCAGGCGTAATGGGCCCCGAGCCTGGCGTGCGCCTCCGCGCTCGCCCCCACCTGGTCGAGACCGAGCAGCGCGGCCCCCAGCACCGGCGGCGCCGTCACGACTCCGATGACCGCCTTGGGCGCCCTGGCCGCCAGCAGCTCCGCGATCCGGGCGTCGAGCTGCGGATGACGGGCCGCCAGGACACTGCCGCCCAGCAGCACCGGCACCTCCTCGTCGAGCAGCCCGAGCTTGCCGAGCGCCACCGCGGCCAGCACGACGACCTCCTCGGCCAGCCGGTCGACCACGGAACGGGCCACCGCGTCGCCCGCCGCGCTCGTCGCGAACAGCACCGGCGTCAGCTCATGCCGGCGTGCGAACGGGATATGCCCCCGATGCAGCGCCTCGATCAGCTCGTACATCGAGCCGAGCCCGAAGTGGCCGGGCAGTGTCCGTACCAGCTCCGTCGGCTCGCCGCGGCCGTCCTCGGCCCGCGCCGCGAACCACAGGGCCTCCTCCGCGAGGCCCGAACCGCCGCCCCAGTCACCGGAGATCCGCCCGATCGCGGGGAACCGCGCGGTACGGCCGTCCGGCAGCATCCCCACGCAGTTGATGCCCGCGCCACAGACGACGGCCACACCCCGCGGCTCCGCGCCGGTCGGCAGACCGGCGCGCAGTATCGCGAAGGTGTCGTTGCGTACCTCCGTCGTACGCCCCCAGCCGCGCGCCTGCACGGCCTCGGCCAACTCCCGCTCCTCGACAGGGAGATCGGCGTTGGCGAGACACGCCGACACATGGCCGACGAGATCGCGCTCCGGCAGCCCGGCCGCCGAGGCGGCCTCGGCGACCGTCACCGCCAGCGCGTCGACCGCCGCCTCGATCCCGACGACCGGGGGCTGGAAGCCGCCCCCGCGGGCCGTGCCGAGCACCGAGCCGTCGGCGCCGATCACGGCCACATCGGTCTTGCTGTTCCCGGCGTCGACGGCCAGGACGCTCGCGCGCCCCACCGTCTCGCCGGCAGTGCTCACCGCCACGCTCACACCCACGCGAGATGCTCCCGGTTGTGGGCGATCAGCTGGTCGGTGAGCGCCTCGGCGTACTCGTACTGGCCGATCAGCGGGTGCGAGAGCAGCGCCTTGAAGACGCGGTCACGGCCGCCGTGCAGCGCGGCCTCCAGCGCCAGGTCCTCGTATGCCGTGACATTCGCGATCAGGCCCGCGTACAGCGGATCCAGCGCGGCCACCGGGAGCGGCACCGCGCCCGTCGTGTCCACCCGTGCCTGGACCTCGATCACCGCGTCGTCGGCCAGGAACGGCAGCGTGCCGTTGTTGTACGTGTTGACCACCTGGACAGGGCTGCCGCCGCCGCGCAGCAGCGAAGCGGCCAGATCCACCGCGGCCTCCGAGTAGAAGGCGCCGCCGCGCTTGGACAGCAGCTCCGGCTTCTCGTCCAGCGCGGGGTCGCCGTACATCTCCAGCAGCTGCTTCTCCATCTCGGCCACCTCGGCGGCCCGGGACGGCTTGGTCCGCAGCTCCCGTACGACCTCGTCGTGCGCGTAGAAGTAGCGCAGATAGTACGAGGGCACCACCCCGAGCCGGTCCAGCACCGCGCGCGGCAGCCGCAGATCGGCCGCGAGCGAGTCGCCGTGCTCGGCCAGCAGCCTGGGCAGCAGGTCCGCGCCGCCGGGGCCGCCGAGCCGTACGCCACGCTCCCAGGTCAGATGGTTCAGCCCCACATGCTCCAAGTACACCTCGGAGGGCGCGACGTCGAGCAGCTTCGCGAACCTGCGCTGGAAACCGATCGCCACATTGCACAGGCCCACGGCCTTGTGGCCGGCCTGGAGCAGCGCCCGGGTCACGATCCCCACCGGGTTGGTGAAGTCGATGATCCACGCGTCGGGGTTGGCGCGCCGCACCCGCTCCGCGATGTCGAGGACGACCGGGACCGTACGCAGCGCCTTGGCGAGACCGCCCGCGCCTGTCGTCTCCTGCCCGACGCAGCCGCACTCCAGCGGCCAGGTCTCGTCCTGGTTGCGCGCGGCCTGTCCGCCGACCCGCAGCTGGAGCAGCACCGCGTCGGCGCCGGCGACGCCCGCGTCCACGTCCGAGGTGGTGGTGATACGGCCGGGATGGCCCTGCTTGGCGAAGATACGCCGGGCCAGCCCCCCGACCAGCTCAAGACGGTCGGCCGCGGGGTCGACCAGTACGAGTTCCTCGATCGGCAGGGTGTCCCTCAACCGAGAGAATCCGTCGATGAGTTCGGGTGTGTAGGTCGATCCTCCGCCTACCACGGCGAGCTTCATGGTTCTCAGCCCTTCACTCCGGTCAGTGTGACTCCCTCGACGAACGCCTTCTGGGCGAAGAAGAACACGAGGATCACAGGGGCCATGACCAGTACGGTCGCGGCCATGGTCAGATTCCAGTCGGTATGGTGTGCGCCCTTGAAGGACTCCAGGCCGTAACTGAGCGTCCAGGCGGCCGGGTTCTCCGAGGCGTAGATCTGCGGGCCGAAGTAGTCGTTCCAGGCGTAGAAGAACTGGAACAGTGCGACGGCCGCGATCCCGGGCTTCGCCATCGGCAGGACGACCCTGATCAGCGTACGGAACTCGCCGCAGCCGTCGACCTTCGCCGCGTCCAGGTACTCGTTGGGGATCGTCAGCAGGAACTGGCGCAGCAGGAAGATGGAGAACGCGTCACCGAACGCCATTGGGATGATCAGCGGCCAGAGCGAGCCTGACAGATCGAGCTGCTTCGCCCAGAACAGATACATCGGAATGATGATCACCTGGGGCGGCAGCATCATCATCGAGATGACGAGCATCAGCGACAGCTGCCGGCCGCGGAAGCGGAACTTGGCGAGCGCGTACGCCACCGGGATCGAGGAGAGCACCGACAGGACGGTGCCCAGCCCCGCGTACAGCAGGGTGTTCTTCCACCAGGTCAGAAAGCCCGGGGTGTCGAACACCTTCGCGTAGTTGCCCCACTCCCAGGAGTTGGGGGTCAGATCGCGGGTGAGCGCCTGATGGTCGCTCATCACCGAGGTCAGGAAGAGGAAGACGAACGGCAGCACGAAGAAGAGCGCGGCCGCGACCCCCAGGGAGTGCACGGCGATCCAGTGCAGCAGCGCCTTGCGGCGCGCGGCGCGGGCGGCGGGCGTACGGTCCGGCGCGTCGGGCGCGGTGGTCGTCGGCGAGCCGGGCCGGCCGAGGAGTGTTGTCATCTCAGTCACCCGATCCGATCAGTCCGCCGCGCCGCCGCATCAGCAGCGCCGTGAAGGCCATGGCCAGCGCGAACAGGACGAGCGCGACCACACAGGCGGCGCCGTAGTCGAAGCGCTGGAAGCCCAGGTTGTAGACCAGCTGCGGCAGGGTCAGCGTGGACTTGTCCGGATAGCCGGGCTCGAACTGCTGTCCGGAGCCCCCGATGACGCCGGAGGCGACCTTGCCCGCGACGAGCGGCTGGGAGTAGTACTGCATCGCCGAGATGACGCCGGTGACCACCGCGAACATCACGATCGGCGAGATGTTCGGCAGGGTCACGTACCGGAAGCGGTGCCAGGCCGACGCGCCGTCCAGCTCCGCCGCCTCGTACTGCTCCTTCGGTACGTCGAGCAGCGCGGCCATGAAGATCACCATCAGGTCGCCGATGCCCCACACGGCCAGCAGGGTGAGCGCGGGCTTGGACCAGCCGGGGTCGTTGAACCAGCCGGGGGTCGGCAGGCCGAGCTCCCCGAGAATGGTGTTGACCGGCCCCGTACCCGGGTTGAGCAGGAAGACGAACGCGAGCGTCGCGGCGACCGGCGGCGCCAGATACGGCAGATAGAAGAGGGTGCGGAAGATCCCCGTACCCGTCTTGATCTTGGTGATCAGCATGCCGATGCCGAGACCGAAGACGACCCGGCAGGTCACCATGATCACGACGAGCCAGAGGGTGTTGCGCAGGGACGGCCAGAACATCGGGTAGTCGCTGAAGACGTACGACCAGTTCCCCAGACCGTTCCAGACGGGCGAGTTGAAGCCGTCGTACTTCATGAAGGAGAAGTAGACGGTCGAGATCAGCGGATACGCGAAGAAGACGGTGAAGCCGATCAACCAGGGCGACATGAACGCCGCCGTCCGAAGCGCCGACCTGCGGCGCTTCGAACGGAGCGTGTGCGTGGACATCGGTTGACTTCCCGGCCCGCTACTGGGCCTGCTCGATGTCACGGTCGATCTGCTGGGCGGTCTTCTCCAGACCGGCCTGGAGATCCTTCACCTTGCCCTGCTCGTACTGGAACCCGAAGTCCTGGAGCGTCTGCTGGTACGTCGAGCCGTTGACGGCGGCCGGCGGGGTACTGGACTTGGGATGCTGCGCGATGTCGAGGAAGGTCTTGAAGCGCGGGTCGAACTTCAGGCCGGGCGATGTGAGCGCGTCCAGCGTCGAGGGCACATTGCGGATGCCGTTCGCGAACTGGACGACCGCCTCGGTGTCGGTCGTCATGTACTTCACCAGCTCCCATGCGGCGTTCTGCTTCTTGCTCTGCGGCGCGATCCCCATGATCGTGCCGGAGAGGAAGCCCTTGCCGTAGCTGTCCGCCTCGTCGTCCGCCACCGGCATCGGCGCGACCCCGATCTCGAACGGCACCTTGGCGTCCTCGGCCATGCCGAGCCGCCACTCGCCGTCCAGCTGCATGGCCACCTGGCCGGTGTGGAACGGGTGCTTGGAGCCCCACTCGTCACCGAACGTGGAGCGGAACTTCTCCAGCTTCTGGTAGCCGCCGAGGTCATCGACCAGCTTCTTCTGGTATGTGAACATCTTCGCGAAGGCCGGGTCCTTGGCGATGTTGGACTTGCCGTCCTTGTCGAAGTACGCGTGGTCCCAGCTGGACATGTAGTGGTCGACGACCGTCTCGTAGCCGTGGTACGTCGGCATCAGACCGACCTGCTCGTAGCTGCCGCCCTTGGTCTTCGTGAGCTTCTTGGCGACGGACGCCAGCTCCGACATGGTCTTCGGCGGGGAGGCGATCCCGGCCTCCTTGAAGGCGTCCTTGTTGTAGTAGAGCCCGTACGCGTCACTGAGCAGCGGCAGCGCGCAGCGCTTGCCCTCGAACCGCGTGTACTCCAGGAGCACCTTGGGGAAGGTCTTCTCCAGGTCCAGCCTGGACTTCTCGATGAACGGGGCCAGATCGGCGAAGGCGCCCGACGAGCAGAACTTGCCGACGTTCGAGGTGGTGAAGGAGGACACCACATCCGGCCCCTTGGAACCGCCCGCGCGCAGCGCCTGGTTGAGCTTGTCGTCATTGATGTTGCCGACGACATTCACCGTGATGTTCGGATGGGCCTTCTCGAACCGGTCGATGTTCTCCTGGATGGCCTTCACCTCGGCGGGCGCGCTCCAGCCGTGCCAGAAGGTGATGGAGGTCTTGGCGTTCGGATCGTCGGACGCGTCGGCGCCGGACTGCCCGGTACACGAGGTGGCGAGAACGGATATCGCGGCCACCGCGACGGCGGAGGCGGCGAAACGACGGTTTCTGAGCATGGCGGTACTCCCGGTGATGGGTACGGGGGTCGGTAAGGGAGATACGGGGGGTGTCGGGCGGTGGAAGGAGTCGGGCGGGGATCCGCGGAAGGTGATCAGCGGGCGGTGATCCTCAGCGGGCGGTGATCAGCGGGCGGTGTCGAAGACCTCGTCGCGCGTGGTCGCGAGGGCGCTCTCCAGCGCGCCCCGCAGTACGGGTCGGTGCTGGACCTCACCGATGAGGAGCCGGGGGCGCGACGCGGCCAGCTCGGCCAGCTCCGCCTGGACGAGCGCGCGCAGCGGCTCACCGCCGGCGGCGGTCACCCCGCCCGCCAGGACGATCAGTTCGGGGTCGAGTACGGCGGTCACCGAAGCGAGACCGGTGGCGAGCCGCTGGGCGTACAGCCGCAGCAGCTCGGCCAGCTGGTCGTCCTGCTCGTGCCCGGCGGCGGCCCGGGTCAGCAGCCCGGCCGCGACCTCGGCGTACGGCGTCTCCGGGGTGTCGATGCCGAGGGATTTCGCGAGCCGCGGCACGGACTGGGCGCCCGCCAGCTCCTGGAAGCCGCCGCTGTTCGCCCGGACCACCTGGCGTACCAGCGGGGTTCCGGGGACCGGCAGGAAGCCGACCTCGCCGGCGCCGCCGGTGAAGCCGCGGTGCAGCCGCCCGCCGATGAACAGGGCGGCGCCGAGGCCGTCCTCGTTCCACAGCAGGACGAAGTCCTCGTCGCCGCGGGCCACCCCGAGGCGCTGCTCGGCGACCGCCGCGAGGTTCACATCGTTCTCGTACTCGACGGGCATCGGCAGGGCCGCGGCCAACTCGTCGAGGAGCGTGGTGGAGTGCCAGCCGGGCAGATGGGACGCGTACCGCAGCCGGCCGGTGGACGGATCGAACGCGCCGGGCGTACCGATCACCACCCGGCGCACGTCGGCGACGGCGAGACCGGCGGCCTTCACGGCCCCCTCCAGCGCGTCGGTGACCTGACGGACGACACTGTCGGAGCGGCGCCCCGGGGTGGGCAGTTCGAACTCCCCGACGGTCGTACCGGTGATATCGGCGACGGCGGCCAGGATCCGCCGCGGATTCACATCGAGCCCCCCGGCGTACGCGGCGCGCGCGTTGACGGCGTACAGCTGGGCGTTGGGCCCCGGCCGTCCTTCGGTGGTCCCGGTGGCGACGACCAGGCCGGCCGCTTCGAGACGGGCGAGCAGCTGGGAGGCGGTCGGCTTGGAGAGCCCGGTGAGCTTGCCTATCCGGGTCCGCGAGAGCGGGCCGTGGGCCAGCAGCAGATCGAGCGCGGCCCGGTCGTTCATGGCCCGCAGGACACGCGGTGTCCCCGGTGACGGAGTGGGTGATCCGGTCAGATCGGTCACGGACTCGGCACCTGCCCTTCCACTGCTCGCTCTCCCGACGACACTGTTAGGAAAGTTTCCTATTGGGTGCGAGGAAAGTAGGCCGGAAGCCTCGAAGGCGTCAATACCCTCCGGCACAAGACACCCCCGCGGCAACCAAAGCGTTACCTGCGGGGGTGTGTGAAAGGTGGTGCGTGAAAGGGGGCGTGAAAGGGGGCGTGCGAAAAAGGGCCGCGCTACTTCGCGAGGTTCGGGGGAGGCGTGATCGGGGCCGCCGCCAGGGACTGCGGGGACGTCGGGCTCGCGAGCGCCGAGGGCGCGGAGACACCCGCCGCGGGGTCCGCCGCCGTGGTCGCCTCCGGCGCGGGGAGAAGGCCGCCGACGATCTGTATGCCCGCCTCGTCGAACGCGCGCTTGATCCGCCAGCGCAGCTCGCGCTCCACCCCCAGCGCCTGGCCCGGCATCGTCTTCGCCGAGAGCCGCACCGTCATCGAGTCCAGCAGAACGGCGTCGAGCCCCAGCACCTCGACCGGGCCCCACAGCCGCTCGTTCCACGGGTCGTCCTTGGCCATCTTCTCCGCGACCCCCGCGATGACCGTACGGACCGTCTCCAGATCCTCCGTCGGCCGCACCATCACATCGACACCCGCCGTCGCCCAGCCCTGGCTGAGGTTGCCGATCCGCTTCACCTCACCGTTGCGTACGTACCAGATCTCGCCGTTGTCGCCCCGCAGCTTGGTGACCCGCAGACCGACCTCGATCACCTCGCCGGAGGCCACCCCCGCGTCGATGGTGTCCCCGACGCCGTACTGGTCCTCCAGGATCATGAAGACCCCGGACAGGAAGTCCGTCACCAGATTGCGCGCACCGAACCCCAGCGCCACCCCCGCGACGCCCGCCGAGGCCAGCAGCGGGGCCAGATTGATATTGAGCGCGCCCAGCATCATCAGCGCCGCCGTGCCCAGGATCAGGAACGACGTGACGGAACGGAGCACCGACCCGATCGCCTCCGACCGCTGCCGGCGCCGCTCCGCGTTCACCAGCAGCCCGCCGAGCGCGCTGCCCTCCACGGCCTGCACGCTGCGGTTCATCCGGTCTATCAGCTTGGTCAGAGCGCGCCGGATCACATGACGCAGCACGAGCGCGATCACCAGGATCAGCACCATCCGCAGCCCGGTGCTCAGCCAGACGGCCCAGTTCTCCTCCACCCAGCTCGCTGCGTCGTTGGCCCGGTCCGCCGCCTCGTCGAGAGTGACGGGATCGGACGGCGGACCGGCGGCCGGCAGGGCGGACCAGGACACGACAGAGACCTCCAGGCATTGCGGGGATGGACCAACCACATTAACGGGGCAGTCCGGCCCGGCCGCCGCCCCGGAGGCCGGAGAGACGTGCCTCACGTATGTCACCCACGGCCCTTCCAGTGCCCCTGAGCGGGCCTGTGCGCGGGGCGGGAGCCCTCATGTGGTCGAAAACACTCATAGCCCGTTACCTGGACGTGGTGGCGTTTCGACCAGGCATGAGGAGAGACTGAGAACAGATCGTCCCGGCGCGAGCCACGTGCCGCCGGCGTACAAGGAGGCATCCGTGCCGCATGTCCTGGTCCTCAACGCGTCGTACGAGCCGCTCGGCGTCGTACCGCTCCGCCGCGCGCTCGTCCTCGTCCTGGAGAACAAGGCACTCTGCCTAGAGGAATCCGGCGCCTATATGCACAGCGAAACCCGAGTCATCCCCGCCCCCAGCGTCGTACGGCTCAAGCGTTTCGTGCGGGTCCCCTACCGGGGGCCCGTTCCACTGACCCGCCGTGCGCTGTTCGCCCGTGACGGCGGTCGTTGTATGTACTGCGGTGGCGTCGCAACCAGCGTCGACCACGTCATCCCGCGCAGCCGCGGCGGACAGCACCGGTGGGACAACGTGGTGGCGGCCTGCCGCCGCTGCAACCACGTCAAGGCGGACCGCCACCTGCGGGAACTGGGCTGGCGCCTCAACCACCAGCCCGCGCCGCCGTCGGGCCTGGCCTGGCGCATCATCGGCACGGGCCACCGGGATCCACGCTGGATGCCGTACCTCCAGCCGTACGGCGCGGAGGACGCGGTGGCGCGCATTGACGCGCCGCGGGTGTCTTAGGGGCTCGGCACCCCACCCCGGGCCCGCACCCTGCGCGTCGGGCCGGGCGACCGCCGGAGGCCCCGGCACCCGGCACCACGACCACGCACCCGCACCACACGTGCCGGCCGACCACGACCCCTAGCCGGGAGGCGCACCGCCGGGAGGCGCACCGCCGGGAGGCGCCACCCCGTACACCTCCACCGAGAACAGCGAGTACCCGAACCGCGTCCCCCGCCCCTCTCCCTGCACCCGTACGAACCTCGCGTCCCTCGCGTCCATCCCGACCGTCTCCCGCCCGCCCCCGCCGTCCCCCACCGCCGCCGCCGTCCGCCACGTGCGCCCGTCCGCCGAGACCTGGATCCGGTAGCGGCTCGCGTACGCCTCCTGCCAGTGCAGCACCACCTGGCCCACCCTGGCCGGCCGTGCCAGTTCCACCTGCCACCAGGCGCCGTCCTCCACGGGGGAGGACCAGCGGCTGACCGGATCGCCGTCGATCGCGGCGGCGGCCGGGAAGTCTGGCGTCTCGTCGGCGGACGACGTGGCCGTGCCCGTACGCGCCAGGTCCGGGCCGCCGGTGAGGGGCGCGGCCCGCACCGTGAGGGTGCGCTCCTCGCCGGCGAAGGTGAGCGGCACCTCGTACGTACCGGCCGGGGTGCCCTCGGGGACACTGACCTTCACCGGAACGTTCGTACGGGAGCCGCGCGGCACCGTCGTCTCCTTGGGCACCGTCACCCGAATGCCGGAAGGCGGCTTCGCCTTGAGCGCGCCCCGCACCTCGCCGGGCCGCTGCGCGGCCAGACGCGCCTCGACCGTCTCCGGCTCCCCGCCGATCTGGGCGTTCGCCGCGCCGCGCGGCAGGTCGAGGCTGGCCTGCGGTTCGTCGGCGAACCAGGGCACGACATGCCGTACGGACGGCGCGACCCCACCGGGCCCCCCGGGCCCGGCGCCCGCACCAGCACCCGCGTCCGCCCCGGGCCAGACGATCCGTACCGCGTCGACCCGCAGCCCGTTCAGCCCCTTCGCGTCCGACTCGGTCCAGCCGCTCGTCGACAGCGGCCCCAGCGCGCGCCAGCCCTGGCCGGGGACCCGGGCCTCGACACTCGCGCCGGTGCCCGTGCCGGGCTCGGTCATCGTGTTGACCGCCTCCAGGGGCCTGGCCCGCCCCAGCTCGACGGTGTAGGACCGCGCGTCCTGGGCGACGCCCGCGCCCGCCCCGTCCGCCGCGCGATCCGCTCCCGTCCAGGCCGACGACTCCTTGGCCGTCCGCTCCAGGAACGGCCCCAGCACGCCGTCGCCGACCGTCACCCGGCTCGCCTCCGCGGCCTCGCGCAGCGGCTCCAGATCCACCGACGCCCGCCACGCCGCCGCGCCGTCGCCGCGGTCCTGGGCCCGGAGCATGTCGACGGCCAGTTCGCCCGCGGTGCCGTACCGCGCGAGCTGGTCCAGCCAGGGCCGCACCTCGTCGTCCAGCTGTCCGCCGGCCGCTCCGGAGAGCCGCTGCGGAGCCTCCCGCATCACCGTGAACGCGGCCCTCAGCCTGCTCGCCGCCGCGCTTCTGGCCGCCGTGTCCGTGCTCGTACGGGACCGCCAGAACGTGTCCAGCAGCGGCTTCAGATACGCCGACTCCGACGGGCTGAGAATCGACGAGGCGTCATTGCCCGCGAGCGCGCCCAGTGCCTCGCGCGCCCCCTTGTCCTGGCCCGCGAGATCGTTTATCGCGGCCCGCCAGGACTCCTGCGGCTGGTACCCGCGCGGGTTCCAGGCGTAGTCGGCCGCCGTGAACAGCGGGATACGGGACGCCGACGCCTGCTCCATCGCGTTGGCGAGCAGCGCGACGGAACCGGTCGCCACGGCGGGCTCCCGGCCGGTGTACGGGCCGAGGAAGAGCCGGTCCTGCTCGTAGTCGTTGACCGGGTAGTTGTCCATGGTGACCAGCGGGTGCTTGAACGCCGCACGCGCGCCCATCAGTTCGCGGCCCGTGATCGTGCGCGGGACGACCCCGACGCCCGTCCACGCCACCTGCACCCGCGCGTCGAGCGCGCCGGCGAGCGCCGTGCGGTAGTCCGTGGCGCCGTCCTGGTAGTACTCGGTCGGCATGACCGTGAGCGGCTCGGCGCCTCCGTACCGGCCCGCGAGATGCCCGGCCACCGCGTTCGCCACCCGGGCCTGTGCCTCGGCCGCGGCGCCCGGTCCCGAGCCGAAGGTCTCCGCGTCCTGGTCGCAGTGCCACTCGCTGTAGCTGACGTCCTGGAACTGGAGCTGGAAGGCGCGCACGCCCAGCGCCCACATCGCGTCGATCTTGCGGGTGAGCGCCTTGAGGTCCGCGTCCGAGGTCATGCACATGGACTGGGCGGGGGAGACGGCCCAGGCGAGCGTCACATGGTTGCGCCGGGCGCGTTCGGCCAGCTCACGGAATTCCGCGCGCTGCGCCGCCGGATAGGGATCGCGCCAGCGCGCCTGGCGGTACGGGTCGTCGCCCGGCGCGTAGAGGTACCTGTTCTGCTTGGTGCGGCCCATGAAGTCGAGCTGCGCCAGCCGCTGCCGGTGGTCCCAGGGCTGCCCGTAGAACCCTTCCGTCGTGCCGCGTATGGCGGTGCCCGGCCAGTCGCGTACGACCACGCCGGGGACGGCGGGCCGGTCCGCCGCCTGGCGCACGATCAGCTGGCGCAGGGTCTGCGCGGCATGGAAGAGGCCGTCCTCGCCGACGCCGTCCAGGGCGATCGTCCCGCGGCCCGCGACGGTGCCCACGGCGATCCGGTAGCCGCCGGAGGGAAGGTCGGCGCGCTCGGGCGCGCGCAGGGCGCGCAGCGCGTTCTGCGCGCCGCTGCCGCCCGCGAGTATGACGGGCCCGCTGTCCGCGGCCGGCGTCCCCGGGGACGAGGCGGTGTGGACGGTACGCACCCCGGCCGCCCTCAGCAGGTCCGCCAGCGCCTGGACGGCGTACGTGTCGGCGTCCGCGCCGGCGACGACGGTCACCTCGTCCCCGAGCGCGACCGCGCTCCCGGCCGCCCTGATCGTCTGGGGCCGCGGCCAGACCGCGGGTACCGCCGCCCCGCCCTTGCGGTCGGGGGTGGTGGCCGCGGGCGATCCGGGGTCCTGAGGAGCGGCCTGCGCGCTCGGCGCGGTGCCGAGCAGTCCGCCGATCACGGCGACCGCGACGGCGGTCGCGGTCCGCTTTCTGCGCCCGAGCTGCATGCCTTGTCCCCTCATGCTCACTGGTTTCGCTTCCTGGCACCGCCAACGTCCCGCCGGAGTCCCGACAAGCGAGCCGTCGAGCGGCACCGAGCCCACCACCCCGTGGTGAAGGTGTCAATGCGCGTGGCCGTTGTGTCGCAAATGCCTGTTTGTGATAGGCAGGACCTTCAACTGCCGCACGGGGAACGGATCGTGACTCGACACACGTTTACGGGGCGTACACGTCTGCCGCTCCGCCCGCTGGGTAGGGCTGCTGTGACCTGTTCCCTGTTCCTTGGAGGCGCCGTCATGGCCGCATCCGCACAGCTGCTGCTCTCCGCCCTCTCCAAACAGGCGGAGCCCGCCCCGCTGACCAGCGAGCCTCCGCTCGGCGGCGTCGGCGCGGGACCCCTGACCAGCGAGCCGCCCCTCGCCGACGCGGCGCCCCTCACCAGCGAGCCCCCGCTCGCCGACACCGCCCCGCTGACCAGCGAGCCGACCGCTCCGGGCACGGCGGGTGGCACGGAGTCCCCAGGAGTCTGACCGTCTGAACGGAGTGCGTATG
Organism: Streptomyces scopuliridis RB72; assembly: GCF_000718095.1. Classification (GTDB taxonomy): domain Bacteria; phylum Actinomycetota; class Actinomycetes; order Streptomycetales; family Streptomycetaceae; genus Streptomyces; species Streptomyces scopuliridis. The sequence continues at coordinate 108,255 of NZ_JOEI01000012.1, read as the reverse complement.
GGTCTGGCCAGGCTCGCCGAGCTGCACGGTGTCGCCACCGCGTACTCACCTTCCCCCGGCGTCAGTGTCCCGGTCCCCGACGACACCGTGGTCGCGGTGCTCGCCGCGCTGGGTGTCGACGCGTCCACGCCCGAGGCGGTGGACGACGCGCTCAGCGGCGCCGAGTCCGCCGGGGCGAGGCGGCTGCTGCCCGCGACGCTGGTGCTGTGGACCACACAGGACGGCGCGCCGGGCGCCCAGGGAGAGCCCCCCGTCCCGCTTGCCCCGGCCCCGCCGCCCCCCGAGCTGCCGCCCGCCCTGACCGCGCTTCCGCCGGGCTCGGTGCTCAGGGTGGAGACGGAGGAAGGCGAGTCGGTGGAGCTGCCGCACTCCGCCCCCGAGGAGCCCGCCGCCTGGGCGAGGCTCCCGCTCGGGGTGCACCGGCTGGCGGTCGAGGCCCCCGACGGGCGTACGGCCTGGGTGGTGCTGATCATCGCGCCCGCGGTGGTGCCGCGGGCGCCCGCCCGTACCCACGGCTTCCTGGTGCAGCTCTACTCCCTGCTCTCCGCCCGCTCCTGGGGCATGGGCGATCTGGGGGACCTCGCCGAGCTGGCCGGCTGGTCGGGCCGGACCCTGGGGGCCGGGTTCGTCCAGATCAACCCGCTGCACGCCGCCGTACCGGGCGATCCGACCGACCCCTCCCCGTACCGCCCCTCCTCGCGCCGCTTCCCGGACCCGGTGCATCTGCGGATCGAGGACGTCCCCGAGTACGCGTATGTGCGGGGAGCCGACCGCGCGCGCCTCGACGCGCTGGTGGAACGGGCCGCGGCCCTGCGGGAGTCCGTCCTCGACAAGACCCCGGGCAAGGGCGCGCTGATCGACCGCGACGCCGTGTGGGCGCTCAAGCGCGCGGCCCTGGACATCCTGGACACGGTCCCGCTCGGCCCCGGGCGGCGCGCCGCCTACTGGGACTTCCTGGCCGCGCAGGGCCGGGCCCTGGAGGATCACGCCACCTGGTGCGCCCTCGCCGAGGTGCACGGCCCGGAGTGGCACGACTGGCCGGAGGCGCTGCGGGACCCGCGCTCCGCCGAGACGGCCGCGGCCCGCCGGGAGCTGCTCAACCGGATCGACTACCACTGCCGGCTGGCCTGGCTGACGGACGAGCAGCTGGCCGCCGCGTCACAGGCCGCCGTTGACGCCGGGATGGCCGTCGGGATCGTCCATGACCTCGCCGTCGGGGTGCACCCGGGCGGCGCCGACGCCTGGGCCCAGCAGGACGCCTTCGCCGCGGGCATCTCGATCGGCGCGCCGCCGGATGCCTTCAACGCGCTCGGCCAGGACTGGGGCCTGCCGCCATGGCGCCCCGACGTACTGGCCGCGTCCGGGTACGCCCCGTTCCGCGGGCTGCTCCAGGGCCTGCTGCGGCATGCCGGAGCGCTGCGGATCGATCATGTGATGGGGCTGTTCCGGCTCTGGTGGGTGCCTCAGGGCCAGGACCCCACCCGGGGAACGTATGTCCGTTACGACGCCGAGGCGATGCTCGCGGTCCTCGCCCTGGAGGCGCACCGCGCGGGCGCCGTCGTCATAGGGGAGGACCTGGGCACGGTCGAGCCCGGCGTACGCGAGGCGCTCCAGCGGCGCGGGGTGCTCGGCACGTCCGTGCTCTGGTTCGAGCGCGACTGGGAGGGTACGGGCCGCCCGCTGCCGCCCGAGAGCTGGCGCGAGGGCTGTGTGGCCACCGTCACCACCCATGATCTGCCGCCCACGGCGGCCCGGCTCACCGGTGAGTATGCGGAGCTGCGCCACCGGCTCGGTCTGCTCACCCGCCCGCTGGAGCAGGAGCGGTCGGAGGAGCAGGCGGAGATCGCGGAGTGGCTGGGCTCGCTCGCGCGCCTGGGGCTGCTGCCCGGGGGCGGCGGGGACGAGGAGGAGGAGATCCGCGCCTTCTACCGCTTCCTGACGCTGACACCGGCGCGGATGATCGGCGTCTGGCTGCCGGACGCGGTCGGCGACCGCAGACCGCAGAACCTGCCGGGCACCTGGAACCAGTACCCCAACTGGCGGCTGCCGGTGGCCGACGCCGAGGGCCGCCCGATGAGCCTGGAGGAACTGGCAGCCTCGCCCCGGCTGCACGGCCTGATGGAGGTCCTGCGCGCCCCCTGAGGCGCTGTACGGCACCCCGGGCGCGCGGCCCGCGGACGGGTTCGCTACGTTTGCACCGTGGACAAGAAGAACGCTCTGCGCGCCGGCGCCCTGGCGACCGGTACGACGCTGATGATGCTGCTCATGTCGTCCCCGGCGCTCGCGCTGACCCGGGACGACGGCGACGACCCGGGTCCGGGCCTGAGTGTCGCCGAGACCCTCGGCCTGTTCGTGGTCGCGCCGCTGGTGATCTTCGGCATCATCGCCGGCTTGGTGATGGTGCTCGACAAGTCGCGCAAGCAGGCCTGACCCACCGGGACTTCCCACCGGGACTCTCTGGGCGTCGCCCGGCACCTCATGTGCCGGGCGACGCTTCTGTGCGTGCCGCCCGTCGCTGTACGCGGGCCGAGCCGACCGGCTGACCTCCGACGAAGACGGGCGGGCCGGGGAACGGACCCACCAGGCCCGCCCCGACCCGCCCGCTCCGGAAACAGAGCTACGCGACGGCAGCCGCCGCGTCCGCCTCCTGCGCCTTCAGCGCGCGCTCGACGCCCGACCTCGACTCCGAGATCAGCCGCTGGAGCGCCGCGTTCGGGCTCGCCGAGGCGAGCCAGGCGTCCGTCGCGTCCAGCGTGGAGCGGGAGACCTGGAGCGACGGGTACAGACCGACCGCGATCTGCTGGGCCATCTCGTGCGAGCGCGCCTCCCAGACCTTCCCGACCGCCGCGAAGAACTTCTCCGTGTACGGGGCCAGCAGCTCACGCTGGTCGGTCTGGACGAAGCCGCTGATCACGGCCTCCTGGAGGGCGTTCGGCAGCTTGTCGCTCTCCACCACCGACGCCCATGCCTCCGCCTTGGCCTCGGCCAGCGGGCGCGCCGAACGGGCCGCGGCGGCGTGACGTTCGCCCGCCGCCGTGCGGTCGCGCTCGTACTCCGCGGAGATCTCCTCCTCGTCGTGCAGCCCCACGGCCGCCAGCCGCTGTACGAACGCCCAGCGCAGCTCGGTGTCGACGGCCAGGCCCTCGATCGTCTCCGTACCGTCGAGCAGGCCCTGCAGCAGGTCGAGCTGCTGCGGCGTACGCGCCGTCGCGGCGAACGCGCGCGCCCACGCCAGCTGGTGGTCGCTGCCCGGCTCGGCCGCCCGCAGATGCGCCAGCGTGGCGTCCGTCCACCGGGTCAGCCCCGCCTCGCGCCACTCGGGCGCCGCGTACAGGTCGAGCGCCAGCTTCACCTGGCGGTGCAGCGACTGCACCACCCCGATGTCCGACTCCTTCGTGATGCCCGAGAGCACCAGCTCCAGATAGTCGCGCGTGGCCAGCTCGCCGTCGCGCGTCATGTCCCAGGCCGACGCCCAGCACAGCGCGCGCGGCAGCGACTCCTCGAAGTCGCCGAGGTGTTCGGTGACGACCCGCAGCGACTCCTCGTCGAGCCGGACCTTCGCGTACGACAGGTCGTCGTCGTTGAGCAGGATGACGGCCGGACGCGGGGTGTCCGCCGGGAACGGCACCTCCGTGCGCGCGCCCTCCACGTCCAGCTCGATCCGGCTCGTACGGACCAGCTTGCCGTTCCCGTCCAGGTCGTAGCAGCCGATCGCGATCCGGTGCGGACGCAGGACCGGCTCACCCTTGGCGCCCGCCGGCAGCGCCGGGGCCTCCTGCCGTACGGCGAGCGAGGTCACATGGCCCGACGCGTCCAGCTCGATCTCCGGGCGCAGGACATTGATGCCGGCCGTCTCCAGCCACGCCGTCGACCAGGTCTTCAGATCGCGCCCGGAGGTCTCCTCCAGCGCGCCCAGCAGATCGGACAGCTGGGTGTTCCCGAACGCGTGCGCCTTGAAGTACGCCTGCACGCCGCTGAAGAACTCGTCCTGGCCGACATACGCGACCAGCTGCTTCAGCACGGACGCGCCCTTGGCGTACGTGATGCCGTCGAAGTTGACCAGCACATCGTCCAGATCACGGATGTCCGCCATGATCGGGTGCGTGGAGGGCAGCTGGTCCTGCCGGTAGGCCCAGGTCTTCATGGAGTTGGCGAACGTGGTCCACGAGTGCGGCCACTTCGAGCCGGGCGCGTACGCCTGGCAGGCGATCGAGGTGTACGTGGCGAACGACTCGTTCAGCCACAGATCGTTCCACCACTCCATGGTGACCAGATCGCCGAACCACATGTGCGCCAGCTCGTGCAGGATCGTCTCGGCCCGCATCTCGTACGCCGCGTCCGTCACCTTCGAACGGAAGACGTACTGGTCGCGGATGGTCACCGCGCCCGCGTTCTCCATCGCGCCCGCGTTGAACTCCGGCACGAACAGCTGGTCGTACTTGGCGAAGGGGTAGTCGTAGGCGAACTTCTCCTGGAACCAGTCGAAGCCCTGCCGCGTGACCTCGAAGATCGCGTCCGAGTCCAGATACTCCGCGAGCGAGGGCCGGCAGTAGATGCCGAGCGGCACGGACTGCCCGTCCTTCTCGTACGAGCTGTGCACGGAGTGGTACGGACCGACGATCAGCGCGGTGATGTACGACGAGATGCGTGGCGTCGGCTCGAAGACCCAGACGTGGTCCTTGGGCTCAGGCGTCGGTGAGTTGGAGACGACGGTCCAGCCCTCGGGGGCCTTCACGGTGAACTGGAAGGTCGCCTTCAGGTCGGGCTGCTCGAACGAGGCGAAGACGCGCCGCGCGTCCGGCACCTCGAACTGCGTGTACAGATACGCCTGTTCGTCGACCGGGTCGACGAAGCGGTGCAGCCCCTCGCCGGTGTTGGTGTAGGCGCAGTCCGCGACAACCGTCAGCTCGTTGGGGCCCTCGTGCAGATGCGTCAGAGCGATCCGCGAGTCCCGGAAGGCGGCGGCGACGTCCAGGGAGGTGCCGTTCAGCACCACCTCGTGCACGGCGGGCGCCACCAGATCGATAAAGGTCTCCGCCCCGGCCTCCGCGCTCCGGAAGAGCACCGTGGTCACGGACCGGTAGGTGCCGCCCTCCTGTGCGCCGCTGAGATCGAGCTCGATCCCGTACGAGTCCACGGTGAGGAGGCGTGCGCGCCGCTGCGCCTCTTCGCGGGTCAGATTTGTGCCAGGCACCCGGGTCATCTCCTCGGTATGTGACGTTTTCCGACATCCTTCCATGCCGCCCTCACGCGTGCGGTAGCACCAGTTCTGCTTACCCGGAGCCACGCGCGTACGGAGCCCCGCTCGCGTACGGAGAGCCACGCGCGCCGCCGGCCGACCGGGGGCCGGGTCACCCGCTGCCGGCGACCGCGCGGCCGAAATGCAGCTCCTCGGCCAGCACGAGAAAGCACTCCAGCTCGCGGATCTCCACACCCGGCACCGCGCCACCCCCGTATCGATGAGCGCGGCTCATACAAGGATGAGGCTTTCGGCGTTGTCCCCCGGCGCCGCCCGGCGAAGTCTGGTCCCCATGGAACAGACCACCCAACAGCCCCGGGACGGGCGCGCGTTGCCACCGTCCGTCCTCGCGCTTGCCGCCGCCACCTTCTGTGTCGTCACGACGGAGATGCTGCCGGTGGGGCTGCTCACCTCCCTCGGCGAGGGGCTGCGCACCTCCGACGGTACGACGGGGCTCACACTCACCCTGCCCGGCGTCGTGGCCGCGCTCTCCGCGCCCCTGCTGCCCGTCGCCGTACGCCGCGCCGACCGCAGGACCGTGCTGTGCGCACTGCTCGTCCTGCTCGCCGCCGCCAATCTGCTCTCCGCGCTCGCGCCCGCCTTCGGGGTGCTGCTGGTGGCGCGGGCCCTGGTCGGGGTGTGCATCGGGGGAGTCTGGGCGGTCGCGGCGGGGCTCGCCGTACGGCTCGTACGGCAGGAGTCCGCGGGCCGCGCCACCGCCGTGATCTTCAGCGGGATCGCCGTGGCGTCCGTGCTCGGCGTGCCGGCCGGGACGCTGATGGGCGGAGTGGTCGGCTGGCGCTGGGCGTTCGCGGCGATGACGCTGCTCGCGCTGGCGGTCGCGGCGCTGCTCGCCGTACTGCTGCCGCCGCTGCCCGCCGGGGAGGCCGTGCGCCTGCGCGAGGTCTTCGGACTGGTCCGCACCCCGGCGGTACGCACCGGGCTGCTGGTGGTCGCGCTGCTGGTGACCGGGCACTTCGCCGCGTACACCTATGTGCGCCCGGCCCTGGAGCGCGTGCCGGGGCTCGGTTCCGGGCCGGTCAGCGGGGTGCTGCTGGTGTACGGGGTGGCGGGCATCGCGGGCAATTTCCTGGGCGGCGCGGCAGCCGCCCGCGATCCGCGCCGGTCGCTGCTCGCCCTCTCGGCGGTACTGTCCGCGGCGGTCCTGCTGAGCGTGCCCGCGGGCGGCTCGCTGCCCGCCGCCGTGGCGCTGCTCGTGGTGTGGGGCCTGGCGTACGGCGGCGTCTCGGTCAGCGCGCAGAACTGGCTGATGGCCGCCGCACCCGGGCGCCAGGAGGCCGGTTCGGCGCTCTTCGCCGGGGTGTTCAACGCGGCGATCGCGCTGGGCGCGCTGCTCGGCGGCCGGGCGGCCGACCGCTTCGAGGTCGCCGGGGCGCTCTGGCTCGGCGGCGCGCTGGCCGCACTCGCGCTGGGGGCGGTCATGGCGGCGGGGCGGGATCCCCGTACGGCTCGTACGAAAGGAACCCCGCCCCGCCTGCCCGCCGAGTGAGCGGACCGCTCAGCCCACCGGCTCTCAGCCCTTGAGCTCGGCCGCGACCAGCTCCGCGATCTGGACGGCGTTGAGCGCCGCGCCCTTGCGCAGATTGTCATTGGAGAGGAACAGTGCCAGGCCGTTCTCCACGGTCTCGTCGTTCCGGATCCGGCCCACGTACGACGCGTCCTTGCCGGCCGCCTGGAGCGGCGTCGGGATCTCGGACAGCTCGACCCCGGGCGCGTCCTTCAGCAGCTCATAGGCGCGCTCCACGCTCACCGGGCGGGCGAAGCGGGCGTTGACCTGGAGGGAGTGGCCGGTGAAGACGGGCACCCTGACACAGGTCCCGGAGACCTTCAGCTCCGGGATCTCCAGGATCTTGCGGGACTCGTTGCGGAGCTTCTGCTCCTCGTCGGTCTCGAAGGAGCCGTCGTCGACGAGGTTGCCCGCGAGCGGCACCACATTGAAGGCGATGGGGCGCTGGTAGACGGCGGGCTCGGGGAAGTCGACGGCCTCGCCGTCATGGGTGAGCTTGTCGGCCTCGGCGACGACCTTCTGCGTCTGGCCGTGCAGCTCGGCCACGCCGGAGAGCCCGGAGCCGGACACGGCCTGGTAGGTCGTGGCGACCAGCGCGGTCAGCCCGGCCTCGGCGTGCAGCGGTCGCAGCACGGGCATGGCGGCCATGGTGGTGCAGTTCGGATTGGCGATGATGCCCTTGGGACGGTTCTTGATCGCGTGCGGGTTGACCTCGGAGACGACCAGCGGGACCTCGGGGTCACGCCGCCAGGCGGAGGAGTTGTCGATCACGACGGCGCCCTGGCCGGCGACCTTCTCCGCGAGCGCCTTCGAGGTGGCGCCACCGGCGGAGAAGAGCACGATGTCGAGCCCGGAGTAGTCGGCGGTGGACGCGTCCTCGACCGTGATCGACGTGCCCTGCCACTCGATGACGGACCCCGCCGACCGCGCGGAGGCGAAGAGCCGCAGCTCGGCGACCGGGAAGCTCCGCTCGGCCAGAACCCTGCGCATGACTGTGCCGACCTGACCGGTGGCTCCGACGATTCCGACCTTCACTGGGGCTCCTTCATTCGCGACTGTCCCGGGCACATGTCCCGCTTCATCATGCGTCTGTCCCGGGGCGGCTTGTCCAATCCATTGTCCAGGGAGCGGACAGGAGGGGCGGGCGCCCGTATGGACGCCCGCCCCCTGGTGCCGCTCTCAGTTTCTTACGTTACGTCCCGTTACGGGGTAACGCTCTCGATGATCACACTGCCGGTGCCCGCGGCCGTGCCGCGCGCGTTGAGCAGCTGGACCTCGCCGAAGAACTGCCGGCCCGCCGGGGCCGCGCTGTTCACCAGAACCTCGGCCGCGACCTGCGCCGAAGCGCCGCTGGCGAGCTTGACGGGACCATCCGCCTTGACCGAGCCGAGCGAGGCCGAGTAGTACACGTCGCGGTAGTCGTACGCCGTGGACCCGGCCGGGACCGCGTAGGCGTCGATGGTGATCGTGTACGTACCGGCCGCCGGGTTGACCAGGCTGACGGACTCCACCGAGCCGGCCGTCGTGGACTGGCCGAGGGTCCGGCCGTCCTTCTCGACATAGAGGTCGAGGTCGGCGCCCGTGTCGGTCGTGCCGCCGATCGCGATGTCGAGCCGCTCGACGCCCGCACCGATGGTGACGGTCGTCTCCTGCTGCTCGCCGTCCGCGATCGTCGGACGGGAGACCTTCGCCGAGCCCAGCGAGCCGCCGCCGAGCGTGCCGTCGATGGCGGCGTAGCCGTTGCTGACCTTCCAGGACACCGGGGCCGGGGTGCCGATCTTCGCCTCGGGGATCGTGGTGACCGCCGGGTCGAAGGCCGCGCCCATCAGCGTCGCGTCCAGCGTGTACGGGTTGTCCAGCAGCGGCGACGTACGGCGCGACTCGACCTCGATCTCCCAGACACCGGGCTGCGGGTCCGGGTACGAACGCACATCCGGGCGGCAGGTGTTGGCCGGGTTCGGGTAGTTCGGGTAGCAGAAGATCGTCGAGCTGTTCTCCATCTGCACGCCGTACGGGCTGATGGCGATGAACCGGGTCTGGCTGTCCTTGGCGAGTCCGCCGAGCGCCACCTCCAGGGTCTTCGCGCCCGCCGGCACCGTCACGAAGTACGACTTCGAGGCGTTGCGCTGCACCGAGCCCGACGCCGAGAACGCGTACGCCGGCTTGGCCAGCTCCTTCGAGACGACCACGGTGGTGAGGACCTGCTTGTCCACGCCCTCCGTACGACGGTCGTCGATCTCCAGAATCGCACTGTGCACCCCGGCGGTACCGGGCCTGGCCTGCACGGTCACGGTCACCGGCTGGTTCAGCGGCAGCTTGATCCGGTCGCTGCCGAGCAGCCGGAAGGTCTTGTCGTCGTACTTCCACTTCAGCCGGTGCTCCAGCGCGCCCTTGGCGCCGGTGGTCCGGGTGACGGTGATGTCGTACGTCCGGCTCTGGCCGGCCTTCAGACCGCCCTCGCGGTCGTACAGACCGGTGCCGAAGCCCGGGGTCTTCAGGTACTGGTCGAGCGCCGTGTCGACCGGGGCCTTGACCGTGTACTCGTGGGCGGTGGCGCCCTTCTCGATGGACTTCCACGCGCGCACGACGTCGATCAGACCGGCGCCCTGCTCATGTGCCTGGAGGCCGGGGATCTTGGTGGCGCTGCTGGTGAGCGCCGTCCGCAGCGTGGCGGGGGTGAGACCGATCTTCTTCTGCTTGGCGGCGGAGAGCAGCAGCGCGCTCGCGCCCGTGGCCTGCGGAGAGGCCATCGAGGTGCCCTGGAGCATGGAGTAGCCGGGCGGCAGCTGGTAGCCCGCCTCGGCGACCGGGCCGCCGGCGGTCCAGGTCTGGGTGGTGTTGATGGCCGCGCCCGGAGCGGTGAGGGTCGGCGTGAAGCCGCCGTCCTCGCGGGGGCCGCGGGCCGAGAACGGCAGCAGACCGTACTTCGTCGTCACACCGGAGCCGTAGTTGGCGGCCCAGGTCTCCTTGGAGATCGATGCGGCGACGGAGATGACCTTGTCGGCCAGGGCCGGGTCACTGATGGTGTTGGTGCCCGGACCGTCGTTGCCGGCCGAGATCACGAGCTGCACGCCGTACGTGTCGATGAGCCGCGTGTACAGCTGGGCGCGGGCGTTGTTGCCGTCGTTGAGCGGCGGCAGACCGCCGATCGACATATTGACGATGTCCACACCGCGGTTGGCGACGAGGTCGATCATGCCCTCGGTCAGCGCGACGCTGGTGCAGCCGCCGCTCCAGGAGCAGGCGCGCGAGGACACCAGCTTGGCGCCGGGGGCGGCGCCGTTCATCTTGCCGCCGAAGAGGCCGTTGGCGGCGGTGATCCCGGCGACGTGGGTGCCGTGCGCGCCCTCGATGACACCGATGTTGACGAAGTCGGACTTGGCGCCGGCCGCGTTGTAGACGACGTCCTTGCGGATCTCGACCACGAACGGGATGCGCTCGACCACCGGGGTGGCCGGGTTGTCCGTACCGAAGTAGCCGACCTGGAAGCCGTCCTTGTACGGCTTCATGACGGCGTCGTTGGTGAAGTCGCCGTCGTTGTTCAGGTCGACGCGTACGGTCCCCTTGGCCGGGTCGTAGAGCACGCCCCAGGTGTCGGTGGTGTCACCGTCACGGTTGAGGTCGCCCGCCATGTCGCCGCCCAGGGTGGCGTCCTCGCGGAACACGCGGTACTTGTACGAGCCCGCCGGGGCCTTCCACGTACGGCCGTCCGCCGTAAAGGACGGACCCGACACCGCGGTGTCCATCCGGCGCCAGGTGCCGTCGTTGTCGGACACCGGGTCCGTGGCGGTCACCCAGTCGACGATCTTGCGCTCGCCGGTGGTGGTCTTCTGGAGCGCGGGATGGCCCAGGTCGACCCCCGAGTCCAGGATGCCGATGGTGACACCGCGGCCGTCGGCCTTCGGGTTCTTCTTGACGAAGTCCACCGCGCCGGTCTCGAAGGACGGGTTGTACGGGTTCTTCGCCGGGGTCTTGCTGCTCGGCGCCGGGTACTTCGTGGCGGCCGAACCGGTGGCGCCCTTCGCGGCCTTCGCCGTGTCCGCCGCGGGCGTCGGGTCGTCCAGCACGATCTCCTGGTTGAGATCGATGCCGTGGACGGAGGAGAGCTTCTGGGCCGCCCTGATCGCGGCGTCCGCCTTGCCGGTGGGGAGCGTGGCCCGTACGTAGCCGAGCTTGTCGTACGTCTTGCCGACCACGGCGCCCTCGATGGCGTCCAGTTGACCGGCGACCTGCTCGGTCGCCCCCGGTGCGGTGGCGACCATCATCGTGATGTTCTTCTCGCCCTTGGCCTTCGCCTTGGCGAGCAGATCGGCGTCGGCCGCCCCGAGCTTGTCGGAAGTGCCGGAAGCGGGGGACGACTTGACGGGTGCGGCCGGGTCATCGGCGCCCGTCGCGGAGAAGGCGGGCACCGCACCGGTGGCTATCAGCGCGGCCACCAGACCGGCGGCCGCCGCGACCCTGGCCACGCGTCTCGGCCCGGATATGGAGCTCTCGGATTCGGAGGTCATCAGCATCCCTGTGTCGTGAAAGAGACAGTCCGGAATTCGGTACCGGATGACCGCTCAGCTTTTCGTAAGTGACAGGGGTTTGTGGAGGGTTGTCAGGGGCGAGTTTCAGTCATGGCGGACACCCGCCAGTGCGGCGTGTGCGCCACCGGGGACCAATGGGGCGAAATCTGTGCTGGTGCTGGTGCTGGTGCCGACGTGCGGGTGCCGGGTGCTGGGTGCCGGTCGGCGCGGGCCGGTGCCGCCGCTACGGCCGGCACCTGCCCGCGCCTTCGCCGCGTTCATCTCGGCAGGATGACCACCTGCGCGGCCGGATCCCGGTCGTTCGCCGCCATCAAGGCCGTACGGACCACCGTCGCCTGCTGATCCAGCGCCTCCCGCAGCTTCCTGGGCGTGAGATGGACGACCGTGATCCCGAGCCGCTCCAGATGCTCGCGCTTACGGACGGCCGCCGCCCACTGCTCGTCCTCGTCGTCCGTCCGTTCGGCGTCCCGGCCGCCCGGCCTCGGTGCCCGGGTGTCCAGCTCGACCGCGACCGCCTGGTCCGGCCAGTAGGCGTCCACGCCGCCCAGATGCGGTCCGCCCGGCAGCCGTAGATCCACGTTCCACAGCGGCTCCTGGAGCCCGTACACCCGCACCAGTTCATACAGCCTGCCCTCGGCCAGCGTCCGCCCCTCGGCGAGCAGGGAGTCCACCGCGTCCACCACATGCTGCCGCGCCAGCAGCCCGGACTGGCTCAGCTCCCGTACCACCAGGGCCGGTTCGCAGTGCCCGGCGCGGACCGCCTCGGTCAGCAGCGTGACGACGGCGTCCGCGTCGGACGACTCCGCGACCGCGTCGGCCAGCGCACGCCCCACCGGAGCCACCGGCATCCCGTCGATCCGCTCGGGCCGCGGCAGGGAGTGGGCCCGGATCAGCCGGGCGTACCCCGTGGACCGCAGCCGCCGGGTGCGCGGTACGAGCACATCGACGTGGTCCAGCGAGAGCAGCGGGGGAGCGGACGAGAATCCGTACAGCGACAACGCCGCCAGCCCCGTGATCATCACCGCGCCGTACGGAGACACCGAAGTTGGCGACGTTGAAGTGGACGAGGCCGAGGACGCGGAGGTGGCGGACGCCGCGAGCCGGCCGGGCTGGGCGGGCACACCCCGGGAGCTCTCCGCGCTCGGCCGCCCCGCGTACAGCAGTACCGCCTGGAGCCGCTCCTCGGCGGTCGGCGGGCCCGCGTGCAACAGGAAGACGCCCGGCAGCGGTTGCTGCCAGGGGCCGCCGGGCCGGCACTGAGCGGTGGCCCGGCCGCCCGGGACGCCGCGCTCACGCAGCTGCGCGAGCGAGAGCACACGACTCCGCACATCATCGGAGAGGTGGCCGAGGTGGCTGAGGCGGTGGGGGGAGACCGGGGTGTTGTTGTTCATGTCCCGGTGTCTCCCCCTACTCAGGCGTCCCTCTAACCCCTGTTACCCGTTTGTCGGCAAAACCGGACAAGATCGTCCTAAAGTAAGGGCGTTCGACTGCCGATCAGGGGCCCGTCCGGACGTCCCTGTGCCGTCAGCCGGCGGTCGCCGTGTCGCACTCCTGACCGCGCAGCGCACGCGCCAGATCGTCCGTCGCCTCCAGCACCAGCCTGCGCAGCGCGGGAGCCGCCTCACGGTGCGTATCCAGCCACGCCGTCGCCGCGTCCAGGGTCCGGCGGTCTCCCTGGAGCCCCGGGAACAGCCCGCGCACCACATCCATGGCGATCTGGATCGAGCGCTCGGCCCACACCCGCTCGATGACCTCGAAGTACTTCGCGGCGTACGGCGCGAGCAACTCCCGCTGGTTCGGCCGGCCGAAACCGGCGATCGTCGCCTCGACCAGCGCGTTCGACAGCGCGTCCGACTCGACGACCTGCGCCCACGCCTGCGCCTTGACGGCGGCCGAGGGCCGGGCCGCCAGACAGCGCACCTGATGGCGCTTGCCCGACGCCGTGTCGTCGCGGGCCAGTTCGGCGTCGATGACGGACTCGTCCGCCCGCCCGTGTGCGGCCAGCGGCCCCAGGAAGGCCCAGCGCAGCTCCTGGTCGACATCGAGACCGTCGATCTTCGCCGTACCGTCCAGCAGCCCGCGCAGCAGCTGGAAGTCCGCGTCCGACGACGCGACGGAGGCGAAGAAGCGCGCCCAGGTCAGCTGGTGTTCGCTGCCGGGCTCGGACAGCCGCAGCTCGCGCAGCGCGCCCTCGGCCAGCAGCCGCCCGCCCTCCTCGCGCCAGGCCGGTGCCGCGTAGTGCGTGAGCGCCGACTCGGCCCAGGCGTGCAGCATCTGGAGCACGCCGATGCCCGTCTCGCGGCCCGCGTGGGTGAGCACCAGACCGATGAAGTCCCGGGCCGGCATGAGCGCGTCGCGCGTGAGGTTCCAGAGCGCGGACCAGCACAGGGCGCGGGCGAGCGGGTCGGTGAGGTCCGCGAGATACGCGCGCAGGGTGTCCAGCGAGCCCGCGTCGAAGCGGATCTTGCAGTACGTCAGATCGTCGTCATTGACGAGGATCAGCTCCGGCCGTTCCGCGCCCGCCAGTTCGGTGACGACCGTACGCGGCCCGGCCACATCCGTCTCGGTACGGGCGAACCGTACGAGCTCGCCCTCCGGCGTACGCCGGTACAGCCCGATGGCCACCCGGTGCGGCCGGAGCTCCGGATGCGACTCCGCGGCGTCCTGCACCACGGCCAGCTCAGTGATCCGCCCCTCGGCGTCGAAGATCACCTGCGGGGTGAGCGAGTTGAGCCCGGCGGTTTCCAGCCATGAGCGGGACCAGCCCGCCATGTCCCGCCCGGACGTCTCCTCCAGTACGGAGAGCAGATCGTCCAGTCGCGTGTTCCCGTACGCGTTCCGCTTGAAGTAGCGCCGGGCGCCCTCCAGGAACGCGTCCTGGCCGACGTACGCCACCAGTTGCTTCAGCACCGACGCGCCCTTGGCGTACGTGATGCCGTCGAAGTTCAGCTTGGCGTCCTCCAGATCACGGATGTCGGCCGTGATCGGATGGGTGGACGGCTGCTGGTCCGCGCGGTACGCCCACGCCTTGCGGTTGTTGGCGAAGGTCGTCCAGCCATTGGTGAAGCGGGTCGCCCCCACCTGCGCGAACGAGCCCATGAAGTCCGCGAACGACTCCTTCAGCCACAGGTCGTCCCACCACCGCATGGTCACCAGATCGCCGAACCACATGTGCGCCATCTCGTGCAGGATGGTGTTCGACCGGCGCTCGTACGACGCCTGGGTCACATGCCCGCGGAAGATGTACTCCTCGCGGAACGTCACCAGACCGGGGTTCTCCATCGCACCGAGGTTGTACTCGGGCACGAACGCCTGGTCGTACTTCCCGAACGGATACGGGTAGTCGAAGTGGTCGTGGAAGAAGTCCAGGCCCTGCTTGGTGATCAGGAAGACATCGTCCGCGTCGAAGTGCCGGGCGAGGCCCTTGCGGCACATCGCGCCGAGCGGGATCTCCAGGACCGTGCCGTCGTCGAACGTACGGCGGTAGGAATCGGTCACATAGTGGTACGGACCGGCCAGGACCGCCGTGATGTACGTCGAGATCGGCTTCGTCTCCGCGAAGTGCCACACCCCGTCGGTCAGCGTGCCCTCGCCATTGCTCCACGCGGTCCAGCCCTCGGGCGCGGTCACCCGGAAGCGGTACGGGGCCTTGAGGTCAGGCTGCTCGAAATTGGCGAAGACCCGGCGCGCGTCGGCCGGCTCGTACTGCGTATAGAGATAGACCTCGCCGTCCTCCGGGTCGACGAAGCGGTGCATGCCCTCGCCGGTACGGCTGTACGCGCACTGCGCGTCCACCACCAGGACGTTCTCCGCCAGCAGACCCTCCAGCGCGATCCGCGAGCCGTCGAAGACGGCGGCCGGGTCGAGCTCCGTCCCGTTGAGCGTCACGGCGCTCACGCCCGGGGCGATCAGATCGGCGAAGGTGGCGGCCCCGGGCTCGGCGCAGCGGAACCGGATCGTCGTCACGGAGCGGAAGGTCCGCGGCGGAGTGTCCGCTCCCGGTTCGCCCGAGCCCGGCACCTCGCCGACCGCCGAGCGCAGGTCGAGGTCCACCTCATACCCGTCGACAGTCAGCAGGCGGGCCCGCTCGCGGGCCTCTTCGCGGGACAGGTTCTCACCGGGCACGGTCACTCCTTTGTGGCTCGCCTTCTTGGCTCGTCCGAAACAGCAACGATCCTCGCACGCGCCACTGACGTGCGGCATCCGGGAATGCCCCCGGCGGCCCGGGGCGTTGCCGCTGTGAGGTGCATCCGCAGCCGTTCTTGAGGAGAGACATGTCCGAGAAGACCCCCGTCGACTTCTGGTTCGACCCGCTGTGCCCCTGGGCCTGGATGACCTCCCGCTGGGTCCTCGAAGTCCAGAAGGTCCGCGATATCGAGGTCCGCTGGCACGTGATGAGCCTGGCCGTCCTCAATGAGGACAAGGACATCCCCGAGGAGTACCGCGAGGGCCTCGCGAAGGCCTGGGCCCCGGTCCGTGTGGTCATCGCCGCTCAGCAGAAGCACGGCGACAAGGTCGTGGGACCGCTGTACACCGCGCTCGGTACCCGCTTCCACAACCAGGGTGAGGGCAGCTCCCGCGAGGCGATCGTCGGCGCCCTGGCGGACGTGGGCCTGCCCGCCGATCTGATCGACTACGCCGACTCCGACACGTACGACAAGGAGCTGCGCGCCTCCCACAAGGAGGGCATCGACAAGGTCGGCCAGGAGGTCGGTACGCCGGTCATCGCCGTCCCCGGCGCGGACGGCGAGCAGATCGCCTTCTTCGGCCCGGTCGTCACCCCGGCGCCCAAGGGCGAGGAAGCGGCGAAGCTCTGGGACGGCACGCTGATGGTCGCGTCGATCCCGGGCTTCTACGAGATCAAGAGGACGAGGACGCAGGGCCCCATTTTCGACTGACCCATATCTGCCCGGTTATCTGCTCGATTCCACAGAAGGACCCCCGCGAGTCACGTCCTCGCGGGGGTCCTTCCTCATTCCGCCCGCACGTGAAAGGTGAGAAGACGATCACGAGCAGGACGCGTACGGCCCGGGGCGGCACGGCCCGCCGGGTCTACGGCGCGAGCAGCAGGTTGTGGGCGCGCTCCTTGGCGGACGCGTAACGCTTCGCCACGTCCTGCCAGTTGACGACCCGCCACATGGCCTCGATGAAGTCCACCTTCTGGTTCTTGTACTGGAGGTAGAAGGCGTGCTCCCAGGCGTCGAAGACCAGGACCGGTACCGAGCCCTGGCCGACATTGCCCTGGTGGTCGTAGACCTGCTCGACGATCAGCCGGCCGCTGACCGGCTCGTACGCCAGCACGCCCCAGCCCGAGCCCTGGGTGGTCGCGGCGGCCTTGGTCAGCTGGGACTTGAAGCCGGCGAAGGAGCCGAAGGACTCGGCGATCGCGTCCGCCAGATCGCCGACGCCGTCCGCGGCGAGCGGCTCGCCGCCGCCGTCACCGGTCATGTTGTGCCAGTAGATCGAGTGGAGGATATGGCCGGAGAGATGGAACGCGAGGTTCTTCTCCAGCCCGTTGATCGCTCCCCAGGACTCCTTGTCGCGCGCCTCCGCGAGCTGTTCGAGCGTGTCGTTGGCGCCCTTGACGTAGGCCGCGTGGTGCTTGTCGTGGTGCAGCTCGATGATCTGCGGATTGATGACCGGTTCGAGCGCCGCGTAGTCGTACGGAAGTTCAGGAAGCGTGTATACCGCCATGGTCAAACCCTCCGGCCTCTTATTGCACATCTTATGCAAGTGCACGCTAGCAGCAACAGAACCGCGTGCTGATCAGGCGATGGTCCTAGGTCCGCCGTGCCGTCCCCGTGCCGCGAGGCCCGCGTCGGAGCGGCACTTTGTGCCACCTCCGACAATGCGCTGACCTCCCCTTTGTGGGCGAGTGACGGTGATACGGCGCGGGGCCGTCGGTTACCGTCGGGCTGTTCGGTGCCTGAAGCCCGAGCCTTCCCCCCGACGTCGGAAGCCCGGCGTCCCACGACCGCGGAGACCCCATGAGTACTGCTGCCGCAGCCCCCCGTACCGGAGCGGTCCTCGCCGATCTGCTCCCCGCCACCCGCACCCGGGACATCGCCCTGGTCGTCGGGGGAGCGGTGCTCACCGGAGTGGCGGCGCAGATAGCCGTCCCCGTCCCCGGCTCGCCCGTCCCGGTCACCGGCCAGACCTTCGCCGCGCTGCTCGTCGGCACCGCCCTGGGCGCCCGCCGCGGTTTCCTCTCCCTCGCGCTCTACGCCGTGGTCGGCATGGCCGGAATGCCGTGGTTCGCGGAGGGCCGCTCGGGTCTGAGCTTCGCCTCCTTCGGCTATGTCCTCGGCATGCTGCTCGCCGCCACGGTGGTGGGCGCGCTGGCCCGCCGCGGCGGCGACCGCTCCGTACCGCGTACGGCAGGCACGATGGTGCTCGGCTCGGTGATCATCTACGCGGTGGGCGTGCCCTACCTGGCGCTGTACACCGGGATGTCACTGAGTGCCGCCGTCAGCGCCGGTCTGGTGCCCTTCCTGCTCGGGGACGCGCTCAAGGCCGCCCTGGCGATGGGCGCGCTGCCCGCCGCGTGGAAGCTCATCGGCCGCCGCGGCTGACGTCACCTGAAGGCCGACGCGCCGGTCACGCGCGGAGGTAGGTGAGGACCGCGAGCACGCGGCGGTGCCCCTGGCCGTCGAGGC
This sequence comes from Streptomyces scopuliridis RB72, assembly GCF_000718095.1. GTDB lineage: Bacteria > Actinomycetota > Actinomycetes > Streptomycetales > Streptomycetaceae > Streptomyces > Streptomyces scopuliridis. Next base: position 90,303 of record NZ_JOEI01000012.1, on the reverse strand, counting down.
GGAGTTCGAGTTTCTGCAGGATGCTGCTGACGTGTTTGTTCACCGCCGCTTCGGTGACGTACAGCTCGCGGGCGATCTCGGCGTTGGCGTGGCCCTCGGCCATGAGGGCGAGGACTTCGCGTTCCCGTGGAGTGAGCCGTTGTAAGGGGTCGTGGCGGCGGTTCAGGAGCTGGCGTGCACCCGGGCTTGGGTCGCGTGGCTGTGTTTGGTGGTGTTGGCCAGGGCTTCGGCGATCACGAAGTATGCGGTGGTCTCCACGGAGACGGGCACACGGCGGGGAAGGCGGATGTCGGCCGTGACAGGCAGGGCGGAGCGGGTGGCGAGGTTCTCGACCGCCGCTGCCAGACCGTGGTCGGTGAGGGCTTTGGGGTGGACGCCGCGACTCAGCTCGCGCAACTCGTCAACAGCGAGGGTGACTTGTTCCTGGGCGTCGACGAGCTGCCCGGCCAGGGGGGAGCCGGGCTCGGCATCGAGGCGGGCCAGGCCGAGCATCACATTGAGGGAGACGAGCCGCTGCTGCGCTCCGTCGTGCAGGTCCCGCTCGATCCGGCGTCGCTCCGCGTCGAAGGCGTCGACCAGACGTGCCCTGGAGGCTCGTACGTCGGTCAGCCGGCGTCCCAGTTCGCTGTCGCGGGGCGCCAGCATGAGACGCGTGATCGCGGCCCTCGCACCGGCCCAGGCGGTGATGGTGTACGGCGCCGCGGGCAGCAGACACAGGCCGACGATCAGCAAGGGCCAGGCACCGGGATCGTCGGCCGGCGACACCATCACCAGCACGGGGACGACCAGGGCGAAACCCAGGACGAGGAAATCCATCCACCACAAGGCGGTCAACGACACCGCGGTGAAGCCGAGCTCGCGCCAGGTCGCCGGCTCCCGCAGCCGCGTGTACAGCCATCCGCGCAGCCCGGCTCGCTCGGGGGCCTGGTGAGGGTCCGGCACCGGGTCCAAGTCCACGAGGCGCAGGCGCCACCGCTCGAAGCGGGTGACGACGATGCCGGACAGCGCGACGCCGAGCAGGAGCACCGCCCCCACGGCCACGATCAGCGAAACGACCCCCGCGACCAGCATCATCACCAGGACGGTCGTGGTGATGGCGCCGAAGACGACCCCGGACAGCAGGTAGGCGAACGCCCGCCAGGGCCAGCTGGAGCCGAGCACTTTCAGCGGAGTCTGGGCCAGGGCCTGCCACGCGGTTCGGTGTCGCACGCGCCGACGGTACCGGGGCAGGGAACGTCAAGCGGTAGTGCCGGCACTACCTTTGGACTCCCGTGTACGCCAAAGCGCCGACCGGGGCCGAACCGGTGCACTGGGCTCCATGAAGATGTTCACCGACCGCACCGGCGCCCGTCACCGACTGGCTGCCCTGGTGGCCGCGCTCGGCATCGCGGCCGCGTTGTCCGCCGCCGCGCCCGCCTCCGCCGCGAAACCCGCCGCCACCCTGGATCCGCTCGCCATCGACCGTTACGTACGGGACTACATGGAGCAGACGGATCTGCCGGGCGCAGTGGTTGCCGTGACCAAAGGTGACCGGGTTGTGCACACCGCCGGTTATGGGCACGCCGCGTCCGGGCAGGCCATGACCGCACAGACGCGCATGCCGGTGGCGTCGCTGTCGAAGTCCATGACCGCTCTTGCCGTCATGCGGCTCGTCGAGGCGGGCAAGGTCGACCTGGACCGGCCCGTGCACCGCTACCTGCCCGAGTTCACCATGGCCGACCAGCGCGCCAAAAAGATCACCGTCCGGCAGCTGCTGACCCAGACCTCCGGCATGGCCGACTCCGCCTACCCCGATCTGACCCGCGCCCAACCGCACACGCTCAAGGAGGCGGTCGCCGCGATGCGCGAGGCGCGCCTGGCCGCCGCGCCCGGCACCGAGAACAACTACCACAACCCCAACTATTTCGTCGCGGCCCGCCTGGTCGAGGTGGTCAGCGGACAGCCCTTCGCCGACTACCTGTCCGCGGAGATCTTCCAGCCGCTGCGCATGTCGCACACCGCCTCCGTCGACACCACCGACGGCATGCCCGATCGAGCCCGCGGCTACGTCCGCCTGTACGGCACGGTGCTCTCCCGTCCCCACCCCCGCTGGTTCACCGCCGGCGGCCACGGCGTCGTCACTACGGCCGACGACCTCTCGCAGTGGCTGATCGCCCAGAACAACCAGGGCGTGTCCGCCGACGGCCGGCGCATCGCCGCCGCACGCACCATCGACCTCACGCACACTCCGCCCAAGACACCGCGGGACAGCCACTACGCGATGGGCTGGTCGGAGAGCACGCAGGACGATGAGCCCAGGGTGATCCAGCACACCGGCCAGCTCCTGACCCACAACTCGATCGCGACCCTGCTGCCCGACAGCGGGATCGGGATCGCGGTCGTCACCAACACCGGCATGATCTCCGGGGACGACGCCCCCCAGATCTCGCAGGGCCTCGTCGACCTCGCCCGGGGCGAGAACCCTGAGGTGGCCAAGCCGTTTTCCATGACGGCCGATTGGGTCCTCGGGGCCCTCACCCTGCTGGCTACGGGCCTCGGCGTCCGTGGCGTCCTTCACGCCCGCCGATGGGCTCGGCGCACCGCACGGCAACCGTGGTGGCGAGTGACGCCGCGGATGCTGCCGTACACATTTCCCCTCCTGCTCCTCACGCAACTCGCCCCCCTCTTCGGCCTGTTGATGAACCGCTCCGGAACCCTGGCACAGGTCACCTACGCCTGGCCCGCCCTGGTCATCTGCACGGTTGTGACCGCCCTCGCCTCGACCACGGTGATCGCCGCACGGGGGCTCGCGGCCTTTCGCCTCAGCCGTCGACTTCCGCCGCCGTCTTCTCCCGCCGCCCGCGCGCGTCCTTGACCAGCGCGATCGCCACCACGAGCGCCGCCACCAGCAGCGACAGCAGCACCTGCTCGCGCGCCGTGTCGTCGGTCAGCATGTAGACCAGCACGAACGAGATCATCGCGATCGTCGCCCAGGTCAGATACGGGAAGAGCCACATCCGTACGACCAGCTTCTCCGGCGCCTCGCGCAGGATGATCCCGCGCATCCTCAGCTGCGTGAAGCAGATCACCAGCCAGACGAACAGCGCCACCGCGCCCGACGAGTTGAGCAGGAACGCGAAGACCGTGTCGGGCCACTGGTAGTTGAAGAAGACGGCGACGAACCCGAAGAGGACGGACGACAGGATCGCGGCCGTGGGGACACCGCGCGCGTTCGTCCGGGCGAACGCCTTGGGCGCGTCCCCGCGCAGGCCGAGCGAGAAGGCCATCCGGGACGCCGTGTAGAGACCGGAGTTCAGACACGACAGGACGGCCGTCAGCACGATGAAGTCCATCACCTGCCCGGCGTGCGGGATCCCGATCGAGTTCAGCGCCGCGACGTACGAGCCCTCCTTGAGGATCGACGGATCGTTCCAGGGCAGCAGCGTCAGCACGACGAAGATGGAGCCCAGATAGAAGACGGCGATCCGCCAGATCACGCTGTTGGTCGCCTTGGCGACGGCCCGCTGCGGGTTCGAGGACTCCCCGGCGGCGAGCGTGACGATCTCGCTGCCCATGAAGGAGAAGACGACCATCAGCACGCCGGTCAGGATCGCGCCGGGCCCCTTGGGCAGGAATCCGCCGCTGTCCGTGAGATGCGCGAGACCCGCGCCCGGATTGTCGGACCCCGGCAGCAGTCCGAAGACGGCGAGCAGACCGATGACCACGAACGCCCCGATCGCCACGACCTTGATGCCGGCGAACCAGAACTCGAACTCACCGTACGAGGCCACCGACGCGAGGTTCGTGGCGGTCAGTACGACCATCACGATCAGCGCCCACGCCCACTGCGGGACGGCCGGTATCCAGCCCTCCAGGATCTGGGCGCCGGCGGTCGCCTCGACCGCCAGCACCACCACCCAGAAGAACCAGTAGAGCCAGCCGATGGAGAACCCGGCCCAGCGGCCGAGCGCCTGGTCCGCGTAGGCGGAGAAGGATCCGGAGCTGGGCCGCGCCGCGGCCATCTCACCGAGCATGCGCATGACGAGTACGACCATCAGGCCGACCAGCGCGTACGACAGCAGGATGCCGGGACCCGCGGCGGCGATACCGGAAGCGGAGCCGACGAACAGCCCGGCGCCGATCACTCCACCGATCGCGATCATGGACAGATGACGGTTCTTGAGACCGGCTTGCAGGCCGTCGGAGGACTGCGGATTCCCAGGCTCGCTGGGCGTTCCGCCTTCCTTCGTGGGGGACGGCAGGGAGGTCATGCGGCAATCCTTACGTCTACGGTCCACTCAAGTAATGAGTTCCGGCATTCAAGCGTCCGGCCCCCCGATGGCGGAAGTGGCTATTCCGTTTCTTTACCCGGGGGCGTACGCGGGGTTACCGGAGTATTGATCCCGCTGACCGCTACCCAGCGGAGCGCGAGCCACACCCCGCGTGCCACACTTCGGTCCATGCGCGTGTATCTCGGTTCCGACCATGCCGGCTACGAACTCAAGAACCACCTCGTCGAGTGGCTCACGGCCCACGGCCACGACCCCGTCGACTGCGGACCCCACATCTATGACGCCGAGGACGACTATCCGCCGTTCTGCCTGCGCGCCGCGGAGCGTACGGCCGCGGACCCGGACAGTCTCGGTGTCGTGATCGGCGGCTCCGGCAACGGCGAGCAGATCGCCGCGAACAAGGTCAAGGGTGTCCGTGCCGTCCTCGCCTGGAGCGAGCAGACCGCGGCGCTCGGGCGCGAGCACAACGACGCCAACGTCATCTCCGTCGGCGGCCGGATGCACACGCAGGAAGAGGCGACGAAGTTCGTCGAGATCTTCCTGGCCACCCCGTACTCGGGCCTGGAGCGTCACGCGCGCCGTATCAAGATGCTCACCGACTACGAGTCGACCCACGAGCTGCCGCCGGTCCCGGCCCACCACCCGCAGCAGGACTAGGGCCTGTCCGGACTCACCACGTGCCGCCGGGTCCGCCCCGGCGGCACAGCCATGCCACGGCCCAAGGCCTGTCCGTACACCGAGGACCTGTCACAGAGGAGACCCCGTGCCCGAGGGGCATACGATCCACCGGCTCGCCGAGGACCATCTCGCCCGCTTCGGCGGCCGGCCGGCCCGGGTCAGCAGCCCGCAGGGCAAGTTCTCCGACAGCGCGGCGCTCCTCGACGGCCGGATTCTCGACGCCGTCGACGCCCACGGCAAACATCTCTTCCTCGGCTTCGGCGACCAGGGCTGGGTCCATATCCACCTCGGCCTGTTCGGCAAGGTCGGCTTCGGTGACGCGCCCGCCCCGCCGCCCACGGACACGGTCAGGCTGCGGCTCGCCTCCGACACGGCGTACATGGATCTGCGCGGCCCCACCACCTGCGCCCTGATCACCGCCCCCGAGAAGGAGGCGATACATGACCGCCTCGGCCCGGACCCGCTGCGCCGCACGGACGACGACGAGAAGGCATGGGCCCGGATCTCCCGGTCCCGTACGACCGTCGCCGCCCTGCTCATGGACCAGAAGGTGATCGCGGGCGTCGGCAATGTCTACCGCGCCGAAGTCCTCTTCCGGCACGGCATCGACCCGTACCGCGCGGGCAGGGACCTCACCCGCCGCGAGTGGGACGTGATCTGGGCGGACCTGGTGGCGCTGATGCGGGAGGGGGTACGGAACAACCGGATCGATACCGTCCGTCCCGAGCACACCCCCGAGGCGATGGGCCGCCCGCCGCGCGTCGACGATCACGGCGGCGAGGTGTACGTGTACCGCAGGGCGCGGATGCCCTGCCTGCTCTGCGGCGACGAGATCCGCACCGCGACCCTCGCCGCCCGCAATCTGTTCTGGTGCCCGGGCTGCCAGCAGCGCTGAGCTCCGGCTCCTCCGGCTCAGAACCCGTGGGGCAGCCAGGGCGCGATCTCCGACGAGAACGCGGCCGACGCCTCGCTCAGCGCTCCGGGACGTATCTCCCGTACCCGTCCCGCGCGCGCCAGCGCCGCCAGGGAGACGCCGCCGAGATACGCCGCGCCCAACTCGTTCACGGACAGCGCCAGATCGGCCTGGTCGGCGGTGCGCTCGCAGGTCGCCCCCTTGGCGTCGCCCGACAGCCGCCAACGCCCCTCGTTCCAGGGGCAGAACGCGTCCGTCACCTCGAACACCACATCCACCGGCGTCCGGTACGTACGGGCCTCCAGCGCGGCCCCGACCTCCACCGGCCGCAGATGCAGCGAGTCCCGCAGCCGCAGCCGGCACCGCCGGACGTCGGAGACCAGATACTGGAACGGGTCGTCCGCCGGCCGGTTGCCCGCCCGGACCGCCGACGTCAGATCGATCGAGAAGAGGAAGTCCCAGAGCGACGCGTACGCCACCGGATCCAGCGCGTACAGATCCCGCAGTTCGATCGTGCCCTTGGGGCCCGACCTGTCCCACTCCGGCTTGTTGTGGAAGAGCGTGAACCCCACCACCTCGCCGTCCCGCTCCGCCAGCACGCACTGGAGTGCCGACATACCGTCCCTCACCTTCCCGGCGTCGACGACCGGATGCCGCTCCCAGCCCGGCCGGCGCGCGAGCATCCCCGGCCGCGCCGCGACCTCCGCGGCGTACACCGCCTCGCACGCGTCGCGTACGGCCGGGTCATCCGGTTTCACCCGACGAAGACGTACCTCGTCCGATCCGCCGGGAATCGCGATCCGTACCCGGGAGGTGTCGATCTCCGCCGAGAGATGCTCGGTCGCGACGCCGTATCCGTACCGTCCGTAGATCACCGGCTCGGAGGCCGTCAACACGGCGAGCGGTTCGCCCCACGACCTGACGTCATCGAGCTGGCGCCGCATCATCGACGTCAGCACCCCGCGCCGGCGGTGCGTCGCCGCCACGCTCACCATCGTCACGCCGGCCGCGGGGACCTGGACACCGCCGGGCACCGAGAGCCGGAAGCTGAACGCCCCCGCCGTGCCCACGCACTCGTCGCCGTCCCAGACCCCGACCGAGCGGTCGAACTCGGTGAGATCCCGCATCAGCCGGGTCTCCCCGACGGTCTCCGGGACACCGCCGAACGCGAGCTCCAACGCCCCGTACCAGGTGTCCCATTCGGCCGGTTCCAGTACCCGTAGCTCGATAGTCATATGCCATGAGTACCAGGGGTACGACAACGAGGCGACCCGATTTCGAACACAATGTCACGGGGGTCCCCTGCACGCCGGGCGGGGGGATCGATAGGGTCCACAACAATGGCCGGTGTCGCGGGAGCGGAGTCGTACTCGGCCCGGATGCGCAGGAAGCTGCACCGGGTCCGCAACGGCGTGCGCAAATCCGGGGTCGACTACTTCCGCGGTGACGGCTCCGACTGGATCGCGCTCGTCGGTCTGCTGCTCACCATCCCGGCCATCACGCTCACCACGATCGCCATCCCCGTCTGGTGCGCGCCGTCCGCGCTCGTCCTCCCGATCGTGGCCGGCGGGCTGCTGCTGCGGCCCGCGAGCCTGCTCAGTCTGTACGCGGCGGCCGCCGCCGCGCTGATCGTCGAGTCGATGGTGCTCGGCCCGTATCCGGACGGTCCGGCGCGGGTCACCCCGGGCACAGTGCTGGTGGTCGCCGCCTGCGGGCTCTTCGGACTGCTGATCGCCCAGTTCAGGGCGCGGGTCGGGGTGCCCTGGCGGCGCGGCGGGACGATGCTCTTCGACCTGCGCGAACGGATCAGGGTGCAGAGCGCCCTGCCCCGGCTCCCCAAGGGCTGGCACCGCGAGATGGCGCTGCGGCCGGCCGGTGGCCAGTCCTTCTCCGGCGACTTCGTGGTGGCCGCCCGTACGAACGGCGGCCGGACGCTCGAAGTCGTCCTGACCGATGTCTCGGGCAAGGGCATGGACGCGGGCTCCCGCGCCCTGCTGCTCTCGGGCGCCTTCGGCGGACTCCTCGGCTCGCTCCCGCCGCACAGCTTCCTCCCGGCGGCCAACGGTTATCTGCTCCGGCAGGACTGGGACGAGGGCTTCGCCACCTCCATCCATCTCGTCCTCGATCTGGACTCGGGCGACTTCGAACTGCTGTCGGCGGGCCATCTGCCCGCCCTCCAGCTCCACGCGGGCAGTGGCCGCTGGGAGGAGAAGTCGGGTGAGGGCCCGCTGCTCGGGGTGTACGACGGGGCGCAGTTCGACTCGGCCAAGGGCTCCCTGCGCCCCGGCGACGTGCTGATGCTCTTCACGGACGGGCTGGTCGAGGCCCCGGGCCGCGATCTGGGCGAGGGCATCGACCGCCTCACGGGCGAGGCCGACCGCTATGTCGTGCCGGGCTTCGAGGGCGCGGCCTGGCATCTGATCGAGGCGGTCGCGAAGGACGTGAACGACGACCGCGCGCTGCTGCTGATCTGCCGCGAGGCATAACCCCCGTCAGACACTGACCCGCACCGCCAGACACTGACCCGCACACAGAACTCCCCTCCGCCGTCTCGGGCGGAGGGGAGTGCGGTGGGTGGTACGGGCCGTCGCGGGTGGTGGTAAAAGCATGGGCGTCAGCTCGTCACCGGTGCCTCCCTGCCGCCCGAATCCTTGGCGTACAAGGGCTCGCTGCCCCCGGGACCTCCGCCGTCGCCGCCCTTCCCGCCACCCGGCAGGATCCGGGCCAGCCAGTGCGACCTGCCCGCCGCCAGCGGGCCGAGGACCGCGAGGACCAGGACATATCCCGCGATGAACGGAGCGAGCCGGCTGTCGAGGCCCGCGCCCGCCGCCATCGTGGCGAGGATCAGCGCGAACTCGCCCCGGGCCAGCAGGGTCGTCGAGATGTTCGCCGCGGGCTGGGCGCCGAAACCGAAGATCCTGGCCGCGGTCAGCCCCGCGGCGACGTTCATCACCAGGGTCACGGCCGCCGCGGCGAGTACGGGCCACAGCACCGTCGGCAGATCTCCCGGGTTGATCGACAGCCCGAAGGCGAAGAAGAAGATCGCGCCGAACGCGTCCCGCAGCGGATGGACGAGCTTGCGGATGCGGGGGCCCGAGGTGGTGCCGCCGAGCATCAGACCGACCATGAACGCGCCGATGGCGTCCGCGACCCCGAACCACTCGGAGACACCGGCCACGAGGACCGCCGCGCCGAGGAAGGAGATGACGAGCAGCTCGTCGTCCTTGGTGTTCATGAGCCGTCCGACGACCTTCGTGCCGAACCGGGCGGCGAGCGCCAGCAGCAGCAGGAAGCCGAACGCCTTCCCGCCGTCCATGACGGCGGCCGAGGCGCTGTCCGCACCCGACAGGATGGGCTGGAGCGCGGCGAGATAGAGGGCCAGGAAGATGTCCTCGACCACGATGATGCCGAGGATCGGTTTGGTCTCCGGGTTGCCGATCCGGCCCATGTCGACGAGGACCTTGGTGACGATCGCGGACGAGGAGATACCGAGCACACCGGCGAGCACCAGCGCCTCCGACGTACCCCAGCCGAGGGCGAAGCCGAAGCCGAGGCCGGCGCCCACGTTCAGCGCGAGATACGCGCCGCCGGCGAGGGCCATCTTCCGGCCGCCCGCCTTGAGGTCGTCCAGATGGAATTCCAGGCCCAGGTAGAAGAGCAGCAGGACCAGCCCGAGGGCGGAGAGCATCTCCAGCTCGTGCGGGTCCTTGACCAGCACGATGCCGGGGGTGTGCGGGCCGAGCAGGATCCCGGCGAGGATGAACAGGGGAATAGTGGGTAGCTCGATACGGCTGCCCAGACGGGCGAGTACGGCGGCGGCGAGGAAGGCGCCGCCCATGGCTATGAGGGTCTCTGCGTGTCCGATGGGATCGTTCCTCCGTCAAGTCAAAGATGCGTCAAGGAATCGTCAGTAATTAGTTTACCAAACGGTTTACTGAGCAACTGTGGACATGGGAACGGACCGGACGGGCCGGGGCTGGACGGGGCTGGTCGGGCCGGGGCCGGAAGGGCCGGCGCGCGCGGCTTACCGAGAAGCCTCCCGCTTGAACGCCCACCGCATCTCGGGCTCGGTGACGCAGCGCAGCAGCCGCCGGACCGGAGGCGTGCACAGCAGCGTCACCGCGGCGGCGGCCGCGACGGTCAGCGCGACCTTCCCGGCGGGACCGGACAGCCAGGGGTACGCGTCGAAGAGACCGCCGTACACCGCGCCCTTGACCAGGAATCCGTGCAGCAGATAGCCGCAGATCGTGCCCGCGCCCAGCGCCGTGAACCACGTCCGGCGGCGGGGCACCCATGCCAGGAATCCGGCCGTCAGCAGCAGTGAGCAGCCGAAGAGCGCGAACGTCATCACGGGCCCGGCCCACCAGGGGGCGTCCAACTGCTGGGCACTGGCGCTGTGGTAGAGCCAGCCGGCCGGCATCCGGGGGGCCGCCCAGTACGCGAAGACCAGCGCGCCCGCGAACAGCGGCACGGCGAGCATCCGGACCTCGCGCCGCCGCACCAGCTGGAAGTGCTCGGGCTTGAGCAGCAGCCCCAGGACGAAGTACGGCGCGAACTGGAGCACGCGCTGGAGGTTGAGGTCCTCGCCGATGCCCGGTGTGAGCGACGCCAGCGAGGCGACGGCGAGCGCCACCGTCAGCGGGTACCGCAGCGTGCGCCAGAGCGGGGTGGTCAGCCGCCAGATGAACAACGCGGCCAGGAACCAGGTGAGATACCAGGGGTCGAGCAGGCTGATGGGCTGGTCCGGGCTGTCGTCCGCGTACCGCTTGAAGAGCGAGTACGCCACCTCGAAGACCACGTACGGCACGGCGACCCCGGTCACCAGGCGCCTGATCTGGTGCGGGCGGGCGGCGAAACTCCGGGAGAAGTAGCCGGAGATGAGGATGAAGGCCGGCATGTGGAAGGCGTAGACGGCCAGATAGAGCGCGCGCGTCGTCCGGCTGCCGTCCATGACGGGTTCCCAGAAGTGCGCCACCGCCACCAGAACGATCGCCAGGTACTTGGCGTTGTCGAAGAACGCGTCCCGCTTGGTGGACGTCGCGTGCGGATCCATGGCCGGACCGGCGGGCCGCTGCCCGGTCGGCACCGGCGTGTCGGCCACCGCCGACGGTCTGGTTCCGGCGGCGGATTCCACCTCCGCGGCCGGGGAGGAGCGAGGGATCGGGGACGTCTCATAGGTATGTGGCGCCGGAAACATTTGAGGCACCCTAGCGGCGCTCAAACCAATTCGTAAAACCTCCTCGGCAGGTAACCGATTCGAATCTGAAACCGCCGACAACCGGGCGATATGCCCTGGTTAATCAGTGTTAAAGGGGGCATATCTGCGGGATTGATCGCGCGCCGTCGACCCCGGTCAATGTGTCCGTCGGCCGGTCATTCGAAATAAGGAGAATGGGTTGTGAATGAGCTGTGTGCATAGGGAAACGATCGATTCGAATTCGCGTCCAGGCGCTCTTCGCGCGTGGGCGGTCCGCGCGCGCCGCGGTCGCGCGGAACCCGGCGCGCGGGGGGCGCGGTTGGCGCGATCGCGATCACATTGATTCGTCACCGGCCAACATCCGCACGGAGGTTGATGGCACGATGGTCGGAGCGGGGGTGTGGCGTGCGCGCTCCCCGGGGCTGGGCCAGGCGACCGACCGAGGGTGTGATCAGTGTGGCCATTTCGCTGTCTGTGGTGGTTCTGTTGGCGGTCATCCTCGTGGTGCTCATTCGCGGCGGCTCGATCAAGGCCGGCCCCGCGATAGTCGCGATCCTGTTCGGCTTCTTCCTCGCCTCCACCAACATCGCTCCGTCGGTGAACAGGTTCCTCAACTCCCTGGCCGACACGATCAACCAGATCCGCTTCTAGCGCTGCCGGCGGCGGAAACAAGGAGAGCCGGTCTCCGTGTCGTACGGAAACCGGCTCCGACCCGTATGTTCCTACCGGGCGTTCCTGCCAAGAGCGGGCGACGGGAATCGAACCCGCGTAGCTAGTTTGGAAGACTAGGGCTCTACCATTGAGCTACGCCCGCACGTGTCGTGCCGCAGGTCATGCGGCCTCGGTACGGACCACATCGTAGCGGGTCCCGGGCGCTCGCCGCACACCGGTAAAGCGGCGGTCAAAGCACCGGTCAAAGCGGTCGGCCGCACCCTCGCGGGCATGTACCCTACGTGTCGCACCGACGGGGTGTGGCGCAGCTTGGTAGCGCGTCCGCTTTGGGAGCGGAAGGTCGTCGGTTCGAATCCGGCCACCCCGACCATCTTTTCAAGATCGCATCCACAAGATCACATTGTGGGGCGCTTCCCGCTTGCGGTTACTATGCAAGCTGAGTGCCCGTGTGTCTGAAGAGTCTCTGAGGAACCGGGCCGATCCGCTGGATCGCGCCGTACCGCGGCGGACCGGCAGAACCCAAGAATCAGCCACCAAGGAGACCGAACCGTGAAGAGCGCCGTGGAGACCCTGAACCCGACCCGGGTTCGGCTCACTGTCGAGGTGCCCTTCGAGGAGCTCAAGGACAGCCTCGACGCGGCGTACAAGAAGATCAACCAGCAGGTCACGGTGAAGGGCTTCCGCAAGGGCAAGATCCCGGCCCGCGTCATCGACCAGCGGTTCGGGCGTGGTGCCGTGCTGGAGGAGGCCGTCAACGACGCCCTCCCGAAGTTCTACACCGACGCTGTCAATGAGGGTGAGCTCAATGTCCTCGGCCAGCCCGAGGTCGACATCACCGAGCTCAAGGACGGCGAGCTGCTGGCCTTCACCGCCGAGGTGGACATCCGCCCGGTCATCGAGATCCCGGACTACTCCGGTATCGAGGTCACCGTCGACTCCATCGAGGTCAGCGACGAGGACGTCGACAAGTCGGTCGAGCAGCTGCGCGACCGCTTCGCGTCCACCAACCCGGTCGAGCGCGCCGCCGCCGAGGGCGATGTCGTGACGATCGACCTGGAGGCCAAGGCCGACGGCGAGGTGCTGCCCGACGGTGTCGCCACCGGCGTGCAGTACACCATCGGCTCCGGCGAGCTGCTCGACGGCATCGACGAGGCCGTCACCGGCCTGGAGGCCGGCGGCGAGGCCACCTTCACCTCCGAGCTGAAGGGCGGCGCCGCCGAGGGCAAGGCCGCCGAGGTCACCGTCAAGGTCACCCAGGTCGCCGCCCGTGAGCTGCCCGAGCTGGACGACGAGTTCGCGCAGATGGCGAGCGAGTTCGACACGCTCGACGAGCTGAAGGCGGACAGCCGCAAGCGCCTGGAGAGCAGCAAGCAGTACGACCAGGCCACCCAGGCCCAGGAGCGCGTCCTCGACGAGCTGCTGAAGCTGGCCGAGGTGCCGATCCCCGAGAAGCTGCTCGCGGAGGAGATCAACACCCGCAAGCACAACCTGGAGCACCACCAGCTCGGTCAGATGGGCCTCGACCTCGCGAAGTACCTGGAGATCCAGGGCAAGACCGAGGAAGAGTTCGACGCCGAGACCAAGGAGCAGGCGGAGAAGGGCATCAAGACCCAGTTCATCCTGGATGAGCTGGTGAACAAGGAGAAGCTGAACGTCAACCAGGAGGAGCTCACCGAGCACCTCATGCGGCGCGCGCAGTCCTCCGGCATGTCCCCCGACCAGTTCGCCCAGGCGGTCGTCGAGGGTGGCCAGGTGCCGATGCTGGTCGGCGAGGTCGCCCGCGGCAAGGCGCTCGCGGTGGTCGTCGAGGCCGCCAAGGTGACCGACACGAACGGTGAGATCGTCGACCTGGACGACGAGGACGACGACGAGGCCGCCGAGACCGTCGAGGCCGCCGACTCCACCGAGGCCGTCGAGGCCGACACCAAGGCTGAGGACAAGGCCGAGGAGAAGGCCGACAAGAACGAGGCCTGAGCCGTCTCGCTCTGAACGCCAGGACGGGCCCCGGACGCACCACGCGACCGGGGCCCGTCCTGTCCGCCCCGGAGCCGTAAGGCCCCCCGGAGCCGCGCAGCGCGCCGACGGCGCCAGGGGTGGCACCGGGGGCCGGGAGAGGGCCAACAGGCCCGCTCAGGGCCGTACGGAGCCCCAACTGCCTTGCGCTCCCAGCGAACAGCCACGGAAGCGGGATGGCCCGCGCCGACCAGCGCGTTAGGGTCCATGAATACGAGGGCAGGGGAGTCTCCCGTCCCCGGTACGAAGACGCTGAGACGGCCGCAGCCGTCAGAGACGAGCAGGTGTATACGTGACGAATCTGATGCCTTACGCCGCCGGTGAGCCGTCCCTCGGTGGTGGCCTCGGCGACCAGGTCTACAGCCGGCTGCTCGGAGAGCGGATCATCTTCCTCGGCCAGCAGGTCGACGACGACATCGCCAACAAGATCACGGCGCAGCTCCTCCTCCTCGCGGCCGAACCCGAGAAGGACATCTACCTCTACATCAACAGCCCCGGTGGCTCGGTGACCGCCGGTATGGCCGTCTACGACACCATGCAGTACATCCCGAACGACGTGGTCACCATCGGTATGGGCCTCGCCGCTTCGATGGGCCAGTTCCTGCTGACGGGCGGCACCGCCGGCAAGCGCTTCGCGCTGCCGCACACCGACATCCTCATGCACCAGGGCTCCGCGGGCCTCGGCGGCACCGCCTCCGACATCAAGATCCAGGCCGAGCAGCTGCTCCGTACGAAGAAGCGCATGGCCGAGATCACCGCGCGCCACACCGGCCAGACGGAAGAGGCGATCATCCGCGACGGTGACCGCGACCGCTGGTTCACCGCCGAGGAGGCCAAGGCCTACGGCATCATCGACGAGATCATCTCCGCTGCTTCGGGTGTTCCGGGCGGCGGCGGTACCGGGGCCTGAGATCACCAGCCCCGACCAGCCGGCCCAGCCCACCGAACGCCACAGGATGGTGAACACCCACATGAACAACTACTCCGCGAGCGGCCTCTACACCGGCCCGCAGGTGGACAACCGTTACGTCGTCCCGCGCTTCGTGGAGCGCACCTCGCAGGGCGTGCGTGAGTACGACCCGTACGCGAAGCTCTTCGAGGAGCGCGTGATCTTCCTCGGGGTGCAGATCGACGACGCCTCCGCCAACGACGTCATGGCGCAGCTGCTCTGCCTGGAGTCGATGGACCCGGACCGCGACATCTCGATCTACATCAACAGCCCCGGCGGCTCGATGACGGCGCTCACCGCCATCTACGACACGATGCAGTTCGTGAAGCCGGACATCCAGACCGTGTGCATGGGCCAGGCCGCCTCCGCCGCCGCCGTCCTGCTCGCCGCCGGCACCGCCGGCAAGCGACTGGCGCTGCCGAACGCACGCGTGCTCATCCACCAGCCGTCGAGCCAGACCGGCCGGGAGCAGCTCTCCGACCTGGAGATCGCGGCCAACGAGATCCTGCGGATGCGCGCCCAGCTCGAAGAGATGCTGGCGAAGCACTCGACGACGCCGATCGAGAAGGTCCGCGACGACATCGAGCGTGACAAGATCCTGACCGCCGAGGACGCGCTCGCGTACGGCCTGGTCGACCAGATCGTGTCGACCCGCAAGACCACGGCCGCTGCGGCCGCCTGACACACCCGGCGCCCTTGGCGCGGTCCCACGACCACGTGAACCGCGCCAAGGGGGGCCCGAACGGGGGCCCGGGCAAGGTACCGTCGGATATGAGGCACAGGAGCCGCTGAACCAGGCTGCTCCCAGGCGAAGGGGAAGCACCTCGTGGCACGCATCGGTGATGGCGGCGATCTGCTCAAGTGCTCGTTCTGCGGGAAGAGCCAGAAGCAGGTGAAGAAGCTCATCGCAGGTCCCGGTGTGTACATCTGCGACGAGTGCATCGACCTCTGCAACGAGATCATCGAGGAGGAGCTCGCGGAGACCTCCGAGGTGCGGTGGGAGGAACTGCCCAAGCCGCGCGAGATCTACGAGTTCCTTGAGGGGTACGTCGTCGGGCAGGAGCCCGACGAGATCGACAAGGTCGCCCGCAAGAGCGAGAACCCGTCGATCACCCGCGATGTCTCCGGCGAGGGCGTCCAGCAGGCCCTGCTGAAGATCCTGGAAGGCACCACCGCCTCCGTACCGCCGCAGGGCGGCCGGAAACACCCGCACCAGGAGTTCATCCAGATCGACACGACGAACGTGCTCTTCATCGTGGGCGGCGCCTTCGCCGGCCTGGAGAAGATCATCGAGTCGCGCGCGGGAGCGAAGGGCATCGGCTTCGGCGCGACGATCCGTTCGAAGCGCGAGATCGAGGCGAGCGACCAGTTCCAGGAGGTCATGCCGGAGGACCTGGTGAAGTTCGGGATGATCCCGGAGTTCATCGGCCGGCTGCCGGTCCTCACCTCCGTCCACAACCTGGACCGCGAGGCCCTTCTCCAGATCCTCGTCGAGCCGCGCAACGCGCTGGTGAAGCAGTACCAGCGGCTCTTCGAACTCGACGGTGTGGAGCTGGACTTCGACCGCCCGTCCCTGGAGGCCATCGCCGACCAGGCGATCCTGCGCGGCACGGGCGCGCGCGGTCTGCGCGCCATCCTCGAAGAGGTGCTCCAGTCGGTGATGTACGAGGTGCCGTCCCGCAAGGACGTCGCCCGGGTCGTCATCACGGCGGAGGTCGTCCGCGACAACGTGAACCCGACGCTGGTCCCGCGCGAGCCGCGCATCGTGAAGAGCGACGGCCGCCACGAGAAGTCCGCGTAGCGGTCCGCGTACGCGAAACAGACAGAGGGGCGCCCGGCCGGTCCAACCGGCCGGGCGCCCCTCTGCCGTACGCGTGACGTCCATTACTTGATCTCGACTACTTGATCTCGACGCGAACCTCGTTGCGCAGCTTCGCGGCCTGCGCGGCGGCCTCGTCCAGCGTCATGCTCTTGCCGGTGAGGATCGCCGCGGCGTCGCTCGACACGACGTAGACCACGGTGCTGTGGTCGCCCCAGATGCACATCGGCATCGTGAAGGAGCCGGGACCCGCGCTGCTGCCGGCGGCCTCGGTCATCTTGAACTTCATTTCCTGGCACTTCATGACGCCGTTGTCGAAGCCGTCCGGCGTGAACTCCTTCGGCTCGCCGACGAGTTCGATGCTCTCGTCGCTGCCGTCGGACGAGGTGGAGTTCTTCTTCGACTCGGCGAACATCGCGTCGATGACCTTCTCCGGGTCGTCGATCTGACCGTAGACACCGTTGAACTGGAGGGACTTCTGCGTGGCGCCCTTCCCGGCGTTGTAGGCGGAGCCGACGGCCGTAGGGTCGTTGACTCCCCACTTCTTGGCCTCCTCGGCGTCGCTCTTGGTCATGGTGTTGCCGTCCGACTCCCCGGACTTCTCGTACGCGCCGTCGAGCACCGACTCCGGCGTCGTCAGCTTGTACTTCTTGCCGTCGTCCGCGACCGAGCCGCTGCCGCCGCCCACCAGGAAGTAGGCGCCGCCCGCGATCACCGCCAGCGCCAGCACGGACGCGCCGACTATCAGGCCCGTGTTCTTCTTGGGGGCCGGGCCCGGAGGGGGCGGGTACTGGCCGCCGCCGTAAGGGGGCTGCTGGCCGTACGGGGGCTGCTGGGGCTGCTGGCCGTACGGGCCCGGCTGCTGCGGGTAGCCGTACCCCTGCGGCGGCTGCGGGGGGACGCCCTGCGGGGGCTGCTGTGGGTAACCGTAGCCGGGCTGCGGCGGCCCCTGCGGCGGCTGCTGGCCGTAAGGACCTGGCTGGCCGTACGGTCCGGGCTGCTGAGGCTGCCCGCCGTACGGGCCCGGCTGGTTGTAACTCATGTGCTGTCCCCTGTTAGATGTTTATGCGTTCCGAACATCCTGGCGGAAGAGCCAGTGACCGCGGTCACCCGGGGCCGCACCGTTACCGAACTATCCCGTTTCAGTACGGGGCCGTGACACCTCTAAACTGTGCCCCGTGACCGAGAACACTCAGCAGCAGCCAGCCAGCAACCCCGAACTGCCGACCCAGTACGTTCCGGCCGAGGTAGAGGGGAAGCTGTACGAGCGCTGGGTAGACCGCGGTTACTTCGAGGCCGACGAGAAGAGCGGGAAGCCGCCGTTCACCGTCGTCATCCCGCCGCCGAACGTCACCGGCAGCCTCCACCTCGGGCATGCCTTCGAGCACACGCTCATCGACGCCGTCACCCGCCGCAAGCGCATGCAGGGTTACGAGACGCTGTGGCAGCCCGGCATGGACCACGCGGGCATCGCCACCCAGAACGTCGTCGAGCGCGAGCTCGCCAAGGAGGGCAAGTCCCGGCAGGACCTGGGGCGCGAGGCGTTCGTCGAGCGTGTCTGGAAGTGGAAGGGCGAGTCCGGCGGGCAGATCTCCGGGCAGATGCGCCGGCTCGGGGACGGGGTCGCCTGGTCGCGTGAGCGGTTCACCATGGACGAGGGGCTGTCCAAGGCCGTCCAGACGATCTTCAAGAAGCTCTACGACGACGAGCTGATCTACCGCGCCGAGCGCATCATCAACTGGTGTCCGCGCTGTCTCACCGCGATCTCCGACATCGAGGTGGAGTACCAGGACGACGACGGCGAGCTGGTCTCGCTGAAGTACGGCGAGGGCGAGGACTCCGTCGTCGTCGCGACCACCCGCGCCGAGACGATGCTCGGTGACACGGCCGTCGCCGTCCACCCCGACGACGCGCGGTACGCGCACCTCGTCGGCAAGCGGATCAAGCTGCCGCTCACCGACCGTACGATCCCGGTCGTCGCGGACGAGCACGTCGACCCCGAGTTCGGCACGGGCGCCGTCAAGGTGACCCCGGCGCACGACCCGAACGACTTCGAGATCGGCCGCCGCCACGACCTGCCGAACATCACGGTCATGGACGAGCGCGCCGTGATCACCGTCCCGGGCCCGTTCGAGGGGCTCGACCGGATGGAGGCGCGCAGCGCCATCGTCGCCGCGCTGCGGGCCGACAGCCGGATCGTCGCCGAGAAGCGCCCGTACACCCACTCCGTCGGGCACTGCTCACGCTGCAAGACGACCATCGAGCCGCGGCTGTCCATGCAGTGGTGGGTCAAGGTCGAGCCGCTGGCGAAGGCCGCCGGGGACGCGGTCCGTGACGAGAAGGTCGCGATCCACCCGAAGGAGATGGAGCCGCGCTACTTCGCGTGGGTCGACAACCTCCGTGACTGGTGCATCTCGCGGCAGCTGTGGTGGGGCCACCGCATCCCCGTCTGGTACGGCCCCAACGGCGAGATGGTGTGCGTCGGTCCCGACGACGAGGCGCCGGCCGGCGAGGGCTGGACGCAGGACACGGATGTCCTGGACACCTGGTTCTCGTCGGGACTGTGGCCGTTCTCCACGCTGGGCTGGCCCGAACAGACCCCCAGCGTCGAGAAGTTCTATCCGAACTCGATCCTGATCACCGGCTACGACATCCTCTTCTTCTGGGTCGCCCGGATGATGATGTTCGGTCTGTACGCGATGGACGGCACGCCGCCGTTCAGCACGATCGTGCTGCACGGCATGGTCCGTGACCAGCTCGGCAAGAAGATGTCGAAGTCCTTCGGCAACGCGGTCAACCCGCTGGACTGGATGGACAAGTACGGCTCCGACGCGGTCCGGTTCACCCTGGCCCGCGGTGCCAACCCGGGCATCGACGTGCCGATCGGCGAGGACTGGGTCCAGGGCTCCCGGAACTTCGCCAACAAGATCTGGAACGCCACGCGCTTCGCGATGATGAACGGCGCGACCGTCGAGGGCCCGCTGCCCGACGCGGCCGAGCTGTCCGCCACCGACCGGTGGATCCTGTCGCGGCTGAACGCCGTGGTCGCGGAGGTCGACGCGTACTACGAGGACTACCAGTTCGCGAAGTTGTCGGACTCGCTCTTCCACTTCGCCTGGGACGAGGTCTTCGACTGGTACGTGGAGCTCTCCAAGACCACGTTCATCGAGGGCGGCGAGGCGGCGAAGGTCTCCGGACGGGTCCTCGGCGAGGTCCTCGATGTCACCCTGCGCCTGCTGCACCCGGTCGTCCCCTTCGTCACCGAGACGCTCTGGACCACGCTCACCGGCAAGGAGTCGGTCGTCGTCGCCGACTGGCCGGCCGACAGCGGGTTCCGTGACGCGGCGGCCGAGCGGGAGATCGAGCATCTCCAGCAGGTGATCACCGAGGTCCGCCGGTTCCGTTCCGACCAGGGGCTCCAGCCCGGCCAGAAGGTCCCGGCGCGGCTGGACCTCACAGGTACGCCGCTGGCCGCGCACGAGGCGGCCATCCGGCAGCTGCTGCGCCTCCAGCCGGAGGGTGAGGGCTTCCACGCCACCGCGACGCTGCCGGTCGAGGGGGCGACGGTCGCGCTCGACCTGTCGGGCACGATCGACGTCGAGGCGGAGCGCAAGCGCCTGACGAAGGACCTCGGCGCGGCGGAGAAGGAGAAGGCGCAGGCGACGGCGAAGCTCGGCAACGAGGCGTTCCTCGCCAAGGCCCCCGACAATGTGGTCGAGAAGATCCGTGGCCGGCTCGCCAAGTCCGAGGCGGACATCGAGCGGCTGACCGCGCAGCTGGCGGGCCTGCCCCAGGGCTGACCCTCTACGAGCACACGACAGCGGGGCCCCTGCCACCCGGCCGGGGCCCCGCTGTCGTACCTGGACAGGACCGAGCCGGGGGCGCGGGGCGACCGGTGTCGGTGGCGCTCCGTAGACTGGTCGCGTGAGCGAGCACCGTCCTTCCGACCAGCCCGGCGAGTACGACGAATTCGATGAGATCGTCGACGCCGCGACCGACCGAGACCCCGACCTCGCGGTGATCGAGGCCGGCAGCCGTACGCTGCGCGCCCAGTCCGGGCCCGCGCAGGACGACGGCGTCCCGGCACGCCCCGAGGACCCGGAGGTGGACAAGGCGCTGCGCGCCGTCGAGCAGGAGCTGGCGGGCCGCTGGGGCGAGACGAAACTCGACCCGTCGGTCGTCAGGATCCAGGGTCTGATGGATGTGCTGGGCGATCCCCAGCGCGCCTATCCGTCGATCCACATCACCGGCACCAACGGCAAGACCTCCACGGCCCGCATGATCGAGGCGCTGCTCGGCGCGTTCGATCTGCGGACCGGCCGGTATACGAGCCCGCATGTCCAGTCCATCACCGAGCGGATCAGCCTGGACGGCGCCCCGATCTCCGCCGAGCGGTTCATCGAGACGTACCAGGACATCAAGCCGTACGTGGAGATGGTCGACGGCTCGCAGGAGTACCGGCTCTCCTTCTTCGAGGTGCTGACCGGCATGGCGTACGCCGCCTTCGCGGACGCGCCGGTGGACGCCGCCGTGGTCGAGGTCGGCATGGGCGGCACCTGGGACGCGACGAATGTCATCGACGCCACCGTCGCCGTCGTCATGCCGATCGATCTGGACCACACGGACCGGCTCGGCTCGACTCCTGGCGAGATCGCCGTGGAGAAGTCAGGGATCATCAAGCCGGGTTCGACGGTCATCCTGGCGCAGCAGCCGGTGGACGCCGCGCAGGTGATGCTGAAGAAGGCCGTCGACGTGGACGCGACGGTCGCGCGCGGGGGCATGGAGTTCGGTGTGGTCGCCCGCGAGATCGCGGTCGGCGGCCAGCTGCTGACGCTGCGCGGTCTCGGCGGTGAGTACGAGCAGATCTTCCTCCCGCTGTACGGCGCGCATCAGGCGCAGAACGCGTCGGTGGCGCTCGCCGCCGTGGAGGCGTTCTTCGGGATCGGCGCGCAGCACGCCCGCCGGCTCGACATGGACACGGTCCGCAAGGCGTTCGCCTCGGTCTCCTCGCCCGGCCGCCTTGAGGTCGTACGGCGCTCGCCGACGGTGGTGCTGGACGCGGCGCACAACCCGGCCGGGGCCCGTGCCGCGGCCGATGCCCTCACCGAGTCGTTCGGCTTCAGCCGGCTGATCGGGGTGGTGGGTTCCAGCGACGGCAAGGACGTCCGCGGGGTGCTGGAGGCCCTGGAGCCGATCTGTACGGAGATCGTCGTCACGCAGAACTCCAGCTTCCGCGCGATGGGCGCGGACGAGCTGGCGGCCGTCGCCGTCGAGGTCTTCGGGGATGACCGCGTCCAGGTCGAGCTGCGCCTCGATGACGCGCTGGAGGCGGCGATCACGCTCGCCGAGGAGGAGTCCGAGTTCGCGGGCGCCGGGGTCCTGGTCACCGGCTCGGTGATCACGGTCGGCGAGGCCCGGCTGCTGCTGAGGAGGCGCTGAATCCCATGCGTACGCTCTGTGCGTCCACACTGATCGGTGAGTTCTTCGTGATCGGCTTCGCCGGTCTCGTCGCCATGAAGTCGGACGATCTGTCGGTCGGGACGATCTGGACGGTCTGCGGTATCGCGATGCTGCTGTCCGTTCTGCTCTGCGGGCTGATCACCCGTCCGGGCGGTGTCCAGCTGGGCTGGGCGCTTCAGATCGCGCTGGTCGCCAGCGGTTTCGTGGTGCCCGCGATGTTCGTCCTCGGCCTGATCTTCGCGGCCCTGTGGGGCGCCTCGGTCCACTTCGGACGGCAGATCGACGAGGCGAAGGCGCGCTGGGCCGAACAGTCATCGGCAGAGGCTGACGCTGCGTGATCGACGGTGTGGTATGCCCTGTAGCCTCTGAGGGCCCGCATCCCGTAGTAGAAGGAGCCCGCACAGTGAGCCAGCGCACGCTTGTCCTGCTCAAGCCCGATGCCGTACGCCGCGGCCTGGTCGGCGAGATCGTCGGCCGTATCGAGCGCAAGGCCGGCTGGACCATCAGCGCCATGGAGCTGCGCACGCTCGACCAGGACACGCTGGAGCAGCACTACGGCGAGCACAAGGGGAAGCCCTTCTACGAGCCGCTGGTCGAGTTCATGGCCTCCGGTCCGGTCGTCGCGCTGGTCGTCGACGGCGAGCGGGTCATCGAGGGCGTTCGCGCGCTCGCCGGTCCGACTGACCCGATCGCCGCAGCGCCGGGGTCCATCCGGGGGGACTTCGGGACCATCGTCCGGGAGAACCTGATCCACGCTTCGGACTCCGAGGAGTCCGCCATTCGGGAACTTAAAATCTTCTTCCCGGGACTTTCCTGACCGCGTGTCAGCCAAACGGAGCTGATGGCCTGGGGCGACCGAAGGAATTCGGTCGCCTTTGGGCATATCTAAGCCACTTTCGGGAACGCATCGGACCGACACTTCGTCACCCTTACTGAGGTGGGCCACCGCGCCGTCGTCCTTGCGACGGCACTACGATGGAAACCTCCAAGCCACAGCACCCACCTCGCCATCCTGAAAAGCCATCAACGCTTGGGAAGGCCAGACGCATCCTCATGGGGAACAACATGTCGTTCATCGGCCGTGACATGGCTGTCGACCTCGGGACCGCCAACACGCTGGTGTACGTCAGAGGCCGGGGGATCGTACTCAACGAGCCGTCCGTCGTCGCCATCAACACCAACACCGGCGGTATTCTCGCGGTCGGCGCCGAGGCAAAGAAGATGATCGGCCGGACGCCGGGCAACATCGTTGCCGTCCGGCCGCTGAAGGACGGCGTTATCGCCGACTTCGAAATCACCGAGCGCATGCTGCGCTACTTCATCCTGAAGATCCACAAACGACGCTATCTGGCGCGTCCGCGGGTCGTCGTCTGTGTGCCCTCCGGTATCACGGGCGTTGAGCGCCGCGCCGTGATCGAGGCGTCCACCCAGGCCGGCGCGCGCCAGGTGCACATCATCGAGGAGCCCATGGCCGCGGCCATCGGCTCCGGACTCCCCGTCCACGAGGCCACCGGCAACATGGTCGTGGACATCGGCGGCGGTACGACCGAGGTCGCCGTGATCTCGCTCGGCGGAATCGTCACAGCACAGTCCATCCGGGTCGCCGGCGACGAGCTGGACAACGCGATCATCCAGCACATCAAGAAGGAGTACTCGCTCCTGCTCGGCGAGCGGACCGCCGAGAGCATCAAGATCACCATCGGTTCCGCATACGACCTCGACAAGGACGAGCACACCGAGATCCGCGGGCGTGACCTGGTCTCCGGGCTGCCGAAGACCGTGGTCATCTCCGCCGCCGAGGTACGCAAGGCCATCGAGGAGCCGGTCAACGCGATCGTCGACGCGGTCAAGACCACGCTCGACAAGTGCCCGCCCGAGCTGTCCGGCGATGTGATGGACCGTGGGATCGTGCTCACCGGCGGCGGCGCCCTGCTGCGCGGTCTCGACGAGCGGCTGCGTCGTGAGACCGGCATGCCGATCCATATCGCCGAGGATCCGCTGGATTCCGTGGCGCTCGGATCCGGCAAGTGTGTCGAGGAGTTCGAGGCGCTCCAGCAGGTGCTGGACGCACAGCCCCGCCGGTGACGGAAGAGTCCCCGTCCCCCTGGCGCTCCGGCCCGGGGGGACCTCCGGCAGGGGCCTCGACCTCTCGCGCGGCGGATCGTTGATATACCCGCAGAATCATTCCTACGAGGAAGGCACGGCCGCCGCACGTGAGGGACACACGAGAGAGCCGTTTGCTCCTGGTGCTGCTGATCGCCATCGCGTTCGCACTGATCACGGTGGATATCCGCGGTGGTCAGGATTCCCCGGTCGAGGGCGCGCGGCACGCCGCGGCGACAGTCTTCGGTCCGGTGGAGAACGGTGTCGCGTCCGCGGTCAATCCGGTGGGCAATGCCATAGGAGCGGTACGGGATTCCGGTGCGCGGCACAATCGCATCGCCGTGCTCCAGAAGGAGAACACCGAGCTGAAACAGCGGCTCGGCAGTGACGACCGCAATCGCAGCCGGGTACGCGAACTGGACAAGATGCTCGCGAAGGCCGGCGCCGGTCAGTACGGAATCAAGGGCGCCGAGGTCATCGCCATAGGAGCGGCCCAGGGATTCTCCTGGACGGTGACGATCGATATCGGTGCCAACGACGGCATCACGCGCGATATGACCGTGCTCAATGGTGACGGACTTGTCGGTCGTGTCACGACCGTCGGCCCGAGCACCGCGACCGTACTGCTCGCCAATGACCCGGACTTCACCGTCGGCACCCGGATGGAGAGCAGCGACGAACTGGGCTTCGCCACCGGCCAGGGCGACCGTCCGCTCTCCGTCCAGCTCCTCAACGGCAAGGCCAAGATCAAGAAGGGCGACCGGCTGGTCACCTTCGGGTCCAGCAAGGACCGGCCGTTCGTGCCGGGCGTCCCGGTCGGCGAGGTGGTCCAGGTCGACCCGTCCGGCGGTGATCTGACCCGGACCGTGTACGTGCGCCCCTTCGTCGGCTTCACCAAGCTCGACCTCGTCGGCGTCGTCGTGGAGGCTCCCCGGCAGGACCCGCGCGACACGGTCCTGCCGCCCAAGTCGCGGCCCACCCCGACGCCCACCGTCACTGTCACGGTCGCCCCGTCGCCCAACGCCAACACCGAGGTGAACGGCGAGGCCGACACCGGCAATCCGGACCCCAACGCCCGTCCGAACGCCAACGCCAATCCGGACCCGAACGCCAATCCGGATCCCAACGCCAACGGCCAAGCAGACGACCAGGAGTAGGGCTGATCCCCATGCGCTTCAACCGGATTCTGCTCTCGGCCACGCTGGTCGTGGTCGCCCTCGTCATCCAGGTGTCCGTACTCGCCAGACTCCAGCTCCCCGGCGCCGTCCCCGATCTGATGCTCCTCGTCGTCCTCGCCCTGGCCTTCGTGTACGGCCATGTGGGCGGCGCGCTCATCGGCTTCGGCGCCGGACTGCTGGCCGATCTGGCGCCGCCCGCCGACCACGCCGCCGGCCGCTACGCGCTGGTGCTGTGCGTGATCGGCTATCTGGCCGGGCTGGCCCGTCCCGAGAAGGGCCAGATGAGATCGGCGTTCGTGCCGATGGCCGTGGTCGTCGGCGCGGCGCTCGGCTCGACCCTGCTGTACGCGGCGGTCGGCGCGCTCGTCGGTGACACCTCCGCCCGCCATGTCGGTCTGGCCGGACTGCTGTTCACCGCCGCGGTCTACGATCTGCTGCTGGCGCCGTTCACCGTCCCGCTGATCATGTTCCTGGCCAGACGCGCCGAGAACGATCCGCTCGCCGAGACCCAGAGCAGCGGCGGCGCCGATGTCGCCTCCGGCTGGACCACCACCGGCACCGGCCTGCGGATCGGCGGCCAGCGTGGCGGAATGCGGCTCAGGGCCGCCCGTAACCGCGCGGCGCGGGCCGGACGTATCAAGGGGGTCAAGCGACTGTGACTCCGCATCACCCGCCGGCCGTCGCGCGGAGGCCCGCGCGTCCGGCCGGCCACGCACCGTCCGGCCGTACCGTCCGTGGGGGATCGCAGTGAGCAATATTCCGGAGACCGGGCGGACACCGCGGGTCCAGATCCGGCTCGTCATCATTCAAGTCCTCGTCTTCTCGCTGCTCCTCACCCTCGGCGGCCGGCTCTGGTACCTCCAGGTCCGCAACGGCCAGGAGTACACGGACGAGGCCAAGAACAACCACGTACAGCAGGTCGTCCAGCCGGCTGTCCGCGGCTCGATCCTCGACTCCCGCGGGATCCCGCTCGCCGACAACGAGACCCGGCTCGTCGTCTCCACCAGCCGTACCGAGCTGATGAAGATGAAGGACAAGGGCGTGGCCGTCCTGACCCGGCTCGCCGACGTCCTCGACATGAAGCCCAAGGACGTCATGGACAAGGTCAGGCTCTGCGACTCGAAGACCCCCAAGCCCTGCTGGAACGGTTCGCCCTATCAGCCGATCCCGGTCACGGACGAGGCCACCACCCAGCAGGCCCTCCAGATCCGTGAGCGCGCCGAGGACTTCCCCGGCGTCACCGCCGAGCCCACCGCCGTACGCCGCTACACCGCGCCGGGACTCGCCAACACCGCTCAGGTACTCGGCTATCTCTCGCCCGTCACGGACGAGGAGATCACCAAGGCCCAGAACAGCGACTCGCCGTACCTCCGCTCCGACCAGGTCGGCCGCTCCGGACTGGAGCGCACCTACGACAAGCAGCTGCGCGGCAAGGCCGGAGTCACCCGGTACGAGGTCGACAACCTCGGCCGCGTCATCGGCCAGGCCCGCAACGACGAGGCCGAGCCCGGCGCCAATGTCGTCACGTCGATAGACGCGCGCGTGCAGGCCGTCACGGAGTACGAGCTGAACGAGGCGATGAAGGCCGCCCGCAAGGAGATGGACCGCAACACCAGCGAGCACTACAAGGCGGACTCCGGCGCCGCGGTGGTCATGGAGGCGAAGACCGGCCGGGTCGTCGCGATGGCCTCCCTGCCGACGTACGACCCCAACGCCTGGGTCGGCGGCATCTCCGCCAAGGAATACGCCAGGCTCACCGGCAAGAAGTCCAACTTCCCGCTGCTGAACCGAGCCATCCAGGGCCAGGCCGCGCCCGGCTCGATCTTCAAGGTCGTCTCGTCGACCGCCGCGGTCAACGCCGGATACAAGTTCAACGGCAACTACCCCTGCCCCAGTTCGTACAGCGTCGGCGGCCAGGTCTTCCAGAACTTCGAGTCCAGGGGCTACGGCAGCATCACCCTCGGCAAGGCCCTCGAAGTCTCCTGCGACACCGTCTTCTACGGCATCGCGCACAAGGAGTGGCAGAAAGACGGCGGCATGAAGCCGAAGCACCCCAACGACTGGTTCTACAAGACCGCCCATCAGTTCGGCCTCGGCAAGGAGACCGGCATCGACCTCCCCAACGAGGTCACCGGACGTATCCCGGACCGGCAGTGGAAGCAGAGCTTCTGGGAGGCCAACAAGGTCAGCTGGTGCCAGCAGGGCAAGAAGGGCGGCACCTACGTCGAGAAGATCGCCTACGAGGGCTGTCTCGAAGGCAACCGGATGCGCGCCGGTGACTCCGTCAACTACTCGATCGGCCAGGGCGACACGCTCGTCACCCCGATCCAGATGGCCACCATCTACTCGGCCATCGCCAACGGCGGCACCCTCTACAACCCCGTGGTCGGCAAGGCGATCGTCAGCGCCGACGGCAAGCGGGTCGAGGAGATCGCGCCCAAGTCGCACGGCAAGCTGCCGACGCAGGGCAGGACACTGGAGCAGATCAACGAGGCCCTCGCGGCGGTCACGACCACCGGCTCCGCCGCCTGGCGCTTCGGCGGCTGGCCGCAGGACAAGATCCCGATGCACGCCAAGACGGGTACGGCCGAGGTCTACGGCAAGCAGACGACCTCGTGGTTCGCCTCGTACACCGAGGACTACACGATCGTCATGACGATCTCGCAGGGTGGTACCGGCTCCGGGGCCTCGGGGCCCGCCGTGCGAAAGATCTACGAGGCGATGTACGGGCTGAACGCCAAGGGCGACCAGGACCTCAGCAAGGCGCTGATGCCCGAGCCGCGCAAGGAACTGCCCGAGATCCAGTCGGACGGTTCGATCGACGCGCCGAAGATCAGGCCGTACGAGCCGGTGAAGGAAACCCCGGACGAGCAGACGCTGGCGGGCCCGCCCGCCACGTCCACGCGGAGGGACTGAGCGATGGCCGGCACAAGTGGCTTCTCGGTCTCCGGATACGGTCCGGAGCGCGGGACCTGGGCCAGGCTCGTGGCCCGTGACTCGATGGCGCGCAGACTCGACTGGCCGCTGCTCTTCTCGGCGCTGGCCCTGTCGCTGATCGGCTCGCTGCTGGTCTGGTCGGCGACCCGTAACCGCACCCAGCTGAACCAGGGCGATCCGTACTACTTCCTCCTGCGCCATCTGCTCAACACCGGTATCGGGTTCGCCCTGATGATCGGCACGATCTGGCTCGGGCACCGCACCCTGCGCGGCGCGGTCCCGGCGCTGTACGGGCTCTCCGTCGTCCTGGTCCTGCTGGTCCTCACCCCGCTCGGCGCGACCATCAACGGCGCCCACGCCTGGATCGTGATCGGCGGCGGCTTCACCCTCCAGCCCTCCGAGTTCGTGAAGGTCACGATCATTCTGGGCATGGCGGTCATGCTGGCGGCCCGGGTGGACGCCGGGGACCTGATCCATCCGGACCATCGGACGGTCGCGAAATCCCTCGGCCTCGCGGTCGTCCCGATGGCCATCGTCATGCTGATGCCGGACCTCGGCTCGGTGATGGTCATGGCCGTCATCGTGCTCGGCGTACTGCTCGCCTCCGGCGCCTCCAACCGCTGGATCATCGGCCTGATCGGCGCGGGAGCGGCGGGCGCCGTCGCGGTCGCGGCGCTCGGCGTGCTCGACGAGTACCAGATCAACCGCTTCGCCGCCTTCGCCAACCCGGAGCTGGACCCGGCGGGCGTCGGCTACAACACCAACCAGGCGCGGATCGCCATCGGCTCCGGCGGACTCACCGGCACGGGGCTCTTCCACGGCTCCCAGACCACCGGCCAGTTCGTGCCCGAGCAGCAGACCGACTTCGTCTTCACGGTCGCGGGCGAGGAGCTGGGCTTCGTCGGCGCGGGGCTGATACTGCTGCTGCTCGGCGTGGTCCTGTGGCGCGCCTGCCGGATCGCCCGGGAGACGACCGAGCTGTACGGCACGATCGTCGCCGCGGGGATCATCGCCTGGTTCGCGTTCCAGTCCTTCGAGAACATCGGGATGACGCTCGGGATCATGCCGGTGGCGGGTCTGCCGCTGCCGTTCGTCTCGTACGGCGGCACCGCCATGTTCGCCGCGTGGATCGCCGTCGGACTGCTCCAGTCGATCCGGGTGCAGCGGCCGATAACGGCATGATCCAAACGAGCGGCCCTAGCTCCCAGGGGCTGCCCAAGGGCAGCCTCTGGGACTAAATTCGGTACATGGCGGACACAAAGCGAGAGATCGAGCGCAAATACGAACTTCCCGCGCCCTCCGACGCCCATGAACCGTCCGGACTGCCGGAACTCACCGGGGTGAAGGGGGTCGCGTCCGTCCGCGCCCGGGGCGTCGTCGAGCTGGACGCCGTCTACTACGACACCGCGGATCTGCGCCTCACCGCGGGCCATGTCACGCTGCGGCGCCGCACGGGCGGCGGCGACGAGGGCTGGCATCTGAAGTTCCCGGTCTCCACCGGCATCCGTGACGAGATCAGGGCGCCGCTGGCCGACACCCTTCCGGACGAACTCGCCGCGCTGGTCCGCTCGCGGGTACGGAGCGCCGGGCTGGTCCCCGTCGTACGGCTGATGACCTCGCGCGATGTTTTTCATCTGCTCGACGCGAAGGGCACGCTGCTCGCCGAGGTGAGCGTGGACGCCGTACGCGCGCGGCGCCTCACCGGGGACACCGGCGGCGAGGACGCGGGGACCGCCTCCTGGACCGAGGTCGAGGTGGAGCTGGGCGACGACGCCGATCCCGCGATCCTCGACGCGGTGGAGAAGAAGCTCCGCAAGGCAGGTCTGCGCCCGGCGTCCGCCGCGTCGAAGCTCGCCAGGGCACTGGCGGAGACGGCGCCCGGCGGGCCCGGTCCGGCCGCCGCACCGGCGAAGGGCGGGCCGCGCGGCGCCGGGGACCACATCCTGGCCTATCTGCGCGACCAGGCCGACGCGATCATCGCCCAGGACCCCGCCGTACGCCGCGATCTGCCGGACTCCGTGCACCAGCTGCGGGTCGCCACCCGCCGGATGCGCTCCGCCTTCCGTACGTACCGCGGGATCCTCGACCGGTCCGTCACCGACCCGGTCGCCGAGGAGCTCCAGTGGGTCGCGACGGAGCTCGGCGTCGACCGCGACCACGAAGTCCTCGACGAGCGCCTGAGCTCCCGCATCGACGCGCTGCCCGTGACGCTGCTCCTGGGGCCGGTGCGCGGCCGGCTCCAGGCCTGGGACGCCGCCCAGCGGGCCGGGTCCCGCAGCAGGACCGTCGCCGTACTCGACAGCGAGCGGTATCTGACCCTGCTGGACACGCTCGACGGCCTGCTCACCGCGCCCCCGCTGCGGCCGGACGCGGCGCGGCCCGCCGCGAAGGTGCTCCCCAGGGCGATCCTCAAGAACTACGAGCGCCTGGCCGGCCGGGTCGGCCAGGCGCTGGCGCTCGCGCCGGGCGAGGAACGCGACCTCGCGATGCACAACGCCCGCAAGGCCGCCAAGCGCGCCCGCTACGCCGCCGAGGCGGCCCGCCCCGCCCTGGGCAAGGCGGCCAAGCGCTTCGCCAACCGCATGAAGGCCCTCCAGACCGCGCTCGGCGACCACCAGGACAGCGTGGTGGCCCGCGAAGCCCTCCGCGATCTCGCGGTCCAGGCCCACGCGGCGGGCGAGTCCGCGTTCACCTGGGGCCTGCTGTACGGCGAGGAGGAGGCCCAGGGCGAGCGCCGTGAGCGGGAGCTGCCGGGCCTGTGGGAGGAGGCGTCCGACCCCCGCTTGCGGGCGGATCTGACCGGGTGACCACCGGGGTAGGCTGAATGGTCACCTCTGTCAGTCCACGAAAGATCGCCGTGATGCCTGCCGAATCGGTCTTCCCGCAGCTCGAAGCCCTGCTCCCGCATGTGCAGAAGCCGATCCAGTACGTCGGTGGTGAACTCAACTCCACGGTCAAGCCGTGGGACTCCACCGATGTCCGCTGGGCGCTGATGTACCCGGACGCTTACGAGGTCGGGCTGCCCAACCAGGGCGTCATGATCCTCTACGAGGTACTGAACGAGCGCGAGGGCGTGCTCGCCGAGCGTACGTACAGCGTCTGGCCGGATCTCGAAGAGCTGATGCGCGAGCACAACGTCCCGCAGTTCACCGTGGACAGCCACCGGCCGGTCGGTGCCTTCGACGTCTTCGGGCTGAGCTTCTCCACCGAGCTGGGCTACACCAACATGCTCACCGCCCTGGACCTCGCGGGCATCCCGCTCGCGGCCCGGGACCGTACCGTCGACCACCCCATCGTGCTCGCCGGCGGCCACGCCGCCTTCAACCCCGAGCCGATCGCGGAGTTCATCGACTGCGCGGTCATCGGCGACGGCGAGCAGGCCGTGCTGGAGATCACCGAGATCATCCGGGCCTGGAAGGCGGAGGGCCGCCCCGGAGGGCGCGAGGAGGTCCTCTTCCGGCTCGCGAAGACCGGCGGGGTGTACGTCCCCGGCTTCTACGACGTCGAGTACCTCCCGGACGGCCGTATCGCGCGCGTCGTACCGAACAAGTCCGGCGTCCCGTGGCGGGTGTCCAAGCACACCGTGATGGACCTCGACGAGTGGCCGTACCCGAAGCAGCCGCTCGTCCCGCTCGCCGAGACCGTCCACGAGCGGATGTCCGTGGAGATCTTCCGCGGCTGCACGCGCGGCTGCCGGTTCTGCCAGGCGGGCATGATCACCCGCCCGGTGCGCGAGCGCAGCATCACCGGCATCGGCGAGATGGTCGAGAAGGGGCTGAAGGCGACCGGCTTCGAGGAGGTCGGTCTGCTCTCGCTCTCCTCCGCCGACCACAGCGAGATCGGCGACATCGCCAAGGGGCTCGCGGACCGCTACGAGGAGGACAAGGTCGGCCTGTCCCTCCCGTCCACCCGCGTCGACGCGTTCAATGTCGATCTGGCCAACGAGCTGACCAGGAACGGCCGCAGGTCCGGTCTGACCTTCGCCCCCGAGGGCGGCTCCGAGCGGCTGCGCAAGGTCATCAACAAGATGGTCTCGGAGGAGGACCTGATCCGTACGGTCTCCACCGCGTACGGCAACGGCTGGCGGCAGGTGAAGCTGTACTTCATGTGCGGTCTGCCCACCGAGACCGACGAGGACGTCCTCCAGATCGGCGACATGGCGGTCAAGGTCATCGCCGAGGGCCGCAAGGTGTCGGGCCAGAACGACATCCGCTGCACGGTCTCGATCGGCGGGTTCGTACCCAAGCCGCACACCCCGTTCCAGTGGGCGCCGCAGCTCGGCGCAGAGGAGACCGACGCCCGGCTGGAGAAGCTCCGCGACAAGATCCGGGGCGACAAGAAGTACGGCCGCTCCATCGGCTTCCGCTACCACGACGGCAAGCCCGGCATCGTCGAGGGCCTGCTCTCGCGCGGCGACCGGCGCGTCGGCGCGGTCATCCGCGCGGTGTACGAGGACGGCGGCCGGTTCGACGGCTGGCGTGAACACTTCTCGTACGACCGCTGGATGGCCTGCGCGGAGAAGACGCTGCCGGAGCTCGGCGTGGACGTCGCCTGGTACACGACGCGCGAGCGTACGTACGAGGAGGTCCTGCCCTGGGACCACCTGGACTCCGGTCTCGACAAGGACTGGCTCTGGGAGGACTGGCAGGACGCGCTCGACGAGACCGAGGTCGAGGACTGCCGCTGGACGCCGTGCTTCGACTGCGGTGTCTGCCCGCAGATGGACACCGAGATCCAGATCGGCCCCACGGGCAAGAAGCTGCTGCCGCTCACCGTCGTCAAGTAGCGGCGGCCGCGACGGCGTGCGGGGCGCGCCCGGCGGCGGTTCGTCCGTGGCCGGGTGGCGCCGCGCGCCTGCACAATGGGCTGATGCCGCAGTTCATCGCGCCTGACACCCGGATCCATGTCTCCTTCCTGGACGCCATGAAGGAGTTCACCGAAGAGGGCGCGGGCGAACGCTCGTTGCTCCTGCACGAGATGGAGGAGTTCGGCGGGACCTGGCACCGGCCCGAGGTCTTCGCCGCGTATGTGGCGCGGCTCAACGCCGAACCGCTGGAGGAGACCCCGCGGATCGAGGGGTGGGTGCCCAACACCACCCTCTGGTACGTCGAGGGCGAAACCTTTCTGGGACGTCTCGCCATCCGCCACCGGCTCAACCCGTTCCTGCGTGAGCTGGGCGGCCATATCGGCTATGCCGTACGTCCCACCGCGCGGCGGCAGGGCCATGCGACCGCGATGCTCACCGCGTCCCTGCCCGTCGCCCGTGCCATCGGCCTCGAATCCGTCCTGGTCACCTGTGACACCACCAACCTTCCGTCGCGGAAGGTGATCGAGGCGGCCGGCGGGGTGCTGGAGGACCAGCGCGGCGGAAAGCTCCGCTACTGGATCCGGACGGACGGCTGAGGCGTCCGGGCTCCGGCGGGGCGGACCCCGCCCGTACGAGGGTGGGGAACCGTGGGAGGGCCGTACGCGTACTCTGGGTAGTACAACGATCGTCCCCGGCGCGGACCCCGCACCCGAGATCTCCCCGCGAAAGCGGGGCTGACCGGGATCCGGGGCCACCCCCACGTCCGAGGGCGGCGCGTCACCGCGTACCGCCCGCACCGAGGAGAAGAACCACTGGGCAAGCGACAGCCCGAAGGCCCGCCGCCCGCACCGGCGGTGCAGCGCATCCGACTGCGCTACACCAAGCGCGGCCGCCTCCGGTTCACCAGCCACCGTGACTTCCAGCGCGCCTTCGAGCGGGCGCTGCGCCGTGCCGAGGTGCCCATGGCGTACTCGGCGGGGTTCACCCCGCATCCGAAGGTGTCGTACGCCAATGCCGCACCCACCGGCACGGGCAGTGAGGCCGAGTTTCTGGAGATCGCCCTGGTGGAGGTGTGCGACCCGGACAAGCTGCGTGAGCTGCTCGACGAGTCGCTGCCGGCCGGCCTGGACATCATCGACGCTGTCGAGGCACGTACATCGGGGCTCGCCGACCGGCTGACCGCTTCCGTATGGGAGCTGCGGCTGGACGGCGTGCGGCCGGAAGAGGCCGGGCACGCCGTGGCCGCCTTCCTGGCCGCCGAGGCGGTAGAGGTCGAGCGCCGTACGAAGAACGGTCTGCGGACCTTCGACGCACGGGACGCCGTGGCCGCGCTGGAGGTGGCTCGTCCACAGCCTGATAGGCCGGGGGACGGGCCCTGTGCGATACTGCGGCTGGTTGTTCGGCACGTGACACCTGCCGTGCGACCCGACGACGTCCTGTCCGGTCTCCGAGCTGTGGCCGACCTGGCGCCGCCGGTCCCCGCAGCGGTGACCAGGCTGGCGCAGGGGCTCTTCGACGAGGAGTCCGGAACGGTGACCGATCCGCTCGCGCCCGACCGCGAGGCAGCCCGGCCCGCCCCACCCATGGCCGCCGGACCCGCCGCCGCGAAGGCGCCGGAAGGTGCGGGTACCGCGTAGGGCGGTCGTTGTAGCGCAGCCCTGGGACTCGGGAGCCACCTGGGTCGGGCGGCGCACTGACCAGAAGACTTTCGCCAGGCCGTACGTACATCGCGTAGGGAACCGGCGAGCCAGACATAACAGCTCCCGTGCGGCGCCCGCGCCCCGGACGGCGGCATTCGCGCATCGCGCGAGCCGCGGCCGGACCGGAATCAGGCGTGGCGCCCGGGAGCGTGACGGGAGAACCGCCCGCATGCTTGAGCCCACTGAACCCGGTACCCCCGGGGACACCAACGAAGAGAACAACTCACCCAGCGATACGCTGCCGCCGCGCCGCAGGCGCCGCGCCGCGTCCCGCCCGGCGGGACCGCCCGCCGCTGCCGCGGGGGCCGAGGACGCCACGAGCGTCACGGAGACCGTCGCGCAGGCCGTACCGGCCGCCGAGGCCGCGGGGGCGGCAGCGAGCGACGGTACGGGTGTGACGGAGGAGCCGGTGGCCGCGCCGCGTGCGCGGCCCCTGCTCCTGAGGTGACCGTCGAGGCTGCTGAGACGCCTGAGGCCGTGGAGCCTGCTGTGTCGGTGGAGGAGCCGGAGCCGGTGGTCGCGCCGCGTGCGCGCCGTCGGGCCACCCGTAAGACCGCCGCTCCCGAGCCCGTCGCCGTCGAGGCCGCCGCCACCGAGGTGCCCGAGGCCGCGGCTCCTGAGGCTCCGGCTCCTGAGGCCGTGGCTTCCGAGGAGAGCCCCGCCGAGGAGACGGCGCCGGCCGGCCGTACGCGCCGCCGCGCCACCCGCAGGGCCACCGCGCCCGCCGGTGCGCCCGCGCCCGAAGCAAACGCGAGCGCGAACGGCAACGGCAACGGAGCCTCGGCGGGCGAGAGCCTGCCGCAGGGCGCCGTCACGCAGATCGCCGCCGACGAGGCCGAGGTCGAGGCCGCCGAGAAGGCGGCCACGCGCGGCCGTACGCGCCGCCGCGCCGCCGCTCCGGAGACCGCCGCTGAGGAGAAGCCCGCGCCGAAGGCCGCGCAGAGCGAGACCGAGGCGCCCGAGCGCTCGCGTCGCCGCGCCACCCGGCCCGCCGTGGCCGTCTTCCGCGCGCCCGTCTTCACCGAGCCGATGTTCCAGACCCCGGAGACGGCCGCCGCCGCGGCCGCCGCCGTCACACCGGTGGACGACGCCGAGGACCTCGACGAGACCGAGGAAGAGACGCAGACCGCGGCGGTGCGCGAGCCCGGCGCCGCTCCGGAGCCCTCGGGCCGTCGCCGGCGTCGCCGTCGTGGCGAGCCCGCGGAGGCCGTGGAGGCCCCCCGGGCCGACGCGGAGGCACCGCGGGAGCACGCCGAGGAGACCACGGCCGAGGCCGACACGGAGCAGTCCGCCGAGGGCGACGACTCCGACGAGTACGAGGACCGCCCTTCGCGGCGCCGTCGCCGGGGCGGCCGTCGCCGTCGCCGCGGCGAGGCCGCGGACGCCGAGGAGACCACGGACGAGCAGGACGAGTCCGGGGCCCACGCCGAGGACGAGGACACCGGCAAGGACGGCGAGCGGGCCGAGCACGAGGAGGAGGACGAGGACCACGACGAGTCCGAGGCCCCCTCGGGCGGCGGCTCCTCCAGCAGCCGGCGCCGCCGTCGCAGGCGCCGTCGCAGCGGTGACGGCGGTTCCGAGGCCGAGGCCGGCGGGGACGACCCGGAGCGTACGGTCGTCAAGGTCCGCGAGCCGCGCAAGAAGGAAGAGCGCGACCTGAGCACCAGCTCCGACGAGGTGCAGTCCATCAAGGGCTCGACCCGTCTGGAGGCCAAGAAGCAGCGCCGCCGCGAGGGCCGCGAGCAGGGCCGCCGCAGGGTGCCGATCATCACCGAGGCGGAGTTCCTCGCGCGCCGCGAGGCCGTCGAGCGCGTGATGGTCGTCCGCCAGAACGGCGAGCGCACCCAGATCGGCGTCCTTGAGGACAACGTGCTCGTCGAGCACTACGTCAACAAGGAGCAGGCCACCAGCTACGTCGGCAATGTGTATCTGGGCAAGGTCCAGAACGTACTGCCGTCGATGGAGGCCGCGTTCGTCGACATCGGCAAGGGGCGCAACGCCGTCCTGTACGCCGGTGAGGTCAACTTCGAGGCGCTGGGCATGGCCAACGGCCCGCGCCGGATCGAGACCGCGCTCAAGTCCGGGCAGTCGGTGCTCGTGCAGGTCACGAAGGACCCGATCGGCCACAAGGGCGCGCGTCTGACCAGCCAGGTGTCGCTGCCCGGCCGCTATCTGGTCTATGTGCCCGAGGGCTCGATGACCGGCATCAGCCGCAAGCTGCCCGACACCGAGCGGTCCCGGCTGAAGACCATCCTGAAGAAGATCGTCCCCGAGGACGCGGGCGTCATCGTCCGTACGGCCGCGGAGGGCGCCAGCGAGGACGAGCTGCGCCGCGATGTCGAGCGGCTCCAGTCGCAGTGGGAGGACATCAAGAAGAAGTCGAAGAGCGGCAACGCCCCGACGCTTCTCTACGGTGAGCCCGACATGACCGTCCGGGTCGTCCGCGACATCTTCAACGAGGACTTCTCGAAGGTCATCGTCAGCGGTGACGAGGCGTGGCAGACCATCCGCGGCTATGTCGAGCATGTCGCGCCCGACCTCTCCGAGCGGCTGTCCCGCTGGACGAGCGAGGTCGACGTCTTCGCGACGTACCGCATCGACGAGCAGCTGATGAAGGCGCTGGACCGCAAGGTCTGGCTGCCGAGCGGTGGTTCGCTGGTGATCGACAAGACCGAGGCCATGATCGTGGTCGACGTCAACACCGGGAAGTTCACCGGCCAGGGCGGCAACCTCGAAGAGACCGTCACCAGGAACAACCTGGAGGCGGCCGAGGAGATCGTGCGCCAGCTGCGGCTGCGCGACCTGGGCGGCATCGTCGTCATCGACTTCATCGACATGGTGCTCGAATCCAACCGGGACCTGGTGCTGCGGCGACTGCTGGAGTGCCTGGGCCGGGACCGTACGAAGCACCAGGTCGCCGAGGTCACCTCGCTGGGCCTGGTGCAGATGACCCGTAAGCGGGTCGGCCAGGGTCTGCTGGAGTCCTTCTCCGAGACCTGTGTCCACTGCAACGGGCGCGGTGTGATCGTGCACATGGAGCAGCCCACGGCGCCCGGTGGCGGTGGCAACGGCAAGCGCTCCAAGAAGCGCGGTCGCGGCGGCGCCGGTACGGAGCACGAGCACGAGCACGTCGAGATCGCGGCGGAGACCGAGATCGAGACCGAGGCCGAGGTGGCGGCGGAGGTGGCGGCCCCGGTCGCCCTGGCCGAGCCGCTGTCGGACACGTTCGCGCCGGACGAGGAGCTGTTCAGCAGCGTGGCGGAGGCGGAGGCTTCCGTACGCGGCCGTTCGCGCCGCCGGGCGTCCCGCAAGGCGTCCGCCCCGGCGGGCTCGCCGAGGAGCGCCGAGCCGGAGCAGGTGCCGGCGCAGGTGGCCAGGACCGAGGCCCCGGCCGCCGAGACGCGCGTCGAGACGCCGGTGGAGACACCGGCACCGGCA
This sequence comes from Streptomyces scopuliridis RB72, assembly GCF_000718095.1. GTDB lineage: Bacteria > Actinomycetota > Actinomycetes > Streptomycetales > Streptomycetaceae > Streptomyces > Streptomyces scopuliridis. Next base: position 52,168 of record NZ_JOEI01000012.1, on the reverse strand, counting down.
CCGGTACCGGACGTGGCTCCGGCCGCCGGACCGGAGGCGCCCGCCGAGGAGGCGGCCCCCAAGGGCCGTACGCGCCGCCGGGCCACGCGTAAGGCGACGGCCCCGGCCGGTTCGCCGAAGGCCGCCGACGCGGAGACCGTCGCCGAGGTGGTCCTGCCGGTGTCCGCCGAGCCCGAGACCGTACCCGAGCCGGTGGCGGCCGAGCCGGCCGTGGCTGAGGCGCCCGCCGCCGAAGAGGCGCCGGTCGCGGCTCCGCCCCGGGCGCGCCGCAGGGTGACCCGCAAGGTCACCGCTCCTGCCGGGTCGCCCTCGGGCGCAGAGGACGCGGCGATCGTCGTGGTGGAGTCGGCCGGGGCGGGGGAGCCGGTCACGGCCGAGGAGCCCGCCGCCGAGGAGCCCGCGGCCCCGGCCAAGAAGGCGGTCCGCAAGACCGCCAAGACCGCCAAGAAGGCCACCACGGCCAAGAAGACGGCCGCCAAGAAGACGACGACGGCGAAGAAGACCGCGGCGAAGAAGACGACGGCCAAGAAGACGGCCAAGTCGACGACGAAGAAGACCGCGGCGGCCGAGCGTACGACGCCCTCCGGCGTCACCGCCTCCACGGAGGACTGACGCCGTCGTCCTCCGGTCGCCGTACGGGCCGCGCATCGGCCCGTACGGCGACCGGGGACGCGGGGAGCTGGTTTGACCCCCTGTACAGGGGCCCCGTACTCTAAACCTTCGGTGTGTTCCTATGCGCGCCCACCTCTGAGCACCCACCTCCCGGATTTCCGGGGGAGGCCGCTCGTCCTGTCAGGAATCGCCACGGGCCCCGGCCCGTGCGAGCGGCTGGCATCAGAGGTTCCGTTCCGAGCGAGAGTGAGATCCGCGTGTACGCCATCGTGCGCAGCGGTGGTCGCCAGCACAAGGTTGCTGTCGGCGACATCGTTGAGGTTGACAAGATTCCCACTGCCAAGGTTGGCGACACGGTCGAGCTCTCGACCCTGCTCGTGGTCGACGGCGAGGCCGTCACCAGCGACCCGTGGGTGCTGGACGGCATCAAGGTCACGGCCGAGATCGTGGACCACCACAAGGGTGCGAAGATCGACATCCTTCGCTACAAGAACAAGACCGGCTACCGCCGTCGCCAGGGTCACCGTCAGCAGTACACGGCGATCAAGGTCACCGGTATCCCCGCGGCTGCGAAGTAAGGGACTGAGGAGACATGGCACACAAGAAGGGCGCATCGTCCACTCGGAACGGGCGCGATTCCAATGCTCAGCGGCTCGGCGTGAAGCGCTTCGGCGGTCAGGTCGTCAACGCCGGTGAGATCCTGGTCCGCCAGCGCGGCACGCACTTCCACCCGGGCTCCGGCGTCGGCCGTGGCGGCGACGACACGCTGTTCGCGCTGAACGCGGGCGCGGTGGAGTTCGGCACCAGCCGCGGCCGCAAGGTCGTGAACATCGTTCCGGTCGCCTGAGCACTGAGCATCAGGCGCCTGTAGCACGGTTTTTCGCGAGGGCGGACCTCACTTCCCGGTGACGGGAAGCGGGTCCGCCCTTCGCGTGTTGCACGTATGACATTTCCGTATGTACTGGAGGCAATCCCCATGACCACCTTCGTGGACCGCGTCGAGCTGCATGTCGCCGCGGGTAACGGAGGCCACGGCTGCGCCTCCGTACACCGTGAGAAGTTCAAGCCGCTCGGCGGACCCGACGGCGGCAACGGCGGCCGTGGCGGCGATGTCATCCTCGTCGTCGACCAGTCGGTGACGACGCTGCTCGACTACCACCACTCCCCGCACCGCAAGGCCACCAACGGCAAGCCGGGCGAGGGCGGCAACCGCTCGGGCAAGGACGGCCAGGACCTGGTCCTGCCGGTGCCCGACGGTACGGTCGTCCTCGACCGCAAGGGCAATGTCCTGGCCGACCTGGTCGGGGAGGGCACCACGTACGTCGCCGCCGAGGGCGGCCGCGGCGGTCTCGGCAACGCGGCGCTGGCCTCGGCCCGCCGTAAGGCCCCCGGCTTCGCCCTGCTCGGTGAGCCGGGCCGCAGCGGCGATGTCGTGCTGGAGCTGAAGACGGTCGCCGATGTGGCGCTCGTCGGCTACCCGAGCGCCGGCAAGTCCTCGCTGATCTCCGTGCTCTCGGCGGCCAAGCCCAAGATCGCGGACTACCCGTTCACCACGCTCGTCCCCAACCTGGGTGTGGTGACGGCGGGTTCCACCGTCTACACCATCGCGGACGTGCCCGGTCTGATCCCGGGCGCCAGCCAGGGCCGCGGTCTGGGCCTTGAGTTCCTGCGCCATGTCGAGCGCTGCTCCGTGCTCGTGCATGTGCTGGACACGGCCACGCTGGAGTCCGACCGCGACCCGGTGACCGACCTCGATGTGATCGAGGAGGAACTGGCGCAGTACGGCGGTCTCGACAACCGGCCGCGGATCGTCGTCCTCAACAAGATCGACATCCCGGACGGCAAGGATCTCGCCGAGATGATCCGGCCGGACCTGGAGAAGCGCGGCTACCGCGTCTTCGAGGCCTCGGCCGTGGCCCATCTGGGCCTCAAGGAACTGTCCTTCGCGCTCGCCGAGATCATCGCCAAGGCCCGCGCGGACAAGCCCAAGGAGGAGGCGACCCGGATCGTCATCCGCCCGAAGGCCGTCGACGACGCGGGCTTCACCGTCTCCCTGGAGGACGACGGGCTCTACCGGGTGCGCGGCGAGAAGCCCGAACGCTGGGTCCGCCAGACCGACTTCAGCAACGACGAGGCCGTCGGCTATCTCGCGGACCGGCTCAGCCGGCTCGGGGTCGAGGAGCAGCTGATGAAGGCCGGCGCGCGGTCGGGCGACGGGGTGGCCATCGGGCCCGAGGACGACGCGGTCGTCTTCGACTGGGAGCCGACGATGATGGCGGGCGCGGAGATGCTCGGCCGCCGCGGTGAGGACCACCGTCTTGAGGCACCCCGTCCGGCGGCGCAGCGGCGCAGGGACCGGGACGCCGAACGGGACGAGGCGCAGCGCGCGTACGACGAGTTCGACCCCTTCTAGTGCCCCTCCCGGCAGCCGCGAGTTCCTGTCGCCGGCCCGGGTGATCACGGCTCTTCTCCGTGGTCACCCGGGCCGTTGTCGCGGTGGGTGAGCACGGCGTCGCGTCGCGTAGGCTCTCATATGGGAGCCCCCGTGCTCCGACGTGAAACTTATGTGGTGTCCTTCACGTACGACTCCCGGCGCCGCACCACTGGCGCACTGGTCTTCGCAGGTGAATCAGGGGTTGCGTACCGGTGTCGCGGGGTTGTGGTCCACCTTGCACGACGATTGCCGCGGGTGGGACCATCGCTACATCCTCTGAGCCCGCAAGGTAGGTCAGTCCTGTGTCTGCAACATCCGCGTCGCCCACGAAGTCCCGCACCACCGCCGTCGTCCTGGCGGGCGGCACCGGTCAGCGTGTGGGCCTGTCGATCCCGAAGCAGTTGCTGAAGATCGCGGGGAAGGCGGTCATCGAGCACACGCTGTCGATCTTCGAGCGGAGCGACTCGATCGACGATGTGATCGTGCTGATGGCGCCGGGCTATGTGCCCGACGTGGAGAAGATCGTCGCGAAGGCCGGACTGACCAAGGTCACCCGGATCATCGAGGGCGGCGCGACCCGGAACGAGACCACCGAGCGCGCCATCGCGGCCCTGGGCGAGGGCCTGGCCGCGGGCGAGGACCGCAACGTCCTGTTCCACGACGCCGTGCGCCCGCTGCTGTCGCACCGCGTGATCAAGGACTGTGTGGACGCGCTGGAGCGCTACCAGGCCGTGGACGTCGCCATCCCGTCCGCGGACACGATCATCGTGACCCGTACGCACGGCGGCGACGGCGAGTTCATCACGGACGTCCCCGACCGGTCGCGGCTGCGGCGCGGCCAGACCCCGCAGGCGTTCAAGCTCTCCACCATCCGCAGGGCGTACGAGGTCGCCGCGGGCGACCCCAACTTCCAGGCCACCGACGACTGTTCGGTGGTGCTGAAGTACCTGCCGGACGTGCCGATCTATGTCGTCGCGGGCGACGAGTACAACATGAAGGTCACGCAGCCGGTCGATGTGTTCATCGCCGACAAGCTCTTCCAGCTGGCCTCCGCCGCCGCTCCGCAGCAGTCCTCGGACGACTCCTACCGTGAGCTGCTGGCCGGCAAGACCCTGGTCGTCTTCGGCGGCTCGTACGGCATCGGCGCGGACATCGCGCAGCTCGCCGAGTCCTTCGGCGCCACGGTGTACGCGCTGGGCCGCTCCACCACCGGTACGCATGTCGAGAACCCCGAGCATGTCGACGACGCGCTCTCGCGCGCCTACGCCGAGACCGGCCGGATCGACTACGTGATCAACACCGCGGGTGTGCTGCGCATCGGCAAGCTGGCCGAAACGGACAACACCACCATCCAGGAAGCGCTGAACGTCAACTACCTGGCGCCGGTGCAGATCGCGCGTGCCTCGTACAAGTATCTGGTGGAGACCAAGGGCCAGCTGCTGCTCTACACCTCCAGCAGCTACACCCGGGGCCGCGCGGAGTACAGTCTCTACTCGTCCACGAAGGCGGCCATGGTGAATCTCACCCAGGCGCTCTCCGACGAATGGGCCGGCGAGGGAATCCGAGTGAATTGCGTGAATCCGGAGCGCACCGCGACTCCCATGCGCACCAAGGCATTCGGCCAGGAGCCGGAGGGCTCGCTGCTCTCCTCCGAGGCGGTCGCCAGGACCTCCCTCGATGTGCTGCTCTCCGAGCTGACCGGCCATGTCATCGACGTACGGCAGCAGGACCCGACCCGGGGCGCCTCCGAGGCCTCGGACTTCGAGCAGGCTCTGGCCGCTGTCCTGGACCGTCAGGAAGATGTGTAATAATTCTTGACAATCTTTGACACGGGCCTCTGTGGTCGCCGACGCGCGAACCATGGAGGCCCGAGTTCGTGAAGTTCTCTCTTCACATTTTCGTCGCAAGGTCCTATCAGCCGGCACGGTCTGGAGCAGGTATTCCGTGATTTCGACAGCCATTCGCCTGGCCCGGGTGGGCAGCGGATCAGAGCTGGCAGCCGCACTTCTTCTGGGTCTGAGTTTCCCGTGCGTCATGCTCGCCGCGATAATTCCCGATGTCTGGTTCTTCGCCGCGGCCGCGGCGGTGAGCTATCTCGCGGACACGTATCTGCACCAGCGCGGCAGCTATCTGGTGAACCGGCTCGCCAAGGTGCGGGCCGGTCTGTCGATCCGCTTCCTGATCCGGCAGATGCTGCTGGTGCTGCTGGTCGCGCGCTCGGGCCTCGGTGAGGACCGGATCTTCTATGTGACCGTCGTCGCCGTCCTGATGTTCTACGGGCTCCAGGCGCCGCACGGCGCGATCGTCACCCTGCTCCGGCTGCGCCGCAGGCTGCCCGTGGTCACCCGCAATATCGACCTCGGCGCCATCCGGATCCCCAACGCCCCGCCGCGCTGGCTGCTCAGCCGCTCCGCCGAGAAGATGCTCCACCTGGACATCTTCGCCATGGTCGGCGTGATCATCACGCTCCAGACCCGCGACAACCTCTACGGCTTCGCCGGGCTCGGCCTCAGCGTGCTCCTCGCCGTCGGCTATATCGTCGCGCTGCTGCCGTATCTGCGGCCGAGCCGGCTCGTGCCCAACGCCGAGAAGGTGCTCAAGGCGGTGGACGGCTGGCTGGCCGACTACCGGCCGACCGTGATGCTGTACTTCTCCGGCTCCAAGGAGTCCGCGTACCAGGTCAACATGTGGCTGGAGACGATGGGACAGCTCGACGGGCGACCGCTGATCGTCCTGCGCGAGCGCGCCATCGCGCAGCAGCTGGGCCCGACGGCCGTGCCGGTGCTCTGCGTCCCCGGCGGCGTGCATCTGATGAATCTGGATCTCTCGATGGTCCGGGTCGCGCTGTACGCGGCCAACGTCGGCAAGAACATCCATATGCTGCGCGTCCCGACCATGAAGCATGTCTTCATCGGGCACGGCGACAGCGACAAGCTGGCCAGCGTCAACCCGTTCAGCAAGGCGTACGACGAGGTGTGGACCGCGGGCCGGGCCGGACGCGACCGGTACGCGCTGGCCGATGTCGGGGTGCGGGACGAGGACATCGTCGAGGTGGGCCGCCCGCAGCTGGCCCCGATCGAGTCGGCGAGCGGCTCGACGAAGAACCCCATCCCCACGGTGCTGTACGCGCCCACGTGGGAGGGCTGGGACGACAGCCCCGGCAACACCTCGCTCCTGCTGGCCGGCGAGAACATCGTCAAGCGGCTGCTGAAGGCCGAGCGTCCTGTCCGGGTGCTGTACAAGCCGCACCCCTTCACCGGTACGCGCAGTGCCAAGGCGAAGGCCGTGCACGAGCGGATCATCGCGCTGGTCGAGAAGGCCGCCGCCGAGCGCGCCACCGACGCCCGCTGGGCCCAGGACGCGGCCGGGCTCCGCGAGGAGCAGAGCGCGGCGCGGACCGAGCTGGCCCGGATCGGCGCGCGGCTGACCGAGCTGTCCGGCGGGGCCGACGCGAGCAGGGACGAGGCGGAGGAGTCGCGCGACTCCAAGGCCGACCCGGCCAGGCAGGCGGAGCTGACGCGGCTGAGGCGCGAGTGGAACGGCGCGTACTGGCGTTCCTTCGGCTGGTGGGAGCACCGGGTCATCAGCGGCTCGGAGCCGGCGCTGTACGACTGCTTCAACGAGTCGGACGCCATGGTCTCCGACATCTCCAGCGTCGTGTCGGACTACATCGCGAGCGGCAAGCCGTACGCGGTCACCGACTCGGCGGAGCTGGGCGCGGAGGAGTTCAAGCGGCAGAACACCGCCGTACGGGCCGCCGTGATCCTCTCCAACAGCGCCAAGGAGCTGGACCAGCTGCTCGCCGCGGTCGCGGACCCGTCCGCCGATCCGCTGGCCGAGGCCCGTCATGAGCTGAAGCGCTATCTGCTGGGTCCGGACGAGCCGACCTCGATCGAGCAGTTCGACGCGGCGACGCGGGCGCTGGCGGCGAAGTCGCTGGCCCGCAATGTGGGGGTCGAGCAGCGGCTCTCGGAGCCGGAGGCGGCCCCCGCGCCGGACGACTCCGCGCCGTCCCAGCCCCGGGCCGAGGACTCGCCCGTGGGGGGCTGAGCCCCCGGCTACAGAGGCGATCGGGCCCGGCAGGGCGCCTATGGGCGTACTGCCGGGCCTTTGCCATGTCCGCCGCTTGCACATCGCCATGTACGCCGCCATGTGCGCGGGGCCGGCATGCGGATGTGGCGGGCGTCACACACACTGGTGATCGAAGGGAGACAACCAACTTTCGATGGCACTTGTCTTGAATTGCGATGAACACTAAGTCTGTTCCTGACGTCAGTGTGATCGTCGGGGCATATGAAGCAATGCCCTATCTGATCCGCTGCCTGGAGTCGGTCGAGGCCCAGACGCTGGGGCCCGATCGCATCGAGATCGTCGCCATCGACGACGGCTCGACCGACGGCACGGGCGAATACCTGGAGGCGTTCGCCGCGCGGACGACGATCCCGACCAGAGTGGTGCGCCAGGCCAACTCGGGCGGTCCCAGCGGGCCGCGCAACGTCGGACTCGGCATGGCGCGCGGCCGGTACGTCTTCTTCCTCGACGCCGATGACTACTTCGCCGACGAATCGCTGGAGCGCATGGTCGCCATGGCCGACCGCGCAGGCACCGACGTGGTGCTCGGCAAGGTCGAGGGCGTGAACCGAGGCGCTCCCGGCTCGATGTGGAACCGTACGGCCGAGCGCGTCGACATCTACACCTCACAGGTCATCTACACGCTGAGCGCGCAGAAGCTCTTCCGCCGCGAGCTGATCGAGCGGCTGGGGCTGCGGTTCGACGAGACGCTGAAGACCGGTGAGGACGCCCTGTTCACGATGGAGGCGTACATCCGGGGCAACGGTGTCTCGGTGATCGCCGACTACACCTGCTACTACCTGGTCGGCCGCGACGACGGCAAGCACGTGACCAAGACCGGCAGCTACGCACTCCGGTTCGAGGCCACGGGCGCTCTCATGGCGCTCATCACCGCGCTGGTTCCGGCCGGTCCGAAGCGCGACCGGCTGATGGTCAGACCCTTCACGGTCGGACTGATCCAGCAGTTCGGCCACGGGACGCTCAAGCAGCCCGAGCGGATCGGACGGCACAAGCTGGAGCTGGCGGCGCCGCTGATGGAGCGGTACTGGACCCCCGGCGTGGCCGCGCGCATCAAGGTCAACGAACGGCTGCGGCTGGAGTGCGTCGCCCTGGGCCGGCTCGATCTGCTGGCGGACATGCTGGCCTTCATCAGGGCCGGGACCGTGCCCGAGGTGGTCCACCGGGGCCGCGCCCGTACGCCGTATCTCGTCTTCCCGCACTTCGGCGACAAGCGGAGCGGCCTCCAGGACGCGTCGTACGAGGTGACCGTGCCCGACTGGCTCGGCAAACCGGGGCTGCGGCGCATCGAGGCGCCCAAGGCCGTACGCCGGCGCAAGTCGCTGACACGCAGGGTGGCGCGCCGGGTGCGCACCCAGTTACGGACCCTGACCGCGCTGAGGTCGCACGGTCCGGCGCCAACCAGGCTCGAACGGTGAGGAGTTGGGCGGTGCGGAGGGTGGTGCGGCGGTGGCGCGGCGGGCGGTACGGCGATAAGGGCCCGCGCGTCCGCCCGCGCGGGGCCGGTGAGTGCACATCCGCGCACGCCCGAGCGCCCTTTCGCGCACCCCGTTTGCACCGGTTCACTCTCCTGAGGTGACCAGCGGCGGGCCGCACCGGAAATCGTAGGTAAAATCGGACTGTCGGGCGACGCCCGGACAGCATCGGAATCTCAGCAGGGATAGGGATAGTGAAGGCTCTCGTACTGTCCGGCGGGGCGGGTACCCGTCTGCGCCCCATCACACACACCTCAGCGAAACAGCTGGTCCCCGTGGCCAACAAGCCCGTGCTCTTCTACGGGCTCGAAGCCATCGCCGAAGCGGGGATCACCGAGGTCGGCGTGATCGTCGGCGACACCGCGCAGGAGATCCGCGAGGCGGTCGGTGACGGCTCGCAGTTCGGCATAAAGGTCACCTACCTCCAGCAGGACGCCCCCCTCGGACTGGCGCACGCCGTCCTCATCGCCCGTGAGTTCCTGGGCGAGGACGACTTCGTGATGTACCTCGGTGACAACTTCATCGTCGGTGGCATCACGGGCCTGGTCGACGGCTTCCGCGAGGACCGCCCCGAGGCGCAGATCCTGCTCACGAAGGTCCCCAACCCCACCTCCTTCGGCGTGGCCGAACTCGACGGCGCGGGCAGGGTGGTGGCCCTGGAGGAGAAGCCCAAGGAGCCGAAGAGCGATCTCGCGCTCGTCGGTGTCTATCTCTTCACCCCGGCCATCCATGAGGCCGTGCGCTCGATCGAGCCCTCCTGGCGCGGTGAGTTGGAGATCACACACGCCATCCAGTGGCTGATCGACCAGCAGCGCGATGTCCGCTCCACGACCATCTCCGGTTACTGGAAGGACACCGGCAATGTCGCCGACATGCTGGAGGTCAACCGCTCGGTGCTGGAGACCGTCGAGCCGTGCCGTGACGGCAGCGTCGACGAGGCGACGGAGATCATAGGGCGGGTCAGGATCGAGAAGGGCGCGCGGGTCACCGGCAGCCGGATCGTCGGTCCCGCGATCATCGGCGCGGACACGGTGATCAGCGACGCCTATATCGGTCCCTTCACCTCGGTCTCCGAAGGGTGCAGGATCGAGGACAGCGAGATCGAGTACTCCATCGTTCTGCGGGGTTCCTCGCTCACCGGCGTGCGCCGGGTGGAGGCATCGCTGATCGGCCGCGATGTCGAGATCACCCCCGCGCCCCGTAACCCGTCCGCCCACCGACTCGTCCTCGGTGACCACAGCAAGGTGCAGATCTCTTCATGACCGACAGGATTCTCGTGACCGGCGGTGCCGGTTTCATCGGCTCGCACTACGTCCGTACGGTCCTGGGCCCCCAGGGCCCCGGCGATGTCGAGCTGACCGTGCTCGACAAGCTCACCTACGCGGGCAACCCGGCCAACCTCGACGAGGTCCGCGACCACCCCGGGTTCTCCTTCGTCCAGGGCGACATCTGCGACCCCGAGCTGGTCGCCAAGCTGATGGCCGAGCACGACCAGGTGGTGCACTTCGCCGCGGAGTCGCATGTGGACCGCTCCATCGACGGCGGCGCGGAGTTCGTCCGTACGAACGTCGTGGGCACGCACACGCTGATCGACGCCGCGCACCGCGCTGGCGTGAAGACCTTCGTGCATATCTCCACCGACGAGGTCTACGGCTCGATCGACGAGGGCTCCTGGCCCGAGACCCACCCGCTGGAGCCCAACTCGCCGTACTCCTCGGCGAAGGCGTCCAGCGATCTGATCGCCCTCTCGTACCACCGCACGCACGGCCTCGATGTGCGGGTGACCCGCTGCTCCAACAACTACGGGCACCACCACTTCCCCGAGAAGGTCATCCCGCTGTTCATCACGAACCTGCTGGACGGCAAGAAGGTCCCGCTGTACGGCGACGGCGGCAACATCCGCGACTGGCTGCACATCGACGACCATGTGCAGGGCATCGAGCTGGTCCGTACGAAGGGCCGGGCCGGTGAGGTCTACAACATCGGCGGCGGCACGGAGCTGTCCAACAAGGAGCTGACCGGGCTTCTGCTGGAGGCCTGCGGAGCGGACTGGGACACCAGCGTCGAGTACGTCACCGACCGCAAGGGCCACGACCGCCGCTACTCCGTGGACTGCTCCAAGATCCGTACGGAGCTGGGGTACGAGCCCCGCAAGGACTTCGCCGCGGGCCTCGCGGAGACCGTGGAGTGGTACCGCGAGAACCGTGCCTGGTGGGAGCCGCTGAAGGGGCGTGCCGCGCTGTGAGCCGCTGGCTCGTCACCGGCGCCGGCGGCATGCTCGGCCAGGATCTGCTGGCCCGCCTCGCCACGGCCGGGGAGAGCGCGGCCGGCCTGGACCGTACCGCGCTGGACATCACGGACCCCGGCGCGGTGCGCACCGCGCTGGAGACCCATACGCCGGACGTCGTGGTCAACTGCGCCGCCTGGACGGCCGTGGACGACGCCGAGGCCAAGGAGGCCGAGGCGCTCGCCGTCAACGGCACCGGCCCCCGGGTGCTCGCCGAGGCGTGCGAGGCGTCCGGCGCCGTCCTGATCCAGGTCTCCACGGACTATGTCTTCGCCGGTGACGCCCGGATGCCGTACGGCGAGGACGACCCCACGGCCCCGCGCAGCGCCTACGGCCGCACCAAGCTGGCCGGGGAGCGCGCGGTCCTGGACACCCTCCCGGAGACCGGTTTCGTGGTCCGTACGGCCTGGCTGTACGGCGCGGGCGGCGGCAACTTCGTCCGGACGATGATCAAGCTGGAGGGGATCAAGGACACCCTGGACGTGGTGGACGACCAGCTCGGCCAGCCCACCTGGACCGGCGACCTCGCGGACCGGCTGGTCCTGCTGGGTCTGGCGGCCCTCGCGGGGACGGCCCCGGCCGGGGTCTACCACGGCACCAGCGGCGGCGAGACGACCTGGTTCGGCTTCACCAGGGAGATCTTCCGGCTGCTCGGCGCGGACCCGGAGCGGGTCCGTCCGACCACCAGCGAGGCGTTCGTACGCCCCGCGCCCCGGCCCGCGTACAGCGTGCTGGGACACGAACGGTGGAAGGCCGCCGGGATCGAACCGATCCGTGACTGGCGTACGGCGCTTGCCGAGGCGTTCCCCGCGCTGGTCCGGGCCGAGCGGGGCTAGGTCCTGTCCGGCCGGACAGGACCTAGAGCCCGCTGGACAGGCCCTGAGCGCCAAATGGGTGTTACTGGCCAGTAGATGTTTACGTACAACCTGTGGGCCCACTAAGTTCACTGAGAATCAATCCCTGGTTGTTGATTCTCAGTGAAGGGCCCCTTACGTGGATCGCCACGGCTTCCTGCGCCAACTGCACCGTGTGTACAAGCCCCGCACCTACTTGGAAATCGGGGTAAATGACGGCCGCAGTCTGGCGCTGTCCCGGGTTCCGTCGGTCGCGGTCGACCCGGCTTTCCGGGTCGTCACGGACATCAGCTGCGATGTCCATCTGGTCAAGGCCACCAGCGACGATTTCTTCGCCCGCAAGGATCCCTTGATCCATCTGCGCAACGGCCGCAACCCGTTCCGCGCGCTCGCCCGGCGTGACCCGGTCAATCTCTTCGGCGGCGACCCGAAGCTGGAGCTGTCGTTCATCGACGGCATGCATCTCTTCGAGTACGCGCTGCGCGACTTCATGAACGTCGAGAAGCACTCCCGCTGGTCCAGCGTGATCGTCCTGGACGACATGCTGCCGCGGGACGTCGACGAGGCCGCGCGCGACCGGCACACCAAGTTCTGGGCCGGAGACGTCTACAAGGTGGCCACGGTCCTGCGGCGGTACCGCCCCGACCTGCTGGTCGTCGACGTCGACACCGAGCCGACCGGGGTGGTGGCCATCTTCGGCGCCAACCCGGAGAGCACGGTGCTGAAGGACGCGTACGACAAGATCATCGAGGAGTACGTCGTACCGGACCCGCAGGACGTGCCCGAGGAGGTGCTCGTCCGCAAGAACGCGGTACGGCCCGAGGCGCTGCTCGGGGCCGGGTTCTGGCCCGCTCTGGCCCGCGCCCGCAATCTGCGCCGCTCGCGGTCGGCCTTCGCGCCGCTGCGCCGGCAGATCGCGGCGGTCTCCGGCTGATCCGGCGGACCGTACGGAAGGGGCCCGGGCGATTCATGATCGCCCGGGCCCCTTCCGTATGCGCCTGTACGACTCAGCCGCGGGCGGCCAGCTCGGTGTAGTACGCCGTGCACTCCTCGTACGACGGGAGCAGGCCCTGGGCCTCGGCCTCCGCGAGGGTCGGCGCCGCCGCGTCCTTGTCGGAGAGCAGCGGGGTGATGCCCTCGGGCCACTCGATACCGAGCGCCGGGTCCAGCGGGTTGATGCCGTGCTCACGCCCGGGGGCGTATCCCTCGGAGCAGAGATAGACCACCGTCGCGTCGTCCGTCAGCGCCATGAACGCGTGGCCGAGCCCCTCGGCGAGATAGACGGCGTGGTGATCCACATCGTCCAGCCGCACCGCCTCCCACTGCCGGTACGTGGGGGAGCCGACCCGGATGTCCACGATGACGTCGAGGACCGCGCCGCGAACACACTTCACGTACTTGGCCTGGCTGGGCGGCACATCGGCGAAGTGGATCCCGCGCAGCGTGCCGCGGCTGGACACCGAGCAGTTCGCCTGGGCGAGGTTCAGCGGGTGGCCGGCCGCCTCGGTGAAGTCCGAGGCCTTGAACCACTCGTGGAAGCTGCCACGGCTGTCCGGGAAGATCTTCGGTTCATGTACCCAGGCGCCTGCGACCGAGAGCTGCCGCATGTGATCACGTCCTTGTTCTGTGTGCTTGTCGCTCATTGCTCGGGAGAAGAGGGCGACGCCGGTCAGAGACGGGCGGCGAGCCGACGCACCTTCTTGCGCGCCGAGGAGGGCAGCCGGCGCACGATCGGACCGCCGGCCGAGCGGAGCACCCGGCGCAGCGTCGCCCGGCGGCGCTTCACCGTCACCACCCTGACGAGAAGAGGATCGACCGTCTCCAGACCGCTCTGCTCCAGCCGGATCCGGCCGCCCTGGGCCACGGGCACCTCGCAGAGCGGCAGCACGGGGCCCTTCGGACCGTCCAGCCGCACCGACAGCTGCGCCTGCCCGGCCGGCAGGTCCGGCACCCGGGCGGGGACACCGAGGTGGGCCCGGCCGTGGTCGGGACGGAGCGTGGACGGCGCGGTCATGGCGTTGCCGTCCGCCGGGGTCAGCACCAACTCGACCGCCTGCGAACCGGACTTGGTGCCGGTGAACACATCGAGGCGCAGCTCGGGACGGCTGCCGGGCATCCGCCGCACGGGCCGGTCCGCGAGATAGGTGGCCATCTTCTTGGCCCGGCCCGCGACATCGAGGGTCAGGTTGCCGTGCGGGTCGGTGAAGTACGGGATCACCGGCCGCGCGGGCGAACCGAGCAGCGCGGGCAGGCACTTGGCGTCGACCGACGTGGCGCGGTCCGCGCCGAGCCTGGCCTTCCGTACCAGCCCGAGTCCGCGCAGCGGCACCCAGATGTCCCAGAAGCCGCGGGAGACCCGGCCGCGGCCCTTGACCGCCTCGCTGGTGACCACGCCGGTGCCGTGCAGGACGACCTCGTACGTGTCGTCGCCCAGCGCCTCGACCTTGGCGGTGAACTCCGCGACGCACGGCCACTCGACGGCGGTCTCGCGGTTACGCAGCGAGACCTCGCCCTTGAAGCTGTCCATGTCGTCGGTGACATCGAGGAGTTCGCCGTCAGGCAGCAGCCCCTCGGTGATGTCCGGGTGCAGGAAGTAGCGCTTGTCGCGGCGGACCAGCCGCAGCGGCTCCGTGTCCTCGCCGTGGACGAGGCGGCCGGTCACGGTGATCGCGGCCGTGCCGTCCGGCTGCCAGTCGAAGTCCTCCAGCCGGGCCGCGCCCTTCACCGACTTGGCGAACCGGGCGATCTTCACCAGCCCCTGGCGGTCGTCGGCGCGCAGCAGGGTGGAGCGGAGTCTGACCAGCGAACCGAGGCCGTTGTGCACGCCGTCGTGCATGAACTCCTCGGCGAGCGGACGGATCGCGTCGCACATCTCGTCGAGGTACTCGGGCGTGTAGTTGACCACGGACGGCTCGCTCAGCCGGCCGAGCATCTCGACCCGGTAGAAGCGCCGCAGCAGCCGGTCCCGGAATTCACCCGGTTCGGTGTTCTCCACGACGACCTTGAGGACCTCGCGCAGGTTGCCGTAGTAGCCGGCCGGAACGATCTTGGCGGAGCCGGCGTTCTGGCCGTCGTCCCGCTTCGAGTAGTAGTAGCAGGTGTAACTCCCCAGGATCGATACGACCTTGGCGGGGAAATACGCCTGCATCATGTACAGCTGGTCCTCCAGGCGCCGCTTGCCCTCGGGGTACGCGATGCCGTTCTCGCGCAGGAACTCCGTACGGAACATCTTGTGCGGGGTGAGGCTGTCGTACAGCGGCGCATTGCTCAGATCACACTTCTCGCGGTTCTTCTTGAACACGCCGTGCGGGACGCCGCGGAAATTGGACGCGACCTTGCCGATCACGATGTCGGAGCCGTTGCGGTGACCCATCTCATACAGGCGTCGCAGCGCGTCGGACGCCATGTGGTCGTCCTGGTCCACGAACTGGACGTACTCACCCTTGGCCTCGGCGACACCGATGTTCCTCGGCTTGCCGGGCCAGCCCGAGTTGGGGATGTGGATCACCCGGAAATGAGGGTGCTCGGCCGCCAGCTTGTCCAGGCGGGCCGGGCTGTCGTCGGTCGACCCGTCGTTCACGAAGAGCACTTCGAAGTCCGCGGCCGGCAGCGTCTGGGCCAGCAGTGAATCGATGCAGGGGTCGATGTACTTACCCGGGTTGTACACCGGAATGACGACGCTCACTTTTACTGGCATTACTGATGGCCCATCTCGTGTGTGGTTGCGCGGGGGGTACAAGTGGGGGGAGTCGCCGCCATCGGCGAGCACGCGGGCGCCGTGGAGGCCAGCTTATCCCTGCCCGGGCGGGAACGTTTCCCGACTGTTGTTACACCTGACAGACTGTCTTCACCGGCATCCGGTTGTGCCGGAGTCGCGGGTTTGACGCGGAGACCGGCCCACCGGCCGCGTCCCACCCACTGAAATGCCTCGTCGGCCGGGGAATCGCCCGCGTACGCTGAGCGACCGGCGGACGACCAGCCGGCGGGGGCCGGCCGGTGAGGTGTGGCCGACAGTGAGAGCAGAGGCACAGCACGTGGCAGCGGCACGGCAGAGCGTGACGGCACGGCAGGACGCGGTGGCACAGGCCCGCAGGATCGTCGTGAAGGTCGGCTCCTCCTCGCTCACCACCGCCTCCGGCGGGCTCGACGCCGACCGGGTCGACGCCCTCGTCGATGTACTCGCCCAGGTCAGACGCGGTGCCGGGAGCGGTGACGAGAAGGAGGTCCTGCTCGTCTCCAGCGGCGCCATCGCCGCCGGGCTCGCCCCGCTCGGACTGGAGCGCCGCCCCCGGGACCTGGCCCGCCAGCAGGCCGCCGCCAGCGTGGGACAGGGGCTGCTGGTCGCCCGCTACACCGCCTCCTTCGCCCGCTACGGCGTCCGCGTCGGGCAGGTGCTCCTCACCACCGACGACACCAGCCGCCGCGCCCACTACCGCAACGCCTACCGCACCCTGGACCAGCTGCTCGGCATGGGCGCCGTCCCCGTCGTCAACGAGAACGACACCGTCGCCACGGACGAGATCCGGTTCGGCGACAACGACCGGCTGGCCGCCCTCGTCGCCCATCTCGTACGGGCCGATCTGCTCGTCCTGCTCTCCGATGTCGACGGGCTGTACGACGGCGACCCCCGTACCCCCGGCGCCGCGCGGATCGCGGAGGTGCGCGGTCCCGCCGATCTGGCGGGCGTCTCCCTCGGCAGCGCGGGCAGGGCGGGCCTGGGCACCGGCGGCATGGTCACCAAGGTCGAGGCCGCCAGGATCGCCGCCGCGGCCGGGGTCCCGGTGGTGCTGACCTCCGCGAGCCATGCCGCCGACGGACTCGCGGGGCGGGACACCGGTACGTACTTCCACCGCACCGGACGGCGCTCCGCGGGCCGGCTGCTGTGGCTCGCCCACGCCTCCACCCCGCAGGGCGCGCTCACCCTGGACGACGGGGCGGTACGGGCCGTCGTCGAGCGGCGCACCTCACTGCTGCCGGCCGGAATCGCCGCCGTCGAGGGCGAGTTCAGCGCCGGTGACCCGGTGGAGCTGCGGGACACGGCGGGCCGGCCGGTAGCCCGCGGTCTCGTCAACTTCGACGCCAAGGAGATCCCCCAGCTCCTGGGCCGCTCCACCCGCGAACTGGCCCGCGAGCTGGGCCCCGCCTACGAGCGTGAGGTCGTACACAGAGACGATTTGGTCATCCTCCATCCCTGACCCACCCCTGAAACGGCTGAAACTCCGGTCTTTGAACAGGGACCTTTACCAAAACCGCCCCATGCCCTGCCCGGGACTGGTCAACTTTGTCCCAGGGGTACAGACGGGGTACAGCACGACAACGCATCAACAGGAGGCCGCTGGTGAGACGAGCGCGCCCGGGGGCGGTGCCCCGAGGGACCGGGGGCAGCGCCCACGCCCGGAGGGCCGCGGGCGAGGAACGAGCCCTGACCAGCGTCGAAGCGGGGGACGACTTCGACGACGAGCAACAGCGGGAGGTCGTATCGAGAACGGACGCGCGCGCGGAGGGCCGTGCGCTGTCGAAGCTCTGGCACATCACGCTCAGCGTCTCGGGCGCCGAGGCTCCGCTGCCCGAGGTCCGGCGTGGCCTGGAACAACTGGCCCATGACCATCCCTTCCTGCTGACCAGCCGGTACGCCAACGATCACGCGGAGATCCGGTACTGGGAGGAGGCCCGGGACCTGCACGACGCCGCCGCCGTCGCGCTGCGGCTCTGGGGCGAGCACCGGTCGAGCGCCAAGCTGCCGCCGTGGAAGATCGTCGGTCTTGAGGTCATCGACCGTGAGACGTACCACCAGCGGATCGCGGAGGGCTACGGCCCGCCACCGGCGGCCCCGGTGGGCGTTCATCCGTTCTGATCCCCCTCCGGAAGTGTCTCGGAGTCCGGAATACGTGCGGAATGCCCGCAGGGCGCGCATTACCCTGCGGGCATGACCTCGCTCTCGCCGTACGACAACCTCTCCCCGGTCGCCAGGGCCGCCTACCGGTCCCGCGCCGCGGCAGCCGATATCGCGCCACTGCCGCGTGCGGCCAAGGACGACGCGCTGCTGGCGATCGCGGACGCGCTGGAAGTCCGTACCCACGAGATCGTCACGGCCAACGCCGAGGACATCGCGCGGGCCCGGGAGGCCGGGACCGGCGAGGCGATCATCGACCGGCTGACGCTGACACCGGAGCGGGTGCGGGCCATCGCCGCGGACGTACGGGACGTGGCGGCGCTGCCCGACCCGGTCGGTGAGGTCGTACGCGGTTCGACACTGCCCAACGGCATCGATCTGCGCCAGGTGCGGGTGCCGCTCGGTGTGGTCGGGATCATCTACGAGGCCCGCCCCAATGTCACCGTGGACGCCGCCGCGCTCTGTCTGAAGTCGGGCAACGCGGTGCTGCTGCGCGGCTCCTCCTCGGCGATCTCCTCGAACACCGCCCTCGTACGGGTGCTGCGCGACGCCGTCGGCGGAGCCGGGCTGCCCGCCGACGCCGTACAGCTCGTGCCCGGCGAGGGGCGGGACGCCGTACAGGAGCTGATGCGGGCCCGCGGCCTGGTCGACGTGCTGATCCCGCGCGGCGGCGCCTCCCTGATCCGTACCGTCGTCGAGGGGTCCACCGTCCCCGTCATCGAGACCGGCACCGGCAACTGCCATGTGTATGTGGACGCCGAGACCGATCTCGACATGGCCGTCGAGATCCTGATCAACTCCAAGGCGCAGCGGCCCAGCGTCTGCAACGCCGCCGAGACGCTCCTCGTCCACCAGGACATCGCGGGTGTGTTCCTGCCGCGCGCGCTGGACGCGCTCGCCGACGCCGGGGTCACGGTCCACGCCGACGAGCGGGTGCTCGCGTACGGCGCGGGGTCGAAGGCCGAGATCGTGCCGGCCACCGCGGAGGACTGGGAGACCGAGTACCTCTCGTACGACATCGCCGCCGCGGTCGTCGACTCGCTGGACGCCGCCGTCGCCCATATCCGGCTCTGGTCGTCCGGCCATACGGAGGCGATCGTCACCACCTCACAGGCCGCGGCCCGCCGATTCACCCAATTGGTCGATTCCACGACAGTCGCTGTGAACGCGTCCACGCGCTTCACCGACGGCGGCCAGTTCGGCTTCGGCGCCGAGATCGGAATCTCCACGCAGAAGCTGCACGCGCGGGGGCCGATGGGGCTGCCGGAGCTGACCTCGACGAAGTACATCGTGATCGGCGACGGCCACACGCGATAGCGGTGGGGCCACTGATACGGCAGGGGCGCCCGCGGCGACGGGCGGGCGCCGGGACCGCGATGTGACCAAGACGAACTCGGGAGAGTTCGGACTCCGCCTGCCCAAAACGACCCGCCAGGTCTACCCTGAAGGGGTGCCGGACGACGTGGGGGGCAAGCCGTTCCCGGACGGCTGGGAGCCCGACGACGACCGCGGTGGCGCGGACAAGGACTTCGCCCCCGTGGTCTTCGACGAGGACTTCGTCAAGGCCGCCACCATTCATGAACCCTCCGCCGTGGAACGGCTGCTGGCCGCTGCCCAGGCGCGCGCCGAGGCCGAGGCGGCCCGCGCGCGGTCCGGCGGGGGACGGCCCGAGGACGAGCTGTACGAGGAGCTGTACGGCCGGGACGGCGCGTACGGACCCGACCCCGGCTACGACGGCGAGTACGACCCCGATGACCCCGACGCGCTCTCCGGGCCCTACGGACGCCACGGCGGCTCGCTGCGGCCGTACCGCGGCGCGGCCCGCTGGCACCGCCCCGTCGCCTGGCTGCTCGCCCTGCTGATGGGGATCGGGATGGTCGCGCTGGCCTTCTCGGCCGTCTACCGAGGCGCCTCCAACAGCCGCGACGGCAAGGTGCCGCAGCCCGCCACGACCGGGATCGACAAGCCGGCCCCGGGTATTCCCTCGGCGTCCGCGAACCAGTCGGCGCCGGCGGTCTCCGCGGTGCCGCGTACGCCCTGAACGCGCCCCGGACCTCCCTCGGACGGCCGGGTACGACCTGAACGGCCGATCGCGTGGCTCCCGGAACTTCCCGGCTTGCCCAGCGTTTATGTTCGGCCCCGCCGACCTACCCTGAAGGTATGGCAGGGCGTCGAGACCCACCCGAAGGGGAACCTGAGGGGCTGCCCGGCGGCGATGACGACGAGTACCGCTCCGTCGTCTTCGACGAATCCTTCATCCGGGAGGCCCGCCTTCAGGAGTTCTCGGCGCGGGAGCGGATGACCGATCACGCCGACGCCGTCCGGAGGGTTCCTCCGGCGCAGCCTCCGCCACCGGCCAAAGGGCGGGCCCGGGGGATCTTCTGGCGCGGATCGCGACAGCTTCTGCTGCTGGTCCTGGTGGTGGTCCTGGCGTTCGGTACGGCCATCTATCTGGGCCTGCGCAATCCCTACCGGCCGGCCACCGGCCGTTCCGTGGACCAGGTGCGGATGTCGGTGATCCCGCTGGCGCCCCAGGGGCCCGTGCCGGGCGGCACCCCCGCGGATCTCTTCAAGCACAGCCCGGCCGCGCAGTTCCGCGTGGGAGCGGCCGGGATCACGATGCCCGCCGTCCGGGAGACCGGGGGCTTCTCGGAGAGTCAGGTGATGGCCGCGCTGACCACCGTCAAGGACTATCTCGTGGCGTCCTCGCTCGACCCCGACGTCATCGAGGGCCGCTCGGAACGGCCGGTACGGGTGCTGCTCGACGCCGACCAGCTCGACCAGTTCGACGCCGGATTCGCCGCGCCCGCCGACGACGGCCGGCACGCGCCGACCGGCTGGCTGGTGCGCTTCGACCCGGCGAAGGTGGCCCAGGCCGACGACGAGGTGCGGGTGCACGGCACGCTGCGCTACCAGGAGACCTCGCCCGGGACGCTGGAGGTGGTCTCGGACCATGTCTTCGTCTACGCGCTGCGCCCGGCGAGCTCCGACGCGCAGCCCGTACGGGACGCCTCGCTCTTCACCGTCCGGCGCGAGCTGCGCTTCCGCTTCGACCTGGACGCGCTGCCGCGCCATACGGCGCGACTGCTGACCAGTGAGGTGCAGGCCGGGCCACAGGCGTGCTCGGCGGAGCCGCCGACGACGCTGCGGCCCCTGCTGGCCGGGCAGCGGGCCAAGCTCCGTGAACCGGCCGGCACGGACCCGTACGCGACGGGTCCGGCCAATACGGCGCTCTGCGGGACGCTGTCCCGCGCGGCGGAACCGAGCCCGGCCTCCTGACGGGGACGACCGGGCTCGGCCTGCTCTCCGTACGGTTCAGCTCTTGCCGGGGCCCTGGTCCCGGCCTTCGCCGCCGGTGCCCTCGTCCGAGGCGCGGCTGCCGTTGCCGCCGCTACCGCCGCCACCGGTGAACTTGTCGCGCAGCTTGCCGCCCAGATCGCCCGCGCCGCCCGCGATGTCGCCGACCAGCTTCATCAGCGGGTCCTTGCTGCTGCGGACCGTGTCCGCGTAATGCGCGGCGGAGTCGCGGAACGAGTCCGTGACCGAGGTGTCCTTGTCGTCCTCGCGGCGCGGGTAGTGGCCGTCCATGACCCGCTGGAAGTCACGGCTCTCCGCCCACTTCTTCAGCTCGGCCGCGCGCACCGTCGTGAAGGGGTGCGTACGCGGCAGCACGTTGAGGATCTTGAGCACGGAGTCCCGCAGATCGCCGCCCGCCTCGTACTCCGCGGCCTGCTCCAGGAACGCGTCCACATTCATCTCGTGCAGGTGATTGCCACCGGCGATCTTCATCAGGCCGCGCATCGAGGCCTGGAGATCCTGGCCGGCAAGCAGTCCGGCCCGGTCCGCCGACAGCTCCGACTTCCGGAACCACTCCCGCAGCGCCGTCACGATCGCCATGATCGCGACATTGCCCAGCGGGATCCAGGCGACCTTGAGCGCCAGATTGGTGAGGAAGAGAAGTATGGTCCGGTAGACGGAGTGACCGGAGAGCGCGTGGCCCACCTCATGGCCGACGACCGCCCGCATCTCCTCCTCGTCGAGCAGCTCCACCAGCCCGGTGGTGACCACGATGATCGGCTCGTCCAGACCGATGCACATGGCGTTCGGCTTGGGATCCTGCGCCACGTACATCGCGGGAACCTTCTCCAGGTCCAGGATGTAGCAGGCGTCCCGCAGCATGGCGTGCAGATGCGCGAACTGCGCGTCGCTGACGCGTACGGAGTCGGAGAGGAAGAGCAGCCGCAGGCTGCGCTCGGGCAGCAGCGCGCTCATCGCCTTGAACACCGTGTCGAAGCCGGTGAGCTTGCGCAGGGCGACCAGCGCCGAGCGGTCCGCGGGGTGTTCGTACGCCCGTGAGGAAATGCCAGGGAAGCGCTTGCGCTGCCTGCTCGGCACGTTTTCGTGGGCGGCTGCCTCGTGACTGTCTTCGGTCATATGGATATCCCCTGTTCATACGAGTCCAAAGCTCGTCCCCCTGACGGCCCCCACCCTAGGGGGTGGGTCTACCGTGTGGCGGGGGCCCATGGCCGTGTTTCCCGGGAGCCGTTACCCCGGGCACCGCCGGACGAGACCGAGGAGCACACCCGACATGCCGGAAACCGTCACCCTGCTCGCCGCCGCATCGGACCAGCAGGGACCGGGCGATACGTTGCGGATCGTGCTGGTCGTCTCGATGGCCGGAGTCGTCCTGCTCGCCTGGTTCCTGTTGCGCGGATACCGCGACAACGATCACAACGACTGAGTCGGCGTGAGCGTGCCCGGAGCCCCCGCATACGATGTGCGCGAAGTCTCCGCTCCCACCCGCGAAGAAAAGGGCCCGTAGAAGATGAGCCTCACCGGTACCGCCGCCCACCTGGTCACGCTCGCCGAGGGCGCCGAGCACGGCGGCAACCACGAAAGCCTCAGCCCCTTCCTCATCGGCGGCGGCGCCCTGTTCGGGCTGCTTCTGCTGCTGTGGATCACCACCCGCTTCAACCGCGACCGCTGACACCGGGGCGTCATCTTGTGCCAGTAGGCTCTGCACGCATGGGAGAGCAGCAAGCGGCCGGCGGTCGTGAACCCGGGTCCGGTCGCGGCAAGCGCCGACTCGGCGTGATGGGCGGGACATTCGACCCGATCCACCATGGACACCTGGTGGCGGCCAGCGAAGTGGCCGCCCTGTTCCACCTCGACGAGGTGATCTTCGTGCCGACCGGGCAGCCGTGGCAGAAGAGCCAGCGCGCGGTCTCCCCGGCCGAGGACCGCTATCTGATGACGGTCATCGCCACCGCGTCCAATCCGCAGTTCTCGGTCAGCCGCAGCGACATCGACCGCGGCGGCCCGACCTATACGATCGACACGCTGCGGGACCTGCGGGCCGTCCACGGCGACGCGGACCTCTTCTTCATCACCGGAGCCGACGCGCTCTCCCAGATCCTGAGCTGGCGGGACCACGAAGAGCTGTTCTCGCTCGCCCACTTCATCGGAGTGACCCGGCCGGGCCATGATCTGACGGACGACGGACTGCCCAAGGGCGGGGTCTCCCTCGTGGAGGTGCCCGCGCTGGCGATCTCGTCGACCGACTGCCGGGGGAGGGTCGCGAAGGGCGATCCGGTCTGGTACCTGGTGCCGGACGGTGTGGTGCGCTACATCGACAAGCGGCAGTTGTACCGCGGCGCATGAGCCACGGAGAGGGGCACCGGTGAACGACCAGCAGCAGCCGTACGATCCGTACGACCCGTATTACACGCAGCCCCGGATCGTCGGTTACGACGAGTACGGGCAGCCGGTGTACCAACAGCCCCAGCCGCAGCAGCAGTACGACGCCTACGGGCAGCCGCAGCAGCAACAGCCGGCGCAGCCGCAACAGGGGTACGGATACGACCCGTACGCCCAGCCCCAGCAGACCGCGCAGTCCCCGCAGTCCCCGCAGCAGTACGACCCGTACGCCCAGCCCTCACCGCAGCAGCAGCAACAGCCGCCGCAGCAGCAGGGATACGGATACGACGGCTACGGCTACGACACCGGGCAGCAGCAGCCCGTGAGCGTCGACACGACCCAGCAGTGGAACATCCCGCAGCAGCAGCGGCAGACCGAGGAGCCGGCGCCCGAGCCGGCCGCCGCCGCGCCCGCTCAGGCGCCCGCGTCCGTACCCGTACCGGAGCAGCGGCGCCCCGACGGCCAGGACCGTGACTACCGCACCGAGCAGTTCTCGTTCATAGAGGAGCCGGACGAGGACTCCGAAGACGTCATCGACTGGCTGAAGTTCACCGAGAGCCGCTCCGAGCGGCGCGAGGAGGCCAAGCGGCGCGGCCGCAGCCGGATCGTCGCCCTCGTCGTCGTTCTCGCCCTCGCGGTCACCGGCGGCGTCGGCTATCTCTGGTACGCGGGCAAGCTGCCCGGTCTCGGCACCGCGGACGAGAAGAAGACCACCGCCACGGGGCCGCAGAAGCGCGATGTGATCGTGGTGCATCTGCACAACACCAAGGAGAAGGGCACCTCCACGGCGCTGCTGGTCAACAACGCCACGACCGGCCAGGGCACCACCGTCCTGCTGCCCAACTCCCTCGCCGTCGCCGATGACGACGGCGTCTCCACCCCCCTCGGTAAGTCCGTCGACGACGACGGCTCGGAGGGAACGCGCGATGCCATCGGCACGCTGCTCGGCACCAAGATCACCGGAACCTGGCGGCTCGACACCCCGTATCTGGAGAACCTCGTCGAACTCGTCGGCACGATCGACCTGACCACCGATGTCGAGGTGCCCGGGGCGAAGAAGGGCGACGACCCGGTGGTCAAGAAGGGCGAGAACCAGACGCTCAGCGGACGGATGGCCGTCGCCTACGCCACGTACAGCGCGCCCGGCGAGCCGGAGGCCAAGCAGCTCCAGCGGTTCGGCCAGGTCCTCCAGGGGGTGCTGCGGAAGATGTCCGACGACCCGCAGGCCGCGACGGTCACCGTCGAGACCCTGGCGCAGATCCTCGATCCCTCGCTGCCCGAGAAGGACCTGGGAGCCTCCCTCGCCAAGCTGGCCGAGCACGCCAAGGTCGGCGACTACAAGACCACGCTGCTGCCCGTCCAGCAGAACGGCCTGCTCAGTGAGCGGGCCGCCGAGAGTGTGGTGAAGGACATCCTGGGCGGCTCGGTCACCGCCCCGGAGAAGGGCTCGGCCGTACGCGTCGGGGTGAAGAACGCGAGCGGGGACCAGGACGCGGCGGAGTCCGCCCGGATCTCGCTGGTCAACGGCGGCTATGGCTTCGTGGACGCGGGCACGGCGGAGGTCCTGACATCCTCGCAGGTCACCTACGGTGACGAGGCCAAGAAGCCGGAGGCGGAAGAGGTCGCCAAGACCCTCGGACTGCCGGTCGGCGCGGTGAAGAAGGGCAAGGCCGCCACGAACGCGGATGTGTCGGTCGTCCTCGGCCAGGACTACGAGGTCAACTGAGGCCGGCGAGGGACGAACGTACGGGGGCCGGGCGCGTGGTCCGGCCCCGCTCCCGCGCCGCACCGGCTGTCGGTGGTCCGTGAGATCCTTGGTATCTCCATGACCACCGACGGAAGCCTGCTTGTGACCGCTACTGATCGTTCCATCGAGCTCGTCAACGCCGCCGCCCAGGCGGCCGCCGACCGGCTCGCGCACGACATCATCGCGTACGACGTCAGCGATGTGCTGTCGATCACCGATGCCTTCCTGCTCGCCTCGGCGCCCAACGACCGTCAGGTCAAGTCGATCGTCGACGAGATCGAGGAGAGGCTCCAGAAGGAGCTGGGCGCCAAGCCGGTGCGCCGTGAGGGCGACCGGGACGCGCGCTGGATCCTCCTCGACTATGTCGACATCGTCGTGCATGTGCAGCACAGCGAGGAGCGGGTCTTCTACGCCCTGGAGCGGCTCTGGAAGGACTGCCCCGAGCTGCCGCTTCCCGAGGACGCCGTCAAGACCCGGGGCAAGGCCGCGGAGCACGCCGAGTCGGCGGGCGATGGCGGGGAGCGCGCCGGGGTCTTCGGCGACACGGACGGTGAGCTGAGCTGAACGGCGGAACGGGCGGCAGGGGCCGCCGCATCATCCTGTGGCGGCACGGCCAGACGGCGTGGAATCTGGAGCGCCGCTTCCAGGGCACCACGGACATCGAGCTGACCGACGCCGGTGTCGCCCAGGCGCACCGGGCCGCCCGGCTGCTGGCCTCCCTGAAGCCGGACGCGATCATCGCCTCCGACCTCCGGCGGGCCGCGGCCACGGCCCGTGAGCTGGCCGCGATCACCGGGCACGACATCGCGTACGACGTCGGGCTCCGCGAGACCTTCGCGGGCGCCTGGCAGGGCCTGACCCATGAAGAGATCGTCGGGCAGTACGGCGGCCAGTACGCGGCCTGGAAGCGCGGCGAGCCCGTCCGGCGCGGCGGCGGTGAGCTGGAGACCGAGGTGGCGGAGCGCGCCGCGCCGGTCGTGCTCCACCACGCCGACAAGCTGCCCGACGACGGCACGCTCGTTGTGGTCAGCCACGGCGGCACGATCCGCACCACGATCGGCCATCTGCTGGGCCTGGAATCCCACCACTGGGAGGGGCTCGGCGGGCTCTCCAACTGCTGCTGGTCCGTCCTCGGCGAGGGCGCGCGCGGCTGGCGGCTCCTGGAGCACAACGCGGGAACCCTGCCGGAACCGGTCCTCGGTGACGACGACTGAGCCGCCCCCCGCGGCGGTGGGGCCGGATTTCACTTTCCGGCTGGTCGCAGGCTAAAGTTCTTCTTGTTCGCGGCGCTGAGCGCGGGGAACACGCGGGGCTATAGCTCAGTTGGTAGAGCGCCTGCATGGCATGCAGGAGGTCAGGAGTTCAATTCTCCTTAGCTCCACAATCAGCTTCATCCTTCGGATCCCGTCCCTGGCAAGGGGCGGGATTTCTGGTTTCGGGACGTTCGTCCCCGCACGCGCCCCCTCCCTCGCCCCGTGGACTCGCGGCACGCGGTCCCGCGTCCGGTATAAGCCCTAACAGGCAGGCTTTTTCAGGCTGCTCCCCAGTCCTCGGCGTGGCAGAATCGGACCGCCGGAGGGGGGCGACGGACCGCATGGGGAGGGAGCGCGTACATGTCCGCCAGCAGCGTCGAGGAACCCGATGAGCTGCTCGCCGCGGCGGAGGCGCGCACCGGCCTCAGCTGCCCTTCGTGCGGCTCGTCCCATGTGGCTCAAGTACTTGGTGACAATGGCGGAATTTCCTACGTGTGCACGGCCTGCGGCCACAGCTGGAGCTGAGTGATGGGTGCACACAGGCGTAAATGCGACTGGTGCGGCAGTGGTACGCCGATCGTCCGGGACATGGATCCGCTCAACCCCGAGTACCAGTACTGGTGCGAGGAGTGCGCGCGGGCGCTGATCATAAAGGGCGACCCCATCGAGACGTACCGGGAGCTGGAGGGCGAGCCGATCTACGGCCGGCTCCTCGACGAGCACTGCACGCTCAAGCGGTTCTACTCGTTCGCCACGGCCTGACCACGGAGACGGCCATGTACCCGATGAGGGCAGTGGCCGTCAGCGGATAGAGCGCGGAGAACGCCATCTGGGCGGCGCCCTGGGCCAGTTCAGGGCGGCCGGTGCCGTGCGGGACCCACCACAGGGCGTACGAGCAGAAGACCAGCGCCGCGGCGAGCGCCCACCGGGCCCCGGCGCGCGTCCAGAGGAACAGCGCGATCGGTACGCACCACACCCAGTGGTGGGACCAGGAGACCGGGCTGATCAGCAGCGCCGTCGCCGCGCAGGCGGCCATGGCGGCTGCGCGCTCCCCGCGCAGCGCCGCCGCGACCGCCGTCGCGAGGCCGAGCACGGCCATCGCGGCGGCCGTGGCGGTCCACCAGAGCGCCGGCTCGCCGGTGTGCAGCAGCCGGGCGAGGACCCCGCGCAGCGACTGGTTGGCGGTGTTCTCCGCGCTGCCCACCCGGTGCGTCTCGAAGAGGGTCACGGACCAGAAGCGGAGCGAGTCGCGGGGGAGAGCGGCGGCGGCCGTCAGCGTCGCCGCGCAGAAGACCAGCGCGGCCGTCGCGGCCCGCCGCAGCCACGGGTTCCAGCCGTCCTCCCTGGCCCG
Source organism: Streptomyces scopuliridis RB72 (assembly GCF_000718095.1). GTDB lineage: Bacteria > Actinomycetota > Actinomycetes > Streptomycetales > Streptomycetaceae > Streptomyces > Streptomyces scopuliridis. Next base: position 24,476 of record NZ_JOEI01000012.1, on the reverse strand, counting down.
TACCAGCCCGACGATCAGGAACAGGACGGCGAAGAGCGCGGGGGTGAGTTTGACCGCGGCGGCGAAGCCGGTGCCCGCGCCCGCCCAGCGGTGCCCGTCGCGGCGGGTGAGGTCCCACAGCACCGCCACCGCGAGCAGCAGATTGATCTGCCCGTAGCGCAGGGTCGTCCAGACCGGCTCGCACCAGACGGCGGCCGCGGCCACCCAGAGCGTGGTGACCCATGGCCGGGGGAGCCGGTCGGCGGGGAGTGTCAGTCGCAGGGAGAGTTGCGCGAACACGACCAGGAGCAGCAGATTCCCGGCGGTGGCGAGCGTACGCAGCCCGGGAACGCCCGGCAGGGTGAGCGGGGTGAACAGCAGCGCGGCGAACGGCGGGTAGGTCGCGGGGAGTTGGACGGAGGTCGCGCGCATCGCGTACAGGTCCCGGCCGTCCAGCACCGTACGGCCCTCGGCGCGATAGACCATCAGGTCGATCATGGAGACCCCGGCCGCGCGCTGCGCCGCCCAGAACGTGGCGAAGGACAGCAGGCAGACCGAGGCGGCGAGCAGGAGGGGGCGCCGGCCTGAGGGGGTGCGGAGCGTGTTCCGCAGGAGCGTGGCGACAGTCACGAAGGGCGACAGTACCGGGCGTATCGGTCTTATCCGTTCAGACGGGAAACGATTTGGTGGTGACCCCGAGGGACCGTGTAATGTTGGCGATGCCGCCGAGGGGAGAGCCCGGAGGGCGGCACACCGCAAGGGGCTATAGCTCAGTTGGTAGAGCGCCTGCATGGCATGCAGGAGGTCAGGAGTTCAATTCTCCTTAGCTCCACATCTCTTCGGCTGTCGCAGCCGGTTCAGCGATATTCAGCAGTACAAGAAGCGGGTCACCCGGATCGGGTGGCCCGCTTCTGTGTCAGGGATGTCTGTCATGGATGTCCCCGGGCCGGCGGGCGCCCGCGGTGGGCGCTCGCCGGCCGGATGTCTCAACCGCGCCCGGGGCCCAGGGCCTTGCGGCCACCACTGGGCGGCAGCGCCGCGCGCGGGGACCGCTCGGGGCGTGCCGGGGCGGGCTGCTCGATACGGAGCGCGAGCGCGGGACAACGGCGCACCGCGCGCTGCGCACGCCCGCGCAGATGCATCGGAACCGACGCGTCCGCGAGCGCCGGATAGCCGTCGGGTCCCATCCGGATCAGCTCGGGGACGATGTCCGCGCAGAGACCGTGGCCCTGGCACAGCGTCCAGTCCACCGCGAGCTTCTCCCCGCTCGGAATGGACTCCTCCGCCTCCTGGTAGCCCGGTCCCGGCAGCGGCAGCACCCCCGTCGTCTCGCGCCCGCAGCCGCCGTCCAGCACATGCGCGGCGAGGTCGTCGGTGAACGCGGACAGGGTGGAGGCGAAGAACCGCGCGGAGCCGTCGGGGTGCTTGCAGGCGCCACGGCCCTTGACCGCCTGGGTCACCGCGCGCAGCGCCTCCAGCGCGGCCTGGCCGCCGCCGTTGATGACATCGGAGAGGCCGCCCGCCGCCGCGGGCAGCCCGAGCTTGCAGGGGCCGCACTGCCCCGCCGTCTCGGCCGCCAGCCAGTTGGCGACCCGTAGCGCCTCACCCAGCGGGCAGGTCTCGGGGCCGATCGGCAGGATCGCGCCCGCGCCCAGCGCGCCGCCGAAGGACGCGAAGGACTCCTTGGAGATGACGGCCTCATGGGCGGCCATCGCGTCGATCCAGTTGCCGTGGTAGCCGCCGGTCAGCACGCCCTGGGGCATCGGCGGGGCGCCGGCCATCTGGAGGATGTACCGCAGCGGCACCCCCGACGGTGCCTCGACCACCATGGGACGGGCGACCGCGCCGGAGATGGTGAGCATGACCGTGCCCGGCTCGCTGTCGAGCCCGGTGTGGCCGTAACGGCGGGCGCCGATACGGGCGGCGACGGCCAGCTGGGCGAAGGTCTCGGCGTTGGACAGCAGCGTGGGGAGACCGCCCACCCCGGACTCGGCGGCGCGCTCACGGCGGCCGGGCGGCAGGGCGGGCCCGCCGCCGATGGCCCGGATCACGGACGACGCCTCGCCCGAGACCATGCGCTCGGGGGTACGGACCACCCGCGCGCGCAGCGCCTGGCCGCGCCGGTCGGACAGTCCGCGTTCGGCGAGGGCCGCGCGGATCGAGACCTCGGTGGAGTTGCGGGTGACGGCGACGACCAGCGTGCGGGCGCCGAGCGCCTCGGCGGCCAGCAGCGCGCCGTCGAGTATGAGATGCGGGGCGCGGTTGATCAGGACGGTGTCCTTGCGGCAGGGGGGCTCGCCCTCACTGCCGTTGATCACGACGACCGGCCGGACACCGCGGCGGATCGCGGCCTTGGCGACCGCCCGCAGCTTCTTGCCGAACGGGAAGCCCGCGCCGCCGCGGCCGGTCAGGGAGATGTTCTCGGCGAGCTGTGCCAGCCGCTCGCCGGTCATCGGCTCCAGCGGGCCGTGCACCTTGAGGTGCATGGGCAGATCGAGGCGTTCGACCAGGTCGAATCCCTGGGTCAGCTGGGGGAGGCCGACGACGCGGACTTCGGGGACATCAGGGAGCGGGGTGTTCACGGTCGGTCTCCTGCGGGTGCGTGCCAGGGTTCCCCGGCCGGGGGCGGATAGAGGGGACCGGGCGGCGGATCGGCGGCATCGGGCGTGTCCGGCCCGGGGAAGGCCGGGTCGGCGGCGGGCCCGGGAAAGGCCGGGCCGGGGGAGGCCGACGCCTGCCCGTCGTACGACCCGCCGTCGTAGGACCTGCTGTCGTACGCGGGGGTGGAGCCGGTGTCGTACGAGGGAACGGCGCCCGTCCCGTACGCGGGGACGGATCCGGTGTCATAGGCGCCGGTGCCGTAAGGGGACGCTCCCGTCGGGCCGTAGGCCGCGGTGGGGCCCGCGTCGTACGGGGGCGGCGAATCCGGGGCGTACTGCGGCGCGGGGCTCGCGCCGCTCTCGTACGTGGGGATCGCGCCCGAGTCGTAGGGGGTCGACGTGGGCGGGGCGAAGGCCTGCGCCGGCCGCGGCGGGGACGGGGCCGGCCAGCCGCCCGCCCTGCCCGTGGGCTCCTCGGGGATGACCGGGATCTCCTCGGTCATCGGTATCCGCTCGGCGAGCGGTATCCCGCCGGGAGGCGGCCCCGGGGGCGGCACCGGCATCCGTGTGGTGGCCTCGGTCCCCAGCGAGACCGCGCGGTAGCCGGCGGAGATACCCGTACCGGTGTCCGACAGCGGATCGGCCCCGAGGTCCTGGTACGCGCCGGGGCGGGGGGCGACGAAGGTGTCGGCCAGCGGGTCGACCGCCGGGAAGGGATCGGCCGGCGGCCGGGGCGCCTCGTACAGCGGCGGGGAAGGGGCGGCGAGCCGTGGCGGCGTACGGGGCGGGTCGAGCGGCAATCCCAGCGACGGGCCGGGCATGGCGGGCTCGCGCTGGAGGCGCCCCGCGTACCGGGGCTGCGGCGGAACGCCCGTCGCGCCCGGCAGCGGGTCCGAGGCGAGATCGCGCCGGGACGGCTCGGTCTCCGCCGCGTCACGGGCGGCCCCGGCCGCGCCGGTCGCCCCGTTCGCGCCGGTCAGCGACACGATCTTGTCGGCGATCCGGCGCTTGACCGGGCGGGGGAAGAGCCGTACGGACACGGCGGCGGCCACGCCGGCCAGGGTGAGGCAGTACAGCGTGGTGACATACGTGGCCGCGGGGCGGCCCGCGAAGAGGCCGTGCACAAGAGCGAAGCACCAGGCCGGGTAGGCCAGCATGTGCACCGCCCGCCAGCGGCCCGCGAACCGGCCGGGGAGGGCGAAGGCGCTGCGCATCGCACCGGTCGTGGCGGCGATGATCATCAGCAGTCCGGCGAGCGAACCGAAGCCGATGAGGCCGTTGGCGCCGTTGATACCGAGTCCGAACGGCACGAGGGCGCCGATCAGCGCCACATGTCCGAGGGAGACCTTGACGGTGACATGCAGCAGCAGGAAGCCGAGCGAGGCCACCGCCGTCGCCCGGTGGACGGCCTGGGCCAGCAGCCGGTGCCGTGGGGAGAGCAATAACCGGTCGGTGGCTATCAGGCCCCAGACGACGGCCCCGGACAGGGACAGCAGCGAGAGCACGCCGGCGCCGAAATCGAGGAAGGCACGGAAATCGTCGCCTCCCGCTACGGCGAGTAGCGGTACCAGTACCAGCGCGGCGACGGATACTCCGCCCTGTATCTGCCGGCTCTTGGCGGGATCCAGGCTGAGCGACGAACTGGGCTTGCGTTGAGGGTTCATGGGGGGCAACTCCGAATGGCTCGGGAAAGCGGTCCCGTTGCCGCATGCTAGGTGGCGCCATACCGGTCAGTACCCGGTTTGCGGGTTTAGCCGGGGCAAGGTGAGTTATCCGACTCCGCGGTTGCCCGGATAGGGGCTGATACGCGGAGTAAGCCGGGTGCGGCGATCGCCGCGGCGTTCTCGCGTGGGCCTCCGATATGCCCAACGCCGCTTCCCTGTCAAGCCCTTCTGTCAACCCTTTCGCCCGCCCTCGCCCCATCTCTGCGCACACTCTCCCCGGTCCCTCCCTGTCTCCTCCCCGCTGTCTCCCCGGACTCTCCCCTTCCGGGGGCGGATCTCGGGCGTGATCTTGGCCGGACGTGGCCCCGCGTGATACGCCGGTGCGGGCCGTCCGGGCGCTGCGGTACCCTGACGCCATGCGTGCCGTACGCCTTCTGCTTAGCGGGCCGCGCTGATCAGTCCCGACGGATGACAGAGATCCGGTCGGAATCGGCGCGGCGTCCCCTCCTGTGTGAGGGGCCTTTTTCGTTCACCGACCGGCGCCGCCATTCGCCGAATGGCACGGCCGAATCCGCTGGCAGAGACGATCGATGGAGCTTCAGAGAATCATGAGCGAGACGAATTCCGCTGCCGCTGAGCCGGTGGCGCCGCACCGCTACACGGCGGCCATGGCCGCCGACATCGAGGCACGCTGGCAGGACTTCTGGGACGCCGAGGGCACGTACGAGGCGCCGAACCCGACGGGCGATCTGGCCGGCGACCCGGAGCTGGTCGCTAAGCCCAAGAAGTTCATCATGGACATGTTCCCGTACCCCTCGGGCACGGGGCTGCACGTCGGTCATCCCCTGGGCTATATCGCCACCGATGTGTTCGCCCGCCACCAGCGCATGACCGGGCACAACGTGCTGCACACGCTGGGCTTCGACGCCTTCGGCCTGCCGGCCGAGCAGCACGCGGTCGCCACCGGCACGCACCCCCGCGTGTCGACCGAGGCCGCCATGGACAACATGAAGGTCCAGCTGCGCCGGCTGGGGCTGGGCCACGACAAGCGCCGGTCCGTGGCGACGATCGACCCGGACTACTACAAGTGGACCCAGTGGATCTTCGTACAGATCTTCAACTCCTGGTACGACAAGGACGCGGACAAGGCGCGGCCGATCGAGACGCTGGTGGCGCAGTTCGAGAGCGGGGAGCGCGCGACGCCCGACGGGCGCCCCTGGAGCGCGCTGAACGCCGCCGGGCGCGCCGACGTGCTGAGCGAGTACCGGCTGGCGTACGCCTCCGACGCGCCCGTCAACTGGGCCCCCGGACTGGGCACCGTCCTGGCCAATGAGGAAGTCACCGCGGACGGCCGCTCCGAGCGCGGCAACTTCCCCGTGTTCAAGGCGAAGCTGCGCCAGTGGAACATGCGCATCACCGCCTACGCGGACCGGCTGCTGAACGATCTGGACGCGCTGGACTGGCCCGAGGCCATCAAGCTCCAGCAGCGCAACTGGATCGGGCGCAGCGAGGGCGCGCGCGTCGACTTCCCGGTCCATGTCGGTGATGACGGTCACATGGACGCCATCACCGTCTTCACCACGCGTCAGGACACGCTGTTCGGCGCCACGTACATGGTGCTGGCGCCGGAGCACGACCTGGTCGAGAAGATCGTCCCGGCCGCCTGGCCCGAGGGCACGCACGACGTATGGACGGGCGGCCACGCGACCCCCGCCGAGGCCGTCGACGCGTACCGCAAGCAGGCCGCGTCGAAGTCCGACGTCGAGCGGCAGGCCGAGGCGAAGGACAAGACCGGTGTCTTCACCGGCGCGTTCGCCACCAACCCGGTCAGCGGCGACCGCGTACCCGTCTTCATCGCCGACTATGTGCTGATGGGGTACGGCACGGGCGCGATCATGGCCGTACCGGCGCACGACAGCCGTGACTTCGCGTTCGCGCGCGCCTTCGAGCTCCCGATGCGCTGTGTGGTCGAGCCCTCGGACGGCCGCTCCACCGACCCCGCCGAGTGGGACGACGCGTTCGCCTCGTACGACGCGCGTCTCATCAACTCGACCGGCGAGGACATCTCGCTGGACGGCCTGGGTGTCACCGAGGCCAAGGCGCGGATCACGGAGTGGCTGGCCGCGCGCGGTATCGGCGAGGGGACGGTCAACTTCCGGCTGCGCGACTGGCTGTTCAGCCGTCAGCGGTACTGGGGCGAGCCGTTCCCGATCGTCTACGACGAGGACGGTACGGCGCACGCGCTGCCCGAGTCGATGCTGCCGCTGGAGCTGCCGGAGGTCGACGACTACTCGCCACGCACGTTTGACCCCGACGACGCGGACACGCAGCCGGAGACGCCGCTGTCACGGAACGCGGACTGGGTCGATGTGGAGCTGGACCTGGGTCTGGGCGAGGGCGTCAAGCGCTACCGCCGGGAGACCAACACCATGCCGAACTGGGCCGGTTCGTGCTGGTACGAGCTGCGCTACCTGGACCCGCACAACAGCGAGAAGCTGGTCGACCCGGCCATCGAGCAGTACTGGATGGGCCCCAGGGAGGGCCAGCCGCACGGCGGTGTCGATCTGTACGTGGGCGGCGCCGAGCACGCCGTACTGCATCTGCTGTACGCGCGCTTCTGGTCCAAGGTGCTGTTCGACCTGGGGCACATCTCCTCGGTCGAGCCGTTCCACAAGCTGTACAACCAGGGCATGATCCAGGCGTTCGTCTACCGGGACAGCCGCGGCATCGCGGTGCCGGCCGCCGAGGTCGAGGAGCGGGACGGCGCGTACTGGTACCAGGGCGCGAAGGTCAGCCGCGTCCTGGGCAAGATGGGCAAGTCCCTGAAGAACGCGGTCACTCCGGACGAGATCTGCGCCGAGTACGGCGCGGACACGCTGCGGCTCTACGAGATGGCCATGGGCCCGCTGGATGTCTCGCGGCCGTGGGACACCCGCGCGGTGGTCGGCCAGTACCGGCTGCTGCAGCGGCTGTGGCGCAATGTGGTGGACGAGACGACGGGCGAGGTCACCGTCGTGGACACGGAGCTGGATCCCGAGGCGGACGCCGACACGCTGCGCGCGCTGCACAAGGCGATCGACGGGGTCTCGCAGGACATGGCGGGGCTGCGGTTCAACACGGCCATCGCGAAGCTGACCGAGCTGAACAACCACCTGACCAAGACGGGCGGCCCGGTCGCGCGGTCGGTCGCCGAGCGGCTGGTGCTGCTGATCGCGCCGCTGGCCCCGCATATCGCCGAGGAGCTGTGGCGCAGGCTGGGCCACTCCGACTCGGTCGTCCACCAGGACTTCCCGGTCGCGGACCCGGCGTATGTGGTCGACGAGACCGTGACCTGCGTGGTGCAGATCAAGGGCAAGGTCAAGGCGAGGCTGGAGGTCTCCCCGTCCATCTCGGACGAGGAGCTGGAGGCGCTGGCGCTGGGTGACGCGGCGGTGGTCGCGGCGCTGGGCGGCGGGGGCATCCGGAAGGTGATCGTGCGGGCGCCGAAGCTGGTGAACATCGTCCCCGCGTAGAACCGCGTACCGGGACACAGGGCTTTCCCCTACGGGCAGGTTGGGGGTTCCTACGGAACCCTCGGCCTGCCTGTTCCGTTTACGGTGGAAGAAGCGGGAAGCCGCTCTCGAACATGACCGAACGCGAAGGGGCGCCCATGGACGTCGTGATCCTGATTGTGGCGCTGCTCTTCGTCGCCTTCGTCGCGCTGGGAGTGTTTGTGAGCGTGAAGGCGGTGCGCGCGGCCAAGAGGGGCGTCGACCGTACGATCTCGCAGGCCCGCCGGACCGTCGAGGACACCACGCTGCGCGCCAGAAGCATCGGTCAGACGGGCACGGCGGGGGAGCTGGCGCAGCTGCGGCTGCGGCTGCGGACCTCGATGCGGGCCACGCAGGACGCGCTCCAGGCCGGTGTGGCGGAGGACGCCTCGCTGTCGGAGTCGGTCGAGCTCTTCCAGCGGCTCAGCGCGCACGGCCATGAGCTGGACGACGAGCTGCGGCAGCTGGAGCGGGACCCGGACCGGGCGAGGGTCGCGGAGCGGCTCCAGGACGTACGCGAGCGTACGGAACGGATCACGCACGCGGCGGACTCGCTGCGGTGGGCGGCGCGGGACCGGGCGCGGAAGTTCGCGGAGGACGATCTGTCGTCGCTGAGCGCGCAGATCGATGTGGAGTCCGGGGCGCTGCGGCACTGGTCGTCGGCGGAGGAACAGCCGGAGCGTGAGCCGATGGTGTGGCCTGAGCCGGAGGGCTCCGGGGCCGGGGCCGCCGGGGCGGAGCAGGCGGGCCCGACGGGTGACCAGGGCAGGCCCGAGGCGATCGAGCCGCCCGATCCCCGGCGGCAGCAGACGTACCCCTGGCAGAAGGCGCCGGGGCAGGCCAAGCCCGAGACCACGACGTGAGGGTCCGGGGCAGAAACGATCACTGACATGGGGGCGGGCTGCCGACCGGGGGCGACGACGGGTAACCTCCCGCTCATGTCCCGCCATGTCGCGATCATCACCGATTCCACGGCCTACTTGCCGCCGCAGGCGATGGAGCGGCACGGCATCACCGCGGTGCCGCTGACCGTCGTGCTCGGTGACCGCGCGCTGGAGGAGGGCACGGAGATCTCGGCCCGTTCGGTCGCCCTGGCGCTTCAGAAGCGACGCTCCGTGACCACGTCGCGGCCGAGCCCGGATGTCTTCGCCGCCGCGTACCGCGAGGCGGCCGAGTCCGGTGCGACCGGGATCGTGTCCCTGCATCTGTCGGCCGAGTTCTCGGGGACGTACGACGCCGCCGTGCTGGCGGCGAAGGACGCGCCCGTGCCGGTACGGGTGGTGGACACCGGCATGGTGGCGATGGCGCTCGGGTTCTGCGCGCTGGCGGCGGCCGAGGCGGCGGAGGGGGACGGCACGCTCGACGAGGCGGTGGCCGCCGCCGAGAAGCGGGCCGCCGGGACCTCCGCGTACTTCTATGTGGACACGCTGGACTATCTGCGCCGGGGCGGCCGCATCGGCGCCGCCCAGGCGCTGCTCGGCTCCGCGCTCGCCGTGAAGCCGCTGCTCCAGCTGGACGGCGGGCGTATCGAGCTGCTGGAGAAGGTGCGTACGGCCTCGAAGGCGATCGCGCGGCTGGAGGAGATCGTCGCCGAACGGGCGGGCACGAGTGAGGTGGACATCGCCGTGCACCATCTGGCCGCACCCGAACGGGCTTTGACGCTGGCCGAGCGGCTGCGTGAGCGGGTGCCGGGGCTGGTGGATCTGCATGTCAGCGAGGTGGGCGCGGTGATCGGGGCGCATACGGGGCCGGGGTTGCTGGGGGCTGTGATCTCCCCGCGCTGACCGGGTTGGCGGGTGGCCGGTCGTCGGCTTAGTAGGCGTGATGCCACTCGTACGAGTGATGGAGTTATCCACAACTCGCTTGTTGTCCACGACAATTCGGCCTGCTCAGCGGGGTCGGGCAGATGTGCCTACCGTCTTGTGGCATGGCTCTCCGAACACGCTCCGTAACCTCTGTCACCAGCGGCCCCGGCCGTGCCCTGGGCTCCGACGGCCGGGCCCGCCATGGGCGCCATGGCCGACCCGGCGGTGTACGAACCCGCCCGCGTACGGAGCTGCCGCGCGTCGGCGGCGCGGGCGGTACGACCCCGGTCCTGGACACCATGCCGCCCGCTGCCCCGGACCCGCCTCCTGCCCGGACGGATGTGCGCCGCCGTGCGGAGGCGCTCTTCGCCGGTGCGACATCCGGGACGGGTGGTGGCAACGGCACCGTGACGCGCGGGGCGGACGCGGCCGTGGTGTCGGACGCGGACCGGGCGGGGCGTCGGCGCGCGTGGGCGCTGTCCGCCCTGCGCGAGCGGCTGCCCCTGTGGGTACAGCTCAGATGCGGTCTGGAGCCCCGGACCCTGGCGGCGCTCGCGGTGGTTCTGGTGGTGGGCGTGATCCTGGCCGGTCATCACTTCTGGAGCGGTCGGCCGGGGACCGTCAAGGCTCCGGAGAACGTCGGCGCGGAGGCCGTGATCCCCAAGGCCCCGCCGGAGACCTTGCCCTCGCCCACACCGTCGGACCGTGTCGTCGTCGATGTGAGCGGGAAGGTGCGGCGGCCCGGAGTTCTGCGGCTGCCCGCAGGGTCACGGGTCGCCGACGCACTGCATGCCGCCGGGGGAGCGAAGCCCGGCGCGGATCTGACCGGGCTCAACCGGGCGCGGGTGCTGATGGACGGCGAACAGGTCCTGGTGGGCGGCCCCGCTCCACCGGGGGCGGGCGTCGGCACGGGCGCGGCCAATGGCGCCCCGGCCGCGGCGGGGCCGGTGAGCCTCAACGCCGCCACGCCCGAACAGCTCGACACGCTCCCCGGCGTCGGTCCGGTGCTCGCTCAACACATCATCGACTACCGGGGCAGGCACGGCGGTTTCCGGTCCGTTGATGAACTGCGCGAGGTCAACGGCATCGGGGAGCGCAGGTTCGCGGACCTCCAGTCCCTTGTACGGCCATGACGCGCCCGGTGGTTCACGCGACGGCCGGCCACCGCCTGGGGTCCGCCAACCCCCACCAGGAGGCGCCGGCCGACCTCCGGCTGGTCCCGCTCGCCCTGGCGGCGTGGGGCGCGGCGGCCCTGGCGCTGGGAACCCCGGGGCGCTGGACCGCCCTCGGCGTGCTCGCCTGTCTGCTGGGTGCCGGTCTGCTGCTGGTGTGGCCCGGTGCCGGGCCGGATCGAGCGGGCGAGCGAGGGGGCGAGCGACAGCCCAGGCGACGGCTCAATGGGGTGGCCGTCGCGGGGGTGCTGCTGTGCGCCGCCGCCGGGGCGGCGTCCGCCGGGCTGCACGGCGCCGATCCGCACCGGGGGCCCGTCCCGGACCTCGCGGAGCGGTACGCCCGTGTCACCACGGAGTTGACGGTCACTTCCGACCCCCGGCCCACGCGTCCCAAGGTCCGCGGGGATCGGATCGCGGGTGGCGGGTTCGTCCTGGACGCGGACCTCACCCAAGTGATGACGCCCCGGGACGGGACCACCACCGGCCGGACGCCCGTCCTGGTGATCGTCGCGCCCGGTGAGCACTCCGGCCGATGGCAGCGCCTGCTGCCCTCCACGCGGCTGCGGTTGACCGGGAAGCTCGCGCCTCCCTTGCGCGAGGACGACCGCTACGCCGCGGCGTTACGGGTGGAGGGGACGGGCCCGCCGCCGGTCATCGGAGAGCCAACCCGCGTACAGCGCACGGCCGGAGAGCTGCGCGCCGGGCTGCGTGAGGCCACCGAGGGACTGCCGCCCGATGCCCGTGCCCTGCTGCCGGGGCTGGTCGTCGGCGACACCTCACGGGTCCCGCCCGAGCTGCACGACGCGTTCGCGGCGACCGATCTGCTGCATCTGATGGCCGTCTCCGGAAGCAATCTGACGATCGTGCTCGCTCTGCTGATCGGGCCGGCCGGGCTGGCGATCAGAGCCGAACGGCGCGGGCTCGCCCCGCGTCTGGGGATCTCACTGCGGTCGACGGCGCTGCTCGGTGGCGCGCTCACGCTCGCCTTCGTGGTTGTCTGCAGGCCGGAGCCCAGTGTGCTGCGGGCCGCCGCCTGCGGGGCGATCACTCTCCTCGCCATCGGTACGGGCCGGCGCAGAACCCTGCTTCCGGCGCTGGCGGCCGCCGTACTGCTGCTGGTGCTCTACGACCCCTGGCTGGCCCGGAGTTACGGCTTCCTCCTCTCCGTACTGGCCACTGGCGCCCTGCTCACCATCGGGCCGCGGTGGAGCGCGGCGCTGATGCGGCGCGGGGTACCGCCACGGCTCGCGGAGGTGCTGGCCGCGGCAGGCGCGGCGCAGGCGGTGTGCGCGCCGGTGGTGGCCGTGTTCGCGGCCAGGGTCGGGCTGGTGGCGATCCCCTGCAATCTCTTCGCCGAACTGGCGGTGGCCCCGGCCACGGTCCTCGGCTTCGCCGCGCTCGCCGTGGCGCCCGTGGCGATGCCCGTGGCCGAGGTGCTGGCCCGCTGTGCGGGGTGGCCGGCCGGGTGGATCGCGTCCGTCGCGCGCGCCGGCGCGGCCCTGCCGGGCGCGGAGGCCGCCTGGCCCGGCGGCTGGCGCGGGGGGCTGCTGCTCGCCGTGGTGACGGTCCTCGTCCTGCTCGCCCTCCGGCGCGTCCCGCGCCATCCCTGGACGGCCGCCGTCTGCGCCGTACTGCTGCTGCTCGCGGTCCTGCGGCCGCCGCCGCTCACCCGGATCGTCACCGGATGGCCGCCGCCGGGATGGACGTTCGCGATGTGCGACGTCGGTCAGGGCGACGCGGCCGTGCTCGCGGCGGGCGACTCCACGGCCGTGGTCGTGGACGCGGGACCCGACCCCGGGCCCGCCGACCGCTGTCTGCGGGATCTCGGCGTCACGCGCGTCCCGCTGCTGGTGCTCACCCACTTCCACGCGGACCATGTCGCGGGGCTGCCCGGCGTCCTGCGGGGCCGGGCGATCGGCGCGATCCAGACGACGGTCTCCGAAGACCCCCCGGAACAGGCCGCGTTCGTACGGAGAACGGCGGCCGGGGCGCGCGTGCCCGTCGTCCGCGCGCGGCCGGGCGAGCAGCGGCGGATCGGACCGCTGACCTGGCGGGTGCTGTGGCCACGGGCCGGGACGGCCCCGGCGGCCGGGGAGCCGAACGACTCCAGCGTCACCCTGTTCGTACGGGTCGCCCGGGGCCCGACGCTGCTGCTCCTCGGCGATCTCGAACCACCCGCCCAGCGGGGCCTGTCGCGTGACTATCCGACGCTGCCACCGGTGGATGTGCTGAAGGTGGCCCACCACGGCTCGCCGTTCCAGCACCCGGGGCTCCTGCGTGACATACGCCCTCGTCTGGCCCTCATCTCGGCGGGGCGGGACAACCCGTACGGACACCCCTCGCCCCGTACCGTCGACGCGCTCCGCGCCGGGGGAGCGGCGGTGCTCCGTACGGATACGGACGGAGCGATCGCGGTAGTGGGAGCCGGGGCCGGGCTACGGGCCGTGCCCCGAGGACGACTGCTTAACAACGGGTGACAATCGACTCCGCGAAGTCCTGTACCAGTCGGTACGTTTGCCTCGAACAACGCAAGGGTGATCGAATGCCTATTCGTCATGGGTCGCCGCCCCAGACGACGACGTCTCCCGTGCGCGGCCCCGCCAGAGCCCGAACGCACAGGGGTACGTACACCATGATCAGCCGCCTTCTAGGCCGACGGACGGCCGCTCATCAGCGAAGCAACCCGCTCGCCGGGCTCTCGGTGCCCTCGGGCGCGGGGCTGCTCACCTGCCGGGTGCTCGACCCCGTCAACGAGCCTGTCGGGCAGGCCGAGTTCACGGTGAGTGACAGCGGTGGCCGCAAGATCGTGAGTGGTGAGACTGACCCCTTCGGGCTGATCGTGGCGATGGTGCCCTTCGGGGAGTACCGGCTCGCCATCTCGGCCGAGAGCTTCTCCCCGTACCGGGGCAATGTGTCGATCACCGACGGCGCGGAGCCCAGCGGACTCGGGGACATCACGCTCCAGGTGGCCCCGTCGCTTCCGCTGCCCGCGCCCGGTGACTGGGAGATCGAACCGGCCCATTCCCGGATCGGGTTCATCGCCCGTCATATCGGACTGGCCCGGGTCCACGGCCGGTTCGACAACTTCGCCGGCGCGATCAGGATCGGCGAGACGATGGACCGGTCGGCGATGCATGTCGTCATCGGCGCCGCGTCGATCGACACCAGCGTGCGGATGCGCGACGACCATCTGCGCTCCGCCGACTTCCTCGACGTGGAGAACTTCCCGACGCTGGAGTTCTACAGCGACCGCTTCGTCCACCGCGGCGGCAACAACTGGGCGATCACCGGAGCGCTCACGCTTCATGGCGTCACCCGTACGGTCACACTCGACGCCCAGTACCTCGGTATCGGCAACGGCATGGAGGGCGAGACCCGCGCCGCCGTCCGCGCCACCACCGAACTGCACCGCGAGGACTACACCGTCAACTGGCAGTCGATGCTGGCGCGCGGCATCGCGGTCGTCGGCTCCAGCATCAAGATCGAGATGGATATCCAGATCATCCCCAAGAGCTGACGACAGAGCTGACGCCGGAGCCGACGCCGGAGCCCACGACCGGCCTCGGCCCGCTCCTCCCCGGGCGGACTGGAAGAATGCGGTCGTGAGCGATGTGAGACATGTGCTGGTGTTGCCCGACCGCGATGCCGCGGAGGAGGTGGCGCGGGCGCTCGGCGAGCGATTCGGCGCGGCCGAGGAACCGCGGCTGGTACGGGACGCCCTGGCCGGCGAGGACGACGCCGAGGACGCCCAGTGGCTGGTCGTCGTGGAGGACCCCGAGGCCCGGATGGACGCCGAGGCCCTGGACGCGTTCGTGGCGGACTGGGACGGCTGGCGGGAAGCCCCGTAGCGCCCACCGCGCGGTGTCACCGGCCGCCCCGGCTGTCAGTGGCCCGTGCGATGCTGGACCGCGATGGCCACCAGAAAGACTTCTTCCGACGACCCGCTCGCCCCGCTCACGCTCGCCGTGGGCCAGGAGGACCTGCTGCTCGACCGCGCCGTGCAGCAGGTGGTGGCGGCGGCCCGCGCCGCCGACGCCGACACGGACGTACGCGACCTCACCTCCGACCAGCTCCAGCCCGGCACCCTCGCCGAGCTGACCAGTCCGTCGCTCTTCGCCGAGCGCAAGGTCGTCGTCGTACGGAACGCGCAGGACCTCTCCGCCGACACGATCAAGGACGTCAAGGCGTATCTCGACGCCCCGGCCGAGGAGATCACGCTCGTTCTGCTGCACGCCGGAGGCGCCAAGGGCAAGGGCCTGCTGGACGCCGCGCGCAAGGCGGGGGCCCGTGAGGTCGCCTGCCCCAAGACGACCAAGCCCGCGGAGCGGCTCACCTTCGTACGTTCCGAGTTCCGCGCGCTGGGCCGCTCGGCCACGCCCGAGGCCTGCCAGGCGCTGGTCGACTCGATCGGCAGCGATCTGCGGGAGCTGGCGAGCGCCGTGTCCCAGCTCGCGGCGGATGTCGAGGGCACGATCGACGACGCGGTCGTCGGCCGCTACTACACGGGCCGCGCCGAGGCGTCCAGCTTCAATGTCGCCGACCGCGCCGTGGAGGGCAGGACCGCCGAGGCCCTCGAAGCGCTGCGCTGGTCGCTGTCGACCGGGGTGGCGCCCGTACTGATCACCAGCGCCCTCGCCCAGGGGGTACGGGCCATCGGCAAGCTCTCCTCCGCGCGCGGCGGCCGGCCCGCCGATCTCGCGCGTGAGCTGGGGATGCCCCCGTGGAAGATCGACCGCGTGCGCCAGCAGATGCGCGGCTGGACCCCGGACGGGGTGGCGACGGCGCTGCGGGCGGTCGCCGATGCCGACGCGGGGGTCAAGGGGGGCGGTGACGACCCGGAGTACGCGCTGGAGAAGGCGGTCGTCGCGATCGCCCGTGCCGCCCGGTCGAACCGGTAACCACCACACGAGCGCATACGAGCGCGCGTACGCCGAAGGCCCCGGTGACCCGTCCTGGGGAGGACGGGGCCGGGGCCTCGACGTCAAAGCCGGTGAACTCGCACCCGCGTGGCGAACGCAGTCGCGTACGAGCTCGGGGACGCCGGTCAGGAGCGGTAGAGAGGGCCCGCTGAGTCCCGTCCGGCGGTCAAATCAAGAGAGCGCTCAGCCCTGGAGGGAGGCAACCTTGGCAGCCAGCGCCGACTTCTTGTTGGCGGCGGCGTTCTTGTGGATGACACCCTTCGAGGCAGCCTTGTCGAGCTTGCGGGACGCCTCACGAGCGGCCAGCGAGGCCTTCTCGACGTCGCCCGCGGCAGCGGCCTCACGGGCCTTGCGGATCGCGGTCTTGAGCGACGACTTGACAGCCTTGTTGCGCAGGCGTGCCTTCTCGTTGGTCTTGTTCCGCTTGATCTGGGACTTGATGTTCGCCACGAAAGAGCCTTTTCAGGTTCGGTGAATCTTGACTGAGCCGTCCCGCGCCGAGACGGCACGAGACACAGCTGTTCAGGCTACCAGTCACCCTCCGACCGGCCCAAACCGGGCGCAGTCCCGTACCCGTGGGACCATGGAGCCTACGTATCGATCCGAGTCGACCCGAGACGAGACGCCGCGCGTCTCAAGAATCAGGACCCTGCGTGCCCGCGACCCCTCTCCACGTGCCCGAGCCGAGCCGTACGGACCCGGCCCTGCTCCGCAACTTCTGCATCATCGCGCACATCGACCACGGCAAGTCGACGCTCGCCGACCGGATGCTCCAGCTGACCGGAGTGGTCGACCAGCGGCAGATGCGCGCCCAGTACCTCGACCGGATGGACATCGAGCGCGAGCGCGGCATCACGATCAAGTCTCAGGCGGTCCGGCTGCCCTGGGTTCCCCGTACGGGTGAGGGCGAGGGCACGACGCATGTCCTCAATATGATCGACACGCCGGGCCACGTGGACTTCACCTATGAGGTGTCCCGTTCGCTCGCGGCCTGTGAGGGCACGGTCCTTCTGGTGGACGCCGCCCAGGGCATCGAGGCGCAGACCCTCGCCAACCTCTATTTGGCGATGGAGAACGACCTCACCATCGTCCCGGTGCTCAACAAGATCGATCTGCCGGCCGCCCAGCCGGAGAAGTTCTCCGAGGAGCTGGCGAACCTCATCGGCTGCCAGCCGGAGGACGTTCTCAAGGTCTCGGCGAAGACCGGCGTCGGCGTGGACGCGCTGCTCGACCGCGTGGTCAAGGACGTCCCGCCGCCGGTCGGTGTCGCGGACGCGCCCGCCCGCGCGATGATCTTCGACTCCGTCTATGACTCCTACCGCGGTGTCGTCACGTACGTACGTGTCATCGATGGCCAGCTCAACAAGCGCGAGCGGATCCGGATGATGTCCACCGGCGCCACCCACGAGCTGCTGGAGATCGGGGTCTCCTCGCCGGAGATGACCCCGGCCGACGGCCTCGGTGTCGGTGAGGTGGGCTACATCATCACCGGTGTGAAGGACGTACGGCAGTCCAAGGTCGGTGACACGATCACCACCCTCAACAAGGGGGCGACCGAGGCGCTCGGCGGCTACAAGGACCCCAAGCCGATGGTGTTCTCCGGCCTCTATCCGCTGGACGGCTCGGACTACCCCGAGCTGCGCGACGCCCTCGACAAGCTCCAGCTCAATGACGCGGCCCTGGTCTACGAGCCGGAGACCTCCGCGGCCCTCGGCTTCGGCTTCCGCGTCGGCTTCCTGGGGCTGCTGCACCTCGATGTGATCCGGGAGCGCCTGGAGCGCGAGTTCGGGCTCGATCTGATCGCCACCGCCCCCAACGTGGTCTACCGCGTGCTGATGGAGGACGGCAAGGAGCACACGGTCACCAACCCGAGCGAGTTCCCCGAGGGCAAGATCGACTCGGTGCACGAGCCGGTCGTACGGGCCACGATCCTCGCCCCGAGCGAGTTCATCGGCTCGATCATGGAGCTGTGCCAGGCCCGTCGCGGCACGCTGCTCGGCATGGACTACCTCTCCGAGGACCGGGTCGAGATCCGCTACACGCTGCCGCTCGCCGAGATCGTCTTCGACTTCTTCGACCAGCTGAAGTCCAAGACCCGGGGCTACGCCTCGCTCGACTACGAGCCCACCGGCGAGCAGACCGCCCAACTCGTCAAGGTCGACATCCTGCTGCACGGCGACAAGGTGGACGCCTTCTCCGCCATCACCCACCGGGACCAGGCGTACGCGTACGGTGTCCGGCTGGTCGCCAAGCTGCGCGAGCTGATCCCGCGGCAGGCCTTCGAGGTGCCCATCCAGGCGGCCATCGGCTCGCGGGTCATCGCCCGCGAGACGATCCGCGCCATCCGCAAGGACGTCCTCGCCAAGTGCTACGGCGGTGACATCTCCCGGAAGCGCAAGCTGCTGGAGAAGCAGAAGGAGGGCAAGAAGCGGATGAAGATGGTCGGCAGCGTGGAGGTCCCGCAGGAAGCCTTTATCGCGGTGCTCTCCAGCGACGAGTCCGGCGGCAAGGCGAAGAAGTAGGAGCGGAGGAGTAGTAGCACGGCGTGATCCATCGGCATGGACACGGACAGGACGGGCCCCGCGCTGTGGCGCAGGGGCCCGTTCGCGTTGACCGCGCCCCCTGGGGCGGGTTCGTTATGAAGCGGCGCCTCGCTGCCCCTTACGTACCGGGCGGGTGGCCTCTAGGCTGATCACCGAGCCTAGTTACTCGTCGGTTAGTTACTCGCCAGTCACACAATCAGGTCAGTCACGCAGCGCTGCCGCGGGCCCGGAGGATGTCGTGAGCGACACACAGAACTTGATCGAGAACCGGCCGCCCTCCGTGGCGACCCTCTTCATTGAGCGCGTGAGCGCCACGCCGGACGCGGAGGCCTACCGCTTCCCCGTACCCGCGCCGGCCGGCCGGGGCCCCGACGAGTGGCGCTCACTGAGCTGGAGCGAGGCCGCCGAGCGGGTGTACGCCATCGCCGCCGGCCTGATCGCGCTGGGCGTACGGCCGGAGGAGCGCGTCGCGCTCGCCTCGTCCACCCGGGTCGAGTGGATCCTCGCCGACCTCGGAGTGATGTGCGCGGGCACCGCGACCACCACGGTCTACCCCTCGACCAACACCGAGGAGTCGGCGTACATCCTCGCCGACTCCGAGAGCCGGGTACTGATCGCCGAGGACGCCGCCCAGCTCGCCAAGGCGCGCGAAAGCCGGGCGGAGCTGCCGCATCTCGGTCATGTCATCGTGATCGACGCCGCCGACGCGCTCCCCGCCGAGGGCGACCCGGAGGGCTGGGTGCTCTCGCTGGCCGATCTGGAGGCGCGCGGCACGGAGTATCTGGTCGCGCACCCGGAGACGGTCAAGGAGCGGGTCGCGGCGATCACGGCCACCCAGCTCGCCACGCTGATCTACACCTCGGGCACCACCGGCCGGCCCAAGGGCGTACGGCTGCCGCACGACAACTGGTCGTACATGGCCAAGGCCACCGCCGGCACCGGACTGATCACCAAGGACGACGTCCAGTACCTGTGGCTGCCGCTCGCCCATGTCTTCGGCAAGGTACTGACCTCCGGACAGATCGAGGTCGGGCATGTCACCGCCGTGGACGGGCGCGTCGACAAGATCATCGAGAATCTGCCGGTGGTCCAGCCGACCTATATGGCGGCCGTGCCGCGGATCTTCGAGAAGGTCTACAACGGGGTCGCGGCCAAGGCGCGGGCCGGCGGCGCCGCCAAGTACAAGATCTTCCAGTGGGCCGCCGGGGTCGCCCGCGAGTACGCCAAGGTCTCCCAGGACAACTTCCGGCGTACGGGCACGGCCTCCGTACCGTTCGCCCTCGGCGCCAAGCACAAGGCAGCGGACGCGCTCGTCTACGCCAAGCTGCGCGAGGCGTTCGGCGGCCGGCTGCGCGCCGCGGTCTCCGGCTCCGCCGCGCTCGCGCCCGACATCGGCTACTTCTTCTCCGGCGCCGGGATCCACATCCTGGAGGGCTACGGACTGACCGAGTCCAGCGCCGCCAGCTTCGTCAACCCGGGGGAGGCGTACCGCACCGGCACGGTCGGCAAGCCGCTGCCCGGCACCGAGGTACGGATCGCCGACGACGGCGAGATCCTGCTGCGCGGCCCGGGGATCATGGCCGGATATCACAGGCTGCCGGAGAAGACGGCGGAGGTACTGGAGCCCGACGGCTGGTTCCACACCGGCGATATCGGCGAGCTGTCCCCCGACGGCTATCTGCGGATCACCGACCGCAAGAAGGACCTGATCAAGACGTCGGGCGGCAAGTACATCGCCCCCGCGGAGGTCGAGGGCCAGTTCAAGGCGGTGTGCCCGTTCGTCTCCAACATCCTGGTGCTCGGCGCGGACCGTAACTTCTGTACGGCGCTGATCGCGCTCGACGAGCCGGCCATCCTCGGCTGGGCCGCCGAGAACGGCCTGACGGGCAGGACATACGCCGAGGTGGTCGCGTCCCCGGCGGCCGAGCGGCTCATCGCCGGCTATGTGAAGCGGCTCAACGAGGGCCTCCAGCGCTGGCAGACCATCAAGAAGTTCCGGCTGCTGCCGCGCGATCTGGACATCGAGCACGGTGAGCTGACGCCGAGCCTCAAGCTCAAGAGGCCGGTGGTGGAGCGGACGTACAAGGATCTGATCGAGGAGATGTACGAGGGCTCCCGGGAGTCCTGAGGGCGGCCGTGGAGCTGGGGCCGGCCGGGACTTTCGCCATACGCCCTACTGGCCCCGGCCGCGCCGCAGTTCGTCCAGCGTCTCCTCTATTCGGGACAGTTGCTTCCCCACCGAGTCGAGGCCGGCCGGGGCGCCCCCGCGCAACTCGTCCTCGATCGCTGCCAGCCGGTCCGTGATCTCCCCCAGATGCTCCTGCTCCCTGGCCAGCAGCCGCTCCAACTGGCGGTTCTTGCGGTGCAGATCGAGGAAGACGCTGACCTTGGCACGGAGCATCCACGGGTCGAAGGGCTTGGTCAGGAAGTCCGCCGCGCCCGTGGCGTACCCCCGGAAGGCATAACCGCTGTCGGACTCCGGACCGTTCAGGAAGATGATCGGGATGTCCTTGGCCCGGTCCAGCCGCTTGATCCGGTAGGCGGTCTCGAAGCCGTCCATGCCGGGCATCCGGACATCCAGCAGGATCAGCGCGAACGGCTCCCGCAGCAGCGCCCGCACCGCCTCCTCGCCCGAACGGGCCCGTACCAGCGGCTCGTCCAGCGAGGCGAGGACCGCTTCCAGTGCGACGAGGTTGTCCTCCAGGTCATCGACGATCAGGATGCTCGCGCGGTCCGTGGTGGCTGTTGTCCTGCTCATCCCGCTCCCCTTGTCCGGCCCCCGCGTTCAGGCCAGGGAGGCAAGAATGCTCTGTGCGAAGCGTTTTGGCACGTCCTTCCGGCGGTTTGGCCCCGTGTCGCCACCGCACCGGCCGGGCTCCCCGCCGTACCACCGCAGATACGGCGGGTGTGCTTCCGGTTCATGGTCAAATCTTGCCCACTTCCATGACTCGGCGCGTATGAGCGGGCTCCGTCTGTCACTCTGTCGGGATCGTAAGCGGCACAACGCCAGAACCGGATCAGGAGCCGCAGTGGGGCGCATTCCGATCCCGCGCGAGACCCTTCATCTACCGGCATCCCAGGTGCCGTTACGGAGGGACACGCGGTCGACATCACGTACCAGCCTGCCGGGCAACCCGCTGGCCCCGTCCGCCGCACGCCGCTTCACCCGCGCGGCGCTGGCGGACTGGACCAGTCTCGGGCTGCTCACCACCTGTACGTTCTGCCAGGGGGACGAGGGCTGTTCCCCGGGGGAGCACAGCACCGATCTGCTCGCGGACGACGCGGTGCTGATCGTCGACGAACTCGTCACCAACGCGGTGGTGCACGCGGGCACCACCGTCGATCTGCTCTGCCGGCTCGAAGACCCCGGCGAGGACGCCTCCGGGACCCCGGATGGGGAGGGCGAGGAGCCCGCGGCCGTGGTCCTCGAAGTCTCCGACCACCACCCCGCGCGCGCCATACAGAGCGACGCGACGGGACAGGCACCGGCCGGCACCCCCGAGTACGGCCGCGGGCTGCAACTGGTCGCCGCGCTCGCCGAACGCTGGGGCATCACCTATCGCTCCGGCCTCAAGACCGTCTGGGCCCGCCTCCCGCTCGAAGGCCGGGACCCGGGACAGGACCAGGGGACCGAGCCCGCCCTGCGGCGCGGGCTGCGCGCCGCCGAGATCCTCGCGCCGGCGACGCGTCGTACGGTGCGCGACGACCCCGAGTGGACCGGCCGGGGCGCCCTCTCGTTCCTCGCCGAGGCGTCCGAGCTGCTCGCCGGGCAGCTGGACGAGGATCTCGTCGCGGCGCTCGCCGGACAGCTGCTGGTGCCACGGCTCGCGGAGTGGTGCGCGGTCTGGCTGGACGGCGAGGGCGGACAGCAGGGCGCGGCGCCCCGGCTGGCGCGGGTCTGGCACGCGGACGAGGCCAGGATCGAGCCGCTGCGCCGGATCCTGGAGAAGGAGCCGCCGCGGTTACCGGTCTCGCCGAGGGGCGGTCCGGTGCGGATGCCCTGGCCGGGCGCGGGTTCCGGGGCGGGTGCCGACTCGGGCTCCGGCTCCGGTCCCGACTCCGGGGCGGCGCTCGCCTGTCGGCTCGTCGCGAACGGGCGCGCGCTCGGCACGCTGCTGCTCGGCAGGCCGGGGCGGGGCCCGGTCCCCGACGAAGTGACCGCGCTCATCGAGGACTTCGCGCGCCGCGTCGCCCTCGCCATTGGCGCGGCCCGCCGCTACACCCGTCAGGTCACCATCAGCCGGGTCCTGCAACGCGGACTGCTGCCCAGCCAGGTGGCGCGCATCCCGGGCATCGCCAGCTCACTGGTGTACGAGCCGAGCGACGACGGTCTGGCGGGCGGCGACTTCTACGACGTCTTCCCGTGCCCGCCGGGCGACCGCTGGTGCTTCATGCTCGGCGACGTCCAGGGCAGCGGTCCCGAGGCCGCCGTCGTCACCGGCCTGGCCCGTCCCTGGCTGCGGCTGCTCGCCCGCGAGGGCTACCGCGTCGGCGCGGTCCTGGACCGGCTGAACCGGCTGCTCCTGGACGACGCGACGGAGGCGGCCGAGTCCGCGTCCCTGATGGTCGCGGCCTCTGCCGCGTCCGGCGTGTCCTCCCTGCCGGCGACCCCGCCGTCACCGTCCGAGGGCAGCCAGGCCCGCTTCCTGTCCCTGCTGTACGGCGAGCTGATGCCACTGCCGGGCGCGGGCGGCGCCGTACGGTGCACCCTCGCCAGCGCCGGCCATCCACTGCCGCTGCTCCTGCGGCCGGACGGGACGGTACGCCCGGCGGCGGAGCCGCAGCTGCTGCTCGGGGTCGTCGAGCAGGTCGCGTACGAGAGCAGCACGTTCGACCTGGAGCCCGGCGACACCCT
The DNA here is from genome assembly GCF_000718095.1 of Streptomyces scopuliridis RB72. Taxonomy (GTDB): domain Bacteria; phylum Actinomycetota; class Actinomycetes; order Streptomycetales; family Streptomycetaceae; genus Streptomyces; species Streptomyces scopuliridis. The sequence goes on along the minus strand of NZ_JOEI01000012.1, from coordinate 1,409 downwards.
GCTCTGCGTCACCGACGGCGTCACGGAGCGCCGCTCCGGCCGGCGGATGCTCGACGACGGCGACGGCCTCGCGCGGGCCCTGGCGGGGTGCGTGGGGCTGACGGCGCAGGGCGTCGCGGAGCGGATACGGCAGGTGGTGCACGACTTCGACGAGTCGCCGCCGGAGGACGACGTGGCGCTGCTGGTGCTCCAGGCGACCTGAGCCGCCCGACCCGGTGGACCGGCACCGGCCCGGTCCACCCGTCGCGTACGGGACACTGGGGGCATGCCTTCCGCACTGCCCGACGGCGACCCCATGCCCGAGACCGGCGCGCTGCCCCCGCACGCCCTCGCGGGCGCGGCGGACCGGCCTCTCGGCTTCTACCTGCACGTTCCGTACTGCGCGACCCGCTGCGGCTACTGCGACTTCAACACGTACACGGCGACCGAGCTGCGCGGCTCGGGCGGTGTCCTGGCCTCCCGTGACAACTACGCGGAGACCCTCGCCGACGAGGTCCGGCTGGCCAGGAAAGTGCTGGGCGACGACCCGAGGCAGGTCCGTACGGTCTTCGTCGGCGGCGGTACGCCGACGCTGCTCGCGGCGGCCGATCTCGTACGGATGCTCGGGGTGATCCGCGACGAGTTCGGGCTCGCGGACGACGCCGAGATCACCACCGAGGCGAATCCGGAGTCCGTGGACCCGGCGTATCTGGCGGCCCTGCGGGAAGGCGGCTTCAACCGGATCTCCTTCGGCATGCAGAGCGCGAAGCAGCACGTACTGAAGGTCCTGGACCGTACGCACACCCCCGGGCGGCCCGAGGCGTGCGTCGCGGAGGCCCGTGCGGCGGGCTTCGAGCATGTGAACCTCGATCTGATCTACGGCACGCCGGGGGAGACCGACGACGACTGGCGCGAATCGCTCGCCGCGGCGGTGGGGGCGGGGCCCGATCATGTCTCCGCCTACGCGCTGATCGTGGAGGAGGGCACCCAGCTGGCCCGGCGCATCCGGCGCGGCGAGGTCCCGATGACGGACGACGACGAGCACGCGGACCGGTATCTGATCGCGGACGAGGTGCTGGCGGCGGCGGGCTTCTCCTGGTACGAGGTGTCCAACTGGGCGACCTCGGAGGCGGCCCGCTGTCTGCACAACGAGCTGTACTGGCGCGGCGCGGACTGGTGGGGCGCGGGTCCGGGCGCCCACAGCCACGTGGGGGGCGTGCGCTGGTGGAACGTGAAGCACCCGGGCGCGTATGCGGCGGCGCTGGCGTCGGGACGGTCGCCGGGCGCGGGGCGGGAGATCCTGACGGCGGAGGACCGCCGGGTGGAGCGCATCCTGCTGGAGCTGCGGCTGTCCGACGGCTGCGACCTGTCACTGCTGGCGCCGGCGGGGCTGGCGGCGGCGGGGCGGGCGGTGGGGGACGGGTTGTTGG
>NZ_JOEI01000011.1 GCF_000718095.1 Streptomyces scopuliridis RB72 | reverse complement strand
CACCGTCGGCCCCTACTCCCAGCAGCAGTGGTACACCCGCGACAGCTCCGTCGGCGGCTGGACCAACGCCGTCTGGAACATGACCTTCTCCGGCGTCGAGGGCGCCCCCGCCCAAAGCTTCCCCAACCCGCCCTACACCACCCTCACCACCACCCCCGTCTCCCGCGAAAAACCCTTCCTCTACCTCGACGGCAACGCGTACAAGGTGTTCGTCCCCGCCAAGCGCACCAACGCGCGCGGCACCACCTGGGGCAATGGCGCGCCGCAGGGCCAGTCCCTGCCGCTCGACCAGTTCTATGTCGTCAAGCCGGGCGCGACCGCCGCGACGATCAATCAGGCGCTCGCCCAGGGGCTCAATCTGCTGTTCACGCCCGGCATCTACCACGTCGACCAGCCGATCAATGTGAACCGCGCCAACACCGTCGTGCTGGGGCTCGGGCTCGCCACGATCGTCCCGGACAACGGGGTGACCGCCATGAAGGTCGCGGATGTGGACGGGGTGAAGCTGGCCGGCTTCCTGATCGACGCCGGTCCGGTGAACTCTCCGACCCTTCTGGAGGTCGGCCCGCAGGGCGCGGCCACGGACCACTCCGCCAACCCGACCACCGTGCAGGACGTGTTCATCAGGATCGGCGGCGCCGGCCCCGGCAAGGCCACCACCAGCATGGTGATCAACAGCGATGACACGATCATCGATCACACCTGGGTCTGGCGCGCCGACCACGGCGCCGGCGTCGGCTGGGAGACCAACCGCGCGGATTACGGTATCCGGGTCAATGGTGACGATGTGCTGGCCACGGGGCTCTTCGTCGAGCACTTCAACAAGTACGACGTGGAGTGGTACGGCGAGAACGGCAGGACGATCTTCTTCCAGAACGAGAAGGCGTACGACGCCCCCAACCAGGCCGCCATCCAGAACGGCACCATCAAGGGCTACGCCGCCTACAAGGTCGCCGACACCGTCAACAACCATGAGGGCTGGGGTCTGGGCAGCTACTGCAACTACACCTCGGACTCGACCATCCAGCAGGACCATGGCTTCCAGGCGCCGGTGAAACCCGGAGTGAGGTTCCACGATCTGCTGGTCGTCTCCCTGGGCGGCATGGGCCAGTACAACCATGTGATCAACAGCATCGGGTCACCCACCTCGGGCACGTCGACGATTCCCTCGACGGTGACCTCGTTCCCGTAGAAGGTCCCACAGCAGGTCCCACAGGACGTCCTGTACGACGTCCCGTACGAGGTCCCGCGTGAAGGGGCCCGGCCTCGCACCGCGCACCACGCGCCGAGGCCGGGCCCCGCCCGTTACCCGACCCGTGGGCCGACGCCGTGCACTGACCCGGTGTAGCGCCCTCGTACGGCGCAACCATTCATACGATCGGCCGGGCGGCACACCGTAAAGCTGCGGCTTCCCGTGACGCGCCAGATGATGCGCCGAAGGCCCCGCCGCCCACGGGCCGGGCGCGGAACGTCTGCATCGAAGACGCGAGCGAGACCCGCACAAACAGCCGATGCCCGGAATGCACCGTTATGAACCTGTGCCCAGACTGACGGGATGTCGGGCAAACAGAGCGCGGGGCTCCTCGTGTACCGGGTCACGGACACCGGTGCCGAGGTGCTCCTCGGGCACATGGGCGGGCCGTTCTGGTCCGGCCGCGATGCCGCCGCCTGGTCGATCCCCAAAGGTGAGCACGGACCGGACGAGCGGCCGGAGGACGCCGCGCGCCGGGAGTTCCAGGAGGAACTGGGCCTGCCACCGCCCGACGGACCGTGGATCCCGCTCGGCGAGGTCCGGCAGCGGGGTGGCAAGACGGTCACGGTCTGGGCCGTAGAGGGGGATCTCGATCCCGCCCTCGCCGTGCCCGGCAGTTTCACCATGGAGTGGCCGAGAGGATCGGGTGTCCTGCGCGAATTCCCCGAGCTGGACCGTGTCGCCTGGTTCTCCCTGGAGAACGCCGTGGAGCCATTGGTGACGGGGCAGCGGGTCTTCCTCGACCGGCTGAGCGAGTGCATAGGTGACGGCCACAGGCCGTCCCCGCCCAGCCGCTGACCCCGCCATCCAGGTGCCGCCAGGCCGCGCCGTCCATCCGGTTCATTCAGGAAAGGGATCTTCTCCGTGCCCCGTCGTCCCCATGTCTTCGTCGCCGCCAGTACGGCGTTGCTCGCCGCCGCGGTCTTCCCCGCGACCGTGCTCCCCGCCCTGGCCCTGCCCGCCGAGGCGCCGCACGCCCCCGCTCCGCACACCCCCCTGTCCTTCGACCCAGCGGCCCGCGTCCCCGTGGCGTCCGCCCCTGTATCGCCCGCCCCCGTTACGCCCGCCCCCGTACCGTCCGCCCCGGTATCGCCCAAACGCCACGGCGCGCCGGGGCCCGCGGCCGGGCCGCCCGCCGGTAAAGAATCGTTCAGGCGCGACGGGTTCCCCGAGGACGGACCGGTCACCGCGGCGGCTCTGCTGTCCCGGGCCGGCGGCTGCGACCAGATCTCCAACGGGCGGTACCGCACCCGCGAGAGCACTCCGGCCACGATCCCGGTCTGCGACGCCAGGGGCGCCGTGTTCTGGGAGGCCGACATGGACATCGACTGCGACGGCCAGGCCACGGCCCACTGCAACCCCTCGGCGGACCCCTACTACCAGGACACCACCTCCTATACCCAGGCCGACGGCCGGGCGCTCAATGCGGAGGAGCTGCCCTATATCGTCGTGCCGCTGTCCAGCTCCATCTGGAACTTCCGCTCGTCGGGCATCCGGGGCGGATCCGTCGCGGCGGTCATCCACCGCGACAAGGTGGAGTACGCCGTCGTCGGTGACACCGGCCCACCGGGGATCATCGGGGAGGCGTCGTACGCGACGGCACGCGCGCTCGGAATCGTGCCCGACCCCTCGGGCGGCGGAGTCCCGTCGGGCGTGACGTACATCGTCTTCAAGGACTCCGAGATCTCCCGGCTGGACGACCAGGAGACCATCACGCGGCGGGGCGACGAGCTGGCGAAACAATTCATCAGGGACAACTGAGCGGAGCCGGCGGGAAGAACACCGGATAGCCGACGGGAGACGAGAGCACCGCGCAGACATCGCAGACGTGCGGCGGGAGCCCCGCCCTTGGGCCGGACCCCCGCCGCACACACCGCGTCCTTCCGGACGGGAGAAGGCTCAGACGATGCCTTCCGAAATCTCCGACTGCTCGCGCGCGTTGCCGTACGCCTGCGGGGTGCTGTACGAGCCACGGGCTATGTACCACCAGGCGGTCGCCAGGATCAGCACCACGGCCAGGGCGATCACGGCGTAGTTCATCGAGTCGATCGTCACCGGGTTCGACTGGGGCAGGCAGAAGAGGACGGTGACCAGAGCCACCCACACCACGGCGATCCAGCCGACCGGCTTGCTCCAGCGCCCCAAAGTCCAAGGTCCCGGCTCGAAGCGGTCCTTGGCGCGCAGCTTCAGGAAGATGGGAATGGCGTACGCCGGGGTGATCCCGATGACGTTGATGGCCGTCACCGCGCCGTACGCCGTCGCGGAGTACAGGGACGGCACGGCGAGCACACCCGCGACGATGACCGACAGCCAGACCGCGGGGACAGGGGTCTGGGTACGGCTGCTGACGCGCCGCCACAGCGCGGAGCCCGGCAGGGCGTTGTCGCGGCTGAACGCGAAGACCATCCGGCTGGCCGCCGCGACCTCCGCGTTGCCGCAGAACAGCTGCGCCACGATCACGAGCAGCAGCAGCGCCGTGGCACCGCTCGTACCGAGGGCGTCGATCAGGATCTGCGCGGGCGGCACGCCGGTGGCGCTGTTCTGGGCGCCCGCGTAGTCCTGGATGGCGAAGGTGAGACCGGCCAGCAGGGCGAAGCCGGCGATCCAGGAGACCCAGATGGCCCGGACGATCCCGCGCGCGGCGGTGACGGAGGCGTTCGAGGTCTCCTCCGAGAGATGGGCCGAGGCGTCATAGCCGCAGAAGGTGTACTGCGCGAGCAGCAGCCCGATGGCGGCCACGTAGAGCGGGTTCTGCCAGCCGGTGTCATTGACGAACTCGGTGAAGACGAACGACGGCGACTGGTGGTGGTCGGGGACGATCGCCAGAGCGCCGACGATGATGGCGACGCCGACCAGATGCCACCACACGCTGATCGAGTTGAGCACGCTGACGAGCTTGACCCCGAACAGGTTCAGCACGGCGTGCAGCAGCAGGATGCACAGGAAGATGACGAAGGTCCAGCCCGGGGTGGGGCTGAAGCCGAACTGGAGGTTGAGGAAGGCTCCGGTGAACAGCGCGGCGCCGTAGTCGATTCCCGCGATCGCGCCGAGCAGTCCGAGCAGGTTGAGCCAGCCGGTGTACCAGCCCCACTTACGGCCGCCGAGCCGGTCGGCCATGTAGTAGAGGGCGCCCGAGGTGGGATACGCGCTGGTGACCTCGGCCAGCGCCATGCCGACGCACAGCACGAACAGACCGACGCCCGCCCAGCCCCAGAGCATCACCGAAGGGCCGCCGGTGCCCATGCCGAAGCCGTACAGGGTCATACAGCCGGACAGGATGGAGATGACCGAGAAGCTGATGGCGAAGTTGCCGAAGCCGCCCATGCGGCGGGCGAGGACGGGCTGGTAGCCGAGCTCACGCAGCCGCTGCTCTTCGTCCTTCTGGGGCATCGGACCGGCCTTCGACCAGGTCGGTGGCGACGTGGACATGGAATGTACCTCCGGTGAGAAACAACAAGGGGGGACGGGTACGGAAGGTGCTGCCGGGGGGTGGGGACGCGAGCGGCTTCGCAGTGGGTGCCGCTCAGCCGTCCGGCCCGCCCCGCGGGTCGCGGGCCGCCGCGAGACACCGGGCGCGGGCGCGCAGGAACACGTCCTCGGCCTGCGCGGCGTCGCCGGGACTGCGCGTACGATACGCCCACGGCACGGAGACGTAGTACGGCCCCAGAGCCTCGAACACCCGGGCCCCCGCCTCGAATTGGAGCGATCCCCACAGCGCGTGCGCCAGCTGGTTGAGGTCGAGCAGCGAGGCCTCGGCCAGCACCGCGTGGTCGAACCACAGTTGCAGGGCCCGCAGCGCGTCACGGGTGGCGTCCTCCGTGACCCAGTGGAGGTCGAGCGCCTTCTCGTGGCCGTTCTCCCGGCGGTAGCGCTCCACCCGTACGAACAACGGCATGACGTGCAGCGCCGAGCCCTCGGGCGCCGAAGAGGCCGCCCACTGGACGAAGTTGACCGCTTCCGAGAGTGATCCGTCGGCCCGCCGCGCGTAAACGAACTGGAGCATGCGGTGGTACGCCTCGCGGTTGTACGGATCGCGTTTGTCGGCCTCCGAGAGCAGGGCCCAGGGACCGGGGAAGAGCATCGGCCCCGGCGGCGCCAGCCGGTGTTCCTCCAGCCTCTGCCTGCCGTCGAGTTGGGACAGGGCCAGCAGACATACCCAGGGCACCGGGTCGGCGGGAGCCTGGCGCGCGGCGGTGCCGCACGCCTCCCATGCCTGCTGCCACAGCTCCTGTGTGCGGGCGTGTCCCTCGCGGTGGGCCCGTACGGCGCGCTCCACCAGGACGCGGGTGTGCATCACGAGTGCGGCGACGCTTCTGGGCTCTTCGGACAGCCATGCCTGTACGGCGTCGGAGCCGGCGGCGACGGTGGCGAGCACCTGGGTGCGCTGGGTCCACAGGGCCCAATCGGGCGTGTCGGCAAGGAGGTTGCGCATCGAGACCCAGCGGCCGGTGCGCAGATCCTGGACGGCGGCGCGCAGTTCGTTGTCGTGGCCCGCCGGGTGGTAGACGGGGCGCATATTGTCGCTCGCCATCAGCTCGGCCCCGTCCGCGCGCGCGAGGACGGCGGGGCGGGGGAAGCTAGGGCCTGTTTCGGAAGTCCCGCCTGCCTGGCGGCGCCTGGCACGCACGCTCGCGGCGTTGTCGGGATCACCCCAGTACGTCCAGTACTGGGGCGACCCTCCGCCTTGCGATCGCACGCACCGCAGCGACATCCTGCCGCTGCCGCGGCGGGCGCCAGGCCCGCCCTGCGGGCGGACGGCGCTACTTCCGAAACACGCCCTAGCACCGGCCCTCCGTTCCCGGCCCCGGTGGCCCGGGGACACGGCGGTGACGGATGCTCCCCCGTCCCGGGATTCCGGAACTCCCGTGCCGCGGCGGCCGGGAGACGCCGGCCGCCGCGGGCTGCCTACAGGACGTACTGAGCCGGGCATGCCCGAGGAGGCGCCTGGCTGAAAATATGTTCGTCATAGATCCTCTAGGACGGTGGGGGGTGGAGCGATCCGGCGTCGTCGCAGAAGGCACAGACCTGCCATGCCGCAGGTGAGGAAGAGCCGAAGAGCACTCCCTGCCACTGCGGCGATCAGTGTAGGGGTCAGAGTGACATGGCTCGAACACTTTGCTGATCTTTCGCAACTCTCTGTTGATCAAAGCAGGTTGGACGCCCTCCGGCGGCGACGCCCGGACGATTTCCTCGGAGCGCGGGGACGGACCGCCGTCGCACCCGCGCACGGACGGTCCAGAGAACCCTTGACGCCCGCTCTGGCCTGCATCACGCTTTCGCTCAGCGATCAGGACCCCGCCGCGATCGCCGCGACCTCGTGCCCCCTCCGCGACCGAAGAACGGGATATGCCGCCAGCCCAGCACTCGCCCCACCCCCGCGCCGGATCGACCACCCTGCCGGTACTCGCCCTTGACCAGGGAACCTCGTCCACCAAGGCGCTGGTCATCTGCCCCGAACGAGGAGTGATCGGTACGGGTTCGGCCCCGGCGCCGCCCCGCTACGGCTCCGGCGGAATGGTGGAGGTCGATCCCGCCGTCCTGCTCCGCTCCGTACTCGACGCCGGGCACCAGGCGCTCGCGGACGCCGGGGAGCCGGTCGCGGCCGTCGGTCTGGCCAACCAGGGCGAGACGGTGCTCGCCTGGGATCCGGGTACGGGCACGCCGCTCACCGACGCGATCGTCTGGCAGGACCGGCGCGCGGAACCGCTCTGCGCCGAACTCGCGCCGCATGACGACCGGTTGAGGCAGCTGACAGGGCTTCCACTGGACCCGTACTTCGCCGCGCCCAAGATGGCCTGGATCCGGCGCGAGCTGACCCGCGAGGGCGCCGTCACCACCAGCGACTCCTGGCTGATCCACCAGTTGACCGGCGCGTTCGTCACCGACGCCGGCACGGCCGGGCGCACGCAGCTGCTCGACCTCGACCGGGTCGACTGGTCACCGGAGGCGCTGGACATCTTCGGGCTCTCCGGCGAGGCGCTGCCCCGAATCGTCGACGCGGCGGGACCGGTCGGCACGACCAGCGCCTTCGGTGCCGAGATCCCGCTGACCGGGCTGCTCGTCGACCAGCAGGCGGCGCTGCTCGCCCAGGATGTGACCGAACCGGGATCCGCCAAGTGCACATACGGCACCGGCGCGTTCCTGCTCGCACAGACCGGCGGCCTGCCGCGCCGGGGGACGTCGGGGCTGGTCAGCTGTGTCGCCTGGCGGCTCGACGGACACACCAGCTACTGCCTCGACGGACAGGTCTACACGGCCGCTTCCGCCGTGCGCTGGCTGACGGATCTCGGGGTGATCTCGGGGGCCGCCGATCTCGACACGGTCGGCTCCTCCGTACCGGACAGCGGCGGCGTGACCTTCGTACCCGCGCTCGCGGGACTCGCCGCGCCGTGGTGGCGCGGCGATCTGCGCGGCTCGATCACCGGCCTCGGCCTGGACACCGGCCCGGGGCAGCTCGTCCGCGCGCTCTGCGAGGGCATCGCCGCCCAGGTCGTGGAGCTGGCCGACGCGGTGGCCACCGAGCTCGGCACGCCATTGACGAGCCTGCGGGTGGACGGCGGTCTGACCCGGTCGGCGCTGTTGATGCAGACCCAGGCCGATCTGCTGCAACGGCCCGTCGAGGTCTCGGCGTTGCCCGATGTCACGGCGCTGGGGGTGGGCGCCCTCGCGCGTCTCGGTCTCGATCCCGCGCAGTCGTTGCGGCAGGTGATCCCGGAGTGGAAACCGGCCGCGGTCTACGAGCCGAGGATCGGCGCGGACGAGGCGGCGGAGCGTCTGGACGTCTTCCGCGCGGAGGTGGCGGCGCTGCTCGACCGTACTCCCCCGCCCTGAGCCGCGCGTCCCGGAACGTACCGAAGCGAACGCGAAGAGAACCCACGCGAATCGAACCCTGGCCCGAACCCCCGTCCCGGCCTGTCCCTGGAGCACCATGACTGTCACGACCTCGGGCACGCTGCCGGACGAGGTGTACGACGTCGCTGTCATCGGCGCCGGAGTGGTCGGCACGGCCATCGCCCGTGAACTGACCCGCTACCGGCTGCGGATCGCGCTGGTGGAGGCGTCCGACGATGTCGGCGACGGCACGTCCAAGGCCAACACGGCCATTCTGCACACCGGTTTCGACGCCGTGCCCGGTTCGCTGGAGTCCCGGCTCGTACGCGAGGGACAGCGGCGGCTGGCGGAGTACGCCTCGCGGACGGGGATCCCCGTCGAGCCGCTCGGCGCCCTGCTCGTCGCGTGGGACGAGGAACAACTGGCCGCGCTGCCCAGGCTGGCGGAGAAGGCCGAGCGCAATGAGTACCACGCGACACGGATCATCGGCGCGGACGAGCTGTACTCCCGCGAGCCTCATCTCGGCCCCGGCGCGCTCGGCGCGCTCGAAGTCCCCGGCGAGAGCATCATCTGCCCCTGGACGACGACGCTCGCGTACGCCACCCAGGCCGTCAGGGCCGGGGCGGATCTGCATCTCAACTGCCGCGTGGAGAGCGTCGCCGGCGCCCTCGGCGACGAGACGCCGCATGAACTGACCACCGGCCGTGGCGTATTGCGGACGCACGCGCTGATCAACGCCGCCGGACTGTACTCCGACGAGATCGACCGGCTGCTCGGCCGCACCGACTTCACCGTCACCCCGCGACGCGGTCAGCTCATGGTCTTCGACAAGTTCGCCCGCGATCTGGTCCGGCACATCCTGCTGCCGGTGCCCACCGCGCTCGGCAAGGGGGTGCTGGTGGCGCCCACGGTGTACGGCAATGTGATGCTCGGCCCGACCGCCGAGGATCTGGACGACAAGGCGGCGACCGGATCGACGGCCGAGGGGCTGGACTTCCTGCGGGAGAAGGGCGGACGGATCATGCCGGAGCTGCTCGACGAGGAGGTGACGGCTGTCTACGCGGGGCTGCGCGCCGCCACCGAGGACGACGACTACCGCATCCGGTCCCATCCCGGCCGGCGCTACATCACCGTGGGCGGTATCCGCTCCACCGGGCTGACCGCGTCCATGGCGATCGCCGCCCATGTCGTGGAGTTGCTGGCCGACTCCGGCCGGGACCTGGGCGCGGCGCGGGAGCTCGAACCGCTACGGATGCCGAATATCGGCGAGGCGTCACCGCGGCCGTACGAACGCGCCGATCTGATCGCGGCGGACCCGGAGTACGGCAGGATCGTCTGCCACTGCGAACGGGTCTCGCGCGGGGAGATCCGCGACGCCCTCGCCAGTACCGTCCCGCCCCGCTCGCCCGAGGGGCTGCGGCGGCGTACCCGTGCCCGGGGCGGCCGGTGCCAGGGCTTCTACTGCGGCGCCACCGTGCGCGCCCTGCTCGCCCCCGAAGCCCCCGACACGTTCAGTACGTCCGGCACGTCCGGCGGCGGCGAGCCATCCCTGCGGCCGGAGGTCGGACCATGAGCGCGACAGCAGACCGGGACGCCGTGTCCTCCGTCCCCGGCCCCGGCCGGCGGCGGCGCTCGGTCGATGTGCTGGTGGTCGGCGCGGGTCCGGCCGGTCTGGCCGCGGCCGAGCGACTGGCCGCCTCGGGCGCCGGTACGGTCGAGGTCGTCGACCGCGAGGAAGAGGCCGGCGGCGTCCCACGCCACTGCTTCCACACCGGATTCGGGGTGCGTGATCTGCACCGTCCGATGAGCGGTCCCGCGTACGCCCGCCACTGGCGCGATCTGGCGACCGGAGCGGGAGCGACGCTGCGCACCGGTGTCTCCGTCACCGGCTGGGCGGGACATCACGGGCGCGAGGACTCCCCCGGCGGCCCCGGGCCGCTCACCGTGGAGACCACCGGACCCGAGGGCCTGGAAAGCCTCTCCGCCGGGGCGGTCGTGCTCGCCACCGGCGCGCGCGAACGTCCGCGCGGCGCACGGCTGGTGCCGGGGACACGGCCGGCCGGGGTGTTCACCACCGGGGAGCTGCAACAGGCCGTCCATCTGCACCATCAGCGGATCGGGGTACGGGCCGTCGTCATCGGCGCCGAACCCGTCAGCTACTCCGCCGCGCGCACGCTGCGGAGCGCGGGCGTGGAGATCGCGGCGATGGTCACCGAACAGCCGCACCACCAGTCCTCCTGGGCCTCGGGCCTCGGGTCCCGGCTGCGTCACCGCGTTCCGCTGCTCACCGGCACGACCGTCACCGAGCTGCTCGGCCGGGGCCGGCTCACCGGCGTCGCGTTGCGACACGACGACGGCAGGACGACGACTGTCGGCTGCGACACGGTCGTCTTCACCGGGGACTGGATCCCCGACCATGAGCTGGCCCGCCGGGGCGGGATCGCCCTCGACCGGGGCACCCGTGGCCCGGCGGTCGACACCGCGTTCCGTACGGCCGCGCCCGGCGTCTTCGCCGTCGGCAATCTGCTGCACGCCATCGAGCCCGCGGGCACCGCGGCCCGGGAGGGCCGGCTCGTCGCCGGGCCCGTGCTGCGGTATCTGACGGACGGCGCGTGGCCGGGCGGTCAGGTGCCGGTGGAGGTGGACGCGCCCCTGCGGTGGGTCGCGCCGAACCGTATCGACCCGCGCGGTCCGCGCCCGCCGCTGGGCCGCTTCACGCTCCGTACGGCACGTTCGGCGGACCGGCTGTCGTTCCTCGTCGTCAGCCAGGACGGACGGGTGCTGCACCGGGCACGGCTGCGGCGTGGCGCGGTGCCGAACCGGCCGCTGTACGCCTCCGCCGACTGGATCGACCGCGCCGACCCCGGGGGCGGCCCGGTCGTGATCAGCGCGGGCTGAGCCCCTGGCCGCGGTGCCGCCGCGCCGCACGCGTACGGGCTCGGAGCGCGTACGGGCTCAGAGCTGGTCGGACCCCAGGACCGCCGCATAGAAACCGGCGCGCGCGGCGAGCGGCGTCAGCTCACTCGCCCGCCGGGCCGGGAAGCAGACCAGCGGATAGCAGTCCGACTCTATGTCCAGCACGGCGAGCGCCACCCCCAGATCCAGATGGAGCCGCCCTGCGTCGTTGAGGAAGGCGGCGGTGTCCAGCGCCACCGGGTCCGTGCCGTCCGCGTTCTCCGGGTCGGCGAGGGACCACGGGTCGACGGCGGGACGGGATTCGAGGGCCCGGAGCTGGCGCCTGATCTCGTCGCCGTCCTCCTTCCAGTCGACCTCGGCCAGCAGCCCCTGGGCGGTGAGGGCGTCGACGAGCGCGATCCACGCGAGGTTCTCGATGGGCGCATCGATCCCGCGGTCTTCGAGCCGCGTGGCATGCGTACGTACGTAGGCGTCCGGATCCTCGTACGCGAACAGGACCTCTTCGGCGACGGCCGCGCGGCCGGGCGCGAGGAGCTCGGCCAGCGCGGTGAGCGCCTGGGCGGCAGGGTCGGAGGCGGAGGCGGGACGGTCCGTCATGATGACTGGCTCCTCAGAGGTCGGCTCAAGGATCAGCGCGGGGATCGGCTCAGGGCAGGAACCGGCGCGGGGTTCAGGGAATCCAGGTGTTCAGCGCTGGAACACCGGCTCGGGAAACACCCTCCCACGCGGGTCTGACAACGGGCCTGTTCGCGCGAGGCCGCGGAAAGAGGAGCGGCCCCACCGGCGAGGGGGGACGCACCGGTGGGGCCGGGAGAGCTCGGGCGGCCGGGGGCGGCCGCGAGCTCGGCTCCGAGGTGCGTGTGCCCGGTCCGCCGCGACGTATGCCCACGAATTTCGAAGACCCCCCGCACGGGCCGCGCCTTCCCCGCAGAGTGAACGGTGAGTGACCGGCTCCGGTCCTGTGGCCATGGGCACGGCGACGGTTCACCGACGCGGTGATCCCTGTGTGGTGATGGGTGTTGGCCGTTGGAACGTCGTTCACGCGCAGGCCACGCCCGGTGTCAACCATCGAGGAGTAGCCAGGGGGCCGTCCCCGGCGCGCTTGTTGATGCGCTCGCACTCGGGAGACCGCAGAATGACACGCATACACTCCGCAGTCACCGCCGTCGACCGCCGCTCCTTTCTCGCTGCCACCGGAGCGGTCGGCGTCTCCGCCGGGATCGGGCTGGCGCTCGGCGCGGGCGGCGGTTCCGGGGAGGCGGCCGCCGCGCCCGGAACCGCCGCACCCTCCGTCCCCAGCCCCCGCACCCCGGCCGCCTCTGCCACGCCCACCCGTACCGTCCCGGCCCGTACGACGCTGGATTCGGTGGCCGCGCCCCGCGACTCCGCCGCGGCCTTCCGGCGGCTCGGCGACGGTCCCGGCTGGCGCAGGGTCGTCCGCGAGACGCTCGCGGCCCCGCGGCCCGGCCGCGCCCAGCGGCGTACCGTACTCAGCTCCTTCGTCCAGCTCACCGATCTGCATCTGGTGGATGTCCAGCACCCGGTGCGCACCGAGTATCTGCGCTCGCAGCAGCTCTCGGGGTGGCGGCCTCAGGAAGCGCTGACCGTGCCGGGGGCGGTGGCCCTGATCGAGCAGATCAACGCGCTGAAGGAGGGGCCCGCGACCGGGGCGCCGCTGTCCTTCGCCGTGACGACCGGCGACAACACCGACAACAACTCCCGGGCGGAACTGGACTGGTTCCTCACGGTGATGAGCGGTGGCCGTATCTCCCCCAACACCGGTGACCTCCAGCGCTACGAAGGGGTGCAGAACTCCGACGAGCGGTTGTTCTGGCACCCGGAGGACTCCCGCCGCGACACCGACAAACGGCTCGGCTACCCCCGTATCGACGGGTTCCTCGACGCCGCGATCCGCTCCGTGAACAGCCCGGGGCTGCGGATCCCGTGGTATTCGACCGTCGGCAATCACGACGGCCTGGCGAGCGGCGCGATGGCCGACCCGTCCGGTTTCCTCGCGGAGTTCGCCGTCGGTGCGAAGAAGCTGTACGGCATCCCCGACGCCGAGGCCAAGCAGCTGCTGAAGCTCCTCTCGAAGGGCGGGGACCCCAACGGGGCGAAGCTGATCGACCTGCTGCGCCGCTCGAAGCGCGCGATGCGGTCCATCACCGCCGATCCGCGCCGGGCGCCGTTCGGTCCGCGCGAGTATCTGACCGCGCACCTCGATCCGGCCCGGGCGGGCGCCGGTCCGGCCGGCCATGGCTACACCGCGGCCAATCTGGACAACGACACGCTCTACTACACGTTCCCGATGGGCGAGAACGTCACCGGCATCAGCCTCGACACCACCGACCGCGGCGGGCACTACACCGGCTCGCTCAACACCGCCCAGCTCAACTGGCTGAAGCGCAAGCTCGCGGAGCACCGGGACGGATACGTCGTCATCTTCAGCCATCACAACAGCTGGACGATGACCAACACCCACCCCGACCCCGCACACCCCGGCGAGGCCCGGCACCACGGCGACGAGGTCCTGGCACTGCTCAAGCGGAACCGCAATGTGCTGGCCTGGGTCAACGGGCACAGCCACCGCAACTCGATCCTTCCGCACGGCAGCTTCTGGGAGATCTCCACCGCCTCGCACATCGACTTCCCGCAGCTCGCGCGGGTCATCGAGATCACCGACAACGGGGACGGCACGCTCTCGCTGTTCACCACGCTGATCGAGTCGGCGGCGCCGCACAGGACCGACTTCGAGGATCTCTCGCAGACCGGTCTCGCCGCCCTCTACCGGGAGCTCTCGCACAACGCGCCGGGCTCGACCACCGCTCCGGCGGGCAAGTCCTCCGACCGCAACACCGAACTGCTGCTGAGCCGCTGACACCGCCGGCCGTTCACCGCGCTCAACAGATGACGCCGCCAAGGAAGGGACGCGCAGCCATCCACCCCGGTCCTGCCCGCGACCGCGCTCATCCGACCCGGCACACTGTCGGGGGCGGTTCCGGATCCGGTGCCCGCCCGACGACCGCCGTGGGAGGCACGATGGCGCTGCAGATCAGCGCGACCAATCCGGAGCAGCCGGCCGTGCTGCTGGATCTGCCGTGGAACACTCCGCTCGACCAGTGGCCGGATGAGTGCCTGGTCGCGCTCCCGCGCGGTATCTCGCGCCATGTCGTGCGCTTCGCCTCGGCGGGGCCCGAGGTCGTGGCGGTCAAGGAGATATCCGAGCGCGGGGCGGTCCGCGAGTTCGGTCTGCTGCGTGATCTGCACCGGCTCGGGATCCCGGCCGTGGACCCGGTCGCGGTGGTGACCGGGCGCGTGGACGCGGACGGCGCGCCCCTGGAGCCTGCGCTGATCACACGGCATCTCAAGGGATCGCTGCCGTACCGCTCGATGTTCGAGTCGACGATGCGGCCGACCACCGTCAAGCGGCTGATGGATGCGCTGGCCGTCCTGCTCGTACGACTCCATCTCGCCGGGTTCGCCTGGGGCGACTGCTCGCTGTCCAACGCGCTCTTCCGGCGTGACGCGGGCGCGTACGCCGCGTATCTGGTGGACGCCGAGACCGGGCAGATCCAGCAGAACCTGAGCCGGGGACAACGCGATTACGACATCGAGCTGGCGCGCGTGAACATCGCCGGGGAGCTGATGGACCTGGAGGCGTCGGGCGCGCTGCACCCTTCCGTCGATCCGGTGCCGTTCGGCGCGGCGATCGTCCAGCGGTACGAGGATCTCTGGCACGAGGTCACGCGCGAGTCGGTCTATCCGGTGGACAAGCGGCACTACATCGACCGCCGGATCCGCCGGCTCAACGATCTCGGCTTCGATGTCGCGGAGATGCAGATCGAGCGCTCCCCGGTGGGTGACACGGTCACCTTCCTGCCGAAGGTGGTGGACGCGGGCCATCACCAGCGGCAGCTGCTGCGGCTGACCGGCCTGGACGCCGAGGAGAACCAGGCGCGCCGGCTGCTCAACGACCTGGAGAGCTGGATGGCCGGCGAGGAGGACTACGCGCCCGGCGATCCGCTGGGGGCGCGGCCCGAGGTCCTCGCCCACCGCTGGGTCCGCGATGTCTTCCGGCCGACCGTACGGGCCGTACCGCTGGAGATGCGCGGCGAGATGGACGCGGCGCAGATCTACCACGAGGTGCTGGAGCACCGCTGGTATCTGTCGGAGGCCGCCGGGCGCGATGTCGGCCTGGACGCGACGATCGCGGACTACCTCGTGAACGTCCTGCCGCACACGGTGAACGCGATGACGCCTCCGGGGACGGACACGACGGGCGGTCTCTCGCCCTGATTCCGGGGCCCCGCGCCTCACTGGCCCCGCGCTTCACTGGCCCCGCGCCTTACTGGAGAGCGCGTACCGCCGCCGCGAAGACCGCGGGCATCCGAGCCGCCGCCGGGACGATCAGCCGGGCTCCCGTCGCGTGGCCGCCGACCCTCAGCAACCCCTCCGTCAGCAGCCGGTGGCGCCGGGACAGCGCGCGCCATCGCCGCTCGTACTCCTGCGGCCGGCCGGCCCGCAGACACCGTACGGCCGCCTCCGCCGAGGCCAGCGCGAGCGCGATGCCCTCGCCGGTGAGGGCGTCGACATACCCGGCCGCGTCGCCGACGAGCAGCACCCGGCCCGCGCTGCGGCGGCGTACCCGCTGGCGCAGGGGGCCGGCGCCGCGCACGGCGCCGACCGGCTCGCCGTCCAGCAGCGGCAGCAGCCGCGGGAATCCGGCCAGATGGTCGTCGTAACCGCCCTTCGCCGTGGTCAGGACGGCCACCCCGACCAGATCGTCCGCCAGGGGTGTCACATACGCCTCCCCCGCCCGCCCGGACGAAGACCAATGCACCTCCACGAAGTCCGTCCAGGGCTTCATCCGGTAGTGCCGCCGCTGCCCGTACCGCCGGGGCCGCCGGTCCGGAAGGTCCAGGCCGAGGCGGTGCCGTACGGGTGAGCGCAGCCCGTCCGCGGCGACCAGCCAGCGCGCCCGCAGCCCGCCCGCGGTCACGGAGTCCGCGCTCTGCTCCACCTCGCCGACCCGGCCGGTCACGGTCCTGACACCGGCCTCGGCGGCCCGTCGTGCCAGCGCGGCGTGGAGTTCCGTGCGCCGCACCCCGAGCCCGGGTCCGTCGTCGAACGGCGCCTCGGCCCGGTGGGTGCCATGGACATAGCGGATGCCGCGCAACGGATGGCCCGGGAGGAGGTCGAGGCCGAGGGCGGACAACGCGCGTACGCCGCTCGGCATCACGCCTTCACCGCACGCCTTGTCGACGGGGGTGGTGCGGGGTTCGATCACGACCGTCTCCAGGCCGGCCAGCGCGGCATGGACCGCGGTGGCGAGACCGGCGGGTCCGCCGCCCACCACCAGCAGATCGATCATGGCCGGGCGCCGGCGGTGGCGGACTCCAGCGCGCGGTTCTCGCACCGTATCCGGATCGTCAGCAGCACCGCGTTGAACGCGGTGAACAGCAGCGCGGTGATCCAGGCGCCGTGCACGAGCGGCAGCGCGATCCCCTCCGCCGCCACCGCCACATAGTTGGGGTGCCGCAGCAGCCGGTACGGGCCGCCCGTCACCAGCGGAAGTCCCGGCACGACCAGCACCCGGGTGTTCCAGCGCGGGCCGAGCGTACGGATGCACCACCAGCGCAGCGCCTGCGCGGCCAGCACGACGGCGAGCATCGGCCCGCCGAGTGCCGGGTCGAACGGCCGGTCGGCCAGCCATACTTCCGCGAGACAGCCGAGCAGCAGCAGGGTGTGCAGGGCGACCATCGGCGGGTAGTGCCGCCGCCCCCGCTCGACGGCGCCGCGCGCCAGACTCCAGCGCGCGTTGCGGCGGGCGACGACAAGCTCGGCCACGCGCTCCGCGCCCACGGCCAGTACCAGCGCGGTGTACCAGATCATGTCTCCCGTCCCTCCCTCTCTTCTCCCCGTCCCTCTGTCTCTTCTTCCTGTCGCTCTTTGCCGACGCCGCCGGCCCTACCAGCGGAGCAGCACGAGCTCGGAGCAGAATCCGGGCCCCATCGCCAGCAGCAGCCCGTACGTACCGGGCGGTGGCGGGCGCTCGGCCAGCGTGTCACGCAGTACATGCAGTACGGAGGAGGACGACAGATTCCCCACCGCCGCCAGCGAACGCCAGGTCATGTCGAGGGCATCGGCGGGCAGTTCCAGCACCTCTTCGACGGCTTCCAGCACCTTCGGCCCGCCGGGATGGCACACCCACGCGGTGATGTCCTCGCGCGTCAGCCCGTTGTCGGCGAGGAATCCGGCGACGTCCGCGGCGAGGTTCTTGCGGACAAGCTCCGGAACGCTCGCGTCCAGAACGATACGGAAGCCGGAGCCCGTGATGTCCCAGCCCATCGCCTGCTCGGTGTCCGGATACAGATGGCTGCGCGTTTCGACGACGACGGGGCCGATGGGCCGGCGCCGGGGGCCGCAGGCGACGACGGCCGCGGCGCCGTCCCCGAAGAGCGCGGTGGCGACGAGGTTGGCGGACGAGACGTCGTCGCGCTGGAAGGTGAGCGAGCACAGCTCGACCGAGAGAAGGACGGCCACATCGTCGGGCCGCCCGAGCAGATAGTCGTGCAGCCGCGCGATGCCCGCCGCCCCCGCCACACAGCCGAGCCCGAAGACCGGCACTCTCTTCACGTCGGAGCGCAGTCCGAGCCGCCCGACGAGGCGCGCGTCCACGGACGGCGCGGCAATACCCGTCACCGAGGTGAACATCAGCAGATCGACATCGCGCGGGGAGAACCCCGCCGCGTCGAGTGCCCCGCCGACGGCCTCGGCTCCGAGCGGTAGCGCCCCGGCGATGAAGGCGTCGTTCACGGCCCCGAAGTCCTTGAGCCCGTCGTACTGTTCGAGTGGCAGTGCCGTATGGCGCGTGTCCACGCGGGCGCCGCGGTGCAGCCGGTCGAGTACCTGCCGGTCGGCACCTGCGGGCAGACAGGTCTTGGCGACCATGTCCGTGATGTCGTGCTGGGCGTACCGATGCGGAGCCAGGGCTCCATGGACGGCTGCGATGCGAGTCATCTGCGGTCCGAGGTCGGGGGCGACTGACGTGCAATCCCTGCCCCCGCTCGGTCGTGCCACACACGAAGTCGCCTGTACGGCCCCTCAGGGTCGGTTTCACGACCGCGCCATGACGGGCGGTCCGGCGTCGGGAGCCGTACGGACGTGACGGACCGCCCGCTGTCGGTGGGGCTGCCTACGATGGGCGCGTGGACGTTACCGAGCAGGCGGGGAGCACCGTGCGTAGGCCGCTCGGCGGGGCGCCCGGAGGGTGGCCGCGCCAGTTGGCCGCGCTGCTGGGGGCGTGCCATCCGGGGCCCACGGTCGCGGTGACGCTGCTGGTCGCGGGGCTCGCGGTGGCCGCCGGGCAGGACGCGTCCGGCTGTCTGCTGGTGACCGCCGCCGTCCTGACGGGGCAGTTGTCGGTCGGCTGGAGCAATGACGCCGTCGACGCGGCGCGGGACACGGCGGCCGGCCGGCGCGCCAAGCCCGTGGTGGGCGGGGCCGTCGGCGTGCGTACCGTACGGGCCGCGGCCCTGACGGCGCTGGCGCTGTGCGTTCCGCTGTCGCTGGCGTACGGGGCGCTCGCGGGCGTGGTGCATCTGCTGGGGGTGGCCGCGGCCTGGCTGTACAACGTCCGGCTGAAAGCGACGGTGCTGTCGTGGCTGCCGTACGCGATCGGGTTCGCGTCCCTGCCCGCCTTTGTGACGCTCGGTCTGCCGGGACAGCCCCGGCCGGACTGGTGGATCGTCACCGCCGCGGCGCTGGTGGGGGTCGGCGCCCATCTCGGCAATGTGCTGCCGGACATCGAGGCGGATCTCGCCCTGGGGGTACGGGGCTGGCCGCAGCGGCTGGGGCCGGCCGCGGTGCGGCTGCTGCTGCCGGCCCCGCTGGTGGCGGCGACGGTCCTGCTCGCGCTCGGCGGAGTGGGCGCGCTCGGTGCCGTCGCCGTCGCCCTGGCGCTGATCACGGCGGTCGGCGGCTCACTGCTGGGCCGCCACCGTCCCAAGGCGCCGTTCCTCGCGGCGATCGTGGTCGCGGGCGCCGATGTCGGGCTGCTGCTGTGGCAGGGGGCCGCGCTCAGCTGACCCGGCTCGGCCGGACCCTGCGTCGACCGCGGTACGGCGTCAGCCGGAGGCGCCGAGCCGGTCGCGGAGGAAGGCGATCGTACGCTCCCAGGCGAGCGCGGCGGATGCGGCGTGGTACGCCTCGGGGCGGCCGTCGTTGAAGAAGGCGTGGCCCGCCCCCGAGTAGAGATGGAGGACCGGAACGATCCCGGACTGGGACTCGATCGCGGTACGCAGCTCCTTGAGGGACGACGGCGGAACGGTGTCGTCGTCCTCGCCGTAGTGGCCCAGGATCTCGGCCTTGAGGTTCGAGAAGTCGGGCACTCCGTCCCGGTTGACGCCGTAGAACGGTACGGCCGCGGAGATCCGCTGGTCCTTGGCGGCGAGGCTGAGCACGAATCCGCCGCCCATGCAGAAGCCGACGGTGCCGATCGTGTCGCCGTCCGTCTCGGGCCGCGCGAGCAGATAGTCGACGGCGCCGGAGAGAAGCTCGACGCCCCGCTCGGTGGGCAGTTCGCCCATCATGCGCAGCGCCTCGCCGGAGTCATGGGCGACCCGGCCGCCGTACAGATCCGGGGCGAGCGCGACAAATCCCGCCCGTGCGAAGCGGTCGGCGATGTCCTTGATGTGGGCGGTCAGGCCCCACCACTCCTGGATGACGATGACGCCGGGGCCGTGTCCGGCGGGCGGTACGGCGAGATAGCCGTACGCGGTCGTTCCCGCGCTCGGGAACGAGACGTTCTGCAGGGTGGATTCGGTGGGCGCGGTGGAGTCGTTGGAGTCGATCGGCTCGGTGGCCATGGCGGGTGCTCCCAGCTCTGGTGCGGTGACGGGGCGACCTCGCGATCGTATGAAAAGGGGGCGTCCGGCGGGTGTACG
Organism: Streptomyces scopuliridis RB72; assembly: GCF_000718095.1. GTDB lineage: Bacteria > Actinomycetota > Actinomycetes > Streptomycetales > Streptomycetaceae > Streptomyces > Streptomyces scopuliridis. The sequence goes on along the minus strand of NZ_JOEI01000011.1, from coordinate 150,155 downwards.
CCTCTCCGGACCGCGCCCGGGTCCACCCGACGGGCACGCTGCGGCGGTCTCGCGCGTTGTCGGAGTGGCTCTGTGTGACACCTGAGGAGAGATGACGGAATGGCCCTGTGGGACCGGTTCAAGGAATCCGCCGCGACGATGCAGACGCAGCTCATGGCGAAGAAGAACGACCTCAAGAGCGGCTCGTTCCGCGACGCGAGCATGGCGATGTGCGCGCTGGTCGCCGCGGCCGACGGCTCCGTCGACCCCGCCGAGCGCCAGCGGGTCGCCTCGTTGATCGCCACCAATGAGGTGCTGCGGAACTTCCCCGCGGAAGACCTCCAGCGCCGCTTCGACGACTATCTCAACAAGCTGACGGCCGACTTCGCGTTCGGCAAGGTGGGCGTCCTCCAGGAGGTGGGCAAGGCCAGGAAGAAGCCCGTCGAGGCACGGGCCGTCATCCAGATCGGCATCGTCATCGGCGGCGCCGACGGCGACTTCGACAAGACGGAGCAGGCCGTGGTCCGCGAAGCCTGCTTCGCGCTCGACCTGCCGCCGCACGAGTTCGACCTCTGATCCGGCCGACCGGTCGGATACGCGCGGGGCGGTGGCCGTCGGCCACCGCCCCGCGGTCGTACGTCCAGGTCCCCTGGCGTCCTCGCTCAGCTCTTTCCGCGCCGCCCGGCGGGGTCGGTCCTGAACGCCCATGCCATCTCGGGCTCCAGCGCGAAGCGGAAGAGCCGCTGGACCGGTGGCGTACAGAGCAGCGTGACGACCACGCCCGCGAGGACGGTGACGAACACCGCGCCCATGGGCCGGTGCAGCCAGTCGGCGTCGTACCAGTCCCAGGTGCTCGCGCTCTGGGCGAGGAATCCGTGCAGCAGATAGCCGCAGAGCGTGCCCGCTCCCAGCACCGTGAACCACATACGGCGGCCGGGAACCCAGGCGAAGAAGCAGGCGGTCAGTACGAGGGAGCAGCCGAAAAGGGCGAGCGTCATCAGAATCCCGCTCCACCAGGGCGCGCCCAGTTCCTGCGCGCTGTCGCGGTGGAAGAACCACGCCATGTTCATCCGGGTGACGGCCCAGTACGCGAAGACGACCGTGGCGGCGAAGACCGGAACGGCCAGGAGGCGTACTTCCCTGCGGCGGACGAGCTGGAAGTGCTCGGGCTTGAGCCGCAGACCGAGCACGAAGAACGGCAGGAACTGCAGGACCCGCTGGAGATCGAGGTCGTCGCCGATGTCCGGTGAGAGGGTGGCGAGCATGGCGATCGCCAGCGCGACCGGGAGGGGCCACCGCACCAGACGCCAGATCGGCGCCGTCATCCGCCAGACGAAGAGGGCGAGCAGGAACCAGGTCAGATACCAGGGGTCGAGCAGGGTGATCCGCATGGACGGATCGTCCGCGGCCCATCGGCGGAAGAGGCTGTAGGCGACCTCGAACACGATGTACGGCACGGCGATGCCGGTGATCAGCCGGCGCACCCGGTCGGGACGGAAGTCGAAACTTCGGGAGAAATAGCCGGAGATGATGATGAACGCCGGCATATGGAAGGTGTAGACGACGATGTAGAGCGCCGAGACCGCCCGGCTGCCGTCCCGCAGCGGCTCCCACGCGTGTCCCATCGCGACCAGCACGATCGCCAGGAACTTGGCGTTGTCGAAGAACGCGTCCCGCTTCTTGGCCGGTGGCGCGGCCGACGCGGCTTCCGCCGGTTTCGCGGTCGCCGTGACCCGTACCGACTGATCAGTGAGCTGCGTCACATGGCCTCCCAGAGGGAACCCAGATCAGCGAACACGCCTCTTACAGAAAATGTGGGGGGAAAACGAGGGGCAAACATTCAAGGCACCCTAACCAGGGCTCGCGCCGCCTCTCCACCTGGGTGGCGCGGATCGGGCGGCCCCTACCGAGCCGTCACACACTCGCCACACGGCCTCCTTCCGGCCACATCCCCTCAGGCCGCGAGGAGATCCCTCCACTAGACCTTGAGAAGGTCCGCCGCGAGCTGGTCGATCCTGGTCCGCCAGGCTGCCAGGGCCGCGTCCGCGTCGGCGCCCTCGGGACCGGTCTGGGTCAGCACCAGCCGGGCCCCGTGCCCCGTCCCCTCCCCCAGCTCCCAGGTGACCGACCCCCCGGGCCGCCAGGTGTAGGTGAGCGACCTCGGCGCCCGGACCTCCGCGACATGGCCCGCCGGTACGTTCTCGGCGGTGAACCCGATGGGGACGGGCAGGCCCGCCACCGGCTCGATACCGGCCGACAGGACGTCCCAGACGGTCGCGGCCGGCCGCACCAGCTGACGTTCCAGCCGGATCCGCGGACCGGCGGTGTCGCCCCCGGCCGGCTCGGTGGTGCCACGGCCGAGGCCGAACCGCCGCACGTACGTCTCGTGCAGTTCGCCCGTGTCACGGCCGACGGTGACCGGGCCACCGGCGAGCAGCTGGGCCAGGGCGGTGATGCAGAGGTGCCAGCCGGAGGCGAAGCTCGCCGCGCCGGGAAGATCGTCAAAGGTGTGGACGAGCGTGAGCAGCGAGCCCTCGCCGTCGGGCGTGATGGACCAGCTCAGATGGTCGGCGCCCCAGGTGAACGCGAAGAGGCGGGGCTCGTCGACGTCCGTGACGGTGCCGGTCATGCCCGGTCCGCTGACACCGGGGAAGTGGAAGCCCATCGCGCCACCGGGGGTGAGGTCGACGGTCACCTCGGAGGGGAACCACTGGGCGAGAGCGGCGGGTTCGGTGAGCGCGGCCCAGACCCTCTCGGGAGGGTGCGGGAGCCTGCGTTCCATCCGCAGGGCGGTCCGGCCGTCGGGGGCGGTCGTGAGCGTGTCGTCCTGGGAGATGTCGTGCCAGGTGTGGTCGTACGGGGTGCCGTCGTGCGGGTTCGTGTTCATGAGGGGTGTCCTCCATCGCGTCGAGACCTGCCGGACCCCGGCGAGGCCGGCGTCGCGCGGTACCCGCAGATGCTGGCATATGACCCCAGGGCAATGGACGCTCCATCGCGGCGCGGTGTCATGAAATTTCCGCCATACGGGGCGGCGATTACGCTCCGAATCTGGCCGGATCCGTGTCGTGACAGGACGTCAGTAAAGGCTTCATAGTTGGAAGTTCGGGCATTCCAGGGTCGTTTTCCACTCCCCCGGGAAATCGCTCCGCCACGGCGCCCGACGGCACCCGCGCAACGTCACTGCAAAAGCACTGCGGCCCAGGCCATCAGGCCCACGGAACGGCGCAAGGAGAGCGGCCGTGCATGACGAATTCCTGTGCCATGTCACCGCGTACGGAATCAGCGGTGGACAGCGTATCGGCGTTCCGCTGGGAACATATCGCGCTCCCACTCTGGCACTTGCACTGTGGTGGTTGCGGGATCGCGCGACCTGGATCGCGGAACGGCTCGATCCCAGCCCGGAAAGCGAACATTTTCCGGCCGCCGCGCTCACTCCGGTGGCGCAGAGCGTGCCGGACGTACCGACGACACTCCGGACCTGGCGGGACGACACGGCCCATCAGGACATGGTCGCCGAGCATTTGGCGGCCGGGCGTCTCATCCGTGTCGCCACCCGCGACGACACCACGGAATACGAGTTGCTGGCGGAATCGGTGGACGCGCTGCGTATGGACCGCGCGCTGCCGGCTCTGATCACACCGGAAGCCCTGCCGGAGCCGCTTCGCCGGGAACGCCCGCTGGTCGCTTCCGCGCCGGCCTCCGCCCACGAGTACCGAGGACACGGCGGCGATCCGGGCCGGAGGATCGGGGGTGATGATTCCTTCGGGGACACCTTGGAGTTCGGCCGGATATACCGGTAGGGCGGATTACGGGGGAATCCCGGGTTATCGGTGACGGCGCCGCCGGTCAGCGCTCGGGGTTCTCTCCCTGCGCGATCTCGATATGGGTGTGCAGGTCGCTCGCCGCCCCCACGGCCGAGACGCCGGACAGCGTCAGGCACACCAGCAGGGCGCCCGCGACGAGGCGGCGGGTCCGGGGCGTGAGCGCGGGCCGGCCGCTCGCGCCGGTGCCGAGCAGCGCGGCGACCCGCCGGGGCACGGGGCCCGCGGTCGCCGCGAGTACGGTGCGGGGCCTGACCGCCCCGGACAGGCCCGGCACACCGCGGGCGGCCAGCGCGGCGCGCCCGATCGCACGGGCGGCCAGACGCCGGTCGCCGACGGCCGCCGCGGCGGCCTCGTCCGCGGCGCGCTCCAGCGCGTAGCCGAGCGGCTCACGCAGCGCGCGCAGGGCGGGGTGGCAGAGCGCCGCCAGCTCCGCCGCCGCGAGCAGGACATGGTGACGGCCACGCAGATGGGCGCGTTCATGGGCGAACAGCGCCTCACGCTCGGGCGGTTCCAGAGCGCGCAGCATGCCCGTGGTGACGACGATCCGGCCGGGGCGCCCCGGCAGCGCGTACGCGTCGGGCCGGTCGTCCCGTACCACCGCCAGCTCGTCGTCCGTACCGCCGGTGACGGTCCTGGCCCGGCGCAGTTCCGCCCGGTCGCGCCGCGCGGCGGCGGTGAGGGCCGCCGTACGCCAGACCAGCAGCGCCCCGGCGACGAGCGCGAGCGCGATGGTCACCGGAGGCGGTCCGGCCGTCAGCGGCTCGGCGAGTTCACCGAGGACGGCGACGGCGGGCAGATACGACGCGCCCGGCACGACCAGCAGCACCAGGGCCGCCGAGCTGCTGACGGCCAGGACCAGCGCGGCGGCGGTGAGCAGCCAGGCCGCGCGGCGCGGCGGGAGAACGGCGGCGACCCGGCAGGCGGCGGGCGCCGCGAGGAAGGGCATCAGCAGCGGGATCAGTACGAGGTAGGTCATCCGGCCTCTCCGCCGTCCAGCAGGGAGCGCAGCATCCGCTCGTCCTCGTCGTTGAGCTGGGAGACGAAGCGGGCGAGCACCGCGCTGCGGTCCTCGTCCTTCGCCAGCTCGGAGTGCATACGGCGGGCGGTCAGCCCGGGGGCGTCCTCGGTCGGGGAGTACGCGTAGCCGCGCCCCGATCGGATGCGCGTGACACTGCCCTTCTCGTACAGCCGCGACAGAATCGTGGTGACGGTGGTGCGGGCGAGCGATCCACCGAGCGCTTCCTGGACGCGTCCGGGCGTGAGCGGCTCCTCGGCCGCCCACAGCGCGGCGAGCACACCGGCTTCCAGCTCCCCCGCCGGCCGCCGCTCCGCGCCGTCGTCGCCCATGGGAACGCTCCTCCCGTTCTCTTCGTCTACAGTGAAGTAGACCGTCTACAGAACTGTAGTCAATCAGATCGTCAGCGGGACACCTCTGTCCATCCTCCGTCCACCATTATGGGAGCAGCCCTTCAATGGACGTATCCGCCCTCGCGACGATGCCGCAGGCAGTGAACCTTCTCGACGCGGGATCACTGCTCTCCGCGTTCGGCGCCCTCGGCATCGCCTTCGTCCTCTTCGCCGAGACCGGCCTCCTCGTCGGCTTCTTCCTCCCCGGGGACTCGCTGCTCTTCACCGCGGGGCTGCTCTGTGTCTCCGGCGCGAACGGGACCTCGCATCTCTCGCTCCCGCAGGTCCTGATCGCCTCGGTCCTCGGAGCGCTGCTGGGCGCGCAGACCGGCTACTGGATCGGCCGACGGGGCGGCCGGGCGCTGCTGGCGCGCAGCCGCGCCCGCAAGCTCCACGAGGGAGCGGCCCGCGCGGAGGAACTGCTCGACCGGTACGGCCACGCGAAGGCCATCGTGCTCGCCCGCTTCGTCCCGGTCGTACGCACCGTGCTGAACCCGCTGGCCGGCGCCCTGAACGTGCCCGCACGCCTCTTCACGCTCTGGCAGGTCCTCGGCGGCGTGGTCTGGACCGTCGGTCTCGTGCTCGCCGGATACGCGCTCGGCTCGTCCGTACCCAACGTCGACCGTTATCTGCTGCCCATCGTCGCGGTGATCGTGATCATCTCGCTCATTCCGCTGGCCCTGGAGGTACTGCGCTCGCGCCGGGCGGGCACATCCCCGGCCGGGACCGGAGCCGCCGGATCCGTGTCCGAGTCCCCCGAGGAGGCGCGTTGACGGCGAGCGCGTGGGCGGGGACGGCGTCCGCGTCCGAGGACCGGTGGTTCGACGAGGGCCTGTACAGGTCCGTGACCGGCCTGGCGGACCACTCGCCCGGCTGGCTGGACACCGCCGTCTCCCTCTGGTCCACGTACGGTCTGGTCTTCTTCGGCGCGCTCCTGCTGGCCGCGTGGTGGCGCGCCCGGCCGGCGGCCGCGGCCCCGCGCTTCTCGGCGCGGCCCGTCATGGCGCTCGCCGCGCCCCTCGTACTGGTCCTGGCATACGTCGCCGGACTGGCCCTCAAGTCGGTGATGCGGGAGCAGCGGCCCTGCCAGACGCTGCACACCATCACCATCGAGGCCTGCCCTCCGCTGGGGGACTGGTCGCTGCCGAGCAACCACGCCGCGATCGCGGCGGCGGCGGCCGTCGCGCTGCTGTTCGTCGACCGCGCGCTCGCGGCCGTCGCGGTCCCGGCCGCGCTGCTGATGGCCGGATCACGGGTCTGGGTCGGGGCACACTACCCGCACGATGTCGTCCTCGGGCTGCTGGTCGGGACGGTCGTGGCCTGGGCGCTGATGAGCCTCGCGCGACGTACCGCTCCGCTGGCCGAACGGCTCCATGACACCCCGCTGCGCCCGCTGGTGGCCCGGCGGTGAGCCGTGCCGCACCGCCGGTCCGCAGAGCCGTCCGTACGGCGCCGCTGACCGTCACCGCGCTCTGCGCCGCGGCCTTCGCCCTGCTGGCCGTGCTCGTGACCGGCCGCAGCGGCGCCCCGTTCCCACTGGACACGGACGCGCTCGACTGGTCGCTGGGGCACCGCTCGTCCCCGGCGGGCGTCACGGCGGCGCGGGCCGTGACAGCGAGCGGCACCGGGCCGTACCCCTATCTCTGCGCCGTCGTGGCCGGGCTGCTCGCCGGCCGCGATCCGCGGCACCGGCTGCTGGCGGCGGCCGGCGCGCTGGTGTTCCTCCTCGCGGGGCAGGCCGCCCGCTATGGCCTCCTGGCGGCGGTGGCCCGTCCCCGGCCACCGATGGCGGACTGGCTGACCCATGCCTCCGGTTACGCGTTCCCCTCCGGGCACACCACCACATCGGCGCTGGCGGCGGGTCTGCTGATCTGGGGCCTCGTACGCCTCGGCCGCCGGTCCCACGCGATCCCCGGATGGCTGAGAGGCGTGCTCATCGCGCTCCTCGTCTGCTGGGCCGTCGCCGTGGGGCTGAGCCGGATCTATCTCGGGGTGCACTGGGCCACGGATGTCGTGGGCGGATGGCTCTACGCCGCCACCTGGCTCGGCCTGGGCGCGTCCTTCATCCCGGCCCGACGGCCGCATCCGTAAGCGTGTGCCCGTAAGCGCTCGCCGTATCGGCCGCCGGAACGGCCGATGAGTCCCGGACGCCGCGGGCGTCTACCTCTTCGACAGCCTTTATCGAGGAAGGACGGCCGTCATGTTCGGCAACAGCAGAGCGTTCAGCGGATTCGCCGTGGACGACATCGAGAAGGCCCGGCAGTTCTACGGCGAGACGCTGGGACTGAAGGTGGAAGAGGAGCACGGCCTGCTGCGTCTGCGTCTCGCGGGCGGCGCCGCCGTGCTCGTCTACCCGAAGCCCGGTCACACACCCGCGTCGTTCACGATTCTCAACTTCCCGGTGGACGACATCGACACGGCGGTGGACGAACTGGGCCGCCGCGGCGTGACCTTCGAGCGCTACCCCGGTATGGAAGCGGACGAGAAGGGCATCTTCCGGGGCGGCGGCCCGTACATCGCGTGGTTCACGGACCCGGCGGGGAACATCCTGTCCGTGCTCCAGGACCGTTAGGGCCTCTCGTTCGGAGAAGCGCTCTCAGAGCGCGCGGTGCATGATGTGCACCCCGACATAGCCGTGCGCCGGGTGCAGGAAGCCCTCCGGGAGCGTGCCCAGTACCTCGAAGCCGAGCGACCGGTACAGCTTCACCGCGTGCACGTTGGTCTCGACGACGGCGTTGAACTGCATCGCGCGGTACCCCGCCGCACGGGCCCAGTCGATCGTGTACGTACAGAGCGCCCTGCCCACCCCGCGCCCCGCGTGCGCCGGGTCGACCATGTAGCTCGCGCTCGCGATGTGCGAGCCGTTGCCCATGTGGTTCCGGTTCATCTTCGCCGTGCCCAGGACCGTGCCCCCGTCGTCCACGGCGACGACGGTACGGTTCGGAGGCGCGACGAGCCACATGTCGCGCCCGTCGGTCTCACTGAGCCCGAGGGGGTAGGTGAAGGTCTCGCCGGCGGCGACGATCCGGTGGAAGAACGGCCAGATGGCGGGCCAGTCCTCGGTGGTGGCTTCCCTGATCAACATGCGGCCAGGATGCCCGTACGCCCCGCGCACCCACCAGTACTTTTCCCGCTCACGCCTTGGTGACGGCCACGGCCGACCGCAGTGGGGCGCCCGCGTCGTGCAGGCTTCTGAGCGCCTGGCGGTAGGAGGTGAGGAGACTCGTCTCCAGATAGTCGATCCCGAGCTCCTGGCAGTAGCGCCGGACGACGGGCTGCGCCCGGCGCAGATGCGGGGTGGGCATGCTCGGGAAGAGATGGTGCTCGATCTGGTAGTTGAGCCCGCCCAGCGCGAGATCGGTGAACCAGCCGCCGCGCACATTGCGCGAGGTGAGGACCTGGCGCCGCAGGAAGTCGGGGCGGTCGTCGCCGGTCAGGGTGGGCATGCCCTTGTGGTTGGGGGCGAAGATCGAGCCCAGGTACAGGCCGAACAGACACTGGTGGACGGCGAGGAAGGCCACCGCCTTGCCGGGCGGCAGGACCACGAACAGCGCGCCGAGATAGAGCGCGAAGTGGGTGAAGAGCAGCAGACCCTCCTGGCGCCGCTGCTTCAGCGAACGGTCCGCCAGCGCCCGTACCCCGGCCACATGGAGGTTGATGCCCTCCAGCGCGAGAAGCGGGAAGAACAGATAGGCCTGCGAGCCGCCGATCAGCCGGGGCAGCCCCTTGGCCGCGCGCGCCTGACCGCGGGTCCACACCAGTACGTCGGGCTCGACGTCCGGATCCAGCTCCACGTGGTTCGGATTGGCGTGGTGCCGGGAGTGCTTGTCCTGCCACCAGCCGTATCCCATGCCGATACCGAGATTCCCGGCGATCCGGCCCGCCCAGGCGCTGGCCCGGCGCAGCCGGAAGACCTGGCGATGCCCCACGTCATGCGCGACGAGGGCGACCTGTCCGAAGACGACCGCGAGGAACGCGGCGACGGCGAGCGTCCACCAGCTGTCGCCGAGGAGGGCGAAGGCCGCCCAGCCGGCCGCGTAGCACGCGGCGATGAGTGACATCCGCACCAGGTAGTACCCGGGACGCCGGCGCATCAGACCGGCCGCGGTCATTTTCCTGGCCAGGCAGGCGAAATCACTGCCGGCTTCCCGCCGCTTTTCGAGAACCGCGGGTTCACCTGAGGGATGGATCGGCATTCAGCCACGCCTTTCGGGTCGATCACGACCGTCTTGAGCCGGCTGTGTGAATTTCGTACACCGACCGGGAATGTTTTTCGAGTGTAACCGTCCGCCATCCCCGAACGGCGGATACGGACGCGGTCGGCATCGGTCCGATGCCCCCGCCGGGTACTGCCATGAACATACGGATAAGCAGAGGATAAGCAGAGGAGAGGCGAGTTGCTCATGTTCGAAGCTGAGGACATCCGGGAGTGGCGCGGCCATGCTGTGGTCGATGCCGAAAAGCGGAAGATCGGCTCGCTGGAAGCCATCTACGTCGACACCGCGACGGACGCCCCGTCGTTCGCCACGGTCACGATCGGTCTGCCCACGAAACGGCGGCTGGTCTTTGTCCCGCTGGCCGCGGCCACTGTCGGACCGAATTATCTGAAGGTCCCGTGGGACCGGAAACTCGCCAAGGACGCCCCGTCGATCGATACCGACGGGGAGCTGCTCGCCGAGGACGAACCGCGGATCTTCTCGCACTACGGACTGCCCTACGCGACCGGCGCGCAGGGCGAGCGCCGGCTCGGCCGCCGCTGAAAAAGACGCCGCGGGGCGCGGTGCCGCCACAGGGAGTATGTGCCGCGCCGCGCGCCGGGGGCCGCTGGGGAATCAGGCGAGGTTTTTCTCGATATTCGCCAGATACGCGGGCATGAAGTGGTCGCGAATTCCGTCGGAGGCGGGCGCGAACAGATCGGCGGTACGCCCCTTGATCCGGTCCTTGAGCCCGTCGATCAGCGGCATCCGGTCGTGGAGTACGCCGTCGGCGTCGAAATACTTGACGTGGTCCACATGGGTGAAGACCGGCGCCGGCGGGACCTGCGGAACGATGTCGTTGTTGTTGACGAAGCGGTAGGTGCGGCCCTTCAGCGCGGTGTTGTGCGCGGCGGCGAGCAGCCGGTCGCAGGTGCGGGGCTGTCCGTACGTATAGATACCGTCGGCGAGGATCCGCGGCTCCTCGAAGTACAGCCGGCCGCCGGCGAGCATGGCGAGGGCGCCGCCCAGGCTGTGCCCGGTGAACCACACCGTCTGGCCGCCGGTACGGAACTTCTCGATGGCGGACCGTACGTCCGGATACACCGAGGCGAGTGCCCGGTGGAAGCCGAAGTGGACGAAACCCTTGTCGCCCGGTCCCGGCACGGGCGGGGTGTTGGCGTCGGTCAGCCAGTCACGGATCTCCAGCGGCTGGGTGCCGCGGAACGCGGCGATGATCATCCGGTCGCTGGCGGCGACGTACGCCTGGGTGTCCTCCAGGGGGAACGGCAGTTCATGGCGGGCCTCGACGTGCCGGAATTGGCCGAACCCCCAGCCGGCGAGGACGGTCCGCACCTCGTCCTCGTCCTGGTAGGCCAGCTCCGCGGCCTTCGCCAGCCAGTAGGCATGGGCCAGTTGATAGCCGGTCGTCTGGTGGTCGAGCGGGGCGACGGGCATGGCGGACCTCCGGGGCGTACGTGAACACGGGCGTGAGGTGACGGGTCCGATGATTGATCATTCTCCGGACCCGCCACAGGCCCGCGTTCACCCGCACGGGCGGCGTGCGGGAGCGCGCGGGGCGTACCGGCTCGCCGCTCCCGCGTGCGTTCCGCACCCCGGCTGCCGCCGGGCTCGTGCCGTCGGCGTCCTCAGGACACCGGCCGCCGGGGAACGTCGAGACGCTCCGTCGGTCCCCCGAAGGGCAGGAACAGCGACCGGGCGGCGAGGAGCCACTCGTCCCCGACCTTGCGGAAGGTGTCCTCGTAATGGCCGACGTTCGCCGGTGGCCGGGCCGGGACGATGCCCTCGGTGTAGCCGTCGACCCGATAGGTCGCGAAGTACGAGAGGGCCGTGGCCGTGGTCGGGGAGTCCACGGTGACGAGGACGTTCGTACTCATCCGGCGCGACAGCCGGTCCGCGGGCCGGGAGCCGAAGTAGGCGCGGAGCGCGTCGCGCCCTTCCACCCGACGGCCGTCATGAGCCCACTCCCAGACCCCGTCGGGCGTGAACAGGTCGGCGACCGTGCCCGGTTCCCCGAGGTCGAGCCGGCGGATGAACTCGGTGATCAGACGTTCGCACGCCCGCTCCGCGAGCAGACGTTCCAGGGGGCCGAGGTGGTCCGTGGTCATCTCCATCGCCACTTCCTAGCAGGCGACGCCCCGTCAGCGCCTGGCGATTTCACGGGTACGGCGCCCATCGCCCGAGCCGGTCGAGGTGGCCGAAACTCGACGATCATTCGTCCAATTGGTCTGGACCACATAGGCGGTGACCGCTAGGGTCCCTGCCAGCCGACACCCCGCACCGAGCACCCCCCGACCGGCCCCACCCTGCCCCGCTCCCCCTGTCGGCTCCGTACCAAGGACCGAAGTACCGTGATTGATATCGTTGTCGTACTCCGGGCCGAGGACGCCGTCCTCGACTTCCTGTCCGTACTCACCGACGACGGCGGTGGCGAGACCCGGGTGATCCTCGCCGATCGCGCCGAGACGCTGATCCTCGGCGCGGGCATGGACGCGCCGGAACGCCTCGCCCTGATCGCGTCCCATGTCGGGCCCGTGACGGACGGCATCGCCTCGCCGGGGCCCGAGGTACTCGCCACGCTTCTGCGTCAGGCGGCCGCCGGGCGGCCCTGCCGGATCTGGACGCACTCCCCCGCGGACAACCGGCGCAGTCGCGGGCGCCTCGGCCGTGACACCGCCCTCGCCCGCGCCGCCGACGCCGAAGACGCCGATGCCGATGCCGGCCTCACGAGGGCCGAGTTGCGGCACGCCGTCGGGTTCTCGCCGTACCTCCAGATCCTCAGCGATCTCGACCGCCCGCTGGGGCGCGAACACATCGCCGCCAAGCTGGACTTCGTCAATGGCTCGTGCGGGCATCTGCTGGCCGAGGCCGACCCGGAGTTCGTCGTCCAGACACCGCATGTCCCGGCCGTCGAGCGCTTCTTCGACACCGACCCCGATCAGCGTGAGCGGCTCTTCGCGCTGCTCGCCAGCCTGGACGACGAGGCGGCGTCCGTGGTCGACCCCTGGGAGTTCGGCAGTTCGCCGTACGAGGCACGGCGGCTGGACGCCACCGCGGCGTGGGTACGGGAGCGGTGCACAGGAGTTGGCTCCGGCGGCACGCTGGTGGAGGTGGGGGCCTGTGAGGGGGCGCTGACCCACCGGCTCGCCGCCGCCGGCTTCACCGTACGGGCCACCGAACCCAACGCGGTCTTCCGGCCCCGGCTCACCGCCGCGCTCGCCGGTACCGACGGGGTCACCGTGGACGGCGCCGACCTCGCGGAACTGGCCAAGGAAGACGCTCCCCGCGCCACCGCGCAGCTGCTGATCGAGATGCTCTACTACGGCCAGGATCTGGCGCTCCTCGACGATCTGGCCACGGATCTCGTCTTCGTCGCCCTCGAACCCGACGCGCTCGCCTCGCGCGTACGCCCCTGGCTGGAGCGGTCCGCCACCTGGCGGGCGGACGAGGAGATCGTGCTCGTGCCCCCGCAACTGGAGACCGTCTGCGCGGGACGCGCGTATCTGAGCAAGCGCGGCAGCGTGGGGCTGCTCCTGCGGCGCACGAACGGCTGACCGCCCCCGGGGAGACCGGAGATGTTCGACATGTACGACGTGTACGACCGCTGTGTCGGGCTGGGCTACCACTGTGAGTCCACCCATCAGATCCGCCGGATCACCGGCCATGACCGCGCGCACTTCTTCGACTGGCTCGATCTCGACTTCGAGTCCGTCGTGGAGACGATCGCCGGTGACTTCGCCGATGTGCTGCGGCCCGGGATGGTCGAACCGTTCAGCGACGGTCTCTGCGCGCTGGATCGCGGCTCCGACATCCGCTTCTTCCACGACTTTCATGCCTCGTCCGGCACCGCGCTCACCCGGTCCGACATCGACCGGCAACTCGACGGTGTGCGCGCCAAGTTCCGGGCGCTGGCCGAGCGCTGGCGTACGCTCGCGCGCTCGTCCGCGTATGTGCTGTACGTCCACCACGACGCCTTCGACGAACTCACCGCGGCCGATCTGCGCCGGCTGCGGCTGGTCATCGCGACGGCGTATCCGCGCCACCGGTTCGATCTGCTCTGGCTGCGCCGCACCCCACCGCCGGACGGCGGCGCCCTCGGCCCCGGGATCAGCTGGGGCACGGTCGCGGCCGCCCCCGGGCGCTGGGAGGGCGACGACGCCGAGTGGGACGCCGCGTTCCGTGACGTGCGCTTCGCCCCGCCCCCGCCCCGGCCCTCACCAGAAGCAGCACCAGACCCATCTGTATCGCCCGGAGCATCCGCAACGCCCGCACCATCCGTCACCGACAGGAGCACGTCCGTATGACACCGCCCCCGCCCTCCACCGTGATCCTCTCCCCGCACTTCGACGACGCCGCGCTGTCGCTCGCGGGTCTGATCCCCGCGCTCGACTCGCCCGTCACCGTCGTGACCGTGTACGGCGGCGCGCCGTCTCCTGGACAGGAGGTCTCCTGGTGGGACACCACGTGCGGCTTCTCATCGGGCGGCGAGGCACATCTCGCCCGGGTGGCGGAGGACACCCGGGCCTGTGCGCTGCTCGGTGTCGAGCGGGTCGTCCTCGGGCACCCCGACGGTCCGTACGGGGACGGCGGCCCGCTCCATGAGATCGACACGTATCTCGCCGATCTCGACCCCGGCACGCGGCTGCTGATTCCGCTGGGCACCAACCAGGCCGATCACGCGAAGGTACGCGACCGTGCGCTGCGGGTCCTCGGCGAGCTCGGCAGGCCGCTCCCCCTTGTCTACGCCGACCTTCCCTATACGGGGCATCTCAAGGAGTGGGGCAGCGCGGAGACCGACACGGCCCTCGCCGGGGACGAGCACTTCGGAGTCGCCTACCGGGAGATCGCGAGCCGCTACCGGACGCGGGCCGTCCACGATCTGACGCTGTCCGACGACCTGTGGGCGGTCAAGCGCGCGGTGGTGCTCTGTTACGCCTCGCAGCTGGCGCCGCTCACCATCGACCACGGGAACGTGATGGCCCGGGGCGGTCCGCTGCGTGCCGAACGCGTCTGGTCCCTGGAGGAGGCCGAATCCCCGGGAGAGCCCGGGTGATACACGCCCCGCCCGCGTCCTGCCCGCGCGGGCGGGGCCGGGCGGGGCGCGCGGCACCCATCCGGGGGCCGTACACGGGTGCGGCGCCCTCGGCGGGTAGTAGACGACCTATGACCCGCAAGCGTTTCGGTGCGACGGAGCACGGACACCGGTTTCAGAGCCTGTACCGCTCGATCACCGCGTCCGCCGTGCTCGCCTGGAACCGCGGCCGCGGGATGGAGCTGATGCACCGGGCGATGAGCTTCGCCGCGCTCGGCTTTCTCACTCTCGTCCCCCTCCTGATCCTCGTCGCCGCGGCCGACCCGGCGAGCGGCCAGGGGTTCGCCCGCTGGCTGGGGCAGGGGCTGGGGGTTTCGCCCTCCGCGCAGCAGGAGATCCAGCAGCTGTTCGGCAGACCCGGCCAGGCGTTGCAGCGTACGACGGCGTTCGGGCTCGCCGCGCTCGCCGTGTTCGGGCTGACGTTCGGGTCCGCCGTACAGACCGGTTACGAGCGGGTCTGGGAGCTGCCGACGGCGCGCTGGCACACCATGTGGCGCCATGTGCTGTGGCTGGCGGTGCTCGTCTTCTTCCTTCTCGTCTTCGTCAATACGCCCGTCACCTCCGAGTCCGTCGTCGAGATCGTGTTCGCCACCGTGGGCGATCTGATCGGGACGTGCCTCTTCTTCTGGTGGTCGCAGCGAGTGCTCCTGGCCGGCCGCGTCCGCTGGCAGGCGCTCCTGCCGGGCGCCGTCGCGACCGCGCTGGGCCTGCTCGGACTGCGGGTCTTCTCGCGTGTCGTCTTCTCCCCGCTGATCGCCGCGAACGCGGTCACCTACGGCCCTTTCGGGACGGTTCTGGTCATCCAGTCCTGGCTGGTCGGCGTCGGCTTCGTCGTCTACGGCGGCGCGCTGGTGGGCCGACTCTTCCACGAGAACCGCACGTACCGGCGGATCCAGCGCTGTATCGACGCCGGGGGCCCCTGAGGAGTGCCCTCCACGCACCGGTACGGTGATCGTTCCCGCGCGAGCCATCGAGGTCTCCGCACCCCGTGCCCGCTGGAGATCCGTTCCCCGTGTCGTCGCTCGCCGCTCCGCTGCCCGCCCCCGTACCGCGCCGGGCCTGGCTCACCGATCTGCCCGTGCTGATGGTCGCCGTGGTCTGGGGCGCCAGCTATCTCGCGGCGAAGGGCATCACGACCGCGGACACGGTCATCGCCGTGCTCGTGCTGCGCTTCGCGCTGGTCCTGCCGGTCCTGGTCGTCGCCGGGTGGCGAAGACTGCGGGCGCTGAAGGCGGCCCAGTGGCGCGGCGCCGGGCTGCTCGGACTCGTGCTGAGCGGGATCTTCCTGCTGGAGACCTATGGCGTCGTGCACACTTCGGCGACCAATGCCGGGCTGATCATCAGCCTCACCATGATCTTCACACCGCTCGCGGAGGCCGCGGTCACCCGGACCCGGCCGCCCGGGTCCTTCGTCGCCGCCGCCGGGCTCTCCGTGGCGGGGGTGGTGCTGCTGACGCAGAGCGGCGGGTTCACCGCGCCCTCGGCCGGCGATCTGCTGATGCTGCTGGCCGCGCTCGCCCGTACCGTCCATGTGCTGGCCATGGCCAGGACCAAGGCGGTGCGCCAAGCGGATTCGCTCTCGCTGACGACCGTCCAACTGGGCGGCGCCGTCGCGGTGTTCGCGGTCCTGGCCGCCCTGCCGGGCACCGGTCCCGCGCCTTGGACGGTGGCGGCCGGCTTCGGCGCCCGCGAGTGGGCGGCGCTGGCGTTCCTCTCCGTCTTCTGCACGCTGGGGGCCTTCTTCGTGCAGATGTGGGCCGTACGCCGCACCTCACCGTCCCGGGTCAGCCTGCTGCTCGGTACGGAACCGCTGTGGGCGGCGGCGGCCGGTATCGCGATCGGCGGCGAGCACTTGGGAGCGGCCGGGGTACTCGGAGCCGTGCTCGTCCTGACGGGTACGAGCTGGGGACGCCGCGCGGCCGATCGCTGAATCGGCGGCGTACCGCGCGGGCGTGCGAGGGGCGTGCCGTACGGGGGACGGCACGCCCCGGCTCATGACCGTCAGAGGTCGAACTCGCTCGGCGCGATGCCGACCGCGAAACAGGCCTCGCGGACGACCGCGCGCTCGCTCTCGTCGAAGTCGCCGTCGGCGCCGCCGATGACGATGCCGATCTGGATGACCGCGCGGGCCTCGGTGGGCTTCTTGGCGACCTTGCCGATGGTCTGCAGGACGCCGACCTTGCCGAAGTCGAAGTCGGCCGTCAGCTTCTGGCAGTAGTCGTTGAAGCGCGTCTGCAGATCGTCCGCGGGGAAGTTCTGCAGTACGTCGTTGGTCATGATCAGCGAGGCGACGCGCTGGCGCTCGGACGGGTCGATGGATCCGTCGGCCGCCGCGACCAGGGCGCACATCGCCATGCTGGCGTCACGGAAGGCGCCGCTCTTGAGGTCGTTCTTCTTCGCGTTCAGCTGCGTCTGCATCGACGCGGCGGAATCCTTGATGCGGTCCCACAGGGCCACGTGGAGTCTCCTGGATAGTGAGTGGCGGGGGTGATGGATGCCGGACAGGGCGTCCGGAGTAATGGGGTCAGAGGTGAGGGACGACGGCCGGCATGAGGTCCTGGAACGTACGTCCCTCGGCGGGGGTGCCGATGGCGGACATCTGCCAGCCACTGCCGGAGCGGTACACCTTGGCCATGATCTGCGCGGTGTGCTTGCCACCGCCGGTGAGTGTGTGGCGCGCCAGTTCCTGGCCGTTGGTCTCGTCGACCAGCCGGCAGAAGGCGTTCTCGACCTCTTCGAAGGTCTGGCCGGTGAACGAGTTGACGGTGAAGACGATCTGGTCGACATGGACGGGGACGCGCTGGAGGTCCACGACGATCGACTCGTCGTCACCGCCCTGTCCCGCGCCGCCGACCCGGTTGTCGCCGGTGTGCCGCACGGAACCGTCATCGCTGGTCAGGTGCTGGAAGAAGACGACATCGATGGCCTCCTTGCCGGCGAAGAGCAGCGCCGAGGCGTCCAGGTCGATCTCGCGGGCGGTCATACGGGCGAAGAAGCCCTTGCGGGCCGCCTGCCAGCCCAGGCCCATGCGGATGACGGTGAGTTCACCTCCGCCGGACTTGGTCAGGCTGATCTGCTGGCCCTTGGCAAGGTTGACGCTCATCGTTCGCTCCTGGGGGCGTGGGGTCGGACGCGCGGGTCGGTACGGCGGATACGGGTACGGAGGTCAGACGTTGACGCCGTAGTCGGAGGCGATGCCGGCGAGGCCGGAGGCGTACCCCTGGCCGATGGCGCGGAACTTCCACTCGGCGCCGTTGCGGTACAGCTCGCCGAAGACCATCGCGGTCTCGGTCGAGGCGTCCTCGCTCAGGTCGTAGCGGGCCAGCTCGGCGCCGCCCGCCTGGTTGACCACCCGGATATACGCGTTGCGGACCTGCCCGAAGGACTGGCCGCGCGACTCCGCGTCATGGATCGACACCGGAAAGACGATCTTGGTGATATCGGCGGGCACGGCGGCCAGATTGACCTTGACCGTCTCGTCGTCGCCCTCGCCCTCGCCGGTGAGGTTGTCCCCGGTGTGCTCGACCGAACCGTCCGGGCTGGTCAGGTTGTTGTAGAAGACGAAGTGCCGATCGGAGGCGACCTTGCCGGAGCCGTCGACCAGCAGGGCGCTGGCATCCAGATCGTGATCGGCGCCGGTGGTGGTCCGTACGTCCCAGCCGAGGCCGACCAGAACGGCGGTCAGACCTGGAGCCTCCTTGCTCAGCGAGACGTTGCCGCCCTTGGCGAGGCTCACACCCATATTGCTTCCCTTCCTCTGTCCCGGAACCGGGCACGCCGGACGTCCCGGCGCGACGCGGTGCCGTGTGGCACCATCGTAAATCTACAACACTGTAGAAGTTGGCCGCCGTAAAGGTGCGCCGCGAAGAGCTGGTTAGGATGCCCCGGCCCCAGGGCGGCTGGGGCGGCGGTGTGGGAGGAGGCCATTTCGTGGCCGGGAACGTCGGGAACAGGGACGACCGGGACCAGGCGTCCCGTACCCGCAGACGCGGCCAGGGCCAACTGGAGGCCCAGGTGCTGGCCGTGCTGGGCTCGGCGACCTCACCCGTGGCGGCGACCTGGGTGCAGGAACGGCTCGACGGGGAGCTGGCGTACACCACCGTGATCACCATCCTCACGCGCCTCCTCGGCAAGCAGGCCGTGACCCGCAGCCGGTCGGGGCGCTCCTTCCTGTGGACGCCGGTGGCGGACGAGGCGGGCCTCACGGCCCTGCGGATGCGGCGGCTGCTCGATGAGCGGGACGACCGCGACGCGGTGCTCTCCAGCTTCGTGTCGGCGCTGTCCCCCCATGACGAGCAGGTGCTGCGCTCACTGCTCAAGGACGCCGGCCCCGAACCCCGATCCGAACCCGGTCCCGAAAGCTGATCCATGGGCGTCTTCGTCTTCCTGCCGCTCGTCCTGCCGCTGACCGCGCTGCCGATCGCGCGGCTGGCCGAGCACCATCTGCATCCGCGCAACGCCGCGGTGTTACTGACCTCCGTCGCCGTGGTTCTGGCGGCGTGCAGCACGTTCTGTCTCGGTCTGCTCGTGGTCGTCGGCACCGCGCAGCTGCCCGGGAATCCGCTCCCGGACAGCTGGTCCGATCCCGAGGTACGGGCGGCCGTGCCGTACGACGAGATCGCGGGCAAGGCCGCCATCGTCGCGCTGGGCCTTGTGGTCGTGGCGTGTGCGCTGACCGTACGGCGGCATCTGCGCTTCCGTTTCCGCGCGCACCGGGCGCTGGCAGGGCTCCGGTCCGATGCCGGATCAGGCCCCGACGCCGGCTCCGGCTCCGGCTCTGACCCCCGCTCCGAGGTGGCCGTCCTGGACGATGAGCAGCCCTACGCGTACGCGCTGCCCGGCTCCCCCGGCCGGATCGTCGTCTCCACGGGCATGCTGTCCTGTCTGGACGCGGCCGAGCGGCGGGCGCTGCTCGCCCATGAGCGCGCCCATCTGGCCGGACGGCATCACCGGCTACTGCTCGCCGTCCAGCTGGCCGGCTGCGCCAACCCCTTCCTGCGGCCGCTGCGGGCCGCGGTGACATACAGCACGGAGCGCTGGGCGGACGAGGAGGCGGCGCGGGTCACCGGCGACCGGCGGATCACGGCGCGCGCGGTGGGCAAGGCCGCGCTGTTCTCCCGCCGGGTCGCGACGCCGGGGCTGGCGGCGTTCGCCTCGGCGGGCCCGGTGCCGCGCCGGGTGGCGGCCCTGCTCGGTCCGGTGCCGCCGCGCAGGAGCTGGCCGCCCGCACTGACCCGGGCGGGGATGGCCGCCTGCGTGGCGGCCGCCGGAACCGCCGCGTCCACGCTGTCCGCCCTCAACTCGGCCCTCGCGCTCTTCGTCGTCCTCGAAGCCGCCACACCGCTGTGAACGGCGGCGGAACACCCAGTTGTTTCTACAGAGTTGTAGAGCCAGTAGAGTGCATCCGTCGCACGGGGCGATGACCGGTCCGTCCGGACGAACGGCGGCCGGTAACGGGGCACGGAGGATCAGCGTGGGCAGGGAATCCAGCGGGCGGCGGGGCCGCTCCGCGGGCGGGGGTCACCGCGGCGGCCGGAGGGCGGGCCGGGCCCGACTGACCCGGCGGGGCCGAATAGCCGTCTGGTCGGGCGGGGCACTGGCCGTGGTGCTCATCGGGGTCTCCGGTGCGGCGGCCTGGATCTACCAGGACCTCAACGGCAATATCCACTCCGCCGACGTGGACAACAAGATCGGCGGCGGCCGGCCGGTCAATCTGAGCCCGGGGTCGAAGAACATCCTCGTGGTGGGGTCCGACTCGCGGGGCGGCGACAACGCGAAGTACGGCAAGGGCCTGACCACCATGCAGTCGGACACGCTGATGGTCCTGCATGTGTCCGCCGACCGTAAGTGGGCCACGGTCGTCTCGCTCCCCCGCGACTCGTGGGTGGACATACCGTCCTGCGACAAGGGGGACGGCAGCAAGTCCGCGCCGCACAAGTTCAAGATCAATGAGGCGTTCGCCATCGGCGGTACGTCGGGCGAGGTGTCCGGCGCCGCCGCCTGCACCATCCGGACGGTGGAACAGAACACCGGTCTGCGCATGGACCACTTCATGTCCGTCGACTTCCAGGGCTTCAAGGGCATGGTCAACGCGCTGGACGGCATCGAGGTCTGCCCCGAGACCGCCATCCACGACGAGAAGGCCCATCTCGACCTGGACGCCGGGTGCCAGACGGTCAAGGACGAGGAGGCCCTCGGGTACGTACGGACGCGCTACAGCGTCGGGGACGGCTCCGATCTGGGGCGTATCGGCCGGCAGCAGGAGTTCATGGAGGCCCTGGCCGCCAAGGCCCAGGAGAAGCTGACCAGCCCGAACGCGCTGTACGGGTTCCTGGACTCGGCGACGAAGTCACTGACCACGGACAAGGCGCTGGCGGGCATCAAGCCGCTGTCCGGTCTCGCGTCCGAGGTCAAGGGAATCCCCACCGACCGGCTGACGTTCCTGACAGTGCCCAACTACGCGCGGGAGGCCGATGTGCCGACCGACAGGGCGAACGTCGTCTGGCAGTATCCGCAGGCGGCGGAGTTGTTCGCCTCCCTGGCGAAGGACACCGAGGTCGACAAGGAGAAGCTGGAAGCAGACGCGAAGAGCCCGGTCTACGCCCATACGGTGCGGGTCCAGGTCCTCAACGGCTCCGGCACGACGGGCCGGGGCGCGAAGGTCGCGGAGACGCTGCGGTCGGCCGGATTCACGATCGTCGGGGTCGGGAACGCGCCGGAGGACACCAAGAAGACCACGGTCGGTTATCCGCAGGACCAGGCGGGACCGGCCGAGGTGCTGGCCTCACGGCTGCCGGGCAGCGTCGCCCGGGAGGACGCGGGGGCCGCCCCGGGAGTGGTGACACTGACCGTGGGCAAGGATTTCGACGCCGTCCGATGACGCGATGCGGTCCGATGATCTGAGCGATGTCGTGAGTCGGACACAACATTGCGCTGCTTTGCGAATCCTTTACTATTGCTGGACGGGGTGCCCACCCCGTCCCTACCACCTGACCCGAGAAGGAGCTGCGGTCCCGCAATGGGTGAGCCTCCCAGTACGAGCCGTGCCGTCCCCGTCCCGTCGAGCGATGGACCGGAGGTGGCACGGTGACCGAAGTGCTTCTGTTGCTCCTCGCCCTCGCGCTCACCCTCGCCTGTGCGGTGTTCGTCGCGGCCGAGTTCTCCCTGACCACCATCGAGCGCGGCGAGCTGGAACGCGCCGCCGCCGCCGGTGAGCGTGGCGCCGCGAGCGCGCTGGCGGCGGCCAAGCGGCTGACCTTCCAGCTCTCCGGCGCCCAGCTGGGCATCACGGTGACCTCACTGGTCATCGGCATGCTCGCCGAACCGTCCCTGGCCGTGCTCCTGCGCGGCCCGCTGGAAGCGGTCGGCCTGCCGACGGGCGCGGTGTCCACCGTCGCCACGCTGCTGGGCGTCGCCATGTCCACCGTCGTGCTGATGGTCATCGGCGAGCTGGTCCCGAAGAACTGGGCGATCTCCAGCCCGCTCGCGGTCGCCAAGGTCGTGGCCGGGCCGCAGCGCGGGTTCACCGCCGCTTTCGGCCCGCTGATCCGGCATCTCAACAACACCGCGAACCGTCTGGTACGCCGCTTCGGGCTGGAGCCCGCCGAAGAGTTGGCCTCCGCCCGTACCCCCGAGGAACTGGTCGCCCTGGCGCGGCACTCGGCCCGGGAGGGCGCCATAGAGGCGGATTCCGCCGAGCTGTTCGTAAGGACCCTGCATCTGGCCGACCTGAACGCGGAGAACGTGATGACGCCGCGCGTGGACGTACGGGCCCTGGAGGCCCATGCCACCGCCACGGACGCGGCGAACCTGACGCTGGCCACCGGCCTGTCCCGCTTCCCGGTCTACCGCGACAGCCTCGACGAGGTGATCGGCACCATCCATATCCGCGATGTCCTCGCCCTGGACGAGAGCAAGCGCGACGACACCCTCGTGACCGAGCTGGCCACCAGCCCGCTGCTCGTCCCGGACTCCCTTCCGGTGGACCGGCTGCTGCGGCGCCTGCGCGAGTCACGGACGATGGCCGTGGTCATAGACGAGTACGGCGGCACCGCCGGCGTCGCCACCGTGGAGGACATCGTCGAGGAGGTCATCGGCGAGGTACGTGACGAGCACGACCCCGACGAGACGCCCGACCTGGCACCGGGCCGGCCGACCGCCGATGGCCGCCGCGTCTGGGAGGCGGACGGCAGTGTCCGTCTCGACCAGCTCGAAGAGATCGGCTTCGGCGCGCCGGAAGGCCCGTACGAGACGCTGGCCGGGCTGCTCGCGACCCGGCTGGAGCGGCTGCCCGTGCTGACCGACACGCTGGAGATCGAGGGCTGGCAGTTCGCGGTCCTGCGGATCGAGCACCACCGGGCCGACCGGGTGAGGATCACCGCACCCGCCCCGGCCGCCCAGCTCGCGGAGGAGAACCGATGACCGGCCTGCAGCTCGCCATCGGCGTGCTCACCCTGTTCACCAACGCGTTCTTCGTCGGCGCGGAATTCGCGCTGATCTCCGTACGGCGCAGCCAGATCGAGCCCCTGGCGATCAAGGGCAGCCGCCGGGCGAAGAGCACCCTGTGGGGCCTGGAGCATCTGTCCGCGGCCATGGCCACGGCTCAGCTGGGTATCACCATCTCCTCGCTGGTGCTGGGCGCCGTCGCCGAACCGGCGATCGCCCATCTGCTGGAGCCGCCGTTCGAGGCGATCGGTGTGCCGGAGGCGCTGATCCATCCGATCGCGTTCGTGATCGCGCTGACGCTGGCGACGTATCTGCACATGCTGATCGGCGAGATGGTGCCGAAGAACATCGCGCTGGCCGCGCCGGCCCCGACCGCGCTCGCGCTGGGGCCCGCCCTGGTCGGGCTGACCCGGGCGCTGCGCCCGGTGATCTTCGGGATCAACGCGTTCGCCAACGCCATCCTGCGGCTGCTGAAGGTCGAGCCCAAGGACGAGGTCGCGTCGGTCTTCACCGACGACGAACTCGCCCGTCTGGTCAAGGACTCCAGCGAGGCGGGGCTGCTGGACCCCGCGGACGGCGAGCGGCTGCGCGACGCCCTGGAGCTGGGCACGCGTCCGGTGGGTGAGGTGATGGTCCCGCTCAACCGGATGATCACCGTCGACCATCAGACCACTCCGCAGCAGCTGGAGCGTGCCGCGGCGTCCTCCGGCTTCTCACGGCTGCCGGTCACCGGACCCGACAACACGATCCTCGGCTATCTGCACATCAAGGACGCCCTCGGTGCGGGCGAGCGGACCCTGCCGTTCCCGCGCAGCGCGCTGCACACGGTGATCAGGGTGGAGATCGACACTCCGCTCGACGACACCATGACGGCCATGCGCGCCGCCGGTACCCATCTCGCCGCGGTCAGCGGTGACAAGGGGACCGTCATCGGCTTCGTCACCATGGAAGACGTCCTGGAGGAACTGGTCGGCCCCGCGGCCGGCTCACCGACCGCCGCGTAGCCGCGCGGTGGACGAGCGGCCGGTGCCCCGCCCCGGGCACCGGCCGCTTCCCTGTCCGCATCAGCTTCATCCGTGTCCGTATCAGCTTCATCTTCATCAGCTTCTGTATCCGTGTCTGTATCAGCTTCCGTATGGGGAATGGGTTCATCTGATGTCCGACGGGACGAGCCGGTTACAGCGGGCTCTCGCCGACCGCAGCCGGCGCATCGTGGAGTCCGGCGGTTTCAACACCGCGGTGTTCTGCCTCATCATCGGCAACGCCGTCCTGCTCGGCATCGAGACCTACACCGGCGCGGTCGACCAGTGGCGCGGGGAGCTGAAGGCCGCCGAGCATCTCTTCCTCGCCGCCTTCGCCTCGGAGATCCTGCTGCGCGCGGCCACTTACGCGGAGCGCCCGAAGGACTTCTTCCGCGATCCGTGGAACGTCTTCGACCTGGTGGTCGTGGGGCTCGCCCTCACGCCCTTCGCCCGCGAGAACGCCACCGTCCTGCGGCTGCTCCGGCTCGCGCGCGTGCTGCGCGCCGCGCGCTTCCTGCCCCAGCTGCGTATCGTCATCGTCGCCGTCGGCAAGAGCCTGCCGGGCACGCTGAGCTTCGTTCTGATCGGTGCGCTGCTGCTGTATGTGTACGCCATGCTCGGCTGGGTCTTCTTCGCCGCGGCCGACCCGGAACACTACGGTTCACTGGGCCGCGCGGCCCTCACACTCTTTCTGCTGATCACGCTCGACGGTCTGGGGGACGCGGTCCGGGGCGGCCTGGAGATCTCCCGCTGGGCGATCGTCTACTTCGCCTCGTTCGTGCTGCTCGGATCGTTCCTGCTCGTCAATCTGCTGATCGGGGTCGTCATCAACTCCCTTGAGGAGGCACGTGAACTGGAGGACGAGCGGACCCGCGAGAGACCTGCCGTACCGGTGACACCGGCCATGGACGAGTCACGGGCGGTGCTGCTCGCCCGGATAGCCGCCGCGCGCCGCGCGCTGGACGAGGTCGAGGCCGGACTCGCGGTGGCGAGCAGCGAGAGCGACGGGCACCACCGCGCGGCGCCGGCTGGCGGTCAGGGTTTGCGCGCCACGCCGACGTAGCAGGCGGCTTCCTTGTTGGTGACGTTCCCGCTCCGCTCGTGGGGGTCGGGGTGCCACTCGTGCGAGGGCGTGATCCCCGGGTCGAGCAGCTGCCAGCCGGCGAAGAAGCGGGCGATCTCCTCGCGGGTGCGTGCCTGTCCCGGCGTGCCCGCGGCGCGGTAGGCGGTGGTGAGCCGCGCGATGCCCTCGGGGTCGAACTCGGTGGTGACATGCGCGATGGCGAGCGTGGAGCCGGACGGCAGCGCGGACTTGAGGCGTTCGACGATGTCATGGGCGTCGTGCTCGTCGGTGACGAAGTGGAGCAGCGCGTTGAGGCTGAGCGCTATGGGGCGGGTGAAGTCGAGCGTCGCGCGTATCTCCTCGGCGGCCAACAGGCCCTCGGGGTCGGTGACATCGGCCTCCGCGTACGCGGTGCGTCCCGCGGGATGGCTGTGCAGCAGCGCGCGGGCGTGGGCCAGCACGATCGGATCGTTGTCCGTGTAGACGATGTGTGCCTCCGGGACCTCACGCTGGGCGACCTCGTGGAGGTTCGGGGAGGTGGGGATTCCGGTGCCGATGTCGAGGAACTGCCGCATGCCCCGCCGCGCGAGGAAGCGGACGGAGCGGTGCATGAAGCGCCGGTTGATCCGGGCGGTGGAGAGAATGGAGGGGAAGGCGGAAATGGCCCTCGCGGCGGCCTCGCGGTCCGCGGGGAAGTTGGTCGTCCCGCCCAGGTAGTAGTCGTACATCCGGGCGGAATGCGCCCGGTCCAGTTCAAGATCCACCGCACCGTTGTCGCCCATCGCGCGACCCCCGTTCTCATCGCCGGCTGACAGTCGGTGACTTCCCACCGCCGCATGCGGACAACCGTACGAGATGGCCCAACTGTCCTGACGGGCGGGCCATATGAGGGAGGGCCGGGCGCATGGGACGGCGGAACGATACGGAAACACCACCCACCCTACGGCCCAGTAATCATATGATGACTGTCCGCGAGTAAACCCCGGGGTGTGTGCCGCACGTTGACGGCGCTCATCCGGTTGGCTGACAGGTGAAGAGAGGCACACCTCTCGCACCGGCGCCCTCCGCCGTGGAGCGGCGCGGTGTCCAGGGAACGGGGCATGTGTGCACGTCGATCCGGAACGTCCGGTGGTCCGCGTCTCCCACGGCGCTCAGGGCGTGGACGACCGCGGCCTTCCGGACCCCCCGGACGGGACGGTCCACCGGCTGGCGCTGACCTTCGACGCGTTCGACGCGCGCCACCACACGCTGTGGCTGCGCTACGCCCATACGCAGGTGGGCGGTCGCGCCGCCGCCGAGACCGTGGTCGACACCACCTGCGCCCGGCTGCTGGAGCACTGGCCGCATGTGCTGACCCAGGAATCGGTGGCCCGGTACGCGTGGGCGCTCCTCAAGGAGGAGGTGGCGTGGTGGCTGGACGACCACGCCAGGGAACCGGCGCTGGTCGACACCGCCGCCTTCCACGCAGCGGTCCGCAAGCTCCTCAACATCGAGAAGCGCGATCAATTCGAGGTGCTGCAGCGGGAGATGAGGCTGTACGGGGCCATCTCCCGGCTTCCCGAGCGGCAGTACGACGTGGTCGTGCTGCGTTACGTCCTCCAGGTCCCGGACGAGGAGGTCGCGGAGTACATGGGCATCGAGGTCGCCACCGTACGGTCCCATGTACGGCACGCCCGCAGACGACTGGCCAAGCACCTCGATGTACGAGAGACCGAGACGGAGGAGTAGACCGTGCGCCACCCCGACGAACCCGACCCCGGACCGGTCGACGCGCTGCTGGACGACGCGGAAGTCCTCACCGACACCTATGACGACTACGACACCGCCGCGGCGCGGAGCCGGGCCGCGGCGCGGCGTACGGTGCGGGGAGCGGCGTGGCGCCCGGACCCGGGCGCGGCGCCGCACCGTTATCCCTCGGCCCATGAGCAGGCCGCGCATGACCTCAGCCTCGCCGTCGCGCTCGTCCTGAACGCGCCCGAGGCAGCGGCCAGTCTGTCCCGGCTGGTGGACCATGACCGGATCGATCCCGAGGGCGCCGTCGTCTTCGCGGCCCTTCTGCATCTGACCGGGCATCGTGACGCGGCCCAGTTCTGGTGGCAGTTCGCGGCCGGCGGCGGCAATCGCACCGCGGCCTTCTGTCTCTTCCTCGCCCATCAGCAGCGGGCCGAGTTCAAGGACGCGGCGTACTGGCGCGGCCAGTCCCGTCATCTGCCGGGGCCGGGACGGCCCGCGGCGCCGCCCGCGCTCTCCTCGCTGCTGCCCGAGACGGTCCGGCACGATCTGCTCAGCCAGTGCCACCACGGCCGTCACCCCACGCTGCCCGCCGCGCTGGAGGCCGTGATCAACCGGCTCCGCGTGGACAGCGCCGACGAGGACTTCGGTGAGGTCCCGCAGCCCAACCCCTCCCTGACCGCCGATCTCACCCGCGGCACCGGCGGCCGTCCTGCCGGATAGCGCGCTGTCCGGCGCGTCACCTCTTCTGCCGGTCCCGGATGGCACAAAAGTCCGAGAGGGGCATTTGATGTATCCAAGCGTGCGCCCCTCTGGCGCACGGTGGCCCTTCACGGTGAGAGAGAGCCGCCCGTGGAGTTCGGTAAAGGGAGCAGCGCCATGCCTCTTGATCCCACGCCCTCCGACGACGCACCGATACGGACCCTGCTCTGGACGGCGGCGACCGCCCGGCCGCTGGACGAGGTACGGCAGCTGGTCGCCCTGCGGTTCGGTGCTGATGCGCCGCCGGAGAACGGCCGGTCCGGCCAACGACGGCTGATTCCCCCCGTGATGCCGTGACGCCGTGACGCCGCGCCCGCGGCCGGCCGCGCCTCGTCGCGGCGGTTCCGGGCGCGGCGTCCGTGCCGGTCGTATGGGGCTCAGTGGACCGGGCTCAGTGGACCGGGGTCGGAGGACGGGGCTCGAACGACGGGGGCTCGGAGGACGGGGGCTGGTATGACGGATCGCGCGCACGGAAGCCGGCGACTCGGCTATCCGGTGGCCGCCGGGGTGTTCGCCGTCGGTATGGCCGGTACGACGCTGCCCACCCCGCTGTACGGGCTCTACCGCGAACAGCTCGGCTTCTCCGAGCTGATGGTGACGGTCGTGTTCGCCGTCTACGCGCTCGGGGTGATCGCCGTACTGCTGCTGGCGGGCGACCTCTCCGACCAGGTGGGCCGGCGGCCTGTGCTGCTGGCCGCGCTGGCCCTGGCCGCCGCGAGCGCCTTCTGCTTCCTGTTCGAGGGCGGGCTTCCGCTGCTGTTCGCGGGCCGGCTGCTGTCCGGCTTCTCCGCCGGGCTGCTCAGCGGCGCGGCCACCGTCACCGTGCTGGAACTGGCCCCGCCCGGCCATGAGGCACGGGCGGGGCTCGCCGCCACCGCCGCGAACATGGGCGGCCTGGGCTGTGGCCCGCTGCTGGCCGGGGTGCTCGCGCAGTACGCGCCGTGGCCGCTGCGTCTGCCCTTCCTCGTCCATCTCGCGCTGGTGGCCGTGGCATCCGTACTGACCTGGTTCCTGCCGGAGACGGTGGCGCACCCGGAGCGGCGGCCCCGGCTGAGGCCGCAGGGGCTGGTGGTGCCGCCGGAGGTGCGTGGAGTGTTCGCGCCGTCCGCGCTCGCGGCGTTCGCGGGCTTCGCCCTGCTGGGTCTGTTCACCGCGGTGGCGCCGTCCTTTGTGGCCCAGACCCTCAACGTGCGCAATCTGGCCGTCTCGGGGGCGGTCGTCTTCTCGGTCTTTCTCGCCTCCACGATCGGCCAGTCGCTGATGGGGCGTCTGGGGGTGCGCCGGGCGCTGCCGAGCGGCTGTCTGGTGCTGGTGGTCGGTCTGGTGGTGGTGGGGACGTCGCTGGCGGTGGAGTCGCTGGCGCTGCTCGTCACGGGCGCGGTCCTGGGCGGTCTGGGCCAGGGGCTGGCCTTCCGCGCGGCGATGACCGCCGTCAGCGGCGCGGCGCCGCCCGAGCACCGGGGCGGCACGGTCTCCGCCCTGTTCGTCGTCGCGTACGCGGGAATCTCACTGCCCGTCGTCGGCGTCGGCGCGCTGACGCTCGGGCTGGGACTGAAGGGCGCGGGGCTGACGTTCACGGCCTGTGTGGTGGTGCTGGTGGCGTGCGTAGCGCTGTATCTACTGCGCCGGCCCCTGGCGGAGAGCTGACGGGGGCGTCGGCGCGGCGGGCTTCTCAGGGGCGTCCCGCCGGTGGGACCTCCTCTCCCCTCGGCACGGGACCGGGCGGTGTTCCGTCCCCGAACGGCCGTCCGCCCAGCTCGTCCCGGTGGTGCGCGGTCAGCCAGCCGGACAGATCGGGGCCGAGGGGCACGATGCCGGTCGGGTTGATACCGGTGTGCACCTGGTAGTAGTGCCGCTTGATGTGGTCGAAGTCGACCGTGTCGCCGAACCCGGGGGTCTGGTACAGATCCCTGATGTAGGCCCACAGCACCGGATCCTCGGTGAGTTTGGACCGGTTGCATTTGAAGTGTCCGTGGTAGACGGCGTCGAAGCGCACCAGCGTGGTGAACAGCCGGATGTCCGCCTCGGTGAGGGTGTCCCCCACCAGATAACGCTGGTCCGCCAGCCGTTCCGAGACCTGGTCGAGTCGGCGGAACAGCGTGCGGTAGGCGTCGTCGTAGGCGCTCTGCCCGTCCGCGAACCCGGCGCGGTACACGCCGTTGTTGATATCGCGGTAGATCCCCTCCATGACCTCGTCGATCTCGTCGCGCAGCGGCCCGGGGTAGAGATCGGGGGCGCCGGGCCGGTGCAGCGCCGTCCATTCGGTGGCGAAGTCCAGCGTGATCCGCTGGAAGTCGTTGGTCACCAGTTTCCCGCTCGGTACGTCCACGATCGCGGGCACGCTGACCCCGCCGGGGTAGCCCGTCTCCCGCGCGTCGTACGCCTCGCTGAGGAAGCGGATGCCGAGTACGGGGTCCCGGCCGTCCGGGTCCAGGGTGAAGCGCCAGCTGCGGTCGTCCTGGATCGGGTCGGCGATCGCGAGCGAGATGGCGTCCTCCAGGCCGAGGAGCCGCCGGGCGACCAGGGCGCGGCTTGCCCAGGGGCAGGCCCGGCTGACCACGAGCCGGTAGCGGCCGGCCTCGACGGGCCAGCCGTCCCTGCCGTCGGCCGTGATCCGGTCGGCGAAATGGCTCCTCGAACGTTTGAAGGGCTTCTTCCCGTACTCCGCGTTGCTCTCCGTGGGGGTGCTGCTCATCGCTGGTCTCCTTCCGGTGGTGTGGACGCTGGGTGGGTGAAGGGCCCCTCCGGTCCCGTACCCCGCTTTCTGTCCCGGTGCGCCGTGGCCACATCGGCGAGGGCGACCAGCAGCGCCGCGATCACGAACGCCAGCGAGACGATCAGCCCGCGGTCGAACGCCGTCGCCCAGCCGTCCCGCCCCACCTGGGCGAAGAAGACCGATCCGACGGCGGCGATACCGACCGCGGAGCCGACCCGCTGACCGGTCTGGAGTGTGCCGCCGGCGCTGCCCGCCATGGGGACCGGTACCTCGGACAGGGTCAGGGTCTGGTTCGGCGTGATGACGAGCCCGCTGCCGAGGCCGGCCACCAGCAGCGGCGCCGCCATCGCCCAGCCCGCGCCGCGTCCCGGCACCAGATGTACGGCGAGCGCGGTGGCCGCGAGGCCGACCGTCACCATGCTCAGTCCGACCACGACCAGGGGTCTCCCGAAGCGGTTGACCAGCCGTCCGCCGATGCCCGCCGCCACGCCGGAGCCCACCGCGAAGGGGGTGATGGCCAGTCCGGCCTCCAGTGCGGAGTAGTGCAGTCCGCTCTGGAGATAGAGGGTGCTGATGAAGAAGATCGTGGTGAACCCGGCGAAGTACAGCAGGATCAGCAGACACCCCAGCCAGTAGGAGCGGATGCGGAAGAGCCGCAGGTCCAGCACCGGCTGGGTGCCGCCGGGCCGGCACCGGGACTCCCATTTCACAAAGCCGGCCAGCAGCGCGGCGGCGACGATCAGCAGCAGCCACTTCTCCCCGCCGTGCCACTGCTGCGACTGGACGAAGGGCAGCAGCAGCGCCAGTACGCCGGTGCCGAGCAGCAGTACCCCGAAGGGGTCGAGATCACGCGGGCGGACAGGGGCCGCCGACGGGGTGTCCGGCAGCAGCCGCCGGGCCAGCAGCAGGCAGATGATGCCCAGCGGCAGATTGACGTAGAAGACCCAGCGCCAGCCCTCCTGCGCGCCCGCCGCCTGGATGATGAGACCGCCCAGCAGCGGCCCCACGGCCGTGGAGATGCCGACCACCATCCCGAACATGCCGAACGCGCGGCCCCGCTCACGGCCGCCGAACATCTGCTGGATCAGCGCCGAGATCTGCGGGGTGACGACGCCTCCGGCGAAGCCCTGCACCAGCCGGGCGATCACCAGCCAGAGACTGGACTGGGCGGCTCCGCAGGCCGCGGAGGCCAGGGTGAAGAGGGCGAGCCCGACCATGAAGACCACGCGCCGGCCGCGGGCGTCGCCGAGCCGTCCGGCGGGGATCAGGAAGAGGCCGAAGGCGAGCGCGTAGCCGGACAGCACCCACTGGAGGTCGGAGACGGGGGTGTGCAGCCCCTCGCGGATCGACGGCAGGGCCACATTGACGATGGAGACGTCCAGCAGCGTCATGAAGCCCGCCACCAGACAGACGGCGAGCGCCTTCCAGCGCCGCGGGTCCGGCACCGCGGCGGCGTCCTGTCCGCTCCCCCGCCCTGTATCTCCGGCCATGAATCGCACCCTAGTTCGCGCGCCCCGATCCCTCACCTGGAGCGTGCCGACCGGTGGACGGGGCGGGCGGAGGGGTACGGGCCCGCGCGTGGAGCGCGCGGGCCCGTACCCCGTCGGATCAAGCGCTGTGACTCAAGCGCGGTGACCGACCGCGTGCATCACTTGACGTTGATGGCGGTCCAGGCGGCGCCGACCGCCTTGTACTCGGCGCTGGTCGTGCCGTACAGGGCGCCCGCCGCGCTCAGCGTCGCGGTGCGCGCCTTCGCGTAGTTGGTGGAGGACGTCATATACGTGGTGAGCGCCTTGTACCAGATCTGCGTGGCCTTGTCGCGGCCGATGCCGGTGACCGTCGAACCGTCGTACGTGGGGCTGTTGTAGCTCACGCCATTGATCGTCTTCGCGCCGCTGCCCTCGGACAGCAGGTAGAAGAAGTGGTTGGCCGGGCCCGAGGAGTAGTGGACGTCGATGCTGCCCAGATTGGACGCCCAGTAGTCCTTGGAAGCGCCGTCCTTGCTCGGCTTGTCCTGGTAGCGCAGCGGCGTGCCGTCACCGTTGATGTTGATCTTCTCGCCGATGAGGTAGTCGCCCGGGTCGCTCGCGGTGTTGGAGTAGAACTCGACCGCGGTGGCGAAGATGTCGGAGGTCGCCTCGTTGAGACCGCCGGACTCACCGCTGTAGGTGAGGTTGGCGGTGGCGGCGGTGACGCCGTGGCTCATCTCGTGCGCGGCCACGTCGAGCGAGGTGAGCGGGTTGGCGTTGCCGGAGCCGTCGCCGTAGGTCATGCAGAAGCAGCTGTCGCTCCAGAACGCGTTCACGTAGTTGTTGCCGTAGTGGACGCGGGAGTAGGAGGCGACCCCGTTGTTCTTGATGCCGTTGCGGCCCAGCACGTTCTTGAAGAAGTCCCAGGTCTCGGCCGCGCCGTAGTGGGCGTCGACGGCGGCGCTCTGCCTGCCGCCGCCCCAGACGTCGTCGGCGTCGGTGAAGAGCGTGCCGGTGCCCGAGGTGCCCTGGTTCAGGTCGTACGTCTTGTGGCCGCCGCGACCGCCGTCGGTCAGGTTGTACGTGGTGCCGCTCTTGGTGGTGCCGAGCGTCACCGAGCCGTTGTACTTGCCCGTACCGGTGCCGGCCTCGATGGCCTCGTCGGTGAAGAGCTGCTTGCCGGTGGCCGCGTCGGTGATGACGTGCAGCTCGCTCGGGGTGCCGTCGGCCTGGACGCCCTTGACGACGGTCTCCCAGGCCAGCACGGGCTTGCCGTCGGCGGCCCAGATCACCTTGCGGGGCGCGGTGTCCGCCGCCGCCTTGGCGGTCTTCTCCGCCGAAGCGGCCTTCAGTGCGCTCGACTTGGCGGTGGCCGCGGGGAGTTCGGCGTCGGTGGAGGGCACGGCTATTCGGGCCGTGGTCGCCTTGGTCACGCTGCGCGCGCCGGCCGGGGCCTCGTGGACGACGAGGTCGCCGCCGAGGACGGGCAGGCCCGCGTAGGTCCGCTCGTAGCGGGTGTGGACGGTGCCGTCGGCGTCCTTGATGACATCGCGGACGACCAGCTTCTCCTGGGCGCCGAGGCCGAGAGCACCGGCCTCGCTCGCGGCGTCCGCCTGGGCGGACTTGATGGCGTCGACGCGCTGGGCCGGGCTGAGCTCCAGAGCCGTGGCGCCGCTCGCCCGGGTGGGGTCGGGCTGGGCGGCGGCCGGTCCCGACTGGACGCCGACGACCACCATGGCGGCGGAGGCGACCAGGGCCGCGACACGGACGACGTTCTTGCGGGGGGTGTGGGTGCGGGGCGTGGAAGCTACGAGTCTCACTCAGTCTCCAAGAATGCCGGGCCGTCGGGAACGGCCCTGTGTGGGGAAGCGGCGGCCATGGATGGACCGCCGCCCGGTGGTGCTGAGCTGTGCGAGTGCCAGGGGCTCACCGCGTGATCTACGCGCGCTGAGCCGTCCAGAGAGTGACATCGATCGGACTCGTAAGAACAGATCAGATACCAGGATTTGACCTTGTGTTGTCAATTCACTGCGGCATACAGACATCAATCGGTCGCATTGATACGGCACTTGACAGCGGGAGGGCCCCGCGCCGACGACGGCCGGGACCCTCCGTGAGCAATCGGTCATACGCCCCGAAAAGCCTCCGCTATTCGAAGAGATCGGCGTACGAGCCGAGGGCCAGCGCGATATCGGCCTGCGCCCAGAAGCGGTGGTACGTGAAGCTCGGCGCGGCCCCGCCGTTCAGATACGCCTCGACCTTGGACCAGGCCGGGTCGCTCTCGTAGAAGGACCGGATCGACGCGAAGGTGGAACTCCCGTTGATCGCGTCGCCGTTGGGCATCGTGCCGGTCCAGCCGCTCGGCACGTAGACCGGGTCGTCGAAACGGCTGTAGTCGGCGCGGGTCTCCGGAACCGCGATCCCCAGCGCGTCCCGGTGGTGGTCCCACATCCCGTCGAGAAGCGCCTTCGCGGTGGTCCTGGCCGCCGTGTTGCCCGACTTCGCCGCGTAGTAGGAGAGGGTCTTGGCGTACGCGGCGGCCACCCCGACGTCATTGGTGTAGTCGGCGACGGTCACATGCAGACCGGTGTTGGCGCCGGGCGTGGTGGCGTTCCAGGTGTCGGGCTTGCCGGACCACTGGAGGGTCGACGGGATCCGGTACGTACCGTCGGGGTTGACGGTGGTCTTGGACAGGGCCCAGGCGACCCACTTGTCCAGCACGGCCTTGGCGGCGCTGTCGCCGGTCTGGTGGTAGTACTCCGCGACCCGCTCCATGGACCACGCCTGGAAGCCGAACCACTGGTTGGACGGCGGGTCGTGGTAGACGGGCGCCTCGTCGTAGTACATGCCGTAGAAGGTCGGGGTGCCGGCCGGGGGCTGCGCGTACCGGCCCTGCCAGCTGTTGGTGGCGCCGCCCGCGATGCCGCCCTCCGAGGACTGGAGCCAGCGGTAGAACTCCAACTGCCGCTTGAGGCTGGTGTTCCAGTCCTGCTGACCGGTGGCGGACCTGGGCTTGAGATCGGCGTACGAACTCAGCGCCCAGGCGGCCATCGGGTTCTGGTAGCCGCTGTGGCTGAAACTGGAGCCGATACGCCAGGCCCAGCCGGCCGAGGCGTCGGTGGCGCCGCCCCAGGCGTAGTACCAGGAGAGCAGATAGTGCGAGCTGTTCTTGCCGCTGCCCGCCGGGCAGGCCGTCTCGCCCACGCAGTCGCCGACCTTCTTGAAGTACTTGTCGTACATCGCGTAGCGGAGGTAATCCCCCATCTTGGCCGCCTTGGCGACATTGGCGGCGACCTCGCCGCCCTTGCCCTGCTCCTTGGCCCATTCCGAGGCCCAGTAGGCGGCCTGGACGGCGCGGGCGTCGGCGTCCGGCGCGTTGGTGAACTTCCACTGCTTCGCGTAGGCGGCATCCCCGGTGAACAGATCGAGATAGCCGTTCTTGCCGCCGTACTTGAAGGAGTCGCAGGTCGGCTGGGTCACCGTCTCCCAGACGGATTCCTGCGGTCCGCGCTGGAAGGTGTTGATGTACGAGGGCCCCTGGTCGGCCGGTCCCGCCTCGCACTTCCCGGGCGAGTTGCCGAAGCCGTAGACGTTGTCGACGTCCTGGATCCAGTGCATGCCATAGATGTCATCGGTGCCGTAGGCGCTCTTCAGCTCGCCCGCGAGGGGGTCGTTGCCGACCGGGACATTGGTGTTGAGCTGCGAGGGGTACTGCGAGGGCAGATCCCACTCGGGGGCGTACGTGGCCGGTTTCGACGCGTTGTAGAAGCTGTTCGTGGGCTGGTCGGCGTGGGTGGGGATCATG
The DNA here is from genome assembly GCF_000718095.1 of Streptomyces scopuliridis RB72. Taxonomy (GTDB): domain Bacteria; phylum Actinomycetota; class Actinomycetes; order Streptomycetales; family Streptomycetaceae; genus Streptomyces; species Streptomyces scopuliridis. The sequence goes on along the minus strand of NZ_JOEI01000011.1, from coordinate 114,626 downwards.
TACTTCTCCATGGTGGCCCACGCGCCGTTGAACTTGCTCCAGTCGCCGGTGACCTTGCCGTACATGGCCTGGAGCCAGATCAGATAGCTGTACGCCTCGGAGGTCGTCTCATGGCCCTGGTCGGGCGCCTCGACGATCAGTGTCTCCACCGAGTGGTACGGGATGCCCTCGGGCGAGAAGTAACCGGCGGCCGGGTCGGTGATCTTGCCGTACAGATCGAGGAACCGGGCGTCATAGGCGCCGGCCGCGGCCAGCTGGGTGACGGTCACCTCGGCCTTGGCCTGGCCGGGCGCGGTCGCGGTGAAGGTGGCGGCGCCGGTGCCGGTGGCCGCGGCGGAGACGGTCACCTGCTGGGCGGTGCTCCAGTTGGCGCCGGTGAAGGTGAGGGTGGAGCCGGAGGTGACGGTGAGGCCGGTGTTGCCCGCGGTACGGGCCACGGTGACCGTCACATCGGCGGCGGGACGGGTGGAGAGCTTCACCCCGAAGGTGCCGGTCCTGCCCTGCTGTACTCCGAGTTGGGCGGGGCTCGCGACCAGCGACGGGCCGGCGGTGACCCGTACCCCGACCGGGGTGGACTCCGCCGCGGCGCCCTGGCCGTCGTACGCCTTCGCGTAGAGCGAGAGATCGCCCGCGGGGACGTTCGCGTAGTCGAAGGTGTACGGCGAGGTGGTGTCGGTGCCGAGCAGCTGGGTGTCGCTGTAGAACTCGACCTTGGAGATCCCGGCGCCGTCGGCGGCGACAGCGGTGGCGGCCATCGGGATGGTGCCACCCGCGGTGATCACGGCGCCGGGCGCCGGGCTGGTCAGTACGGCGAGGGGCGGCTGATGCGCGCCCGTACAGCTCACGCCGTTGACGGCGAAGACGGTGGGCGCGGCGTTGGCGCCGCTGTAGTCGAAGTTGGCGCCGGCGGTCGCCGCGGCTCCGGGCGCGATCTTCGCGTTGTGCGCGGCGTTCTTGACGGTGACGGTCCTGCCGGCCTGGCTCCAGGTGCCGTTCCAGCCGTTGGTGAGCTTCTGGTTGCCCGCGTAGTCGTAGCTGAGCGTCCAGCCGTCAATGGGGTCCGTACCACGATTGGTGATCGTGAGGTCGGCCGTGAAGCCGGAGCCCCAGTCATTGGTCTTGTAGTCGACGCCGCACTGGACGGCCGCGGCGTGAGCGGGGGTGCTGTTGACCGCGGTCAGACCGAGCGGCAGGGAAAGGGCCGCGGCCAGCGCGGTGAGCAGCCGCCGGATGCCGCGCGGTCGGATCGTACGTGGCCGGACTCCACGCGGCCGGACTCCATGCTGCCGACTGGATCTTCCGGGTGGCGGTGGTGCCCCTGGTGGTGAACCTCGCAAGCCGAGCATGGGGTGGTCCTCCTCGCGGTCCGGTGCGGGTGGTGTGGGGGGTGCGAACCAGTGGGAGCGCTCCCAAGCGTTGAGCGGGACCGTGGACCTGTCAAGAGTTTGAACACGACGCACGTCCGGGCGAGTTGACCGATAAAAGAATTCAACTGGACTGTTGACTCATGCGACTTCGGCGCTACCGTCGGAAGCCAACCAGTGGGAGCGCTTCCATCAGTCATACGCCGTGTCAGGCGGCGTATCGGCCATCGAGGAGTCGCTCCATGCGAGCACCACCGCGCCTCACCGCACTGCTGGCCGCCGCGGCCCTGGCCGTGGCGGGCACCGCTCTCGCACCGCAGCTGACCACGTCGGGAACCGCGGCCGGCTGCACCGTCGCCTACAGCACCACCAGCCAGTGGGACAGTGGCTTCCAGGGCGCTGTCACGCTCACCAACAACGGGTCACCGGTCGAGAACTGGACACTCGCCTTCGACTTCCCCGGGGACCAGAAGGTGACCCAGGGCTGGAACGGGAAATGGTCGCAGTCCGGGAAGACCGTGACCGCCGTCAACGAGAGCTGGAACGGGAAGATCGCCAACGGCGGCTCGCTCAGCGCCGGGTTCATCGCCTCCTGGTCCGGGTCCAACCCGGCGCCCACCGCGTTCAGGCTCAACGGCGTGGCGTGCGAAGGCGGTCCGGGAGGGGGCGATCCCTCCGACCCGCCGACGGATCCCCCCACGGATCCGCCGACCGATCCGCCGGGACCGGGCGGCGCTCCACCGAAGCTGCGCGCCTCGGGCAACAGACTGGTCGACGAGAACGGCGCGACCCGCCGCATGCTCGGGGTCAACCGCTCCGGCGGCGAGTTCGCGTGCATCCAGGGCTATGGCATCTTCGACGGTCCGGTGGACGACGCGTCGGTGCGGGCCATCGCGGACTGGAAGGTCAACACCGTACGGGTACCGCTCAACGAGGAGTGCTGGCTCGGCCTCTCGCATGTGAAGCCGGAGTACGCCGGCGCGAACTACATCGCGGCGGTCAAGCAGTTCGTGACCAGGCTGGAGGCGCACGGCATCACGCCGGTCGTCGAACTGCACTGGACCCACGGCAAGTACACGGGCAACGACAACCACTGCCCGGACACCGAGTACGCGACCTGTCAGAAGCCGATGCCGAACGCGCGGTACACACCGGCCTTCTGGACCTCGGTCGCGCAGACCTTCAAGGACGACCCGGCGGTGGTCTTCGACCTCTTCAACGAGCCGTTCCCGGACCGGGCCACCAGCAATCTCGACGCGGCCTGGACCTGCTGGCGCGACGGCGGCAGCTGTCCGGGGATCGATTTCGAGGTGGCCGGAATGCAGTCGCTGGTGAACGCGGTACGGGCCACCGGTGCCCGGAACCTGGTGCTGATCCCCGGCATCGCCTACTCCAACGACATGCGGCAGTGGCTGAAGTACCGGCCCGCCGACCCGGCGGGCAATCTGGCCGCCGCCTGGCACACGTACAACTTCAACGTCTGCGCGAGCGAGAGCTGCTGGAACGAACAGCTCGCGCCGGTGGCCGCCCAAGTGCCCTTCGTGGCAGGCGAGATCGGCGAGAACACCTGCTCGCACGGCTATATCGACCGGGTCATGGCCTGGCTCGACAGCCATGGCGCCTCGTATCTCGGGTGGACCTGGAACACCTGGGACTGCTCCTCGGGGCCCGCTCTGATCAGCGACTACAACGGCACGCCCACCAACTTCGGCGCAGGACTCCGTGACCATCTGAAGGGACTCTCATGAGCCGCACCCCCACCCCTCCGCGACGTGCACGAGGCGCGGCGCTCGCCGCGTTCGCGCTGGTCGCCGCCGCGGCCGGCACCGCGACCGCGCTGGACGCGCCCACCGGCGCCGCCGCGGCCGGCTGCACCGTCGACTACCGGATCCAGACCGCCTGGAACGGCGGCTTCACGGCCGATGTCAGCGTGACCAACACCGGCGACGCGATCAGCTCCTGGAAGCTGGAGTGGAGCTTCGCCGGCGACCAGAAGGTGACGCAGGGCTGGAACTCCACGATCACCCAGAGCGGTACGGCCGTCTCCGCCGCCAATGTGTCGTACAACGGCGCGCTGACGACCGGCTCCTCGGCGTCCTTCGGCTTCAACGCCTCGGTCACCGGTTCCAACGCGGTTCCGGCCGCCTTCAAGCTCAACGGTGTCACCTGTAACTCCCCGGGTGGCGGCGGTCCCACGGATCCGCCGACCGACCCGCCCACCGATCCGCCCGCCGGCGCCAAGGTCGACAACCCGTACGCGAACGCCGGGGTGTACGTGAACCCGGAGTGGTCCGCGAAGGCCGCCGCCGAGCCCGGTGGCAGCAGGGTCTCCAACCAGCCGACCGGTGTGTGGCTGGACCGGATCGCGGCCATCGAGGGCGTCGGCACGGGCATGGGGCTGCGCGACCACCTCGACGAGGCGCTGCGGCAGGCCGCGGGCAGGCCGTTCGTCGTCCAGCTCGTGATCTACAACCTGCCGGGCCGTGACTGCGCCGCGCTCGCCTCCAACGGAGAGCTGGGCCCGACGGAGATCGGCCGCTATCAGAGCGAGTACATCGATCCGATCGCCGCCATACTCGCCGACAGCAAGTACGCCGGTCTGCGGATCGTGACGACCGTCGAGATCGACTCGCTGCCCAACCTGGTCACCAATGTCACGCCCCGGCCGACCGTCACCCCGCAGTGCGATGTGATGAAGGCGAACGGCAACTACATCAAGGGCGTCGGTTACGCACTCAACCACCTCGGCGCCATCCCCAACGTCTACAACTATGTCGACGCGGGCCACCACGGCTGGATCGGCTGGGACGACAACTTCAACGCCTCGGCACAGGTCTTCAAGCAGGCCGCGACCGCCGAGGGCAGCACGGTCGACAAGGTGCACGGCTTCATCGTCAACACCGCCAATTACGGCGCGCTCAAGGAGAACAACTTCACCATCAACGACAACGTCGCCGGCAAGTCGGTCCGCGAGTCGAAATGGGTGGACTGGAACCGCTACGTCGACGAGCAGTCGTTCGCCCAGGCGTTCCGGCAGGAGCTGGTGGGCGTCGGCTTCCCGTCGGGCATCGGCATGCTGATCGACACCTCCCGCAACGGCTGGGGCGGCTCGGCCAGGCCCGCCGGGCCCGGCCCGCAGACCAGTGTGGACACCTATGTGGACGGCGGGCGCTACGACCGCCGGATCCACCTGGGGAACTGGTGCAACCAGTCCGGAGCCGGACTGGGCGAGCGGCCGAAGGCGGCGCCCGCCGCCGGGATCGACGCGTACGTGTGGATGAAGCCCCCGGGCGAGTCGGACGGTTCGAGCAAGGAGATCCCGAACAACCAGGGCAAGGGCTTCGACCGGATGTGCGACCCGACGTACACCGGCAACCCCCGGAACAACAACCACATGTCCGGCGCGCTGCCGAACGCTCCACTGTCCGGTGACTGGTTCTCCGCGCAGTTCCAGGAGCTGCTGAAGAACGCGAACCCGGCGCTGTAGCTGTTGTGGCCGCCGTAGCTCCTGAAGCGAGCGGCGGCGGGAGCCAGGCGTGGGACCGGCGGAAGCCCTACGGGGAGCCGGTCCCACGCCTTCCATATATTCCACTTATTCCGTTTCGCCGGGAAAGGAGGAAAATGACAGAAGACAGAACTAATGGAGGCGAGCGATGACACAGACCCGCTACACCCAGGACCGCGGTCTGACCACCCGCATGGTGACCACCATGTTCCTGATCGGCCTGCTCTATGTGGTCCTGGTCGGTGTGCTGCTGGCCGTGCTGGGGAAGTTCTGGCCGGTCATCCTGATCCTCGTCGGAGGGCTGTTCATCGCGCAGTTCTGGTTCAGCGACAAGATCGCGGCCTTCGGGATGGGCGCGCGCGAGGTCACCCCCGAGCAGGCTCCCGCGCTGCACGGCGCCGTCGACCGGATCTGCGCGCTGGCCGATATGCCCAAACCCAAGGTCGCGATCGCACAGAGTGACATACCGAACGCCTTCGCCACCGGCCGGAGTGAACGCAGCGCGCTGGTCTGTGCCACGACCGGTCTGCTCCGCAGACTGGAGCCGGAAGAGCTGGAGGGCGTCCTCGCCCATGAGATGTCGCATGTCGCGCACCGCGATGTCGCCGTGATGACCATCGCCTCGTTCCTGGGCGTGCTCGCGGGTCTGATCACCCGGATGGCGCTCTACAGCGGGCTGTCCAGGAGCGCCAGGAACGCCGGCCCCGCCGGGATCGCGATCATGCTGATTCCGCTGGTCAGCGCGGTGGTGTACGCGATCGGCTTCCTGCTGACCCGGCTGCTCTCCCGGTACCGCGAGCTCTCCGCCGACCGTACGGCCGCGCTGCTCACCGGCCGGCCCTCGGCGCTCGCCTCGGCGCTGACCAAGGTGAGCGGCCAGATGGCGCGGATCCCGACGGAGGACCTGCGGAAGGCGGAGCCGTACAACGCCTTCTACTTCGTGCCCGCGTTCGCCTCGCGGGAGAGCCTGGGGCAGCTGCTCGCCTCGCACCCGACGCTGGAACAGCGGCTGGACCAGCTCGCCCGTATCTCCGCGGAACTCGCCCGTCCGTGAGCACCTGGTCCGGTGACCGCGTGATCCCGTGACCGCGCCCGTGACCGCGTGATCCCGTGACCGCGTGATCCCGCCCGATCGTCACTGTGTCCGATCGTCACTGTGAGGAGCTGGTCCTGTGGGCCTTCTCGACGTCATCCTCGGCCGGAGCAAACCGGTCATCCCCAATCTCGACCAGCTCTTCGCCCTCCCGTCCGCCGCGCTCACCCTCCAGGCCGGGGCCGGATACACCCCCACCGGCCTCGGCTCGGTCTGTTTCGCGGGCGTCGAGGGCGGCGGCTTCGCCCGGATCAGGCAGGACGTACAGGAACTGCTCGACGCGGACACCGGCCAGGACAGCCGCCCGGTGGAGTTCAGCCAGGACTCGTACGGCTACACCTGGCTGCTCGCGCGACGGGCGCCGGACGACACGGCCACCCTGGTCAACGATCTGCACGCGGTCAACACCCTGCTCCAGGACGGCGGCTTCGGCCCGCAGCTGCTCTGCTCACTGCTCAGTTTCCGGGACACCGAACAGCGGCCGCTCGCTCTCGTCTATCTCTACAAGCGCGGCAGCTTCTACCCCTTCGCGCCCCTGCCCGGCACCGCCGAGAAGCGCGACAATCAGCGGGAACTCCAGGTCAGAGCGGTGCTCGGGGACGATCTGCGGATCGAGCCGGATCTCGCGCGCTGGTTCCCCGTCTGGGGTGCGCCGGGGCTCTGAGCGGACCATCGGGCTCCTGCCGCCCACCACTGGACCAGGCGGTCAGCCCCGCTCGGAGGATCGCCGGGGCGTGGGCCAGTGGCTGTGCAGGGTGTCGATACGGTAGTCGTGGCCATGCCACCAACCGTCACGGACGCGGATCGCGTCCCGTACATGCGGATGCTCGGCGGGGAGTTCGTCATGCAGGTGGTCGAGATGGCCGGGGTCCTGACGCGGCCAGATGGCCAGTGCGGTGACGGCGGCGGCGAGTGCGACGGCGGCCAGTGCGGCAGTCGCCACAGACATGCCCGCCTTTGCCGCCAGCCAGCCGGCGAGCGGGTAGGTGAGCAGCCAGCAACTGTGAGAGAGGGAGAACTGCGCGGCAAATGCGGCCGGGAGGTCAGCGGTCGTGGCGGAGCGTCTCAGGAGTCGTCCGCCAGGGGTGAGGACCATGGAGGATGCGGCGCCGAGCACCGCCCACGCGGTGAGCAGGGCCGGCCAGGCCCAGGGGCCGGGTGTGACGGCTGTGCCGAGGGCAAGGGCGGTCAGCACACCGGTCAGGGCGAAGCTCGCGGGCAGCATCACCGTGCGGTCATTGACGCGATCAAGTACTCGCGGCAGCGACAGCGCGGCGACCATGGATCCGGCTCCGTAGGCGCCCAGCGCCAACGAGACGTCGCCGACGGTCCGGTCCAGGTTGTCGCGCACCAGCACCACCGTGTTGACGGTGACCATGGCCCCGCCGGCCGCGACCGCCAGGTCCAGCGCCAGCAGGGCACGGAGCCTGGGGGTGGCCAGGAACAGCCGCGTACCGAAGGATGCCTTCGCGTACACGCCACCACCGCGTTCGACGGGGGCGGGCCGCGGCAGCAGCACCGAGACCACCAGTGCGCCCGAGGCCACAAAGCCCACCGTGGTGCCCACGAACAGCCAGTTGTAGGAGATCAGGGTGAGCAAGCCGGCGGCCAGCGCCGGGCTGAACAGGCTCTCAAGGTCGTACGCCAGCCGCGAGAGCGACAGCGCGCGGGTGTAGTCGCGCTCCTCGGGAAGGACTTCCGGAATCGTCGCCTGGAACGCCGGGGTGAAGGCCGCCGAGGCACATTGCAGCAGGAAGACCAGGACATAGACCTGCCATACCTGGGAGACGAAGGGGAGCGAGAGCGCGACACCGGCGCGGATCAGGTCCATCGACACCAGCAGCGCGCGCCGCGGTATCCGGTCGGCGAACGCGCCGACGGCCGGGGCGACGCCCACGTACGCGACCATTTTGATCGCCAGAGCCGTACCCAGAACGGCGGAGGCGTTCGAGCCGGCCATGTCATAGGCGAGCAGGCTCAGGGCCACCGTAGCGAGTCCGGTTCCGACGAGCGCGATGACCTGGGCCGTGAAGAGATGCCGATAAGTGCGGTTGCGCAGCACAACGAGCATGCGACGTGCTCCTTGGTCGGCGGGCGGAATACGCTCAACCAATCTAGTGCACGTGTGCGCATTCATGCACGCATTGGAGTCGGATCCGGCCGGGAGAGAGAGCGTGCCGACGCTGGTCAGACATGGCTACAGTTCGCGCTCGCGCGGCGGCATCCGCAACCTGGCTGGACTTCGAGATGGTCCGCACGGTCGCCGAACAGCACAGCGAGGTCCACGAGGCCGTACCCGACCGTAGGGAATCAGTCGTGCCAGGGTTCCCCGGTGACCTGGTGGTTCGCGTGACTGATCGCTTCAACGACCAGGCGACGCAGGTGTCCGTCCGTGAGCGCGTAGACGACATGGCGGCCGTCCTTGCGCGCCTGCACCAGCTCCGCCAGCCGCAACTTGGCCAGATGCTGGCTCACCGCGGGCCGCGCCGCGCCGCATGCGGCCGCCAGTGCGGTCACATCGGACTCACCCCGGGTGAGCAGCCACACCAGATGCAGTCGGGTGGGGTCGGCGAGCAGCGAGAACACCGACGCTGCTGCCGCAAGCTCGCGGACGCTGGGCGTGTGCTGATGCACATCACTCGCTGTTGACGATTCTTTGCGTCCGGACATGAACACATCTTAGGCATCCGCACCTGGGAAACCCCCGCCACTGCGCGCGATGCTCGGACCGTCTCCGAGATAAAGCGCGGGGGGGGACGATCAATGCCCTCAAGGTTTTCCGAGCGGTGGCTTCGCAATACGACAAGCGCGCCTATGTCTTCCACGGCACCGTGACCAGCACGGCGATCCGGCTTTGGCTCCGGGGGTAGATCCATTATCCCGGTGCGTGGAGGTGCCTGTCACCGTTCTACGGAATGATCTTTAAGACCGATATGCGCCTTTAGGGTTGCGGGAAACAAGCACAACGCACCTACCTGACCTGGGAGTCGAGAATGGCGCACGACATTGCCGCGCTGGCGACGGAACTGGCCGACATGGCCGCGGCCGATCACCGGTCCTCAATCCGCGCGAACAGCGATGACCCGGCCGAGCAGTTGGCGTGGCGCCGGCTGACCGCACGGCACGGTGACCGGCTCAGCGAGATCATGAATGAGTACGGCTGGCCGACGGCAGAACTGGTCGGCGAGGAGGCCGCACGCGCGGCGTGGCTGATCGCCCAGCACGCCGACCGGCAGCTCGACGTTCAGCGACGGGCCCTGCAGCTGATGCGGCAGGCGGTTTCGGAAGGGTCGGCCGGCCCGCGCGAGCTGGCCTTTCTGCGCGACCGGACGCTGGTCAATGAGGGCCGTAAGCAGGTCTACGGCACTCAGATCGCTGGCGTGAAGGACGGGTCACCGGTTCCGTGGCCCTGTGAAGAGCCCGAGCGCATGGACGAACTCCGTGCGGAAGTAGGCATCGAGCCCTTCGATGAATACGTTGCCAAGTTCGCGATGGCCTGACGACCCGTTCTCAGCCGCATCCTGCGGATCATTTGCCCGGGGGCTCACCTGCCCCGGGGCAATGATCCGCCGGACAGGCCCTGGGCATGTTCCGCCACGGAATGCCGGTCCGGACCCGGAAGCGTATGCCGTCGATCAGCTGCCGCCGGGTCCAGGTCGGCGGCCGTCCGGGCTCTTTGTCCGTGGGCAACAGCGGCTCCAGCGCCGCCCATCGCTCGTCCGTCAGATCCCCTCGCGCCATGGGCCGAGATCATCGCATGGCTGAGATGCGCCGGTGATGTCTTCAGGCCGGATGTCTTCAGGCTGGCGGTGCACTTCGGCCGCGCACCAGTGGCAGGTACACCTCGTCGACGATCTCGATGAGGACCTCGTCGGGGGCGCTGGGGGCCCCGCGCACGACGAATTCGTTGCGCAGCAGGGTCATGGCGATGGTGGCGACCCTGGGGTGGAGTGCTTCGGGGGAGGCTTCGCCGCGTGCGATCGCGCGCCCAAGGATCGTCAACCAGGGGGCGGCCGCCGCATCGCCGGACTGTTCCTGGAGTTGCGCCAGGAGTTCCGTGGCACCGCCGGCGGCGGCAAGCAGTTCGCGCAGGATCGCGCCTTGGGGGGAGCTCCAGTAGCGGTTCGCCCGGCGTAGCCACTCCAGGACGTCGCTTCGCAGGCTGCCGGTATCGGGCGGCTGGACCGTCGTGGCAAGCCGCCGGTAGGCGGCGATGGCGAGGGTGAGGCGGTTGGGCCAGCGGCGGTAGAGGGCGTTCTTGTTGGTGCCGGCACGGGTGGCGACCTTGTCCATGGTCAACCTCGAAAATCCGGCCTCAGTGAGTTCGTCCGCCGCCGCGCGCAGGATCGCATCCTCCAGGGCGGCTCCGCGTCGCCGCGTCTGCCCGGCATCCGACGAACCCCTCGGCCTCTCCGGCATGACCCCTACTCGCTATCGGCACTCTGCGTACCTTCCTATCTTGACCGCCTGCATCGATCCACAGCAATTAGGGTACGTTCAGTACCGTAAATCTTCTCGATCGAAGAGGAGGCGACACATGCACGCCAAAGGCATCAGCTACGACACCGGATTCGTCTACAACGGCCGCCTCGGCCGTGAGCGATTCGACGCGGAGGTGGTGCGGCGCGAGCTGACGATCATCCGCGATGACCTGCACTGCACCGCGGTCCGCGTCATGGGCGGGGACCCGGACCGGATCGAACTCGCCGCGGGATACGCCGCCGACCTCGGGCTTGAGGTCTGGTTCTCCCCCTACCCGCTCGAACTGACCACCGGCGAAATGCTGTCCCTCTTCGCCGACTGCGCAGAGCGCGCAGAGCGGCTCAGGCAACGTGGAGCCGACATCGTGTTCGTCACCGGCGCCGAATTGAGCCTGATGAACAAGGGATTCCTGCCCGGCGACAGCACCGACGACCGCGTCGCGCTCCTGAGCCGCCCCGAGCGGGTGCGCGAGTGCATCGGCGAGGCCGGCGCCCGGGTCAACGAGTTCTTGGCCAAGGCCGTGACAGTGGTCCGCGAACGCTTCGGCGGCAAGGTCACCTACGCCGCCGTTCCGCTGGAGAACGTCGACTGGGCCCCGTTCGACTTCATGTCCATGGACCTCTACCGGTCGGCCGAGATCGCCGACCAGTTCGCGGCAGGCATCCAGCACCTCGTCGCGCAGGGCAAGCCGGTGGCCATCACCGAGTTCGGCGCGGCCGGCTACCAGGGCGCCGCCGACCAGGGTGCTCGCGGCCTGGAGATCGTCGAATACGACGGCGACACCCGCGCACCGCTGCGACTCGACGGGAAGCACGCCCGTGACGAAGTCGGTCAGGCCGCCTATCTGCGTGAACTGCTGGAAGCGTTCGACGCCGGAGGTATCGACAGCGCCTTCGTCTTCACCTTCGCTCTCTACGACTTCCCGCACCGCCCCCACGGCGACCCCTGCGACGACTTGGACCTGGCCAGCTACGGCATCGTCAAGGTCCTCGAAGACCACCCCGGCGCCACCTACCCCGACATGCCGTGGGAACCCAAAGCCGCGTTCACCGCGGTCGCCGACTACTACCGCGACTGAACGGCGCTGAAACGGCCACGGAGAGATCCCGCATCGCCGCCGGGGAGCGAAGCGGCAGCCGCTGGCCCGGGTGCTAGGCCCTGTCCGGCCGAGCCGCGCCCGGGGTCCGGGGCAGCTGGCGCCGAGGAGATCCAGCAGGTTGACGGGATCGGCACGGAGAAGGCTCCGCTGATCGTCGCGGAACCAAGCGCACCACACTCCTGGTCGCCGGTGAGAAGGCCGGATCCAAGCGGACCGAGGCCGAGGCGCTGGGGATACGTAACGCCTCGCCCGAGGAGTCCGCCGTGCTCGTGGCCGGTCTGCTCGAAGACGCCGGACGGCCGCGTCGCTATCCGGCGTACGGCAGCGGGGCGAGTCCGGCGATCCCCGGTGCGATGGTGAACACGGCGCCCGCCGCCGGGTCGTCGCCGTCCGCGAGGTCCTGGCGCGAGGTGGTGATGAAGAGCCTGCGATAGCCGTCACCGCCGAACGAACAGGCGCTGACCTGGCGGGCGTTGACCTCGACCACCTCGTCCAGGGTGCCGTCGGCGGCGTAGCGACGGACGGCGGAGCCGCCCCACAGGGCGACCCACACTCCCCCTTCGGCATCCACGGTGAGGCCGTCGGGGGAGCCGTCGGCCGGGTCGATGGTGACCCAGGGCTCGGGGGTGGAGAAGCGTCCGGTCGAGGGGTCGGTTGTGATCCGGGCGATGGTCTGGGTGGGGGTGTCTACGTAGTAGGCGAAGTCACCGTCCGGGGCCCACGCGAGGCCGTTGGAGATGGTGACCCCGGTGTGGACGACCGAGGTGGCGCCGTCGGGGGTGAGGCGGTGCACGGAACCGGCACCGGGGCGGGTGTCGTACGCCATGGAACCGCAGTAGAAGTTGCCGGCCGGATCGCAGGCCCCGTCGTTCATCCGGACCGTGGGGTCGGTCCACAGCTCCTTGCCGGGCGTGACCGTGCCGTCCTCGGCCACCAGCACGAAGCCCCGCTCGACGGCCGCGACCACACCGCCGGAGCGCCGGGGCCGCCAGGCCGCCGCGACCTCGCCGAGATGCCACCGCTCGTACGCGCCGCCGCCGTTCGCTTCGGTGTCGAAGGTGAGGAGGTCTCCGGCCAGCAGGTCGACGATCCTCAGCCGCCCGGCGCCGGGATCCCAGCCGGGGCCCTCGCCATGATGGGTGACGACCCCGGTCCACTGCTCGGCACGCATGGCGGCCCCTCTCGTCTCGGCCTTCCGAAACCTTCGATCGCGATCACACGCATGCTAGGCGGCCAGACTTCGCAGCGCCTTCTCCTCCGGCGTCCCCGGAGCCGCCGTATAGACGAGCAGGCTCAGCTCCGTGTCCTGCGGGAAGCGGGTGATCTCGTACGAGAGGGTGAGCGAGCCGAGTTCGGGATGATCGATGCGCTTGAGCCCGTACGCCTTGGTCCGCACCGTGTGCCGGGCCCAGTGGTGCCGGAACTCCGCGCTCCCGGCCTTGAGTTCATCGACCAGCTCCCACAGCTCGGGATCGTCGGGGAAGACGCCGGCCGCGATCCGCAGCTGCCCCACGGCCTCGCGGGCGATCATGTCGCGATCGGGATAGCGTCTGCCGATCGTCGGGTCGAGCAGATGAAGCCGCGTCAGATTGCGCTCAGGCGCGGGCAGTCGGCCGAAGTCGGTGATGAGTCCGCACACCGGCCGGTTCCAGGCCAGGACATCCATCCGGCGTCCCATGACGAGCGCGGGAGCGCTGATCCAGTCCAGCAGCCGCTGGATCTCCGGGCGCGGCCCGTCGCCGCCGGGGGTTCCGGTGACCGCTTTGCGGGGGCGGGCCAGCCGGAAGAGATGGTCCCGTTCGTCCTGGTCCAGCCGGAGCGCGTCCGCCACGGCTCCGAGTACCGCGTCGGAGACGCTGTGGTTGCGGCCCTGCTCCAGCCGTATGTAGTAGTCGACGCTCACACCCGCCAGATGCGCCAGCTCCTCCCGGCGCAGACCGGGCACCCTGCGCTGTCCTGATCCGGAGGCGAAGCCGACGTCCTCGGGCCGGATCCTCGCTCGGCGCGAGCGCAGGAAATCCCCCAACTCTCCTTGTTTCCTCATGGAGTTCATTGTCCGTCCTGGGGCTCGTGGTTCCTGGGTACGTCAGACCCCAGGCAGGGTGGAGCACACCGACGGGACGGCCCGCCGGGTGAGCATGAGGAGGTGACCGGGCCCAAGGGCCCACGGACGGACGGAGAGACGCATGACGCGCGAATCCACCAGGCACGGACGTCTCGCGACGCCGGTAGTCGCCGCGGCGGCGCTGCTGCTCGGGGCGTTGACGGCCCCCGCGGGCGCGGCGGCGTACGGCCCGCCGCCCGACCCCGCGCCCGGCGGACCGCAGCGGCCGTACGAGCCGGACGTCCCCGGGCCCCGGAACATCGACGCGCTCGCCGCGACGGTCACCCCGGACGGTGCCACGGCGCGCGGTGTACGGGTCGCCTTCGACCGTACGAGCCGCTCCGAGACGGGCGGCGCCCCGGCCGGTGCCCGCCGCTTCGTCTTCCTCTTCGACGACTCGATCCGCTTCCGGCCCGAGTCCTTCCCCGTCTGCGCCCGCTCGGTCATCGAGGAGAAGGGCGTGACGGCCTGCCCCGTGGGCTCGCGGGTAGGGCGGGGCACCAGCCATGTGTACCCCGAGGGCACGGCGGAGGTCCTCGCCTTCAACACCCGGTACGCGAACGGTTCGCGCGGCGCGCTGGTTGTCATCCCGGCGTCGCGTACGGTCCTGGAACTCACCTGGGAACGCGTCACCCGCCCCTATCAACAGCGTGGCTATCTCTGGGCACTTGACGAGATCCTGCCGCCGAGCGCCATCCCTCCCCAGGAGCGGGCCGGGACCAGGCGCTTCGAGCTGGAGTGGGGCGCCACCCGGCAGGCCGGCGGCCGGCCGGTCAGCTTCGCCGAGACATCGGCCAAGCCCGGCGAGAAGGTGCGGATCGGACTGTGGAGTTCATTCGTCACGGGGCAGGTCGTCCTGCCACGGACAACGGTGGTCGTCGGCGAGCCCGGCGGGCGGCCATGAGCTGACCGGTGTGGGGCACGCCGCGTGCCGACAGCGCCGCCGGTCCCCCGGCGGCGCCACCGCCGTGCACGCGGTCCGCGGTCCTTACGGCTTGGGCAGGGTGCAGCCGGTACGGGTCAGGTCGATCTTGCTGCCGGTGCCGACGCACGCCACGATCCCGTACGTCTCCTGGGCGTAGTTGATGCCCTGGCGTACGGTCACCGTGCCGTTCTCGTCCACCTCGCACGGATTGTTGACCGTGCAGCGCCCGCCGCTCTCATTGCCGGTGTTGTTGACGGCGACGACCTTGCCCGTGGTGTTGTCGATGACGGGCGAGCCCGAGGTGCCGCCGATCGTGTTGCACGCGGAGGTGTAGCGGACCGAGTCCTTCCAGGTCCAGCTCCCTTCCTTCAACTGGTAGGCGAATCCATCGATGTTGCAGCTGTAGATCCGCTTCCAGTAGCCGGAGACGACCTTGATCGCGGTGCCCTGGACCGGGCGGGTGGCGTTGAGTTCCAGCGCCGATATCCCGTACGCGCTCTGTATCTGCGCGTAGGTGCTGGTGAGTTGGTACAGCGAGACATCGGTGTCGGTCATCGTCGCGTACGCGATCTTGCTGGCGCGCAGGGTCGCGACACCGGTGCCCGAGGAGTTCAGCAGGCTGAAGGTACGGGTGGACGCCCTGTCCACGATGACCTGGCCGGCGGCGGGCATACCGGTCTCCAGGCAGTGGCCGTTGGACAGTACGAGAGCGGGGTCGCTCGGTTGCGAGGCGGGCGTACGGACAACGGAGCCGGAACAGTTGCTCAGCGCGACCGTTCCTGCGAAGTCGACTGCCTGGACCTTGGCTTGGGCGGTAGCCGCGGTCCCGGCGGTCTTCGTGGGCGCGCCCGCGTCATGGCTTGTGGCCATGGCGGGTGCCGCTCCCGCTCCGAGGAGCAGAACGGCGAGCAGCGCGCCGAGGAGAGGCTTTCTCATGTGGGGTCCCCTCTGTGACCGAAGTTCCTTCGGTTTTGTCATGGGCATTGTTGACGCATGTGTGGCAGCGGGCAACCATGCCTCGGCCGGACCCCCTCTCACGGACCCCCGGGATTCCGGCCCCTGACATGACGGTGGGGGCGGTGCCGGCCGGCACCGCCCCCACCGTCAATTCCTTCAGCTGATCAGATCGTTCCCGGCCTTCACCGCGTCGGCCCCGGCCTTCACCGCGCCCTTCACGGCACCCACCTTCTTGTCGACCTTGTCCCCGAGGACGCCTTCCACGACAGGCTCGGCCTTGGTGCCCAGGGCCGCCGCGGTCTGCGCCGTGCTGCTGAGGGTGGAGCCGAATTCGACCGCCTGGGCGGCGGGGGCGACGGCGGCGAGCAGCGCGGAGCCTGCCGCGGCGGCGGTGAGAAATCGATACGCGTTCATGATCGGTGTAACGCGTGGAGGCGACAGAGGACACGCGTTCCTCCACCGGCGGAGGGACACCGCGGGCGGGCTGCACGGGCGGGCAGCACGGGCGCGGCTCTCGCGGAAGCGGCTCTCGCGGAAGCGCACCCTACGATTCCGGTATGACCGACGAACCCACGCCGGAGCGCGCCGCACCGCCCGCCGCCAAGCCCACCCGGCGCCTCGACGCGCGCAGCCTGCGGGGGCTGGCCCACCCCTTGCGGATGAGCATCTTCGAAGCGCTGAGTCTCGACGGCCCCGCCACCGCCACCCTGCTCGCCGAACGCCTCGGCGAGAACACCGGCACCATCAGCTGGCATCTGCGCCATCTCGCCGAGCACGGCTTCATCGAGGAGGAGACGGGACGCGGCACGAAGCGGGAGCGGTGGTGGCGCAGGGTCGATGTCACGAACGAGCTCAACGTCAATGATTTCCACGACGATCCCGACGCTCGCGGTGCGATGTCGGTCTACACCCAGGAGCTGATGCGGCAGTACTTCAACCGCGTCATGGACTGGCTCTCCGAGGAGTGGGAGGACGGGTGGCGGAAGGTCGGCACCGTCTCGGACTGGCGTGATCTGCGGATGACACCGGACCAGTTGCGGGCCCTCAACGAGGAACTGGCGGCCGTCATCGCCCGCCACACCCCCGCGCCGGACGCCGAGCCCGCCCTGGACGCGCTCCCGGTCGTCGTACAGCTCCAGTCGTTCCCCCGCAGGGAGCACGGCTCGCGGTGAGCGGGGGCGCGTCCGGGGCGTGGGCAGCCGGGGCCCTGGGCGCGGCCGGGGCATGAGCGCGGCTCCGTATCAGGCCGCACCCGTGCCCGTAGCCGTACCCGTACCCGCGATCACCTCCGGGCGCAGCAGGGCCATGAGCCGGTCGGCCGGCAGCAGCCCGCGTTCCAGGACCAGTTCGGCGACACCGCGCCCGGACGCGAGGGCTTCCTTGGCGATCTCGGTCGCGGCGAGGTAGCCGATATGCGGATTGAGCGCGGTGACGAGCCCGATGGAGTTCTCCACGCTCGCGCGCAGGGTCTCCTTATTGGCGGTGATACCGGACACGCAGCGCTCGGCGAGCGTGACACAGGCGGCCCGCAGATGGGTGATGCTCTCCGAGAGGGAGTGCAGGATGATCGGTTCGAAGGCGTTGAGCTGGAGCTGCCCCGCCTCCGCCGCCATGGTGATGGTGACGTCGTTGCCGATCACCTCGAAGGCGACCTGGTTGACGACCTCCGGGATCACCGGGTTGACCTTGCCCGGCATGATGCTGGAACCCGCCTGCACCGGCGGCAGATTGATCTCCGCGAAGCCCGCGCGCGGTCCCGAGGAGAGCAGCCGCAGATCGTTGCAGCTCTTGGAGAGCTTGACCGCGATGCGCTTGAGCACGCCCGAGAGATGGACGAAGGCGCCGCAGTCCTGAGTGGCCTCGACGAGATTGGCCGCGGTGACCAGGGGCAGTCCGGTGATGGCGGCGAGATGGCGGCGGGCGGCCTCCGCGTAACCCGCCGGGGCGTTGAGACCGGTGCCGATGGCGGTCGCGCCGAGGTTGATCTCATGGACGAGGCAGACGGCCTCGGCCAGCCGGCACTCGTCCTCCTCCAGCATCACCGCGTACGCGGAGAACTCCTGGCCCAGGGTCATCGGCACCGCGTCCTGGAGCTGGGTCCGGCCCATCTTGAGGATCTCGCGGAACTCCTCGGCCTTGGCCGCGAACGCCTCGCGCAGGATCGTCATCGCGTCGAGCAGTTCCCGTACGGCGATGATCGTGGCGACATTGACGGCGGTCGGGTAGACGTCGTTCGTCGACTGGCTGAGGTTGACGTCCTCGTTCGGATGCAGCTCGCGGTAGTCGCCCTTGGTGTGGCCGAGGATCTCCAGCGCCCGGTTGGCGATGACCTCGTTGGCGTTCATATTGGTCGATGTACCGGCGCCACCCTGGATCACGTCCACGACGAACTGGTCGTGCAGCAGGCGCTCTTCCCTGATCTCCCGGCAGGCGGCGGAGATGGCGTCGGCCTTCTCGGCGGTGAGCAGCCCGAGATCCTGGTTGGCGCGGGCCGCGGCTTCCTTGACGGCCGCGAGCGCGTTGATCAGATGGGGGTAGGCGGAGATCGGCGTACCGGTGATGGGGAAGTTCTCCGAGGCGCGCAGGGTGTGGACTCCCCAGTACACGTCGGCGGGTATGTCGCGGTCGCCCAGCAGATCGTGTTCGCGGCGGTGGCCTGCGGTCATGTCACGGGTCCTTCGTGAGAGAGCTGAGGGTGGGTGTCCCGTGGCGACGGGACGGCGGACGGAGCAAGGCGGGACAGCGGAACGGCGAAGCGGTGGAACGGAGTTACGCGACGGACGAGGCGCCTGGCTCGCCCTGCGCGGACGAAGCGGGCTGAACCGAACCGGCCGAAGGGGCGAAGAAGGGGGCCAGCGCGCCCGCCGCACGCAGGGTTCCGACCTCCTGTCCGCCCCCGATGACCGGCGTACGGTCGAATCCGGCCAGGATCTCCGGGGCGATCCCGCACCTCGCGAGGGCCGCCGCTGCCACCGGCATCCTGGCGCGGTCGGCGCCGTCGGCTATCTTCACGCCGACGGCCCGCCCGTCCGGCAGCGCCGCGATCTGTACGCCCTCGAACCCGTCCTTGGCGAGCAGTCCCGGGACCGCGCGCATCAGCCGGGCCACATCACGGCCACTGCCGGAGACCATCTCCGGGTGCTCGCGCATGGCATGCGCGACCCGGCCCTCGTCGGTCCCGGGCGCGGCCGTCGCGATCCGGGCCACGGCCCGGGTGAGACCGTGCAGGGATACGGCGAAGAGCGGCGCGCCGCAGCCGTCGACCGTCACCCGCGCGATGCCCTGTCCGGTCAGCTCCTCGACGGTCGAGGCGATCTCCCCCTGGAGCGGATGCCCGGGGTCGAGGTAGTTCTCCAGCGACCAGCCCCTAGCCCTGGCCGTCATCAGCATGGCGGCGTGCTTGCCCGAGCAGTTCTGGGCGAGCCGGCTCGGGCCGCGGCCGGCGCGGATCCACTCGTCCCGCACCGCCGGGTCGTACGGCAGATCGGGCACATTCCGCAGATCGCCCTCGGTCAGCCCGGCGGCGTCCAGGATGCGGCGGGCCGTGGCCAGATGACGTTCCTCGCCGGAGTGGCTGGCCGCGGTGAGGGCCAGCGACTCGCTGTCGAGCGGCGGCAGTCCGGCCCGCAGCAGCCCGACGGCCTGGACGGGCTTGAGCGCCGAGCGCGGGTAGAACGCGGCCTCGATGTCGCCCGCCCTGAACTCCACACTCCCGTCCGCCGCGAGGACGACGACCGAGCCATGGTGGACGCCCTCGATGACGCCTCCCCGTACGACATGCGCGACGGGGACATGCGCCGGCTCGCGGACGGCCGGGGGCTCTCCTTGGGTGGGACGTGGCGGGTTGACACCCGCTGGAGTGGTGTGGCTCATGCTCAGCTCTCGTTGTCGTTACTTGGTGCCGGTGGTGTTACCGGCACCGGCAGCCGCTTCCCGTACGGTCCCGACCCGGCCCCGTACCAGGAACCAGCCCCCGACCAGCGCCGCCCCGATCGCGGGCAGGGACAGCACGGTCGTACGTCCCGCGCCGCCGTCCGCGTACATCAGGACCAGCACCGACGCGAGGAAGACCAGCGTGACGATCTCGGTCCACGGCGAGCCGGGGAGCCGGTAGCCGGGGCGTACGAGCTCCCCGGCCTGCGTCTTCCGCCAGAAGAGCAGATGGCAGACCATGATCATGGCCCAGGTGCTGAGGATGCCGAGCGCGGCGAAGTTCAGCACGATCTCGAACGCCTCGCTCGGTACGAGGTAGTTGAGGCCGACGCCCAGCACACAGATCGACGAGGTGAGCAGGATGCCGCCGTAGGGCACCTGGCTGCGGCTCATCACCCCGGTGAACTTCGGCGCGGAGCCCGACATCGCCATCGAGCGCAGGATGCGACCGGTGGAGTAGAGACCGGAGTTGAGGCTCGACATCGCGGCGGTGAGGACGACGAGGTTCATCACCCCGCCGGCCGCCGGCACGCCGATATTGGACAGCACGGTCACGAAGGGGCTCTCGCGGGCGGAGTACGCGTCCCAGGGCAGCAGCATCGTCAGCAGCACGACGGAACCGACGTAGAAGAGGGCCACGCGCCACATGATGGAGTTGATCGCCTTGGGCATGATCTTCTCCGGGTGCTCGGTCTCGCCCGCCGTGACACCGACGAGTTCGACGGAGGCGTACGCGAAGACCACCCCCTGGATGACCAGCAGCATCGGGAGCATCCCGGCCGGGAAGAGGCCGCCGTTGTCCGTGATCAGCGAGGGGCCCGGGGTGTGGCCGTCGACCGGCTGCTGGGTGACCAGCAGGAAGATGCCGATCAGCATGAAGAGGACCAGCGCACCGACCTTGATGATCGCGAACCAGAACTCCAGTTCGCCGAAGATCTTCACGGAGATGAGGTTCACGGTCAGCACGACAGCGAGCGCGATCAGGGCGATCACCCACTGCGGGACATCGGTGAACATGCCCCAGTAGTGGGTGTAGGTCGCCACCGCCGTGATGTCGGCGATTCCGGTGGTCGCCCAGTTCAGGAAGTACATCCAGCCCGCGACGAACGCCCCCTTCTCGCCCAGGAATTCACGGGCGTACGAGACGAACGCCCCGGAGGACGGCCGGTGCAGGACCAGCTCTCCGAGTGCGCGCACCACGAGGAAGGCGAAGACACCGCACACGGCGTAGGCCACGGCCAGCGAGGGCCCGGCGTCGGCGAGCCTGCCGCCCGCGCCGAGGAACAGCCCGGTGCCGATGGCCCCGCCGATGGCGATCATATTGATGTGGCGGGACTTCAGGGACTTGCTGTATCCGGCGTCCCCGGCGTCGATGTGCGCGCCGTCCGGCTTCTGTTCCCGCCCTGATGATGCTGACGGTTGCGGCTTCTGGAGGGATTGTTCACTCACGCCGGGTCTTCACCTTCTGTGGGGGGAACCGCGCGCCGCGGCGAGCGCACGATGGTGGTCAGCGTCGACTCGACGCGGGCCAGATGGTGGGTCATGGCTTCCATGGCGTCGTGCTCGGAACGGTCGACGAGCGCGTCCACGATCGCCTGGTGCTCCTGGTTCGACTGCTCGCGCCGGCCGCCCAGATCGTTGAGGAACGCCGACTGGCGGGCCAGCGCGTCCCGGATCTCCTCGATGACTCGCCGGAAGACCGGGTTCTGGGCGGCCCGCGCGACCGCGAGATGGAAGAGTGTGTCCATCGCCACCCACGCGGTGGTGTCGGTCTCCCGCTCCATCCGCTCCAGCAGATGCGCGAGATGGTCGAGGTCCTCGGGGGTGCGGCGGAGCGCCGCGTACCCGGCCACCGGGATCTCCACATGTCGGCGCACCTCCAGGAGGTCGCTCGCGGAGTAGTCACCGAAGGTCGGGTCCTCGACAGGGCCCTGGGAGACGACGAAGGTGCCCTTGCCGGTGCGCGAGACCGTGAGCCCCATGGTCTGGAGCGCGCGCAGCGCCTCCCGGAGCACGGGTCTGCTCACTTCCAGGCGGCGGCAGAGCTCCGCCTCGGAGGGGAGCTTCTCCCCCACGGCGTACTCACCGCGCTCAATCGCGCCGCGCAGATGACCGAGCACCGCTTCCAGGGCGCTGATCCGCTTGGGCGCCTCGCCAGCTGTCTGGCTGTCTGACAGGTTCACCCGCGCATCCTGAACCCCCCGGGAGATCGCTGTCAAGAAGGGCAACAGCCTCGGCGGCTGGGGCGGCCGTCAGAAAGGCCGGTCGCCCGCGATGGCGACGCGCTCGGCCACCCGGCGGTGCGGAGCGTAGTCATTGACCGCGTAGTGCTGGGTGGCGCGGTTGTCCCAGAAGGCGATGTCCCCCGCCTGCCAGCGGAACCGCACCTGGTACTCGGGCACATGCGCCTGCTGGAACAGCAGGCGCAGCAGCCGGTCGCTCTCCGCACGCTCCAGCCCCACGATCCGGGTGGTGAAGGAGGTGTTGACGAACAGCATCCGCCGGCCGGTCTCGGGGTGGCGCCGTACGACGGGATGCTCGACTGGCGGGAACAGCTCCTGGAACGGTGCAAGTTGGGCGGGCGAGGAGAACCGCGCGAAGCCCGGGACGAAGTCGTGCACGGCGCGGGCGCCGTCGATCCGGTCCTTCACGTCCTGCGGCAGATTGTCGTACGCCGCCGCCATGTCGGCCCACATGGTGTCACCGCCGACCGGCGGCACCTCGCGCAGTTGCAGCACCGCTCCCAGCGCGGGCCGCTCGCGGAACGTCACGTCCGTGTGCCAGACATTCTCGAAGGTGGGCACCGCGCTCCGGTCGAAACGGACGACCTCCGGGGCGTCGCCGGTGGCCAGCAGCGGATTGGTCTCCAACTCGCCCCAGCTGCGGGCGAAGGCGCGCTGCGCGTCGGACGACAGATGCTGACCGCGGAAGAAGAGCACCTTCCACTCCAGCAGCGCCCGGTTGAGCTCCTCGCGTACCGCGGGGGCCGGCGGGAGGGACAGATCGAGCCCCCGGATCTCGGCGCCGATGATCCGCCCTTGCGGGACGACCTCGAAGAGTTCGTACGGCCGGTCCTCCCACTTCTCCGGGACGCGGCGCAGCGCACGGGGCCCTTCGTACAGGCCGTCGGCGGGGATGCGGTGATCACGCAGGACGGGTGACGCGGGCGATACGGAGGCGGTGGAAGGGGTGACGGAGGGGGCGGCGATGGTCACGGGTCTCCTCTGGGAAACGACGGCAGGCATCACACGGGGCGGTTCAGGGGAGGTACGGTCCCGGAGCGGACGGGCCCGGCGACGACAACGGGCCGGTGGGCGCTACGGGTGGCGTCGCGGGTCAGCGACAGGAACGGGCCGGGGGAGATCCCACCCGGCCGCGGCGACGCAGAAAGCTGAGGCCGCGGGGCGCGCACTCACCGTGGGGGCCGCTGTGGCGCGGCTCCGCTGCACGGAAGGTCGAGTACGTACCCATGGCACGCACCGTACCTCAGATCGTCCGGCGGAACGTGGCGAGGAGCTGTCTGGTCCGGCGCGCGGACTCCGCGTGGGCCACCATCCGGTCCATGACCTGCATATGTTCGGTGACCTCGGCGTCCTGATCGAGATAGAGGGCGCCGGTCAGATACTCGATATACACCATGTCGGGCACTTCGGGCATATCAAAGCGGAACAGTACGAACGGGCTGTAGGTGCCGGGGTGATGGCCGGCGGCGAACTCGGCTATCTGGATCGTCACATTGGGCAGCTCCGTCGCCTCCAGCAGCCGGTCGATCTGTGCCCGCATGATCTTCGACGAGCCGACGGGTCTGCGCAGTACCGTTTCGTCCAGGACGACCCAGAGGGCCGGGGCATCGGTGCGGGTCAGGAGCGCCTGGCGCCGCTTGCGCAGCGCGACATGGCGTTCGATCCTGCCGGGGTCGGTCATCCGGCCCAGAGCGCCCGCGGTGAGGACCTCGCGGGCGTACTCCTCGGTCTGGAGCAGCCCCGGCACGAAGTGCGGTTCGTAGGAGCGGATGGTCGTGGCGGCCTCTTCGAGACTCACGTAGCCGCTGAACCAGTCCGGGAGTATGTCGTGGAACCGCTGCCACCAGCCCGGTTCGTTCGCCTCGTCCGCGAGCCGCAGGAAGATCTCGGCCTCGTCGGCGGGCACACCGTAGGCGGGTAACAGGATCTGCACATAGGGGATCTTGAGGGAGACCTCGGCCGTCTCCATCCGGCGGACGGTGGCGGCGGTGACACGCAGCAGTTTGCCCGCCTGCTCCCGGCTCAGGCCCGCGCCCTCGCGCAGGGTCTGCAACTGCTTGCTGAGGACGAGTTGGCCGATCGTCGGCGCGGAGCGCGGCTCGCTCACGTCCCACCTCTACGCACCACAGCACCCCCCGAGCGCCACCGTTACATCGGGGCAGTCTGCCACAGCAACTCGTGTGGGGACATGGAAGTCTGACGGCTCGTTCGGAACTCCGGGGAGTGGTGTATCAGCCGCGCGAACCGGTCAGCGAGTGGCGAGCGTGAAGCCGAGCTCCTCGGCTGCCAGGGCGGGGGTGGGCTGTGACCACCGCGCGACGGCGTGCTCGGTGCTGGACAGCGAGCGCATCTCGGCGAGGTCGAGATAGAGCGTCCCGCCGAGATGATCCGTCTCGTGCTGGACGATACGGGCGGGCCACCCCGAGAACTCCTCGTCGAGTTCCCGTCCCCGCTCGTCCTGCCCGCGCAGCCGGACCCGTGCGTGCCGTACGACCACCGCCTGCCAGCCGGGGACGCTCAGGCAGCCCTCGAAGAACGCGGCCCGGCCGTCGCCGAGCGGCTCGTACGACGGGTTGACGAGCACGCGGAACGGCTGCGGCACCCGGCTCCGTGCGGCGCGCACCTCGTCACTCACCTCGGCGGGGTCCTCGATGACCGCGAGCCGCAGGGGGATCCCCACCTGAGGCGCCGCCAGTCCGACGCCGGGCGCGGCATGCATCGTCTCGCGCATCACGCGCACCAGGCGCTCCAGCCGGGCGTCCCCCAACTGCCCCTCGTACGGGGCCGCGGGGCGCCGTAGCACGGGGTCGCCCGCGGAGACGATGGGAAGCGGCGAGGGCCCGTCGAGAGGCGAGGGCCCGTCGAGAAGGGAGTCGACGAGATCGGTGAGTTCGGTGCGCGTCATGGCCTGCATGGGCCCACTTTCCCAGACTCCGGGAAGAGGGCTGTCCGCCGGGCACGAGGCCGCACCCGCTTATCGGCGGCGGCACGGGGACGCCGCCCGCCGTCAGGGAGTGACGGCCGGCCCGTCCGGCATCCCGGGACGGGCCGAACCGCTCGACTCAGGCCCTTCTGCGGCTGCGGCCGCTCTTCATCGCCGCGGCCGCGCACACCAGACCGAGCAGGAGGGTCAGCCCGCCGATGACCGCGTTGGTCCAGATGATGCCCTTGTCCGGACCCGTGCCGACGATCCATGGCGCGATGATCAGCCACACACCCATGGCGCACATGGCCCAGCTGAGGCCGTACATCCGCTGCGGCATGACGGTGAAGCCCACCGCCATCACCACGAGCGCGATCCCCATGATGAGGTTGTGCGCCGCCAGTGCCGGCTGCGTGGCCGTGAAGTGGATGATCCAGGGCGACAAGGCGCAGAACAGGCCGACGAGAAACACCGGTCCGTCCACAAGCGCCACGTCGCGTCCGCCAAGCATGCGGGCGTAACGCTCCCGCATCTCCGGAACATCGGGATGACCGGCCAGGTCCTGCCCCGTTTGTGAGACGTCCTGCTGTGAGACGTCCCGCCTCGTGTGTGAGACGTCGGCCATACGACTCGCCTCCTTCGATTGCGCAAGTCAGACCGCGATGCGCGGCATCGAGCCGCAACAGATCCATTCTGCGCGCTTTATTGGCTTTTGTGTAGCGGTGAGATAAGAAGAGCGAAATATCTTTTACTCATAAAACACATGCTAATCTTCTTCCATGGCGAAGCACCCCCCATGGATCCGCCCGCTACCGGTCAGGAGCACGGTCCGGCTGCGGCGGCCGGTGGACATCTGGCACAAGCCGGCGCTCAGCGCGGCGGCGGCGCTCGCCGTGCCGGATGTGACGCTGCTGGCGCTCGGCCGCCTGGATCTGATCCTCTACACCTCGGCCGGGGCGATGTGCGCGCTCTACGCGCACGGTCTGCCGTACGCCGCCCGCGCCCGCACGCTGGCCCTGGTGGTCCTCGGCATGGTCGCGAGTCTCGGCGTCGCGCTGACGGCCGCCTCGCTGGTCACCTCGCCCGCGCTGCTGGTGCTCCTCGCCTCCCTGGTCGCCGCCGTCCACAAGATGGTCTGTGACGCGACCCGGACAGGTCCGCCGGGCAATCTGATCCTGACCTTCATCTCCGCCTCCGCGTTCTTCGTGCCGCAGCGTCCCGGGGAGATCCCCTTTCATCTCGCGCTCGCGCTCGCCGGCGGGACGGTGGCGTGGCTCATCTGCATGGCTCCCGGGCTGTTCCGGCCGCACGGTCCCGAACGGATCGCGGTGGCACGGGCGTTGGAGGCCGCCGCCGCGCTGTGGCGGGAGCGGCCGGAGGAGGCCGCGCTTGCGGCGGGACGGACCGTACGGGTGCTTCCGGCCCGTGGGGCCACGGCGGGTGCGGTCAACGCCGCCTGGCACACGCTCTTCCAGGTCCGGCGTTCCGACGCGACCCGCGCCGGGCTCGAACGGCTCCTCGTCCACGCGGAGTCGGCCCTCGCCTCGCCCGCCGCGGGCCGTACGGACTCCCCCGCCCGGGAAGCGGAACGGTGCGGCGAGCTGGCCCGTACGCTGCGCCGCGGCCGGGCCCTGCCCCGCATGGATCTGACGCCCGGTGAGGAACACGAGCTCTCCGGTGTCGCCGCCGAACGGCGGGCGGTGTGGCGGCCGCGGCGGCCCGCACCGGACCGTCCCGGTGGCGGACAGGGCCTAGTCGCCCGGCTGCGGCCCGGCTCGCCCCTGCTGCCGATCGGCGCCCGGGTCGCCGTCGGCTGCGCGCTGGCGGGCTGGGTCTCGCTGGCCGCCGGGGTCGGACACCCGTACTGGGCCGTGGTCACCGCGGCCTCGATCTATCAGGCCAACACCACCCTGTCCTGGCAGCGGGCCGTCCAGCGCGCCCTGGGCAACGTCCTGGGACTGGCCGTCTTCGTCGCGCTGCTGCCGCTGATCCGCACCGGCGCGCTCACGATGGTGCTGCTCGCGCTGGCGTGCCAGGTGGGCGCGGAGGCCCTCATCACCCGTAACTACTGGCTCGGTTCTGTGTGTGTCACGCCCATGGCGCTGCTGCTGACGGAGTTCGGCAATCACCTGCCCGCCCGGACCCTGATCGCCGATCGTGCGGTGGACACCGTCGTCGGGGTGGCGATCGGGCTCGCCTGCTGTGTGCTGGTCACCAACCGCCGGGCCACCGACCGTATCGATCTCGCCCTCGCGCGGGTCACGGCGGCGGAGAGCGCCGCGCGGCGGTCGCTCGACCCTGTCAGGAATCCGCCGATTGCCGCTGCCGAGCCGTATGAGACCGGCTGGGCGCGTGACCGGCTGACGCACTCGCTCGTCGAACTGCGCGAGGCCGTCGAGGTCGCCTCGGGTGAGTGGTGGCAGCGCGCGCTGCCCGCCGAGCGCGTCGCCGCTGCCGAGCGCGACGGCCACCGCACCCTCGCCCTCCTCGTCCGTCACACCGCACCGGCCGCGCCCGTACTCTAGGCCGCGCCAGAACCGGAACAGAGGAGCGTACCCGTGGCCGAGGACATCGTCGCAGGCGTGATGCGGCAGTGGCAGCAGGTACTGCCCGAACTGGACACCGCCCCGATGGCGGTCATCGGGCGGCTCAACCGCTGTTCCGCGCTCCTCCAGCAGGCCGCCGACGCGCCCCTCCGGCGCGAGGGACTGACCCGGCCCGAGTTCGACATCCTGGGGACCCTGCGCCGTACGGACCGGGAGCTGACCCCGGGCCGGATCGCCCGGGAGACCTTCGCCTCCGGGGCGGCCGTGACCAAGCGGCTGCGCCAGTTGGAACAGCGGGGACTGATCGCCCGGCGGCCGGACGACCGGGACCGCCGGGTCACGCATCTGTCCCTGACCGACGAGGGACGTGAGCTGCTCGACCGGCTGCTGCCCGAGCAACTGGGGTACGAGGCAGCCTTGCTGGACGGACTCGGCACCCGGAATCAGGAGCGGCTGGCGGGCTCGCTGGGCGAGTTGCTGGTGCTGCTGGAGGGTCGGCTGGGAAGCCTGCTGGACTCTTGACGGGGCGCGCCGCGGGGAAGGCCGTACCGGACACGCCTTCCCGCAGAGAGGACCTCCCCCGTGGCCGTCGAGGATTTCCCGCGCTATCCCCTGCTCTTCGGACCGAGCCCGGTCCACCGGCTGGACCGGCTGACCGAGTTCCTCGGCGGCGCCCGCGTCTGGGCCAAGCGCGAGGACTGCAACTCCGGTCTCGCGTACGGCGGGAACAAGACGCGCAAGCTGGAGTACATCGTCCCCGACATCCTGGCGCAGGGCGCGGACACGCTCGTATCGATCGGGGGGCATCAGTCGAACCACACCCGGCAGGTGGCCGCCGTCGCCGCTCATCTCGGGCTCAAGGCCCGGCTCATCCAGGAGAAGTGGGTCGACTGGCCCGACCCGGTGAACGACAAGGTGGGCAATATCCTGCTGTCCCGCATCATGGGCGCCGATGTCCGGCTCGGCTCGGCGGGGTTCGGTATCGGGATCAAGGACTCCTGGCAGCAGGCGCTGGAGGAGGTACGGGCCGAGGGCGGCGCACCGTACCCGATCCCGGCCGGGGCCTCCGAACACCCGCTCGGCGGGCTGGGGTTCGCGAACTGGGCTTACGAGGTGGAGCGCCAGGAGGCCGAGCACGACGTCTTCTTCGACACGATCGTCGTCTGCAGCGTGACGGGCTCCACACAGGCCGGGATGATCGCCGGGTTCGCGGGCCAGGACCGCCCGCGGCGGGTGATCGGCATCGACGCCTCCGCCAGGATCGACGAGACCCGCGAGCAGGTCGGGCGCATAGCCCGGCACACCGCCGATCTCATCTGCGTCCGGCGCGAGCTGCGCGATGACGAGATCAGCGTGCTCGAAGGATGGGCGGGCGACCGCTACGGCGTCCCCGTGGCATCGACACTGGAGGCGATCCGGCTCACCGGCCGGCTGGAGGGGATGATCATCGACCCGGTGTACGAGGGCAAGTCCATGGCCGGGCTGATCGATCTGGTGCGTACGGGCGAGATCGGCGAGGACTCGACGGTGCTGTACGCGCACCTGGGCGGCCAGCCCGCGCTCAACGCCTACAGCGGCGCCTTCGACTGATGGTGTGACGCCGTACACCGCGTGATACGACCCCGTCAGCCGAGGAACGCCGCCACGACCACCAGCCCCGGCACCGACAGCATCGTGGACAGCAGAATCGATTCGCGGGCCAGCCGCTCGGCGACGCGATAGCGGGAGGCGTACGTATAGAGGTTCTGCGCGGCCGGCAGGGCCGACGTCACCACGACATCGAGCAGGGCCGCGCCGTGCAGCCCGAAGACCAGGGCCCCGAGCGCCCAGGCCACCAGCGGCTGGCCCACGGACTTCAGGACCGCGGACAGCAGCACGGGCCGGCGGTCGGGGCCCCGGCCCGGCAGGGCGCTGCCGTACAGCGAGATACCGAAGGCCAGCAGCACCGCGGGGACGGACATATTGCCGATCAGTATCAGCGGGTCCAGCACCGGCCCCGGCACCGTCACCCCCGTCGCCGCCACCATGACGCCGCACAGCGAGCTGGCCGCGACCGGGTTGCGCAGCGGTGTCGTCACCCGCTGCCACACCGGTCGCTTCTCGCCGGAGCCCGAGAGATCGAGCACCGTCAGCGCGATCGGTGTGACCACGATCTGCTGGAAGAGCAGCACGGGCGCCACCAGTGAGGCGTCGCCGAGGACATACACGGCGATCGGGATGCCCAGATTCCCGGCGTTGACATAGCTGGAGCAGAGCGCGCCGATCGTGGTGGCCCCCACGTCCCAGCGGCGTACGAGCGCGACCGCCACGAACACCCCGGCGGCGGCCGCCGTACTGAGCGCGGTGATCAGCAGTCTGCTGGAGAGGACCACCGACAGATCGGCCTGCGCGAGCGTCGTGAACAGCAGCGCCGGCGTGGCCACATGGAAGGCGAGCTTGGTGAGCACCTCGCGCCCGTTGTCCCCGAGATATCTGCGCCGTCCTATCAGATAGCCGACTCCGATGACGACCGCGATGACGCCGAATCCGGTCAGTACTCCGCGCACCGCGAGCCCCTGTCGGTGGAGAGGGCAGCCCTCGGTAGCGGTACGGATACATGGGTCATGCAGCCAACCTTCCCGAGGAACATCACCCGGGGTCAACGTGATCTCGCGCACCGAGACCGGCCGACCGGAGATCCGGCGTCGGATCGCGGTCCTGACGCACGGTGCGTTCCACCACTCGGGTGAAAGCCTTGATCTCTTCCCCCGGGTGGATCCTCAGGACGCCACGACCGCCGAGAATCAGGCCCCGCGCCCTGTCCGACCGGCAGGACCCAACCGACGACGCGGCCATGGTTACGGAGTCCACGGTGGATGCAACCTTCTCGCTGATCCTGCTTCTTCTCTTCCTCTGGAGTCTGTTCTCGCAGCGGCTGGCGCGCGTCGAACTCACCGCCCCGGTGGCCTTCGTACTGCTGGGTCTGCTGCTGAGCAAGGGAATCGGTGTACTGGACCTGGCCCCGTCGCCGGTGACAGTGCGCACACTCGCCGAGGTGACGCTGGCCTGGGTGCTCTTCACCGATGCCGCACGGCTGTCCTTCCGGGCGCTGCGCCCGGAACTCGGCCTGTATGTACGCCTTCTGCTGCTCGGGCTGCCGATGTGCATCGGTCTCGGCACCCTGCTGGCCATGGGTCTGCTCCCCGGGGTGTCGGGGTGGGCCGCGCTGTATGTCGCCGCCGCACTCGCTCCGACGGACGCCGCGCTCGGCGCCACGATGATGGTCGATCCGGTCGTGCCCGCGAGGATTCGCCGGCTCATCAACGTCGAGAGCGGCCTGAACGACGGTATTGCCACCCCGTTCGTCGTACTCGCCCTGGCAGGAGTGGCCGCGGCCGGGAGTACGTCGGATACGCATACCCCCGGTGGCGCCCTCGTGGAACTCGCCATCGGCCTGATCTATGGCACGGTGCTCGGGCTCGTCGCCGGATGGGGGCTGCGCCACGCCCTGCGCAAGGGCTGGGCCACCGAGGATGTCGCCGGGTCGGGTGTCCTGGCACTGGCCCTCCTCAGCTACACCTCGGCCATCGCGATCGGCGGCAACGGCTTCGTCGCCGCCTTTGTCGCCGGCCTGGCCTTCGGCTCGACGCACGGCGCCCCACAGCGTGTGCTGCTGTTCGTCGAGCAGACCGCCTCGCTGTTCTCCGTGCTGGTGTGGCTCCTCTTCGGTGCCGTACTGGTACCGGCCGCCTTCGATCACCTCACCTGGCAGGCAGCGCTCTACGCGGTACTGAGCCTGACGGTGGTACGCATGCTGCCCGTGGCCCTGTCCCTGGCCGGGAGCGGTCTGGACAGGAAAACCGTCCTGTTCGTGGGCTGGTTCGGCCCACGCGGGCTGGCATCCGTGATCTTCGGTCTGCTGGCGGTCGAAGAACTCGCCCCGCCGGCCTGGCAGACGATCGTCCCCGTGGTCGCCTGCACCGTGCTGCTCAGTGTCCTCGCACACGGCATCACCTCCTCCCCTCTCGCCCAGCGCTATGGAAAGGCGTCAGCGGTCACCGGCGCGCCCCCGGCAGGCCCGGCGGAGAACGAACTGCCCATTCGGGGGATGGGGGCAGGCAGTATCAGTGGCCGCCGGCGCGGCGGGCGGGACGGGCGTACGTGACGGGGCCACGCGCGGGCAGCCTTCACCGTGAGGGAAAAGGAGCGTGACGGATGATCAGTGAACCGGACCCCGTCGTGGGCGGGGAGCCCGTCGTCCGCACCGAGTACGGCCGGGTGCGCGGCCGCATCGAGCGCGGGGTCGCCGTCTTCCGCGGTATCCCGTACGCGGCGGCGCCCGTCGGCCCGTACCGGTTCCGCCCGCCGGCCCCGCCCGCGCCGTGGGACGGTGTCCGCGATGCCTCCGCCTTCGGGCCGACCGCCCCGAAGCTGCCGTACGCCCCGCCGCTGGACCGGCTGCTGCCCGATCCGTCCGTGCCGGGGGACGACTGTCTGAACCTCAATGTGTGGACCCCCGATCCGGGCGGCGCCGGGCTGCCCGTCATGGTCTGGATCCATGGCGGCTCGCTGCGGCACGGCTCGTCGGCCGTACCCACGTACGACGGCGCCGCGTTCGCCCGGGACGGCGTGGTCCTCGTGTCGCTGAACTACCGGCTCGGCGTCGAGGGGTTCGGGGTGTTCCCCGACGCGCCCGCCAACCTGGGTCTGCGGGACCAGCTCGCGGCACTCGCGTGGGTACGGCGGAACGTGGCGGCCTTCGGCGGCGACCCCGGACTGGTCACCGTCTTCGGCGAATCCGCCGGGGCGTTCTCCATCGCCGGGATCCTGGCCTCGCCGCTCTCCGCCGGCCTGCTGCGCCGGGCCGTGCTCCAGAGCGGCGTCCCGTCCGCCGTCACCCCGGCCAGGGCCCGGCGCACCACACGGCGCATCGCCCGGCGGCTGGGGGTCCCGGCCACGGCGGCGGCCCTCGCCGGGGTGGACCGCGACCGGCTGCTGCGGGCACAGCGCGAGGCGACCGCCGGCAGTCCACTGGTCGGTGGTGCGAGCTTCGATCTCGTGGTGGACGGCGAGGTGCTGCCCCGCGACCCGGCCGCCGCGCTGGCGGCGGGGCAGGGCGCGGAGATCGGTCTGCTGATGGGGACCACCTCGGAGGAGTACCGGCTGTGGTTCATACCCGGCGGTGCGCTCGACCGGATCGGTCCGGTCGCGCTGCGGCTGGCCATGGCCCGGTTCCGGGTACGGGGCCGGACGGCGGCGGTGTACCGGGCCAACCGGCCGGGCGCGTCGCCCGGGGAGCTGCTCGGCGCGCTCGCCACCGACCGGCTGCTGCGTATCCCGCTCACCCGGCTCGCCGACGCGCGCCGGAAGGCCCCGGCCGCCACGTACTTCTACGAGTTCGCCTGGCCCTCGCCCGTCCAGCGGCCAGGCCCTGTCCGGCCGATCTTCGCGGGCCCGCGACGCCTGGCACCGCAGGCTGATCCACGAAGATCGGCCGGACAGGACCTGGGCGCGTGCCATGCCCTGGAGATCGGCTTCGTCTTCGACACTCTGCGGGAGCCGGCCACGGTCTCGCTCACCGGCACCGAGGCGCCGCAGTCCCTCGCGGACACCATGCACGCCGACTGGGTGCGCTTCGCGGCCACCGGGGATCCGGGCTGGCCCGCCTGGGACGCCTCGCGCCCGGTGATGACGTACGGCCCCGGCGCCCCCGAGGTCGTGCACGCCCCGCGGGACGACGAACGCCGCGCCTGGGACTGACGGATGGCACGGGCGGAGAGGGGACGGGCCGGCCCCTCGGCGTACGTACCGAGGCGGCCGGCTCGTCCCGTCGTTATGCGGGTCGGCTCCGCCGGTCAGCGAAGTGCGATCAGCGCAGTGCGGTCAGCGCGCCGCTGTCGAAGGGCACCAGTTCGTCCGTCCGCCCCTCGATCGTCTTCACGGCCCACTCGGGGTCGGCCAGCAGCGCGCGCCCGACGGCGACCAGGTCGAACTCGTCCCGCTCCAGCCGGTCCAGCAGCGGTTCGATACCCGCGACGCCCTTCACCTTGCCCTGCTCGACGGCCTCCAGGAAGACGCTGTCCAGTCCGACGGAGCCGACGGTGATGGTGGGCCGGCCCGTCAGCTTCTTCGCCCAGCCGGCGAGATTCAGCTCCGAGCCGTCGAACTCCGGCTCCCAGTACCGGCGTGTCGAGGCATGGAAGACATCGGCGCCCGCCTCGGCCAGCGGGGTGAGCAGGCGTTCCAGCTCTTCGGGGGTTTCGGTCACCTTGGCGGTGTAGTGGTGCGCCTTCCACTGGGACAGCCGGAAGATGATCGGGAAGGACGCCGACACGGCCGCGCGCGTGGCAGCCACGATCTCGGTGGCGAAGCGCAGCCGCGACGCCTCGTCGCCCCCGTAGGCGTCGGCGCGCCGGTTCGTACGGGACCACAGGAACCGGTCGATGAGGTAGCCGTGCGCTCCGTGCAGCTCGATACCGTCGAAGCCGAGGCGCTCGGCATCGGCCGCCGCGGCGGCGAAGGCCGCGACCACCTCGTCGATCTCGGCGAGGCTCATCGCCCGGCCCTCCGGGTTGCCGTCCAGACCCAGCCCCGACGGGCTGACCGCCTTCGCCACGGACTCGTCGTCGGTCACCCGGCCGGTGCCCTCCTGCCAGAGCTGCGGAACGATCCGGCCGCCGGCGCGGTGTACGGCGTCGACGACCCGGGCCCAGCCGGCGAGCGCGTCCTCCCCGTAGAAGCGCGGGATCCGCTCCTCACGCCCGGAGTAGGGATGGTCGACATGGGTCCCCTCCGTGATGATCAGCCCCACGCCGCCGGCCGCCCGGCGCGCGTAGTACTCCGCCACATCGGCGCCGGGGACACCACCGGGCGAGAAGTTGCGTGTCATGGGCGCCATGGCGATCCGGTTCGGCAGGACCAGGTCCCCGATGCTGAAGGGGCGGGAGAGGATCTGTCCCGCCCTGCTCGCCTGTTCGTTCGGGGTCGCTGATGTCGCCGGTGCCGTCGATGTCACGGATGGTCTCCCTCGGATGGCTGGAGAGTGGTCAATCACTCCCCGCGCTCAACGAGGTGGGTCCGGAGCGTATTCCCTTGCCCGGAAGCTCACCCTGGCGGGGAGTGGTGACCGTGCCCGGGGCCGCAGAGGGTGCGGGCCCACGGGGAGTCCACCGCCGCCACGTCGAGGGCGGCGAGTACGTTCCCGAGCATGCCGTCCGCGAAGAACCCGCGGATCCGTTCGTCCGAGGCGAGGGACGCCGCCCGCACGTACTCCACCTGCTTCGCGTAGCAGTCGCGCACGGCCGCGCGGATCGCCGGCTCGCTCGCGGCGCCGTTGGCCTGGAGCAGCACCATCACCAAGTCCCGTTCCTCCGCGGCCAGTCCGCGGAAGGCCGACGCCATGGTGGTGAGCACCTCGGCCGGATCGGTGCTCTCCGCCGAGGCCAGACAGCGTGACATCCGCTCGCGCATCAGCCACGCGCAGTGGTTGATCAGCGCGATGAACAGGGCTTCCTTGTGCGGGAAGAGCCGGTAGAGATAGGCCTGCGAGATTCCGGCGGCCTCGGCGACCTCGGTGGTGCTCGTCCCGTAGTACCCACGAGCCGCGAAGGCCTGCATGGCCGTGCGCAGCACCGTCTCGCGACGCTCGTCCGCGGTCGACAACCGGCGTCTTCCCGAGGGTGACATGTGAGTAACCAATCACTCTTTTGTCGACACTGTCAATGAATCGGCACTGTCAATGAATCGGCACTGTCGGCGAATTGTGCCCGGCGAGACCCAGCAGGATGCCGGCGGTCAGGGCCACCCGGTCGGGGAGGTCGGCGACGATGACATGTTCGTGCCGCGCGTGCGCCCCGTCGCCGGTGGCGCCCATGCCGCGCAGGACCGGGCGGCCGAGCGCGGCGACGAAGTTGGCGTCGCTGCCGCCGCCGACGAACAGCTCAGCCAGGGGCGCCCGGATGCGGGTCGCGACAGCATCGGCCAGCGCGAAGAGCCGGCGTCCGGCGGGGCCGGGCCGCATCGGCGGACGGTTCCAGCCGCCGTCGACCGTGACGGTGACCCGGGGATCGGTGGCGGCCAGACCGGCCAGGACCCGTTCCATCCGGGCGGTCTCCTCCTCCGTACCGACACGGACGTCGATGAGGGCACTCGCCTCGCCCGCGATGACGTTACGGGCCGTACCGCCGCTGATCCGGCCGACGTTGACGGTCGTCCCGCGCGCCAGGTCGGCGGCGGCGACGAGGGCGCGGATGACATCGGCGAGTCCGTGGATGGCGCTGGCGCCCTTGGCCGGGTCGAGTCCGGCATGGGCCTCGATGCCCTTCGCCGTGACGGTGAAGATACCGACGCCCTTGCGGCCCGCCTTGATGCCCCACTCGCCACCCGGTTCGAGCACCAGCGTGGCCGCGGCGCCTTCGGTGGCCCGTTCGATGTACGGCCGGGA
The DNA here is from genome assembly GCF_000718095.1 of Streptomyces scopuliridis RB72. Taxonomy (GTDB): domain Bacteria; phylum Actinomycetota; class Actinomycetes; order Streptomycetales; family Streptomycetaceae; genus Streptomyces; species Streptomyces scopuliridis. The sequence goes on along the minus strand of NZ_JOEI01000011.1, from coordinate 79,030 downwards.
GACGGCGCTGCCGGTCTCCTCGTCGCCGTTGAACACGAAACGTACGGGTGGGCCGCGGCAGGCCGAGCGCGTAGAGGGCGCGCAGGGCCCACATCCCTTGCGCCAGACCGGCCTTCATGTCGAACGCCCCGGGGCCCGAGGCCGTGCCGTCCATGACGGTGAACGGCCAGTCGGCGATCGTACCGGCCGGCCACACGGTGTCGTAATGGCCGACGACCGTGACCAGCGGGGCGGCGCCGGTGGCGGCCTCGGTGCCGGGGTATTCGGCCTCGATGACATCGCCGGGTCCGGGATGGCGGTGCCGTACGGTACGGCCCGGCTCGCCCAGCCGCTCGGAGAGCAGCTCCAGGAGCAGCCCGGCGGTGGCGTCGAGGAGCGCCTTGTCGTCGCTGGGCGACTCCTGTTCGACCAGCCGGCGCAGATCGGCGAGATAGCCGTCCCGGTGGCCCTGGTCATGGCACCACGACGCGATACGGGACAGGGCGTTGCCGTCGGGGGTGGATTCGGATGCGGACATGTTCTCCCTCGCTGCCACGCCTCCTGTGTCTGCAGGAGTATTGATCCGCCATCAGATGTGAGTGCGGGTGAATGTGTCAACATCCAAGCCGCACATGACGGTTTCGACCACGAAGCCTCTCGTCCGTGAGGCGACTAGGATCAGGGCATGCCCTCGCTCACCGTCACCACGCGGCGGTCATCGGCGCGCCCGGCGGCACAGTTGCTCGATGACGTCGATCTCGATCTGGTCGCGGCGCTCCAGATCGCGCCCCGCACCCCCGTCAACGCGCTCGCCGACGTACTGGACACCTCGCCGAGCACCGTCGCCCGGCGGCTGTCCCGGCTGCGCGAGGAGCGGTTGCTGCGGGTGGTCGGCCGGCTGGACTGGTCGCTGATCACGACGGAGAACCCGCGTCAGCTCTGGATCACATGCGAGCCCGGGCGCTCCGAGGAGGTCGCGCGGCGCATTCTGGAACTGACCGAGGTGCAGACGCTGTTGCTCACCACCGGCAGCGCCGATATCTACTGCAGTGTCTATCCGCTGCACGGCACCGACATCTTCGCTCTCCTGACCCGGCGCCTGCCCGGTATCCCCGGCATCGTCTCCGTCGAGTCCCAACTGGTTCTGCGCGCCTACACCATGGGCCAGAGCTGGCGGCTCCACCGGCTGAGCGACGAGCAGACGGACCGGCTGCGCGAGCACGCCGTACTGATCACGAGGGAACGATTCACCTCGCCCGGTCAGCTGTCGGAGCTGGAGCGGCGCACGCTGGAACTGATGGCCGCCAACGGCCGGATCCCGGCCGCCGACATCGCCCGCGAGCTGGACGTGAGCCGCTCGACCGCCTACCGCACGGCGCAGTCGCTGCTGGAGTGCGGCGCGCTCCGGCCCCGGGTGGACATAGAACCCGCGGTGCTCGGGTTCCCGCTCAACGCCCTGCTGTCGCTGACCGTGTTGCCCCAGGCGATCCCCGGCCTCTTCGACACCCTGGGCAGCCATCCCTCCGCCCGCTATGTGTCGATGGTGGCCGGCTCCTCGTCGGTGATCCACTACGGCGTCTTCCGTGACGAGGAGGACCTGGCGCGGTTCATCACCACGGATCTCGGGGCCTTTCCGGGGATCACGACCGTCAATACCTGTGTGGGCGCCCGGGTGCTGCGACGTCATTGGAGGGCACGTGACGGTGTCCGGCTCGGCGAACGCGTCGACGGATTCCTCTCCCGGGCGGCGATCGGGGACCGCACGATCGGGTGAACATCGCCTGGCGACGATTGCCGGGCGCGCGGGCCCCGATACGTGGCGAGGCCGCCCATCGGCCCAGCGCCAGCACGCTTCCGGGGAATTCCTCCGGCTCCGATGACGATTCTCGCGACGCGCCGGAAGGGAGAAGGTCGCACCGGCCCGGTGAAAGCAACGCCATGCTGCTGCCGAGTTCACACGCGACTGTTGACCGGAGGAGCGTTGCAGTGACCACGACGGGCACGGAAGAATCGGCGGAGGCCGACGACAGCTACGAGAATGAGCTGCCGGTACGGCGCAGGGAGCCGGGCAGAGTCATCGTGGGGTGGCTGACCACCACCGATCATAAGACGATCGGCACGCTCTATCTCCTGACGTCGTTCGGATTCTTCATCGTGGGCGGGGTGCTGGCGCTCTTCATGCGAGCCGAACTGGCCCGTCCCGGAATCCAGATCATCTCGCCCGAGCAGTTCAATCAGGCGTTCACGATTCACGGCACGATCATGCTGCTGATGTTCGCGACACCGCTCTTCGCCGGATTCACGAACTGGATCATGCCGCTGCAGATCGGCGCGCCCGATGTGGCGTTCCCACGGCTGAACATCTTCGCGTACTGGCTCTATCTGTTCGGGTCGCTCATTGTCGTAGCCGGTTTCCTCACTCCGAACGGCGCGGCGGACTTCGGGTGGTTCGCGTACTCACCGCTGACGGACGGGGTCCGCTCGCCGGGGGTCGGCGGCGATCTGTGGATCATGGGTCTGGTTTTCTCCGGCTTCGGTACGATCCTCGGCTCGGTCAACTTCATCACCACGATCGTCTGTATGCGCGCGCCCGGCATGACGATGTTCCGGATGCCGATTTTCACCTGGAACGTGCTGCTGACCGCCGTACTGGTCCTGTTCGCCTTCCCCATTCTGGCCGCCGCGCTGCTCGCGCTGGAGGCGGACCGTAAATTCGGTGCGCATGTCTTCGACCCGGCCAATGGCGGAGCGCTGCTGTGGCAGCACCTCTTCTGGTTCTTCGGCCATCCCGAGGTCTACATCATCGCCCTGCCGTTCTTCGGCATCGTCACGGAAGTCCTGCCGGTCTTCAGCCGCAAGCCGATCTTCGGCTATATCGGTCTGGTGGCGGCGACGATCGCGATCGCGGGGCTGTCGATCACGGTCTGGGCGCACCATATGTTTGTGACCGGCGGTGTGCTGCTGCCCTTCTTCTCGTTCATGACCTTCCTGATCGCGGTGCCCACCGGCGTGAAGTTCTTCAACTGGATCGGCACGATGTGGAACGGCTCGCTGTCCTACGAAACGCCGATGCTCTGGTCGATCGGCTTCCTGGTCACGTTCCTCTTCGGCGGTCTGACCGGCGTCATCCTGGCGTCGCCGCCACTGGACTTCCAGGTGTCCGACTCCTACTTCGTGGTGGCCCACTTCCACTATGTGGTGTTCGGCACGGTGGTGTTCGCGATGTTCGCCGGATTCCACTTCTGGTGGCCGAAGTTCACCGGCAAGATGCTGGACGAGCGGCTCGGGAAGATCACTTTCTGGACGCTCTTCGTCGGATTCCACGGCACCTTCCTCGTCCAGCACTGGCTGGGCGCCGAGGGCATGCCGCGCCGCTACGCGGACTATCTCGCCGCCGACGGTTTCACCACGCTGAACATGATCTCCTCGATCAGCTCGTTCGTCCTCGGCCTCTCGATGCTGCCGTTCTTCTACAACGTCTGGAAGACCGCCAAGTACGGCAAGCCGGTCGAGGCCGACGACCCCTGGGGGTACGGGCGTTCGCTGGAGTGGGCCACTTCCTGTCCCCCGCCGCGGCACAACTTCATCACGCTGCCGCGTATCCGTTCCGAGTCCCCCGCGTTCGATCTGCACTACCCGTCCATCCGGCTGCTCGACGAGGCGCTGAACAACCCGAGCGTCTCCGCGACCGCGGCACCGGGTGACCAGCGGAAGTGACCGGCCCGGTCCCTTGTACGGGGAGAGCAATACGTACGGGGAGAGCAAGGAGAAATGCGTGGAGCCCGACAAGGACAGCGCCCGCGGTCTCTACCAGATCGAGGGCTATCTGCTCTGGAGCGCGGAGATCGAGGACGTACGCCGGCAGGCCGCCCGCTTCACCGCGCAATTGCCCTGGCTGACCACGGCCCAGCGCGAGGACGTGGAGCGGGTCTACACCGCGGACCGGGCGGCAGCCTCCCGGGCGATGCTCGTACGTATCTCCGACCGCGCTACCGAACTGCGCCGCGAATACACCGCGCACTACCGGCAGCTCAGAACGCGCGTGGTGGCGACGGCGGTTGTGGCCGTCGGGGCGGCGAGCGCTGCCTGTAGCGCGGTCACCTATCTGACCCGCTGACATAAGCCGTACAAGTGGCACATATCGCACTAACAGGACACAAGGCGGCGCGCCGGACGGATTGCGATTCGGCTTGTTTCTCTTCACAGGATCGAGTGGTCCTGTGAAGCGGTCGTGAATTCACCTTCATATCCGTCCGGCGATACCTCTCTGACCACGCCCTATCGCCTCCGAACGGCATCGCGGCAAATGATCACCCGATGACCGAATCACTCTCTTGACCATCCCTTGACGCACAATCCAGACTCGCAAGCGGCACTCATGCATCAGGAGCCACTGACGCATACGCATGCGCCATTCGCATACGCATGCGGATGGCCCTGCGAGACCGATATCGCACGGGGTGTGTGACGGGGGAACAACAACGGGAAGCGCGTAGTCGAGTTCGGCACATATGCGCATTCCCTTCACTTCCCCTCCTCATCTCTTGGTGCGCGAAGGGAATGGAGGGGGAATGCCGACGCACATGGGCTATCCCGGCGTTTACATCGAAGAGCTTCCCAGCAGCACCCGTACCATCGCCTCGGTCACCACCTCGGTGACCGCGTTCGTGGGGCACACCCGCCGGGGTCCGCTCAATCAACCCGTGCGGATCACCAGCTTCGCGGACTTCGAGCGCCGCTTCGGCGGGCTCACCTCCCAGAGCGCTGTCAGCTACGCCGTCCACCAGTTCTTCGGCAACGGCGGCTCCGTCGCGGTGATCGTGCGCGTGGCCAAGGCCGGCACCGGCGAAGAAGCCTGCGTCACACTCGAATCCACCGAGGGGCACAGTCAGTGCCCGGTGCTTGAGGTACGTGCCAAGGAGCCCGGCGTCTGGGGCTCGGGGCTGCGGGTCGCCGTCGACCACGACACACCGACCCCGGACAAGACGTTCAACCTCCGGATCCTCGACGCGCGCGGCGGCGCCCGCGAGACGTTCACCGGCCTGTCGATGCATACCGGCCACGGACGGTTCGTGGAGACAGTCGTCAACGCCGGCTCCTCCCTCGTCCGTGTGAAGGCCCTGGACGAGGACAGGCCCGACCCCTCCGGCACCGTCTCCAAACCCTTCTCGGCGGAACTGCCCAATCTGAACGTCGAGTTGAAGGTCAAGATCGGCGATGTGGAGCGTGAGTTCACGCTGTACGAACCCGATCACGACGGCGAGGCGCCTGGCAATGTCACGGAGCTGGCCCTCCTGCTGGAACGCAAGCTGCGCTCATTGCCGGACGCCCCGGGGAAGCACACCTTCGCCGGCGCCGAGGTGACCGCGTTCGGCCGGCGGATCCAGGTCGTCGCCGGGTCCGTCGACCCTGACGACGTGGTGCGCTTCGTCGGTGAGTGCGCCAATGACCTGGGCCTTGAGGCGTCGGTCAACCCGCCCGTCTTCCCGCTCAAGGGCGGCAAGGACGGCGATCCGCCCGGACCGCGCGACCTCATCGGCAGCGAGGCGCGCAAGACCGGTGTGCAGGCGCTGCGCGATGTGGACGACGTCAATCTGCTGGTCCTGCCCGAGCTTTCGGCGTACGAGTCCACGGAGGACATGGTCACCGTCCTCTCCGCGGCCGAGCAACTCTGCCGCGAGCGGCGGATCTTCCTGCTCGTCGACGCGCCGTCCACCTGGGGCAGTGTGGACGCCGCACGGGCCGGGATCGGCGCGTTCGAACCCGTACGCAGCGATCACGCCGCGCTGTACTTCCCGCACCTCCAGCTGACGGATCCGCTCACGGGACGGCTGCGCTCCTTCCCGCCGTCCGGGGCCATCGCCGGGGTCATCGCCCGTACCGACGGCGAGCGCGGTGTGTGGAAGGCACCGGCGGGGACCGAAGCGCGGCTGGCCGGGGTGCGGTCGCTGACCGTCAAGCTCACCGACCGGGAGAACGGACTGCTCAATCCGCTCGGTGTGAACTGCCTGCGCACCTTCCCGGTGGTCGGACCGCTGGTCTGGGGCGCCCGTACGCTGCAGGGCGCGGACGCGCTCGACAGCGAGTGGAAGTACGTGCCGGTACGCCGGCTCGCGCTGCATGTCGAGGAGAGTCTCTACCGCGGGCTGCAGTGGGTCGTCTTCGAGCCCAACACCGAGCAGTTGTGGCAGCAGATCCGGCTGAAGGCCTCGGCCTATCTCAACGATCTGTTCCGGCAGGGCGCTTTCCAGGGCGGCACACCGCGCGAAGCGTACTTCGTCAAGTGTGACAAGGACACCACCACCGAGGCCGATATCGAGCGCGGAGTGGTCAATGTCGTGATCGGCATCGCGCCGGTCAAGCCCGCGGAGTTCGTGATCGTGAAGATCCAGCAGGTGGCCGGGCAGTTCGACCTGTCGTAACCGAGGAAAAGGAACACGAAGGAAACCGATGGCTGAGTTCCAGATCAACGCCCATCGCTTCGACCCCTACAAGAATTTCAAGTTCCTGGTCCTGTGGGACGGTCGAACGGTCGCGGGCATCAGCAAGATCAGTCCGCTGAAGCGCACCACCGAAGTGGTCAAACACCGCCACGGTGGCGACCCCAGCTCACCGCGGAAGTCGCCGGGCCGCTCCGAGTTCGAGGGGGTCACGCTCGAACGCGGTGTCACCCACGACCCGGAGTTCGACCGCTGGGCCAACAAGGTCTGGCAGGTCGGGGCCGGGCTCGGTTCGGAGGTCTCGCTGCGGGACTTCCGCAAGGACATCATCATCCAGGTCCTCAACGAGGCCGGGCAGGTCGCCGTCTCGCACAAGCTCTACCGGGCCTGGGTGAGCGAGTACCAGGTGCTCGGCGAGCTGGACGCCAACGCGAACGCCGTGGCCATCCAGAGCGTCAAGCTCGAATGCGAGGGCTGGGAGCGGGACTACGAGGTGGAGGAGCCGGTCGAGCCCTCGTTCACCCATCCGGCCTGATCCGCGCGGAGCCGCACCACCGATACACCCGCATCACCGGCACCACCCGCAGCACCTGCTCCACTCGCGCTACCCCCCTACCCGCACTACCCGCACTACCCGCACTACCCGCACTACCGATACCACCTGCACACCGGAGGAATGAGCGATGACGCCGACGGGGCCGGCCGAGCTGCTCGCCACCTGGGAAGCCGGGCTGGCGCAGCAGGAAGCGGGACGGTCTCTGCTGCTGCACCGGGCGGCACGCCCGGGGGCCGGCACCGACGAGTTGCTGTCGATGCCGGTCGGCACGCGGGAGGCGGATCTCTTCGCACTGCGCCGGGCGCTGTTCGGCGAGCGCATGCAGGTACGCGTCGAGTGCGCGTCGTGCGAAGAGGCGATGGAGTTCGATCTCGACGCGACGCTGCTGGGCGTCCGGGGGCGGACTCCGGACGGGCCGCTGCGGGTGGAGGAGGGCGACTGGGTGGTGGAGTTCCGGCTGCCCACCGTCGCCGACCTGGCGGCGGCCGGCTCGGCGCCGGACGCGGCGGAGGCCCGTCGGCTGCTGGTGGCGCGCTGCGCGGTCTCGGCCGTACGGGGCGGGGAGACGGTGCCGCCGGAGCGGCTGGCCGGGCTGCTGCCCGCGAACGTACAGCGGCGTCTCGCCGAGACGGCGGCCGAGGCCGATCCGGCGTCCGATGTGACGCTGAATGTCAACTGCCCCGAGTGCGGCGGGGCCACCCCCGCCGCACTCGACATCACCTCATATCTGTGGACCGAACTGGACACCTGGGCACGGGACTTGCTGCTCGATGTCCATCTGCTCGCGAGCGCCTACGGGTGGAGCGAGCCGGAGATCCTGGCGCTCAGCCCGCTGCGGCGTCGTTACTACCTGGAGCTGTGTGCCGATGCCTGACTACTTCGACCGGCTGCTCGCCCGGTATACGCCGGTGCCCGGGGTGGGCGGCGCCGAGGGCGCCGAGGGCGTCGGGGGCATGGCGCGGGTCCGGCCACGGCTGCCCGGCCCGTACGAGCGGGTGGAGGCGCTGCGGTCCGGCCCGCAGGAGCCCGACGAGCCGGCCGCGCTGATCCCGTCCGCTCCCCAACCCGCCTTTGGGTCGGGTGAGTTGGTGCGTCAGGAGCGCGAGGTGCGGACGGACCGGCATACGGTGGTACGGACCGAGGCGGTACGTCCGGGCGGCGAGCCCGAGCGGCCCGCCGGCTCCCCCGCCACGCCGAGCACGGGGCCGCTGCTCCCACCGTTGTCACACCGGACTCCGGGGCCACGTCAGGCGGCGGACGAGAGCCCGCGCGCACCGTGGCGCGCCGTGGCCGCCTCGGCGGCCGGCACACCGCGGACCGCGCCCGCCACCGCACCGCGCGCCGCCGCCCCCGCTCCCCCGGCCGCCACCACGCCGCTCAGACCGCGCGACGCCGACACCGCGGCCGCCCGGGGCGCCGCGCCGAACGGGGTGGGCCGGCGCGCGCCCAAGCAGGCCGAACGTGTCGTCCACGTACAGATCGGCCGGCTCGAAGTGAGCGCGGCGCCGCCGCCCGGCGGGGATCGCTCCACCGCCGCGGGCCGCCCCGGTCACACCGGACGGCGCGCGCCCGCGCTGACCCTGGACGACTATCTGTCGCGCGGCGAGAAGAGGAACTGAGGCCATGAGCAACGCACTTGCCGTCGCGACGGTCACCCAGGCCCTGGCTCTGCTGATCGAGAGCAATCTGGGGCCCGAGATGGATATCGCGGTCAAGGTGGAGACCCGTAAACCGCCGGCCGAGCCACCGGCCGAGCCGACCGTCAATGTCTTTCTGTACCAGGTCACTCCGAACGCCTCGATGCGTCACACCGATCTGCCGACGCGCGCGTCGGACGGCACGCTGGTCAAGCGGCCCGCCGCGCCCCTGGATCTGCACTATCTGATCAGCGCGTACGGGGAGGAGGCCGAGCTGGTCGGTCAGCGGCTGATCGGGTGTGTGGTCCGGACCCTGCACGAAATCCCGGTCCTGCCCCAGGAGTTGATCGAGCTGGCGGCCGAGCGTCCCTATCTGTCGGGCAGCGATCTGGCCGAGTCGCCGCAGCGGGTGCGGTTCACACCGACGGTGATGGACATCGACGAGACGTCCAAGCTCTGGGGGATGCTCCATCAGACGCCGTACACACTGTCGGTGGCGTACCAGGCATCGCTGGTGCTGATCGAGGGCCGCGAGAGGCCCGCCCCGGCGAAACCGGTCGAGCGGCGTACGGTACGGGCGCTGCCGTTCGGGGCGCCGGGCGCGCCGGTGCCGCCGACCGCGGGGGAACCGTCAGGCGTCGGCGAAACCGCCACGGAGGCGGAGGCGGGTCCGGAGACGGAGCCAGCGACTGCGACTGCGACGGAAACGGAGCCGAAGCCGAAGCCGAAGGCCGACGCACCCGCGAAGAAGCGCGCGGCGAGCAAGACCGCCGCCTCCAAGCCGGCGGCCAAGCGGGCCGCGTCCGCCTCTCGTACGCGTACCCACACCCGTGGGAAGCCCGGCGCGGGCGACGACGGCACGGAGAGCTGAGGCGCGGTGCGGGAGACGGGGGCGGGTGAGGGCATGGGGACGCACGGGGGAACGGACCGGGGCGCGGCGGAAAGCGTCGGTACGGACGGTCGCGCGCTGGCCGCGGCCGTACGCTCCGTCCTCGCGCGTGTCGACGCCCACGCGCGGCGCGCCGAGGACCGTACGCGGCCGACGGAGGGCGACGCGCCCGCGGGCACCGACATCGGCACCGGCACCGGCACCGGATATGCCGTCACCGGTCCCGGAACCCTGGACGCGCTCGTCAGATGCTTCGGGCTCAGCGCGTTCGAACGCGAGGTGATCCTGCTCGCCGCGGCAGCGGAGCTCGACCCCACCACCGGCTCCCGTTGCGCCGCCGCGAGCGGCGATCCCGACCGGGCGCACCCGACCTTCTCGCTCGCCCTCGCCGCTCTGGCGGAGCCGCACTGGAGCGCGCTGACGCCCGTCGCCCCACTGCGCCGCTGGCGACTGGTCGAGCTGGACGACGAGACGCGGCTGACCACCTCCCGGCTGCGCCTCGACGAACGCATCCTGCACTTCCTCGTCGGCTCGCCGTATCTGGACGCGCGGCTGCACGGCCTGTTGCGCCGTACGACCGCGCCGGACTCCCTCCCCGCCTCGTACGAACAGGCGGCGAGCCGGGTCGCGGCGGGGCTGGCGGGCGCCGGGCCGTACGCCCCGTTACGTGTCGAGCTGGTGGGCGGGGATCTCCGCTCCCGGGCCGATATCGCCGCCGCGGCCGCCCGCCGTTCGGGGCTCGGTCTGTACGCGCTGGCCGCCGACGATCTGCCCACCGATCCGGTGGAACGCGACCGGCTGGCCCGGCTCTGGCAGCGTGAGGCGATCCTGCTGCCCGCCGCGCTGCTGGTGGAGATCGGTGAGCCGGACCGTGAACAGGCCGCCGCCACCGACGCGTTCGTGGAGAGCGCGGGCGTACCCCTCGTGGTCTCCAGTCTCGATCCGCGGCAGACCGCCCGGCCGCGCGGCGAGCGGGTGTCCGTGCCGTCGCTCGACGCCGAGGAGCAGTTGGGGGTGTGGGCGCACGCCTTTCAGGATGTACCGGCGGTGTCGGAACACGACTTGAAGGACTTGGTCGAGCAGTTCTCGCTGCCGCCCCATCTGATCCGGTCAGCGGGCGCCGCCGTCGTACGGGATCTGTCCGGTGACGACGAGCCGGACGCGGCCCAACTCGCCTGGCGTGCCGGGCTCACCGAGGCCCGGATGGGCATGGACGAGCTGGGCCGGCGGATCGAACCGGAGGCGGCCTGGGGCGATCTCGTCCTGGCGGAAAGGCAGTTGAGGATCCTGCGCGAGATCGTCGCGCACGTACGGCAGCGGGCCACCGTCTACCAGGAGTGGGGCTTCGAGGCGACGCTGCGCCGGGGCCTGGGCGTCACCGCGCTCTTCGCGGGCGGCTCCGGTACCGGAAAGACCCTGGCGGCCGAGGTGATGGCGCGGGAACTGGGCCTGGATCTGTTCATCATCGATCTGTCGCAGGTGGTCAGCAAGTACATCGGTGAGACCGAGAAGAATCTGCGCCGGGTGTTCGACGCGGCCGAACGCGGCGGCGCGCTGCTGCTGTTCGACGAGGCCGACGCGCTCTTCGGCAAGCGCAGCGAGGTCAAGGACAGCCATGACCGGTACGCCAACCTGGAGGTCAGCTATCTGCTGATGCGGATGGAGGCGTACCGGGGACTGGCGATCCTCACCACCAATATGAAGCAGGCGCTGGACACGGCGTTCATGCGCCGCATCCGCTTCGTCGTCGACTTCCCCTTCCCCGGCGAGGCCGAGCGCGCGGAGATCTGGCGGCGGGTGCTGCCCCCGCGGGCGCCGATGAAGGGGATCGATCCGGCGCAACTGGCCCGGCTGACCGTGGCCGGCGGCTCGATTCGCAACATCGCGCTCTCGGGCGCCTTCCTCGCCGCCGAGGAGGGCGACCGCCTCCAGATGCGCCACATGCTGGAGGCGGCGCGCACCGAATACCTCAAGCTGGACCGCTCGTTGACGCCCTCGGAGGTGCACGGATGGGTCTGAACGAGGCACCGCTGAACGAGACGCCGCGCACCATACAGGTGGACATCGGCGAACTGGTCCTGGACGGCTTCGACCGCGTCGACGCGGACCGCGTCTCGGCCGCTTTCCAGACGGAGCTGTCCCGACTCGTACGGGACGGGGGCGTACCCCTGGCCACGAACGGCGGCCGTGCCCTGGACACCCTCTCCGGCCTGCCGCCCCTGCCCGCGACCACCTCACCACGACGACTGGGCGAGGCACTGGCACGCGCGGTGCACGCGGGGCTCTCGGGACGGGGTGAATCGCGATGAGTACCACGCACTCCGGAGCGCAGAACAGCCAGTCGAACCAGTCGACGAAAGACAAGCAGCGCAAGCGCAAGGCGCGGTCCAAGTCCCGTACCCCGGAACCGAAGAACATCGTCAGCGGCGCCGGCCAGCCCCTGGACCTGAGCGTACGCCGCGAGCTGGAGGAACAACTCGGCCACGACTTCAGCCGCGTACGCCTCCACACCGACCGCGACGCGGGCGCGCTCACGGACCTACTGGGCGCGGACGCGGTCGCGGTCGGCCAGGACATCTTCTTCCGCGAGGGCACCTACCGCCCGGGCACGACCGACGGCCAGCGCCTGCTCGCCCACGAGTTGCTCCACACGGTCCAGAACCCGGACGGCCTGGGCGCCCTGCGCGCGGGCCGCGACCTGGGCGCGGTGAGCCTGCCGCAACAGGCGATGGAACGCGAGGCGGAGTCGGCGGCGCAGGACCTCGTACGGGACGGAGAACCGGCGGCGGACGTACGACGGGACGAGTCCACACCGGGCTGGCTGCGGTACGCGACCGTGGACGCCGACCGGCGCCGCATGGAGGAGCTGGATCCCGCGACGGTGATCGACCGCCTGGCGAACGGCGTCCTGCGCTCCCTGCGCGGTGATCCGGAGGACCGGTCGGGTCGTGTACGACTTCAACTGGCGCGTATGGCACCGCAGGTGCAGGACATCGTCCTCGATCGACTGGAACTGCGGCTGCCCACCCCCGCACTCGACCGGCTGCTGGACCTGGTCGAGGAGACGGAGCAGGGGCCGTTGCCGCTGGAGGCCGCCGGGGCACCCATGGCCGTTCCCGGCGAGGCGGAGGATGTCGCGCAGGAACGTGAGCGCGAGTCGGCCCAGCGGCGGGGTGACGCGCGTAAGCCGAACGAGGACCGACGGGAGCCCGCTCGGCAGGATGAGCGGGACCGGCCCGGCGAGGGCGGCGGACGGACCGGGGCCGGGGACCGGGACGGCGCTGACGTCTCGGGCTCCCCTGAACAGGTGGCCGCCCAGAACCAGGAGGAGGCCGCCGGCCGGCAGCAGGACAGGTCGCAGTCCCAGCAGCAGGACAGGGATGCCTCCGCCCGCGATGACAAGGACGCCGCCGCGCAGGAGGACCGGCAGAAGGCCCAGGAGGACGGACAGAAGGACGACGCGACCGCGGCGGAGCAGGAGCAGGAGGAGGGTGCGGGCTCGGAGGACGAGGCACCGCAGGAGCCGGAACGGCAGGCGGGCGAGCGGCAGCCAGGGCAGGACGAGGCCTCGACGGTCGCCCGGAGCGCCGCGGCCGCCCCGGCAGCCGCTGACAGAAGCGGTACCGAGCCCGGCGAGAAGCTCCGGACCGGCGGTGACACCCGCCGGGCCCGCACCGCGGGTGACCCGGAGAATGAACAGGACGCCGACGACGAGCCGTTGGGCCTGGAGTCCGAGCCCACGGAGGAGGAGCCGGCCGCCGACGAGGACACGGCAGGCTCCGGCGCACGCGGTGCGGACAGCGAACCGTCGGGGCTGGACACCGCGGACGATCCCCGGCTGTTCCGGTTGCGGAAGAAGGGCGAACCTCGTCAGCCCGGCATCTCGTCCACCGAGGGTGATGCGGAGCCGGACGCACTCCAGGACGTCGCGGAACCCGAGGAGTCCCCGGCCGTCTCCGAGCGCACCGACGAGGAGGATTCGGAGAGCCGGACCGTCCAGGAGCTGTGGGACGTCATGGCCGGCGAGCAGGATCTCGGGCCGGAGGGTGACGCGGGGGTTGCGGCGTCGCCGGGCTCCGGGGCGGCCGTGGCGGACAGCACCGAGCGGGACTGGGCGAAGAGGCAGACGGAAGAGGAGGGCCGGGAGGACGCGGAGTCGCGGAGGCGCGACGAGGAGGCTCGTACCGCCGACGGCGCCGCTCAGGTACCTGCCGCCGGTGAGCCGGCCGCCCCCGAACAGCTGGCCAAGGCGGGCGAGGACGCCCGTACCCAGGGAGCGGCTTCGTCGTCGGCCGGCGGAGGCGCGGCCGAGAGCCGGACCGAAGGCGCCGGAAAGCCGGAAGGGGCCGCGAGCGGCGGCACGACCGGCCGGAGCGAACCGGAGTCGGCCACCGGAGCGGGGAAGGGCGCGGAGAAGCCGTCCGACAAGGCCGAGGACGCGGGGGGACGTGGCGGGAGCGGCTCGGACCAGGGCGCTCCGTCACCCACGCCCACGCCCACCCCTGTCCCCGGCGGCCAGGACGTCACCGAGGGTGGGGGACATGCCACGTCCCCCACCCCTCAGACCGGTCCGGACCAGGTCGCCGCACCGGGGCCCACCTCCGCGCCGGAACTGGCGCCGGGCAATGGTCCCGCGCCTATGGCCGGCCCGGGGGCAAAGACCAACTCCCCCAAGGCCTCGGGCGCTTCGGGATCGGGTTCGGGCTCCGGCGCACGTCCCCGACCGACGGGAGCCAAGCGACAGGCCGCCCGGCAGGCGGCCAAGACCGTCCGCCGGAGCGGAGGCGGCGGAGGGAGCAGCCGCTCGGCCCCGCCCCCGGCTCCGGCACGGGGCGGTGGCCGGGCAGGCGCGTCCGGCTCGGCGAAACCGAAGAAGGAGACCTCGGCCCCGGACGTCTCGAACGCGACGCCCGAGTCAGGCTTGGCCACGGCGGCGGGACTCAAGCCGCACCAAGCCCTGGAGACGCTGAAGGGCGTCGACGGCGCGGTCGGCCGTTCGGTCGACAAGGAACGGACGACGCTGCGCAAGGCACCGCCGAAGACGCAGCGCCCGTCGGGCTCCCCGAGGACGGTGCCGGGCGGCCCGACGGCGGCGGCTCCCGGCACCTACACCAACGCCAAGGTCGCCCGTACCGAGGCGGCCCGGGGCAGCACGCCCGAGATCACCGGCGAGCAGAAACCGGAAGGCGAGCTTCCCGGCGCGAACGTGCCGGAGCCCAGCTGGTGGGACATCGCCGTGACGATCGGCGCCCAGCTGTTCGGCAGCCTCCTGAAGGAAATCCTCCCGCTCGACGACCTGATCGACTCGATCCTGGGGCTCCCCACCAAGGACGAAGGGCTGCAGAACGCGCGGGTGGGCGACGCCCCCAGGCTGCCGCTGGAGAACGACTCGGATCCGCGGCGCACGGACGAGCAGAGCCAGAAGCTCGACGAGCGGAAGACCGAGCTCCATCAGTCGGGCCGTACGGACGCGGGCCTGCCGATGGGCGAGGACCAGATCTATCCGGACGTGCCGAAGGAGACCCTGACAGGCAAGGTGCCCGGCGGGAAGAAGTCCGCGAAGGCGAGTGGCCCGCGGTCGGTGTCCGGGGGCGTGCCGATCGAGTCCGCCTCCGCCGTGGCCGAGCACGACCGCGGCCCGCAGATCCAAGCGGGCTTCGCCGAGGGCCGGGGCAGGATGACCCAGGAGCGCCGGTCCAAGGACGAGAAGACGCAGCAGGACAAGCAGAAGTACGACCAGGACCTCCAGCGGGAGGTCTCCGCCAGCGGCAAGAAGCAGGCGGACGCACGCGACAAGGGCCGCTCCGACATCTCCGACTCCCGCGCCGACTGGCGCAAGGAGCAGGACGACAAGGTCGCGGAGATCGACGGCAAGAAGGGCAAGAAGTACGAGAAGGTCCGCCAGGACATCACGGACAAGGAAAAGAAGACCGACGAGGACGTCGACAAGCGCACCGAGGACGACAACCAGAGGATCGCGGACGAGCAGACCAACGCGGAGCAGGAGGCCGAGCAGAAGCAGGAGGACGGCAAGGACGACGCCGACAACTGGCTCGAAGAGGCCATCGAGAAGCTGAAGGAGTTCTTCGAAGAGCTCAAGAACGCCATCAAGACTGTCTTCGAGAGGGCACGGCAGGTCGTCACCGACCTCATCGACAGGTTCAAGCAGGCGGTCTTCCAGCTCATCGACGACGCCCGCAACTGGGTCATCGACCAGATCAACACCTTCGCCGACGCCTTGATCGCCCTCGGGGACGAACTGCTCGCCGACTACCCGGCGATGCGGGACAAGTGGCGCAACACCATCGACGGCGTGCGCGACTGGGCAGTGGAGAAGGTCAACGAGTTCGCCGACGCCCTCAAGGAGGTCGCCGGGAAGCTGCTCGACGGCCTGTGCGGCGCCCTGCTCGCCGGGCTCGACCTGCTGGAGACGGGGCTGCTGGCGGCCGTTGACGTCGCGGAGAGCGTCACGGTCGGCGCGCTGGAGTTCGGTGCCGCCGTCGTGCAGGGCCTCGGTGAGTGGGCGGCCATCTTCAACGACATCGTCTCCGACCCCGGCGACTGGATCAGCAAAGCGGGGGCCGCCGCCGAGACCGGAGCCAGGGATCACCTCTTCGAGGAGATCAAGACCGCCGTCAAAGCCTGGTTCAACCAGAAGGTCCAGGAAATCATCGGCATCCCGATGGAGGACTTCCAGGCGCTGCTCGACGGCGGGGTCACGGCGGAGCAGATGGGCCAGATGGCCTGGGACGAGGCCCTGCCGCAACTGCCGCTCATCATCGGCGTCCTGGTCGTCGAGAAGGTCGTGGCCAAGCTCATCCCCGGCGCCGGCTGGGTCATGGCCGTAATCGACGCCCTGCAGACGGCCTGGGGGGCGCTCAGCGAGATTCTCGCCGCCTTCGGGCTCTTCATGGACTTCTTGAAGTCGGTCAAGAGCGGCAACGGGGCGCTGCCCTTCGCGAAGGCGGTCGCGGCGGGGGTCGTCGCGCTGCTGGAGCTGGTCTACCAGTTCCTGATCGAGGGTGTGGGCCGGTTCATGGGCAAGGTGGCCGACCGCCTCGGCGACATGCTGAAGAACCTCCGCAAGAAGAAGAACCCGGGCCAGTCCGACACACCGGGCCAGCCGGACGCGCCCGGCAAGCCCAAGGACGACGAGCGGTCGACCACCGACAGGCCGGCCGACCGCACGGACCCGCGCAAGCCGACGCCGGACCAGACGTCCCGCCCGCAGCCGAAGCCCCGTCCCGGTAAGCGCTCCACCCCGGGGAAGAAACCACGCCCCTCGCACACCACCAGGCCGAAGAAACGCCGCGAGGATGACGAACGCCGCGAGGAGGGCCGCGAGGTCAACGCGGCCAGGCGGCGGGCGCGGGACGCGGAACAGAGGACGCGCGACGACGACCGGGACGACCGCACGGGCGGGCCCACACGTCGCGGCCCGGCCCGTGACACGCTCCGCCCCGACCGACGCCGCCCCGGCACGGACCGTACGAACGACCGCGACCGCGATCCGGGGAGCACGCGTCCGGGCGATCGGCGCACGGACGACAAGAGGCGTACGGACGACGACCGCAGGGACGACCGGCATCGCGACACCGACAGCAGCCGGGATCGCCGCTCCGGAGACCGCCCCCGCCGCCGCCCGCTCCGGCGTGCCCGCCAGACCGTCAAGTCGGCCGTCAACAGGGCGCGTCGCGCCACCAGCAAGCTCTTCGGCAAGGCCCGCCGCAAACTCGGCAGCCGCCTGAACGACCGCCTGCGTCACTTGAGGGATCTGTTGCGACGCCGCAGGGACCGGCTGCGGGACGACCGGTCCCGTCGCCCGGGCCGGGACCGACGCGACGGCGGCACCGAGTCCATCGAGCTCCCGAAGGTGCGGTACGCCGACGCCGACGACGGCGAACGGCACACCCTGATGTTCCACGGCCGCGGCATGGACGCGGGCCTGTACGTGCACAGCATTCCGGAAGGGATACCTGAGTTCCTGGCCGATTGGCGAGCGGACATAGATAAGCAGGATCCGTCGCCCGAGAAAGAAAACCAGGAGTTCTCCCTCAAGGCCGCCGCAGGAAAGTACAACAAAGCCATGAGAATCCAGAAGGGCATTCCGGCACAGGTGAAGAAGGAGGACAGGGACAAGTACAAAGACCGCAGGCGGGCCCTCAGGAAAAAGATGGCGGAGTTCGCCCACGTAGCACGGTTGCGACAGTACAACGACATCCCCGAACCCAAGTTCCCGGACTTCCACGATGTCTCTCCTGTTCGCGGGTCCGCCGGGCACCTCTCCGAGTACCTCGGGACCTCCGCCAAGACCGTGTTCGGCGGCCCGGGCGAGATTGCAAGAAAGGCAAAAAGCACGCAGCCGCCGGGTTGGAGCTACATCGACAAGAATGGATTGGGAGAGAACTCCGCGTGGGTGAAGATGCACCTGTTGCCAGAGCGGCTTGGCGGCAGGGCAACCGGGAATAACCTCGTGCCGGCCCGTGGCCCCCAGACGAACAATCTATTCCTGCGGAACATCGAAGACCAAGCCTACAACGCCATCCCGCAGCAAGAAAAGATAATCTGGTACAAGACGGAGGTCCGGTTCGGCCATTCGCGCCTCAAAGATTTCGTCGACTTCCCCAGCTATATCTACTCAGCGTACGGCGGATATGAACAAGTTCGAGGGACTGGGAAGAACCGGAGCGACTGGAAGAGGAAAGGACAGGAGAAGCAATTTGGTCGGAACGTTGCGCCGCCCCGTCAGGATGAAGGGGGAACTCTCTTCATCAACACGGCCGGCCGGACAACCATCGCCGGCATGCTCGAATGCTCCGAGAGGCTTGCCCAGCACGTCATTGATGCTCGCGCAAATGCGGGGAAGTTCAACGACCTCAAGGAGATCAAACCCATCCTGCGGACGTGGAAGCGGACCAATGGAGGCACCATCATGCCCCGCCTGGAAGCCATGCTTCCCAATCTTGATGCCTTGATCGGGCAGGGGAAAGTCGACCTGAGTGTGTGAGGAATCATGAATCCCGATGAAAAGAATCATACTTTTCCGTTCGAAGAGCGCTGTGCGAAGACTCTGGGAGAGATTCGCAGCTCCTCGGGGATCAGCGTGTCTGAGGCTCAGTTCGGCGCAATCCCGAGGCTCCTGGACGATCCAGTATTTGTCTTTGAAAGCCTCGCCGAGGACGAT
Organism: Streptomyces scopuliridis RB72; assembly: GCF_000718095.1. GTDB lineage: Bacteria > Actinomycetota > Actinomycetes > Streptomycetales > Streptomycetaceae > Streptomyces > Streptomyces scopuliridis. The sequence goes on along the minus strand of NZ_JOEI01000011.1, from coordinate 60,345 downwards.
GGATTGCCGTTCAGTCCGGCAGTTCAGCAACACTTCTTCCGATTCGGCGACATTGCGGCTTACTGGCGATCAACGGACCCGGATTCCGAACTCGTCGGAGAGTTCCATCTGACCCATCTGTACAGCACCAGCCTCATGTCGTACACCTGGGAAGGAACCAACGACTGGGAGCGCGACCTCTACCGAGAGCTGAGGATCTTCGACGACACGCCTCGGACCGGAACCGGATACATGGCCACGCTGCGCGCTCCGCGTGGCACCACGGACCCGGAGATCTGGTTTTTCGATATGCACAACGGCGTCATGGAAATGGATCTCGACTACGGCACCTACCTGGACACTTTGTTGGTCACCAAGGGAACCATCGGCTGGCAGTACCTGTTCTGTGATGCAGGGTTCGGCGATCCCGGGTTCACGCCCGTCGCAAAGGGACTCAAGGAAATGCTGGAGGTATTCCCGCGGCTTTTCCCTGATCACGACTACTCGGGCCTGCAGGCCCGCCTCCGGGAGCGCATGTGACTCGTTACGCGGACATACCCAAGCCCATCCGTTCCGGGATCGTCATCGTCGATCCCGAGCGCGGCACGCCCCAGCGCATCATCGTGCTGCAGTTCAATCCCGACACCCTCGAACGCTCCGTCGCGCCCCAGGCCGCCGGCGGTAGCGGTGACTCCGGCGGAGGGGGGAGTGGAAGCGGGGACCGCAACGAGGCCCTACGCCTGAAAGGACCCGCGCAGGAGACGTGGAAGTTCACCGCTGAGATCGACGCGACCGATCAGCTGGATGTGGCCGCGCCCGATGGGATTCATCCTCAGCTGGCCGTCCTCGAAATGCTGGTGCAGCCCACCACCGCCCAACTCCGCGCCGCGTCGCGGTTGGCTCAGAACGGGACCATCGAGATCAGTCCGATCGAGACGCCGCTGACCCTCTTCACCTGGGGCAGCAAGCGCGTCATGCCCGTGCGGCTGACCGAGTTGTCGATCAATGAGTCGGCGTTCGACGTGAATCTGAACCCCATACGGGCCTCGCTCAGCATCGGGCTGAAGGTGCTGACGGTCAGTGATCTGCCCGCCGGGCACCGTGGCGCCGAGTTGTATCTCGCGCATCTGGCGCAGAAGGAGCGGCTCGCCGCCCGGGTGGCCGTCGGGCAGCTTGGGGCGTTGGGGCTGAGTGGTGGCGTTGGTGGCGGGATTGGGATGGGGAGGTAGGGCACAGTGGCTGAGCCGTATGAGAGTGCGTTGGACGGGATACCAGGAGCTCATCCGTACCCCCGTTCCAGTCGGTATCACGACGCCGAGATCGGGGTGCACGTACAACCCGACGGTACCGAAGTGCGGTATGCCAAGCGGCGGTTGCTGCCTCCGCTGGGCGACGTTCAGGCGACCGCGCCTCACACCGTCAACAGCGGTGAGCGGCTCGATCATCTCGGGCAGCGCTACTTCGGCGATCCCGGGCAGTGGTGGCAGATCGCTGACGCCAACCCCGTCCTCGACCCACGTGAGCTGACCGCCGAGCCCGGTCGTCAGATCGACATTCCTCTGCCGGGTGGATTCCATGGCTGATGAGCCGATCGGGAACGGGCCCGTCCATCTCACCCTGCGCATGGGCCCCAAGCTCACCCGGCCCGTCCCCGCCGAGGTGACCGAAGCGCTGCTGTCGGCGCAGATCACGACCACGTCCGGGGAGCGGAGCGGGTTCCAGATCGCGTTCGATCTGACCAAGAAGGGGATCATCACGCAGCGGCTGCTGCCCGAGGGGTTCTTCGATCCGCGGACGCGGGTGATCGTCACGGCGTCCGTCAAGGGGACGACGACCGTGCTGCTCGACGGGCTGATCGTGCGTCAGGAGGTCGGGGCCAGCAATCAGCCGGGGCAGACGACGCTCACGGTCACCGGCGAAGACCTCACCCTGCTCATGGACCTGGAGGAGCGGACCGACCGGTATCCCAATCTCGTGCCCTCGAAGCGCGTCGAGCGGATTCTCGCGAAGTACGCCGACTACGGGATCGACGCGCGCATCGTCCCTGAGCAGATTCAGCAGCCGGCCCGCGAGCAGTACCGCGTCGATTACCAGACCGGGACCGATCTCCAGTACGTGAACGAGCTGGCCAAGGCCAATGGGTACACGTTCTATCTCGACCCGGGGCCCGTGCCGGGACGGTCCAGCGCGTTCTGGGGGCCCGAGCGGCGGCTCGGGCAGCGGCAGCACGCGCTCAATGTGAATATGGACAACAACTCGACCGTCGACCAGCTGACGTTCGCGTACGACGGGACCGCCCGCGAGGAGCCGCAGGCGCGCGTGCAGGATCCCTCGTCGCGCGACTCCACGCTGCTCGCCCAGCCCGACATCAGTCCGTTGCGGCCACCGCTCGGCCGGCGGGCCACCCCGGCGCTCAAGCGCAGGACGCTGTCCGGTACCGCGAAGAAGGACCTCGGGCAGGCGAGTGCCGAGGCCCTCGCCAGGGCCGCGACCTCGGCGGACGCGATCTCCGGATCCGGGTCGCTGGATGTCAATCGGCATGGATATGTGCTGCGGCCAAGGGAGTTGGTGGGGGTCCGGGGGGCCGGGGTGACGTACGACGGCGACTACTACGTCAAGAGCGTCACCCACAACCTCAGGCCCGGCTCGTACCAGCAGAACTTCACGCTCTCCCGCGAGGGCCTCATCGCCCGCAGCACGACCGTGCGCCCGTAAGGACCAGGAGAATTTCGTATGGCGGCACCGAACAACCGCTTCCTCGGCAAGTTCCGGGGCCGCGTGATCGACAACAGGGATCCGCTCAGGATCGGCAGGATCACGGCCCAGGTGCCGGATGTGCTGGGCGACGAGGCGTCCACCTGGGCGCTGCCCTGTCTGCCCTTCACCGGGCGTCAGTCGGGGCAGTACGCCGTCCCGGAGATCGGTGCCGGTGTGTGGGTGGAGTTCGAGCAGGGGGATGCCAGCTTCCCTGTCTGGACGGGGTGTTGGTACGGAGACGCCGCCGAGCTGCCGCCGCGCGCGAGCGCCGAGTTGCCCGCCTCGCAGCCGGTGGTGATCCAGACCCCCGGCGCTCACAAGCTGGTGATGTCGGACGTGCCCGGCGGCGACGGGATCCTGCTGGAGGCCAAGGGCGGGGCGTACGTCCAGATCGACGAGAAGGGCGTGACCATCGGCAACGGCAAGGGGGCGTCCATCGTGCTGATCGGCGACGAGGTCAGCATCAACGAAGGCCGGCTGATCGTGCCGAAGAAGCGATAGCGACAGCGAGAGCGACAGCGAGAGCGACAGCGAGAGCGATGACGACGAACAGAACGGGGAGAGGTCTGTTGTCCGGGAATGTTGTGAACGGTGGGTCCACGATCAGCTGCCCGCACGGCGGCCGGGTCGTACCCGCCTCCGCCCGATCGTCCGGTGTACGGATCGACGGCCTGCCCGTGCCCACCGCCACCGATGTCTTCACCGTCAGCGGCTGCCCGCATCTCATCGACGGCGTACCGCATCCGTGTGTCACGGTCCGCTGGACGCCGGAGCGCGGCGGTGTGCTGATCGACGGCGCGCCCGCGCTGCTCGACAGCACGTCCGCGCTCTGCTTCAGCGCCGCTCTGGTGCCGCAGGGCCCGCCGGTCGTCGCGACGGCCGCGAGGGGGGTTGCGTCCCGATGAGGAGCGACATCGCCTTCCCCTTCCGTACCGACCGGCGCGGGCGCACCGCGCACGCCGACTACGACGACCATGTGCGGGATCTGATCGAGCAGTTGCTCTTCACCAGCCCTGGCGAGCGCGTGATGCGCCCCGACTTCGGCTGCGGTCTGCTCGATCTGGTCTTCACACCGAACAGCCCCGAACTGGCCTCCGCCCTGGAGCTGTCCGTGCAGGCGTCGCTCCAGCGCTGGCTGGGCGAACTGATCGAGGTGGAGGCGCTGGACGTGGTGAGCGAGGAGAACGTGGTGCGGGTGTATCTGCGCTATGTGGTGCGCTCCACCGCGAGCCGGCGCGACGAGGTGTTCGAGGGGAGCGGCCCGGTATGAGTGTGCCGAGCGATCAGTTGGTCTGCCGTACGGACGGCAGGCGTACGAAGGTAAGGGCCGCGCGGCTCGGTGGTGTGGACGCGGTCGAGGTCGGTGACGACGGGCTCACGCTCACCGTCACTTTCCTCGGCAAGGCGCCCCACGGGCTCTGCCCGGAGAACATCCGGATCGACGGCGGCCGGCGGATCACCGGTATCGAGGCCGTCGAGGTGTCGGTCGAGCGCGAGGAGGACCCGGAGCTGGACGACCGGCTGTTCGTCACGCTCGACCGCACCGGCGACACCTCCCGCTACCGGCTCTCGATTGTCGGGACGGATCCGTACGGACGGCCCGGCACCGAACCGTTCCCGGGCTTCGACCAGCGCTACTTCTGGGCCGACTTCGACTTCCGGGCGGACTGTCCCACCCCCTTCGACTGCGCCGATGAGCGGCCGGAGTGCCCGACTGTCCACACTCCCGCGCCCGTCATCGACTACACCGCGCGCGACTACGACACGATCCGCCGGCTGATCCTGGACCGGCTGGCGCTCACCACCCCGGACTGGGTCGAGCGCAATGCAGCCGACCTCGGGACGACACTGGTCGAACTCATCGCCCACACCGCTGATCTGATCAGTTATCAGCAGGACGCGGTCGCGACCGAGGCGTATCTCGACACGGCACGGCGCCGGGTGTCCGTACGCCGTCATGTGCGGCTCATCGACTATCCGATGCACGACGGGGTCAACGCCCGCGCGTTCGTCACGGTCGAGACCGTACGCCGGCTGACACTGCCGCCCGGTACGTTCCGCTTCGCCGCCGTCGATGTCCGTACGCTCGGGCCGCGCGACCGGCCCGAGATCGGTACGGTCGTCGACGACCGGGATCTGGCCGTGCTGGACGAACGCGGTTCGGTGGAGGTCTTCGAACCGGTCGTCGCCGAGGAGCCGTTGGTCCTGTCCCCCGAGCACAACACCATCCGCTTCTGGACCTGGGGCGACGAGGTGTGCGCGCTGCCCCGGGGAGCCACCGCCGCCACGCTCCGTGACGAGTGGGTGGACGAGGAGTCGGCGGACAAGGAGTGCGCGGCGCGGACGCTGGAGCTGTCGCCGGGCGATCTGCTGCTGATCGAGGAGGTACGGGGGCCGCGTTCCGGTACGCCCGGCGACGCCGATCCGGCGCACCGGCAGGCCGTACGCCTCACCTCCGTCACCCCGGGCGTGGACCGGCTCTCGGACCAGCCCGTCCTGGAGGTCACCTGGGCGCGGGAGGACGCGCTCACCTTCCCCGTCTGTCTGTCCACGCGCGGCGGCCCCGGCTGCGAGCCGGTCGAGGACGTGAGCGTGGCGCGCGGGAATGTCGTGCTCGTCGACCACGGCCGGTCGCTGACCTTCCATGGCGGCGCGGCCCAGACGGTCACGGTCCCGCCCGCGCCGGCCGTCCTCGGCTCCTGCGAGCCGTCGGGCTTCGGCTGCTGGGACGGGGACGCGGGAAACGCCACGGCCGAGCTGATCAACACCCGTATCGGACAGACGCGTTGCGGCCGGTCACTGACGGCCGATCAGGTCCGCGAGCTGTTCACCGTCGTCGGTGAGGACGCGACGGTACGCGCCGGAGTCAGCCTGGAGCTGGCCGGGCGGAGGCGGGAGAAGGTCGTTCCCAGCACCGCCTACGCCCAGGCGGAGGCGCTGGCTACCCTGCTGGCTCAGGTCACCTATCCCGGCATCCGGCCGCGCTTCCGGCCGGTGCTCGACCGCTCCCCCGTCGTCCAGTCCGTACCGTTCCCGGAACCCCGCCATGTCTCGGCCGGACAGGCCACGCGACTGGCGGCCATCGGGGGCCGGGTGCGGGAGCGGCTGGTGGAGCTGTGGCGCAGTGCTCGCGATCACGATGGTCTGACGGACTATGAGATCGCCGAGCTGACCGTGCTGTTCGGCCTGCGCGTCCTGGAACGTGTTGAGCTGCGGCGCCATCCGGTGCGCGCGCTGCGTGAGTTGCTGCACCGCGGCGAGCGGCTGCTCGCCGCGAAGCTGCGCCGGCTTGAGGTGCTGAGCGCGCGGGCGCGGGCGGGCGCGGTGCTCGACGGGTCCATCGCCTGGGAGATCGCGCACAGTTGGGGACCGGCGTACGCGGTCGGACTGCACCCCGGTGAGGCGGTGCTGCGCGGGCCCGCCGCGGCCCTCGTACAGGATCCGCGGGCCGCGCTGCCCGCGGTGAGTGTCACGGACGGCGACGCGTCCTGGGCCCCCCGGCGGGATCTGCTCTCCAGCGGCCCGCGCGACCGGCACTTCGTCGGCGAGCTGGAGGACGACGGACGGATCGCCCTGCGCTTCGGTGACGGGCGGCACGGCGCGCGACCGCGACCGGGTGCCCGGCTGGAGCTCCACTACCGGCTCGGCGGTGGCACGGCGGGCAATGTCGGCGCGGAGGCCATCAACCATCTGGTGCTGTGCCGTGATCCCGACGCGTCCGACGCCGGGGACCCGATGCCGGTGGCGGGGGTACGCAATCCGTTGCCCGCCGTCGGCGGTACGGAGCCCGAACCCATCGACCAGGTACGGCAGTTGGCGCCGCTCGATCTCAAGCGCTCGCGGCTGCGCGCCGTCACCGCCGAGGACTACGCGGCCCTGGCCGCCGGGCTCCCGGGGGTACAGCGCGCGGCGGCGGAGATCCGCTGGACGGGCAGTGTCCAGGAGGCGCATGTCGCCATCGACGCGCTGGGGAACGGTGATCCGTCGCCCGAGCTGCTCGATTCGGTGTCGTACGCCCTGGAGAGCTACCGCCGGATCGGCCATGACCTGGTCGTCGGCCCCGCCAGGAACGTACCGCTGGACATCGCTCTCGCGGTGTGTGCCGCGCCCGGCCACCAGCACGGGCAGATCCTGGCCGAGCTGTACCGGCTGCTGGGCAGCGGACGGCTGTCGGGCGGCCGGCTCGGGTTCTTCCACCCCGACGCGCTGACCTTCGGCGAACCGGTGCGGCTCAGCAGGCTGGTGGCCACGGCGGCGGCCGTACAGGGCGTGGAGAGCGTCACCGTCACCCGGCTGAACCGGCTGTTCCACGAGTCCCCCGCCGGTCACACCGACACGGACGACACCGCACTGGAGGCAGGTGTGCTGCGGCTCGGCCCGCTGGAGATCGCGCGCTGCGACAACGACCCCGACCGGCCCGAGAACGGCCGGCTCTCGATCGAGCTGGGCGGAGGTACGCGATGAACGCCACCAGCGGCTACGACTCCAAAAGCCACGACCCCTGCGGCTGCGGCTGCGGTGGGCACGACGAGCGCCACGCGCCCCGGCCGCTGTACAACCCGCCGGGCCGGACGGCCCTCGACTACCGGGTCGGTGAGTACGGCTCGTTCCTCGCGGCCATGCTCGACCGGCTCGCCTCCCCCGCCTACCCCGCGCTGCGCGGACTGACCGTCCGTACCCCGGACGACCCGGCGATCGGGCTGCTGGACTCCTGGGCGGTCGTCGGTGACCTGCTCACGTTCCACTCCGAGCGGATCGCCGAGGAGGGGTATCTCCGTACGGCCCGTGAGTACCGTTCGCTGGCCCTGCTGGGGCGGCTGGTCGGGCACCGGCCACGGCCCGGTATCGCCGCCGACACCCATCTCGCGTACACCCTGGACCGCGATCCGCGCGCCGAGGACCTGCCGGTGCTGATCCCGCGCGGCGCGCGCAGCAACAGTGTGCCCGCCTCGGCCGACGAGGAGTCGCGGACCTTCGAGACCAGTGAGGATCTGACGGCCCGCTGGGCCTGGAACGAGCTGGCGGTACGCCGGCGCCGGCCCGCCCTGCTCACCCCGGACGATCTGCGCAAGCGTTCCGAGATCCAGATCTCCGGGACGGCCGCCTCGCTCCAGACCGGGGACAGGCTGCTCTTCGTCTTCGGCGCGGACGGGGAAGCGGCCGGGCGGCGGCTGCTGCTGCCGGTCGCGCGGGTCCGGATCGACCGGGACGACGAGGTGACGGCGATCGGTCTGCCGCAGTCCGCGCCGCCTTCGCCGGCCGAGCTGGTGGCGGAGCTGCGCGAGTGGATCACCAAGGACGGGCGGGAGGCCGAGGAGGGCGATCCCACCCCCGACAACCCCAATCCGCGCCCTGTCAGCCTGATCATCGAGGACTTCGACAGTCAGGTACTGGCGCCGTTGCGCGCCGATCTGGACGGCATCACGTCCCCGGCGGCGTTCGCCCGACGGCTCGCGGATCCGCATGAGCGGCTCGCCGAGGCGCAGGCCGTCGCGGCTCCGTACGAGGAGGTCGTGGCCTGGTTCGAGCAGTTGGAGGCCGTGCTCGGCGAACTGATGGAACGGGCGGCCGAGTTGGAGCCCTCGCAGCCCGTGCCACCAGCCCCCGTGAACGCGCCCGCGAACGCCACCGTGGACTCCCCCGCGCACGCCGGGGCGGCGGACTCCCCGGCCATGCGGGCGCTCGGCGCCGTACTGCCCGCGCTGCGCACCCGCGTGGTGAAGCCCCCGTCGGGCGCCCGCGCGCTCCCGCACGACCCGGCGCGGCTCCTCGCGCCGGGCTCCGACCTCGGCGCGCGGCTGCTGTCCGCTCTCGATCCGCGGGTCGCCGACGGGATGTACGCGGCGTGGCGCAACGCCGCCCCGGCCGTGCCCGCGCTGCTGCGGGAGCTCCAGGCGATGCGGGTGACCGCCGCTCCCTTCGGGGCGACGGCGCCGCTCAAGCCCGTCCAGGACGAGCGCGGGCGGGTCATCCGGCAGACCGACTGGCCGCTGGGCGGCTCGTCCCTCACCACCATGCGGATCGTGTACGACGCCGCCGGCCGGGTGCCGGTACGGGCCGAGTTCCAGCACACGGAGACCGGCTCGTCCGTACAGCGGTCGGAGAATCTGCCCGCCGAGATCACGTTCGATCTGGCGCCGGGCCGGGTCTCGCTGGTGACCCGTACCGCCCAGGACCGCGATCTGAGCTGGCTCTCCCGGCGCCCGGCCGACTCCCAGGAGCCGGGCGTGACCGCCCAGTTGCTGCCCGGTCTCCCCGAGCGGACGCTCTTCGTCTCCCGTCCCGGCGAGGACGGCCGGGTCCATGTCGCCGTCCACAACGGCGATGCCCAGGAGTGGTGGCTCGCTCCCGGCGAGCACAAGCAGGTCACCCACGCGGGGCTTGAGCTGACCGTGCGGTACACCGCCGGCAGCGAGCCGGCGAATGTCGAGATCGGTCTCGCGACCATCCCCGAACAGGCCAACCGCCATGTCCTGCCACTCGATTCCGTCCAGGACGGCATCACGGTCGGCAGCTGGGTCGCGGTCGAGCGGCCCCGCAAGGGCGCCGAGGGGCCCGACGGGATCCCGGGCGACAAGAAGCTCGCGTCCCTGACCACCCGCGTGACCGCCGTGCGCACCGCCGCGTACACCAACTACGGCATCACGGGCCGGGGCACGGAACTGACGCTCGCCGACCCCTGGCTGGACGAGCACGACGTCCTGCTGTCCACGATCCGTGACACCACCGTGCACGCGGGCGGTGAGGCGCTGCGGCCGGCCGACGAGCCGCTGGGCGAGGACGTTCACGGCAATGAACTCGAACTGGCCGAGCTGTACGACGGGTTGCGGCCGGGACGCCATCTGATCGTGTCGGGCGAGCGCACCGACATCCCGCACACGGCCGGGGTGCGCGGCACCGAACTGGCGGTGATCGCCGCGGTGGAGCAGGTGCTGGACCCCCACCTGCCCGGTGACCATGTCCATACGAAGCTGACGCTCACCACCGATCTGGCCTGTCGCTACCGCCGTGACACCGTGCGCGTCCAGGGCAATGTGGTGCCCGCGTCGCACGGCGAGAGCCGCGACGAGCCGATCGGCAGCGGCGACGCGGACCGGATCAACCAGACGTTCGCCCTCTGGCAGTCGCCGCTGACCTGGCTGCCGGCCGACAATCCGCTGGGCGCCACGCCCACCCTGGAGGTACGGGTCGACGGTCTGCTCTGGCACGCGGTGGACAGCCTGGCCGGACGCGGGCCGCGCGAGCGGGTGTATGTCACCGGCACGGCCGCGGACGGGCGGACGACCGTGACCTTCGGCGACGGGGTGTTCGGCGCCCGGCTGCCGTCCGGGCACGAGAACGTCCGGGCCCGGTACCGCTTCGGCACCGGCAGCGCCGCCAACCTCCCGGCGGACCGGATCACCCAGGCCGTCACCCGCCCGCTGGGCGTCACGGCCGTCACCAATCCGCAGCCCGCCACGGGCGGCGCGGACGCCGACGGCCCCGGTCTGACCCGGCGCACGATCCCGCTCGCGGTCTCCGCTCTGGACCGGCTCGTGTCCCTCAGGGACTACGAGGACTTCGCCCGCTCCCGGGCGGGCATCGGCCGGGCCACGGCCCGCGAGATCTACGACGGGCGGCGGCGGGTGCTGCATATGACGGTCGCCGGGGTCGATGACATCGCGATCGCCGAGGACTCCGAGGTGCTGCGCGCCCTGCGGACCTCGCTCGCCCGGTACGGTGACTCGCGGCTCCCCGTGCGCGTGGATGTACGCGAGTTGGTGCTGCTGCTGCTCGCGGCGCGGGTGAAGGTGGCCCGTGATCACACCTGGAGTGTGGTCGAACCCCGGCTGCGCCAGGCGCTGCTGACTGAATTCGGCAGTGGCCGACGGGAGTTGGGACAGCCCGCCCGGCTCTCGGACGTGCTGGCGACGGCCCACCGGGTGCCCGGGGTGGACTATGTGGATGTCGATGTCTTCACCGGGGTGCCCGCGTCCGTCACACCGGAGGAACTGATCGCGCTCGCGGGACAGTTGGACCGGCCGCGCCCGTCGGTCCCGGCGCGGCTCGCCACATACGACGAGGACGTGCACGTGGTCACCGAGCAGGACGGCGAGACGCTCACCCGGATCGCCGGTCGGTACGGCATCCCGCTGGCCGAACTGCTGCGGCTGAACCCGGACATCACCGATACCCGGCGGCCGGCGAAGGGCCGGGCGCTGTGTGTCTTCCGGGGCATCAGGCCGGCCCAGCTCGCCCTGTTGTCACCGCATGTCGCGGACACGCTGATTCTGACGGAGGTCACCGCATGAGCAGGGAACCGGACGGGCTCGCGGAGCTGCTCCCGCAGTGGCACCGGCTGCGCGACGCCGAGGGCGGGGAGCCGCTGCGCGCGCTGCTCGCGGTGATCGCCGAGCAGGTCGACCGGGTCCGCGACGGGGTCGAACAGAGCTATGAGGACTGGTTCGTGGAGACCGCGGCGCCCTGGGTGCTGCCGTATCTCGGCGATCTGGTCGGCTACACCCCGCTGCCCGGCTATGAACGGGTGCTCGCGAGGGGGCTGGAGAGCGGCGGGGGCGCGGAGGAGGCGCGCGACCGGCTCGCCGAGGCGCTGGCGCCGCGCAGCGATGTCGCCGCGACTGTCGCCAACCGGCGGCGCAAGGGCACGCTCGCGCTGCTGGAGGAGCTGGCCGAGGACGTCGCGGGATGGCCCGCGCGTGCGGTGGAGTTCTCCCGGCTCCTCGCGCATCAGCAGCCGGTCAAGCTGTACGGATCGGGGACGGCGGCGGTGAACGCGCGCCGGCTGGAGCGGGGCCGGCTCGTGGACGTACGGGAGGGCGCGGCCCTGGATCTGGCGGGCGGGCCGTTCGGCGCGGTCGCGCGGTCGGTGAACGTACGGCGGGCCGGCTCGGCGCGTACGCAGGGCGGCCAATCCCCGGCGGGCGTGGGCCTGTTCGTGTGGCGGCTGAAGCCGTACCACCTGACCAAGGCGCCCGCGTACTGCGTCGACCGGGCCCGTAATCTCTACACGTTCTCGATCCTGGGCAATGACACCCCGCTGGTGACCAGGCCGGTGCCGGAGCCGTCGGCCACCCATGTCGCGACCATCGACAACGTCCCCGCGTATATCCGCCGCAGGCAGCTCGCCGACCGGCTCTCGGACTACTACGGGCCCGGCAGGAGCTTTACGGTCTGGCGCGACGGCCAGGACGAGCCGGTGGCGCCGGCGGATCTCGTGGTGGCGGATCTGACGGACTGGCGCTACCGGCCCAAACGCGGGCAGGTCGCCGTCGATCCCGAGCTGGGCCGGATCGCCTTCGGCTCGCGCTCCGCGCCGCGCCAGGGCGTCTGGGTCACGTACCACTACGCGTTCTCGGACGACACGGGCGGCGGTGAGTACCCGCGCGACCGGGAGACGCCGGTGTCCGCGGCGGTCTACCGGGTCGGCCCGGGCCAGCGGTACCAGCGGATCATGGACGCGTACGGGCAGTGGCGCGCGGACCGGCGGGCCGGGCACTGCGGGCCCGACGGGCTGATCGAGATCACGCACAGCGGCGCCTACCAGGAGCAGCTGGACTTCGATCTGGACCCCGGCGACCGGCTGGAGGTGCGGGCGGCCGAGGGCACCCGGCCGGTGATCCGGCTGCTCGACTGGTACAGCAACCGGCCCGACGCGCTCAATATCCGGGCACGGGACGAAGACGGGGAGGCGGGCGCGGGGGAGGCTCCCCGGATCGTGCTGGACGGGCTGCTGATCACCGGGCGCGGGCTCCATGTCGCCGGTCCCATGGGCGCGGTGGTGCTGCGGCACTGCACGCTCGTACCGGGCTGGTCGCTGGAGCCCCACTGCGATCCGCACTCCCCCGAGGAGCCGAGTCTGGTGCTGGACAGGACCACCGCGTGCGTGGAGATCGAGCGGTGTGTTCTCGGCACCATCGAGGTGATCGGTGACGAGGTGGGGCACGACCCGCTGCCGCTCCATATCCGCGACAGCGTCCTCGACGCCACCGGTCACGACCGGGCGGCCCTGTCCGCCCCGGACTGCCGGCATGCCCACGCCGTGCTGCACGCGCACCGCACCACCGTCATCGGGGAGATCCACACGCACGCGGTGGAGATCGCCGAGAACTCCGTCTTCACCGGGGCGCTGCGGGTGGCCAGGCGGGGCGTCGGGTGCGTGCGGTTCTCGTACGTACCGCCCGGCTCGCGCACCCCGCGCCGCCATCGCTGCCGGCCGGACCTGGTGGGTGGCGAGGAGGCCGCGCGGGTGCGGCCGTTGTTCACCAGTGAGCGGTACGGCACGCCCGCGTACGGGCAGTTGGCGGCCGGGTGCGCCGAGGAGATCGAGCGGGGCGCCGAGGACGGCTCCGAGATGGGCGCCTTCCACGATCTCTACCAGCCGCAGCGTCTGGACAGTCTGCGGGCGCGGCTCGCCGAGTACACCCCGGCGGGTACCGACGCCGGGATCATCACCGTGACCTGAGCCCTGAGACCCAAGACCTCCATCGCCGTGTGCCCCGCCTCATGCCCGACGCCGTAACTCCGTATCCCGCGCGACCGAATGCCGAACTTCCGAGGGGGACCCCTTCCCATGCACGCAGATATCTCCCGCATCACCTTCCGTCCCGACCGGCACTACTCGGCGGTGATCGCCCAGCAGGGCCGCGTCCAGCTCGACGCGGACGCCAATGAGCAGGCAGCGATCCAGCTGCACCAGGCCCGTACCCTCGCCGCCGATCTGATCGGGTGGCACGGCGGTCCGCGCGGTGCCACCGGATTCGCGCTGGATTTCGTGGGCGGCGGCCGGGAGTTGGACGATCTGTCCATCGCGGGCGGCCGTTACTACGTGGACGGCATCCTGGTGGACGCGACACGCCCGGCGCCCGGGGTGCCGGTCGAGGACGACGCGGCCCCGGCCGAGGACGGTGACCAGGACGCTCCGGCGGCGCCGGAATCGCCGGCCACCTGGACGTACTGGGACCAGCCCGACGCGTACCGCGACCCGGAGCGGCCCGGCGACCGGCTGCCCACCCAATACCCCTATCTGGCCTATCTGAAGGTGTGGGAGCGTTCGGTCACGGCGGCCGAGGACCCGCTGCTGCGGGAGGTCGCGCTGGGCTCGGCGATGCCCGACACGGCGGCCAGGCTCAAGGTCGTCTGGCAGATGCTGCCGCTGCCCGGCGAGCGGCTGGAGCTGGATCCGGCGGACGGAATGCCACAGGAGCAGGCCCGCGCGGCGTTCACCAAGTGGGTAGCGGCGCAGGCGCCGACGGCGCGGATGGCGGCGCGCGCCCGGCGGCCCGAGCACGCGGACGAGGACCCGTGCCTGGTGAGGCCGGACGCGCGGTACCGGGGCCCGGAGAACCAGATGTACCGGGTGGAGATCCACCAGGGCGGCGCGGCGAAGGACGCGACGTTCAAGTGGTCCAGGGAGAACGGTTCGGTGACCTTCCCGGTCGACGGGCTCGACGGTACGTGGGTGGAGCTGGCCTCGCTCGGCGGTGACGACAAGCTCGATCTGAACGTCGGTGACCAGGTCGAGTTCGCCGACACCGCGTATCTGAGCAGGGGCGAGCCGCTGCCGCTGCTCAGGGTGGAGGAGGTCGACCTGCCGGGACGGCGCGTACGGCTCTCCGCCGAGCCGGACCCGTCGGTGGGACGCCGGCCGGAGCTGCACCCGTTCCTGCGCCGGTGGGACCACCGGCCCGGCTCGCATCACACGAGCGGCTCGGGGTCGTCGGGACGGCAGAAGCGGAGCGTCGCGAAGCCGCGCGACGGCGCGCTGCGGATCGAGGAGGGCGGCTGGCTGCCGCTGGAGGACGGCGTACTCGTCTACTTCGAGCCGGGGAAGACATATCGCTCCGGTGACTTCTGGACCGTTCCCGCGCGTACCGCCACCGGCGATGTCGAATGGCCGACGGACGCGGCCCGCAGGCCGCTGCTTCGCGCCCCGAGCGGGATCCAGGTCCACTACGCTCCGCTGGCATGGGTGGTCGGTGAAGGGTCCGCCGTCGATCTGCGGATGGCGTTCGCCCCGCTGGCCACCGCGATCCCCGCGGCGGACGAAGCGGAACTGGCGGCGGAGACGGCGGCCGAGGAAGAGGCCGTCGCCGCCGAACTGGCCGCGGCGGACGACACCGCGGGGCCCGCGCCGGAACAGAACAGTGAGGAAAAGACCGAGAACTGACATAGCGTCAGGAATAGAAGGAGCACCACGATGGCAACGCCTCTGACCGCCGCCAAACTGCTGCAAGCCCTCCGTAACGAGGGTCTGCGCGTCGTCGAGCACCGCAGCTGGCGCACGCACAACCGCAACCACAAGGGTCCGTGGGGGCCGATGCACGGAGTGATGATCCATCACACCGTGACGTCGGGGACGCAGAGCTCCGTGGAGCTCTGCTACAACGGCCATTCGAGCCTGCCGGGCCCGCTGTGCCACGGTGTGATCGCCAAGGACGGCTCGGTCCATCTGGTCGGCAACGGCCGGGCCAACCACGCGGGGCTCGGCGACGACGATGTCCTGCGCGCGGTGATCAACGAGTCGGCGCTGCCCGCCGACAACGAGGCCAACACCGACGGCAACCGCTACTTCTACGGCTTCGAGTGCGTGAATCTGGGCGACGGCAAGGACCCATGGCCCGCCGCCCAGTTGGAGGCGATCGAGAAGGCCGCAGCGGCCATCTGCCGGGCGCACGGCTGGTCGCAGCGCTCGGTGATCGGTCATAAGGAGTGGCAGCCGGGGAAGATCGATCCGCGCGGCTTCACGATGGACTCGATGCGCAAGCGAATAGGGGACCGGCTCGGCGGCAAGCCGGACGGCCCCTCGACGCCGCCGCCGAAGCCTCCGGCGACCTACGAACCGTTCCCCGGAACCGCCTTCTTCGCGGTCGGCCGGCGCAGCGCCGTGATCACGGCGATGGGCAAGCGGCTGGTGGCGGAGGGCTGCGGACGGTACGAGGTGGGCCCGGGGCCCGACTGGTCGGAGGCCGACCGCAAGTCGTACGCCGCCTGGCAGCGCAAGCTCGGCTACTCGGGGAGCGACGCCGACGGTGTGCCGGGCAAGACGAGCTGGGACAAGCTCAAGGTGCCCAACGTCTGATCCCTCGCACGTCCTTGCGCGCCACGACCGCGGGTTACGTCCCGAGGTTCCGCGCCGGCTCAGATGCCCCGGGGCAGTTCGCCGGGGTACGTCGTGGCGCGCTCGGACAGTGCCTCCAGCGCGGGCAGCGCGGCGTCCAGGGCGCGCTGTTCCTCCGCCGTGAGCAGGGTGATCTGCTCGGCGAGGCGGGCGGCGGTCTCGCGGCGCCTGGCCTCCAGCACGGCCCTGCCCGTACGGCTGAGCGCGACCAGGCTGGCGCGCTGGTCCTGCGGATCGGGATGGCGTTCGATCCAGCCGGTGCTGTCGAGCAGATCCACCATGCGGGAGGTGGTGGACAGGGCGATGCCCATGCGTGCGGCGAGTTCGCTGATGCGCAGCGGGCCATGAGCCGCGAGCGCGGCCAGGGCGGCCTGCCGGCTGGGGGTGAGGTCGCCGGGGGCACTCCGGGAACGCAGTACGGGAAGAAGGTGCTGGATCGCCAGCCGGAGCCGGCCGGCGATCTCGGCGATCTCGGCCGGGTCCGGGCCGGGTGCGGGCGCGGTCATCGTGGTCCCTCGGGCGGGGGCGGGGGCGCCGGGGACGGCCGCGCGTACGGCTGCGGGAACAGCTTCGGGGAGGATCGCGCGGACGGTTCGGGGGACGTCAGCGGCGCGGGGGCCGGCGAGGCAGAGGCGTCCGGACACTGTTCCGCCGCGGCACGAGTCGCGGCCAGGTGCCGGTCACCGTGGATATAGCGTCCGCCCCGGAGCAGCGAGGCGAAGGCCGCGACCAGGCAGGCGGCGATCGCGAAGTCGAAGGCGACGGAGAGGCCGTCGGAGAACGGCGGGGAGATCAGCGCCGGGAAGAAGGCGCGCCCCGTCAGATAGTCGGCGTGCCCGGCGGGCAACTGGGCGAGCACATGCGGTCCGAGCAGCGTCTGCACCGGGTTGTATCCCAGGAGCGAGGCGAACAGCACGCCGACCGGCGGCAGCGCGGCGACCCTCGCCGCGTCCGCCGCAGGCACACCCTGGGCGGTCAGACCATGGGTGAGAGCCCCGGGAAGCACCCCGGCGAGGCCCGCGATCATCAAGGAGAAGAAGATGCCGATGGAGAGCACCGTGGCGGAGTTCTGGAAGGTGGTGCTGATCCCGGCGCCCACCCCGCGCTGGTCGGGCGGCAGACATATTGATCGTCGCGATCAGTACGCCGAGCGTGGTGTTGGACAGGGCGATCCACTTGTAGTGCGGTCCCGGCTCACGGTCGGTGCCGGCCCGTGACCCGGCCGGTTTCGCGACTGTCCACCGCACTGGGCATCACTCCCGTCGCACGTGATCGACGGATTTACTTGCTTGACCTCAACCAATCCAATCCCGGTTCGGCGCCGATGCCAGTGCCGGGAATTACCCGAGCTCAAGACTGGTGACGGCGTACAGCCCCGCTAGGTCCATTTCCGGCACGGGGCCGGTATACATGCGCGCGGCCTCGAAGGAGGGCGTCAGTCCGAGCTCTTCCGCGAGCCGTACGGACGGCGCGTTGATATCCGGGATGTCGATCGCCACGGGTGCCCCGGGGACGGTCGCGGCCAGTCCGCTCAGCAGCGCGGCGGCGACCTCCGGGGACGAGGCGTAGAGCGGCCCGATGCGTGAAGCGCCGCTACAGGGACGGATGGCCGCGAAGCCGCGCAGTTCACCGTCGTGCACGGCCGCGAGGCTCGTACGGTCGGGCAGCCCGATCCACGAGGCGAGGAAGGCGTCGCGCTCCGCCGGGAAGAACCGCCGGTCGTAGGCGGCGAGTTGGTCGAAGGAAATCCGGCGGGCGTCGATCAGCGCGATGCCGTCCGGAATTCCGGTGGCCGCGATGCCGGCGGCCGCCGGCACGCCTTCGTAACGGACATTGTTCCAGGCCTTGCGGAAGCCGGACTTACGGTAGTTCTCCTGCTGGTCGATCACCCCGTCGAGCCCTACGTTCCGGCCGGCCAGCCGCGCCATGGCCGCCCGCCAGACCTGAATTCCGTATCCCTGTCCGCGCACGGCGGGCCGGGCGATATAGAAACCGATGAATCCGAAATCGGTGCCATAGCGCACGGCGGAAACAGATGTGACGGCCTCACCATTCAGGCGTCCGAAGATAAAACCGCCCGGATCGGTCGGGAAGAAGGAGTGCCTGTCGGACTTTCCTGGATTCCAGCCCTCCTCGTCGGCCCATGTACCGAGCTGTTCGATGTAGTCGGCGTTCGCGGTCACAATCTCAAACGTCACCCTCGGCCTCCAGTGCGGTGGGCTCACACCCTGCCACAGCCAGGACCGGGAACCAACGGAAGTGGATCAACTCTCGGCCAGGTGAGAACTTCCGGTGCGGTGCGGGCGTCTGTCCGTCGAACACACGCACAGACACAGGAGTTCACATGGCCGTACGTACGAAACGCAGGAACCGTCCGACCCGTTCGTCCTCGCCCCGTCCGTCCCCGGCGCATCGCGGCGGCGCGCGGCGTGCGTGGCTGGGGGCGCTGGTCGCGGCGGCCCTGGCGAGTACCGCGCTCACCGGCCCCGCCGTCGCCGCCTCGGCCGCGCAGAACGGGGACGGAAACGGGAACGGGAGCGTAGCCGCGGCCGGGAGAGCCGGTCACCACGCCACGCAGCAGCAGCTGGACGCCGCCGTCAGCGACGGGGTCCCCGGCGCACTGGCGCAGGTGACGGACCGCGACGGCGTCTGGAACGGCGCCGCCGGAGTCGCGGACCGGACGACCGGCCGCGAGCGGCTGCCCGGGGACACGTACCGCATCGCCTCCCTCACCAAGACCTTCGTCGCCACCGTGCTGCTCCAGCTGGAGGCCGAGGGCCGCCTCGATCTGGACGACACCGTCGAGTCCCGGCTGCCGGGGGTGGT
Source organism: Streptomyces scopuliridis RB72 (assembly GCF_000718095.1). Lineage (GTDB taxonomy): Bacteria > Actinomycetota > Actinomycetes > Streptomycetales > Streptomycetaceae > Streptomyces > Streptomyces scopuliridis. The sequence goes on along the minus strand of NZ_JOEI01000011.1, from coordinate 41,666 downwards.
GCGCGGCAGCGGCCATGACGGGCGTACCGTCACCGTCCGCCAGCTGCTCAATCACACCAGCGGGATCTTCAACTACAACTCGGACCCGGAGTTCCGCCAGAAGGTCGCCGGAGACGGCTTTCTGACGCACCGTTATGACACCTGGCAGCCCGAGCAGTTGATCGCGCTCGCCATGAGCCACCCGCCCTACTTCGCGCCCGGAACGGACTTCCACTACTCCAACACCAACTACATCCTCGCCGGGATGATCGTGGAGAGGGTGACAGGACGCCCGTACGGCACCGAGATCGAGCGCCGTATCCTGCGCCCGCTGAAGCTGCGCGCCACCAGCGCGCCGGGGACCGATGTGCGGATGCCCCATCCCTCGGGCCGGGCCTACTCGAAGCTGCTGTCGCCGGATCCCGCCGCGGAGATCCATGATGTGACCGAGCTGAACCCGACGGTCGCAGGGGCGTCAGGGTCGATGATCTCCAACTCGGCGGATCTGCAACGCTTCTACCGCGCGCTGCTCCGGGGCGAGTTGCTGCCGGCGGAGCAACTGGCCGAGATGATGGACACCGTCGACGTGGGCGCGGGCGCACCGTCCGGCTACGGCTACGGGCTGGGTCTGCTGCGCCAGGAACTGCCGTGCGGCGTGGAGATCTGGGGCCACGGCGGCGATACGCGCGGCTCGCAGTCCGCGATCGCGATGACTCGCGACGGAAGCCACTCGATCGCCTTCAACTTCAACGCGGACTGGGCGGGTGACACCAAGAAGGTCGTCGCGGCGGAGTTCTGCGGCTGACGTCAGGCCGACGCCGGTGGGGGCGGGCGACCGATGCGCCGATCGCCCCCGCCGGTATCGGTGCCACCGGTATCCGTGCCACTGGTATCCGTGCTCGCTCAGCCGAACCGGCCGTTGACGTAGTCGGCGGTCCTGCTGTCCTGGGGCGCGTTGAACATCGCGTCCGTGTCACCGTGTTCGACGATTACCCCGGGTGTCCCCTGCTCCGCGAGGAAGAAGGCACAGGAGTCGGAGACCCGCGCGGCCTGCTGCATATTGTGCGTGACGATGACGATCGTCACCTCCGTCTTCAGCTCGGCGATCGTCTCCTCGATGCGCCGCGTCGAGGTCGGGTCGAGCGCCGAGCACGGCTCGTCCATCAGCAGCACCCGCGGCCGCACCGCCAGCGATCGCGCGATGCACAGCCGCTGCTGCTGGCCGCCGGAGAGCGCGCCGCCCGGCTGGCGCAGCCTGTCCTTGACCTCGCGCCAGAGCCCGGCCTTGGTGAGACACTCCTCGACGAGATCGTCCTTGCTGTCGCGCCCCGCCTTGATGCCATTGAGCTTCAGCCCGGCCAGGACGTTGTCGTACAGCGACATGGCGGGAAACGGATTGGGCTTCTGGAAGACCATGCCGATCTGCCGGCGGGCATGGGTGATGCGCCGTCCGCGGTCGTAGATGTCTCCCCCGTCGAGCAGCACGCGTCCGGCGAGGGCGGCGGTCGGGATCAGTTCGTGCATACGGTTGAGGGTGCGCAGGAAGGTCGACTTGCCGCAGCCCGAGGGGCCGATCAGCGCGGTGACCTCGTGCGCGGGCATGGTCAGCGAGACCCGGTCGAGCACCTTGTGGTCCCCGAACCACGCGGAGACGGTATCGGCGCGCAGTGTGGCGGCGGTGTCGCCGCCCACCGCGGACTGGACCAGGGTGTCGGCGAGTTGGGGCGGCGTCACCGTCATGGTGGGGCAACTCCCTTTCTTTCAGAGCAGGTTCGGCAGGAGGCGGGTGGCGGCGGCGGAGACGGCGAGGCCCAGTACGGCCAGGACGGGCACGGCACAGATCCAGGTCTGCCACCGGCCCCACACCCGGTGGGCCCAGGCGGCGAGGAGCGCGGCGAGGAAGAGCGCCTGGGTCCACAGGAAGACCGCGAGCCAGGCGGCACCGTCGCCCTTGAGCGCCTCTTCGGCGGATCCGATCCACCCGGCGCGGCGCTCGCGCGGTGGGCTTGGCTGTACGGGCGTGGTCAGTTCGGCGTCCACGCGCAGCACCCCCGAGGGGGTGTACGGGGCGCCGGTGGCGGTGATGAGGGTGAGCCGGCCCTGATTCTGCCCACCGCTGGGCGTGGGCAGCGCGTCGCCCGCGCGCCGGATGCCGGTGACCCGGTACTCCGCCTTGCCCTGGCCCGTCATCAGGGTGATCGTGGCGTTGTCGGGGATCCGGTCGAGCCGGGAGAACGGGCTTCCGTACCCCCACTGTCTGCCCATGATCACGGCGGTTCCCGACTGGCCGGGCAGCGCGGTGTCACGGCGGTGCCCGGGGCCGGACATCAGCACACCGGAGGTGGTGCCCTCGCCGACGACCTCGTGGACACCGAGGGCGGGGATGTCCAGCAGTGCGACGGGGGCGCCCAGGGCGAGTTCCTTGCCGTCGTTGTCGAGCGGGCCCACCGGGGCGGTGCCCTCGGCGAGTTGCTTGCGCAGCTCGTCGTAGGCGACCTGCTGGTCACGCGCGTGCTGGAGATGTCCGACGACGGTGAGGTTCGCGGCGAAACCGAGCAGTACGGCGGCGAGCACGCACAGCGCGGCCCCGGCCAGCGCCAGCCCCGGGCGGACGGGGGCCCGCTGGGCTCCCCGACGCCCCGCGGGCTCCTTGGGCTCCGCCGTCTCCTCGGCTCCGGCGGGCGGTGAGGGGGTGTCCGGCGGGGCGGGGGCGGACGGCGGCGGTGTCAGAACGGCCACGGTGGCTGCGCTCCTCGCTGACAGGGTCGGGGGTGAGGGTGGGAGGGGCGGATGGGACCAGCCGGAGACCGGCGCGGAGACGGGGGTACGTAAGGGGTCGCGTACGGGTACGAGTTCGGGGCCCGGAGGCAGACACACGGCCTGCCCCCGGAAGCCGACGCACCTCGGGACCCGTCCCGCCTCAGTCGCCCGCCGTGCCCGAAGGCGTGGCGAAGGTCAGCAGGCCCCCGCGGCGCGCGCCGACCACGAACGCGGCGCCCACGAAGCACAGCGCCAGGGAGGCCAGGGCGATCGAGGCGACGCCGGTGCCGGTCGAGGCGAGGGAACCGCCCCCGCCGCTGCCACCGCCGCTGCCACCGGCCGCGCCGGAGTCACCGCCCGTGTCACCGCCCGTGTCACCGCCGGAGGTGCCCGCCGCCGCGCCGCCGTCCGCGCCCGTGGAGTCGCTGGGCTCGGGGGTGGGCTCCGTCACCTCGCCCGTGGTGAACGCGAAGGCGAGGCTGTGGCCGCCCTCCGTGTCCTCGGCGAGCGTCAGCACATGGTCGCCGTCCGCGAGTTCCGCCGGGACGGTGAACGGATAGTCCTGGACGATGCCGGCCGCGTCCGCCGTGGCGTCCTCGAAGGTCGCGTCGCTCTCGGCGAGGGTCACCTTCACGGTCGCGTCCTTGGCGTAACCGCGGGCGGTGATCGTCACCTTCTGGCCGGCTTCCAGGTTCGGGTTCGCTTCGAGCGGATTGCCGTCCGCGTCCACCACATCGAGGTCGGCGGGCACGCCGGGCTCGCCGGTCGGCTGCTCGGAGTCGCTGGGCGTCGGCGAACCGCCCGGCGGGGTGCCGGGCTCGTCGACCGTATAGCCGTTGACGGCATTGCTCGAACCGGCGTACGCGTCAGGATCCGTGGGGGTGAACTGGGCGCGGATGTTCTGGACGCCCTTGGGCAGCGCGGTCGTCGTGAACACGGCGGTGCCGTTCTCGACCGCCTTCGTGCCGAGCGCGACCGGTTCCGTACCGACGCGCTCGGAGGTCAGAGTCACCTCACCGGCCGCCGCCTCGGGGGTCACCTTCACCGTGACCGTCACCTCGCTGCCCTGCGCGGGGTGGTTCTCCGGAGCGGCCGTCAGCTCCACGCTGGTCGTCTCCGCCGCGGCGAGTGTCCAGGTGTCGCCCGTGACCACGATGTTCGTGGTGAAGAAGGCCGGGGGCGTGTTCGGGTCGAGGACGTTGACGCAGTCCAGCCGCAGCTCGTACGTACCGTCATGGGCCCCGTCGGGGTACCACTCGGTGAGGGCGTCGAAGAGGGTGCGGAAGTTCTCCGGCATCTCGGTGTCGATGGGCCCGGCGTCGTACGGTCCCGTCGTCGCGTTGCCCACGCGGATCGGTGTGCTGTCCTTCGGGTGGAGCACATTGAGCCGTACGGCACCACCCTGCCCCTCCGGGCACGCGGTGTCGGTGGTGACCCGTGGGACGAGCGGGTTGTCCATGATGCTGCCGGTGGTACGGCCGAGGGTCAGATCGCCGAGCCGGTCGGCCGCGCTCGCGGTGGCCGCGGCGCCGAGCACGGCGGCGGCCGCGCCCATGAGCAGGGCGCAGCACAGCAGCAGCGCCGGGAGTGATCTCGCTCGCGCGAGGCGTGTCATGGTCGGATCCCCCACAGGGTGTCGGTGTCGCGGTTGGTGTTGATGTCGGAGTCGGTGTCAGCGGGATACGGGACGGGAACGGGATACGCCGCGGGGCCGGGCACCTGGAGGGTGCCCGGCCTTGGCGTGGTGGGAAGGGACGGTGATCAGCGCTCGCCCTTCAGGGCGGTGGCGCCGCAGGCGGTGCCGAGGGTGCCGAAGCCGTACGCCTGGATCTGCGGCGTCTGGCCACAGACCTTGGAGGCGGTGCCGACGAACGCGCTGACGACGTTGGCGTCGGCGGTGGTTCCGGTGATCTTGGCGGTCGGGACGACGTTGTAGACATCACGGTTGTAGGGGAAGGCGGTGTTGAGCGAGCCGTCCGCGTTGCGCGGCGCGACGCTGTTCACCTTGCCGAGCACCGTGACGCCGTGACGGTCCGTCACCACACCGTTGGTCTGGGCGATGTACTGCGCCACGGAGTACGGGGCGATGTCGCCGGCGGTGTCCAGCGCGGTGCCGTCGTGCTCCTGGACGGTGCCGTTGACGCAGGTGCCGAGCTGGGCCTCGGTGACCCCGATCTTCTCCAGGAAGAAGGACCGCGTGCCCGAGCCGGACTGCGGCAGGAGCGGGGTCAGGGTGACGCCGTTGTGCGTGGTCTTGACGCAGGTGTAGATGTCCCGCAGCTGGGCGGTGGTCAGGTCCAGGCTGCTGTTGAGCGCGCTGTCCGAGCGGACCGCGATGGTCACCGCGTCCTTGGCGAACGGAATCCAGGTCAGCTTGGTGGTCGTCGTGTCCACCGGGCCCCGGGAGGAGCGGGCGAAGTCGAGGCAGCCGGTGTTGTTGAGGACCGCGTTGCGCAGGGCGTCGATGCCGGCCGAGGAGCCGTTGGGCCGGTTGATCGTGCAGCCGGTGGCGCGGGTCTTGATGGTGGCGGTACCCGTCGCGTTGTAGGACGCGATGAGCTGACCGTCCGGGACACCGTCGGGGTCCGGGATGACCGCGCCGAGGCGGTTGAGGACGTCCTGCGTGGTGTCGGAGCCCACGCCGGCGAGCTGGCGGTACTCACCGACCGCCGGGTCGGCGGAGGCTGCGGGGGCCAGCAGGCCCACACCGAGAGCGGCAGCACCGACGACGGCACCCAGGCGAACACGGGACTTGACGTTCACTTCTGTTCTCCTCCGTGAATACGGATTTCGAGGAATGGACTGTCAAGAAGAATCCGGATTTCGTTCCGCCGACCCGTCGGCCGGCACCGTGAAGATTTCCTCATATGCACAGTCCAGGACCACCAACTCCGCCGGATAATAAGGTTACGGGGGCATTTCCTAGGAGACACTTGGAGAACTCACCCATGGTTATGGAGAATTCCCGGAGGGCGGTGAGCCGCTCCGGGAGATCCCCTGGACCGGACGTGCTCCTATGTCACCCGGGACCGCCTCCCGCCGTCGCCGCCCTGCGCGCGGAGAGCCGCAGCAGTACGGGGCCGGCCAGCGCGGCCACGCCACCGGCGACCAGGACGCCGAGCAGCACCCAGCGGACGATGCCCAGTACCTCGCCGGGGGTCAGACCGCCGGAGGCGAGTCCGCTCTTCTCCCCGGGGCCGGGAGCGCCGGCCGCCGCGCCCGGCGAGGCGGATGTCCCGGGGGCGCCCGCTCCGCCGCCGGTGGCTCCCCCGGCCCCGGCACCGGCCGTTCCGCCGGCTCCTCCGCCGGCCCCGGCGCCGTCACCACCGCCGATGGACCCGCCGCCCGACGCACCGCCGACCGACCCGCCATCGGCCGGCGGGGGAGCGGAGGGACCGGCCACCTTGCCGCGTACCAACTGGTCGGCGGCGGAGAGCGCCTGGTCGCGCAGCGCCTTGGTCATCGGCGCGTATCCGGGCGGCAGCTCACCGGGCGTCAGTCCCTGGGTCTGTCCGGCGCCGGCCGCGTAGCGGATCAGTCGCGCGTAGTCCTGACGCGCGTCCGCGGGCTGGTCGACGGGGGCCATGGCGTAGGCGACCGCCGTCAGCGGATACGCGCCGCTCTTCGCGGTGGCCGGGCTCGGCGCCTTCACCCCCTTGACGGCCGAGTCGGGCATACGGGCGACGGCCTTCAGCATCGAGTCGGCGTTCGGCCGTACGTAGACACCGTCGGCGTTCGGGAGCGCGGCGATGTCGAGTGCGTAGCGGGAGGCGGACGCCGCGTCGACGACGCCGTACGCCCGACGGGTCCCGGGGATGCTGTCCGAGGGCACCAGTTTGATGCCCTGCGGGGAGTTGGCGTCGAGCGTGGCGAGGAACGTGGCGCCGGTGGCACCGCGCCGGACTCGCAGCGCGCCGTCGTGCATGTCGTTGGAGTACGGGGACTTCTCCAGCTGGCCGTACGCGATGGTGCGGTCGACGCCGCCGTTGTCGGGCAGTGTCATGCGCGTCTCGGTCGTGTCGGCCTTCGGGAAGTCGAGTGGCGCGTCCGTGTCGAGGCCCAGCGTCAGGTAGAAGGGGTTCACCTTCATCCCCCAGGGGTCAGGCTTGCCCCGCAGGAAGTCCCGGGCCTCCGCGTTCGACTGGAGATAGCGCCAGAGCAGGCTGTTGACATCTGAATTGCCGGCCTGGAGGAGTATTCCGCCCGGACCGAGCTGGGGCTGTGTCGGACGGTCGAAGTAGGGATTCAGTTTCATGAATTCCGGGTCGACGACAATGGATTGCGCGTTCCCCTTCAGATGGTCCGGGACCGGATTCTGAAAGCTCATCTGCCGGATGTCATAGGGGTAGGAGCCGGTCACCAGTTTGGCGAGCAGCCGGGGGCTGAGTTTCAGGTCGCGCACCTGGCCGGCCTGTTCGTCCTCCCAGAAGAAGCCGACCGTGAGCGCGCTGACCGCGACCGGCGCGTACACCACGCCCGTCGCCTCCTCGATGGGGGCCACGGTGACGCCCATCCCGGGCGAGGTCGGTGTGGGGTTCCCGATGAGGCGACGCGCGTAGTCCTCGGCGGCCTGGCTGTAGGTGAATCGAGCGTCGGCGCCCGCGCACAGCGTGGCCTGCCAGGATGTGATGGCGTCGGTCAAGAGCTCGGAGCCGATGACGCGCCGCTCGGCCTTGTCCGCCGGGCAGGTGCTGCCGACCGCGCCGAACTCCAGGGGAAAGACGAGCCGTTGGTCCCAGTTGGACTGGCTGAGCGGGGAGGTGTGCACACCTACGCCGACGTTGACGGTGCCGTCCGGGTCATGCTCGCCACGGGGGACGACGACCAGCCAGCACTTCCGGGGGTTCCCCGCTCCGGCCGCGCTGCCGACGTCTCCGCAGCCCAGGTAGGGGGCTTCGATCGCCGATTTCACCTCGAAGACGGCCTCACCGGTGCCGTCGCTCCGTGTCCTCAGCCACGGCTGGGCGTTCGTGTCGTTGTTGCTGAAATAGGTGGCGTCGGCGGGCGAGTCGGTCGGATCGCCCTGCAGCGGCTGGAACGGGACGAACGGGTTGTCATCGCCGGCGTCCGCGTACTCCTTCTCCAGCGGGTCCGTGCCCTTCGGCAGGGTGCGCTGGCTCATCCAGTGGGTGCCACCGCGGTTTCCCCCGAACTCGCACTGCTCCCGGTCCGGGCCCGCCGGTTCATCTCCCCAGCACTGCATGATCTGGAGGAAGTTCTGGTAGCCGTCTGCGGGCGGCACGGCGGGGCCCTCCCAGGTCACATCGACCCCCTGGGCCCGCAGGTTCTTCGTCTGGTGGACGGTCACCTTGAGGCCGGAGAAGTCGTCGTACGGTCCCTTCCGGCCGGTCAGTGTCATGGCGGAGTCCGCGGCCTTCATACCGCTCCCCGTCTCCGCCGCCTGTGCCCGGTCCGTGCCCGGGGGCAGCGGTACGAGCGCGAGGAGGAGCGCGGCGAGGAGCGCCCCGACGCCGGCGCCCACACGCCGGGAGATCGTGGATCCGCCTTCCCACGGCTGGAGTTGACGGATTCTCATACCGATCCCTCCCTGCGGCGGGCCCGTGCGGCGAGCGCGCGTGCGGTGAGCGGCGGGCCGACGACCACACCGACGAGGAGCAGGGCGGAGAGCGCCATCAGCGCGCCGCGCAGCCCGGTCGCCTCGTCCGAGGCGAGGGTGACCGGATTCCCGACCACCGAGGAGTCGCCGCCGCCGGTTCCGTCCCCGCTGATCAGTTCGCCCGTATCGGGGTCGATGACACCGCCGGACGCGCCGGACGCGGCGGCCGCCGACCCCGGGGAGCCGGGGGCGCCGCCCGTGGATCCGCCGGTGCCGCCGGTGGCCCCGGATCCGCCGGTGCCCGCGGAGGATCCGCCCGTACCGCCGGACCCGCCCGTGCCTCCCAAACCACCGCCGCCCGAACCGCCGTTGGGACCCTGGGCCGATGGCTTCACCGGGGTCTTCTGGCCCTTGGCGCCCGCCGTGCCGTCGGAGCACTGGGTCGGGCCCTTCTGGTCACAGGCCTTCGGCTGAGGGGCGTTCTTGGCGAGGGTGTTGGTCCCGTCCGAGGAGAAGGTGGGGTTGCGGCAGGAGTTGATATTGATCTTGTCCGTGGGCGCGCCCGGGATACGCCGTACCTGCTCGAAGCCCGCCTGGACGAGGTTCTTGGGCAGCGGGGAGTACCCCAGCTCCTCGGCGATCTGCTGGCCGTCGCAGAGGAAGTAGTTGGCGAAGGTGCCCAGCGAGAGGCCCTTCTCCTTGGTCATCGGGTTCTGCTCGCCCGCCAGCGAGGTGGGCAGGATCATGTAGCTGTAGCTGGAGAGCGGATAGGCCCTGGGGTCACGGGAGCCGTAGACGCCGTCCAGGATCTGGGTCAGATAGCTCGTGGAGTTCTTGTCCGGGTTGATCCGCGCGCCGAGCAGCCCCACGGCGACGCTGGACGCGGTGGGTTCGACATAGAAGCGGGAGGCGTTGAGCATCTTCGCCACCGGGAAGCCGGTCGAGATGGCGTACGAGTACTCGACGTAGGTGATGGCGCCCTCGGCCTGGCTCTGCTTCACATAGCCGGAGACTCCGAGCGATCCGGACTTGGCGATCGTGGAGGTGCCCGGCACCACCGGGAAGTACGAGGTGAGACCGCACGGGGTGGCGCGTCCCGCGCGGGCGCAGTAGTCGTTCCAGGCCGAGGCGTGCTGCTTGGACAGCCAGGTGGTCAGCTGCGCCGTCGTACCGGAGCCGTCGGAGCGTACGACCGGCACGATCCGGCGGGCGGGGAGGGTGAGGCCCGGATTGTCGGCCCTGATCTCGGCCGCGTTCCACATGGTGATCTTGGAGGTGAAGATCCTGGCGAGGACATCGCCGGAGAGCCGCAGGTTGGTGACCCGCTTGCCACCGATCTTCAGGTTGTACATGAAGGCCGTACCACCGGCCACGATCGGCATATAGGCATAGCCGCGCTTGGGCGGGGCATCGGTGACCCCGCCCTCCTTGAGGCCGTACGGGATCTCGGAGACACCGAAGTCGACGGAGCCGTTCCTGAACTGCTCACGGCCGTTGGAGGAGCCGGTCGCCGCGAAGTTGACGGTCATACCGAAGTTGGAGGCGACATTGCGGCGCCACTGGTCCAGGGCGTTGGAACTCCAGGTGGAGCCCGCACCGTTGATCTTCGGATAGGTCACCGCCCAGGCGGGCGGCGGGCCGACGGCGAGCAGCGCGCAGAGCAGCGCGGCCAGCCCCATGGCCAGTCGGGAGACGGTCGCGGGTCTCACGGGGTACTCCTGTCGGGCTTGACTGCGGGTACGGGGAAAGTCGGTGCGGGCGAGGTGGCGGCAGCCGCGGGCGCCGGCGCGGCGGTGCCCGTACCGGTGTGGGTACGGGTGTGCGTACGGCCCGCGAAGCGCTCGGCGTCGCGGCGCGAGGCGAGCACCCGGCGGTGGGTCTGACGGCGCGTCAGCTTGCCCGGCGCGCGTCCGCCGATGAGCCGGGCCAGGACGAACAGCAGCAGCACCAGCGCCATCAGCGTCGCCGCGGTGCCGAATCCGCGGGCGATCATGGCGGGTTCGGGCGACTTGACGAATTCGAAGGTGGCGAGCGGCAGCGAGACCTGCGGCCCGTTGAACGGATCGGCGTTCATCTCCGCGGTGAACCCCGCGGTCAGCAGCACCGGGGAGGTCTCCCCCACCCCGCGCGCGGTGCCGAGGATCACCGACGTGGTCAGCCCGGAGCGGGCGGTGGGCAGCACCACATGCCAGGCGGTGCGCCAGCGCGAGGTGCCCAGCGCGTACGACGCCTCCCGCAGCGAGCCCGGCACCAGCCGGATCACCACATCGGCGGCCCGGATGATGATCGGCAGCATCATCACGCCGAGCGCCAGGGACGCGGCGAGACCCGACTTCCCGATGCCCAGGGCGAGGATCGCGGTCGCGTAGATGAACAGGCCGGCCACGATGGACGGCAGCGCCGTCATGGCCTCGACGATGGTACGGACGAACCGCGCGAACCGGCCGGGCACTTCATTGAGGAAGACCGCGCAGACCAGTCCGGCGGGCACGGTGAGGACCAGCGCGATGAGGATCTGTTCCAGGGTGCCGACGATGGCGTGCAGGATGCCGCCGGCGCTCAGTGGGTCGAGAGGGCCCGCGAGCGTCATGTCCTCGGTGAAGAAGTTCAGATGGGGCAGCGCCCTGCGGCCTTCCCACAGCGTGTAGACGATCACGAACGCCAGGGCGACGACCATGACCAGGCCGACCGTGCGGACGACGACCCCGGCGAGCCGGTCCCGGACGGTGGGCCCGTCCTCGTCGAAGGAGACCAGCAGCGCGTAGAGGCCGAGGAAGAGCGCGTACGCGACGACCAGGAAGCCGATCACTCCGTTGAACGGCAGCAGCCATACGAAGAGCAGCGCGGTCAGGCTGGCGGCCGCGGCGCCGGAACCCAGCAGCGCGTAGGTGTCCGTGGCACGCCTCAGCGCCAGGGAGCGCCGCCGCTCCCCGGCCGGCTCCACGGGCCGCGGCCGGCTCGCGGGCAGGACGGTACGCCGTTCCTCCGCGACGGAGGGCGGCGACTCGGGTGCGAGGGTCATGACGGGCGGGTCCCCTTAGGACAGGGTCTGGAGATCGTGCAGGGCTTGGGCATCGCAGAAGGCCTACGCGTCGCTCGCCGCGCCTGAGCGGCTGCGCGCGACGATGGACGAGGCGACGAAGTTGACGATGAGGGTCATCACGAAGAGCGCGAGGCCGGCGGCCATCAGCGCGGACATCCCGAACGGGCTGGCTTCCCCGTACCGCAGCGCGATCAGCGAGGAGACGGAGCTGGTGCCGCTCTGGAGGACATGCCACTGGATCTGGAAGACCGGCGAGATGATCAGGTAGACGGCGATGGTCTCGCCCAGGGCGCGGCCGAGCCCGAGCATGGTGCCGCCGATCATGCCGCCCTTGCCGAACGGCAGCACGACGCTGCGGATCATCCCCCAGCGGGTGGCGCCGAGCGCGTAGGCGCCCTCGCGCTCACCGGCCGGCGCCTGTGTGAACACCTCACGCATCACCGAGCAGATGATGGGCGCGACCATCAGCGCCACCACGATGCCCGCGATGAGGGTCGAGGAGGTGTAGACGGTCTCGGTGGCGAGCGGATCGCGCGGATCGGCGCCGATGACACCGAGCGGCGGGAACCAGCCGAGGTAGGTGGCGATCCAGCGGGCGGTGGGCAGCACGGCGCCCTCGAAGAAGAACAGCCCCCACAGTCCGTAGACGACACTCGGCACGGCCGCCATCAGGTCGACCACGCTGATCAGCGTCCCGCGCATCCCGGGCGGCGCGTACTCGGAGATGTAGAGCGCCCCGCACACCGCCAGCGGCACCGCCACCACGATCGCCACCAGCGCGATCAGTACGGTGCCGACGATGACGGCGGCGATACCGAAGCGGCCCGCGTCCGGCTCCCAGGCCGCGGTGGTGAGAAAGGACCACCCGGCCCGGTCGAGCGCCTGCCACGCGCGGTACAGCAGGAAGCCGCCCACGAGCAGCATCACGGCGAGCACGAGTCCGCCGCCGCCACGGGCCACACCCCGGAAGATCCGGTCGGGCAGCCCGGGGTCGGCGTACAGGCCACGCGGCCCTTCGTCGGCGGCCGGTCCCTCGGTCGCGAGCCCAACGGATCGCTGGGCGGCGATGGTTCGCTCCCCTGTTCGTCTCAGCACACCCATGACGCTCACGGGGCGCGGTTGACACGCAGGCACCTCCGTCTGAACGAGGCGCCTCCTAGAGGCAACTTCGGGTGACGAACGTGTGGGCGTACCGTGCGGAGACCCCGGACGCCCTTACTTCCCAAGCCCGCTGTCGGGGCGTCAGCTCATGCTCCATGGCACCTCGCCGCTCTCCCCCAACTCCCTCAGCAACTCGCGGAATCGGGTGTACGCGACCCGGCAGGTCGAGTACCGCTCGTAGGAGCGGGCGGACACGATGGTCCGGCGTCCGCTCTCGTCCCGGACGATCCACATCCAGCCGTTGGCCTCCGCCGTGTGCTGGACCCCTCCGGTCAGGGCCGCGTGCCGTCTGCACACCTCCTCGAACGCGGCGCGGCACCGCTCGTACGAGGCGAAGGCGAGCGCCGAGACGGCGACCACCCGCCCGTTCTGCGCCACCACGCGCCATCGGTACCGGCCGTCCGCGTCGATGTCGGTCTGACAGCGCAGCCCGGCGGCGCTCCGTAATCTCCCGCTCTCATCGGCAGATCTCATGTCCCCACGTCCCCACCCCTGCCGCTCGTCCCTGTCGGACCGCGCATACGGCCCGTGGAGCGGCAGGTGCAACCTATTGAGACGATCGTGACGGGCGGGATCCAAACGACGCCCCGCCGCCAGGATTCGCCAGGAAGTTGCCCCTAGGCCACCTCTTCGCCGGGAGCGCCGGAGCCGACGACGGCGGTGTTGGTGGCGACCACGGCGACGGCGGACAGGCGTAACGCCCGGCGCCATGTGGTCGGCGCCGGGCGTCACACTCTCAGATCGTCCGGTGGGTCGTCCGGTGGGTCGTCCGCTGGGTTACGGGACTATCCGCAGGAGCTTGTTGGGCGAGCCGGTACCGGGGTTGGTCACGACTCCGTTGGTGGCGCCGTTCACCAGGGCCGTGGAGACCTGGGCCGGGGTCGCGGTGGGGTGCCCCGCGAGATAGACGGCAGCGGCGCCGGCCACATGCGGTGTGGCCATCGACGTGCCGGAGATGCTGCTGGTGGCCGTGTCCGAGGTGTTCCAGGCACTGGTGATGGCGCTGCCCGGAGCGAAGAGGTCCACGCGCGCGCCGAAGTTGGAGTAGCTGGCGCGGGCGTCGGTGCTGGTCGTCGCGCCGACGGTGATGGCGTCCGCGACACGGGCCGGCGAGTAGTTCTGGGCGTTGGCTCCGGAATTACCGGCGGCGATCGCGTACGTCACACCGCTGTTGATGGAGTTCTGCACGGCGGTGTCCAGCGCGGCGTCGGCACCGCCGCCGAGCGACACGTTCGCCACCGACGGGCCGCTGTGGTTGTTGGTGACCCAGTCGATACCGGCCACGACCTGGGCCGTGGTGCCCGAACCGGCGTTGTTGAGCACACGCACGGCGACGATCTTGGCCTTCTTGGCCACGCCGTACACCGTGCCCGCGGCGTTGGCGGCCACGTGGGTGCCGTGGCCGTTGCCGTCCTGCGCCGTGTTGTCGTTGTCGACGGCGTCGTAGCCGTACGAGGCCCGTCCGGCGATGTCCTGGTGGGTGATGCGGACGCCGGTGTCGATGACGTAGACGGTCGTGCCCTCACCGGCGGTGTCCGGGTAGGTGTAGCTGTTGTTCAGCGGCAGCGCCGCCTGGTCGATCCGGTCGAGTCCCCAGGACGGCGGGTTGGTCTGGGTGGCGAACGCGTGGACCTCGCGGTCCTGGAAGACCTTGTCGACGGCCGGGTCGGCGGCGAGTCTGCGCGCCTGCGCGGGCGAGAGCTCGGCCGCGTAGCCGTTGAGGGCCGCCGTGTACGTCCGCTTGACGGTCCCGCCGTACTCGGACACCACGCTCCGGCCCGCGGCCGAGGCGGACTTGAGGCCGGCGGTCTTCTTGAGTGTGACGATGTAGCTGCCTTGCACCGCGTCCTTGGCATCGGCGCCGACGACCGTACCCACGGCGGGGGCCGCCTGGGCGGGAACGGCGAGGGCGGTCATGGCCGCAGCCGCCGCTGCCGCCGTGATCGCCGCGGCGATCCGTGTCTTGGTGGTACGCAACACTGCCATCGTGAGGGATCCTCCTCATCGGGTGCGCTGGGGTGCGTGCGCAACGTGGGGGCACATACGGGATGTACGCATGCGGAGCGGACTCCGTGGTTCCGGGGACCGCCCGCTAAAGACCTTCGCTGAGACGGCGTCAGACGACAAGAGGTCCGACGGGATGTCATAGCCATGACATGGTCGCGCAATAACCCCGTAGCGAGGATGCGCCCGCTTGGGGACGTACAGGGCGCCTCATTACGGCAGTTGTACGCGACGGCCCCGCTCGTCACCGGCGAGCGCGACGGTGACGACAGCGGAGGCACCTGCCTCGGTCCGAACGCGGGCCCGGCCCGGGCGCCCGCCCGTGTCGACGACCGCCGCGTGACGCCCTCTTTGCCCGCCGCATGCGCACCCTTGACCCGGTCATGCCAAAGCCTCACGATGACCCCGGGCACGTACTGCGCGCCCACACCCCCACAACTCCACATCCAGGAGACTTCATGCGGCTCCGAATACGCGGAAGCGGCGGCACCAGTCGCAGACGGACAGCCACCCTGGCCGTCGCACTGACCCTGACCCTCGGCGTCACGGCGACGGCCACGGCCACCAGCGCCGATTCCACTCCCTCACCGGCCGCCGCCAGGGCCACGGCCGCGGACGAGGACATCCAGCAGTACGAGATCGTCATGCACGCCACGTCCGCGACGCGCACCGCGCTCGCCAGGACAGGCGTGACGATCGACGCCTCCGACAGCGAGAGCGTGGTCGTCTCCGCCGACCCCGCGCAGGTGAAGAGGCTCCGCGCGCTCGGCTACGCGCCGACGCCGCTGGGCGCCGCCCCGGACCGTACCCTGAACGGCGCCGTGACACCGTTCGACTTCCCCTCGGCCGACTCGAATTACCACAACTACGCCGAGATGACGAGCGAGATCAACTCCGTCATCTCCGCGAACCCGGGTATCGCGAGCCAACGCGTCATCGGCACCACGTACCAGGGCCGGAACATCACGGCCATCAAGATCAGCGACAACGTCGGCACCGACGAGAACGAGCCCGAGGTCCTCTTCACCCACCATCAGCACGCGCGCGAACATCTCACCGTCGAGATGGCGCTGTATCTGCTGAAGGAGCTGACCTCCGGCTACGGCACCGACTCACGCATCACCAACATCGTCAACAACCGTGAGATCTGGATCGTCCCGGACCTCAACCCGGACGGCGGCGAGTACGACATCGCCACCGGCTCCTACCGCAGCTGGCGCAAGAACCGGCAGCCCAACTCGGGCTCCACCGCGGTCGGTACGGACCTCAACCGCAACTGGGCCTACCGCTGGGGCTGCTGCGGCGGCTCGTCCGGCAGCGCCTCGTCGGACACCTACCGGGGCAGCGCCGCCGAGTCCGCGCCCGAGGTGAAGGTTGTGGCGGACTTCGTACGCGGCCGGGTCGTGGGCGGTACGCAGCAGATCAAAGCCGCGATCGACTTCCACACCTACAGCGAGCTGGTGCTCTGGCCCTTCGGCTACACCACGGCCGACACCACCACCGGAATGACCGCGGACGACCGCAACGCCTTCGCCGCCATCGGCCAGAAGATGGCCGCCAGCAACGGCTACACGCCCGAGCAGTCCAGTGACCTCTACATCACGGACGGCTCGATCGACGACTGGCTGTGGGGCACGCACAAGATCTTCGGATACACCTTCGAGATGTATCCGTCGTCGGGCGGCGGCGGCTTCTACCCGCCCGACGAGGTGATCACCCGCGAGACGAGCCGGAACCGCGACGCCGTACTGCAACTGCTGGAGAACGCGGACTGCATGTACCGGTCCATCGGCAAGGAAGCCCAGTACTGCTGACCGGTCTCAGCTGACCGGCCCATGAGGGGGGCGTCTCCGTTTCCTACGGAGACGCTTCCCAGGGGACGCCCCCGGGCTCAGGACGTCCACGCCCAATTGGCTCGGTTTTCCCGTCGGATATCGGACCGGTACACCGAGCCGGTCGGCGCCTACCGTGAAGTCAGAACACCATCCGAGGAACAGCGAGACAAGGGAGTCCGGCATGCTACGACGCCGTATCGGAGGGCCCTCCGGCCCCACAGCGGGCGCGCTGTGCCTGGGCACGCTGCCCTTCGGCAGCACCGTGGACGAGAAGACGTCGTTCGCCATCCTCGACCGGTTCGTCGAGGCGGGCGGCAATCTGATCGACACCGCCAACAACTATGTCTTCTGGCACCCCGGCACCACCGGCGACGAGAGCGAGGCCACCGTCGGCCGCTGGCTGGCGAGCCGTCGCGCCAGGGACGAGGTGCTGATCTCCACCAAGGCCGGGGCGCGCCCCACCGTCCCCGGCACGGGCCTGGAGACGGCCGAGGGGCTGTCCGCCACGGCGATACGGAAGGCCGCGCGGGAGAGTCTGAGACGTCTGGGCACGGACCGGATCGATCTGTACTGGGCGCATGTCGAGGACCGGTCCGTCCCCCTGGAGGAGACACTCGGCACGCTCGACGAACTGGTACTGGCCGGACAGGTGGGCATCCTGGGCTGCTCCAACCACACCACGTGGCGGACCGAGCGGGCGCGCGCCCTCGCCCGCGCCCGCGGCTGGACGGGCTACACCTGTGTGCAGCAGCGCTACTCCTACCTCCAGCCGCGCTTCGACATGGGCCTGCCGGAGTCCGCGCACGTCCATGTGACTCCCGAACTGCTGGATTACGTACGCGATGAGCCGGACCTGACGGTCATGGCGTATTCGTCGCTCCTCTCGGGCGCCTATACGCGGGCCGACAAACCACTGGCGGCGGCCTACGACCATCCCGGCACCGCATCGCGCCTCGCCGTTCTGCGTGAGGTCGCCGCGGAGCTGGGCGCGACGCCGAATCAGGTCGTTCTCTCCTGGCTGCTCGGCGGAGACGTGCCGGTGATGCCGATCGTGGGCGCGAGTTCCGTGGAGCAACTGGACGAGATCCTCGGCGCTCTCGATGTGAAGCTGACGCCGGACACGCGGGAGCGGCTCGACCGGGCGGGACTATCGGCGTCCTGACCCTGGACCCGGCGCGACGGTCGTTCGGGGCACGCCTCCTCGCGCGCATGCGCCAGGAGACACACCTCAGGCCGTCGTACGGGACGCGCCTGCCCCGTCGGCCCGCCGCGGTGCCTCGTGGATCGCTTCCGCCAGCCGCCGGACGGCGCCCGGCACCGCCGAGTCGGCCAGGTTGCCGTAGCCGAGCACCAGCGTCGCGCCCCGCGACGACGCGGCCATGCGGTACTCGTCGAGATCCGCCACCCGCACATCGCGCCGCGCGGCTCCCCGTACGACATCTCCCGCCGCGCGGTCGGCGAGATGGAGCAGCAGATGGAACCCGGCCGCCGCGCCGGAGACCTGATGGCCCGGCAGCGACGAGGCGATCTCCCGGAGGAGGTGGTCCCGCCGCCTCCGGTACCGCAGCCGCGACGCCCGCAGATGCCGGTCGTAGGAACCCGCGTCGAGGAAGCCGGCGAAGGCCCGCTGGTCGATCACGGGCGGCGGCGTGCCGATGGTGTCCGCGCCGGAGAGTGCCTCGATCCAGCGCGGGGGCGCCGCCACCCAGCCGATCCGCAGCGCCGGAGAGAGGGTCTTGCTGATCGAGCCCATGAGCGCGACCCGTTCCGGCGCCATGCCCTGAAGGGTGCCCACGGGGTGTCTGTCGTAGCGGAACTCCGCGTCGTAGTCGTCCTCCATGACCAGTCCGTCGACCTCGTCGGCCCAGGCGATCAGTTCGGCGCGGCGCGGTGGCGTGAGGACCACACCGGTCGGGAACTGGTGGGCGGGCGCCACGATCACGGACCGTACCTCCGGCAGCGCGCGCAGCAGATCGACCCGCAGGCCGTCGTCGTCCACGGGGACCGGGACGGGGACGAGCCCCGCCGCCGCGACGGCCGCGCGCAGTCGTGACCAGCCGGGGTCCTCCACGGCGACACGGGTGTGTCCCCCGGCGCGCAGCGCACGGCACATCCGGAGCACCCCGTCCAGCGTTCCCCCGCAGACGATGAGGTGTCCCGCGTCCAGCGACGCCCCCCGCCCCCGCGCGAGATACGCGGCGAGCCGCTGCCGGAGCCGGTGGTGCCCCGCGGGGTCGGGGTAGCCGAGTTCGGCCGAGGGCAGCGTGCCGGTCGCCTCCCGCACGGCGTCGGCCCAGCGTTTACGGGGAAACGCGCGGAGGTCGGGCATGCCCGGCACCAGATCGAACTCCGGCTTCCAGGGCTCCTCCCGGACGGCTCGCGGGTGCCGGGGGCCGGGAACGGCCCCGGCGCGCACCCTGGTTGCCGAGCCACCGCGTGCCTCGACATAGCCCTCCGCGATGAGCTGGGAGTACGCCTCCGTCACCACCCAGCGGGAGCAGCCGAGGTCGGCGGCGAGCGCCCTGCTGGGCGGCAGAGCGCTGCCGGGGACGATACGGCCACCGACCACCGCTGCCCGGAGAGCACGGGCGAGCCGCAGATGCAGCGGACCGGCGGACGGCGTGCCCAGGTCCAGGAGCGTGCCCCAGGCCGGATCCGTAGGGTCGTGTGCCATGGGGCGTGATGGTACCGATCACACGGAGGGCCCCGGGTCAGCCGGGCAGGGTGATACGCAACGGACCGCAGCCGATACGGTCGGCCTCCGCCTCCACATAGCGAGGGAGCAGCGCGCGGATGTCGGCGGAGCGGCGCGCGTCGTCCGCCCGGACCAGGAAGGTGACCTCACCTGTCTGGCACACCGCCTGGAACACCCCGAAGTCATCCCGGATGAAGCCGTGTCCGTCGTTGCCGCCGGTGGCCTCGATCTCCTTGCCGCCGTCGAGGGCCGGCCTCTTGTAGAGCACGGACAGCCGCGGATCCTCCACCGTCATCAGCCGCAGCGCGGGACGGTCGAACAGCACATCGGTGTCGCAGGTGCGGACCGGCCCCTCGCCGTTGGTCACCAGGGGACGGTCGAACTTGCCTCTCCCCCGCTTCCCGGGGAGGCGCAGCCCCTCGATGCCGCACAGACCCTTGGCTTCCGCGTCCTCGAACCGCGCCGGTTTCGCCATCCGCGCCACCGGATCGGCGAGGACGCCCTCGCACCCCTCTTCGGCCAGGAAGCCGTTGACGAGTGTGACCACGGCACTGGCGAGGTGATCGCGCTGCCCCGTGTCGACTTCGTCTTGGTAGATGGTCCAGCCCGTCTCCATGTCGATCACGAGAGGGCCGTCGTGCTCATCGGGCCGGCCGGTGCAGCCGTCGGGCACCGCGAGCCAGGCCCTGGTGTCCGAGGCCATCCCGAGCAGCCCGCCGCCCAGGGGCGTCAGCCGCGCGGACAGGAACTCATCGGCCCATCGCTCGCCCGAGCCGCCCTGCCGAGCGTCGAGCTGATGGACCTGTACGGTGATCCGGCGGCCCCGGGGCGACTGCAGGCGGCACTGCCCCGACGGTCCTTAGGATTCGATCCGGTCCGAACCGAGCTCCACCTCGGACGCCCTGATGTCCGTCTTCCCGCCGAACAGCGCCGCCACATCGTCCTTGCCGAGCGCCCCCCAGCACGCCCGGTCGTCCGTGAACGGCCCCGTCCCCGTCTGCCAGGCCACTCCCGCGCCGCCGAGCACGGCCCCGGCCACGGCGGCGGCCAGCGCGGGCCGCAGCCGGCCGCGCGTCAGCCGCCGCCAGTGCCACCAGGGCCAGTGGGGTGCGGGGACGGCGTCCATGCCGGTGTCAGTGTGGGTGCCGGTGTCGGTGTCATTCATCGTTCGGATCCCCCAGATGCGACGGGCGCGACGGGCGGGCAACCGAGCCGCCCCGTCACGGCGTTGGTGAAGGCGGTGAAGTACGGCGTCGTCTCGCCCGCGAGCTCGTCCACCATCAGCAGGGTCACGGGTCGCCCCGCGCAGTCGGCCCGTACGACCTTGTAGGCGTCGGCGAAGACCCCGGAACCGCGCCAGCCGCTCGCGGGCGCTCCGCTGCCCGTCGTACCGTCGAAGAGCGCGGCCAGCCTGGGCTGGGCGACCATCAGGGCGTCGAAGTACCGGCCCCCGCCCATCTCGCGCCGTACCGCACAGGACTGGAGATCCGAGGTGACCGCGCCGACCTGGTATTCGAGGGTCTTGCTCGTCTCCCGGTCGAACTCCAGGCCCTTGATGCGGCACGCGCCCGAGTAGAGGCTGCTCTCGTCGCCCTCCGGAAGCATGAGTACGGGCGAGGAGACCCGCAGCGGCTTCGCGGGGGCGCAACCCGCCGCCTCCATACCCCGGTTGGCGGCGGAGACGAGCAGTCCGGCCACGGAACGGACACCGCCGAGCCCCGCCTTGGACTTCATGGAGCCGCCCTTGCTCCATGAAGTCCGCGCGTCGGAGTCGAGCGTGACCGCCGTCGGCCGGCCGTCGCGGGTGTCGCACCGTTCGGGCAGTACGAGCAGACCGCGACCGCCGTCGGTGGCCCCGGGCAGCCCGTCGGGCAGGGGTACGGCACGACCGCCGAGGTACGCGCCGATCCACTCCATGCGCTCCGCGGCGTCCTTGGGCGCCGGGCCATAGGTGAGTGTGATCTCGGCGTTCCGGGAGGTCTCGTCGCCGTCGCGGCCCGTGGAGCTGGAGCGGAGTGCGACCTCGCACCGGCCGGTCGGCCGTTGCGGGGTCGGTGCGGTCTCCTCGGAGGTACGAGCGCCCTCGTCTTCGCCGGCGACAGGCGTGTCGCTCAGGAACCCGGGCCCGCTGTTCGTCTCCCAGGAGCCCCAGCAGTAACGGTCCTCTCGGCTGAACGGCCAGCTGTCCGTGGCCCACGTACCGAGCGCCGCGGCCAGCAGCACGGTGGCAGCGCCCACCAGCACGCCCCCGCGCCGGGTCCGTACGAACCCCTTCAGCCGGCTCGCCCGGCCCTGACCGCGATCGGCCTGATCGGCTCCGTCCGCCATGTCATCCCCCTGTCCCCGTAAGGCTCTTGATCGTATCGAGAGCGTTCGAGCGGGTCGGAGCGGGTCCCGTCGGGTCCGAGCAGGTGTTCATGTAGTCCACCGGGACGGGTGGCGGCGGCCGCCGCCCTGGACGACGACCCGTGGGAACTCCCCGCGGCGCCCTACGCGGAGGCCGCGACCGCGTGCGACCTCCTCGTCTCCCTGCTCCCGGCGCGCGCCGGCGGCGGTCTCGAACCACTGCTCTCCCCCACGGGCACGCCACAGCCGACCGTGCACGCCCTCGCGGTGGAGTCCGGTGATCTGGACGCGCTGTGGGAGGTCCTCACCCGGCTGCACCGCGCCCTCGACGACGAGCCGGGCACGGAGGGGCTCCTGGATCTCGTCGGACAGGCCGGCGCCGAGTGGGGCGACCCGCCGCGCTCACCGCGCTGTCTGATCTCCCAGCTCGAACGCGTGGTGGCGGTCCTGGAGTTGGACACCTTCGCGGTACGGACGCTGGCGGTCGTCATGACCGACGGGCGGGCGGGGACGACGAGGGCGCTGGACGAGACGGGGCAGACCGCCTACGAGGCCGTCACCGCCGCCTGGTCCACCACGCTCCAGTCCTGACCGCGGGCGCGGTGCGAGGGCTTGTCGCCGCGTGGCCGGCCCTCCCGCGGCCGGCCGGTGCCGGGGGCTCTACGAGGGCAGATGGCCCTGGAGCGCGCGGACGAGCCCGCTCCTGGCGTCGTCGGCCAGCCCCCGGTCGTACGCCCTCTCGTAAGCGGGGTCGCCCGCCGCCTCGCGTGCCCGCCGCTCCCACTCCTCGCGGAGCGCGCCGAGTTCGGGGGAGCCGCGATGGGGGTGGCCGATCATGCGCCAGTACGCGTGTCCCGTGCCGTACGTACGGGCCGCCTCCACACCGTCGCCCTGGACCGCGATCGCTCCGGCGAGCAGATCGAGACCGAGAGCGATCCCGAGGCTGTCGCGCAGCTCGTACTTGCCCGCGAGCATCGCGCGCGCATGGCTCTCGGCATCGCGCGGACGGCCCTGCAAGAGGTGTATGAAGGCGAGTTGGTGGTCGGCGTAGGCGCGCGCCCAGCGCTCTCCGTAGCGGAGGCTGAGCCGTTGCAGCCCGGCGGCCTCTTCGCGCGCGTCATCGAGCCGGCCGAGCGCGGTGAGCGCGAAGAGCCTTATCACCCGGCAGCGCAGCTGCGACGGGGCGTCGAGCGGGTCGCCCGGCAGATTGCGCAGCGCGCGGTCGCAGACGGTGTGCGCGGCGAGGGGGCGGCCCATCATCAGGCAGTTGAAGCCGACGAGGTGGGCCGCGGAGAGCAGGGATTCCGGATCGCGGTCGTGCCAGGCGGAGACGCTGCACTCCTCGCCGACCCGGCGGGCGGCCTCATGGTCGCCCTGGAGCGCGAGGGTGATGCCGAGGGCCCAGAGAGCACGGGTGCGGTGCTGTCCTCCGGCGGGGTGGAGGCGCAGCGCGCGTTCCAGACAGCCGCGCGCCTGGTGGAGGTGGCCGCAGCAGCTCCAGAAGAGTCCGGTGCGGCCCGCCATCTCCACGCCCTGTTCGGGGTCGTGTTCGAGGAGGTGGTCGATGGCCGCGCACAGATCGGCGTGGGTTTCGGCGATGCGCCGGTACCAGGCGACCTGTTCCGGACCGAGCCAGCCGGCGTGGGCCCGGCGCGCGAGGCCGGCGAAGTGGGCCGCGTGCCGGTCGGCGAGGAGCCGCTCCTCGCCGAGCTCGCCCAGCCACAGGGCGCCGTATTCGCGGATCGTGTCCAGCATGCGATAACGGCCGTCGTCGCCACCGTCCCTGCGCAGGACGGATTTGGCGACGAGTCCGGCCAGGGCGGTGGTGACCGCGTCGGGGGTCAGGGGGCCGCCGGTGCAGACGGCGCGCGCGTCGTCCGGTTCGATGTCGCCGCGGAAGACCGAGAGCCTGGCCCACAGCAGACGTTCCAGCGGCGCGCAGAGCTCGTGGCTCCACCCGATCGCCGTACGCAGCGCGCGGTGGCGGCGGGGCCAGACATTGTCATCGGTCAGCACATCCAGCCGACTGGTCAGCAGGTCCGCGACCTGCTCGACGGAATGATCCGCCAGCCGGGCACAGGCCAGTTCGACCGCCAGCGGAATGCCTTCGAGGCGGTGACAGATCCGGACCGCCGCCGCGGCCGTGCCCGGGTCGTCCAGCGACATCTGGGGCGCGGTACGGGCCGCCCGGTCGCGGAAGAGCCGCAGCGCCTCGTCGTCGCCCTCCAGGGGCAGCGGCAGTACGTCGAGGCAGTGCTCACCCCGCGCCCCGAGCGGCTGGCGGCTCGTGGCCAGCACGGTCAGCCCTGGTGCGGCGGTCAGCAGTTCACCGACCAGATGCCCGACCGCCGCCACCGTGCGTTCGCAGCAGTCCAGCACCAGCAGCAACCGCCGCTCCGCCAGCCACTCGCACAACGCCTCCACCGGCGACCGCAACGAATGATCCGACAGCCCGACGGCATCACACACCGTCCCCAGCAGCAGCCTCTCGTCATACAACGGCGACAGATCCGCCCACCACACCCCATCCGGGAACAAGCCGTCCGCCCGCTCCGCAGCACGCAGCGCCAGCCGGCTCTTGCCCACGCCACCGCTGCCCGTGAGCGTGACCAACTGGTGCTCCGCGATTGCCCGTTCGATCCAGTCCAGCTCGCTGTTTCGGCCAACGAAACTGGTCGTCACGACGGGAAGGTTGCCCACCACGGCTATATCCTGGCCCTGTTGCGGTCAACGGCCTACACCCCTGGTCGGAAACGGCCAGAATCGGCCGGGAGTGGACCCAGAACAATCAACCATCCACACGGTTCGGACACGAGTGGGCAATTCCGGTGATCCAAGGGCAGCGAGCCGACGCGGACAGCAGTACGGTCACTCAACGGCACGGTCACCGGTCCGGGCACGGTCAGCGGTACGAGCACGGTCAAGTGCCGCGTTCGCCACAGCCCGCATGCGAAGTGGCGTCCACCCCCGCAGGCTGGAGGAAGGCGAAGAGCCGGGGAGACGAACGAGGTGGAGCATGGGACAGCCACTCGGCCGGCGGGCGCTGCTGCTGGGAGCAGGCGGGCTGCTGATGGGAGTGGCGGGGTGCTCGGGTTCCCCGTCCGCGCCCGCGTCCGCCTCGGCGTCCCGGTCCGGTTCGCCCGCGCCGTCCTCCTCGTTGCCGGCGACCACGCCCTGGCGGCCCGACCGGGACGATATCGACCCCGCCGTGAAGCTGCGTGCCGTACAGGTCGTGGAGGCGATCGGCGCCTGGGCCCCCGGCCAGGGCGGTGCGGCGGCGGCGAAGAAGCGGGTGGCCGCGCTCGGGGCGGCGCCGTCGCTGGTGGATCAGGCGGGGCCGCTGCTGCCCGGCGCGCCCGAGGCCGCCCTCCAGGTGATCGACGCGCAGTACGGCGGGATCCTGGCGGACTCGGCCAGCGTGCTGGTGGTGTGCCGGCAGTGGACCCCGGGGCACGCCGGCGGCACGACCGTCGACGTACGGCTGAGCCGGGCGCAACCACGCTGGGACGTGACCGCGCTGCACCCGGCGCGCCCCGGCGCCGCCGCCGCTTCGCTGCCCGACGCCGCGCGCCGGGTCCTGGCCGAGTCACGGATCCTGCTGCCTCCCGCCGCCGAGGCGGACATCCGCAGCGGGAACGTCCATCCGAGCGTGCTGCGAGCCCTGCTGCGGCTGGCCGGTACGTACCGGATGTACGTGAGTGTGGTGCGCTCCGGCCATCCGCTGAATGTGTTCGGCACCAGCCGGCCCAGTGACCATCTGCGCGGCCGGGCGTTCGACGTCTGGCAGATCGACGGACACCGGGTCGTCGATCCGGCCACCTCGCGCCGGCTGGTCGAGTCGTTCATGCGGGACGCGGCGGCGGCCGGCTCGTACAACGTCGGCGGACCGGTCCGGCTCTCCGGAGGCGCGCCCGGTCAGTTCTTCACCGACAACACCCATCACGACCATGTGCACGCGGGGTTCACGACCTGACGCCGCCGCGCCCCCACCCTCTGGTACCGCTGGGCACTCGCGCTCAGGGGAAGGGGAGGGTACGGGCGAACAGGGTGACGAGGATCAGCACGACCGGGAAGCACACCAGGAACATCGCGAAGGTGTAGCCCATGATGTCGCGTGCCTTGAGCCCGAGGATCGTCAGCGTGGGCAGCATCCAGAACGGCTGGAGCAGATTGGCGCTCGCCTCGCCGAGGTCGTACACCACGACCACCCAGCCCTGGTTCACCTGGAGTTGGTTGGCCGCGTCCAGGACGTAGGGCGCCTCGATGACCCACTTGCTGCCGCCGCTGGGGACGAAGACACCGAGCACACAGCTGTAGATGGCGATGAGGGCCGGGTAGAAGAACTCGTTCGACACCGACACCAGCCAGCCGGCGATGGTCTTGCTCAGCCCGGTGAAGGCGATCATCCCGAAGATCCCGCCGTACAGCGGGAATTGGAGCAGTACGCCCGAAGCCGCCGGTGTCCCCTCCTTGACCGCCTGGGCCAGCCGCACCGGACGCCAGTGCAGGATGAGCGCCAGCAGGATGAGGATGAGGTTGACGGTGTTCAGATCCAGGGCGTTGAGGGCGCTGCCCTCCGCGCGGGCGAAGTGCCGTGCCAGGTACCAGACTCCGAGCGCGAAGAGCAGGATCGCGAAGACGGGGCTGTACTCGATCCACTCCCCCGGTCGGCCTCGGCGCAGCTCGGCACGTCCCTCCGCCACACTGGGACCCAGCTCGACGCCCATCTCCTCGGCGGTCTTCGCGCGCTCCGGTGACGGTGACAGGAACCACGCCATACCGACGGCGACGACGAACACGATCGCCGTGGCCGCCATGCCCTGCCAGAGGAAGATGGTGTCCGTGAGGGGGATGAGACCGCTGCCGCGCCCCTCCTCGATGACCTTCTGCACGGCGGGCGGGCTCGACGCGGCGCTGGCCACCTGGAGCGCCGCGGACCCGGACAGACCCTGGGCCCATACGGTGCCGAGTCCGAGGAAGGCCATCGCGCCCAGCGCCCGGTAGTCGACGCCCGGGACCCTGCGTGCGATCTCCTTGGCGAGGATCGCCGTGAAGATCAGACTGAAGGCCCAGTTCAGATAGGACGTCACCATCGCGACGGCCGCGGTGTACGCGATGGCGCCGCGCGGGGTACGGGGCACCCGCGCGAGCCGGCCGATCAGCCGCCCGACCGGCGGTGAGACCGCGACCGCGTACCCGGCGATAATGATCATCGCCATCTGGAGCGTGAAGGTGATCAGGGACCAGAAGCCCTGGCCCCACGCGTCCACCAGTCCGTACCCGGTCGTCGCCGCCGGATCCGACGGGGCGCCGAACAGATCCTCGCCGGTCACGAGCCCGAGCGCGAAGACCGCGAACGTACCCACCAGCACGAAGCCCAGCGCGTCGGGCAGCCATCTCTCGGAGAACGCGGTGAAGCGCAGCGCCATGCGCGCCGGCCAGGGCTCCTTGCCGGTCGGTGGGGCCGGCTCCCGCGGGGGCGCTGTGGTCATCGGGTGTCCTCCTGTAGAGCGTCCTGGCTGCCGCGGTCCGGGGACCCGTGTCCGTGGATCGCCGGACCGCGAGTCCAGGTGTGCGGTGCCGAGGATCTTCGGCCGCTCCTGGCCGGAAGACAATGGAGGTGATCCACATAGCGCGCGACCACATCATGTGGTGACTCGACTTCCGGTAGGTCCGTGAGGATCAGTACGGTGACCACACGCAGGGACCCGGACGCGAGGCGCCGGTCGACGCGACGATTGACGCGTTTTGTCGTAACACTTACCGTTGCGACTATCGGGGGTGCGGAAGGTACGGGTGGAAGGCACGGGAGGGTACGGGAGGTGAAGAACGAGTGAGCGCGAACAGCAGGCTGACGATCGCGGCCCACGCACTGACCTGGATAGAACTCCACCGGCGCCAGGGGCACGAGATCGCCACCTCGGAGCAGATCGCGGGAAGCGTGAACACCAACCCCGTGGTCATCCGACGCCTGCTCGGAGAGCTGCGCGAGGCCGGGATCGTCGAATCGCGGCGTGGTGCGGGCGCGGGCTGGACCCTGGCGCGCGGGCTCGAAGCCATCACACTGCTGGACGTCTACGACGCCGTGGAGCCCAGCCCCCTGTTCGCCATGCACCGCGCCGAACCGAACCTGGACTGTCCGGTGGGTTTCGGGATCCGGCCGACGATGCAGAGCGTGTACGACGGAATCGATGTCGTCCTGCGCGATGAACTGGCTCGCACCACGCTGGCCGATGTCCTCCAGAACGTGCTGGCCGCGCGCTAGGACTGGCGTTTTCGGCGCGTCGTACCGCGAGTGCGTGCGTATATCGTTTTTCGCACTCTTTAATGTAACAAAACTCATTACCTCAGGGATGGATGTCATGGGACAGCTGGAAAACAAGGTGGCCCTCGTGACCGGCGGCTCGACGGGCATCGGGTTCGCCACCGCACGCCGGTTCACCGAAGAAGGCGCCACCGTCTATCTGACCGGACGGCGCAAGCCCGAACTGGACGCCGCCGTGGAAGCCATTGGGGAACGGGCCGTCGGCGTACAGAGCGATGTGTCGAACCTGCGGGATCTCGACACCCTCTTCGAGACGATCGGGACCCGCAGCGGGCGCCTGGACGTCGTGGTCGCCAACGCGGGCGGCGGCGGACTCGCACGGCTCGGGAAGATCACCGAGGAGCACTACGCCACGACCTTCGACATCAACGTCAAAGGGCTCATCTTCACCGTCCAGAAAGCCCTGCCGCTGCTGCCCGACGGCGCGTCCGTGATCGTGCTCTCCTCCACCAACGCCTCGCTGGGCGTCGAGGCGATGAGCGTCTACAGCGCCACCAAGGCCGCCATCCGCAACCTCGCCCGCACCTGGGCCGCGGAGCTCGCCGGCCGCGGGATCCGTGTCAACGCCATCGCCCCGGGGCCGATCGAGACCCCCGGCATCGAGGGCCTGGCGGGCGACAACGCGCAGGTCCGGCAGAAGCTCAAGGACAGCTTCACGGCCCAGAACCCGCTGGGCAGGATGGGCCGCCCGGACGAGGTCGCCGCCATGGCCGTCTTCCTCGCCTCGGACCAGAGCTCCTTCACCACCGGCGCGGAGCTCTTCGTCGACGGAGGCCTCGCCCAGATCTGACCGTCAGGAAGCGTTCGAGAGCCGGTCGGGCCATTCGGTCATCAGCGCCGCCTCGGCTGCGCTGAGAGCCGAGCCCTGTGCCCCCTGGCCAACGGCGTGAGGGGCGAGGAGGTCGTCCAGGCCGATGCGGGTGAGGAATTCGGCGCGGATACGGTCGGCGACCTCGCTGACCTCTTCGGAGCCGTCGTTCGCGGGGTCGACATGGACCCGGAAGGGGCGGCTGCCGTGCGGTGTGTCGACCACCTCGACGATGGCGTCGGCCACCTGCGACACATCGGCGTCGGCAGGGGCGAGCGCGGCCAGGCGCTCGGAGACCTGGTCCATCAGACCGGCGTAGCGGGCCTCGTAGGCGGGCACGACAGTCTGCTCGGAGGGATGGCCCCCGGTGACGAAGTGATTGGTGCCCGAGGTGAAGGAACCCGGCACGACAATGGAGGTCTCGATGTTGAAGCGGGCCAGCTCGGCGGCGTAGGAGACCGCGAGGGAGTCCATGGCCGCCTTCGCGGCGAAGTACGGCGCGAGATAGGGCGGGGTGCCGCCGCGCGTGGACGTGGAGCCGATCCAGAGGACCAATCCGTGCCGCTGGGCCCGGAGATGAGGCAGCACGGCCCGGTTGACACGCTGGGTCCCCAGCACATTCGTGTCGTAGACGGCCACCAGTTCCTCGGGCGTGAAGGCCTCGGTGGGGCCGGTCACCATATGGCCGGCGTTGTGGATGACCACGTCGAGCGAACCGGCCTCGGCCAGAACGGTGTTGACCGCCGCGTCGACGGACTCCTGCGAGAGCACATCGAGTTCCACGGTGCGCAGGTCCACGTGGTGCTCGGCCGCGTATGCCTCGGCCTCGGCGACCCGGCCCGCGTTGCGGCCGGTTGTGTTGCGCATCGCGGCGTAGACGGAGTGGCCGGACCGGGCGAGGGCGCGGGCGGCCAGCGCTCCGAATCCGGACCCGGCGCCCGTGATCACGATGGTCTTGCCCATGACGGAACTCCTCAGTTGGTTGATGGGGTGCTGGGGTGCGGCAGCGGCGGAAGAAGCCGCTGGAGAGGCGGGGAAGGGGCGCGCCCGGGAAACGGAGTGCCGAACGGGCCCTGCACCGTCAGACGATGCCGCCATTGGCACGCAGCACCTGCCCGTTGACCCAGCGAGCGGGACCGGCGAGGAAGGAGACGACCTCGGCGATGTCCTGCGGGGTGCCCAGCCGCTCCAGGGGTGCCTGGGCGGCCATCTTCGCGATGGTCTGCTCGTCCTTGCCGTCCAGGAACAGCGCGGTAGCGGTCGGTCCGGGGGCCACGGCGTTGACGGTGATGTCCCGGCCGCGCAGCTCCCGGGCGAGGATCAGTGTGATGGCCTCGACCGCGCCCTTGGTGGCGGCGTAGCCGCTGTAGCCGGGGAGTGCCAGCGCCAGGACGGAGCTGGAGAAGTTGATGATCGCCCCGCCCGCCCGGAGCCTGCGCGCGGCCTGCTGGTCGACGACGAACGTCCCGCGGATGTTCGTGCGGTGCATACGGTCGAGGGCGTCCAGGTCGATCTCGGCCAGCGGCGCCAGCGTCATGACGCCCGCCGCGTGCACGACCACGTCGATCCCGCCGTACGCGTCCTCCGCCGCGTCGAAGAGCGCCGCTACGGCCGTCTCGTCGGCCACGTCCGCGCGGAACGCCATCGCCTGCCCGCCGGCGGCGGTGATGGCGGCGACCGCCGCCTCGGCCTCGGTGTTGTTGCCGGCGTAGTTGAGGACGACGGCGAATCCGTCGGCGGACAGCCGCTCGGCGCTCTCGCGGCCGATGCCGCGGGATCCTCCGGTGACGATCGCTACCCGACGCGGAGAAACGGTCTGCTCGGTCATGGCACTGCTCCTTGTCTCGACCGGGTAGCGCTGCTCGCAACCCGACAAGAGCAACGCTAACACTTTTCGGTTAGCGACGGTATCGATCGTCCGTAGCGTCGCTCGTCCGTAGCGTCGCTACGAGGAGCCCCCTTCCGGGCCTCGCACATGCCTCGCCGCAGTTACCACGACGCCCGCGGACGGACGGGGTCGGCGACGGCGCGCGACACGTCGAGCGGGCCTCCGGCTCGATGCGAATGTCGCGGCCATTCGTGTGACTGAGAAGCGATTGTGTGACCGGTCCGTTCCGCCAGGGAATGCATGGGCTCCGGGCACCGACTCGCGTGCCCGTCCAGCGACCGGTCCGACGTCGACCCGTGTGCGGTCCGGACCGGGCGAAGGGAGCAACGCAGATGATCGCTGTGCGACGCATAGCCGCCGCCACGATGCTGGCGGCACTGGCCGGCCTATCCGCGCCTTCCGCGTACGCGGCGGCCCCGGCCACCGATGACGCGCCATTCCTGAAGGCGATTCACCAGGGCAACCTGGCGGAGATCGCGGCCGGACGGAGCGCACGCAAGAACGCCAAGGCGGCATGCGTGAAGTCGGCCGGCGCCACGCTGGTGCGCGACCACAGCAAGCTGGACGTCGGCGTCAAGGCGTTGGCGAGCACACTGCACGTCACACTGTCGCCCTCGCCCTCCTCCGTGCAGGAGAAGGCGATGACCGCCATGCAGGCCAACGTGGGTACGAGCGCGTACGACACCAACTGGCTGACCACCGAGACCAGGACCCGCGAGGAGACGCTGGCCCTGATCGACCGCGAAACCGCCACCGGAGGCAACGCCGAGGTCAAGTCGGCTGCCCGGGCGGCA
The DNA here is from genome assembly GCF_000718095.1 of Streptomyces scopuliridis RB72. Taxonomy (GTDB): domain Bacteria; phylum Actinomycetota; class Actinomycetes; order Streptomycetales; family Streptomycetaceae; genus Streptomyces; species Streptomyces scopuliridis. The sequence goes on along the minus strand of NZ_JOEI01000011.1, from coordinate 10,471 downwards.
CGCCCCGTAGTGGCGAAGCACCTGGAACTGATCCGTGCCTGCGAGGCACGCATCAAACGGTCTTGATCCCCGCGGGGACCGGCGGAACGGCCGGAGACCGTGGGCGGCCTCGGGGACTCGGTCGCCCACCGCGACATACGGCAAGGGCCGCAGGGCAGTCGACGACAGCCCTGCGGCCTTCTGCCGGCGGGTACCTCACCGTCGGGCGCTCTTCCAACTGGCCCAGGCCAGGGTGGCGAGCACCGCGGTGATGGCGATGTCGCCGATCCCGAGCGACGTACCGGATCCGGCTCTCTCGTTCAGTGAGGCGATGGTTCCGACGGCGAGGGCTGCGAAGAGGATGGCCAGGACGGTCCAGAACGCTTTCATCGCGGCCCCCAGGTGTGGAACATGAACGCCAACCTAGCGGCCGACCCGCACCAGGGGCGGGGTTTCGTACGATCTCGGCAGGGTTCCGTCCTCCCGGCGCGGCGGAGGGACGGTGAACCTCCGGCCTCCGCCTCGGCCTCGGCCTCCGCCTCTGCCTCTGCCTCGGCCTCGGCCTGGGGGAATCCTCGTACGGCACGGTTGTTGCACCAGGTGTGAGTATCGCAGCGACTGTTCCCTTCTCCGTGCTGGACCGCTCCCGTATCCGGGAGGGGTCGGACGGCCCTCAGGCGCTGCGCGACAGCGTGGCGTTCGGACGGCGGATCGAGGCCCTCGGCTATCACCGCTTCTGGGTCTCCGAGCACCACAGCGTGCCGGGCGTCGCCGGCTCGGCTCCGACCGTACTCGCGGCAGCCGTCGCCGCCGCCACGTCGACGATCCGCGTCGGAACCGGCGGTGTGATGCTGCCGAACCACCAACCCCTCGTCGTCGCCGAGCAGTTCGGGGTGCTGGAATCCCTCTTTCCCGGCCGTATCGACATGGGTCTCGGGCGGTCGGTGGGGTTCACCGACGGGATACGCAAGGCACTCGGCCGGGACAAACAGGACGCGGCCGACTTCCCCGGGCAGCTCGCCGAACTCCTCGGATACTTCACCGGCACCCAGACCGCGCACCCCCAGGTCCACGCCCACCCCGCCGAGGGGCTGCGGGTCCCCGTCTTCGTCCTGGCCACCGGGCAGGGCGCGCGGGTCGCGGCGGAGGCCGGGCTGCCGCTGGTCATCGCCGCCGTACGGGGTGAGGACGCGATGCTCCGGGCCATCGAGGAGTACCGCGGCGGCTTCCGCTCCTCCGCCTGGGGCGAGCGGCCGTACGTCGTCCTGTCCGGCACAGTCGCGGTGGCGGAGACGACGCGGGAGGCTCGCTCGCTGCTGCTCCCGGAGGCCTGGTCGACGGCGTACTCCCGCACCCACGGGGAGTTCCCGCCGCTGGCCTCGGTCGACAGGATTCTCGCCACCCCCATGACGGAGCGCGAGCGCACACTGTTCGAGGAGGCGCGGCGCGGGCAGTTGTACGGCACGGAGGACGAGGTGGCGGCCGGTCTCCAGAAGCTGCTGGCGCGCAGCGAGGCCGACGAATTCCTGGTCACGACCAGCACCTACGACCGCGAGGCGCTGCTCGACTCGTACGCCCGGCTGGCGCGGCTGCTGGGGCTGACCGGCCCGCGGACCCCCTCCCCGGCCCCTGCGTCAGCGCCCGTGACGCCGATGTCGCGGAGCACGCCGATGGGCTAGCGGCTCCGTACCTCGCCGAGGCCGAGGCCGCTCCCCGCGCACGGGCATACCCCACTCGGTGTCGTACGTGCACGGTGCCAAGGCGCGATGAAGTGCTGCTCTCCTCCGACTCTTCGGGGGTGGCTTTCCACCGCTGGTACTGGGCGGGCAGACACACCGCGCACGGCCGGTATCCCGCGGCGATGGCGGTGGCCTCGTCGGCGAAGAAGACCCGGTACCGCAGGTAGTGGCCGCGGGCTATCGCACGGAGCGCCGAGGGGCAGTCCAGGCGCCCGTACAGCTTTCCGCGCCGGTGTCCGCCGAGCGTGCCCGGCGTACTACTCCGATACGGCATGTTGTCCGGGCCGCAGAGCGTGTACATGCGCCGGTCAGCGGTCCGGGCTGTCATTTCGCGTCGTGGAAGACGAGGCCGAGGGTGTGCCGCCGGCCGGAGCGGACGGTGCTCACTCCGTGCCGCATGGGGCCCGTGGACCAGCCGCGCTTGGAGGCGACGGGCCGGTCGCGGGTGGTGAAGATCAGCCCGTGGCCCTGGGGCAGGGTCGTGGACGATCCGCGGGACTGCGCGCGCGGGCGCTGCTCGGTCATGATGAACTCACCGCCGCTGTAGTCGACTCCGGGCACATCCAGACCGATGACGACCTGGAGGGGGAAGACGGCCTCGCCGAACACGTCGCGGTGCAGGGCGTTCCAGTCCCCGGCGCCGTACCGCAGCAGGATCTGCGCGGACTTGGACTGGCCGGCTTCATGACAGCGCGCGAGCCACTCCTCCAGTGTGTCCGGCCACGGGGACGGCCGGCCGAGTTTGGCGGCCCAGTCACGAGCGATGGGCAGCAGGCGCGGATAGAACGCCTGCCGCAACTCTCTTACGGGCTCCGGTAGTTCGTGGGTGAAGTAGCGGTACTGGCCGGAGCCGAAGCGGTGGCGGGCCATGTCGATGGTGGTGCGGAAGCGCTCGGCCTCGTCGTACAAGGCGACGATCGAGGCACACTCGTCAGGCGTGAGCAGCCTGCCGGTCAGGGTGCTGCCGTACGCGTTGACCTCGCCGGTGAGCGCCTCCCAGTCCGCGGTGTCGACCCGGGCGGCGAGCGTGGGTTCAAGGTGGGTGGTGTGGATCACGGTGCTCTCCCGGGCGGTGGACGTCGCAGGGCCACTGTGGCGTTGCGCGCGTGGCCCCGCGACCGCTGTGAGCCGCTCATGCGGCGTGGTGGATGTCGGATGTTTCGAGGTCCAGCAGTTGTCGCTTGCGCTCCAGGCCGCCGGCGTAGCCCTTGAGGGTGCTGTCCGCTCCGGGGGGGGTGGCGGGGGCCTGCGGACCGGGTCAGCGGGCGTTGTGGAAGATGACACCGAGTGTGTTGCGCTGCCCGGATTCGACGGCGTTCGTGCCGTGGCGCATGGGGTGGCGGCGGTAGCCGTTCTTGCCCGGGATGGGACGGTGCCGGACGGGAAAGATCATGCCCTGCCCGAGTTCCGGCTTGACGACGATCGCCTTGGACTGAAAGCGCGGACGCTGTTCGACGAAGACGTTCTCGCCGCCGGTGAAGTCCTCGCCGGGCCGGTTGAGCATGATGGCGATCTGCAGGGGGAAGACGACATCGCCGTAGATGTCCTGGTGCAGGCAGGCGTAGTCGCCCTCGCCGTAGTTGAGGATCAGCGGAGTGGGGCGGTGCTGTCCGTTGGCCGCGCACTCCTCGGTCAGCTCTTCGAGCGTCTCCGGGAAGGCGCGCTCGCCGAGCATCGGGGCCCACTGGTTGGCGATCCACGCCAGCGGCGGGTACAGCTTCTCGCGCAGCGCCCGCACGAGCGGTGGCAGTGGGTTGGCGTAGTACTTGTAGGTGCCACGGCCGAAGTTGTACCGCTGCATCACCACAACCGACCGGAACATCGCCGCGTCGTCGAAGGTGCCGATGATCTGCCGGCACTGCGCGTGCGAGAGCAGCGGTGGGGTCAGCGCGACACCGTTCTCGTTCAACTCTTCATAGAGCGCTGGCCAGTTCAGCTCGGCGAGCGCGGGCAGGTCCTTGTCGTACGGCACATGCGGGGTGTGCGGGATGTGCGGTACGTCCCCGGTGGCGGGGGCGTCGCCGAACAGCTGGGCGGGGTGGTTCATGGTGTGCTTCCTTGCGGTGATGCCGGCCGGTGCCGGGGGGGGCCGGGGCCGGGAGCCCGTGCGGACCCGCTCGTTGATCAATGGTGAGCTGCCCCGAGCGGGAAAGCTGGCGCTCATCGGACATCGCGCTCCGACTCCGTGCCGACCGGTCGACACCGTGATGGAGAGCTGTGCCCACAACCGGCACCGCTCGGTTATCGCCAGGCAGTGGCCTCGGTGGCATGCACGCAGTAGGTCTCATAGGTACTTTTGCCGCCAGGTTTCGGAATCGCGCAGGCTGTTACCTGGAACTCGCCATCCGGAGTGGCGACCATGTTGGTGAACTTATCGTCGTCATATTCGATCTCTGCGGTTCGTTCGGTACCGCCGGCGACCTTCACCGTGACCAGGTCCCCAGGGTTGCCCCGCTGAATCCTCCCCCAAACCGCCTTGCAATCCTCGCTGTAACGGATCTGAAGCAGGGCAGGGTTATTGGCCTCGGGCTTGAACGTGCGGGCGTCCTCGCCACAGCCTTGATTCTGAGGATTCTTGCCCTCACACGCTTCGCCGGGACAGGTCGGCTCATCGAGGAGGGCCTTCATCCAATGATCCCCAAGCGGGGTCAGGAAAGCAGCCGCAAGCGCACCTGCGATGACGCCTACCAAGGCTAACGCCGCCGCGTTGCGATTCAGATTGAGCCTGCGGCGCCAGCCGGGAGCGGGCGGTGCGGGCTCGGGAGGCGCGGCCGAGCTGCCCTCGGTGTCACTCGTAGCCATGGATTCACGTTCTTTGCCCCTTCCCATGGCGTCAAGGAGCGGAGTGGGAGCAAAGGGAGCATTCAAGTGCGTTCACGTGCGCCCCTGAACAAGGAAGTGAGAGACGCCGGCCACAACCCACCGGGCCGGCCGGCCCGCCGCGCGCCGCAGCCGGAGATCGTCATGCGACACCACAAGACCGCGGGGGGTCGCGATCCGCTGCTCCGGCGCAGCCGCCTGGTGAGAGACCAGAAGGCAGACCATCGCGCGGCGTTGAGAGTCCGGTGGCCCCGTGCGTCGACTTCGCTTCGCGGGCGCCTACGCCATCCGGCATCGGCACATCGTGAATCCGCGTCGGCCGCACCCATTGACCCCGCCGGGTTCACCAGCCTAGCCTCCATTCCCATACATGGACGCCATCTGCATATAGGGACGGGATTCATGACACGGTTCTGCGCGGAGGTCGAAGGCGTTGCCCAGCGGCTGCGTGACGGCATGGCGCGTGGGGTGCTGGCCTTCCCCCTCACGAGCTTCCGGGATGACGGCAGCCTCGACCTGGAGTCGTACCGGGCGTACCTGACCGCCCAGTTGGCCACGGCACCGGGCGCGGTGTTCCCCGCTTGCGGAACCGGGGAGTTCGGCGCGCTGGACGAGGACGAGTACCGCGCGGTCGTCACGGCCACGGTCGAGGTGTCCGACGGCCGGCTGCCGGTCGTCGCGGGCATCGGTTACGGCTGGGCGCAGGCGCTGCGATTCGCACGGATCGCGGAAGAGGCGGGCGCGGACGCCGCGTTGGTGCTGCCCCACTACCTGGTCGAGGCACCGCAGGACGGTCTGGTGGAGCAGTTGCGCCGGATCGCCGCCGGCACCCGGCTGCCGCTGATCGCGTACCAGCGCGGCCAGGTCGCCTTCACCACCGGCAGCCTGCGCCGGATCGCGGAAATCCCCACCGTCATCGGACTCAAGGACGGGCACAGCGACCTCGACCGTCTCCAGCGCCTCACGCTCGCGGCACCCGACGGCTTTCTCTTCTTCAACGGCGCCGCCACCGCCGAGATCCAGGCCCGTGCCTATGGCACGGTGGGTGTTCCCGCCTACTCCTCGGCCGTCCATGCCTTCGCGCCCGAAATCGCGAACGCCTTCTTCACCGCTCTGCGAGACGGGGACGGAGTGGGTGTCGACAAGTTCCTGCGGGACTTCTACGTCCCGCTGGTCGAACTGCGCGACAGGGTGCCGGGCTATGCCATCTCGTTGGTCAAGGCCGCCGCCCGGCTGCGCGGCCTCCCGGTCGGTCCGGTACGCGCCCCGCTCACCGACCCCGACCCGGACGAACTCGCCGAGCTGACGCGGGTGCTGGACGACGGCCTGAACCTGGTGGGGACCGTACGACGACCGGGCTGACGCGCCCGCGAGCGCAGGATCGCCGCCCACCACCCGCCCGTATCGCCTCGCACCAGTGTCCTGTGCCCTGCCGCTCCTCCACGCCCTCCGACGGTCCCGCGGACCCTCCGGCTACTCGACCCACAGTTCAAAGGGGAACTGACATGCCTCTGCTCGTAGTCGGAATCAGCGTTCTGATTCTGCTCTTCCTCATGACCAAGCTGAGAGTGAACGGCTTCGCCGCCCTCCTGCTCGTCGCGGTCGGGGTCGGGCTGGTCCAGGGGATTCCGGTGGCGGAGATCCCGGACATCCTCTCGGACGGCATCGGTGGCCAGATCGGTGACACGATGCTCACCATCGGGCTCGGTGCCATGGTCGGCCGCGTCATGGGGGATTCCGGCGCCGCACAGCGCATAGCCGGCAAGCTCCTCGACGCCTTCGGCCCACGATGGGTCCAGGTGGCCATGGTGGTGACGGCGATGCTCATCGGCGTCACCATGTTCTACGAGGTCGCCTTCGTCATCATCGTGCCCGTCGCGTTCACCATCGTCCGGGTCACCGGGGCGAACCTGCTGTGGGTCGGGCTGCCGATGTCGATCGCCCTGTCCACCATGCACAGCTTCCTCCCGCCCCACCCCGGCCCCACCGCCGTGGCCGCGGCCTTCCACGCCTCCGTCGGACTGACGTTGTTCTACGGCCTTTTCATCGCCGTCCCGATCGGTGCGCTCATCGCCCTGGTGTGGCCGCGTCTTCCCTTCGTCAGGGCGATGAACCCCTCCATCCCCAAGGGCCTGGTCAGCGAGCGCGTGTTCGCCGACGAGGAGATGCCCGGCATGGCCTGGTCGCTGTCCGTGGCCCTCTTCCCCGTGGTGCTGATCGCGGGCGCCGCGGTGACCGACATGGCCGTATCCGGTTCGAACCCGTTCCTGCACTTCGTCGCCTTCATCGGATCAGCGCCGATCGCGCTCCTGCTGACCCTGCTCCTGGCGATCTGGGCGTTCGGACCGCGGATCGGCCGCAGCCTGGCGGACGTCAGCGCGTCCTGCACCTCGGCGGCGCAGGCGATGGCGATGATCCTCCTGGTGATCGGCGCCGGCGGCGCCTTCAAGCAAGTCCTCGTCGACGGCGGGATCTCCGACTACATCAAGGACCTCACCCACGGCTGGCCCGTCTCGCCGATCATCCTCGCGTGGCTCATCGCGGTCATCCTCCGAGTGGCTCTCGGGTCGGCGACGGTCGCCGTCGTCACGGCCTCCGGCGTGGTGCTGCCGCTTCTGGCGGGCAGCGGGGTCCACCCCGAGCTCATGGTCCTTGCCGTCTCCTGCGGGTCGATCGCCTTCTCCCACGTCAACGACCCCGGATTCTGGATGTTCAAGGAGTACTTCAACCTCTCGGTGATCGACGCGATCAAAGCCCGCACCACCTACACGACGGTGCTCGCGATCCTCGGTCTGGGCGGCGTCCTGGTGGTCGAGTGGGCCCTCAACGTCCTCAACCTCTGAAGCCTCCAAAACCTCTGAGCCCGCTGATCCCCTCTCAACAGAACGCATCCTGACGAGAATCGGAGCCACCACCCCCATGCCACTGACAGCCACCCCGGCGAACAGCCGCCGCACACCCGGGGGTACCCGGTCATGAGCCTGCCGACCGTCACCGCATTCTCCGTCTACCCGGTCGCCGGCCGGGACAGCATGGAGCTCAACCTCTCCGGCGCACACGGCCCCTACTTCACCCGTAACGTGGTGGTCCTCAAGGACTCCGAGGGACGTACGGGGCTGGGGGAAGTACCGGGCGGAGAGAAGATCACCCAGACGCTGCGTGATGCCGAGCCCCTTGTCGTCGGCGCGAAGGTCGGCGACTACAAGCGCGTCCTGCGCGAGATCGGGGACCGGTTCGCCGGCCGCGACTCCGGCGGACGGGGCGACCAGACCTTCGACCTGCGTACCACCGTCCACGCCGTCACCGCCGTCGAGTCGGCGCTGCTCGACCTCCTGGGGCAGCACCTCGACGTCCCCGTCGCGGCACTCCTGGGCGACGGGCAGCAGCGCGACTCCGTCCGGGTCCTCGGCTACCTGTTCTACGTCGGTGACCCCGACCGCACCGACCTGGAGTACGTCCGTGATCCCGACTCCGCCGTGGACTGGTACCGGATCCGGCACGAAGAGGCCCTGTCGCCCGAGGCGATCGTCCGTCAGGCCGAGGCCGCCTACGACCTGTACGGCTTCCGCGACTTCAAGCTCAAGGGCGGCGTCCTGGAGGGCGGCGAGGAGGTCAAGGCCGTACGCGCGCTCAAGGACCGCTTCCCCCAAGCCCGTATCACCCTCGACCCCAACGGCGCGTGGTCGCTGCGCGAGGCAGTCGAGCTGTGCCGGCCCCTGATCGGTACGCTCGCGTACGCCGAGGACCCCTGCGGAGCCGAGGGCGGCTACTCCGGACGCGAGATCCTGGCCGAGTTCCGGCGCGCCACCGGCCTCCCCACGGCGACCAACATGATCGCCACCGACTGGCGGCAGATGACCCACGCCCTGGCCCTCCAGTCGGTATCCATCCCGCTGGCCGACCCGCACTTCTGGACCATGCAGGGCTCGGTGCGCGTGGCTCAGCTGTGCAATGCGATGGGCCTGACCTGGGGATGCCACTCGAACAACCACTTCGACATCTCCCTGGCCATGGTGACCCACTGCGGAGCGGCGGCCCCGGGCGAGTACAACGCCCTGGACACGCACTGGATCTGGCAAGAAGGCCGGGAGCGGCTGACCACCGCCCCGCCCCGCATCATCGACGGCGAGATCGCCGTACCCGACGCCCCCGGTCTGGGAGTCCGGATCGATATGGACCGCCTCCTCGCGGCACACGACTTGTACCGGGAGAAGGCACTGGGGGCGCGTGACGACGCCATCGGGATGCGCTACCTCGTCCCCGACTGGAAGTTCGACAGCAAACGCCCCTGCCTTGTGCGCTACTGAACGTGATCGGGCGATGTCGGGCTGTTCGCGGCTGGTCCCCAGTTGGTCCCCAGAACTCTGGTCCCCAGAACTACGGAAAAGGCGGTACCGGATGTCTCCGATACCGCCTACGACCCGCGAAAACGCTGGTCGGGACGACAGGATTTGAACCTGCGACCCCTTGACCCCCAGCAACGCGCTCGGCACCGCGTTGAAGACCTGAACAGCCACACCCCGCTGTACTGCGCCGTACAACGCAGTCAAAGCATGTACCGCACGCTACACGGCCGCCAGAGTCACCATGGCGCAGGCCGAGGACGTTACGCCTCCATCGAGTGACCCGAAGCGCGGTCAGGCGTCCTTGAGCGCGTCGGGACGACGCCGACCATTACCTCCCTGCGCCCGCATACGCGCGCAGGGTCTCCGGCGCCATCGCCTCCATTCAACACGAAAAGCGTCACGAAGGAGATCACGCCACATCTTGCTGAGGTCGAGGCGGATGTGCACACCGGACGAGGTTATTGAACGTGCTCCACTTTGCATGGCGAGTTATTGAACGCGTTCGACCTCTCCTTCCTCGTGCACCTCTGTAAGCCCTTCGTAAGTCGATGACCTGCGCGGATAAATTATCGGCACCCGCAGGAACAGTCATGCCGGATCGGAGGCCGGGAGCCCCTTTGCGCGGCCACGAAGAAGGTAACGGGGCCCCCGCAGAGAACGAACGGGTCAGGAAAAGGAGATGACGAACGGGCACTCCGGACCGTGATGATCCCCCCGGGCCTCGTAGCCCGCGATGTAGGCATCCGCACGGCCGACGTGGATGATGTTGCCGTCGACGGTGCAGCGATCGCCCGCGCGGAGCAGGTCCCACAGCGGATCGGTGTCCTCGATCGGATAGAGGGACTTGGCTCCGGAGTAGGTGATGGTGACCGTGCCGTCGTTCTGGTGGACGGTCTCCCCCTCGAAGCCGTACATCCGAAGCTCGGAGACACACAGCAGCGGCTTGGCTATGGCCTGCTCGATCGCCTTGGCGTAGCTCGGGAGTTCGGTGCGGATGACCTCGTGGAGGCGGTCGGCGAACTTCATGGTGGCGGAGCAGGAGTAGGAGCAGGGCATGTACGGGACCAGGCCGTACAGCGTGTGCCGGAGGTGGGGGTTGCACAAGGGGGGACCTTGACCCCGGATTTTGGACACCGGAGAGACTTGGATCTTGATGGTCCAGGAGAACGGAGTCCCTGTGGGGATGAAGCACTATCCCGCCGAGTTCAAGGCGGACGCGGTCGCGTTGTACCGGTCGAGGCCGGGAGCGACAATCAAGTCGGTCGCCGCTGATCTCGGGGTGAACACCGAGACGCTGAGGAACTGGATCCGAGCCGCGGACGGGCGCCAGCCCGGCGCTCACTCCGCACCGCCGACCGCTGCCCGAACCGAAGGCAACGACGTTCAGGCGGAGCTGACCGCAGCACGCAAGAGGATCCGCGAACTCGAGGAAGAACGCGACATCCTCCGTAAGGCGGCCCGGTATTTCGCGACGGAGACGCGCTGGTGAGGACCCGTAATTTAACTACTGCTTGAGTTGATCTCGTCGTGGTGCTCGATCAGGCGCTTCAGGGCTTCGAGTGTGCGGGGAGGGTGGGTCCTGTGGAA